>NZ_LWBU01000413.1 GCF_001646665.1 Streptomyces noursei | reverse complement strand
GAGCGGGAGGGTGTCAGGCGATGGCGATGCTGGCAAGGAGACTCTGGAGCCGACGGATCGCCTCTTCGGCTTCCGTGTACTGCTGGCGGGACGGCGGGACGGCGCCGAAGGTGGAACCGTCCTCTGCGGGCATGGCGCGCCAGTGCAGGACCGGTGTTAGGGCGGTGGCAGCGGCGCCGAGGAACCAGGCCAGGCGCCCGTGGACGTGGGCGAGGGCGATGGCCACAGCAGCGAGCGCCTCACGCAGGTGCTCCAGCCGGTCGACCTCGGGCAAGGTCTGCTGGCACTCGGGGTTGCCCACGGCGGTGAGCAGATCGGCAGCGGCCTTCGCCGCGACCATGCGGTCGTCAAACGACAGCACCCACACCTGATCGCGGATCAGCCGTTCGGCCTCCCGCACCAAGCCTTCGATGTCTGTCCTTATGCCCACGACCGGCATCCTATGCCACCGGGAAACGCAGCTAACCCAGCCGTGACCAGCCCTTTTAGGTGCGGAGGGCCTGGCACGACAGGCCGGACAGTCCTAGGAGGACACCCCGTCGAGGGACACCGCGACGCCCCAGGGGACAGCGTCGCTGGGGTAGTCCATCGCGTAGCCACTGCTCAGTGGTCAAGATCGCCCCACACGTGCGGGCCGCCGCCTATCCACTCGATCAACCCGGACTCGGCTACCTCGTGCTCGTCCAACTCGAGCCCGGCATGACGGAGGAAGTCGACGACGTCGGCCAAGCGGTACGCCCGGCCGAGAGCCTCACCCTCGACGAGCACCCGCCGGCCACCCGTCGGCGACGGCGGGTAGACGATCACGGGCGGCCCGGTCATGGACCCCATCGTCGAGCCGGACCGGTCCGGACGCATCCGCACGGGGTGGCCGGCAGCGAGCCCGCAATGGCCCGGTGCGAGCGCCACGAGCCAAGGCGCGCCGCGAAGCGGAGGGGCCACGGCCGTGGAGATCGTGCGGGTCAAGCCCGGCAAGTAGA
>NZ_LWBU01000412.1 GCF_001646665.1 Streptomyces noursei | reverse complement strand
CCGATGCCCCACCGACGAAAAACCCGCCCGCCGCAGCCCCGCCGCCCCCCCCCCCCCCCCCCCCTCCCTCCCCCCCGCCCCCCCCGGGCCCCCCCCCCCCGGCCCACCCCCCCCCCCCCCCCCCCCCTGGCCCGCCCCCCCCCCCCCCCCCCGCGGGGCGCGGCCGCGCGCCCCCCCCCCCCCCCGTCCCCCCCCCCCCCCGCCCCCCCCGGCCGCCGCGCCCGCGGCCCCGCCGGCCCCCCGCCCCCCCCCCCCGGCCCCGGGCCCGCAACTGGCGCCCCCCCCCCCCCCCCCCCCCCGCCCACACCGAGCAAACCCCCCCCCGCCCGCACCCTCCCCCCCCGCCGGCCCCGCCGCCTCGCCATCCCCCGCCCCCGCCCCAGCCCCCCCCGCCGCCCGCGCCCCGCCCCGCCCCCCCCCCCCCTGCGCCCGCACGAGACCCGCCCCACACCCGAGCTAGGCCACTCGATCCGACCCCGCGCCCGCCCCCCCCTCCGCCCCGCGCCCGCCCTCCGCCTCCTCCCCCGCCCCGGCCCCCCCGCCGCCC
>NZ_LWBU01000411.1 GCF_001646665.1 Streptomyces noursei | reverse complement strand
CGGCGGGGGGCCGCCCCCCCCGCCCGGGCGCCGGGCCGGGCGCCGCCCCGCTCCCTGGTGGCCCCCGTCCCCCCGGCGCGGCCGGGGGGGGGGGCCCCGGGGGCGGGGCCGGCCGCGCCCGGCTCCCCCCTCCCCGCGGACGACGGCGGCGGGGTGGCCCGCGCGCGGGCCCCCGCGGTCCCCCGCCGGGGGGGGGGGCGGG
>NZ_LWBU01000410.1 GCF_001646665.1 Streptomyces noursei | reverse complement strand
CGGAGCCATGGTGACCGACGACAACGCCGCTGGGGGTCCCCCCTCTGGGGGAGCGCATGCAGGGCGCCGCGGGCCAGGCGAGACTTTGCGGACACGACCTAAGGGCCGCGCCGGGCGGCCGCGGCACCGGAAAGCCACCGGGCCGGGCGGCGCGCCCCGGCGGGAAGCCCGCCGGGGCGGGGCGCCGGGGCCGACCGGTCAGGCCTGGCCGTTGTTCGCGGGGTTGGCGAGGGCCGTGGAGAGTTCGTTCGCGATGCCCTGAAGGATCGGGACGATCCTCTCGGTGGCGGCCTCCGTGACGCGGCCCGCCGGGCCCGAGATGGAGATGGCGGCGGCCGTGGGGGAGTCGGGCACCGAGACCGCGATGCAGCGGACGCCGATCTCCTGCTCGCTGTCGTCGACGGCGTACCCCGCCGTGCGCACCTGCTCCAGGGCCTCCAGGAAGCCGTCGGGAGTGGTGATCGTCTTCTCGGTCGCGGCGGGCATGCCGGTGCGGGCGAGCAGCGCCCGTACCTCCTCCGGCGGGGTGTGGGCCAGCAGCGCCTTGCCGACGCCCGTGGAGTGCGGCAGCACCCGCCGGCCGACCTCGGTGAACATGCGCATCGAGTGCTTGGACGGCACCTGGGCGACGTACACGATCTCGTCGCCGTCGAGCAGCGCCATGTTCGCCGTCTCGCCGGTCTCCTCGACGAGCCGGGCGAGGTAGGGGCGGGCCCAGGTGCCGAGGAGGCGGGCGGCGGACTCGCCGAGGCGGATGAGGCGCGGGCCGAGCGCGTACCGTCGGTTGGGCTGCTGGCGTACGTAACCGCAGGCGACCAGCGTGCGCATCAGCCGGTGGATGGTGGGCAGCGGCAGCCCGCTGCTGGAGGAGAGCTCGCTCAGCCCGACCTCGCCCCCGGCGTCGGCCATCCGCTCCAGAAGGTCGAAGGCACGCTCAAGGGACTGGACACCGCCGGTCGCGGCGGCGGGCTTGGCGGCGTCGGTGGTGCTGGCGCTGGACGTCGGCACGTCAACGGTCCTTTCGAGGCGGATGGGCAAGTCAGCAGCCTACCGGGCCCTTCCGCCGGGCACATCGCCCGCGAACGGGCGTCTTCGCCGGTCAGGCGCTGTTTGTCCGGGTGTCCGGGGGGTTCCGCGAAGGTCTGCCGGTCCTCCTCATGTGGGGAGCTACGTTCTCCCTGGCGAAATTCTCTTTCCACTTCATGGAAACATCCAAGTCGCCCGTCCGCCACCCCTCGCCGTCCGGGGGGACCCTTGACGAGGGAGGATCCCGGCGTAAGACTCCTTCAACAGTTCGTTGAAGAATGATGAGGCGGCCGGTGCGTGCGGCCGGCGAAGTGGAAGGCGATGTGGACGGGAACGTGGACCTGAACACCACCGTGGACGCGGCCGCCGGGGCGGACGCGGACATCACCCTGGTACTGCGCTCGACGCGCGTCATCACCCCCGCGGGCACCCGCCCCGCATCGGTCGCCGTCGCCGGCGGCCGCATCGCGGCGGTGCTGCCCCACGACGCCGAGGTGCCCGCCGGCGCCCGGCTGGAGGACGTCGGCGACCACGTCGTCCTGCCCGGCCTCGTCGACACCCACGTCCACGTGAACGACCCCGGCCGCACCGAGTGGGAGGGCTTCTGGACCGCCACCCGCGCGGCGGCCGCCGGCGGCATCACCACCCTCATCGACATGCCGCTCAACTCCCTGCCCCCCACCACGACCGTCGACAACCTGCGCACCAAGCAGGAGGTGGCCCGCTCCAAGGCCCACATCGACGTCGGCTTCTGGGGCGGCGCCCTGCCGGACAACGTCAAGGACCTCCGTCCGCTGCACGACGCCGGCGTCTTCGGGTTCAAGTGCTTCCTGTCCCCCTCCGGCGTCGAGGAGTTCCCCGAGCTGGACCAGGACCAGCTGACCGCGTCCCTCGCCGAGATCGCCGGCTTCGGCGGCCTGATGATCGTGCACGCCGAGGACCCGCACCACCTGGCCGCCGCCCCGCAGAAGAGCTCGCCCAAGTACGCGGACTTCCTCGCCTCCCGGCCGCGCGACGCCGAGAACACCGCCATCGAGAACCTGATCAACCAGGCCAGGCGGCTCGACGCCCGCGTGCACGTGCTCCACCTGTCGTCGAGCGACGCGCTCCCGCTCATCGCCGCCGCCCGCCGCGAGGGCGTGACCATCACCGTCGAGACCTGCCCCCACTTCCTCACCCTCACCGCCGAGGAGGTCCCCGACGGGGCGACGGAGTTCAAGTGCTGCCCGCCCATCCGCGAGGCCGCCAACCAGGACGCCCTGTGGGCCGGCCTCGCCGACGGCACGATCGACGCGATCGTCTCCGACCACTCGCCCTCCACCGCCGACCTCAAGACCCCCGACTTCTCCACCGCCTGGGGCGGCATCTCCTCCCTCCAGCTGGGCCTGCCCGCCATCTGGACCGAGGCCCGCCGCCGCGGCCACTCCCTGGAGGACGTCACCCGCTGGATGTCCACCGCACCGGCGCGCCTCGCGGGACTGGACCGCAAGGGCGCCATCGAGCCGGGCCGCGACGCCGACTTCGCCGTCCTCGCCCCCGACGAGACCTTCACCGTCGACCCGGCCGAGCTCCACCACCGCAACCGGGTCACGGCGTACGCGGGCAGGACCCTGCACGGCGTCGTCAAGTCCACCTGGCTGCGCGGCGTACGCATCGTCGACAACGGCACCCTGGCCGAACCCCACGGCCGGCTGCTCGAAAGGAACAAGTGACCCTCGTGACCGGGCTGCATTCATCTCTTCCGGCGTCCTTCACCGGCGACGCCAGCCCCTACGGCGGCGGTGACCCGTACGCCGACTACCGCACCGCCGACCTCCCCTTCACCGGCCTGGTCGACCTCGCCGACCGCCGCCTGGGCGCGGGCGTCATCGCGGCCAACGACGAGTTCTTCGCCGAGCGCGAGAACATGCTCAAGCCCGAGCCCGCCGAGTTCGACCCCGAGCACTTCGGGCACAAGGGCAAGATCATGGACGGCTGGGAGACCCGCCGCCGCCGCGGTGTCTCCGCCACCGAGCCCCACCCCACCGACGACGACCACGACTGGGCGCTGATACGCCTCGGCGCGCCCGGCGTCGTCCGCGGCATCGTCGTCGACACCGCCCACTTCCGGGGCAACTACCCGCAGGCCGTCTCCGTCGAGGCCACCTCCGTGGCCGGCTCGCCGTCGCCGGAACAGCTGCTGGCCGACGACGTGGAGTGGACGACCCTCGTGCCCCGCACCGCCATCGGCGGCCACGCGGCCAACGGCTTCGCCGTCGACGTCGAGCGGCGCTTCACGCACCTGCGCGTCAACCAGCACCCCGACGGCGGCATCGCCCGGCTGCGGGTGTACGGCGAGGTCGCCCCCGACCCGGCATGGCTCGCCGCGCTCGGCACCTTCGACGTCGTCGCCCTGGAGAACGGCGGGCGCGTCGAGGACGCCTCCGACCGCTTCTACTCGCCCGCCACCAACACCATCCAGCCGGGCCGCTCGCGCAAGATGGACGACGGCTGGGAGACCCGCCGCCGCCGCGACAAGGGCAACGACTGGATCCGCTACCGGCTCGTCGAGCAGTCCGCGATCCGCGCGGTCGAGATCGACACCGCGTACCTGAAGGGCAACAGCGCCGGCTGGGCGGCCCTGTCCGTACGGGACGGCGAGACCGGCGAGTGGACGGAGTTCCTGTCCCGCACCCGTCTCCAGCCGGACACCAACCACCGGTTCGTCCTGCCGGAGCCGGTGGTCGGCACGGACGTGCGCATCGACATCTACCCGGACGGCGGCATCTCGCGCCTCCGCCTGTTCGGCTCGCTGACGGCGCTGGGCGCCAAGCGCCTGACGGCCCGCCACGACGAGCTGGACTGACCGGCCCGGGCAGCACGACACCTGCCCGTACGCGGGGGGCGGACCGGCCGGACAGCACCGGTGCGCCCCCCGCGCCCACGTCCCCGTACGGCCTGGACGAGTAAGTCCTCACGGTGTGGAGGCGCTTGGAGGCGTGACCGTTGTCCCCGATGACTGCCTGCCCGGTCAGCTGCTGGTGCTCGTCGGCCGGCGGGACAACCGTGGTGTCCTTGGCGAAGTGTCCGCACACCGTGCCGCGGAAGGATCAGTCCTTGGATGGTGATCTTCCTGCGCCGGGCGGCTCGTACACTGACGAAAATGGAGGACCACCTCACCGGGATCGGTGCGCGTCCGGCGCCCGTCTTGCGACAGTACGTCGACTCGTATGTCGGCTTCGACCTCCGCGCGCTCCCGGCGGGGGTGCACTGCGGCCCGCCGAGCCGCGCGCTCACTGCGGTGATCAGCCTGTCCGATCCATTGGAGGTGGCGGCGGGCGTTGACGACGGGTCACCGGTCACCCGGTTCGACAGCCTGGCCGGCGGTCTGATGCGCCGGTCCGTCGCGATTCACCACGACGGACGCCAGCAAGGTGTTCAGGTATCGCTGACACCGCTCGGGGCCCGGGCCGTCTACGGCATGCCCGCCGCCGAGCTAGCCCACCGACTGGTCCCACTCGACGAGCTTCTCGGAGCGCTTGCCGTCGAGCTGGTCGACCGGCTCCGATCGGCGACGACATGGGCGGCGCGGTTCACCGCGCTGGACGAATTGCTCCTCCGAGCCGTCGGCCGTGGCGCCGGCGGCGATCATGTGCGATGGGTGCGCCCCGAGGTGGCCGAGGCGTGGCGCCGCCTCGTCGCCGCGCGGGGTTGCGTCCAGGTCGGTGCGGTCGCCGCGGAACTCGGCTGGAGCCGTCGGTACCTCACCGAGCGGTTCCGCGGTGAGGTGGGTCTGTCGCCGAAGACCTTCGCCCGAGTCCTGCGCTTCGAGCACGCGCACGAACTGGCGGCGGCGCAGGACCCGCTCCCGTGGGGCGATGTGGCAACCCTCTCCGGCTACGCCGACCAGGCCCATCTCGTGCGGGACTGGCGCGAGTTCACGGGCCGGTCGCCGACGGCCTGGCGTCGCGGCGAAGTCCTCCTCGGAGCCGGGTAGCCGCCAACCGTCCGCCCGTCGCGTCGGCTTCCCTTCCCTTTTCTTCAAGACCGCCCGATCGCTGTCGTGGACGATCGTCGGCATGAGACTCGCAAACCACGAACGCAATGCCATGGACCTGCGGACCACCCCCGTGCACCTCGGACTGGGATCGAGAGCGAAACCCGTCGAGGGCTTCACCTGGGACCCGGAGGTGCTCCAGGCCTACAGCGCCGCGGTCGCGGCAGACGGTGCCGACGGCCGGATGGTGATGATCTTCGACGGCGACGGGCTCGGCGACCATTGGGAGAGCCACCCTGCGGGCGACGAACTGGTCGTCTGCCTCAGCGGGTCCGTGACGGTCACCCGCGACGTGGACGGGGAGCTCGACCGCGTTCTGCTCGGGCCGGGCGAGGCCACCATCAACCCGGCCGGGGTATGGCACGTGGTCGACATGGAGGGGCCGACGTCCATCCTGGCCATCACCGCGACCCTCGGCACCGACCACCGGCCTCGGACCGACACCCGCCCGACCGAATGCGTCGGCACGCCCGGCCCGGAGGAAGCGCCGTGACGACACGCATCGCGTGCCTCGGCGACAGCCTCACCCGCGCGCAGTTCAGCGTCGACTACCTCGATCTTCTCGGACGACGCCACCCTCCCGGTGACGTGCAGCTTGCCCGTTTCGGCGCCAACGGCGACTTCGCCCACAACCTCTTGCAGCGCCTCGATGCCGTCGTCACGAACCCATTCGATGTGATCACCGTGTTGATCGGGACCAACGACGCCCGAGCGAGCCTTGCCGGCTACCCCGTCGAGCGGGCCATGAAGCGCAAACAGCTCCCCGATCGCCCGTCGGCCGGCTGGTTCCAACAGTGCCTGGGAGCCGTCGTCGCACGGCTGCGAGCGGAGACCGACGCGACGATCGGTCTGCTGTCGCTCCCGGTACTCGGCCAACAACTCGACGGAGCAGCGGCACAGGCATCGCAGGCGTACAGCCGGATGATCGCCGAGGTCGCCGCCACCAACGAGGTGGCCTACCTTCCGCTGCACGAACGCCAGATCGAGGAGTTGCGCCGAGCGGACCCGCCGCCGATCTCGTACCGGGAGGTGACGCCCGCAGGGGTCGTCGGCGTCCTCGTCCAGCACGCGGTGCTGCGCCGCAGCCTCGACACGATCTCGCGGCGGCGAGGTCTCGTGCTCACGACCGACCACATCCACCAGAACAGCCGCGGCGCCACCCTTATCGCTGAGGTCATCGACGCCGGTCTGCCGGCCCGGAGCGCGTAGCCGGTTCCGGCGGCCGGCCTGCCGGGTCTGCCTATCCCGACGCTCCAGTTCCCGTCGGCGGCTTATGCGGCTGCCCTGGCTGTGGTCGCCGGGCTGCTTCGTGCAGAGGCCGTGGCCAGGTCGGCTCCGGAACAGAGTTGCTCGACCGCCGGGCCGTCTCCGACGTGTCCGTCAGCGGGGTGTGAAGGCGGCGGTCGGCGCGCGGAGTTCGATCCGACGGCCGCGCCAGCGGTCCCGCAGCAGCCGGTCGTGGCTGACGACGACGACCGCGCCGGGGAAACCGGCGAGCGCCGCCTCCAACTCCTCGACCAGGGCGAGGGAGAGGTGGTTCGTCGGCTCGTCGAGGAGCAGAAGGTCGGCCGGCTCGCTGATCAGGCGGGCGAGGGCGAGGCGCTGCCGCTGGCCGGCGGAGAGCGCGCCGACCGGTACGTCGAGCCGCTCGCGGGTGAACAGGCCGAGGGAGAGGAGGTGTTCGGCGTGTTCCTCGGCGGTTCCGGCGCGCCCGTGCGCGTACGCGCCGAGCACCGTACGCCCGGGCGGGCCCACGTGCGGCTGCTGGGCGAGGAGGCCGGTCCGGCCGCGGCGTACGAGGCGGCCGCGGTCGGGCTCCGTCGTGCCCGCGAGGAGGGACAGCAGGGTGCTCTTGCCCGCCCCGTTGGCTCCGCCGATCAGCAGCCGGTCGCCCGCCGACACCGTCAGGCTCACCGGGGCGAGCCGCCCGGCCGCCTCGACCTCCTCCGCTTCCACCAGTGGGCCGCGCACGCCCGTGTCCCGGAGCGCGGGGGTGAAGCGCAGCGGCTCCGCCGGTGCGGGGACGGGGGCGGCGAGCAGGCGGCCCAGCCGCTCCTGGGCTCCCCGCACCCGGCTGGAGAGGGACTGCTGCACGCGGCCGGCGGCGCGGTCGTACGCCATCTTGTTGCCGTCCTTCATCGCGCGCCCGGGCGCCACCCGGCGGGCGGTGGTGGCCGCGTTCTCCCGCAGCCGTGCGACTTCGGCACGCCAGTCGGCGTGCGCCTGGGCGCGGCGCTGCCGGTCGGCGGCGCACTCGGCGAGGTAGCCCTGGTAACCGTTGCCGTAGCGGACGACACGGTGGAGATCGGCGTCGACCTCCAGCAGGGCGGTGGTGATCCGGTCGAGGAAGACGCGGTCGTGGGAGACGGCCACGGTGGTGCCGCGGCGGGCGCGCAGGTGGTCCTCGAGCCAGGTGAGCGCGGCGTCGTCGAGGTGGTTGGTCGGCTCGTCCAGCAGGAGGACCTCGGGGGCGGACGCGAGCAGGGCGGCGAGGCGCAGCCTGACCTGTTCGCCGCCGGAGAGGCCGGCTGCGGTGCGGTCGCGGGGCAGGTCCGGGAGGCCGAGGCCGTGCAGGGCGCGCTCGACCCGGGCGTCGGCGTCGTAGCCGCCGCGCAGTTCGAAGGCGGTGAGCAGGTCGGCGTACTCGGCGAGGGCGGTGCTCTCGTCGAAGGGGACGGTGTCTTCGCCGGAGGCGGTGTCGTCGCCGGCGGTCACGCCGCAGCCGGCAGCGGTGTCGTAGCCGGCCGCCATCAGCGTTTCGAGGTGGCGCATGCGCTGTTCCATGGCACGCAGGGCGGCGAGCGGCCGGTCGATGACCTGCTGGACGGTCAGGTGGGTGGGGAGTTCCTCCTCCTGGGCCAGGTATCCGATGCCGCCGTCGGCGCGTACGACGATCTCGCCCTGGTCGGGGAGCTCGGCACCGGCGAGCAGCCGGAGGAGGGTGGACTTGCCGGAGCCGTTCTCGCCGACGATGCCGAGGCGTCCGCCCGCGGGGACGGAGCAGGTGACGGAGTCGAGGACGAGGCGGCCGTTGTAGGACTTGGTGACGTCAAGGGCGGTGAGCTGTGCAGTCATAGGGCTTCTTCCGGGGGAGGGGGGTGGACCGGCCGATGGGGCTGCTGCTGCGGCGGTCGATGAGCATCGGGACTCCTTAATGCGATGAATGTTGCTTTAAGATGGTGACATGGATGATCACGAACCTGCAAGCACTTCTTCCGGCACTTCTTCCGGCTCGACCGCCCGCCGCCGTACCGGCGGCCGCAGCGCGCGCATCCGCTCGCAGGTCGTGGAGGCCGTGGGCGCGCTGTTGGTCGAAGCCGGGTACGACGGGCTGAGCGTGGACGCGGTCGCCGAGCGGGCCGGCGTGCACCGCACGACCGTCTACCGGCGCTGGCGCGATGTGGGCGGCCTGCTGGCCGACGTACTCGCCGCGGCCTCCGACGACACCTGGAGTCCGCAGGACACGGGATCATTGGAGGGCGACCTGACCGCCCTCAACCAGGAGGTCTACGAGGCGCTCGCCGCCGGCCCGACGGTGACCACGGCCCTGATCGCCGCGTCCTTCCGCTCGGCGGAGGCCGCCGGGGCGCTGAGCCGCTTCTGGGCGGACCGGTACGAGCGCTCCACGCCGGTGGTCACCCGCGCGGCCGCGCGCGGTGAACTCGCCCCCGGGACGGACGCCCGCGCCCTCCTCGTGACGGCGACCGCCCCGCTCTACCAGGAACTGCTCCTGCTGCGTGCGGCCCCGGACCCGCGGCTGCCGGAACGCGCGGCCCGGGCGGCGGCAGCGGCCGCCCGGGCAGGGGCGTTCGCAACGCCGTGACAGCTCGGGGCGGCCGTCCGGCACTGCCGGGCCACCAGAGCACCCCTGACCAGGTCACTCATCGCCTACGGCCACGGACGAGCACGTCGGACCCACTCGTCTAGGGCGTGTTTCGAAAGTGGCGTCGTTCGCCCGGAGGGCGGGGCTGGGGGCGCCTGGTGCGTGCAATCGCAAGGCGGAGGGTGGGGGCACCTCCCGCGCCGCCAGGCGCAGGGGGCGAGAGCGCAGCGGGCTGCGCCGACGACCGACAACGCAGCGAGTGTGCGTGCCAGGTGTTCCCAGCAAGACGGGACTTTCGAAACACGCCCTAGGTGTATTGACCCG
>NZ_LWBU01000409.1 GCF_001646665.1 Streptomyces noursei | reverse complement strand
GCCCCCCGGGCGGCGGTGCCCGCCCCCCCCCTCCAGGACCGCCCCCGCGTACCCGGCGGGGTCGGGGTCCAGGCCCGGGCCCCCGCCGACCACCCCGGCGCCCATCTTCCCCGCGTCCCGCAGCATCGCGAGCCCGCCCGCGCCCGCCACGCCGGTCAGCAGCCGCGGCACGGCGACCGCGGTCAGGTCTGCCAGCCCGCGCAGCGAGC
>NZ_LWBU01000408.1 GCF_001646665.1 Streptomyces noursei | reverse complement strand
TCCCGAATCGGTGTGGCTTTGGAAGCGGGCTTGACTTAGACAGTGTCCATTGTAGGAGCGGGACCGGCATTAGCCAAGGGACAGGACTTGCAGGACATCGCAGGACACGCGCAGGAGGCGCACGTGACGCAGGGACCGCTCACCACGGAGGCCGGCGCGCCGGTCGCCGACAACCAGAACAGCGAGCCCGCGGGGGTCGGTGGTCCGGTTCTGGTCCAGGACCAGCTGCTGCTGGAAAAGCTCGCCCACTTCAACCGCGAGCGGATCCCGGAGCGCGTGGTCCACGCGCGCGGCGCCGGAGCGTACGGCACCTTCACGGTGACCGCGGACGTCACCCGGTACACCCGGGCGAAGTTCCTCTCAGAGGTCGGCAAGCAGAC
>NZ_LWBU01000407.1 GCF_001646665.1 Streptomyces noursei | reverse complement strand
GTCGCGGAGAAGGTCGCCGGGTCGACGTCCAGGGCGCGTGCGAACAGGGCGGCGACCTCCCGCTCCCCCTCGGTGGCCGGGGCCTCTAAGGGCCGCTCGTCCAGGGTGACCCGGCTGTGCTCCAGGGCCTTGCGGTCGGTCTTGCCGTTCGCGGTCAGCGGGAAGGTGTCCACGCGGACCAGTGCCTCGGGGTGCATGTAGC
>NZ_LWBU01000406.1 GCF_001646665.1 Streptomyces noursei | reverse complement strand
TTTGCGGACACGACCTAGGCCTGGTCGGCGTCCGCCGCCTCGACCTCTTCCCGGGTGATGCCCAGCAGGTACAGCACGGTGTCGAGGAAGGGCACGTTGACGGCGGTGTGCGCCGCCTTGCGCACCACCGGCTTGGCGTTGAAGGCCACGCCCAGGCCGGCCGTGTTCAGCATGTCCAAATCGTTGGCACCGTCACCGATCGCCACCGTCTGCGCGAGCGGTACGCCGGCCTCGGCGGCGAACCGGCGCAGCAGCCGCGCCTTCCCGGCCCGGTCGACGACCTCCCCGGTGACCCGGCCGGTCAGCTTGCCGTCCACGATCTCCAGCGTGTTGGCCGACGCGAAGTCCAGCCCCAGCCGCACCTTCAGGTCGTCCGTGACCTGGGTGAACCCGCCCGACACCACACCGACCTGGTAGCCGAGCCGCTTGAGCGTGCGGATCAGCGTGCGTGCCCCGGAGGTCAGCCGGACCTCGGACCGCACCTTGTCCACGACCGACTCGTCCAGCCCGGCCAGCAGCGCCACACGCGCGTGCAGGGACTGCTCGAAGTCCAGCTCACCGCGCATCGCCCGGGCCGTCACCTCGGCGACCTGCTCCTCGCAGCCCGCGTGCGCCGCGAACAGCTCGATCACCTCGTCCTGGATGAGCGTCGAGTCCACGTCCATGACGACCAGCCGCTGCGCCCGGCGGTGCAGCCCCGCCGACACCACCGCCACGTCCACACCGATCTCGTGGGCCTGCCGCGCCAGCGCCGTGCGCAGCGGCGCCGTCTCGGTGCCCGACACCGCGAATTCCACGGCCGTGACCGGGTACTTCGCGAGCCGGAAGATCCGGTCGATGTTGCCGCCCGTTCCGGTGATCGTGGCCGCTATGGCCGCCGTGTCCTCGGCCGTCAGCGGGTGCCCGAGGACGGTCACGTGGGACCGTCCCGACCCGCGCGGCCGGTTGTCACCCGTACCGGAGATGATCTCCGCCTGCAGCTTCAGGGACTCGGCCCAGCTGTGCACGGTCGCCCGCAGCTCGCCCTCGCTGCTCACGGTCGGCTTCGTGACGAGCGCGCACAGGACGATGCGGCCACGGGTCACGACCTGTTCGATGTCGATCACGTCGACGGAGAAGGCGGCCAGGGTGTCGAACAGCCCGGCCGTGATCCCTGGGCGGTCCTTCCCGAAGATCTTGACGAGAAGGGTGGGAACGTCAGAGGTCTGCGATGCGCTCATGGTCCCCCCACCGTATCGGCCCCCACGCGGTCGGGCGCGCCCCGTCCCGAGTACCGGACACCTGTGCGGTCCCGAGCGGCCCGTACCGCGCCTCGGCGAGCACCCCGGACGGTCCCGGAGGTCCCGGCCGTGGGACCCGCTCCGGCGACGCGCGGTGACCACCACCCGCCGTCGGCCCGCGCCGCCGGCCGGCCGACCGTGCCCACCCGTGGCGGCTCCGGGGTCGACCTGCCGCACGTCCCCACCCGGCCGCCCGCGCCGAAACCCCCGCCGAGCCCCTGAACCCGTACAGCCCCCCGGACCGCCGCGCCCCGATCCCTGGCTCGATGCCCCGCACCGCGCCGACGTCCCGCCCCCCGGACCGACGCCCCCCGGCCGCCCATCCCGCCCCCCCCCCCCCCCCTCCCCCCCCCCCCCTCCCCCCCCCCCCCCCCCCCCCCTCCCGCGCGCTGCGCTCCCCCCCTCGCCCCCCGCCACGACTCCACCCCCCCCCCCCTCGCCCCCGCCTCTCCCCCCG
>NZ_LWBU01000405.1 GCF_001646665.1 Streptomyces noursei | reverse complement strand
TCGGATTCTGTTTCCGGTGGCCGTTGGAGGGCCTTTGCCTTTCGGCTGTTCCGACTTTATCAGAATCATTTCCGCCGAGCTAATCGGCGTTTGTGATTCGAATGAGAATCGGAGTGGCTCCGCGGAAATCAATTCCGACCGGAGCAAGAGAGACTCTAAACGGTCTCGCCCGAACCTGTCCAGTTCAGGCAACCGTTCAAATCTACCTCCCCACGTCACCCGTGTCAACGGGTTTTGTGGGCGAAGAGGAGACTAGCAGGTCAGCGGTGCCGGACGCACATCAGGCGGCGGTGGGCAGGTCCGCGCTGCGGTCGGGGGACTCGACGTCCCCCGTTTCGCCGGCTCTGGCCGCGCGGCCCCCGAGGACGTACACGTACAGGAGAAACGCCAGCTCAGCCGTGATGCCGATGGCGATGCGGGCCCAGGTGGGGAGGCCCGAGGGGGTGACGAAGCCTTCGATGAGGCCCGAGACGAAGAGGACCAGGGCCAGGCCCAGGGCCATGCCGAGCGCGGCTCGTCCCTGCTGGGCCAGGGCCGTGCGGCGGGGCAGCGGGCCCGGGTCGATGAGGGTCCAGCCCAGGCGGAGTCCGGTGCCGGCGGCGACGAAGACGGCCGTCAGTTCCAGCAGGCCGTGCGGGAGCACGAGGCCGAGGAACGTGTCGAGGCGCCCGGCGGAGGACATCAGGCCGAGTCCGACGCCCAGGTTCAGCATGTTGAGGAAGAGGATCCACAGGACGGGGACGCACAGGAACGCGCCGAGGACCAGGCACATGGCGGCCGCCTGGGCGTTGTTCGTCCAGACCTGGGCGGCGAAGGAGGCGGCCGGGTGGCTGGAGTAGTACGTCTCGTACTCCCCGCCGGGGCGGGTCAGGCGGCGGAGTTCGTCGGGGGCCGCGATGGAGGACTGCACCTCGGGGTGGGTGCCGATCCACCAGCCGATGATCGCGGCCAGCAGCGTGGAGAGGACGGCGGTGGGGATCCACCAGTGGCGTGAGCGGTAGACGGCCGCCGGGAAGCCGGAGGTCAGGAACGCGGCCGCGTCCCGCCACGAGGCGCGGCGGGTGCCGGTGACCGTGGCGCGGGCGCGGGCGACCAGCTGGGTCAGCCGGGCCGTGAGCACGGGATCAGGAGCGCTGGACTGGAGGAGGGAGAGGTGGGTCGCGGTGCGCTGGTAGAGCGCGACCAGCTCGTCCGCCTCGGCCCCGGTCAGACGGCGGCCGCGTCGCAGGAGGTGGTCCAGACGGTCCCACTCGGGGCGGTGGGCGGAGACGTAGACGTCGAGGTCCATGATCGGCTGCTGCTCCAGGCACTGGTGCGTACGGTTCGTACTACTGCGGCGCGCTGACGGCCAGCTTGGCAGACTGGCGTTCGACGGGGTCGGCGGACGGCCGGAGAAGGGTGGGCGCTGTGAGCGGGGTCGTGACGGGCGACGCGGTCGTACTGGGTCTGCGGCCGGCGAAGCTGCCTAGCCGGGCGCTCGCTCTGGCGATCGACCTCGTCGTGGTGTGGACGGTGTATCTGCTGATATCCGTGGCCCTGGCGATGGCCACCGCGTCCCTGGACGAGGCAGCCGTCATGGCGGTGACGATCGCGACCTTCCTGCTGGTGCTCGTGGGAGCCCCCATAGCGGTGGAGACCCTGTCCCACGGTCGGTCGCTGGGGAAGCTGGCGTGCGGGCTGCGGGTCGTGCGGGACGACGGGGGGCCGATCCGGTTCCGGCACGCCCTGGTCCGGGGGGCAGTGGGGGTCGTCGAGATCCTGATGACGTTCGGGGTGGTGGTGTGCATCGCCTCGCTCGTGTCGGAGCGTGGGCGGCGGATCGGTGACGTCTTCGCGGGGACGCTGGTGGTGCGGGAGCGGGTGCCGGCGGCTCGGGGGACGGCTGTTCCGCCTCCGCCGCCCTGGCTGGTCGGGAGGTTCGCGGAACTGGACCTCTCGGCGGTGCCGGACGAGCTGTGGCTGGGCATACGGCAGTACCTGACGCGGATGCGGCAGCTCGACCCCGCGGTGGGGCGGGCGCTGGCGGAGCGGCTGGCCGACGAGCTGGTGGCCAGGACGGGAACGCCTCCGCCGCCCGGGGTGCCCGCGGCCGAGTACCTGGCCGCGGTGGTGAACGAGCGGCGGGCGCGGGACGCCCGCCGGGCGTTCGCCGCGGGCGGGGGCGCGACGGCGGCGGGTGGGCCCACGGGCGCGGGCGGGCCGGTGGCTCCGGGTGGAGCGGGAGGTGTCCCCGCCGGTGCCGGTGGCGCCGCTGGTGTGGGTGGTCCCGGGCCGGCGGGCGCCGGCCGGGTCGACGGTGCCGGTGGCGTCCGTGCCGGTGGGGACTCCGGTGCGGTCGGGGGCGGGCAGCGCGGGGGTACGCCGCCGGCCACCGGGTTCGCGCCGCCCGGGTAGCGGCCGGGGGGCCTCGCCGGTCGCGCCGGGGTGGCCGGGTGTCGGCTCAGGTGAAGACCGAGGGGGGCGTCTCGAGGTCCTCGAGCTCGATGCCGGGGGCTGCGAGGACCACGTCGCCGGTGATGTGGACCGTGTGCCGCTCGCCCGTGTCGAGGGCGCTGACCTGGTATTCGTCCACGGTCAGGGGGCCGTTGTCAGTGGCGTGCGCTTCACTTCTGATCAGGGCCCACGACTGGTCGACCGTGAGGGGGGCGAGGACCGGGTCCGTGAAGGCGACGAGGCGGACCCGGGTGGGGGGAGAAGCGGGGGTGAGGCGCAGCAGGCGGGACGTGGCGACGAGGAACGCCGGGGACGTGCCGGTGAAGGCGTGGGCGCGCACATTGCCTTCCGTGGCGTGCGTTCCGGTGGGGTCGGTGCGGACCCAGGTGACGCCGTCGAGGGCGGCGCCGCGGACCTGCCAGCTCGCGGCGTGGAGTTCGAGCCGGATGGGGCGGCCGAGGTCGTCGAGGGTGAGGTCGACGGAACCGGTGGCCGCGCCTTGTCGGGGGTGGTTTCCGGGGCCCGGGCCGGAGGGGGTGGTGATCTGGGAGACGTAGCGCCAGCCGGAGGGGCCGGGCGCACAGTTGAAGTGCTCTTCACCGAGGGGGGTGTGATCGTGCGGGTCATGGAGCGAATATCGGCCGCGGGGCATGGTTCTTCAGGTCCTCGGTGTCGGCGGTGTCAGCGGTAGGGGCGCGCCGGGTACGGGGCAGGCCCCCGGCACGGGGGTGCGGGGGCCTGCCTGGGTACCTGCTGCCGGTCACCGGCCGCTGCGGACGTGCGTCAGTGCACGGGCGCCGTCAGTAGCGGTAGTGGTCCGGCTTGAAGGGGCCGTCGACCTGGACGCCGATGTAGGCGGCCTGCTCGGGGCGGAGCTTCGTGAGCTTCACGCCGAGCGCGTCGAGGTGCAGGCGGGCGACCTTCTCGTCGAGGTGCTTGGGGAGCACGTAGACGTCGGTCGGGTACTCCTCGGGCTTGGTGAACAGCTCGATCTGGGCCAGCGTCTGGTCCGCGAAGCTGTTGGACATCACGAACGAGGGGTGGCCGGTCGCGTTGCCCAGGTTGAGCAGGCGGCCCTCCGACAGCACGATGATCTTCTTGCCGTCGGGGAACGTCCAGGTGTGGACCTGCGGCTTGACCTCGTCCTTGACGATGCCGGGGATCTTGGCCAGGCCGGCCATGTCGATCTCGTTGTCGAAGTGACCGATGTTGCCGACGATCGCCTGGTGCTTCATCTTGGCCATGTCCGAGGCCATGATGATGTCCTTGTTGCCCGTGGTGGTGATGAAGATGTCGGCCAGGCCGACGACCTCGTCCAGGGTCGTGACCTGGTAGCCGTCCATCGCCGCCTGGAGCGCGCAGATCGGGTCGATCTCGGTGACGATCACACGGGCGCCCTGGCCGCGGAGGGACTCGGCGCAGCCCTTGCCGACGTCGCCGTAGCCGCAGACGACCGCGACCTTGCCGCCGATGAGGACGTCGGTGGCGCGGTTGATGCCGTCGACGAGGGAGTGGCGGCAGCCGTACTTGTTGTCGAACTTCGACTTGGTGACGGCGTCGTTCACATTGATCGCCGGGAACAGCAGCGTGCCGTCGCGGTGCATCTCGTAGAGACGGTGGACGCCCGTCGTGGTCTCCTCCGTGACACCACGGATCTCCGAGGAGAGGAGGGTCCACTTCTGCGGGTTCTCGGTCAGCGTGCGGTTGAGGAGGCGGAGGATGTGGCCGTACTCCTCGCTGTCCGCGGTGGAGGGGTCCGGGGCCTCGCCGGCCTTCTCGAACTCGACGCCCTTGTGGACCAGGAGGGTGGCGTCACCACCGTCGTCCAGGATCATGTTCGGGCCGCCGGTGGCGGTGTCCGGCCAGGTCAGCGCCTGCTCGGTGCACCACCAGTACTCCTCCAGGGTCTCGCCCTTCCAGGCGAAGACGGGGACGCCGCGGGGGTTGTCCGGGGTGCCCTCGGGGCCGACCGCGATGGCCGCGGCGGCGTGGTCCTGGGTGGAGAAGATGTTGCAGGACGCCCAGCGGACCTGCGCGCCGAGGGCGACCAGCGTCTCGATCAGGACGGCGGTCTGCACGGTCATGTGCAGGGAGCCGGTGATGCGGGCGCCGGCGAGGGGCTGGGCCTCGGCGTACTCCTTGCGGATCGCCATCAGGCCGGGCATCTCGTGCTCGGCGAGGGTGATCTCCTTGCGGCCGAACTCGGCCAGGGAGAGATCGGCGACCTTGAAGTCCTGTCGGTTGGCGACAGTCGTCATTTCGAGCTGCTCCTCGTTGTTGGGTCGAGGGTGGGTACGGCTGGCTCTGCGAGGTAGCTGGACACCACAAGGATGCCTGCTACCCGCAGTGCAGTCGTCGGAGGCCCTCTCTCCCTCGGCCGGTCCGTCGCGGACCGCCCGACCGCCATCAGCAGCGACGTCTGGCTCTGTCACGAATCTACACCGATCGGTCCGGCGGACCACAGCCCGTGCGGAATCCGGTGGGGGCGCGGGGCAGCCGGGCCGCGGGCCGGGCGGCCGGGGCGGGTGGGCCCGGTGGGGCGGCGGGGGCAGCGGAGAGGCCCCCGTCCCTTGCGGGGAGCGGGGGCCTCGTCGGGTCCGGCCGGGGCCGTCAGGTGGCGGGGGTGGTGCGCCCGCTCTCCCGGTAGATGTCCGGCTCCAGGTAGATCACCCGGGCGATCGGCACGGCGGCGCGGATCCGCTCCTCGGCGGCGTCGATCGCCGCGGCGACCTCACCGGCCGTGTCGTCGTGCTGGACGGAGATCTTGGCGGCGACCAGCAGTTCCTCGGGGCCGAGGTGCAGGGTGCGCATGTGGATGATGCCGGTCACGGTGTCGTTGTCGACGAGCGCCGCCTCGATCTTCTTGACCTCGTCGACGCCGGCGGACTCGCCGAGGAGCAGCGACTTGGTCTCGGCGGCGAGGACGATCGCGATCACGATGAGCAGGACACCGATGCAGAGGGTGCCGATGCCGTCCCAGACGCCGTTGCCGGTGGCCAGGGCCAGGCTGACGCCGACGAGGGCGAGGACCAGGCCGACGAGCGCGCCGAGGTCCTCCAGCAGGACGACCGGGAGCTCGGGCGCCTTGGCGCGGCGGACGAACTCCTTCCAGGAGAGCGTGCCGCGGACCTGGTTGGACTCCTTGATGGCGGTCCGGAAGGAGAAGGTCTCGGCGATGATCGCGAAGACGAGGACGCCGACCGGCCAGTACCAGGCCTCGATCTCGTGCGGGTGCTTGATCTTCTCGTAGCCCTCGTAGATGGCGAACATGCCGCCGACGGAGAAGAGGACGATCGAGACGAGGAAGGCGTAGATGTAACGCTCACGGCCGTAGCCGAAGGGGTGCTGGGGCGTTGCCTCGCGCTGGGCCTTCTTGCCGCCGACGAGCAGCAGGCCCTGGTTCCCGGAGTCGGCCAGCGAGTGCACGCTCTCGGCGAGCATCGAGGACGAGCCACTGAAGAGGAACGCCACGAATTTGGCCACAGCGATCGCTAGGTTCGCGGCAAGTGCCGCCACGATCGCCTTGGTTCCGCCTGACGCGCTCATGCGTGCGGGTGTCCCTTCCTGAATGCTGCCGGCTGCTTCGGGGGGTGGTTCGTACGGCGGCACATTGTTGCAGCAGTGCCGACGGGCGATGATTCAGGCCACCACTGTGGCGCGGAAGAGGGTGCCCGTACCGGACAGTTCGGCTTTTTCGCCTGCGGGGACGAAGACGGAACGTCCCGGGGTGAGGGTGATGTCGTTCGTCCGCGGGGTGCCGGCGGTGGCGAGGAGGATCTGCGGCGTGGGGGCGGTGAGGTCGACGGGGGCGGCGCCCTCGGACCGTACGTAACGGGAGAGGCGGAACTCGTCGATCGGCGTCTCGTAGACCTCTTCGCCGGAGGGCGAGGCTTCGGGGCGCAGGACGGCGGCGTCGAGGGGTTCGAAGCGGACGACGCGGAGCAGTTCCGGGACGTCGACGTGCTTGGGCGTCAGTCCGCAGCGCAGGACGTTGTCGGAGTTCGCCATGAGCTCGATGCCGAGGCCGCCGAGGTAGGCGTGCGGGACACCGGCGCCCAGGTAGAGCGCCTCGCCGGGCTGGAGCCGGACGTGGTTGAGCAGCATGGCGGCCAGGACGCCCGGGTCGCCGGGGAAGTGGTGGGCGAGGACGGCGTACGGGGCGTGGGCGCCGCCGAGGCGGTCGCAGGCGGCGGCGGTCTCGGTGACGGTGGCCGCCATCTCGGTGGGGTCGGCGGAGAGCACGGCCGTCAGGACCTCGCGGAGGGCGGCGTCCTCGGGGTGGGCGTGGAGGAGGTCGACGTACGGCTTGAGGGAGTCGACCTCGAGCGCGTCGAGGAGGTCGGCGGTCCGGTCGGGGGCGCGGAAGCCGCAGAAGCCCTCGAAGGCGGTGAGGGCGCAGATGAGTTCGGGCTTGTGGTTGGCGTCCTTGTAGTTGCGGTGGGGTGCGTCGAGGGGGATGCCGGCGCGTTCCTCGGCGGCGTACCCCTCCCGCGCCTGCGCGAGGTCGGGGTGGACCTGGAGGGAGAGCGGGGCGCCGGCCGCGAGGACCTTGAGGAGGAACGGGAGGCGCGGGCCGAACCTGGCGACGACGGCGGGGCCGAGTTCGCGTTCCGGATCGGCCTCGATGAGGGCCGACAGCGGTTGCTCCGGGTGCCCGGGGCGGGTGACGCGGGAGGGGGCGCCGGGGTGGGCGCCCATCCACATCTCGGCCTGCGGTTCGCCGGTGGGGGCGACGCCGAGCAGGTCCGGGATGGCCGTCGTGGAACCCCAGGCGTACGGGCGGACGGTGTTGGAGAGGCGGTCCATGCGTCGTCGTTCCTTGCGTCTTTGCGTGCCGTGCGGCCGGGAGGCGGGGGCGTCAGGTGGTGTGGAGGCGGGACGTCAGCGCCAGGTAGACGGCCGCGAAGTCGGTGATGGCGAGGAGCTCCGCCAGCCCTTCGAGGTCGGTGGCTCCGTCCCGGACCGTGCCGGGACCGGGGCCGGGCGCCGCCGGGCTCTCGCCGGCGGGACCGTTGCCGGGGGCGGCCGGGCCGGTTCCGGGTGCGGTCGGGTCGTCGCCGGTGGAGGTGCCGTTGCCGTTGCCGACGGTGGTGTCCTCGGGTTCGAGTTCGCTGATGGTGGTGTCGTGGCTGAGCGCGAGCTCGCGGGCGGCCGGCGCGGCGGTGAGGCCGCCGGCCGGGCGGTCGCGGAGCAGGACGACACGGGCGTGCAGGGCCTGGGCCTCGTCCACGCGGTCGCGGAAGAAGTCGTCGGGGTCCGCGCCGCCCGCGAAGTCGCCCGAGAGGAGGACGCGGTGGGCGGCGAGGGCCTCGGGCAGTTCGGCGGCGAAGGCGGGGCGGCCGGCGAGTTCCGCCAGCACGGTGGCGAACCGGCGGCCGACGGGGGCGGCCAGGGCGCCCTCGGTCCAGACGAGCGGAAGGGTGTCGGCCAGCTCGGCGGCGAGGGTCTTGGCCGGGTTGCCGTACGTGGCGACGGCGGGGCCGCAGCGCTCGGCGGTCCGGTCGAGGCGGTCGGCGATCCGCTGGAGCGCGTCGGCGGGGGCGGTGACGAGGCCCACCCGGTCGAGCAGCGCGAGGAGCGGGGTGAGCAGCGCCCACAGGGCGGCGGGGCTCGCCTCCTGCGCCTCCTCATCGGTCAGCTCGTGCGGGGCGACCGCCATCGGGACGACGAGTCCGTGCGTACTGGTGACGGCCTCGGCGAGCGGGGAGCGCTCGGGGGCGACGGCGGCGACGGTGACGCCGCGGCGGTACGCCTGCTCGGCGAGGAGGGCGAGGCCGGGTTCGCTGCCGTCGGTGGTGGTGATCAGGAGGAGGTCGACGGAGCCGGCCCAGCCGGGGAGCGTCCAGCGGTAGGCGCCCGCGGCCGCGGCCACGCCGGTGGAGTGCAGGCGGGCCACGGGAGCCGAGGCGCCGGCCAGGGCGGCCACCAGATCGGCGACGCCCGCGGACGCGGTGCCCGGACCGGCGACCATGATCGAGCGTGGACGGCCCTCCGGGTTCAGCTCGGTGACGCCCGCTTCGGCGGCGTGGCGGGCTGCGGTGCGGACCCGCGCCCCGGCTTCGGCGGCCCCGCGGAGCAGGCCGCGGCGGTCCACTCGGGCCAGGGCGTCCGGGTCGTCGAGCAGCGTCTCGTCGAGCATGAGGTGGGGCCTCCGATCGCCGTGCGGTTTGGGGTGCGGTGCGGCGCGGCGCCGGGACGGACGGGTGCTCCCGGCGGGTGGGCGGGTGGCGGGACGCGGACGGGGTGTCCGTGGGTCGCCGTCGCCCCCGCGCGCTGCGGGTGCTCCGTCAGGCGGGGCGGCGGGCCTCGTCCACGAGGAGGACGGGGATCTCGTCCCGTACGGGGTAGGCCAGGCCGCAGTCCTCACCGGTGCAGATCAGCTCGGGGGTCTCGGCTGCCGTGCGGTCGCTGAGCGGGGCGTGGCAGGCGGGGCAGGCGAGGATCTCCAGGAGGCCGGCTTCGAGCGGCATGGGGCGGGTCCCTTCGGGCGGATGGTGTCGGTACGTGGTGGGTGGCTGGGTGCCGGGCGCCGGGCGCCGGGGTGTGGGCCGGGTCGGCGGGTGGTGCGGTGGTGCGGGGTGTTCGGGTGCTGCTGTGCGTGGTGCTCGGAGTTGTGCTGTGGTGCGTGGTGCTCGGTGTGTCGTGCTGTGGTGCGGGGTGCTGTCGCGGGTGGTCCGGTCGGTGCGGGTGGTGCTCGGTGGGCCCGTTCGGCGGTGTGCGCCGGGCCACGTCAGCCTACCGCCGGGGGCCCGGCGACGCGGTGCGGCGGGGACGGGCTCGTGCCTCGCGGGGACCGGGTGGTCCGCCACGGGGACGGGTTCGTTCCCCACCCCGCCCCTTCCCGGAACCGGGAGGTTCACCCCCGGTTCCGGCGGCCGCCCGTGCGCGTGGTGCTCAGGGCGTACGGACGAGCGCGAGGACCTCGTCGCGGAGCCGGGCCATCGTCGGCTCGTCGCGGGCCTCGACGTTCAGGCGCAGCAGCGGTTCCGTGTTGGAGGGGCGGAGGTTGAACCACCAGTCGGCACCCGTCACCGTCAGGCCGTCCAGGTCGTCGGTCGTGACGCCCTCGCGGGAGGCGAACGCCTCGCGGACCGCCGCGGTGCGGCCGGGCTGGTCGGCGACCGTGGAGTTGATTTCGCCGGAGCCGGCGTAGCGGTCGTACGACGAGACCAGCTGGGACAGCGGGCCGGTCTGGCCGCCGAGCGCCGCCAGCACGTGGAGGGCGGCCAGCATGCCGGTGTCCGCGTTCCAGAAGTCGCGGAAGTAGTAGTGCGCGGAGTGCTCACCGCCGAAGATGGCGCCGGTCCGGGCCATCTCCTCCTTGATGAAGGAGTGGCCGACCCGCGTCCGCACCGGCGTGCCGCCGTTCTCGCGGACGACCTCGGGCACGGACCACGACGTGATCAGGTTGTGGATGACGGTCCCCGTGCCGCCGTTCCTGGCCAGCTCGCGCGCCGCGACCAGCGCCGTGACGGCGGACGGCGACACCGGGTCGCCCTTCTCGTCGACCACGAAGCACCGGTCGGCGTCGCCGTCGAAGGCGAGGCCCAGGTCCGCGCCCTCCTCGCGCACCCGCTGCTGCAGGTCCACGAGGTTGGCCGGGTCGAGCGGGTTGGCCTCGTGGTTGGGGAAGGTCCCGTCCAGCTCGAAGTACATCGGGACCAGGTCCAGCGGCAGGCCCGCGAAGACGGAGGGGACCGTGTGGCCGCCCATGCCGTTGCCCGCGTCGACCACGACCTTCAGCGGCCGGATGGACCCGAGGTCCACGAGGGTCTTGAGGTGGGCGGCGTAGTCGGCGAGGGTGTCGCGCTCGGTGAGCGTGCCGGGGGTGGCCGCCGCTCGGGGGGCGCCCGTCTCCAGCCACTTCTCCGCGAGCGCGCGGATCTCCGCCAGGCCGGTGTCCTGGCCGACGGGGGCCGCGCCGGCCCGGCACATCTTGATGCCGTTGTACTGGGCCGGGTTGTGCGAGGCGGTGAACATCGCGCCCGGCAGTCCGAAGGTCCCGGACGCGAAGTACAGCTGGTCCGTGGAGCACAGGCCGATCAGCGTGACGTCCGCGCCGCGCCGCGCGGCGCCGCGCGCGAACGCGCCGGACAGACCGGGGGACGAGGGGCGCATGTCGTGTCCCACGACGATGGCGTCGGCGCCCGTGACGTCGACGAACGCCGCGCCGAACAGCTCAGCCAGCGGCTCGTCCCACTGGTCCGGGACCACTCCGCGGACGTCGTACGCCTTCACGATCCCCGACAGATCACGAGACAGACCACCAGACAGATCAGCTGTCACTTCCCCGCACCCTCCTGCAAGCCCTGTGTGTCCACCCGCGGTGGAGCACACAAACTACCCGTACGGGGCGGGGCGTCAGGAGTCGGGAGAGCGCAGCACCCGCAGGTGGCCCCGGCGGCCGACCTCCACGGGGTCTCCGGCGCGGCCTCCGGGCTTGCCGCCGGCCTGCGCGGCGCGCTCCTGGGGGCGGGCCGCTTCCCGGACGGCGTTGGCGAGCGCTTCGAGATCGTCGCCGCTGGGGCGGGCGGGGGCGGAACCGTCCGAGAGCCGGACGACCTCCCAGCCGCGCGGCGCGGTCAGGCGCTCGCTGTGCTCGGCGCACAGGTCGTAGCAGTGGGGCTCGGCGTAGGTGGCGAGCGGGCCGAGAACCGCTGTCGAGTCGGCATAGACGTACGTCAGTGTCGCGACGGCAGGGCGGCCGCACGCGGTGCGCGAACAGCGACGTACAGGGCTCACGACGTTGGACGGTACCGCACTCTTGAGCGGGCCGCGACGACTCTCCACCAGGTCACTCGCCCGTGTCGCGGTGTGACGTCGCGCACAGGGGCCTCCGGAAACGCTCGGCTGACCTGCGCGGAAGGCGTCGGGCCGGGGTTCCGGCGGTCGGCGGGCCGAACATGACCCCGAACGAATCCGGTCATTCCTGACGGACCAACCGATCGGGCAGCCACGCCGAAGCGCGCCCAAGTGGGGCCGGATCGCGCAATCGGCGACATGGCGCGGGCCCGGCGCGCGGCACGATCGCCGTCCGCCGGGGAGAGCTACCCTGCCTCAGTGATGGACAGTCCCGTACCGCCCCGCCCGGCCGAGCCCCGGCCGCGCCGCCGAGACCGCCACGGCCGCGGCATGCGCGGACCCGTCGCCCCGCCGCAGGTACCGCTCTCCGCCAGCCGTGCCGACACCTTCCGCGATCTGGTCCAGGACTCGGTGGAGCGGCTGGAGCGCCGCTGGCCCCAGCTGGCCGACGTCGACTTCCTGGTCCTGGAGGTGCCGGTGGCCCCCGAGGAAACCGTGCCGCTCGGCGTCTCGGTGCCGGCCGGGCGGGACCGGCCCGCGCGGATCGTCGTCTACCGGCGGCCGGTGGAGCTGCGCGCCAAGAGCCGGGACGAGCGGGCCCTGCTCGTCCACGAGGTGGTGGTCGAGCAGGTCGCCGAGCTGCTCGGGCAGTCGCCGGAATCGGTCGACCCCCGGTACGGCCAGGACTAGCGCGCAGAGCGGACCAGCGACCGGGGCAGGGTCCAGCCGGTAGGGCCGGGACCAGGCGCCGCCGGGCCGGGGACCGAGGCAGGGACCAGCCGGTACGGCCGGGTCCCGGGCCCGCGGTGCCGGGGTGGCTAGTCGTCCAGGACGGACAGGTCCTGTCCCGCCACCGGGACCTCCACCGTGCCCCGGTCGTCGGCCAGCGTCTGCACGGTGAACATCGGCAGGCCGTCGTCCGGCTCGGCCAGCGTGCGCGCCGCGTGCACCGGACCGCCCGAGACCGTCTCCACGGTCAGGGCGTACGAGCCCTTCAACCCGGCCGGCACCGGCGGGGTGACCGCCAGGGTCGTACCGCTCTTGATCTTGTACGTCGTGGTCGCCGGCGTCCCGCCCTCCGTGCCGGCCGACGCCGTGACCTTCACCTCCGCGCCCTCGGCGGGTGCCGTCAGCGACAGGGTGGTGCCCTTGGCCCGGTTGTCCGCCACGGTCGCCCGCTCCCCCACCGGCCCGGTCGCCGGGATGAACGCCACCTCCTGGTCGTCGCCCTTGCCGCGCACCACCCGCAGCGCGGCGACCACCGGGGTCGCACGCCCCTTCCGCAGCGGCGTGAGCAGCAGCGACCCGGCCTCGCCGCGCGTGACGTCCTGGAGGTCGACGGCCGCGGTCATCCCGGACTTGACGTGCAGGCTCTCGGCCGCGGCCGGGGTGATCGTGCCCGTCGGGCCGGCCAGCCGGATGCTCAGCTCGGCGTCGTCCTCGCCCGGCGCGTACGCCACCAGCCGTACGGACGTGGCGTCCGCCGGGATGCCGGGCAGCACCAGCGACCCGGCCGGGTCGGCGGACGCGGCCAGCCAGTCGCTGCCGAGCTTCTCGTCGGCGGAGCGCACCACCGCCCCGACCCGCCCGCTGCGGGTGGTGACGTGGACGGTGACGTCCTCGGCGGCCGGGTCGGCCGTCAGCGTGGACAGCAGGACCGGCACGTCGGACCGGGCGGGGACCGTGACACCGTCGGTGACCTGCGACTTCAGGGCGCCGCCCGGCCCGAACAGCTCGATGTCGACGACCGTGGCGGTGTCGTCGGGGTTGGTCAGGTGGACGTAGTCGGCGCGCTGGGCGACCGTCGAGGCGCCGGGGAACCAGAAGTCCGTGTCCGGTGCGGTGCAGCTGACACCGAGCATCCCGCGCCCGCCGCCCGCCGGGACCTTGGTGGTCTGCTGGGTGGTCCAGCCGGGCGCGAGCCGGCCGGAGGCGGCTCCGACCAGGGCGGGGGCGTCGCCGCCGTCGGCCTCGGCGGAGACCGGCCTGCCGGGCTGGGTGAGCGTGAGCACGGGCTTGTCGGCGGCCGGGGCCTTCTTCGGCGTGTTCGCCTTCCCGGGGTCGGCCGTCGTCGCGTCGGAGGTCGCGGCGGACGGCTTGAGCTCCGCCCGGCCGGCCTCACCCGTGCCCGTGCCGGCGCCCCGTGCGCCGCCCGCCGGGGTGAAGGAGGTGTACACGGTCTCGGCGACCTCGGAGTTGCTCGGTGCCGGGCAGAGCAGGCTGGAGCGTTCGACCGGGAGCCGCGTGGGGGCCTTCGCGGCCGCCGCCGTCCCGGAGTCGGCCCCGGGCGTGGTCAGGGC
This sequence comes from Streptomyces noursei, assembly GCF_001646665.1. GTDB lineage: Bacteria > Actinomycetota > Actinomycetes > Streptomycetales > Streptomycetaceae > Streptomyces > Streptomyces lavendulocolor. The sequence continues at coordinate 212,236 of NZ_LWBU01000405.1, read as the reverse complement.
GGCGAAGCCGGTGACCGCGGCGAGCGCGGTGACGGCCGCGGCGAGGGAGAGGGTGGCGCGGTTCACTGGTTGCTGCTCCCGTCGGGACGCTGCTCGTTGTCGTACTCGTAGCCGTAGGCCTGCTGCTGCTCGTACGGGCCGGGCGGGTACTGCCCGTCGTACGGGCCCTGCGCGTACTGGTCGTACTGCTCGTACCGGCCCTGCTCGTACTGGCCCTGCTCGTACTGGCCCTGCTCATAGGGCTGCTGTTCGTAGGTCTGCTGCGGGTACTGGCCGTAGGGCGCGTACTGCTGCTGCTCCTCGGGGTACTGCTGGTAGCCGTCCGCCGGGTACTGCTGCCCGTCGGCCGGGTGGGCCGCGTACGAACCGCCGCCGTCCCAGTCGCCGTAGGACGGCTGCTGCGGCACGCCCTGCGCCGCGTACGGATCGGCGTCCGGTACGGGCGCGGGGGCGGGCTCCGGTTCCGGGGCACCGTCCGTCCCCGCGGCCTCGGCCTCGGCGGCGGCCGCCCGCAGCCTGCGGGCCCGCCGGCCGTCGCCGGCCAGGTCCTCGGCGGTCACGGCGGGCTGCTCCTCGTCCGGGAGGTCGTCGTCCACGTCCCTGCGCCGCCCCGGCAGGGCGAGCACCAGGAGGACCAGGGCCAGGAAGCACTGGGTCCAGACCCAGGCGGTGTGGCCGAAGGTGTCCTCGTGGGTCAGGTCCAGGCGTCCGCCCCCGGCGGGCAGCTCGAAGCCCTGCGCCCAGCCGTCGACGACCGTCTTCTTCAGGGGCTTGCCGTCGATCGTGGCCTGCCAGCCCTCGTCCGCGCGGTCCGCGATGCGCAGGACGCGGCCGGGGCCGCCGGACGGGATGTCGGTGTGCGCCTCGACCGGGCCGGCGGCGACCGGCAGCCGCTCGCCCTTGCCGTCGCCGCCCGGGACGATGGTGGCGCGCGCGACCTGGCGGTCGACCCGCCACAGGGCGCTGCCGTCCAGCCGGCTGAGCCGGGTGAGCCCCGGCGTGGCGTCCAGGACGCGGCTCATCTGGCGCGGTGACCCGTCCCTCACCAGGACGTACCGGATCGCGAAGCCGCTCAGCTCGGCGGTCTGGTCCGCGCCGGAGCCGGCGACCAGGTGGGCGACGACCTCGTCGAGGCGGGGGTCGCCGCCGCCGGCCGCGGTCAGTTCGGCGTCGCCGAGACGGGCCCCGGAACCGCGGACCAGCGTGTACGGGACCTCGGCCGTCGAGGTGCCGCCCAGGACCAGGGTGCGCGGCTGGTCGCGGGTGTCGCTCTCCGCCGCCACGAAGGCGGGCACCTGCACCGGGTCGCGCCGCTCCAGCGGCCCGCCGGCGCCGCCGATCATCCAGCTCGCCGCGGAGACCAGCGGGCCGGCGGCGGCGGCCAGCGCGATCAGCACGGCGACGGGCTGGCGCCAGCCGAAGCTCTGCGAGGCGACGCGGGTCCGGCCGCCCTCCGCGCCGAGCATGCCGGCGGCCAGCAGCGCGGCGCCGTACACGAGCGTGGCCGGCCCGGCCCAGCCGGACCCGCCCCCGGAACCGTTCACGAGCACCGCGAGGACGAGCGCGGCCACCGCCGTGACCCAGGCCGTCCGGATCGCGAACTGCCGCTCGGCGCGCAGCAGGGCGGCGAGCGCCGCCAGGACCAGGCCGATCAGGACCAGGCCGCCGACGGTCCTCGGCCCGCCCGGCGAGGCGCCGAGCAGGTCGAGCGGGGACGCCGCCCCCGTACGGAACTCCATCCCGGCCTCCCTCAGGAGGGCGGACGGGTCGCTCAGCAGGGACAGCGACCAGGGCGCGAGCAGCAGCAGCGGTGTGCCGACGGCCGCCAGGAACCGCAGCCCGTACGCGACGAGGTCGTCGCGCCGCAGGGCAAGCACGGCCAGCCCGAGGACGACCGCGAGCGGCCAGACGACGGGCGTGAACGCCATGGTGAAGGTGAGCAGGAAGGCGTACGCCCAGGTGGCGCGCCAGCTCCCGCGGTCCTGGCCGCGCAGTCCGTGCGCCGCGACGGCGGCACGGGCGATCAGCGGCAGCAGGACCGCGAGGACGGCGGTGCCGATCCGTCCGGTCGCGAGGGCGCCGGTCGCGGCGGGCAGGAAGGCGTAGGCGACGGCTCCCCAGGCGCGCAGCAGGCGGGACTGGACGAGGGAGCGGGAGGCGAAGTACGCGGTGACGCCGGCCAGCGGCACCGAGCAGACCAGCAGCACGGTGAGCGCCAGCCCGGTGGAGCCGAGGAACACGCCGGACAGGGCGGCGAGGAGCGCGAGGTAGGGCGGGGCGGTCTGCGTGCCGCCGGTGCCGAGCGGGTGCCAGGCGTCGGCGTACCGGCTCCACAGGTCGCCGACCGCGTCGGGAACGGGCAGCAGCGCGCCGCCCGCGAGGGACCCGCCGCCGAACAGACCGCGGCACGCGACCAGCGACGCGACCAGCAGCAGCGCGAAGAGGACGGGGCCGGGCCTGCGGGCGATCTTCTTCAGGCGGGCGAACTGCTCGATCTCCAGGTAGTCGGCGTCGTCGCCACCGGGGCCCGACTCGACGGCGCCGTGCCGGGAGCCGCCCGAATCGGCGTCCGAGCCGCCGAAGTCGGACATCACCTGTTCGACGGTGACGCGCACGGTGGCGCCGGGCGGCGGGAACAGCGGGCGCAGCTCGGACGCGTCGACCTCCCTGCGGCTCCTGCGGCGGCGGGCCGCGACGATCCGCTCGGGCCGCAGCAACGTGCCGAACAGGCCCATCACTTCGTCGACGGCCTGGCCGGGCGCCTTGCCCACCAGGTAGGCGAGCGTCCGCAGGAGGGTGCCGACGACGAGGCGGAGCAGGACCCAGGGGAAGGCGATGCCGCGGGCGTTGGCGAGGAGCGTGTAGACGGCTCCCGCCTTGTCGACGCGGTGGGGGCTGGCGACGGAGCGGCCCGCGCAGTCGACGGTGCGCCGCTCGCGCGCGGAGGCCTCGGCGTGGCGCAGGACGGCGTCGGGGGCGACGAGGACGCGGTGGCCGGCCGAGTGGGCGCGCCAGCACAGGTCGACATCGTCACGCATCAGGGGCAGGCGGCGGTCGAACCCGCCGAGCTGCTCGAAGACGTCGCGGCGGACGAGCATCCCGGCGCTGGAGACGGACAGCACGGAGCGGACCTGGTCGTGCTGGCCCTGGTCCTGCTCGCGCCGGTCGAGGCCGGTCCAGCGGCGGCCGCTGTTGGCGATGGAGACGCCCACTTCGAGGAGCTGCTTGCGGTCGTACCAGCCGCGCAGCTTGGGCCCGATGATCGCCGCGTGCTCGTCGCCGTCCGCGACGCGGAGCAGTTCGGCGAGGGCGCCGGGCTCGGGTGCGGCGTCGTCGTGGAGCAGCCAGAGCCACTGGACGAGCTCGCCGTGCGGCAGGTCCGGCATGTCGTACGCGTCGTCGTTCCACGTCCGGCTGACCGGGTCCCAGCCGCTGGGCCGCTTCAGGTAGGGCAGCTCCTCGGGGCCGAGGCGGGGCGCGGTGCGGGCGGCCTCCTCGACGGCGGCGCCGAAGCCCGTACGCCGCGCGAGGTGCAGCACCCGGTCGTCGCCGATCGCCTCGGTGACCAGCCGCGCGGAGTCGTCGGCGCTGCCGGTGTCGGCGGCGACGACGTTCTGCACGGGGCGCTCCTGGTTGAGCAGCCCGGCGAGGACGTCCGGCAGCCACCGGGCGCCGTCGTGGGACACGAGCACGGCGGTGACGACGTGCCGCGGGAACTCGGGCTGCTGCGTGGGGGAAGCGGGGGTGAACGCGGCTGTGGCGGACATCGGGTTACGGGCCCTCCGGCCGGGGGGTCGCCCGCGGGGGGCGTCGGAGCTCTCGGACGGAGGCCCACACTAATGGCTGGCACGACGCCGCTCCGCCGCCTGTGGACAGAGCGCGGACGGTGGCCCGTTCTTTACGTACGCGTGTGCACGGTTTGGCCGGTCGGCCCCGGCGGGCCCGCCACGCCCGCGCGGTCGGGCGGCACCGGCGGGGGCCGCCACCCGGCGCCGCGGTTCGACAGGAGCCCCGACCGGTCAGGGCGACCCCGCGGGAACCGAGGATCACCGCCCGACCGGGCGGAAGCCGCCGCTCAGCCGGGCCGCAGGACGCGGGCCCACGCCGTGGGCGGGCCCCTCACGAGGATTGCCACCCGGTCGGGCGACTCGGCCGAAACCCGTGCCCGGCCGGGGACTCGACGAGGCGCACCCGCGCCCGGTCGGGGGCAGGGCAGAAACTCGCGCCAGTACGGGCGGCACGGGGGAAGCCCCGCGGCCCGTGCGGCGGCACGGCGGAAGCCGACGCCCCCAGCGGGACGGTACGGGAGATGCCCCCGCCCGGTCAGGCCGGGCAGGAACTCGCGCCCGGTCCCGGGCAGGCCAGAAGCTCGGTACCGGTCGGGCGGCACGGCGGCACCTGGCGGCCCGTGGGGCGGCACCGGGGAAGCCCAGCGGGCCGGCACCAGAGAAACCCCGCACCCGGTCCGGGGCAGGCCGGAAACTCGCTACCGGTCGGGCGGCACGGCGGAAGCCGACGCCCGGCGGGGCGGTACGAGAGAAGCCCCGCGCCCGGCGGGGGCGGCGCCCCGTGGCCCGTCGGGCGGCACGGCGGAAGCGCGCCCGGGCCGGGCGCGCGAGGGGAGCCCCGCGGCGTGGGGGGGAGCCGGTGCCGGGTGGGTTGGGGCGGGGCGGCGGGGCCGGCGCCCGGTCCGGGCCGCACGGCAGGGGCTCGCGCCCGGGTCGGGCGGGCCGGTACACGCCGGTGCCGGGCCGGATCGTGCGGCGCGGCACGGGAAGGGCGCGCGGGGGAGCCGGGGCGGTGGCCTCGGCAGCGTCAGACCGCGGCCTTTTTCAGACGGCGGCGTTCGCGTTCCGACAGCCCGCCCCAGATTCCGAATCTTTCGTCGTTGGCGAGCGCGTATTCGAGGCATTCCGAACGGACTTCGCACGCGAGGCAGACCTTCTTTGCCTCGCGAGTGGATCCGCCCTTCTCGGGGAAGAAGGACTCAGGATCGGTCTGGGCGCACAACGCGCGCTCCTGCCAGCCAAGTTCCTCGTCCGCGTCCTCGACCAGCAGTTCCTGGAACAACTCGGTCATGTGCGCCCCTCGTCGGTCTTTGCGTCCCCGTGCCGTCGCCGTTTGTCGAATTTTTCGGCCGAACGACACGAGTGAAATTACAAGTGCGGTGCTCCGGGCCAGTCAAGCCGGGATCTGCTATTGGGCCCGGTATTCACTCTGCGGAACCAAGGCTATGCGGAAAGTGTTCAAATCAGCAAAAATGAGACACATGCCGCCGCCCCGCCCTCACCCTCCCTTTCACCGCCGTCCTCAAGGGAGGACGCCCGCCGCTTCGATCTTGTTGCGGCCGGGCCGGTGAAGCGATCCGGATCACAGTCGGGTCACGGGACTGCGACGACGTTTGCGCCGGTGGTTGCTGCGGCATGTGTCCTGGCCTCCCACAGCACAAACCTTTCTCCGGACGGAGTAACCGGATGAGGTGAAACATTGCCGCCAAATCGGGCATTGGGTTGACATACGGAATCCGGCCGGTCACCTTTGTTTGCATGCCAGCGACCACAGCGCTCCTCGCGACCCACGCCCGTGGGTCCCTCCGCGCTGCCCGGGCTTCCCAGCCCCTCCGTCGCTGTTGCTGTCGCTGTTCCAGCTGTTGATGCCACCGCGCTCCAGCCTCTTCCCCCAGCGTCTGTCTCCCGCCCTTCCCGCGTGTACCGCTTCCGGTTTCCGGACCCGTTTCTCTCGAGGAACCCCCGCAGCCCATGAACAGCGACAGCGACCTCCAGATCGCCGGCGACATCCTCGCCGTACAGCACCTTCTCCAGCCCGCCAAGGAGCACCCCTCCACCGTGGCCGAGTTCGTCGGCCTGGCCCGCGCCATCGCGGCCGACCGGTCCCAGTGGGCCCACCTCGTCGAGTACGACGCCACCACCCGCTGGTACCACCGGCTGCGCACCGGACCCGGATATGAGGTCTGGCTGCTGTCCTGGGTGCCCGGTCAGGGCACAGGTATGCATGATCACGGCGAGTCCTCCGGCGTACTGACCGTCCTCGGGGGCGAACTGACGGAACGTACGGAAAAGGGCGCGCGTCTGCTCACCGCCGGCGCGCAGCGCGTCTTCGCACCGGGATACGCGCACGACGTGGTCAACGACTCACTCGAACCGGCCGTCAGCCTGCACGTCTACTTCCCGGGCCTCACCGACATGCCGATGCACCCCAGCGGTTGCTACGCCGCCGGGGAGCCGCGGGAGTCGGTCGTCGTCTGACCGGCGGCCGGGCGGGCGGCCCGCGGCTGACAGACTGTGCCCATGCGCATTGTGGTTCTGGCCGGCGGCATCGGCGGTGCCCGTTTTCTGCGCGGCCTCAAGCAGGCCGCGCCCGACGCGGACATCACGGTCATCGGCAACACCGGTGATGACATCCATCTGTTCGGGCTGAAGGTCTGCCCCGACCTCGACACGGTGATGTACACCCTGGGCGGGGGGATCGACGAGGAGCAGGGCTGGGGACGCAGCGACGAGACGTTCCACGTCAAGAGCGAACTCGCCGCGTACGGGGTGGGACCCGAGTGGTTCGGGCTCGGCGACCGCGACTTCGCCACCCACATCGTCCGTACGCAGATGCTGGGCGCGGGCTACCCGCTGAGCGCCGTCACCGAGGCGCTGTGCGCCCGGTGGAAGCCGGGCGTGCGGCTCCTCCCCATGTCCGACGACCGGGTCGAGACCCACGTCGCCGTCGAGCTCGACGGCGAGCGCAGGGCGATCCACTTCCAGGAGTACTGGGTACGGCTGCGCGCCTCCGTGGACGCGCAGGCGGTGGTGCCGGTCGGCGCCGAGCAGGCCTCCCCCGCGCCCGGGGTCCTGGAGGCCATCGGCGAGGCGGACGTGGTGCTCTTCCCGCCGTCCAACCCGGTGGTGTCCATCGGGACGATCCTCGCCGTGCCCGGCATCCGGGAGGCGATCGCCGACGCGGGCGTCCCGGTCGTGGGCCTGTCGCCCATCGTCGGCGACGCACCGGTGCGCGGCATGGCGGACAAGGTGCTCGCCGCGGTGGGCGTCGAGTCCACGGCCGCGGCCGTCGCCCGCCACTACGGCTCCGGGCTCCTCGACGGCTGGCTCGTCGACACGACCGACGCGGACCGGGTCGGCGACGTGGAGGCGGCCGGCATCCGCTGCCGGGCGGTGCCGCTGATGATGACCGACGTGGACGCCGCGGCGGCGATGGCGCGCGAGGCGCTGGCCCTCGCCGAGGAGGTACGCGCGTGACGGCCCCGTCCTACCGGGTGTGGGCGCTGCCGGGGCTGCCGGAGGTACGGCCCGGCGACGACCTCGCCAAGCTGATCGCCGCCGCCGTCGCCGACGGGGCCACCACCGGCGGGCCGGGGCTGGCCGACGGTGACGTGCTCCTCGTCACCTCCAAGATCGTCAGCAAGGCGGAGGGGCGGATCGTCGCGGCGGACGACCGCGAGGCGGCGATCGACGCCGAGACGGTACGGGTGGTGGCGCGGCGCGGCACCCTCCGCATCGTCGAGAACCGGCAGGGCCTGGTCATGGCCGCCGCCGGGGTCGACGCGTCCAACACCCCGGCGGGGACCGTGCTGCTGCTGCCCCGGGACCCCGACGCGTCCGCGCGGGCGATCCGGGACGGGCTGCGGGACGCGCTCGGCGTGGACGTGGGCGTCGTCGTCACGGACACCGCCGGGCGGCCGTGGCGCGCCGGGGTCACCGACATGGCGATCGGCGCTGCCGGGGTGCGCGTCCTGGACGACCTGCGGGGCGGCACGGACGCGTACGGCAACCCGCTGGTGGCCACCGTGGTGGCCGGTGCGGACGAGCTGGCCGCGGCCGGGGACCTGGTGAAGGGCAAGGCGGCCGGGCTGCCGGTCGCGGTGGTGCGGGGCCTCGCCCACCTCGTCGAGGGCGGGGCGGGGGGCGCCCGGGCGCTGGTGCGGGACGCGGCGGACGACATGTTCCGGCTCGGTACGTCCGAGGCGGTGCGGGCGGCGGTGACGCTGCGGCGCACGGTGCGGGAGTTCACCGACGAGCCCGTGGACCCGGGCGCGGTGCGGCGGGCCGTGGCGGCCGCCCTGACGGCGCCCGCGCCGCACCACACGACGCCGTGGCGGTTCGTGCTGCTGGAGTCGGAGGAGTCGCGGGTGCGGCTGCTGGACGCGATGCGGGACGCGTGGATCGCGGACCTTCGGGCCGACGGCCTCGGCGAGGACGCCGTCGCCCGGCGGGTGCGCCGCGGCGACGTGCTGCGGCGCGCGCCCTACCTGGTCGTGCCGTGCCTGGTGACGGACGGCTCGCACCGGTACGGGGACGCCCGGCGGGACGGGGCGGAGCGGGAGATGTTCGTGGTCGCCGCCGGGGCGGGCGTACAGAACTTCCTGGTCGCGCTGGCCGGTGAGCGGCTGGGGTCGGCGTGGGTGTCGTCGACGATGTTCTGCCGGGACGTCGTCCGGGACGTGCTGGACCTGCCCGCCCACTGGGACCCGATGGGCGCGGTGGCGGTGGGCCGGCCGGCCGGGGTACCGGGGCCGCGGCCGGCACGTGAGGTGGACGGCTTCGTCGAGGTGCGCTGACGCCTTCCGGGCGGCTGTCCCGTGCGGCCGGTACGGATGGCCGGTCGGGGTGGCCGGTACGGGCCGCCCGTACGGACCGTGCCCCGCCTGCGCCAGGGGTGCGCACGGGGTGCCGCGTGCCGGGCGGTCAGAGCGCCGCGATGTTGCCCGGTGTGAAGCGGGGGCCGTGGCGGGGCGGGATGCGGCCGCTGAGCAGGATGAGACGGGCGGCGCGGTGGCGCTGCCCCGCGTACGGGGCGAGCAGCTCCAGCATCTCCGCGTCGTCGGCCTCCCGGCGGCCGGCCAGCGCGTGGCCGACGATGCTCGGCAGGTGGTAGTCGCCGGTGGTGACCGCGTCGGGGGCGCCGTTGCTGCGCTGGACCGTCTCGGCGGACGTCCACGGGCCGATGCCGGGGATCAGCTCCAGCCGGCGGCGGGCCGCCTCCGGCTCCATCGCGGCGGCCTCCTCCAGGCGGCGGGCCACCCGGACGGCGCGCATGACCGTGTCGGAGCGCTTGGCGTCGACGCCCGCGCGGTGCCACTCCCACGACGGGACCATCGCCCACGCGCGCGGCTCGGGCATGACGTACAGGCGGTCGTCCGGGCCCGGCGCGGGCTCGCCGAACTTCCGTACGAGCAGACGCCACGCCCGGTACGCCTCGGTGGTCGTGACCTTCTGCTCCAGGATCGAGGGGATCAGCGACTCCATCACCAGCCCGGTGCGGGTCAGCCGCAGTCCCGGGCGGCGCCGCTCCGTGACGGCCAGCAGCCGGTGGCGCGGGGTGAACGCCGACGGGTCGTCCTCCGCGCCGAGGAGCGCCGGGAGGCGGTCCAGGAGCCATTCCGCGCCCGCTCCCCACGCCTCCGCCCCGACGGTCCCGCCGCGGGCGGCGACCCGGAGCGTCCCCGGGCCCTCAGGGGTCCGGGTGGCGCGCCACACGGAGCCGTCGGGCGCCGTACGGAACGTGGGGTCGGCCGGGCCGCGCCGCAGCGGGCCGAGGACGAGCCCCAGGTCCAGCGGCCACGGGGGCGTCCAGGTCCGGGTGCGGGGGGCGACCGGGGCGGCCGGGGCGGTGGTGGCCGGGGCGACCGGGGCCGTGACCGCCGGGGCGGTGGTGGCCGGACGGGCGGCGGGTACGGCGACGTGCCCGCCGCGCACGGTGGCGCGGGTCGGGCGCGGGGCGTATCGGCCTGCCACGGATGCACGGTCCTCGGTGTCGGGTCCCCCGGCTCGGGGTCCCTATGAGGGTAGCCCCCGCGCGGCCCGGCCCACCGGCCCGGCGGCGACCGGTGCCTACTGGTCCGACGAGAAGCGGACCGCGCCGTCCGGCAGCCGTGCCCCGCACCACACCCGGACGCCGTCCCGCAGCTCGTTGTCGGCGCCCACGTGCGCGCCGTCCCCGACGACCGCGCCGTGCAGGACCGACCGGGCGCCCACCCGCGCGCCCTCGCCGATCAGCGAGTCGGTGACCACCGCGCCGGCCTCGACGACCGCGCCGGCCAGGACGGTGCTGCCGTCCACGCGGGCGCCCTCGCCGACCGTGGCGCCGGCGCCGATGACCGTGCCGCCCGTCAGCTTGGCGTCCGGGGCCACGGTGGCGCCGTCCAGGACGAGCCGGTCGCCCCGGCGGCCCGGTACGGCGGGCGACGGGGCGCGGCCCATCACGAGGTCGGCGGAGCCGCGCACGAACGCCTGGGGGGTGCCGAGGTCCAGCCAGTACGTGGAGTCGACCATGCCCTGGAGGTGGGCGCCGGTGGCGAGCAGGTCGGGGAACGTCTCGCGTTCGACCGACACGGGGCGGCCGGTCGGGATGGTGTCGATGACCGAGCGGCGGAAGACGTACGCGCCCGCGTTGATCTGGTCGGTGACGATCTCCTCGGGCGTCTGCGGCTTCTCCAGGAACGCCGTGACGCGGCCGGTGGCGTCCGTCGGGACCAGCCCGAACGCCCGCGGGTCCTCGACCCGGGTGAGGTGGAGCGAGACGTCGGCGCCCGACGTCTCGTGGGTGTCCACCAGGGCCCGGATGTCCAGTCCGGTGAGGATGTCGCCGTTGAAGATCAGCACCGGCTCGTCCGGGCCCGAGCGCAGGCGGGAGGCGACGTTGCGGATCGCCCCGCCCGTGCCGAGCGGCTCCCGTTCGGTGACGTACTCGATGTGCAGGCCCAGCGACGAGCCGTCGCCGAAGTAGGGCTCGAACACCTCGGCCAGGTACGAGGTCGCCAGCACGATGTGCTCGACGCCCGCCGCCCGCGCGCGGGCGAGCTGGTGCGTCAGGAACGGGACACCCGCCGCCGGAACCATCGGCTTCGGTGTGTTGACCGTCATCGGACGCAGCCGGGTGCCCTTGCCACCGACCAGGAGGATCGCTTCTGTCACCTGTCGTCTCTGCTTCCTGCTGGGTCCGGTCGATGGGCCACATCGGTCATATGACCGATACGACCGGACAGTGTATGCAGACCGTTCGGTACAGCCGTCCCGGTCGTCGTCAGCGGCCCTGGTACTTGGCCGACGTGCTACGGGCCGTGCCGAGCTTGCCGTACAGCCGCGTGCCGGGGCAGTCGGTCAAAAAGCCGTCCCGGTGCCCGGAGATGACGTTGAGCTTGACCTTCGCGCCCTTCTTGTACCGGTTTCCGCCACCCGAGGTCAGAGTGGCCTTCCCCCGCGGGTCCTTTCCGTACAGCCCGAGCTTCCACGCCGTCAGCCGTGCGACGGCGGTCACCGCCGCCGAGGGCGGGGTGGACTGACTGTACGTGCCCAGGACGGCGATGCCCATGCTGTTGGTGTTGAAGCCCCGGGTGTGCGCGCCCAGCACCGCCTTGGCCACGCCTCCCGCACGCCCTTCGTAGATGTTTCCGCACTTGTCGACGGCGAAGTTGTAGCCGAAGTCGCGCCAGCCGCTGCTCTTGACGTGGTAGCGGTAGATACTGCGCAGAACGGATGGGGCCTGCTTGCAGGAGTAGTTGTTGCCCGTGGCGCTGTGGTGGACGAACGCGGCCTGGACGGACCTGGTGTAGACGAAGTTGCGTTCGCGCAGCTTCTCGTCGGCGCCCCATCCCTTGCGGGTGACGATGCGGGGGCGGGGACCGATGTACGGCTTGGCGGCCACCGCCTCCTCGCCGAACCGGTCGGCGTACGCGGCCTCCGTCTCCTCCTTGGACAGTTCGGGGATCTCGGCCGAGCCGAGCGGCACCAGTTCGGCGTTGACCGCGGAGGCGGCCGACTCCTCGGGCGTCAGGGCCGGGACGGGGACCTGGCCGCTGGTGGTGCCGGTGTCGTTGCCCTCGGGCAGTTCGGGGCCCTGGGCGGTGTCCTCGCTGGCGGGCTCGCCGGCGGGCTCGCTGGCCGGCTCGTCGCCGGGGTCGACCAGCTCGATGCGCATGCCGCGCGGCAGCGGGGCGGGGGCGGCGCCCGCGCGCGGGGCCTCGGCCCGTACGCGGACCTCGACGCCGTCCGAGGCGCCGACCCACAGGGGGGCGGTCGAGCCGCGGACCGTGCCCGAGTCGCGCTCGGGGGTGCCCGGGTCGGCGGCGTGGTCGTGGTTGTGGGTCTCGACGGACTGCCAGCCGGACCAGGCGCCGGTGTCGGAGGCACGGGTACGGACCTGGACGGAGCCGTGCAGCTCGGCGTCCGGGTCGTCCCACACGACACCGACGAGCGAGAAGGGGCGGACGTCCCGCCGGGTCAGGCCCCGCACCGCGGCGCCGGCCGCCCGCTCGGAGGGGAGCGCCCGGAGCGGCAGCGACTGGGTGGTGCCGGGGACGGAGACGTCACCCGCGGCGGGGGCGGACGGGGTGCGGGCCGCGACGGGGGACGAGGTGCGGGCCCCTGTGGCGGACGAGGTGACGGACGAGGTGGGGGCGGCGCTCGCGGGGAGTGCGAGCGGGAGCGGGAGCACGAGGGCCGCGGAGCACGCGACGCCGATCGAGGATGCAAGGAAGGCACGCATGGGGCGATCCTCGGCGCGCCGGACCGGTGCCGCTCGCCGGAGAACTGACGGCCCGTCGGTCCGACCGGTGGACGCCGTCACCGGTACGGCGGACCCCGCCCGCCCGGCGCGCGTACCCTGGCGCGCGTGAATGCCAGCGACCGTACCCCCGCCGACCTGCTGCGATCCGCTCTCGCCTCGGACGCGGCCCGCCCCTTGGTCACCTACTACGACGACGCCACCGGTGAGCGCGTCGAATTGTCGGTGGCCACCTTCGCCAATTGGGTGGCCAAGACCGCCAACCTCCTCCAGGACGGCCTGTCCGCCGAGCCCGGCGAGCGGGTCGCGCTGCTGCTCCCGGCCCACTGGCAGACCGCCGTCTGGCTGGTGGCGTGCTCGTCGGTGGGGGTCGTCGCCGACCTCGGCGGTGACCCGGCCGCCGCCGACCACGTCGTGGCCGGGCCCGACCGGCTGGAGGAGGGGCTGGCCTGCCCCGGCGAACGCCTCGCGCTGTCCCTGGCCCCGCTGGGGCGCCGCTTCCCGTCCCCGCCGGCCGGCTACGACGACTACGCGGTGGAGGTGCCGACGCAGGGCGACGTCTTCGCCCCGTACGCCCCGGTGGACCCCTCCGCCCCGGCGCTCGCGGTGGCGGGTGCGGAGCTGAGCGGCGCGGAACTGGTGGACCGGGCCCGTGCGGACGCGGGGCGGCTGGGCCTGGCGGGCGGTGCGCGGCTGCTGTCGGCCCTGCCGTACGACACGTGGGAGGGCGTGTCGGCGGGGCTGTACGCGCCGCTGGCGGCCGGTGCGTCCGTCGTCCTGTGCCGCAACCTGGAGCAGCTGTCGCCCGAGGGGCTCGCCAAGCGGGTCGAGAGCGAGCGGATCACCAGCACTCTGGTGTGAAGTCCACCCGTCCGGCGCACGGCGCGCCGAGTCCCCCGGGTACGGGCGCCGTCCGCGATGGATGATCGTCACACACCCCTGGGCCTCGCTCGCGAAGGACGGACGGCAGACGTGACGGACAGCGCTGGTACTCCCCCGGAGCCGGACCCCCCGACGGGGGCGTCCGGTCCCGGTACCCCAGCCGGTGACGCCGCGTCCGGCCGGCCGGCGGGCGGCGGTGACCACACGCCCAGGGGCGGCAGGGGCGCCAGGAGCGGCAGGAAGCGGCGGCACCGCCCGGCGCGGCGGCCCGGGGGCGGCCCGGCCGGCAACGGCACCCGCCCCGCGAAGCCGGCCCCGGCGCCGGGCCCCGCGGCGGACTCCGCGCCCGCCGCCGACCGGGCCCCCGCGTCCGGTCCCGCACCGGATTCCGAGCCCGAGCAGGCCGCGCCCGGTCCGGCCACGGTTCGAGGGCAGGCCGCCCCCGCAGCCACCTCCACCGCCACCGCCACCGCCACCGTCCCGGTAAGGGTCCCCCGGGGCCCCGGCTTCCGCCGCCACGGCCTGCGGGTCGTCGCCTTCCTGGGCTCCGTCGCCGTGCTCGCGGCGGCCGGCGCCGGATGGTGGCTGTACAAGAAGCTCGACGAGAACATCACCACCGACGCCTCCGCCGCCGCCGAGCTGGAGCGGTACGAGCGGGAGCGCCCCAGCGCCCTCGTACGGGACGCCCGGAACATCCTGCTGATCGGGTCCGACACCCGCGCGGGCAGCGGCAACGCCCGGTACGGCCGCGACAAGGGCACCCAGCGCTCGGACACCACCATCCTGCTGCACCTGGCCGCCCGGGGGCGCGGGGTGACGGCGGTGTCCGTGCCGCGCGACCTGATGGTCAACATCCCGAGCTGCCGCAAGGGCGACGGTTCGCGCACCGCGCCGCAGTTCGCGCAGTTCAACTTCGCGTACGAGTTCGGCGGCACGGCCTGCACGGTCCGCACCCTGGAGAAGCTCACCGGCATCCGCGTCGACCACCATGTGGTCGTCGACTTCCGGGGGTTCAAGGACATGGTGGACGCGGTCGGCGGGGTACGGGTGTGTGTCGCCGAGGCCATCGACGACCCCGACGCGCGGGTGACGCTGAAGCCGGGGGCGCGGACGCTCGACGGCGAGCAGGCCCTCGGTTACGTACGGGCCCGCAAGTCCCTCGGCAACGGCAGCGACACCGACCGCATGGACCGCCAGCAGCAGTTCCTCGGCGCCCTCGTCAACAAGGTGCAGAGCAACGGGGTGCTGCTCAACCCGGCACGCCTCTATCCGGTGCTGGACGCGGCAACCCGGTCGGTCACCACCGATCCGGGTCTCGACTCGTTGAAGGACCTGTACGACCTGTCGCGCGCGTTGCGCAGCGTACCTACCGAAAAGGTGCAGTTCCTGACGATTCCTCGGCGCCCTTACCGCAATGACCCGAACCGGGACGAACTCGTACAGCCCCGAGCGAACAGTCTGTTCAAGCGGCTGCGGGACGACAAACCCGTCGCGGTCGTGCCCGGCGACGGGCAGACCGAGGCCACCGGTGAGGAGTCCGCGGAGTCGAGCAGGCGCAAGAGGGATGCGAGCCCTTCCTCGACACCCACCTTCACGGGCACGAACGCCGCCGACGGGGCCTGTCGGTAGGGGCTGCGAGTAAAGCAAAGGCCAAAGACGGCACGGCAGTCCATGCGGATTGGGCGGAATGCCCGCTTGTAAGGGGCGTGGAATTTGTCACGGACGTCGCCCCACGTTGAACTGGGCGGATAGTGTGACGCGATCCGGTGCACCCGGCCGCGAGGTCGCGCACTCAAGGATCGTGGAACCGAGCGCCTGGGGGGAGGCGCCTCGCGTGGCACCGACGGAGGACTCAAACAACCGTGGACGCGCACAGCCGTGGACGGGCGGACGACATCGACCCCGCCGACCAGTGGGTACTCAACCCGCAGACGGGTAACTACGAACTGCGACTGGACCATTCCGCTGGGCATTCGGCACCGTCCGAGCAGCCGTCCCGCAGCACCGGCCGCCGCGGTGCCAACACGCCGGGCACTCCGAGAACACCGTCCCCCAGAACCCCGGGCGCCGGCGACCCGAAGTCCTCGGCCGGCAGCCGCACCGCCGGTGTGCCCGGCCAGCGCAGGCGCCGCGCGCCCGGCGCCCCGGACGGCCCCGGCGGCACCCCGCCGGGCGCGGGGCGGCGCAAGCGCAAGCCGCAGAAGTCCCGCAAGAAGAAGGCACTGATGTGGACGAGCGGCGTGACGGCCGGCGTCGTCGCGGCGCTCGCCATCACGGCGTACGCCTACTACGAACACCTCAACTCCAACATCAGCACCGTCGACATCGCGGGCGCGGGCAGCGGCGGGTTCAAGAAGGACCAGGCCATCAACATCCTGGTCATCGGCACGGACAAGCGGACCGGCGACGGCAACCAGGGCTACGGCGACCGGAACAGCGAGGGTCACGCCGACACCACGATCCTCTTCCACGTCTCCAAGGACCGGACCAACGCCACGGCGATGTCCATCCCCCGCGACCTGATGACCGACATCCCCGACTGCGAGACCAAGACGCCCGAGGGCACGAAGGTCATCCCGGGTCAGCAGAACGTCCGGTTCAACACCAGCCTCGGGCAGACCGGCCGCGACCCCGGCTGCACCATGCGCACGGTCAAGGCCATCACCGGGCTGACCGTCGACCACTTCATGATGGCCGACTTCAACGCGGTGAAGACGCTGACCTCCGCCATCGGCGGCGTCGAGGTGTGCGTGAACAAGGACGTGAACGACAAGCAGTCGAAGCTGAGGCTCACCAAGGGCAAGCACGTCATCGAGGGCGAGGACGCCCTGGCCTTCGTACGGACCCGGCACGCGTTCGGCAACGAGAGCGACCTGGACCGGATCAAGACGCAGCAGCAGTTCCTCGGTTCGATGATCCGCAAGATGAAGTCGAGCGAGACCCTCACCAGTCCGTCCAAACTGCTCGACCTCGCGGAGGCCGCCACCAAGGCGCTCACCGTCGACACGGGGATAGGAAGCATCGACAAGCTCCAGGACCTCGGCATGGAGCTGGCCAAGGTGAACCCCAAGAACATCACCTTCACCACCCTTCCCGTCATGGACAACCCCGCCGAGACGGTCAAGGCCACCGTCGTCGTCGACGAGGCCAAGGCCCAGCCGCTCTTCTCCATGCTTCAGAACGACATCTCGCTCACCGAGGTGAAGAAGAAGGAGAAGGACGCCAAGAGCGCCCAGGCCGCGCTGCTCAAGGGCCCGCGGGCGGAGGCCTCCGACGTGCGCGTGGACGTGTACAACGGCAGTGGCAGGACGGGTGGGGCGCAGGCCACCATCAACTGGCTGCAGAACGACCAGGGCGTCCTCAAGTCCTCGAACCGGAGCAACGCCCCGCAGGAGATCGACAGGACGACGCTGGAGTTCGCGCCGAACCAGGCCGACCAGGCACGTAAGCTCGCGGACCTGATGGGCCTGCCCGCCACGGCGCTGAAGCAGGGGACGGAGGACGCCGGGGAGCGGGAGCCGATGAAGCTCACCCTCGGCGGGGACTTCAAGGGCGCAGGGGTGCCCATCACCGGTCCGGCGAAGGCGCCGGAAGGTGTGCAGAAAGTAGTGGCAGACAAGCAGGTGTGCGCCGAATGACGCGCACCTGAGCGACAGGGGGACCTGGGGTGGGACAGAGCAGCGTGCGTGGGGAGGGAACGCGGGACCGCGTTCCGCACGCCCGTGACGGCGCCTTGGACGACGGTCACCGCGGTGACGCGTCGTCGGGCGGCACGGAGGAGCCGGCGAGACCGGCACGCCCCGCGACGGCCGGCACGGCCACCGACGGCGGCCGGGCCCACCGGCGCGGCAGCGGCGGTGGCGGCGGCCGGCGGCGCGCCGGCAAGGGCGGCGAGGGCAGGAAGGGCAAGCGGCGGGTGCTCCGGTGGAGCGCCTCCGTGCTGTCCCTGCTGATACTGGGGACGGCCGGCGCCGGTTACCTGTACTACGAGCACCTCAACAGCAAGATCAAGAAGGAAGACCTGACGCTCGGCAAGAACGGGATGCCCGAGCACAAGGCGAACGCCGCGGGCCAGACCCCGCTGAACATCCTGCTCATCGGCTCGGACGCCCGGAACAGCAAGCAGAACCAGGACCTCGGCGGCGGCCGGGACACCTTCGACGGCCCCCCGCTCGCCGACGTGCAGATGCTGGTCCACCTCTCCGCCGACCGCAGCAACATCTCCGTCGTCAGCATGCCGCGCGACACCATGCTGCGGCTGCCGGAGTGCCGGGACGCCCAGGGCAAGACCTACCCCGCGCGCGAGTTCGCCCAGACCAACGAGTCGCTGGACCGCGGCGGCCCGGGCTGCACCGTGGCCACCTGGGTCGAGCTGACCGGCATCCCCATCGACCACTTCATGATGATCGACTTCGCCGGTGTGGTGTCGATGGCCGACGCGATCGGCGGCGTACCCGTCTGCGTCGACAAGAACATCGAGTCCCGCACCAGCGACGGCAAGGGCTCCGGCCTGAAGCTCGCCAAGGGCACGCACCCCATCAAGGGCGAGCAGGCGCTCCAATGGCTGCGCACCCGGTACGGCTGGGTCGGCGGCACCGACCTGGAGCGCGCCAAGGCCCAGCACATGTACATGAACTCGATGGTCCGCGAGCTGCGCAGGAACGCCAAGCTCACCGACCCCAACAAGCTGCGCAAGCTCGCCGAGGCGGCCACCGAGGCGCTCACCGTCGACAAGGGACTCGACACCATCGGCAAGCTGTACGACGTGGCCGAGCAGCTCAAGAGCGTGCCCACCGGCCGCATCACCATGACGACGATGCCCAACTTCTACTCGACCCGTAAGCCGGGCAAGGTCGAGCCGACGCCCGGCGAGGCCGAGGAACTCTTCCGGATGATCCGCGAGGACATCCCGCTCGACGGCAAGCCCTCCAAGCGCGCCGCGCCCGCCGCCTCGAAGGACACCGCCGCCGCGCCCGCCGAGACCCCGGTGATGGTGCAGAACGGCACCTACACCGACCAGTACGGCTCCGCCCAGGGGCGGGCGACCACGGTCGCCGGGCTGCTGGCCGCCAAGGGCTACACCCAGGCCAAGGCCGACACGGCCGCCCCGCGGCAGGCCAAGACCGTCGTCCACTTCCCGAGCGCGGACCTGGAGGGCGATGCGCAGGCCGTGGCCAAGTCACTGGGCATCCCGGCCGGTTCGGTGAAGAAGTCCGACAAGGTCGGCACCATCACCCTGATCGTCGGCGCGGACTGGCGCGAGGGCGACACCTACCCCAAGCCCAAGAGCACCGGGAAGGCCCCCGGGTCGAACACCAGCAGGGCCGACCAGTCGGGCTGCATGACGGTCGACCCCAACTTCACCTGGTGACCGCCGGGCGGTGGAGCACCGCCCGGCGCGTCAGGCGCGCTACGCCGCCGTCCGGACCACCGCCGGGCGGCGGCTGGCGATGACCTTCCTGGCAAGGGAACGCGGGCTCGTGAGGAATCCGTACCCCCACGACATGTGCATCGTCGCCAGCGCCACCGGGATCCGCACCCGGGCCCTCAGCGGCAGGCCCTTGCCGGCCGGAACCGAACCGGCGACGATCGCCGCCAGATACCCCGCCGGGACGACGAACCCGAACGGGGTGAGCGTCGCGCCCACGACCACACCCGCCGCGATCGCGCAGACCGCGGTCGGCGGGGCGAGGTAGCGCAGGTTGATGGAGCCCTGGTGGTACCGGGCGACGACGTGCCGCCAGCGGCCGTAGTCCTTGTACTGCTTCGCCAGCGCCCGCACGCTCGGCCGGGGCCGGTACTGCACCCTCAGCTCCGGCGAGAACCAGATCAGACCGCCCGCCTCGCGGATGCGGAAGTTCAGCTCCCAGTCCTGGGCGCGGATGAACTCCTCGTTGTACCCGCCCTGCTGCTCCAGCGCCTCGCGCCGGAACACGCCCAGGTACACCGTCTCCGCCGGCCCGGCCTCGCCGCCCGTGTGGAACGCCGCGTTGCCGACGCCGATCCGCGAGGTCATCGCGGCCGCGACCGCGTGCTCCCAGTCGTTCTCGCCCTCGGCGTGCATGATGCCGCCCACGTTCTGCGCACCGGTCTCCTCCAGGAGACGCACGGCCGTCGCGATGTAGTTCGGCGAGAGCATGCCGTGCCCGTCGACCCGCACCACGATCGGGTGACGCGACGCCTTGATGGCGGCGTTCAGCGCGGCGGGCGTGCGCCCGGTGGGGTTCGGCACGGTGTGGACCCGGCTGTCCTCGGCGACGAGCTCGGCGGCGATCTCGTCGGTACGGTCCGTGGACGGACCCAGCGCGATCACCACCTCCATCTCGCCGTCGTACTCCTGCTCGAGGATGTGACGGACCGAGGCGCGCAGGTGCCGCTCCTCGTTGAGGACCGGCATGATCACGGAAACCGGGGGCGGGGGCGTGGGCATCGTTTCCTCGGGGGTCCGGGGGTCGCCCCCGGGAGACAGCAGTATCGCCGCCACGTTACCGCGAACGGGGGACAGCGGTGCGCGCCGCCCGGGTGGCGCGGACGGTCGACGATCGTATGGGCCTACTGTGCTCACTATTCCCCCAGCCGCCCGCGGAGGTGTCCTTCGTGCCCACGCCGCCCCGCCGCCCCGCCCCTCCCCGGCCGCCCGCCCCCGGGCGGCCGAGACGGGCCCCGGCGCCGGTACCGGCGGCCGTGCGGCGGGGACGCCCCGGGCGGACCAGGTGGGGCGCGCGGCTGGCCACCGCCCTGTCGGTGCTGGTCCTCGCGGCGGGCGGCGTCGGGCACGCGATCGTGACGAGCCTGGACACCGAGATCGGCCGGGTCGACCCCTTCAAGGACATGAAGAACCGCCCCGCCCCCGGGCACGGCACCAACATCCTGGTCGTCGGCACCGACGGACGCGACCGGATCACCCCGCGGGAGAAGGAGAAGTACCGGCTCGGCGGAGCGCCCTGCCGCTGCACCGACACGATCATGCTGGTGCACGTCTCCGCCGACCGCAGACGGGCCAGCATGGTGTCGCTGCCCCGCGACTCGTACGCCGAGATCCCGCCGCACACCGACGCCACCACCGGCAAGCACCACCAGCGGCACCCGGTGAAGCTGAACGCCGCGTACGCCGAGGGCGGGCCGAACCTCACCGTGCGCACCGTCGAGCACATGACCGGCATCAAGATCGACCACTACCTGGAGCTGGACTTCACCAGCTTCATGCGGACCGTCGACACCATCGGCGGCGTGGAGATCTGCACCGCCAAGCCCATGAAGGACGCCTACACCGGACTCGACCTGCCCGCCGGCACGCACAAACTGGACGGCGGGGCCGCCCTCCAGTACGTCCGCTCACGGCACGTCGACGGGGCGTCCGATCTGGGGCGCATGCAGCGGCAGCAGCGGTTCATGGCCGCCCTGATCGACCAGGCCACCAGCAACGGCATCATGCTGAACCCCGTGCGGTTCCAGCAGGTCGTCACCTCCATGCTCAGCTCCGTGCGGGCCAGCGAGGGCTTCGGCGCCGAGGAGATGCTCGCCCTGGCGAAGGCCATGCGCGGCTTCACGGCGGCGTCGTCGGAATTCACCTCCGTACCCGTCAGCAACACCAGCTTCCCCGTCAAGGGCATCGGCTCCACGGTCAAATGGGACCCGGTCAAGTCCAAGCGGCTGTTCGCGGCGGTACGCGCGGACAAGCCGCTGGCCCCGTACGCGCCGCGCAGCGCGGTGCGCAAGAAGCTCGTCGAGGTCTCGCCGCAGCAGATCCGGGTGCAGGTCTACAACGGCACGCGGATGCCCGGGCTGGGCGCCCGGGCCGACGCGGCGCTGCGGGCGACCGGGTTCCGGACGACCGCGGCCGCCCTGAACTGGCCCCGGCGTGACGTGGCCCGCACCGTCGTGTGGTTCGACCCCCGCTGGGACCGCTCGGCCCGCTCCCTCGCCACGGCGCTGCCGGGGTGCCGGCTGCTGCCGGTGGCGGGGCAGGGCGCGGTGTTCCGCGTCACGATCGGCACGAACTTCGCGGGCGTCCTGCCGGTGCGCGCCGAGAACGCCTTTCAGGGCGAGTTCGGAGCGGTGACGGGCGACCAGGTCATCTGCACGTGAGGTGCGGTGCCCTTGCCCGGTGGCCCCCGGGGTGGTGCCTGCCGGCGGGTGGTGGGGTGTGGCCCCCTCCGGGCTCGCCCGCCCGGGGGCGGGGGCCAGGCGTCCGGTCTCCGTGCGGTTGCGCCCGGTGTGGTGCCGGTGCGGTGGGTGGTGGGGTGTGGCCCGTCCGGGCTCGCCCGCCCGGGGGCCAGCCGGCCGGTCTCCGTGCGGTTGCGCCCGGTGCGGCACCGGTGCGGTGGGTGGTGGGGTGTGGCCCCTCCGGGCTCACCTCCTCGGGGCCGGCGGCCTTGGGTCACGAGTAAGGGAGCCCTGCTGACGCCGCCGACCCCTGCGGGGGCGACCCTGCACGGCCCCACCCCGGCCGTACGCCGTCTGCGGGCCGGTGGGTGGCGGGGCGGTGTCAGTCGTCGATGCCCTCCGCCGCCCGCTTCTCGCGGAGCTCCTTGATCGCGCGGCGCCGGGCCAGGCGGTGGGTACGGCGGATCTGGGCCTCCTGGTAGCGGCGCTTGTCGCGCTCGGTCTCCGGGACGACCGGCGGAACGGTACGCGGCTTGCCGTCCGCGTCGACCGCGGCGAACACCAGGTAGGCCGAGCCGACCTGCGTCGCGGGCGTGGACTCGTTCCAGCGCTCGGCCAGGACCCGGACGCCGACCTCCATGGAGGACCGGCCGGTCCAGTTGACCTGTGCCTTCACATGGACCAGGTCACCCACGCGGACCGGCTCCAGGAAGACCATCTCGTCCATGGAGGCGGTCACGGCGGGCCCGCCGGAGTGGCGGCCCGCGACGGCGCCCGCCGCGTCGTCCACCAACTTCATGATCACACCGCCGTGCACCGTTCCCAGGAGGTTGGTGTCACTGCCGGTCATGATGTGGCTGAGGGTGGTGCGGGATGCCGAGGTGGGCTTTCCCTGCAGCTCGGAGGCCTGGTCTGTCATGCCCTCCACCCTATGCCCGAGTCCGTCCCGCCTTGCATTGCATCAGGTTCGCTACAGCCCTGGCCCTATTTCCCACCCACCCTGTCGGGCCCCGGGGGGCGGCCTGCACACTGGTCCGCATGAACGATGGATGGACCGACGACCGCAACGCGCGGTACGGCCGTGGCAGCGCCGGCGCCCAGCCCGAGGGCGCCCGCGTGATGCGACACGTACAGCGCCCCTCCGCGCCGCCGCAGCACCCGCCGGTCCCCCACCAGCAGTCGCAGGGGTACGACGACGCGTACGACAGCGGCTACAACACCGGACAGGTCTACGGCAGCCCCGCCGGGGGCGGTCGCGGCGGCGGCCGTGCCGATCGCGGCTCGGTCCGCGCCCCTGGCCCGGCCCCCGACTGGCGCCGCCGCATCAAGATCGGGTCGATCGTGGTCCTGGTCGCCGTGCTCGGCACGACGATCGGCACGTACTTCTGGGCCGACGGCAAGGTCCGCCGCGAGGTCGACCTCGCCAAGGTCATCGACCGCCCCAAGGAGGGCGACTGCACCACGTACCTGATCGTCGGCTCCGACAGCCGTGAGGGCATGACGGCCGAGGAGAAGAAGAAGCTGCACACCGGTTCCGCCGAGGGCAAGCGGACCGACTCGATGATGATCCTGGCGGCCTGCGGCAGCGGCAACACCATGATCTCGCTGCCCCGCGACTCCGACGTGGAGATCCCGAAGTTCGTCGGCTCCGAGTCCGGCAAGACCTTCCCCGCCCAGGGCCGCCGCGTGAAGCTGAACGCCGCGTACGCCGAGGACGGCCCCGAGCTGCTGGTCCGCACCGTCGAGCACAACACCGGCCTGCGCATCGACCACTACGCCGAGATCGGCTTCGCGGGCTTCGCCAACATCGTCGACGCGCTCGGCGGCGTCGAGATGGACATCCCGAAGGCCTTCAAGGACAAGAAGTCCGGCGCCGACTTCCAGGCGGGCAAGCAGACCCTCAACGGAGAGCAGTCCCTCGCCTTCGTCCGCACCCGGTACGCGTTCGCCGGCTCGGACCTGGACCGGACGAAGAACCAGCAGAAGTTCCTGGCGACGCTGGCGAACCAGGCGGCGACGCCCGGCACGATCCTGAACCCGTTCCGGCTCTACCCGACCCTCGGCGCCGGCCTGGACACCCTGATCGTCGACAAGGACATGTCCCTGTTCGACCTGGGTGAGATGTTCTTCGCGATGAAGGGCATCAGCGGCGGTGACGGCAAGTCGATGAACATCCCCATCTCGGGCAGCACGGGCGGCAACCTGGTCTGGGACAAGGCGAAGGTGCAGCAGCTGGTGCAGCAGATCCAGAACGACGAGAAGGTCACCGTCACGGGCAACTGACGGTGCCGCGTCCGGGGGCCGGAGGTCAGCTCCCGGACGCGTACGTCACGAAGGCGGCCCAGGCGTCCGGCGCAAAGCCGAGCCGAGGGCCGGGCACGTTCTTGGAGTCGCGGACGTGGACGGTGTCGTCCGCGGCCGCGACCTCGACGCAGTCGGGGCCGTCGGCCCCGCTATAACTGCTCTTGACCCAGGTCAGCTCAGTCTTCATGTCTCTCCCAGCAGTTTCTCGACGAAGGCCCGTGACAGCCGAGGCGTGAGGGCCTGGGACCTGATCAGGCCGTACCGCATCTCAAGGATCTGGACCTCCTTGGGATCGCTGATCAGTCGGCTGGTGAGCTGAACTTCGTTGTAGCCCACAGCCGTACCGTCACTCAGCTTAAGCACCCGGTGCGAGCCGTCGAGGCCCGCGTGCTCCTCGGTTTCCGTCGGCATGACCTGAATCTCCACGTGCCGCAACGAGCTTAGTTGCAACAGGCGTTCGAGCTGGCGGTGCAACACCATTCTGCCCCCGGTCGGCCGCCTCAGAGTCGCCTCCTCCAGAACGAAGGTGAGGAGCGGGGCCGGTTGCCGCTCGAATACCGACTGCCGGGCCATGCGCGCGGCTACCCGCCGCTCCACTTCTTCCTCGGAGAAAGCGGGTCGGCGTTCTCCGCACAACGCGCGGGCGTATTCCTCGGTCTGCAACAGGCCGTGGATCGTGACACTGGCGTACGCCCCCATCTCGACCGCGTCGGCCTCCAGCTTGGCCAGGTCGCGGACCTTCTTCGGGTACCGGGCCTCAGCCACGTCCTTCTTCATCGCGGCGAGCTTGCCGCCCGCGCCCAGGGCCTCGTCCGCCCTGTCCAGGAACTCCGGCTTGGGGATGCGCTTGCCGGCCTCCACCTTGTAGACCTGGTTCTCGCCGTACCCGATGGCCGCGCCCAGGTCCGCCGCGCGCATGTTGGCGGCCTCGCGCCACAGCCTGACCTGCCGTCCGACCGCCGCGATCACCGCTCCGGAGTCGTCCTCCAGGTCGACGTCCTGTTCCGGTTCGTCCGTCATACGACACCCGCCTCCGCCCGTGTCCGTGCGCGACGGCGTACCCGATGGACAGGGCCGTGCACCGGCTGGACAGTCACTGTCCGTACACGCGTCGCTCTGGTCAGCGTAAGCACCGGGCGGCCACGCTGAGTCACGTGAACCTGGAAATCACCCGAACCGAACCTTCCGCTCCTGCGCGGCAGTTCACGGTGCTGCTCTCCCCCACCCGCCGTGGCGCCCGCCTCGCCCGCCTGCTGACGACGGCCCAACTGGCCGACTGGGGGCTGCCGTCGGCGTCGGCCGCGCAGATCGTCGGCGAGCTGGCCGTCAACGCAGCGTTCCACGGGCGCGTGGCGGGCCGGGACTTCCGGCTCGACCTCTGCGTCGAGGGCGGGGGGAAGTGGCTGCGGATCGCGGTCACCGACACGCGCGGGGACCGGTTGCCGCCCGGCCCCGGGGAGGTGGGCGCACCGGCCGGTGACGACGAGTGCGGGCGCGGCCTGTTGATCGTCGAGGCGCTCGCCGACCGGTGGGGCGTCACGGCCGGGCCCGTGCCCCGCAAGACCGTCTGGGCCGAGCTCGACCTCGTACCGTGACCGGTCGCACCGGGTCGCGGGTTTCCGCGACCCGGTGGTCCGCGACGCGGTGGCGCACGACGCAAAAGATCAAAGAACGTCTGTGAGGAACGGGAGAACCACCCGACCCACCCCACCGTCGCCTGTCACCCTCGCGGGTGACCTTGCCCAATTCGGCTGGCTTTGGGGCGGGTTGGCAGGCATATGCTCGCGGCGACAACCACAGACAGACGTCGGCCCCCGGCCGGGACGGCAATCCCGATCGAGGGCCTGACCATCAAGGAAGTACGGAGCTTCCCGATGGATACCCAGCAGGTTAGCGCGCCCTCGCGCGCCTCGTCCCGTCTTCGCGGCCGCGTCACCGGTTCCGGTGTCCGCCACGTGAGGGCACGCCACACCGACCGCTTCACGGTCGTCGGCAACCATCTCGCCCAGCACCGCGAGCTGTCGCTGGTGGCGATCGGGCTCGCCGTACACATCCAGTCGCTGCCCGACGGGGCGCAGGTCCGCATCAAGGCGCTGGCCGACCGGTTCCCGGAGAGCGAGGCCCGGATCGCCGCCGCGCTGCGGGAGCTGGAGGAACACCACTACCTGGAGCGCACGCTGGTCCGCCTCCCCGGCGGTGAGCTGATCACCCGCACGGTCGCGTACGACCGCCCGGGCGCCGCCGTCCCGGCCCCGGCACCGCCGTCGCCGCCGGAACCGGAACCGGAGCCCGAGCCCGCGCCCGAGCCCGTACCGCAGCAGGAGCCCGCCCCGTCCCGCCCACCGCTCCCCCAGCCGCAGGCTCCGGACCTGGAGCGGCACCGGGTGGCCGCCGACCTCCTGGCCGGGCTGCGCCGCGACGACCCGCGGCTGCTGCTGGGCGAGCACGACGTCCGGCGCCTGGCGCCCGCCGTGGCCGCCTGGCTGGAGCGCGACGCGCACCCCGACGCCGTACGCCACGCGCTGACGGCCGACCTGCCCGACCGGCTGAAACAGCCCGCCGGACTCCTCGCCCACCGGCTCACCGCACTCCTGCCACCACCGCTGCCGGCAGCCGCGCCCAAGCCCACGAGAGACCCGTTCCAGACCTGCGACACCTGCGAGCGTGCCTTCCGGGCACCGGAGCCGGGCCGCTGCCGCGACTGCCGGTCCGATCTCCCGGAGGCCGCCTAGCATGAACGTGACGATCCTTGCCCCCGGGCACCGACGACGAGGAGCGCACGCCATGAGCATCGCCCCGGACGACGCGCAGCGGGAGACGCACTACCTGTACCGGACGATGCGGGACTTCGTGTCCTCGATGGACGACACCCTTCCCGGCAAGTTCGAGATCACCAAGGAAGGAATCGTCCACGACATGATGGCGCCCGGGAAACCGCATGAGCTCACGGTGCTACGCGTCCGCAAGCGTCTTGAGCGGGTCATGCCCGACGAACTGGCGGCCCATACGGGAGAGCCCGACGTGGAGGACGAGCCCGAGGGCATCATGCGCCACCCCGACGTGATGGTGATCGCCGAGGCGGACATGGAGGGGGACGGGAGGTTCGACCCTCGTACTCTCATCGCCGCCATCGAAGTCGTGTCCCGCTCCAACCCCGACAACGACTGGGTCGGCAAGATGCGGGACTACGCGCTGCTCGGCATCCCCATCTACGTGATCTTCGATCCGCGCACGGGTTCCGGGGCCGTCCTGTCCGACATCCACGCGACCCCGTCGGGCCCGCGCTACGCCACCCGCAAGGAGTTCGTGTACGGCGAGGACGTCACCATCGGCGAGTGGACCATCCCGACCACGGACCTCCCCCGGTACGCCGACGCCTGACCGCTCCGGCCGTCAGGCCGCGAAGGGGTTCGCGTGGCCGGGGAGCTGCTGGCCGGGGCGGAGGAAGCGCCGGCGTCCCGTCTCGTCCTGGACGGGGGTGAAGCCCGCCTCCTGGAGGCGCTGGGCGAGGCGCTGCCGGCGGACCTCGCCGATCTTGACGCCTCCCAGGAGGAGCCCGGCCAGGGCGGCACCGCCCGCGAGAGCGGCGACGTACATCTGGCAGATCAGCAGCGTCACCACCAGGCCCGCCACGCAGAACCAGGCGAAGCCCATCTTCCGCGCCCCGGCCATCTGCGTCATGACGTCGAACCCGATGCGGGCCTTCGTCAGGGCGACCGCCTCCGCCGCCTCGGGCGTCGGCTTCAGCGTCCCGGGCTGGAGGCCGGGCACCGTACCGCCCATGCCCGCCTGCGGGTGCGCGGCGATGGTCGCCGCCTCACGGGCGCGGGCCTCGGGCGCGGGGTCGCGGTACAGGTAGACGGCGAGGGTCCGGCTGTTGTGACCCTCGCGCCGGGTCTCGGCGTACTCGAAGCCGTAGTGCTCGACGACGTGCGCGAGCGTGGCGGCCCGCCCCGCGTGGGAGAACTCGTTGGTGACGACCACGACGTCCTGGGTCGCTATCTGCTTGAGCAGTGCGGAGATCTGTCGATCCACACTCATGGGGACTCCCACCTGGTGCTGTGCTGGTTGTGCGGCAGCGCAGCCTAACCGCAACGGCCCCCGGCGGATCGCCGGGGGCCGTCCTGTGCGGTCGCGGGGGCGCGCGTGTTACGGCAGGTTGCGGGCCATGACGATGCGCTGGACCTGGTTGGTGCCCTCGTAGATCTGGGTGATCTTGGCGTCGCGCATCATGCGCTCGACCGGGTAGTCGCGGGTGTAGCCGTAGCCGCCGAGGAGCTGGACGGCGTCCGTGGTGGCCTCCATCGCGACGTCGGAGGCGAAGCACTTGGCCGCCGCGCCGAGGTAGGTCAGGTCGGCGTCGCCGCGCTCGGAGGCGGCGGCGGCCTGGTAGGTGAGGGCGCGGGCGGCGGAGATCTTCATCGCCATGTCGGCCAGCATGAACTGAATGCCCTGGAAGTCGGCGATCGGCTTGCCGAACTGCTTGCGCTCCTTCACGTAACCCTTGGCGTAGTCCAGGGCGCCCTGGGCGATGCCGAGGGCCTGGGCCGCGATGGTGATGCGGGTGTGGTCCAGGGTCTTCATCGCGGTGGCGAAGCCCGTGCCCTCCTCGCCGATCATGCGGTCGGCGGGGATGCGGACGTTGTCGAGGTAGACCTCGCGGGTCGGGGAGCCCTTGATGCCGAGCTTCTTCTCCGGCGCGCCGAAGGAGACGCCCTCGTCGCCCTTCTCGACGACGAAGGCGCTGATGCCCTTGGAGCGCTTGGTCGGGTCCGTCACGGCCATGACCGTGTAGAACTCCGAGACGCCCGCGTTGGTGATCCAGCGCTTCACACCGTTGAGCACGTAGTGGTCGCCGTCGCGGACCGCCTTCGTCTTCATGCCGGCGGCGTCCGAGCCCGCGTCGGGCTCGCTCAGGCAGTAGGAGAACATCGCGTCGCCCTTGGCGAGCGGGCCCAGGTACTTCTTCTTCAGCTCCTCGGAGCCGGAGAGGATCACGGGGAGCGAGCCGAGCTTGTTGACGGCCGGGATCAGGGAGGACGACGCGCAGACGCGGGCCACCTCCTCGATGACGATCACGGTCGCGAGCGCGTCGGCACCGGCGCCGCCGTAGCTCTCGGGCACGTGGACGGCGTGCAGGTCGGAGGCGACGAGCGCGTCCAGCGCCTCCTGCGGGAAGCGGGCCTCCTCGTCCACCGCGGCGGCGAACGGAAGGATCTTGGCCTCGGCGAGCGAGCGGACGGTGTCCCGGAGCATGTCGTGCTCCTCGGACGGGCGGTACAGATCGAAGTCAGGCGTTCCCGCCACTTTCTCTCACTCCCCTGGACTGCTGCTAACTACCGTTAAGTAACCCGAATTTTAGTGGGCCGGGCGGAGTCCGGCATACGTGAGTTTGACGACAGCCCCGGTCCCGGAGGAACGGTGCCCGGCCCCGGGCCCGACTATGCTCGGGCCCGCACTCCCTCCCGTACGTCAATGGAGCACCGTATGGCCCTCAAGATCACCGTGATCGGCACCGGATACCTCGGCGCCACCCATGCGGCGGCCATGGCGGAGCTGGGTTTCGAGGTGCTCGGGCTGGACGTCGTCCCCGAGAAGATCGACATGCTGTCGGCGGGCCGCGTCCCGATGTACGAGCCCGGACTGGAGGACCTGCTGCGCAAGCACGTCGCCGGGATCGAGGGCTCCACCGGGCGGCTGCGCTTCACCACCTCGTGGGAGGAGGTCGGCGAGTTCGGCGACGTCCACTTCGTCTGCGTGAACACTCCGCAGAAGCAGGGCGACTACGCGTGCGACATGCGGTACGTCGACGCCGCCTTCGGCTCGCTCGCCCCGCACCTGCGGCGGCCCGCGCTGGTCGTCGGCAAGTCGACCGTGCCGGTCGGCAGCGCGGAGCGGCTCGCCCGGCTCCTCGCCGACCGGGCGCCGGTGGGCGCGGACGCGGAACTGGCGTGGAACCCGGAGTTCCTGCGCGAGGGCTTCGCCGTGGACGACACCCTGCACCCCGACCGGATCGTGGTGGGCGTGGAGAGCGCGGCGGCGGAGAAGCTGCTGCGCGAGGTGTACGCCACACCCATGGAGGAAGGGTCGCCGTTCGTCGTCACCGACTTCCCGACCGCGGAACTCGTCAAGACCGCCGCGAACTCCTTCCTGGCGACGAAGATCTCCTTCATCAACGCGATGGCCGAGGTCTGCGAGGCCGCCGGCGGCGACGTCGTCAAGCTCGCGGAGGCCATCGGCTACGACGAGCGGATCGGCGCCAAGTTCCTCCGCGCCGGGATCGGCTTCGGCGGCGGCTGCCTGCCCAAGGACATCCGGGCCTTCATGGCCCGCGCCGGCGAGCTGGGCGCCGACCAGGCCCTGACCTTCCTGCGCGAGATCGACTCCATCAACATGCGGCGCCGCGGCCAGATGGTCGGCATGGCGCGCGAGGCCCTCGGCGACGGCACCTTCCTCGGCAAGCGGGTCGCCGTCCTGGGCGCCACGTTCAAGCCGAACTCCGACGACGTACGCGACTCGCCCGCCCTGAACGTCGCCGGTCAGATCCACCTCCAGGGCGGCCAGGTCACCGTGTACGACCCCAAGGGCATGGACAACGCGCGCCGGCTGTTCCCCACGCTCGGGTACGCCGACACCGCCCTGGACGCGGTGCGGGGCGCCGACATCGTGCTGCACCTGACGGAGTGGAGCGAGTTCCGCGACCTCGACCCCGCCGAGCTGGGCGAGGCCGTGACGTCCCGCGTCATCCTCGACGGCCGCAACGCCCTCGACGCGGAGCGCTGGCGCGAGGCGGGCTGGACCTTCCGCGCGATGGGCCGCCCCCGGGCCTGACCGGGTCCCCGGCCGACCGGGTCCCCGGGCCTGACCGGCCCGCGGCAGGCATGGCGGGGCGCCGCGGCAGGCATGGCGGGGCGCCGCACGGGCACCCGGGCGCCATGGCTTTTGCGACACTCGCACTGACCGCGATCGACTGTCCCGAGCCCCGCCGGCTCGCCGAGTTCTACGCCGCCGTCCTCGGCGGCGAGATCAAGGACGACCAGACCGAGGACGAGCACTGGATCGACCTGTACCTCCCGGGCGGGCAACGGCTCGCCTTCCAGCAGGTGCCCGACCTGCGCCCGCCCGAGTGGCCGCGGGCCGACCGGAACTCCCAGCAGCTCCACCTCGACCTGGACGTCGACGACATCGACGCCGCCGAGGAACAGGTCCTCGCGCTGGGCGCCCGGCCGCTGGACGTCGACGACGACGGAGGCAAGCGGGGCTTCCGCGTGTACGCCGACCCGGCGGGGCACCCCTTCTGCCTGTGCCGGGCGTAGCGGTCACACCGGTTGTGCCGCGTCCGCCGCCTCGCGCACGACCCGGGCCGCGTTGCCCCACGTCAGCCCCGCGATGTCCGCCTCGGCCCAGTCGCGGTGCAACAACTCGGCGATCAGGTTCGGGTACGAGGACGCGTCCTCCAGACCGATGGTGTGCGGGGCGTCGGCGGTCAGCCCGTACGAACCCGCCAGACCCACGCACTCCGGGCCGGCGACCTCGCGGACGTGCTCGACATGATCGGCCACGTCCCAGAGGGTGGCGGGCTGGTCGGCACGGCGGGTCACCTGGTCCGGGGCGAAGCTGACCATGCACACCCCGCCGTTGGCGCGCAGCCGGAGCAGCACCTCGTCGGGGACGTTCACCGCGTGCGGGGTCAGGGCCTGGGCCGCCGAGTGGGACAGGATCACCGGCGCCTTGGAGATGTCCAGCACCCGCTCCATGGTGGCGCCGGACGCGCCCGACAGGTCGACGAGGACCCCGAGGCGGTTCATCTCGCGCACCGCCTCCTCCCCGAACGGCGTCAGACCGGCGGGGTCGGCCGTCCAGCGCGTACCGGCGATGCCGACGCTGCGGACACCGAGCGCGTGGTACGCGCGGAGGGTGCCCAGCGACTCCCCCAGCGCGGCGCCCGACACGGGCCCCAGGAGGGAGGCGATCCGGCCGCAGTCCCTGGCCTGCACCATGTCGGCGGCGGTCAGGGCCAGCCGCAGCGCCTCGGGGCACGACTCCACGAGGGTGCGCACGGCGTCTATTCGGTCCAGCGTCTCCTGCACGGCGGCGGGCCCCGGAGGCACGTGCAGCGACCAGAACTGGGCGCCGACGCCGCCGGCGCGGATGCGCGGGATGTCGGTGTCGAGGAACGCCGAGCCGTGCTGGAGGTCGTGCCAGTGCGTACGGTCGAGCTCCTGCGCGAGCGTGTTGTGGCCGTCGACGACGAGCTGCGCGGCGAGCAGGACGCGGGCCCGCTCGATGTCGACCTCTGCCGGGGTGGGCGCCTCGGCGAGCCCGTCGGGGGTGTCGTCGAAGTCACCGATCGCGGAAGATGCCGCGCAGGGGTGGTCCTGAAGGTCTGCCATGGGGGAGCTCCGCTCCGGACGAACGACGAGCCGACAGGGCCACGGTGACACGGGCGGATGCGGTGGTCGCGGCGGCGTACTCCGACCGGGTGACCCGCCGCCCCCTCGCGGGAGCGGTGCCGGGGTGTCGTACCGGGCGTGGCCACGCTTCTGCCGGTGCGTCTGGGGCGGGGCCCCTCCGGGCTCACCTCCTCGCGGTTGGCGGGGCGCCCAGCCGGTCCAGTGACCGTCACTCGCCGCCAATCCGCTGCGGGGGCGACCCTGCACGGCCCCTCCTCGCCGTACGCGCACAACGTCCCCGCCGTCGTGGTCCGGACGGCAAACGGACGTACAGGCAGTGGCGACGGCCCCGCACGGTCTCACCGGCCCGCAGGCGGCGTACGGCCAGGGGTGGGGCCGTGCAGGGTCGCCCCCGCAGGGGTTGGCGGCGAGGGGTGGGCTCCCTTACGTCTGACCCAGGGCCGCCGGCCCCGAGGAGGTGAGCCCGGAGGGGCCACACCCCACCACCCACCGCACCAGTGCCGCACACCGGAACGGCACCCCGACCAGACGCAGCGCACCGCACAGGGACGGGGCGCCGCCGCGGCCCGGCGGGGTCAGCCGTCGAGGGACGCGAGCGTGGCCGTCGAGGGGGCCCGGGTGGACAGCGCGCGGGACACGGACTCCGCGTCGCGCAGGACGCGCAGCGCGTTGCCCCAGGTCAGCTTCGCCAGGTCCGCGTGGGACCACCCGCGGGCGAGCAGTTCCGCGATGAGGTTCGGGTAGCCCGACACGTCGTCCAGGCCCGCGGGGGTGAACGCCGTGCCGTCGTAGTCGCCGCCGATGCCGAGGTGGGCGATGCCCGCGACCTCACGCATGTGGTCCAGGTGGTCCGCCACCGTCGCGGCGGTGGCGACCGGGCGCGGGTCCGCCGCCTCGAACGCCGCGTGGACGCGCATCGCCTCCGGGGTGGTGTCCAGGTGGTGGAGGCCGTGCGCCCGCATGTTCTCGTCGGCCCGCCGGGTCCACTCCACGGCGGCGGGCAGCACGAATTTCGGGACGAACGTGACCATGGCGACGCCCCCGTTGGCGGGCAGGAGCGACAGGACGTCGTCGGGGATGTTGCGCGGGTGGTCGCACACGGTCCGGGAGGACGAGTGGGAGAAGATCACCGGCGCCTCGGACGTGGCGAGCGCGTCGCGCATCGTGGTGTCGGCGACGTGCGAGAGGTCGACCAGCATGCCGAGCCGGTTCATCTCCCGTACGACCTCGCGGCCGAAGGCGGAGAGGCCGCCGACGCCGGGGGCGTCGGTCGCCGAGTCGGCCCAGGGCACGTTGTCGTTGTGGGTGAGCGTCATGTAGCGGACGCCCAGGGCGTACAGGGCCCGGAGGGTGGCCATCGAGTTGTTGATGGAGTGGCCGCCCTCGGCGCCCTTCAGGGACGCGATGCGCCCGGAGGCCCGCGCCGCCTCCATGTCGTCGGCGGTCAGCGCGGGTGCCAGGTCCGCGGGGTGGCGGGCCAGCAGCCGGTCGACGCAGTCGATCTGCTCCAGCGTGGCGCTGACCGCGTCGTCGCCGGCCATGTCGCTGCGGACGTACACCGACCAGAACTGGGCGCCGACGCCGCCCGCCCGCAGCCGGGGGATGTCGGTGTGGAGCCGGCCGGTCTGGTCCGCCCCGACGTCGAGGCGGTCCAGGTCGTAGCCGGCGCTCTCCCGCAGCGCCCACGGCAGGTCGTTGTGGCCGTCCACCACGGGGTGCGAGGCGAGCAGGTCGCGCGCCTCGTCCCGGAAACGGCCGGCCGTCACTTGGCGAAGCCGAACGACGAGGAGCCCTCGACCTTCGCCCGCAGCCGCTTGCCCTTCTCGGTGGCCTGGTCGTTCAGCTCCTGCTGGAAGTCGGCCATGCGGGCGAGCAGCTCGGGGTCGGCGCTCGCGAGGATGCGGGCCGCCAGCAGGCCGGCGTTGCGCGCGCCGCCCACGGAGACGGTGGCGACCGGGACGCCGGCGGGCATCTGGACGATGGAGAGCAGCGAGTCCATGCCGTCCAGGTACTTCAGGGGGACGGGGACGCCGATCACGGGGAGGGGCGTGACGGAGGCGAGCATGCCGGGCAGGTGCGCGGCTCCGCCGGCGCCCGCGATGATCGCCTTGAGGCCGCGGTCGGCGGCGCGCTCGCCGTACGCGACCATCTCGCGCGGCATGCGGTGCGCGGAGACGACGTCGACCTCGTAGGGGATCTCGAACTCGTCGAGGGCCGTGGCGGCGGCCTCCATCACGGGCCAGTCGGAGTCGGAGCCCATGACGATGCCGACGAGCGGGGTGTCCATCGGGTTACTCAACGATCGTTCCTCGCAGGTAGCCGGCGGCGTGACGCGCGCGGTCCAGCACGTCGTCGAGGTCGTCGCCGTAGGTGTTGACGTGCCCCACCTTGCGGCCGGGCTTCACGTCCTTGCCGTACATATGGATCTTCAGCTGGGGGTCGCGGGCCATGCAGTGGAGGTACGCCTGGTACATGTCCGGGTAGTCACCGCCCAGCACGTTGCACATGACGGTCCAGGGGGCGCGGGGGCGCGGGTCGCCGAGCGGCAGGTCGAGGACGGCCCGCACATGGTTGGCGAACTGCGAGGTGACCGCGCCGTCCTGGGTCCAGTGGCCGGAGTTGTGGGGGCGCATCGCCAGCTCGTTGACGAGGATGCGGCCGTCGCGCGTCTCGAACAGTTCGACGGCGAGGTGGCCGACGACGTCCAGTTCCTTGGCGATGCGGAGCGCGAGCTCCTGGGCCTGGCCGGCCAGGTCGGCGGAGAGGCCGGGTGCGGGGGCGATCACGGTGTCGCAGACGCCGTCGACCTGGCGGGACTCGACGACGGGGTAGGCCACGGCCTGGCCGTGCGGCGAGCGGACGATGTTGGCGGCCAGCTCGCGTACGTAGTCGACCTTCTCCTCGGCGAGGACGGGCACGCCCGCGAGGAACGGGTCGCGGGCCTCGTCCTCGGAGCGGACGAACCACACGCCCTTGCCGTCGTATCCGCCGCGGACCGTCTTGAGGATGATCGGGAACCCTCCGGTCTCGGCGGCGAAGGCCGCCGCGTCGGCCGGGTCCGCCACGATGCGGTGGCGGGGGGACGGGGCGCCGATCTCGTCGAGCCTGGCCCGCATCACGCCCTTGTCCTGGGCGTGCACCAGCGCGTCGGGCCCCGGC
This sequence comes from Streptomyces noursei, assembly GCF_001646665.1. GTDB lineage: Bacteria > Actinomycetota > Actinomycetes > Streptomycetales > Streptomycetaceae > Streptomyces > Streptomyces lavendulocolor. The sequence continues at coordinate 176,843 of NZ_LWBU01000405.1, read as the reverse complement.
CGGACGGGAATGCCGTCCGCCTCCAGGGCCCGCAGGTGCTCGGTCGGTACGTGCTCGTGATCGAAGGTGATCACGTCGCAGCCGCGCGCGAACTCACGCAGCGTGTCCAGGTCGCGATAGTCGCCGATGACGACGTCGCTCACGACCTGGGCCGCCGAGTCCTGGGGGGAGTCGCTGAGGAGCTTGAACTTGATGCCGAGGGGGATGCCCGCCTCATGGGTCATACGGGCCAGCTGACCGCCGCCCACCATGCCTACTACCGGGAACGTCACCCTCTTAGGGTATCCGGCCGCGGCGCGGGGGCCGTCTCCCGTCCCCGAGCGGGGTCGGGGGCGGGTGGTTAGCATGGCTTGGTTGACCCACTCGACCGGACGGGGCTGAAAGATCACCATGAGTGAACGAGGCGCACTGCGGGTGCGGCTGGACCAGCTCGTCCGCGAGATCGCCAAATTCGGTCTCGTCGGCGGTCTCGGTCTGCTGGTCAACATGGCGGTCTTCAACCTGGTGCGCCACACCACGGAGCTGCCGGTCGTCCGGGCCAGCCTGCTCGCCACGGTCGTCGCCATCGCGTTCAACTACGTGGGCTTCCGCTACTTCACGTACCGGGACCGTGACAAGGGCGGCCGGACCCGGGAGCTGACGCTGTTCCTGCTGTTCAGCCTGGTGGGCCTGGTGATCGAGAACGGTGTGCTGTACGCGGCGACGTACGGCTTCGGCTGGGACAGCCCGCTGCAGAACAACTTCTTCAAGTTCTTCGGCATCGGTGTGGCCACGCTGTTCCGCTTCTGGTCCTACCGCACCTGGGTGTTCCGGACGCTGCCGGTGCACGAGGCCGTTCCGCCCGCCGAATCGTTCCTGGAGCAGCGCCGGCACGAGCCCGGGCGGGCCGCGGAGCCGGTCGCCCCGCGCCGCTAGCGGACCGTCGGCGGCTCGTGCGCGGTCTTGTCCTTGCGGCTGCGTACCTCACGGCTGAGGAAGAGGGCGAAGACCGGCGGCTGCTGCTGGAGCAGTTCCAGACGGCCGCCGTCCGCCTCGGCGAGGTCGCGGGCGACGGCGAGGCCGATACCGGTGGAGTTGCGGCCGCTGATGGTCCGCTCGAAGATCCGCGCACCGAGGTCGGGCGGTACGCCGGGCCCCTCGTCCGTGACCTCGACGACGGCCTGGTTGCCGGTGACCCGGGTGCGCAGGGCGACGGTGCCGCCGCCGTGCATCAGCGAGTTCTCGATCAGCGCGGCCAGCACCTGCGCGACCGCGCCCGGGGTGCCGACGGCCCGCATGCCGACCTTGCCGGAGCGGACGATCGCCCGTCCCGCGCTGCGGTAGGCCGGCCGCCATTCCTCGATCTGCTGCTTGACGACCTCGTCGAGGTCGAAGGCGATCGCCGAGCCGGTGCGCGGGTCGCGCGAGTTCGTCAGCAGCCGCTGGACGACGTCGGTGAGCCGCTCCACCTGGGTGAGGGCGATGTGCGCCTCCTCCTTCACGGTGGCCGGGTCGTCGGTCTCGGAGATCTCCTCCAGCCGCATGGACAGGGCGGTCAGGGGCGTGCGCAGCTGGTGGGAGGCGTCGGCGGCGAGCCGCCGCTCGGCGGTGAGCATGCGGGCGATCCGCTCGGCGGAGGCGTCGAGCACGTCGGCGACCCGGTCGAGCTCGGGCACGCCGTACCGCCGGTGGCGGGGCCGCGGGTCGCCCGAGCCGAGCCGTTCGGCGGTCTCGGCGAGGTCGGTCAGCGGCGAGGCGAGCCGGTTGGCCTGGCGTACGGCGAGGAGCACGGCGGCGATCACGGCGAGCAGCGCCACGGCGCCGATGATCAGCAGGGTGCGGCCGACCTCGCGGGTGACGCTGGAACGGGGCTCCTCGACGGTGGCCTTCTCGCCGCGCTTGCCGTCGGCGCTGCCGCGGATGACGCTGCCCTCGGGGCGTTCGCCGATCTCGATGGGGGCGCGGCCGGGGATCTCGATCAGGGCGTACCGCTTGGCGCCGCTCTGCTGGAGGAGGATCCCGGGGTTCACGGGCTCGCCGCCGACGAGCCGGCTCTCCACGATGCTGACCAGGCGGACGGCCTCGGAGTCCACGCTCTCCTGGGCGCTGCTGCTGATGGTGCGCGTCTCGACGATGACGAGGGAGACCCCGAAGACCGCGATGACGACGAGGACCACCGCGAGCGTGGAGTTGATCAGTCGGCGGCGCACGGTGCGTACCTAGCTCTTTTCGAAGCGGAAGCCCACGCCGCGGACGGTGGCGATGTAGCGGGGGTTGGCGGCGTCGTCCCCGAGCTTCTTGCGCAGCCAGGAGATGTGCATGTCGAGGGTCTTGGTGGAGGACCACCAGGTGGTGTCCCAGACCTCGCGCATCAGCTGGTCGCGGGTGACGACCCGGCCGGCGTCGCGGACGAGGACCCGCAGGAGGTCGAACTCCTTGGCGGTGAGCTGGAGCTCCTCGTCACCCATCCAGGCGCGGTGCGACTCGACGTCGATGCGTACGCCGTGGGTGGCCGGGGCGGGGGCGGGTTCGCTGGCGCCGCGCCGCAGCAGGGCCCGGACGCGGGCGAGCAGTTCGGCGAGGCGGAACGGCTTGGTGACGTAGTCGTCGGCGCCGGCGTCGAGTCCGACAACGGTGTCGACCTCGTCGGCGCGGGCCGTCAGCACCAGGATCGGCACCGTGAGCCCGTCGGAGCGGAGCCGCCGCGCCACCTCCAGTCCGTCCATCCCGGGCAGCCCGAGGTCCAGGACGACCAGGTCGACGTGGCCCTGCAGTCCGGCGTCCAGCGCGCCGGGTCCGTCCTCGCGCACCTCGACCTCGTACCCCTCCCGCCGCAGGGCGCGGGCCAGCGGTTCCGAGATGGATGCGTCGTCCTCGGCGAGCAGTACACGGGTCATGTGGTGATGGTAGTCCGCGCCGGACAAGCGTTGCCGGGGGATCGCACGATGATCGGCACGCCCTGCGAGTATGGGATGCCATCCAGCGGAATACCTTCGAAACAGTGCGGATGGTTCCAGCGACACCTGTGATCCATATCTCAAGTCCTTCCATATGCCGCCCTGTCGTGTCGTATGGTGGCGAGACGCCTGATGCACTATCCGGGGACCTTTGGCCCACTATGCGCCAAGGGTCTCTTTCTGCGTGAGGCCGGCCCGGCCGGCCTCGATGACAGTGAATGACCTGTGGGCCGGGCCCCTGTACGCGCGACAGCGCCGCCGGGGTGTGGATCCCGGTGCGGACTGTTCCCCCGCCGCCGTACGCCGTACGGGGCGGACCCCTGCGGGCGTGGGGGCGGGACGGACCCCGCGCCGGTGCCGGCCGCCCCCCACCGGGCGCGTGACCGCTCACGAAGCGCAGCGCGTCCCGAGCAAGCAAGGATCGACCCATGGCGTCCAGCCTGACGAAGGACTCGGCCAGTACCGCTGGCGGCGAGAAGACCTTCTTCGGCCACCCCCGCGGCCTGGCCACCCTGTTCCTGACCGAGATGTGGGAGCGCTTCAGCTACTACGGCATGCGCGCCCTGCTCGTGTACTACCTGGTCTCGGGCGGCGCCGACGCCGCGACGGGCAGCCAGGGCGGCGGCCTGGCGATGACCGCGGCCACGGCCACGGCCATCTACTCGGTCTACGTGTCGATGGTCTACCTGATGGCGATGCCGGGCGGCTGGTTCGGCGACCGCGTCTGGGGCGCCCGCAAGACCGTCGCGATCGCCGGTGCCGTGATCATGGTCGGTCACCTGTCGCTGGCCCTGCCGGGCCAGGCGATGTTCTTCGTCGGCCTGATCCTGGTCGCCGCCGGCTCCGGCCTGCTGAAGGCCAACATCTCCACGATGGTCGGCCACCTCTACGACGGTCCCGAGGACCCGCGCCGTGACGGTGGTTTCACGCTCTTCTACATCGGCATCAACCTCGGTGCCTTCGTCGCCCCGTTCGTCATCGGTACGGTCGGCAAGGAGCACAACTGGCACTTCGGCTTCGCGCTGGCCGCGGTCGGCATGGGCCTGGGCCTGCTCCAGTTCCTGCTCGGCACGCGCCACCTGAGCCCGAAGAGCAACATCGTCCCGAACCCGCTGAGCCCGGAGGAGCGCCGCGCGGTGCTGCTCAAGGTCACGGGTGCGGTGCTGGCCGTCGCCGTCTTCTACGGCGTCGTCGTCGCCATCGGCGCGTTCACCCTGAACTGGGCGCTGGTCCCGCTGACCCTCGCCGGTCTGGTCATCCCGGTCGCCGTCCTCGTCCGCATCAAGCGCGACAAGGAGCTGTCGTCGACCGAGCAGTCGAAGATGAACGGCTACATCTGGTTCTTCGTGGCCGCCGCCATCTTCTGGATGATCTACGACCAGGGCGGTTCGACCCTGTCGCTCTTCGCGGACGACAAGACCGCGGACAGCGTCTTCGGCTTCGCCTTCTCGGCCACCTGGTACCAGTCGCTGAACCCGCTGTTCGTCATGGCGCTGGCGCCGGTCTTCGCCTGGCTGTGGCTGTGGCTGGCCCGGAAGAACCAGGAGCCGAACACCATCGTGAAGTTCGCGATGGGCCTGGTCCTGGTGGGTGCCTCGTTCTTCGTCTTCATCGTCCCGATGGGCATGGCGGGTGACGGCACCAAGGTCTCCCCGATGTGGCTGGTCTCGATCTACATGATCCAGACGATCGGTGAGCTGTGCCTCTCCCCCGTGGGTCTGTCGGTCACCACGAAGATGGCGCCGCAGAAGTACGCCTCGCAGATGATGGGCGTCTGGTTCCTCGCGGTCACCGCGGGCGACTGCACGACGGGTCTGCTGTCCCTGGCGGGCGTCGACCTGAACGGCACCGGGATCATCGCCATGGAGGCGTCGCTGGCGGCCCTCGCGGGCGTGGCGGTCTTCATGTACCGCAAGAAGGTGCAGACGCTGATGGGCAACGTGCACTGACGCCGCGCTGCCGCTCCTGCTCCTGACGAAGGGCCGCCGTACCGGACGCTTCCGGCGCGGCGGCCCTTCGGCATGCGTGGGCCCCTGCGGCCGGTCGTGGCCGCCCGTACGGGCGCGGGCCGGCTTCCGGGCGGGGGGTGCCTCGGAAGGGGGCGGCGCCGAGGGGGTGCCCGCTGCGGATTGGGCCTGCTGGGGCCTGTTGGGGAGGGGCCTCGGGCGCGTACGAGGCGGGGCGGGCCTCACCGCCGGGAGAGACGACCCGGGCACGACAAAGAGCACGGCGTACCGCCGTGCTCCACCACCGCTCCGGGCGACCCGCCGGGATCACCCGCCGGAATCAGGCGGGTGCCGCGAGTTCCGCCCAGACCGTCTTGCCGGGCGCGCCGTCGGACCGGACGACCCCCCAGTCCAGGCAGAGGCGCTGGACGATGAACATGCCGTGGCCTCCGGGCCGTCCCGCCCGGTGGGGGGTGCGGGGCGCGGGCTGGCCGGCGCCGCGATCCTCGACCTCGAGCCGGAGGACCTTCGCGTCCAGCGAGACGCGCAGCTCCTCGGGGCCCTCGGCGTGCAGGCACGCGTTGGTGACCAGCTCCGAGACGACGAGCAGGACGTCCTCGGCGGCTGCCCGCCGGTCGGCGGTGGCCGCCGGGAGCCAGCCCCAGTCGTAGAGCGCCTGCCTCGTGAAGTCCCGGGCGAGCGGAACGATCCCGCTGGCACTGCCCAACGAGAGCCGCCGCGTCCGGCGCCCCGTGGGCGTGGCCCCGGGACCCGGCCCGGACGCCGCACCTGACATCTCCGACCTCACCTCCGGCGTGGTGGACACGGAGGAGCCCGCCGGGACCGAGGCACCGACACCGAGGCCGGAGCCGTCCGGCTGGGGGCCGAGATCGCTCGGCGGTTGCTGCTGGGTGGTCCCCATCAGCGCTTCACCTCACCGAATTCACCAAGTCGCCATTACGTCGTCGCAGGGGCAGCCACAAGGCCGTCACAGAGAGTGTGGAGCCCGTTCGTACAGTTGCCGCGGGGTTCTTCTGCCCGGCCGATCCGGGACGACACCCGCTTTGTCACTTCAGTCGGCGAGTGCCGCTTCCAGCGAGTCGTGGACGGTGAAGACCGCCTCCGCTCCTGTGATCTCGAACACCCTGGCCACTACGGGCTGCATCCCTGCCAGATGCACGCCCCCGCCCGCGGCCTCCGCCTTGAGGCGTGCCCCGAGCAGCACGTTGAGCCCGGTGGAGTCGCAGAACGCAAGCTGCGAGCAGTCGATCACCAGGCGCGTGCGGCCTTGTTCGAGTGCGGCGTCCAGCGGCTCGCGCAGCAGCTCGGCGGTGTGGTGATCCAGCTCACCCGCCGGCGTGAGTACCTCGCTGCGGCCTTCCGTCCGGACCCCGACCTTGAGTCGGCCCTGATTCGCGCTGCCGACCGTCCCGCGGTCCATGCCGTCCCTCTTCGCCGATGCCATTGAGTCGGTAGAACCCTACGCCTTCTCAACGGCGGCCGGTAGTCGCGACTTAGCCACACTCCGGACATATGGGACAATTGACACTTGCAACGATCCGTGCGAAGCGGGTAGGGCTAGTAGGGACACAACCAACACGGCCGGCTTTGGAGGCGCCGCACACCGCAGCCACATCTTTTGGGCATCGGCGGCCATATGCCGAGAACGATGGAGGAGACCATGTCACCCCGGCTCGACGAAACGCGTACCCCCCACGCGCCGTCGACAATCCCGCCCCAGCAGACCGACGACGTCGAGCAGATCGGAACCGAAGCACTCGGCCTGCCCGACATCCCCCGGTTCGACGAGGTCGAACCTCTCGACGCGAGGGCGTTGTCCAAGACGCTTTTCGCGCGCCTCGAAAGCCTCGAGGAAGGGACGCACGAGCACGCGTACGTCCGCAACACGCTGGTTGAACTCAACCTCGCGCTGGTCAAGTTCGCCGCCTCCCGGTTCCGCTCCCGCAGCGAGCCGATGGAGGACATCATCCAGGTCGGCACCATCGGGCTCATCAAGGCCATCGACCGCTTCGAACTCAGTCGCGGTGTCGAGTTCCCCACCTTCGCGATGCCAACCATCGTCGGAGAGATCAAGCGCTTCTTCCGCGACACCTCCTGGTCCGTGCGCGTCCCGCGCAGGCTCCAGGAACTCCGCCTCGAACTGGCCAAGGCCGGGGACGAACTGGCCCAGCAGCTCGACCGCTCGCCCACCGTGGCCGAGCTGGCCGAGAGGCTCGGGATCACCAAGGAGGAGGTCGTCGAGGGCATGGCGGCGAGCAACGCGTACACCGCGAGCTCGCTCGACGCCCAGCCCGAGGAGGACGACACGGAGGGCGCGCTGGCGGACCGCCTCGGCTACGAGGACCACGGCCTGGAGGGCATCGAGTACATCGAGTCGCTCAAGCCGCTGATCGCCTCGCTGCCGGCGCGCGACCGCCAGATCCTCTCCCTGCGCTTCGTCGCCGGGCTCACCCAGTCGGAGATCGGCGAGGAGCTCAACATCTCGCAGATGCACGTCTCCCGTCTGCTCTCGCGCACCCTGGCCAAGCTCCGCAAGGGCCTGACCCTGGACGAATGACCGGCCGCGCCACCGCCCGCCGAAGGGCCCGTCCCATGAGGGGACGGGCCCTTCGGGCATCCGGGGCCGGCCGGGGGCGAAGGGGGCGGCTCCCTGCCGGGTACGGGGGCGGGGCGGGCCGCCGACCGGGGCAGGGCGGGGCGGGGCTTGGGCGCCGGGCCGGGGTACGGGGCGGGTCGTCATGCCGCCAGCCGGACGCGGGGGCGGGCGAAGGGGGGTGGTGCCGCGCCGGGGTACGGGGGCGGGGGCACCGGAGCCGCTCGTACCGCTCCCCCGGCCGCACCCGGCGACGCGTACGGCACGCGACTCCCGCACCCCGGCGCCCCGTTGCGCCGCCGCGCGCGTCAGCCGGCGGCCAGCGCGGCCGTGACGGCGGCCTCGGCGTGCAGCCGGGTGGTGGGGAACACCGGCACGGGGCTGTCCTCCTGGCCGATCAGCAGCTCGATCTCGGTGCAGCCCAGCACGACGCCCTCCGCGCCGTCCGCCACCAACTGGTCGACGACCCGCTGGTAGACGGCGCGGGAGCCGTCGTCGACGATCCCGAGGCACAGCTCCTCGTAGATGATCCGGTGCACCTCCGCACGCCCCTCCGCCTCGGGGACCAGGACGGTCAGACCGTGCCCGGCGAGCCGGTCCCGGTAGAAGTCCTGCTCCATGGTGAACGCGGTGCCGAGCAGCCCGACCGTGCGCAGGCCCGCCGCGCGGACGGCGTCGGCGGTGGCGTCGCCGAGGTGCAGCAGCGGCACGGGCACCGCGTCCTGCACCTGGCCCGCGACCTTGTGCATGGTGTTGGTGCAGATCAGCAGCAGGTCCGCCCCGGCGGCCGCCAGTCCCCGCCCCGCCTCGGCGAGCACCTCACCGGCCTGCTCCCACTCGCCGGAGACCTGGAGCCGCTCGATCTCCGCGAAGTCGACCGAGTGCAGGATGCACCGCGCGGAGTGCAGCCCGCCGAGACGCTCGCGTACGAGTTCGTTGAGGAGCCGGTAGTACTCCGCGCTGGATTCCCAGCTCATGCCGCCGATCAGCCCGATGGTCTTCATCGGGACAGGTTGCCATGATCGTCCCGGCGCCGCCCCCGCCCGGGGTCCCGCTCCGGGGCGATCAGGGCCGCGTGCCCCGCGCTCCACAGGTCCTCCTCGCCCTCCGGGAGGAGCAGCACCCGTCCGGGCCGCAGCGCCTCGACGGCTCCGGCGTCGTGGGTGACCATCACGATGGCGCCCGGGTAGCCGGACACCGCGGCGAGGACCTCGTCGCGGGAGGCGGGGTCGAGGTTGTTCGTCGGCTCGTCCAGGAGCAGGACGTTGGCGCCGGAGTGGACCAGGCGGGCGAGGGCGAGCCGGGTCTTCTCGCCGCCGGAGAGCACGCCGGCCGGTTTGTCGGCGTCGTCGCCGCCGAACAGGAAGGCCCCGAGGACCCGGCGCACCTCGCCGTCCGTCAGGTGCGGTGCGGCGGCCGCCAGGTTCTCGCGGACCGTGCGGGTGCGGTCCAGGGTCTCGTGCTCCTGGTCGAAGTAGCCGAGGCGCAGCCCGTGTCCGCGCACCACCCGTCCCGCGTCGGGCGTCTCCCGCCCGGCGAGGATCCTCATGAGGGTGGACTTGCCCGCGCCGTTGTGGCCGAGGACCACCAGGCGGCTGCCCCGGTCGACGGCCAGGTCGACGCCGGTGAGGACCTGATGGGTGCCGTACGCCTTGGTGAGGGAGATCGCGCCGAGCGGCGTCCGCCCGCAGGGCGCCGGTTCGGGCAGCCGGATGCGGGCGACCCTGCCGGTGCGGCGGCCGGGTTCGGTGCCTGCCAGCATCCGGTCGGCGCGCCGCGCCATGTTCCTGGCGGCCGTGGCGGTGGCGACGTTGGCGCGCATCCGGTCGGCCTGGGTGCGCAGCGCGGCCGCCTTGCGTTCGGCGTTGGCCCGCTCGCGGGCGCGGCGCCGGTCGTCGGCGGCGCGCTGGGCGAGATAGGCGTGCCAGCCGGTGTTGTGCACGTCGAGGGCGGCGCGGTGCGGGTCGAGGTGGAAGACCCGGTTGACGGTGGCGGCGAGCAGGTCGGTGTCGTGGCTGATGAGGACGAGGCCGCCCGGGTGACCGGCCAGGAAGCCGCGCAGCCAGCCGACGGAGTCGGCGTCGAGGTGGTTGGTCGGCTCGTCGAGGAGCAGGGTGTCGTGGCGGGAGAAGAGGATGCGGGCGAGTTCGACCCGGCGCCGCTGCCCGCCGGACAGTTCGCCGACCGGCCGGTCCAGCACCCGGCCGGGCAGCCCGAGTCCGGCGGCGACCCGCGCGGCCTCGGCCTCGGCGGCGTAACCGCCGCGGGTCTGGAACGCGGCCTCGGCGCGGGCGTAGGCGGCCATGGCGCGGTCCAGTCGCCGGGCCGGGGCCTCGGCCATGGCGGCCTCGGCGGCCCGCAGGTCCCGCACCGCCCGGTCCAGGCCGCGGGCGGCCAGGATGCGGTCGGTGACGGTGGTGGCGGGGTCGGCGGCGCGCGGGTCCTGGGCGAGGTGGCCGACCGAGCCGGTGACGGTCCAGGTCCCGGCGGCCGGGCGCTCCTGGCCGGCCAGGACCTTCATGAGGGTGGACTTTCCGGCGCCGTTGCGGCCGACCAGGCCGATACGGTCGCCGGGGGCGATGTGGAAGGAGATGCCGGCCAGCAGCAGCCGGGCGCCGACGCGCACATCGGCACCACGAACGGTAAGCATGGGTTGACGCTCCGGATAAGCGAGAGGGCACACGGGTGGCGTGGGGCGTGTGTCCTGAGCTAGGAGATCCGGGGCGTCGACATACCGGCCAGGGTACGAACCGCCCCGGCCGGCCGCACCTCAATATGTGCCACGTACCTGCCGGGCCAGCTCCGCGAGGTGGGTCAGGGAGGCGTCGGTGGACGGGTCGGGCATGGCGACGATGACGTGGTCGATGCCCTGTTCCGCGAGTTCGCCGCAGAGCTGGACGCTCTCGTCCACCGACCGGCCGTCGGGCACGCGCATGTGGAGTGTCTTCTCGATCGCCTCGTAGGGCCGCCGTTCCGCCTCGCAGTGCGCGCGCAGCACGGCGAGCTTGTGGCGGACGTCGGCGCCGTGGAAGAGGTTGCAGGCGTCGCCGTACCGGGCGACGAGCCGCAGGGTCCTCTTCTCGCCGCTGCCGCCGATGAGGATGGGCGGGTGGGGCCGGGTCAGGGACTGCGGGGAGTTGAGGGTGCGGGCCAGGCGGTAGTGCTTCCCCTCGTACGGGGTGTCCTCGGCGCTCCACATCCGCTTGGCGATCCGCAGCGTCTCCTCCAGCCGTTCGAACCGCTCGGCGACCGGCGGCAGCCGGAACCCGAGCCCCCGGTGCTCCTCCTCGTGGAACCCGGCGCCGATCCCGAGCACAGCCCGGCCGCCCGAGAGGACGTCCAGGGTGGTCACCTGCTTCAGCAGCAGGCCCGGCTGACGGTACGTCACGCACGTCACGAGCGTCCCGAGGGTCACGCGCCGGGTGAGGGCGGCCGCGTAGGACAGGACGCTGTACGCCTCCGGCATCGGGTCCTCGGCGGCGCCGAAGTTCGGTATCTGGAAGAGGTGGTCCATCACCCAGAAGCTGTCCACCCCGGCGTCCTCCGCGCCGCGTACGACGTCGGCGAACCGTGCCGCGATGGCGGCGTCGCCGCCGGGCCAGACGAACCGGGGGCAGGTGAGACCGAGCTTCATGAACGCCTCCAGGGCAGACGAAAACAGCCTGCCGGGGGCCGGCAGGCTGTGGGTGTGTGCGGGATCAGCGGGAGTCTACGACGAGCGCGCCGTCGGGAGCGAGGCCGACACGCGTGCCGAAGCGGCGGCTGACGCGGTCCAGGGTGCCGCGCAGCCACTCGCGGTCGTCGTGCGAGGCGTGGTGCAGGCGCATGCGGCGGGCCCGCATGGGGACGATCCGTACGTCCGGGGGCCGGCCGGCTCCCGGTTCGACCGTGACGAGGTACAGCGGCCGGAGGTCGTCCCGGAAGTGCTCGTAGCCGGTGATGCCCTCGTAGTCGTCGACGAGGTCGCCGCAGCCGTGGAGGACGAGCCCGTGCCGGTACAGCTCCAGGGGGCGGGGGTGGTGCGAGGAGTGGCCGTGCACGACGTCGACGCCGCCGTCGACCAGCGCGTGCGCGAACCGGACCTGGTCGCGCCCGACGGCGTACCCCCAGTTGGAGCCCCAGTGGACGCTGGCGACCACCGTGTCACCGGGCCGCCGGACCTCCCGTACCCGCCCGATGATCGCGTCGGCGGCCTCGTCCGTCGGCTCCGGTACGAAGGCGACTCCGGGGCGGTCGCCGGTGGCGGCCCAGTCGGGCGGGATGCCGCTGGACTCCGTCCCGAAGGCGATCACCACGACCCGGCGGGCGCCCAGGTCGACGATCGCGGGCCGCCACGCCTCGTCCGCGCTCCGCCCCGCCCCCGCGGCCCGCAGTCCCGCCCCGGCGAGGGCGTCGAGGGTCTCCTCCAGTCCGCGGCGGCCGAAGTCCAGCACGTGGTTGTTGGCGAGCACGCACACGTCGGGGCGGGCGGCGGCCAGGCAGGGCAGGTTCGCCGGATGCATCCGGTAGTGCACTTCCTTCCCGGTCGCGAACTCCCCGTCGCCCGTGACGCTCGTCTCCAGGTTCACCACCCGCACGTCGGGCCGCACCGCGTCGAGCAGCGGCAGGGCGTCCCCCCACGGCCACTCGGGCCCCACCGGCCTCGGCACGGCCCCGTTCACCGCCTCGGCCAACTCCACGTACGCCCGCGCGTCCCGGATGTACGACTCCCGGAGGGCCGGGTCCCCGGGGTGCGGCAGGATCTGGTCGACCCCGCGGCCGAGCATCACGTCGCCGCAGAGGAACAGCGTCACCGCGTTCCCGGTCATACCTCCAGGCTAGGGCGGGAGTGGCGTGATTGCAGATTGCATCCGTGACGACCGGCTTGATAGGCATGTCGTACACATGATCCATTCGTCAGGCGTGTCGTGACCTGCCGAAGGGCCGCGGGGGGATGAAGAGTTGAGCAACGACGCACCGGTCGACCCGGCCGAAGTACCGGAGTTCACCGGCGACGAAGCGGTACTCGCCGAGAAGGTGAAGGCGCTGTCCGGAGCCGGGGTGAAGATCTCCACCGCCGCCGGTGACGTCCACACCTCCTTCGGCGGCCTGCGCGCCTTCTACAGGGCGCCGGAGGCGGAACAGCTTTTCGCCACGACCCGGCCCGTCCAGGACAGGGCGCTCGAGGTCGGCTCGGACCTGTGCGTCATCGCGGGTGCGCTCGGGACGTACGCCCACGACATCGGCCCGCTGGTGAAGCGGCTGGACGAACTCCGCCGAGCCGCCGCCGACTTCCGCGCGAAGGTCGCCGACGACGACAAGTGGCGCGAGGACGGCGACCTGACGGACGAGAACCTCGCCCGGCGCAACGAGATAGCGGAGGTCTGGGCCCGGTTCCAGGAAGCGGAGCGGACCTGCCACGACAAGATCGTCGCCTTGGTCGGCGGCTCTCCGCTCACGGTCGACGACGGATCCCACAAGCCGGGCATGTACGGCTACGACGCCGAGATGCTCAAGCAGGCCGAGAGCCTGCCCTGGGGGGACGCGGTCGCCGAGTCGACCCCGGCATGGCAGATCTGGGAACACGGCGCCGACTTCGCCACGGGCTTCTTCGTCGACGGCGTCGTCGGCACGGTCAAGAGTCTGGGAATCCTCGTAGGCACGGACGGCTGGGACGCGGCCGGGGAGGCGTGGAAGGGGCTTGGCCTGCTGTCGACCGGCGTGTTGATCAGTACCACCCCGGCGGCGGCATTGTTCTGGGCTCCCGACGACAAGGACATGCCGCCGTTGCTGCGGGACTCCCGTACGGCGATGAAAGAGACCGGCAAGGCGCTGATCGCCTACGACAAGTGGGACGAGAACCCCGCCCGCGCCGGCGGCCTCACCACCTTCAACGTGCTCAGCATCCTCGCCACGCGGGGTGCCGGGAGCGCGGCGTCCGGCGCGGGCAGGTCGGGCGCGGCCGCCAAGGCGCTCTCCTTCGCCGGCAAGGCGGGCCAAGCCGTCGACCCGACGACGTACCTCCTCACGGGTGCCACGGCGAGCATGCGGAAGATCGGTGACGTCATGACCGGCCTGCGGGGCATGGGCCATGTCGACGTCAGCCTCCCGGTCGGCACTATCGAACTTCCGCCCGGCGCCTCAGTGCTCCCGGACGGCACCCTGCACCTCCCCAACGGCGCGGCGGTCCCGCCGGGCGTCGTCGAGCTCCCTCCGGGCACGGTCCGCCTCCCTGACGGCACCCCCGCCCCGCCGGGCTCCATCGACTTCGGCGACGGCGTGGTCCACCTGCCCGCCGACGCCTCTCCCCCGTCCGGGGCGATACCCGTCCCGGAAGGCACCCTCAAGGTCACCGACGGCACCATCGCCCTCCCGCAGGGCACCGTCAGGCTCACCGACCCGACGGGCGCAACGGTCTACGCCGACCCCAAGGGCAATCTCTACAACGCCGACGGCACCCTCCTCCAGCGCGCCGAGGACGCCAAGAAGGAAACGCCCCCTCCCGCGGCGACGGGCGCCGACAACCCTCGGGTGGGCACCCCGGCCAAGCAGCCCGCCCTGGTCGGCGCGGACGCCACAGCTTCGGACGACGTGCTGCGGGTGGGCGACAGCCTGAACGGCAGCCCGGGCGACCTGGGCCGCCTCAACGGCAACCCGTCCTGGTCCGGCTCGGCCACCGTGGACAGCGCCTCAGGCGGTACCGGTAGAGGTGACCACTCCCTGAACAACAGCCTGGACCGCCCCTCGGCAGGCGGCGACCACACGTCCGGTGCCGGCGGGCACGGTGACACCGCACCCGGCGGCGTGCATCAGGCGGACAGTTCAGCGTCCTACGAGGGAAGCAGCCGGGCCGATGGAGAGGCACGGCCGCCACATGGCAGTCACGGCGACACCTCCGGGGGGAGCGGTGGCTCCGCTCATGACGGCATCCCGCCCAGCAACAAGTCACGCAAGCCCGAGGAGAGTTGGCCCGCAGGAGAAGAGATCCGGGGGAGCGCCAGAGGGAAGAACCTGCTGTACCCCCACGCCCGGCACAACCTCTCCGGCGTGAAGCACGGGGAGCCGGACACCGACAACACCATCATCCTGCCCGAGGTGAAGGACGCGGTACGGGCGGACATCGCAGAAATCGCCGCCGGAAGGGCTGAATTCGATGCTCACACTCAGCGATACACTGTGAACGGGCGAAGCTATGCGATTGAACCAAACGGTCGCACCTTCCCTGTTTCAGGGCCCGGATTCATCAACCTGAATCGGGTTGAATATGCGGCACTCAAAGCCATCATGAAGGCCGGCGGGGACATGACCAAGGTGCAAGTCATGTTCACAAGGGCACCGAAATTCGCGGAGAACCCGCACTACGTCCGGCGGGCGATCGATCTGTATCGGGAGTACTACTCGTGATGTACAACTTCTTGGTGGCTGGGAACGCGAATCCTCGAACTCTCAGCGCCTTCCTGGCCCGGGCGTTCGCCGTGAGCCCCGATCACGTGGACGTCTCCCCCGAGGACGAACTGGAAGCTCGCAACTGGGACGCCACGGTCACCTGCGAGTATCAGGCCCTGACAGGCGACCTCAACCATGCTCTGACCGTGTACGGCGCTGCGGAGGTCCAGAGCCAGCCTGCCGATGACGAACTCGCGGAGTCTCTTGCCCGGGCTTTGGACGCGCCCGTTCTCACGCCATGGGGAACGTTGCCGTGGATCCGTAAGGTGTACACACCGCGAGGAACGGCGACTTTCGCACGGGTTGAGCAACTCGAAGGTGATGTCGCCGGATTTACCGTGTACGGCCTGGAAATCCCGATGACGGAGTTTCCTCACGCACGGGTCGAACCTTTCCCTGAGGTCGCCCGAGATTATCCCTTGCCCACACCGGAGACTGATCGCGCATTTTCATCCGAGTCCGGTGTAACGCACTCCGGCACCCAGGCCCTTCTGCGGGAATGGGAGAAGCTTTGTTCCCGGATGGCTGCCCATTGGCCACCTTCGCATTGGTATTCGGCAGAGATGTACCAGGAAGACCTGGAGAATCGCAGTCGGCTCAGCGATGCCATCGAGTTCCTGACCAGCGAAGAGCGGGAAAGGGTGGGCGACGCACTCACTGCGGTGGACGCCCGGTTCCGTGCCCTCACGGTGGACGACGGCGGCCAGGCCCTGACGTCCGCCCTGAGGACGGAGAAGGAGGACACCCGGTCACTGCCCTGGTACTGGCAACGCCGCCCCATCAAGCTGCCGTGGGAACAGACCACGAACTGACCGGCCCCGGAGCCGAATAGACGACCGTCCCTGCGCGTCCGGCGGACTTCCCCCGGTGCGGGAAGCCTGCGAGGGAGGGGGTGGTACGAGGGGTGGAAGGAGGGCTCGGGCAGTGAACACAGCAGCGTCCGCAATGGCGCGGCGGTTGACAGAGGTCAGGTGGGCGGACCGGGGTGCCGCCGACGACCACGCGGGGTCGCGTGCCGCGCTCCTGCGTGAGTTTCTGCGCCGTTCTGCTGTCTGGGCACGGGAGCTGAAGGTGCCCGGCCTGTGGCCCTTCTTCGACATCGGCGCTCACATAGATGCCTCCGTGAGAGCGCCGTCCCGTCTTGTCGACGAACTCGACCAGTTCGCCGCCGAGCACGTACCCGTCCTGCGCGCACGGAGCCTCTGCCGGTTCGCACTGCACTGGGCGGCCCTGCACGATGCGGACGTCGAGGCCGCCCGGCGTCATGCGGACCCCTTTCAGCCCCTGCTCCTGCTCTTCGAGCGGGGTGGTGCGTTTCCTGTCGAGAACGGGGTCGTGGACCTGGTTGTGTTCGGGATCCCGCTCGGCACCTGGCAGTCCCATGTGGACGGGCATCCGTTGGCACACCTGGACCCGATGACCCTCGACAGCCTCGACAGCCGGGGGACGAAGTCCGAACCGCCGGCGAGGTCCGTGGTACGGATCGACATCGATGATCCGGATGTCGACATGGATGTCAGCGGTTGCTTGTTCTACGGCGGTACTCCTTTCACCGGAGAAGTGGCCGAGTACCGGAACGGATACCTGATCAGCCTGGACGAGTACGCGGATGGCCTCCTCCACGGACTGTCCCGTGAGTGGTACCAGGACGGGACCCCGCGATCCGAGGGAGTGGCCCGGGGCGGCTGCGCGGTGGGCGAGTGGAAGGAGTGGCACCCCAACGGCACGCTCATGCAGCGGCAGTTGTTCGACAGCTCCGGTTACTCGCTCCACGAGCGGGACACGTGGGACGAGAACGGCGACCAGTTGACCTCGTGGCGCCGCGGCGACGGTGAACGGAGCGGATCATGACCAGCGGCACCTCGGGTCCACCGGCGTATGACCAGCCGCCGTCCGTCGTGCGATGGCGGCACGTGAGCCGGTGCGGATGTGCGTGCGCTGTGCCCGCGCAGGCTCGGCGCACTGGACCTTCTCAGGTCCGAGACCGTACAACCGGAGTCGCCGGCTGTACGGCCTCGGGCCGGGCTGCATCGGTCGGCTAGGGAAGTTGCTTCTTCTCGGCGTAGTAGGCGTAGGCGAATCCGCCGTCGGCAGAGCCACCGACGGCGGCTTGGAAGCCAAGGGGACCCCGCTTGGGCACATCGACGCTGCGCTGGAAAATGGTGCCGTCACACACCTGGCTGCCCGCAGCTGTCGGCACCTCCTTGCCGCCGACGGTGAACTTCAGCGAGACCTCCCCCTTGCCCGTGCACGTGAACGCGAATGTCACGCTGAGCACGCCCTCAGGGGTGGCGGGATGAGTGTTTCCGAACTGGGGGTCCAGTCGGCCGGATCCGCCGCCGAGCGATTCCCTGGCGACGAAAGCTCGTTCCAGTACAGCCTTGAGGTCAGCGGCATCGTCCGGTGTCGCGGCGGTGGGCGCCCCGGTCGCGCTGGGGCTCTGTGCAGATGGGCCGGACCGTTCGCTCGGGGTGCACGCCGCCGCGGAGAGCACCGCGGTGGTCACGAGGCAGAGCGCTGCCCTCCGGTTCGCCCGCCTGCCCCGACTCATGAATTCTGCCGTCCGATCGACATGTCCCCTTTGCGCGGAGCCAGGACGACAATGGTCTTCTTCTTGAGCGTGCAAGGCGGAGCGATCCACGTCTTCGTACCCGTGAGCTTCCACCCGACCTGGCCGAGTACGGCCCGGTAGCCCTTGGACGTGGTGTTGGTGTCGGTGACGGTCTGGGTCCCGGTCCACGTCCAGGCGTTGCTGATCTTGGTGTCGACGCTGACCTTGGCCTTGGCCAGGATGGCGCCCGCTTCCGCCTCGGCGCTGGCACCGATGTCCCACGTGAAGGTGTGGCTGCCGGTCACCGTCCACGACACCGTCTGGCGCGGCAGCAGCCACGTCGATTGCGGCTTCTTCTTGTCCGGCAGGAAGTGGGGGGAGCCCTTGACGGTGTATTTCGGCCGGTCGTTCACCTCTGGGCAGGCCATGGCGCTCATGTCGCCCTTGGCGGGCTTCGGTTCCACCGCCTTCTCGTCCCCCTCGAACGAGAAATCGACCGTGTCATTGACGCCGATGATGCGCCCGTCATTCATGACGATCTTCGCGTCATCGGCCGGAAGCGGCTCCTCCGCCGGAGAAGCGACACTGACACCCGCCCCTGAAAGCAGCAAGGCGCCGGTAACGAAAAGAGGTATTGCAGTGCGCACGACAGCGCGATCCATTGTGCCCCGTTTCGATGCAGTTGTGAGGTGACTCTTGGTCAAGGAGTCACAAGCAGGCCACCTTGGACTTATCCATTGGGTGGCGCGTGCACGACATATCTATCGGAGTGCGAGCATGCGCCACAACAGGGGGTGACGTGGATCACAGGGAATGAATTGATTTCCCATCACCAGGGGCCCAATTACTCAAAGAAAGCTCAAATTCCGAGCAGGGGCGGGAGACCGGCGCGGTAGTGGTCGGTCGAAAATTCCTTACGAGGTACGGCTGTTGGCCGGTGCGGAGCCCGCGGGCCACGCCCCCGGGGCTCCGCGGAGGCGGGCCGCTCAGAGGACGCGCTCGCCGCGCTGCCAGACCGCCGTCACCAGGGGGACGCCCGGGCGGTAGGCGAGGTGGACGTGGGAGGGGGCGTCCAGGAGGGTCAGGTCGGCGCGGGCGCCGGGGGTGAGGCGGCCGATGTCGGTGCGGCGGAGGGCGGCGGCGCCGCCGGCCGTGGCGGACCAGACGGCCTCGTCGGGGGTCATGCCCATGTCGCGGACCGCGAGCGCGATGCAGAACGGCATGGAGGACGTGAACGAGGAGCCCGGGTTGCAGTCGGTGGAGAGGGCCACGGTGACCCCGGCGTCGAGGAGGCGGCGGGCGTCCGGCCACTCGGCGCGGGTGGAGAACTCGGCGCCGGGCAGGAGCGTGGCGACGGTGCGGCCGGCGGCGAGGGCGTCCACGTCGGCCTGGGTGAGGTGCGTGCAGTGGTCGGCCGACGCCGCGTCCAGTTCGACGGCGAGCAGGACGCCGGGGCCGTACGAGAGCTGGTTGGCGTGGATGCGCGGGTGGAGGCCGCGCGCCTTGCCGGCCGTGAGGATCGCGCGGGCCTGGTCGCCGTCGAAGGCGCCCTTCTCGCAGAACACGTCGATCCAGCGGGCGTGCGGGGCGCAGGCGTCGAGCATCTCGCCGGTGACCAGGGCGACGTAGGAGGCCGGGTCACCGGCGAAGTCGGGGGAGACGATGTGCGCGCCGAGGTAGGTGACCTCGTCGGTGTGGCGGGCGGCGATCCGCAGCGCGCGGGACTCGTCCTCGACGGTGAGGCCGTAGCCGGACTTGGTCTCGAAGGTGGTGGTGCCCTGGCGCAGCGCCTCGCGCAGGTAGCGGGTGACGTTGGCTTCGAGGGCCTCGTCGGTGGCGGCGCGGGTCGCGGCGACGGTGGTGCGGATGCCGCCGGCGGCGTACGGCTGCCCGGACATCCGGGCGTTGAACTCGGCGGTGCGGTCGCCCGCGAAGACGAGGTGGGAGTGGGAGTCGACGAAGCCGGGGACGACGGCCCGGCCGTCCGCGTCGACCTGGTTGTCAGTGGCGGGTGCTTTGCTTGATTCACCGATCCAGACCACGCGGTCGCCGTCGATGACGACGGCCGCGTCCCGGATCAGGCCGAGGGGGGATCCATCACCGAGAAGGGGGTCGTTGGTGACCAGGCTGGCGATGTTGGTGATGACGGTGGCCGTCGCCGCGACCGCGCTGTTCGCGGTCGCGGGGGCGGCAGTCGCCGGGGGGTTGTTCGTCGTGTCGGGGCCGCTGTTCATGCTGTTCATGGTCAGGGGTGTCTCCTTCAGCGGTGCAGCGCGGCGATCGAGTCCGTCAGGGCCCGGGGCACATCGTGGACCAGGGCGTGGGCCCCGTCCCGTACGACATGACGGCCGCCCACGACCGTGTGGCGCACGTCCGCTGCCGACGCGGCGAATACCGCTGTCTCAGCTGCCAGACGCGGTACCGGTCCCGCTGTCCTGACGGTGTCGAGGGCGATCGTCGTGAAGTCGGCGAGTGCCCCGGTCTCGAGGCGGCCGGCGTCGGGCCATCCGAGGGCGGCGTGCCCTTCGGCGGTGGCGGCGTGGAGCAGCGCGGCGGCCGTCCAGTGGCCGCGGGTGCGGGAGCGGAGGCGCTCGTCGAGCTCCATCGCCCGCGCCTCCTCCAGGAGGTCGATGACCGCGTGGCTGTCGCTGCCCAGGGACAGGGGCGATCCGGCCCGCTGGAGGGCGCCGGCCGGGCCGATGCCGTCGGCGAGGTCGCGTTCCGTCGTGGGGCACATGCAGGTGCCGGTGCCGGTCCCACCGAGCAGGGCGATGTCCTCGTCGGTGAGGTGGGTGTTGTGGACGCCCGTGGTGCGGGGGCCGAGCACGCCGTGGTCGGCGAGCAGCCGGGTCGGGGTGCAGCCGTGGGCGGCCAGGCAGGCGTCGTTCTCCGCGGTCTGCTCGGAGAGGTGGACGTGGAGCGGGGCCCCGCGGTCGGCGGCCCACCGGGCGACCGTGGAGAGCTGGTCGGCGGGGACGGCGCGTACGGAGTGGATGGCCGCGCCGATGCGGACGCCGTCCCGGTCCTTGAGGAAGGAGGCCCGCTCGGCCCACGCGTCCGCCGTGCCGTCGGAGAAGCGCTGCTGGTGCCGGTCGGGGGCGGCGCCGAAGCCGGAGGAGAGGTAGGCCGTGTCGAGCAGGGTGATGCGGATGCCCGCCTCGCCGGCCGCCGCGATCAGCGCCTCGCCCATGGCGTTGGGGTCGGCGTACGGGGTCCCTCCGGGCGCGTGGTGGAGGTAGTGGAACTCGCCGACGACCGTGATGCCGGCCAGTGCCATCTCCGCGTACACGGCGCGGGCCAGTGCGAAGTAGCTGTCGGGCGTGAGGCGGGAGGCGACCTGGTACATGACCTCGCGCCAGGTCCAGAAGGTGCCGGAGCCGACCTGGACGGTGCCGCGCAGCGCCCGGTGGAAGGCGTGGCTGTGGGCGTTGGCCAGGCCGGGGAGGGTCAGGCCGCGCAGGGTGACGGCGCCGGGCGGCGGGGTGTCGGTGCCGGTGCGTACGGCGGTGAGGCGGCCGTCGGTCACCTCGAGGGTGACGCCCGGCTCGACGTGGGTGCCGAGCCAGGCGTGTTCGCACCAGTAGGTCAGCGGCACGCCAGTCCCTCCAGTACGTCGGCGAGGGCGAGGACGCCGGCCACGCAGTCGTCCTCGGCCGCGTGTTCGGCCGGGGAGTGGGAGATGCCCGTGGGGTTGCGGACGAACAGCATGGCGGTGGGGACGGACTCGGACAGGATGCCGGCGTCGTGTCCGGCTCCGGTGCCGAGGACCGGGACCCGGCCGCCGAGGATCTTGGCGAGTTCGTCCCGGAGGGCGTGCTCGAACTCGACGACGGGGGTGAAGGACTCGCGGACGACCGTGAGGTCGACGCCCTGGCGGGCGGCGGCCTCGTGGGCGGCCGCCTCGATGCCCGAGACCACCGTGTCGAGCGTGGCCTGGTCGGCCGCGCGGGAGTCGAGCCAGCCGCGTACGAGGGAGGGGATGGCGTTGACGCCGTTGGGTTCGACCGCGATCTTGCCGAAGGTGGCGACGGCGCCGGCCAGCTCGGCCTCGCGGCGGGCCGCCAGGACGGTCTCGGCGTACGTGAGCATCGGGTCGCGCCGGTCGGCGAGCCGGGTGGTGCCGGCGTGGTTGGCCTCGCCGTGGAAGTCGTACCGCCAGCGGCCGTGCGGCCAGATCGCGGAGGCGATGCCGACCGCGTCGCCGGTCAGGTCGAGGGCGCGGCCCTGCTCGACGTGGAGTTCGACGAACGCGCCGATCCGGGCGAGGCGTCCGGGGTCGGGGCCGATGGCCTCCGGGTCGTATCCGGCGGCCTCCATGGCCTGCGGGAGGGTGATGCCGTCGGCGTCGCGCAGCGCGTACGCGGCCTCCTTCGTCAGCCGGCCGGCCGTGAGGCGGGAACCGACGCAGGCGAGGCCGAAGCGGGCGCCTTCCTCGTCGCCGAAGTTGGTGATGGCCACCGGGCGGCGGAACTGGGCGCCTCTGCGGCGGAGTTCGTCGAGCGCGGCGAAGGAGGAGACGACGCCCAGCGGGCCGTCGAAGGCGCCGCCGTCGGGGACGGAGTCGAGGTGGGAGCCGGTGACGACGGCGTCCTCGCCGAGGGGGTCGCCGAGCCAGGCCCACTGGTTGCCGTTGTGGTCGGTCTCGTAGGTGAGTCCGCGGGCCTCGGCCTGCTCCTGGAACCAGGTGCGGCAGTCGGCGTCGGCGCCGGTCCAGGCGTGGCGGCGGTAGCCGCCGCTCGCGGCGTGGCGACCGATGGGGGCGAGGTCGGCCCACATGGTGTGGAAGGAGGGGGGTCGCCCGCCGGGGGGCGGGGTGGTGCCCGCCCCCGGCGTCACGGTGGGGGCGGGGCCGTCGGTGGTGCCGGTCATGCTCCGTCGCCCTCCCGCATGGGGACGCGGACGCCACGCTCGTCGGCGATCTCGTCGGCGCGGTCGTAACCGGCGTCGACGTGGCGGATGACGCCCATGCCCGGGTCGTTGGTGAGGACGCGGCGGATCTTCTCGCCGGCGAGCGGGGTGCCGTCGGCGACGGTGACCTGGCCGGCGTGGATGGAGCGGCCCATGCCGACGCCGCCGCCGTGGTGGATGGAGACCCAGGAGGCGCCGGAGGCGACGTTCACCATGGCGTTGAGGAGCGGCCAGTCGGCGATGGCGTCGGAGCCGTCCAGCATGGCCTCGGTCTCCCGGTAGGGGGAGGCGACGGAGCCACAGTCGAGGTGGTCGCGGCCGATGGCGAGGGGGGCGGACAGCTCGCCGGCGGCCACCATGTCGTTGAAGCGCTCGCCGGCGCGGTCGCGTTCGCCGTAACCCAGCCAGCAGATGCGGGCGGGCAGGCCCTGGAAGTGGACGCGTTCGCCGGCCATCTTGATCCAGCGGGCCAGCGACTCGTTCTCGGGGAAGAGGTCGAGGATGGCCTTGTCGGTCTTGTGGATGTCGGCGGCGTCGCCGGACAGGGCGGCCCAGCGGAAGGGGCCCTTGCCCTCGCAGAACAGGGGGCGGATGTAGGCGGGGACGAAGCCGGGGAAGGCGAACGCCCGGTCGTAGCCGGCGAGCCGGGCCTCGCCGCGGATGGAGTTGCCGTAGTCGAAGACCTCGGCGCCCGCGTCCATGAAGCCGACCATGGCTTCGACGTGCCGGGCCATGGACTCGCGGGCGCGGGTGGTGAACCCGGCCGGGTCCTTGGCCGCGTAGGCGGCCATGTCGTCGAAGTCGACGCCGACCGGCAGGTAGGAGAGCGGGTCGTGGGCGGAGGTCTGGTCGGTGACGATGTCGACGGGGGCGCCCTCGGCGAGCATGCGGGGCAGCAGTTCGGCGGCGTTGCCGAGGAGGCCGATGGAGAGCGGGCGGCGGGCGTCGCGCGCCTCGACGGCGAGCTGGAGGGCGTGCTCCAGGGAGTCGGCCCGCACGTCGAGGTAGCGGTGCTCGATGCGGCGCTCGATGGCGCGCGGGTCGCAGTCGATGCAGATGGCGACGCCGTCGTTCATGGTGACGGCGAGCGGCTGGGCGCCGCCCATGCCGCCGAGGCCGGCGGTGAGGGTGATCGTCCCGGCGAGGGTGCCGCCGAACTTCTTGGCGGCGACGGCGGCGAAGGTCTCGTAGGTGCCCTGGAGGATGCCCTGGGTGCCGATGTAGATCCACGACCCGGCGGTCATCTGGCCGTACATGGTCAGGCCGAGCTGCTCCAGGCGCCGGAACTCCTCCCAGTTGGCCCAGTCGCCGACCAGGTTGGAGTTGGCGATGAGGACGCGGGGCGCCCATTCGTGGGTCTGCATGACGCCGACGGGGCGGCCGGACTGGACGAGCATCGTCTCGTCCTGCTTGAGCGTCCGCAGCGTGCGGACCATCGCGTCGAAGGAGCGCCAGTCGCGGGCGGCCTTGCCGGTGCCGCCGTAGACGACGAGCTTGTCGGGGTGCTCGGCGACCTCGGGGTCGAGGTTGTTCTGCAGCATCCGCAGGGCGGCCTCCTGCTGCCATCCCAGGGCGCTCAGTTCCGTACCGCGCGGGGCCCGTACGGGGCGGGGTCCTGACATGGGGATGCCTCCTCGGTCGCAGATGGACGGCTGCGGTTGCAGAATCAGTTATTCACATCTTGTCTTGATGAATAGATGTAGTCAACGGCTGCGGTGCGCGGCACCGGATGATTGGCTGGGGAACATGCGGAACATGGCCCCGGACCGTCGCGATCGAGCCGTACGGGCAGCGGTCGACCAAGCCCTCCTCACCCCGGCCGCCCCGGTCGCCGCCCTCCTCGACGTCTCCGGGGTGCGCGCCTCCGCCGCGGCCCTGCGCGCCGCCTTCGCGGCCGTGACCGACGCGCCCGTCCTGCACGCCTTCGCCGTCAAGGCCTCCCCCCTGGTCCCGGTCCTGCGCCTGCTGCACGAGGAGGGGCTCGGCGCCGAGGTCGCCAGCCCCGGCGAGCTGGCCCTGGCCCGCGCGGCGGGCGTCACGGCGGACCGGATCGTCCTGGACTCCCCCGCCAAGACCCCGGCCGAGCTGCGGGAGGCCCTGGACCTCGGCATCGCCGTCAACGCCGACAACCCGCAGGAGCTGGCCCGGCTCGACGCCCTCGTCCGGGAGGCGCCCACCCGCTCCCCGCTCGGGCTGCGCGTCAACCCGCAGATCGGCGGCGGCGCCATCGACGCCCTGTCCACCGCCACGGCCACCTCCAAGTTCGGCATCGCCCTGCGCGACGAGGGCGCGCGCGCCGGTGTCGTACGGGCGTACCTCGACCGGCCCTGGCTGACCCGGCTGCACACCCACTCCGGCTCGCAGGGGCTGCCGCTGTCCCTCCTCGTCACCGGCGTCCGGGAGGTGTACGAACTGGCCGAGGAGATCAACGCGGCCGCCGGGTGCCGCCGCGTCGACACCATCGACATCGGCGGCGGCCTGCCGGTGAACTTCACCTCCGACGAGGAGACGCCGACGTACGCCGAGTACGCCGCGCTGCTCGCCCGCGAGGTGCCGGGGCTGTTCGACGGGCGCTACGGCCTGGTCACGGAGTTCGGCCGGTCGCTGCTGGCCAAGCACGGCACGGTCCTCGCCCGCGTCGAGTACACCAAGACGTCCGGATCCCGTCCCATCGCCGTCACGCACGCGGGCGTGCAGGTCGCCACCAGGACCGTGTACGACCCCGTCTCCTGGCCGCTGCGGATCACCGTGTACGACGCCGGGGGACGGCCCAGGACGGGCGGCCCGTTCGTCGAGCAGGACGTGGCGGGACCGGCCTGCTTCGCCGGTGACCTGCTCGCCGTGCAGCGCGCGCTGCCGCGCATCGGACCGGGCGACATCGTGGCCGCGCTGGACACCGGGGCGTACTACTTCGCCCACCACTACGCGTACAACTCCCTCACCCGGCCGGGGGTGTACGGCTACGTCACGGGGGAGGACGGGGCCGTCCGCTTCGCGACCGTGCGCCCGCCGCAGACCGTCGCCGAGATCGTCGCGGAGGGAGGCGGCGGCCACGCGGACGCGCTGCTCGCGCGGTGACGGGAATCCCGCCGCGGCCGGAGGGCAGAACCTTCCCATGACCACCACCGAACAGGCCGTGGGCGCCCACGAGGAGCCGGCCCTCAAACGGGTCATCGGACCGAAACTGCTCATCCTCTTCGTCATCGGCGACATCCTGGGCACCGGCATCTACGCCACCACCGGCAAGGTGGCGGGCAAGGTCGGGGGCGCCCTCTGGCTCCCCTTCCTCATCGGCTTCGCCGTCGCGATCCTGACGGCTGCGTCGTACGTCGAACTCGTCGGCAAGTACCCCAAGGCGGCCGGCGCCGCCCTGTACACCCAGAAGGCGTTCAAGGTCCCCTTCCTGACCTTCATCGTCGCCTTCATGGTCATGTGCTCGGGACTGTCCTCGGCGAGCGCGGCGGCCCGCGCCTTCAGCGGCGACTACCTCACCGAGTTCACCCGGGGCGCGGTGCCGCCCACCCTGGTCGCGATCCTCTTCCTCCTCGCCCTCGCCGCGCTCAACCTGCGGGGCGTGTCGGAGTCCGTGAAGACCAACGTCGTCCTCACCCTGGTGGAGCTGACCGGCCTGGCGGTCATCCTCGCCGTCGGCGCGTGGGCGGTGCTCACGGGCGGCGGGGAGCCCTCCCGGCTCGGCGAGTTCCAGGCGACCGGCACCGGGTACGCCCTCCTCACCAGCGTGCTGGGGGCCACCGCGCTCGGCTTCTTCGCGTTCGTCGGCTTCGAGGACTCCGTCAACATGGCCGAGGAGACGCGCGACCCGGTCCGCACCTTCCCGCGGGCGATCTTCACCGGCGTCGTGGTCACCGGCACCGTCTACGTGCTGGTGGCGCTGATCTCGTCGCTCCTGGTCGACCACCGCACCCTGGAGCAGTCCAGCGGACCGCTCCTGGAGGTCGTCAAGGCCGGCGGCCTCGACTTCCCGCCCAAGGCGTTCGCGCTGATCGCCCTGTTCGCCGTCACCAACTCGGCGCTCATCAACATCATGATGGCCTCGCGGCTCTGCTACGGCATGGCCAACGAGCGCATCCTGCCCCGCGCCATGGGCCGCGTCCTGCCGAAGCGCCGCACTCCGGTGGTCGGCATCGTCTTCGTGTCCCTTCTGGCCATCGGCCTGGTGACGACCGGTGAGATCGAGGGCCTCGGCGACACGACGGCCTTCCTGCTGCTGTGCGTCTTCGCCGTGGTCAACATCGCGGTCCTGGTACTGCGCCGCGACCCGGTCGATCACCCGCACTTCCGTACGCCGACGGTGCTGCCGGTCCTCGGCGCGATCACCGCGCTCGTCCTCGCGAGCCCCCTCGCCGACCGGGACGCGGACGTGTACATCCGGGCCGGTGTGCTGGTCGCCATCGGTGTGGCGCTGTGGGCGCTCAACAGGGTGGTGATGCGGGCGCGCGGAGAAGCGTAAACCGGCGACCCTACCCCCTCACGGGCACGTTCCTTCGGAAAATGCCAGAACTCCCACCAGGGGGGCGAACGTTGCGTAGCGTCGTCGTCACAGCCTTGATGCGCAACGGGGAACTGGGAGGGGAGCCCGCGTGCCCGGAATCGACGAGTGCCTGCGCGAAGTGATGAGCCTGCCGGGCGCGCTGGGTGCGGCACTCGTCGACTGGACCAGTGGGCTCGCACTCGGCACGGCCGGCCGGTCACCGGTGGGTGACCACGAGACGACGGCGGCGGAGACGGCGGAGCTCGCCCGGGCCGCCGCGGAGTACGAGTCGTTCGCCCCCGACGCGGCACCGGCGGCCCTGCCCCCGGCACCGGGCCCCGCGGCCGACCCGGCCGGCGGCCCCCCGCCCGACGCGGGGACGGTCGTGGCGGGCGGGGCCGGGAGCCTCGTACCCGGGGCGGTCGCGGGCTCCCGCCTCATACCCCGCGCGGGTGCCGGGGTCGGCGCGGGCTCCGGCCTCATACCCGACCTGACACCGGTACCGGCCCCCGGTCTGACGGCGCGGCCCGCGCACGGTTCCGCGGCCCCGGAGACGCGCGGCCGGCCGGGCGGCGCACCCGCCGGGACGCACGCCGCGGGCCCGCCCGCCCCGTCGCCGCAGGGCGCAGTGCCCACGGGCTCCCCGGCCTCCACGGCCGCCGCGGCGCTCCCCGCGCCCGGGACGCTGCCGGTCGGCGTGGACCCCAAGGCGCCGCCCGTCGAGGACGTCATCGTGACCACCCGTACCGGCTACCACGTCCTGCGGTTCGTCGAGACGACCTTCGACAGCAGCGTCTTCCTGCACCTGTGGCTGGACCGCTCCACCGGCAACCTGGCGCTGGCCCGGCTGCGCATGCGCGAACTGGCCGAGCGGCTGGTGCTGGTATGAGCACGCGGACCGCCCAGGCGGTGGTGTCGCCGATGCTGCTGCGGCTGGCCAAGGAGCGGGCCACCGGGGCACTGGTACGGGACCACGGGACGCTGTACCTGGTCGACGGGCGGGTCGCCCACGCGGAGAGCCCGGTCGCGCCCGGCCCGGACGTCCTGCTGTCGGCGGGCGGCCGGCAGCCGCGGCAGGGCCGGGTGTCGGCCGGCGAGCTGGAGATATGCCACCTGGGCGCCCTGTTCGACGCGGCGTTCTTCGCCCTCGCCCCCGGGCGCGGCCCGGCCCGCTTCCAGTACGGCACCCTCCACGGCACCCACGCCGCGCGCGCGGCCCGCCCCGTACCGGCGATCGACATCGAGCGGGAGACGCTGCGCCGCCGGGAACTGCTCGACCACGTGTGGCCCTACCCGGCGGTCGACGCCGCGCCGGTCGTGCCCCGGACCGCCGCTCCCGGCCAGACGGTCACCCCCCGCCAGCGCGCCCTGCTGGCCCAGGCCGACGGTCACCGCACGCCCGCACAACTCGCCTGGGCACTGGGCCGGCCGGCGTTCCACATCCTGCTGGAGATCAGGCGGCTGGCCGCGGCCGGGCTCGTGACGACGCCGCCGGAACCGGCCGTGCCCGACCCGGTCCCGCACGAGTCGCACGCGTACGCGCACCCCTGCGCCCAGCCGTACGCGCATCCGTACGCACGCGAGCCGATCCCCTACGACGGCCTTCCGTACGAGTCCGCCCCCTACGACCCCGCTGGCTTCGCATCCGAACCGGACATCGC
Organism: Streptomyces noursei; assembly: GCF_001646665.1. Classification (GTDB taxonomy): domain Bacteria; phylum Actinomycetota; class Actinomycetes; order Streptomycetales; family Streptomycetaceae; genus Streptomyces; species Streptomyces lavendulocolor. The sequence goes on along the minus strand of NZ_LWBU01000405.1, from coordinate 148,310 downwards.
CCTGCTCCGCCGGCTCCGTGACGCCCTGGAGGCCCATCTGTGACCGCCCGTACGCCCGGGACGCGCTCATGAGGCGCGCCTTGCGACAGCGCGCCGAGAGAAGCGAGAGGAGTGGAAGGAGTGAGAGGAGACAGTTGATGACGGCGGCCGAAGCCGAGGTGCTCGGCGAGCTCAGGCGCCTGCGGGCCCGGATCCCCCAGGTGACCGGGGCGCTCGCGGCCAGCACCGACGGCCTGGTCCTGGCCCGTGACACGGCGGACGCCGACGCCGCCGAGGGTGTCGCCGCCCTCACGGCGGCCGCGCTCGGCGTCGCGCTGCGGCTCACCGACGCCACCGGGCAGGGCGGTTTCCGCGAGCTGCTGGTCCGCGGCGAGCACGGCTACGTCGCGACGTACGCGGCGGGCGGCTCCGCCGTGCTGACGCTCCTCGCCGAGCCCCGCATCAACGTGGGCCGGCTCCACCTGGAAGCCCGCCGGTCCAGCGCCCGCATCGGCGAACTGGTCGACGGCGCCCTGCACCGGCGTACCCCGCAGAGCGAGCCGCGACCGGCGCCGGCGCCGTCCACGACGGCCGCGTCCCTGCCCACCCGACAAGCCATCCCGCCCCTGCCGTCCCACAAACCGAAGGAAGCGTGACACCCCATGGCCAACACCGAAACCGCCCTCAAGGAAGCCACCACCGTCATCGACGGTGCCCTGGGCGCCGCTCTCGTCGACTACAGCAGCGGCATGGCGCTCGGCACCATCGGCGGCGGCAAGGACCTGGACCTGACGGTCGCCGCCGCCGGCAACACCGACGTGGTGCGCGCCAAGGTGCGCACGATGGAGATGCTCGGGCTGAAGGAGGAGATCGAGGACATCCTCATCACCCTGGGCACGCAGTACCACCTGATCCGGCTCCTCAAGAGCCGGGGCTCCAACGGCCTGTTCCTCTACCTGGCGCTGGACAAGCAGCGGGCGAATCTGGCGATGGCCCGCCACCAGCTGAGGAAGATCGAGGCCGAGCTGGACGTCTGACGCGGGATCAGCGGCGCCGCGCCCCGCCCGGCGCGGCGTCGCCCGCCGCGACACCCGTCGACCGGTACGCCTCGACGGGCCCGCCGGCCGGCCCCTTGGCGAGCCGGTCGACGCGCACCCAGTACAGGGTCTCCCGGTCACGTTCCCGGCGCCCCAGCCACCGGGCCTTCAGCCACAGCCCGGCCCCCGCGCCGGCCAGGCAGAGCCCGCCCGCGCCCGGCACCGCGAAGGAGGAGGCCAGCGCGGCGACGAACGCGCCCGCCAGCCACCAACGGTGGGTGCGCCGCCGGAGCCGCACGGTCACAGCGCGGTCCTGGAGGAAGTCCCCCCGGGCCGCCCGGACGGCCCCCTCGGCCAGCAGCGTGTAGCGCCCGCGCCGCGCCAGGACCACCGCGGCGGCGGTCACCAGGAACAGCGCGGCGCCGGCCCACAGCCCGACGCGCCGCCCGGTGAGCCCCGCCGGCCACGCCCCGGCGCCGGCGGCCACGAGCCCCGCCCACCACAAGGGCGCGGCATTCGCCCGTACGACCACGGCGACCCGCGCCAGCGCGGCGGCCCGCCGCGCTCCCCCTGCCTTCTTCGGGGGGACCCCCATGTCCGCCTCCTCGTCCGCATGACCGATGGGTGCGGCGGGAGGGTAACTCCCGTTCCTTAACGTCTTCTGAGAGCGCCCGGCCGCGCGCGACGGCGTCCGCGCCCCCCGGCCGCGAAGGGCGGCAGGAGGGCGCGGAGACGGTCGGGCAGGAGGCCCGGGGGCCTTTCCCGGTGTCCGGCGGGGCCCGGTTACTTCGGGTCGCGGTTGAAGACGGACTTCGACCAGAAGTAGCCGAGGACGGTGAGGGCGAGGCACCAGGCGACCGCGATCCATCCGTTGTGGCCGATCTCGGTGCCCAGCAGCAGTCCGCGGAGGGTCTCGATGGCCGGGGTGAAGGGCTGGTACCGGGCGAAGGGCTGGAACCAGCCCGGCATGGCGTCGACCGGGACGAACGCGCTGGAGATCAGCGGCAGGATGACCAGCGGCAGCGCGTTGTTGCTGGCCGCCTCGGCGTTGGGGCTGACCATGCCCATGCCGACCGCGATCCAGGTCAGGGCCAGGGCGACCAGGGCCATCAGCCCGAACGCCGCCAGCCACTCCAGGGCGGTGGCGTCGGTGGCCCGGAACCCGATGGCCACCGCCACCGCGCCGACGAGGGTGACGCTGGCGACCGACTGCAGCACGCTGCCGGTGACGTGTCCGACGAGCACGGAGCCGCGGTGGATGGCCATCGTGCGGAACCGGGCGATGATGCCCTCGGTCATGTCGTTGGAGACCGACACCGCGGTCCCGACCACGGTGCCCCCGATCGTCATCATCAGGATGCCGGGCACCACGTAGGCGATGTAGGCGGCGCGGTCGGCTGCGCCGCCCATGCCCGCGCTCATCACGTCGCCGAAGACGTAGACGAACAGCAGCAGCATGATGATCGGGGTCAGCAGGAGGTTGAGGGTCAGGGACGGGTAGCGGCGCGCGTGCAGGAGGTTGCGGCGCAGCATCGTGGAGGAGTCGCGCAGGGCGAGGGACAGGGAGCTCATCGGAGCGTCTCCTTGGGCTGGTCGGTGCCGCCGGTCAGGGCGAAGAACACGTCGTCGAGGTCGGGGGTGTGGACGGTCAGTTCGTCGGCCTCGATGTCGGCCGCGTCCAGCCGGTCGAGGACCGAACGCAGGTCGCGCTGGCTGCCGTCGCTGGCGATCCGGAGCACCAGTGCCTCGTCGTCGGCGGTGGCCGCGGGCAGAGCGGCGGCCGCGCCGCGGTAGGCGGAGGGGTCGGCGAAGCGGAGCCTGACGTGGCCGCCGGGGATCATCCGCTTCAGCTGCTCGGCGGTGCCCTCGGCCGCGATCCGGCCGTCGTTGAGGACGGCGATGCGGTCGGCGAGCTGGTCGGCCTCCTCCAGGTACTGGGTGGTGAGGAAGACGGTGACGCCGCCGGTGACCAGTTCGCGGATGATCTGCCACATGTTGTGGCGCGACCGCGGGTCCAGACCGGTGGTCGGTTCGTCGAGGAAGATGATCCGCGGGCCGCCGACCAGCGTCATGGCGATGTCGAGGCGGCGCTTCATGCCGCCGGAGTACGTGGAGGCCGGCTTCTTCGCCGCGTCGACGAGGTCGAACCGCTCCAGCAGCTCCGCCGCGGTACGGCGGCCCTCCCGCTTGGAGAGGTGGTGCAGGTCCGCCATCAGCAGCATGTTCTCCTCGCCGGTGATCAGCCCGTCGACGGCCGAGAACTGTCCCGTCACCCCGATCGCGGCGCGCACCCCGTCCGGCGACGTGGTGATGTCGTGGCCCGCCACCTGCGCCTGGCCGCCGTCGGCGGAGATGAGGGTGGACAGGATCTTCACGGCGGTGGTCTTGCCGGCGCCGTTCGGCCCGAGCAGCGCGAACACGGATCCGGCCGGGATGTGCAGGTCGACGCCGTCGAGCACGGTCTTGTCGCCGTAGGACTTGCGCAGGCCGATGGCGGAGACGGCGGGGGGCGCCTGCGGACCGCTTCCCTGCTTGGACGTGGACATGACAGACGAAGGCATGGAGCCCTCCTGTTCGAGGGGTGATGGAGTGACGGGGGTGGGGGTGACGCGGCTGAGGTGCGCGGTGGCGCCGGAACGGGACCGGGCGCGGGGCGCGCGGAAGGCGTGCGGTGGTGCGGGGGGGCGGTGCGGGCAGGGGGCCCGGTGCGGGGGCCCGCGGGAGGTCAGACCCGGGCGCGGCGGACGTCGATGTTGCCGTACCGGGTGCGGGCGCGGACCTTGACGGTGTCCTCGACCTCCCCGGGGGCCCCGGACGCGGTGAGGGTGTTGCGCACCTGGCCGGAACCGGAGCTGACGTCGAGCCAGGCGGCCACGCCCTCGCGGACGCCGACCTCGATCGCGCCGTACGAGGTCTCCAGCTGGACCGTGCCGCGCGCCACTTCCCCGACGCGCAGGGTGCCGTGCGCGGTCGTGGCCGTCACCGAGTCCTCGGCGCGCCGGATCTCGATGTCACCGTTGGCGCCGCTCACCCGCAGTTCGCCGGTCGCGGCCCCGACGGTCGTGGTGCCGTGCGTGTTCTTCAGGACGACGGGGCCGTCCACCACGCCGACGCGCAGACTGCCGGAGCTGGTGGTGATCTCGGCCGGACCCTCGACCCGGTCCACGGTGATCGACCCGTGCGCCGCGGTCAGGTTCAGCGGGCCGGTCGTGTCGAACCGCACGTCGCCGGACGAGGTCTTCACCCGGACCTCGCCGAGCCGGCCCTCGCCGAGCACCTGGGCCCAGGCGCCGGTCACCTCCAGGCGGGAGCCGGCGGGGAGTTCGACGGTGACGTCGACCGTGCCGGTGCGGCCGAGGCCGAGCAGCGGGCCCTTGGGCGTTCTGACCGTCAGGGCGCCGTTGGCGTACGCGACCTCGGTCTGGCCCGTCGCCCGCACGTCCTGGTCCCGCTTGGGGTCGCGGGGCCGCACCTCGACGACGGTGTCGGGGCGGTCGCCCGCCGTGAACTGGATGGAACCGGCCTCCACATGGGCGGTGACCGAGATCGGTGCGGGAGTGTCGAAAGAAGGCATGGCTGTCCCGTCCTCTTGGGTCTACAGGGCGTCCCCGCTGGTGGGACGTGGTGTGAGGTGAAGTGGATGGGGCGGGCGCGGTCAGCGCACCCAGCCCGTGAAGCTCTGTCCGTGGGTCTGGGTCTTCTCCGCGGTACGGGGCCGGGCACCGCCCTCGACGGCGGACGCCACCGCGCGCACCAGCCACGCGTTGACCGACAGGCCCTCGCGGCCCGCGGCCTCCTCGGCACGCGCCTTGAGGTGGGCCGGCAGGCGCAGGTTGACCCGGGCGGTGCCGCCCTCCTCGCCCTCGGCGGGGACCGGGCTCCCGAGCGGCTCGACCCGGGCGGACGGTTCCGCCGTGGCACCACTGTCGGAGGGCGGTGGCGTCACCACGAAGTCGGGGTCGAGGCCGCGCAGCCGTACGTCGACCGAGCCGGGGGCGAGTTCGCGGGTGATCTCGGCCATGGCGGCGGAGAGCACGTTCAGCATGGTCAGCCGGGTCGCGGACTCCAGCGGAGCGGTGAGGCGCTCGGCCAGCGCGCGGGCTTCGTCGCCGCCGGCCTCGGCGGCCACCGCGAGTTCGCGGCGGAGGGTGTCGACGTAGGGGGTGAGGTCCATGACGTCATCATGGCACCACTATGGCGCCACGCGCAACCACCTATGGCGCCGCCGATGCCACTCCGACCGGCCACACGGCGGTGACCTGCGACAACGCTGGGAAATCCGTCCGCTCCGGGGTGGCGCCACCCGTATGACCGAGCCCGGCGGCACGGTTCCTGGTGCCGCGATGGCGCCATGTGGCGCCACCTGGCACCAAGGGGACGTCGCGTGGCGCCACCCGTGTCCGGCGGCACCCGCGTACCGCTACTCCACGAACAGGCCCCGCGCGGCCGCGGCCGTGTCGAACTGCTCCAGCCGCGCCTGCGCGTCCGGCAGCCCGTCGCACATCGCCTCCAGCAGCACCCGCCCCAGCAGCATCGGCGCGCACGCCGTGTCGAAGGCGAGACCGGTGCCGACCGCCGCCGGGATCAGCAGGTCGCTGTGCTTGGCCACCGGGGCGAACGCGGAGTCGGCGACCGTGACGACGGTCAGCCCCGCGTCGCGCGCGTACGCGAGGGCGTCCACGACCTCCCGGGGGTGCCGGGGCAGCGCGAAGCACAGCAGCACGGTCGCGCCCGCGCGCACGGCGGCGTCGATCCGGTCGGTGAGCATCGTGCCGCCCTCGTCGAGCAGCCGTACGTCCGGATGCACCTTGGCGGCGAAGTACGCGAAGCCCCGCGCCTGCGAGGAGGCGGCGCGCAGCCCCAGCACCGGCAGCGGCCGGGAGGAGGCGAGCAGGCGCCCGGCACGCTCCACCGGCTCGGGGTCGGCGAGCAGTTCGGCGAGGTGCCTCAGGTTCTCGATCTCGCCGAGCACCGCCTGCTGGTACTCGTTGTACGCGGACTCGTCCCGCGCCCCGGCGGCCGGCTCGGCGGGGGCCACCTCACGCAGGTGCTTGCGCAGCGCCGGGTAGCCGTCGAACCCGAGCGCCACGGCGAAGCGCGTCACGGACGGCTGGCTGACGCCGGCCAGTTCGGCCAGCTCCACGCTCGACAGGAACGGTACGTCGGCGGCGCGCCGCACCATCGAGTGGGCGATCCGGCGCTGCGTGGGCGTCAGCCGGTGCCCCTCGAAGAGCGCCTGCAACCGTGCGGCAGGGCTGTCGCTCATCCCGTCCCCCTCGTTCCCGACCTGGATATTCAGTCATCCATGACTCTGCATGACGATATGCAGCCGGGCAAGCGGCAGCGGTGATGTGGGGGTGTCCAGGGGGTCGAAGAGGGGGGTTAACCCCAGCGACGCGGCCGCGGCCGCTGCGTACCGTAAGGGCCATGGAAGCCCGTGACACGGAGCTCGCGAAGGAGCTCGACGCCACCCTCCACGCCCGCCGCGAACTGGGGACGGAGTACGAGCCGGCGCTCGTCGAGTCGTTCCTGGAGAAGCTGGAGCAGCGCCTGGACGCCACGGTCGACCGCCGCGTCCGCCGTCAGGTCGCCGAGCAGCGGATGGTCGTCGCCCGCGGCGGCCGGCCCGCCGCCGGTCCGGCCACGGGGGAGCACTTCGGCGAGCGCTTCGGCTTCGCCGTCATCTCACTGGTCCTCGCGATACCGCTCTCCGCGATCGGTGTGGCCAACGCGGGCCTCAAGGGCCTGGTCGTCACCTGGGCGGGCATCGTCGGCGTCAACGCGTTCCAAGCCGCGCGCAGCGCGCCCTGGCGTCACACCCGGCGCGCGGACGACGAGGACCGATAGGCGCCCGGCTTCTGCACGAGACTCTCACAACCCTCAATCCCCGGTGGAAATAGCCCCGCTATTCCGGCGTTTCCGGCGCAGGCGCGGGATGCGGCCGGTCCCCTCCCGTGGGACGCCGACATAGGATGCCGACACGAAATCGTGATCACCAGCATCGGGGGTTGGCGCCATGGGATTCGATGAGGAATGGGCCCAGTTGCGGGCCGAGGCCGCGAGCCGCCAGGAGACGTCCATGCGGCTCAACCAGTTGCCCGCCGAGCCGGGCGGCGGCGGTGCCGGTGGCGGCAAGGGCCTCGTGTCCACCCCCACCGAGAAGCGCGCGGCGGCCAACACCATCGAGACCGTCATCGTGCCGGACACGAAGAAGGCCACCGACTGGGCGGACGAGGCCACGACGGGCGCCGTCGGAGCGCTCAAGGGCTGGGAGACCGCCGCCGGCCTCAAGACGGTGCAGACGACGTGGGAGAAGCAGGTCAAGACCCTCACCGCCCGGCTGAACCGGGAGAAGGGCGCCCTGAGGGCCACCGTCACCACCCTGACCGGCGTCGACGTGGGCCGCGGCCAGGCCATCGCGAGCATCCCGTCGAACCTCAGCAAGTACTGAGCGCTCGCCGACCGCTGAGCGAGGACCGCCGAACGCCGACCGCCGTCGGCGCGTACGAGTCGCTGCCGATGCCCCGTCGCCCCTAGGGAAACAGAATGCTGACGTACCACGAAGTCATGTCCACCGACTTCGGGCCTCTCAACACCGCTGCCGACAAATGGCAGAAGATGGCCGACGAAATACACAAGGTGGAAGTCACCTACCGGGACAACGTCCAGAAGATAACCATGGGTCCGACGTGGCTCGGTGAGAGCGCGACCGCGGCACACACCAACTTCGCCGCTACGCGTTACGAGTACCAGGCCGCTCAGACCCAGGCCAAGGCGACCGCCACTCTGCTGCGCAACGCCCACCAGCAGTTCGTCGAGCTGAAGAAGCAGCTGGAGACCGCCCGCACGGACGCCATCGCGGCCGGCATGAAGGTCTCCGAACAGGGCAACGTCGCCTACGACTGGGACAAGCTGACCCCGGCCGAGCGCCAGGCGGCCCGCCACGACCCCGACCACGCCAGGACCGTGCGGGAGAGCGAGCAGTCCTGGGCCGAGTACATCAAGGCCTGCGTCAAGGCCGTCGACGACGCCGACAAGGACCTGAAGAAGGACCTGGAAGCGGTCGTCAAGGACGGCCAGGGCGGCAAGAACGACGAAACCCTGGGCACCGGGTTCAACGGTGACGCCGGGAAGGTCTCCGCCGCGGACGACCAGAAGAAGCAGGAGCGCATGGAGCTCAACGCGCTCAAGATGCGTGACGACGAGACCCTGGACGACTACCTGAAGCGCCTGCAGAAGGCGGGCATCGAGAACGTCACCGGCAGCAAGAGGGCCGCCGAACTGTTCGCCGCCGTGCAGAAGGGCACCCTCACCGCCGCCGCGTTCGCCACCGCGACGGGGACGACGCTGAAGGGCTCGTACAAGCTGTACAAGGCCCTCAAGCACGGCAAGGCGGTCACGGCGCCCGGCACCATGCTCGCGAACTTCATCAACAACCGGCTGCCCGGGGCACCGGGCAGCATGCTGAGCCGCGTTCCCCCCGGCCTGGTCACCGCCGTCACCGGCTCCGACGAAGCGGCGATGTTCGGCGGGTTCATGAAGAACAACGTCTTCCACATGCCGGCGGCCACGGAGGCCAACCTCATCAAGGTCGCCCAGAACGGCGGACTGGCGAACGCCGCCAAGGCCGCGGGCTGGATGCGCGGCGTGGGCGTGGTCGGAGGCGTGGCGGCGACGGGGTACGGCTTGGCGAACCTCGCCACGTACGACACGGAAATGATCAAGGCCAATCCCTCGAAGTTCGCCACCGACCTCACCGGCACGGCGTTCAGCGCGTCCATGACCGCCCTCACCGTGGCTCCCACCCCGGTGACGCTGGGCCTGGCCATCGGCACGGGCATCGCGTACGGCGGCGCGGTGATCTGGGAGAACCGCGAGGCCATCGGCGACGGACTCGAGAAGGCCGGAGACTGGGTCGGCGACAAGGCCTCGGACCTCGGGGACGGAATCGCCAGCGGGGCGAAGAAGCTGGGCAGCGCCCTCAACCCGTTCGACTAGCGAGGGAATCCATGCACACCATCATCAGCCCGTTCACGCTCACCCACTGGAGGGAGCGGAAGAAGGGCGAGCGGACCCAGTGGGGCTGGCAGGGCACCTCCCCGGAATTCGGCGACATCCGTGTGGTCTACCCGGCGCAGCCGCATCTCCAGGAGAAGGTCGTCACCGAGGTGAGCGGCGGCCTGATCCCCACGGCGACCTTCGAGGCGCGCGGGATCCACACGGAGGGCATGACCCGGCCCTCCCTGAACCGCGCGGTCCTCCGCCTGGGGGACGGGCACGTCCGGATGAGCCGGAACCGGTGGGGCATGACCCACCGGGGCCGGTCCCTGCACATGACCTACCTCGGGGACGGCTACCGGCTGACCGCCGTCGACCGCAACGCGTACACGCTGTCCCGGGCCGCCGACGCCGAGGACCCCGGTGTCGTCATCAGCGTGCGGCAGTCGGGCTGGGGCAAGGGCAAGCGCATGACGGTGCAGGCCGAGGGCCGGGTGCTGCACGCCGACATCGCCCTCGCGGCGCTCTTCTGCGGAGTCGACCGGTCCGTGCTCACCCGGCGGGGGGCCGTGCGGGCGGGCTTCGCCCGGGTCTTCAACCTCTGGGCCGAGTCCCAGTACTGACCGCCCGACGGCTCATGACCGGGCCCGGGGTGGGCTGCGGTGACTGACTACCAAGTGAGTGAGATATGCCTTCGTTCGACGTTTCCAGGTCACGTTTCCGGCTGGCCGACGAACACGTGGTCGTGCTGTCCGAGATGGCCGCCGGCCAGGAGGTGCCCGAGGAGTACGCGACGGCCCACAAGGAACTGGTCGAGTGCGGGCTGGTCCACCGGGACGGGAAGCTGTCCCAGCTGCTGCTGCCGCTGATGGAGACGATCCTGTCCCCCGTCGTGGTCATATCCCTGGAGGCGGGCGGGCGGCAGGGCAAGCTGCACCACGGGATGATGATCGGCCAGGACGACGTCGTCGCCCACGAGGCCTGGCCCGGACAGCCCGAGGCGGAGTACTCCCTCGTGGAGCCGAAGATGCTGGTCTGGAAGCTCGCCGACATGGTGAACCTCAAGCAGTCCCCCGCTGCCCGCGAGTCGGCGCTCCCGGCCGTCGGGACCACCGTCGGCACCGTCGAGGCGGGGCTCACCGGCCTGGAGAACCTGCCGCACGGCAGCACCGCCGAGCAGGAGCGCGAGCTCGTCGCCCGGGGCCTGGCAGCAGGCGGCGCCCTCGCCGGGCCGGAGCTGGCGCTGCTCACCGAGCTGATCTCCGAGCTGCGGTCGAGCTGGCGGATGACCGCCGCCTGGCAGTCCACGCGCGACGGCAGCCCGGGCGTCGCGGGGCGCGGCTTCGCCGTGTGGGACTGCGGGTCGCTGGGCTACTGGTTGCGGGAGCTGCCGGAGGAGCCGCTGCCCGCGGACCGGATCACGCCGGCGACCCCCTTCCGGCTCGTCCGCACGGACGCGAAGACCATCTGGACGAGGATCACCGCCCTCCTGCCCGGAGACGGCGAGATCCAGCACGCGGAAGCCCGCTAGCCGCCGGGCGACGGGCCCCCGCACCGCCCGGGGCCCCGCGGATGCCGGCACCTCGGCCCGCCCGGCTGCCCCGGGCTCAACAGGCCCGGCGGGGCGCATGCGTCCGCCCCGGCCCCGGCGGGCACAAGAGCCCGGCGGGCGGGTGGCGAGACACGGGCGCCCGCGTCTCGGGGCGGCGCGGCACGGGCGCCGCCCCGGCACAAAGGCCGGGCACCGGGAGCCGGGCACGCGGGCCCGGCGGGAGATGTGGCGCGGGGACCGCCGCACCCCCGTAGCCGGGGGGCGGGACGACGGCGGTCCCCGCGAGGGACACGGGCCCGGGTCAGGGCCGGTCTCCGCGTCCGCGGCGTAGCAGGAGGTCCGGGAGCCGCTCCGGAAGTCCGTGACGCCGACAGGGATGACAATGCCCGACGCGTGTTAAGCGCGTGCTGCCACCACATGTCGCGCTCGTACCGATTGCGCGAAGCGGCGTTCCCTCGTGGCTACTTGCCGTCCTTGGCCAGGAAGGCGAGCAGGTCCTGACGGCTCACCACACCGGTCGGCTTGCCCTCGACCAGCACGATCGCGGCGTCGGCCGAGCCCAGTACGGACATGAGGTCGGCGACCGGCTCGCCCGAGCCGACCTGGGGCAGCGGCGGGCTCATGTGCTTGTCGAGCGGGTCGTCGAGGGAGGCCCGCTTGGTGAACAGGGCGTCCAGCAGCTCGCGTTCGACGACCGAGCCGACGACCTCGGCGGCCATGACGTCGGGGTGGCCGGCGCCGGGCTTGACGATGGGCATCTGGGAGACGCCGTACTCGCGCAGGACGTCGATGGCCTCGCCGACCGTCTCCTCCGGGTGCATGTGGACGAGCTTGGGGATGTCGCCCTCCTTGTGGCGCAGGACGTCGCCCACGCTGGCGGACGGGCCGGCCTCCTCCAGGAAGCCGTAGTCCGCCATCCACTCGTCGTTGAAGATCTTCGACAGATAGCCCTTGCCGCTGTCCGGGAGGAGCACGACCACGACGTCGTCGGGGCCGAGTCCCTCGGCGACCCGGAGGGCCGCGACGACGGCCATGCCGCAGGAGCCGCCGACGAGGAGGCCCTCCTCCTTGGCGAGGCGGCGGGTCATCTGGAAGGAGTCCTTGTCCGACACGGCGACGATCTCGTCGGTGACGGTCCGGTCGTAGGCGCTGGGCCAGAAGTCCTCGCCGACGCCCTCGACCAGATAGGGGCGGCCGGAGCCGCCGGAGTAGACCGAGCCCTCGGGGTCGGCGCCGACGACGCGGACCTTGCCGCCGCTGACCTCCTTCAGGTAGCGGCCGGTGCCGGTGATGGTGCCGCCGGTGCCGACGCCCGCCACGAAGTGGGTGATCTTCCCGTCCGTCTGGTCCCACAGCTCGGGACCGGTGGTCTCGTAGTGCGAACGGGGGTTGTTCGGGTTGGAGTACTGGTCGGGCTTCCAGGCGCCCGGCGTCTCACGCACGAGGCGGTCGGAGACGTTGTAGTACGAGTCCGGGTGCTCCGGGTCCACGGCCGTGGGGCAGACGACGACCTCGGCGCCGTACGCGCGCAGCACGTTGATCTTGTCGGTCGACACCTTGTCGGGGCAGACGAAGATGCACTTGTAGCCCTTCTGCTGGGCCACGATGGCGAGGCCGACGCCCGTGTTGCCGGACGTGGGCTCGACGATCGTGCCGCCGGGCTTCAGGGCGCCGCTCTCCTCGGCCGCCTCGATCATGCGCAGGGCGATGCGGTCCTTGACCGAACCGCCGGGGTTGAAGTACTCGACCTTGGCCAGGACGGTGGCCTGCAGGCCCTCGGTCACACTGTTGAGCTTCACCAGCGGGGTATTGCCGACGAGGCTGATCATCGAGTCGTGGTATTGCACCGTAGTCTCCGGGGTCTCCGTAATGGTCCCGCCAGCGTATGCGTAGTCGGAGTCGAGTTCGGGGCAGTTAGCTCTTGTACCGAATCGAGGAGGTGGCTGTCCCTATGTCGAGGGCGAGGGTGGCCCGGCGGATTGCCGCCGGCGCGGCGTACGGGGGCGGCGGCATCGGCCTGCTGGGGGCAGCGACGGTCGGGGTGCTGCTGGCCGAGGTGCGGCTGGCGAAACGTTCGGTGGGCGGTGGGGTGGCGCCCCTCCCACCGGCGGCGGACGGGCTGTACGGCCGGGGGTACGGCGGCGGCGCCGAGGCCCTGCGGCTGGCCCTGCTGGGTGATTCGACGGCGGCGGGCCAGGGCGTGCGGCGGGCGGGCCAGACACCGGGCGCGCTGCTCGCCTCGGGGCTGGCCGCGGTCGCGGAGCGCCCGGTGGAGCTCCGGAACGTCGCGCTGCCCGGCGCCCGGTCGGACGACCTGGAGCGGCAGGTCACGCTGCTGCTGACCCATCCGGGGCGGATTCCCGACGTGTGCGTGATCATGATCGGGGCGAACGACGTGACGCACCGCATGTCCGCGACGCAGTCGGTGCGGTACCTGGCGACCGCCGTGCGCCGGCTCCGTACGGCGGGTGCGGAGGTGGTCGTGGGCACCTGCCCGGACCTGGGCACGATCGAGCCGGTGTACCAGCCGCTGCGGTGGCTGGCGCGGCGGGTGTCGCGGCAGCTGGCCGCCGCGCAGACGATCGTGGTCGTCGAGCAGGGCGGCCGGACGGTGTCGCTGGGCGACCTCCTGGGGCCGGAGTTCGCGGCGAACCCGCGGGAGATGTTCGGCGCCGACAACTACCACCCGTCGGCCGAGGGGTACGCGACGGCGGCGATGGCGGTGCTCCCGACCCTGTGCGCCGTCCTGGACCTGTGGCCGGAGCAGGACCGGCTGGAGGCGGACCGCCGGGAGGGCATGCTGCCGGTGGCCAAGGCGGCGGCCGAGGCGGTGGAGGAGGCCGGTACGGAGGTCACGGGCGCCCGCGCCCCGTGGGCGCTGCTCAAGCACCGGCGCCGTCGCCGGCTGCCCGCCGTGCAGGACCCGGCGCCCCTCCCGGACGGCCGTCCCTGACGGCCCCGCGCGGCCCCGCCGGTCCGTGGCGCCCGACGGGGTGCCCCGGGCCGGTACGCGGCCACGGGGGCGGGTCCCGGGGGCCGCGTACCGGCCCGGGGCCCGGCGGTGCCGCTGAAGCCGGCGGAGCGCCCTGTGCCGGCCCCGCGCGAGGCCGGAGGGGAGGGGTGAAACACCCCGCACCGGGAAGGAGCCGGGTGCGGGCCGGGGCCCGAGGCTGAGCGAGCGCTTAGAAATGCGGTCCGCATCACACGCCCGTCCCGATGACCTACGCGGTACGTAGGGGTAACTTCCCTCTCAGTCCTGCCCCTCGCCCCTCTGGAGCCGTGATGCCCGAAGCCGTGATCGTCTCAGCCGCCCGATCCCCCATCGGCCGGGCCTTCAAGGGCTCGCTGAAGGACCTGCGGCCGGACGACCTGACCGCCACGATCATTCAGGCCGCGCTCGCGAAGGTGCCCGAGCTCGACCCGCGCGACATCGACGACCTGATGCTCGGCTGCGGTCTGCCCGGCGGCGAGCAGGGCCACAACCTGGGCCGGATCGTCGCCGTGCAGATGGGCATGGACCACCTGCCCGGCTGCACCATCACCCGGTACTGCTCCTCGTCGCTCCAGACGTCCCGCATGGCGCTGCACGCCATCAAGGCGGGCGAGGGCGACGTCTTCATCTCCGCCGGTGTCGAGATGGTCTCCCGCTCCGTGAAGGGCACCAGCGACGGCCTGCCCGACACCCACAACCCGCTCTTCGCCGAGGCGGAGGCCCGCACCGCCGCCCGCGCGGAGCAGGAGGGCTCGGACTGGCACGACCCGCGCGAGGACGGGCAGATCCCGGACGCGTACATCGCCATGGGCCAGACCGCCGAGAACCTGGCGCGCCTCAAGGGCGTGACCCGCCAGGACATGGACGAGTTCGGCGTCCGGTCGCAGAACCTCGCCGAGGAGGCCATCAAGAACGGCTTCTGGGAGCGGGAGATCACCCCCGTCACCACGCCGGACGGCACCGTGGTGTCCAAGGACGACGGCCCGCGCGCGGGCGTGACGCTGGACGGCGTGCAGGGCCTGAAGCCGGTCTTCCGCCCCGACGGCCTGGTGACCGCCGCCAACTGCTGCCCGCTCAACGACGGCGCCGCCGCGCTGGTCATCATGAGCGACACCAAGGCGCGGGAGCTGGGTCTGACCCCGCTCGCGCGCATCGTGTCCACCGGCGTCTCGGGCCTGTCGCCCGAGATCATGGGCTACGGCCCGGTCGAGGCCAGCAAGCAGGCGCTCCGGCGCGCGGGCCTGACCATCGGCGACATCGACCTGGTCGAGATCAACGAGGCGTTCGCCGCCCAGGTCATCCCGTCCTACCGCGACCTGGACATCCCGCTGGAGAAGCTGAACGTCAACGGTGGCGCGATCGCCGTCGGCCACCCCTTCGGCATGACCGGTGCCCGCATCACCGGCACACTGATCAACAGCCTCCAGTTCCACGACAAGCAGTTCGGCCTGGAGACCATGTGCGTCGGCGGCGGCCAGGGCATGGCCATGGTCATCGAGCGGCTGAGCTGAGCCGCGCCTGCCCGCCGCGGTGGCGAAGCGGAACGCGAGCGACAGAGCGAGCGGCCGAGCTGAGCCGTAGCGGAACGTGAGCAGCAGGGGCGCGCGGCGGAGGCGAACCGTTCCGCGTCCCGGCCGTGACCGAATCTCCCCCAGGATGTGACCTATCTCCCGGGGGAGATTCGTTTTTGCAGGTCAGCCCGGAGATGGCGGTGCACCACGTGAAAAAAGACCTGTCCAATTCGTGACGTAATGCACTGACAGGGGGCGCGGGGGCACGACAAGCTGATGTAGGAAGTGCGGGGGATCGATTGAAACCGGGAGTAAGTCAGTGAGCGCCATGTCTCTCGCCCTGCTGCTGACCACGGCCACCGCCACGGCCGTGGGCGCCGCTGCCCTGCACGCCGCCCACGGGCTGCGCAAGCAGGTCACCGCGCTGCGCACGGAGCTCGCCGCGAACACCGCCGGACGCACGCCGTCCGTGCCCCATGCCCGCACCACCGAGGACATACGCACGGCCGTGGCCGAAGCCCTCGCCGAGGAGCGGGAGCGCGAGCTGGCCGAGGCGCGGGCCTTCTGGGCCGCGCAGGAGGCACGGGACGCCGGCGACGGCCCCGGCACCCTCCTCGGCGGACTCGGCGGGCTGTCCGGCCACCCGGCGCCCGGCACCGGTGAGGACGGGCCGTTCTTCGTGCCGCGCCAGGCGGACTTCGCGGGCCTGGAGGCGATGGACGCGATGGAGCTGGGCGCCGAGTACGCGGAGTACGGCGACGGGCTGGACGACCTCGACGCCCTCGCCGAGCTGCCCGACATTCCCGGCATCACCGACAACGCCCACCCCGAGGACTCCCCCGAGCTGGCCGCCGCCCGCCGCCGGCACCCCTCGCACCCCGACTTCGTCCCGGTCCAGACGCCCGTCGTCACCGACCACGAGCGCACCGTGGCCCGCCTGGAGGAGCTCGCCGAGACGCGCACGGCGCTCACCGACGTACGGCCCGGCCCCCTGGGCACGCTGGACGTGTACGTCTTCGCCGACGGCACCACCCTGTGCATGACCCCCGGCCACCGGGAGACCGCCGAGCGCCTCGCGGACGCGCTGCGCGACGGCAGGACCCCCGTCCTGCTGGGCGGTTCCGGGGTCTCCGGCGCGTACGCGCTGACGTTCTCGTGCGACAGCGGCGCCGACGCCGAGAACGTCTACATCCTGGCGGACCGCGTCATAGCGTCGCTGTAGCCGCCGCCCGCCGCACCGCCGCCACGGCCTCGTCCAGTTCCCGCTCCGGCAGGGAGCCGGCCGGGGCCGTCCGCAGGATCTCCGCCAAATCGTTGCCGGCCACCATCAGCTGGTCCGCGACCGAGAACACCCCGGCGTCCGGCATGGTCCGCGGCGGCGCGTCCGGGGCCTCCAGGCGCTGCGCCCGCACCGCCAAGTCCCTGGCCAGGGCCAGTCCCGCGGCCGCCGCACCCCGTTGCAGCCGGCTCTGCGGCGCGGCCCGCAGCCGGTCGGCGAGGCGGTCGACGGCGGCGGTCAGTTCTGTCGTATCGAGCACGCCGCGACCCTATGCGCCGGGGCGGGACTGTTGCCAACGGGCGAACGCTCAGGCACGGTGACGTGAAGCAGCACACGCGCAAAGCGTCCGGAGGCGCCGATGTCCCAAGTCTTCTCCGAAGAGACCCATCGCAACCTGCTCTCCCGCATTCCCCACTGCACGGGCCGGCAAGTGTCCGAGTGGCTCCGCACCGTCGAGGAAGGCCCCTCCCTCCTCCGCTTCGAGGAGAAGGTCAGCTGGCTCCGGGGCGAGCACGACCTCAGCTACGGACACGCCAAGGCGATCATCCACGAGTACGACCTGCGGCGGGCCGCCCGCAAGCTGCTCTGACCGCACCGGCGGGCCACGCCGAAGGGCCCGTCCGGCGGTCGCCGGACGGGCCCTTCGTACGCTCACGGCCGTGGGCTCGCGCCCGGGCGGCCGACGCGTCAGTCGTCGCCCTGGAGGATCGACAGCAGCCGCAGGAACTCCAGGTAGATCCACACCAGCGTCATGGTGAGACCGAAGGCCGCCAGCCACGACTCCTCGCGCGGAGCGCCGTAGGCGATGCCGTCCTCGACCTGCTTGAAGTCCAGGGCCAGGAAGCACGCGCCGAGGATGATGCCGATGACACCGAACAGGATGCCGAGGCCACCGCTGCGGAAGCCGAGGCCGTCACCGCCGCCGAACAGGGCGAACAGCGCGTTCACCGCCATCAGCAGGATGAAGCCCAGGGCGGCCGCCATCACGAAGCCGTAGAAACGGCGGGTGACGCGGATCCAGCGCATCTTGTAGGCGATCAGCACGCCGGCGAAGACCGCCATGGTGCCCAGCACCGCCTGCGGGACGACGCCGGGAGAGACGTACGTCGAGACGGCGTTGGAGATCACGCCGAGGAAGACGCCCTCGAACGCCGCGTACAGCAGGATCAGCGCCGGGGACGCCTTGCGCTTGAAGCTCTGGATCATGGCGAAGACGAAGGCCACGAGGGCCGCGCCGATGCCGATGCCGTACGACTTGTTGAGGTTCTCGGGGTCGACCGGCAGCAGGAACCAGGCGAGCGCGGCGGTGACGAAGACCGTGCCGAGCGTCATCGCGGTGCGGGACACCACGTCGTCGATGGTCATCGCGCCCGCGCGCACCGGGGCCTGCGTGGGCGCGCCGAGCTGTGCGTCCTGCGCGTACGGGTTGGTCGCGTACGGGTTCGTCGCGTACGGGGTGGTTCCAGCGGCGGGGCCCCCGGCCTGCGGCTGCTGCGCGTTGAAGCCCGCATAGCCGTTGTCGCGGCTGAACCCCCGTCGCGAGAAGACCGGGTTGCTGCTCCTCATCTCACTCCTCCATGGCCGCCGTGCGCGGCCTTGAGAACAAGAGTAATGGGCAAGCAAAAGAAACACCCTAGTGCTCGGGGAGGATCTTTCCCTCCTGTCACACTGGTCCGTGGCTGAATCCTGCCGGTCGTCCGGTTTTTTGTGGGACCGCTCCCGTGATGGGGGTCGGGAGTGCCCGGAACCGGACTCGAACCGGTACGGCCCGAAGGCCAGCGAGGTTTAAGCTCGCCGTGTCTGCATTCCACCATCCGGGCGTTACCCCGCGGCTCCGCGTTGGCACATGAGCCTATCGGGGCGCGTCCCCCGAACAGCGGAACGGTGGCCCGATGTTGTCTTATTTTATTGACGTCTGAGGGTGCGTCAGTGCTGGTGGGCGGTGTTCCCCGGCAGACTGCCGGGGGTCGCAGCCGCAAAAACGTACGCAAAGGAATGACGGAAAGTCGCTGCCCCGTGTCACCCGGTCGGTGACCCCGGGGCGGGAGTCAGGGGTCCCGTCATACCTCAGGAGGAGCCGGAGGCCTCCCGGTCCGACTCCAGGCGGCCCCGGGAACGGGCACCCGGAGGGACGCCCGGCGGGGTGGCGGGCCGTGACGATGGAGGGGTCCTCGAAGAACAGTCCTCGACAGGAGCCCCCTCGTGACCACCACCCCCACCGCTTACCGCTCCACCGCGGTAGCCGCTCGCGCCATGGATCTGTCCAAGGTCTACGGACAGGGCGAGACCCAGGTGGTCGCCCTCGACCAGGTCACCGTGGACTTCCACCAGGGAGAGTTCACGGCGATCATGGGCCCCTCGGGCTCCGGCAAGTCGACGCTGATGCACTGCGTCGCCGGGCTCGACACCTTCAGCGGCGGTTCGGTCCGCATCGGCGACACCGAGCTGGGCTCCCTCAAGGACAAGCAGCTCACCCAGCTGCGGCGGGACAAGATCGGGTTCATATTCCAGGCGTTCAACCTGCTCCCCACGCTGACCGCCCAGGAGAACATCACCCTCCCCATGGACATCGCGGGCCGCAAGCCCGACAAGGAGTGGGTGCGCAGGGTCATCGACATGGTGGGCCTGTCCGGCCGGCTGGGCCACCGGCCCGCGCAGCTCTCCGGCGGCCAGCAGCAGCGCGTCGCCGTGGCCCGCGCGCTGGCCTCCCGGCCCGAGATCATCTTCGGTGACGAGCCCACCGGGAACCTCGACTCCCGCTCCGGCGCCGAGGTGCTGGGCTTCCTGCGCAATTCCGTGCGCGAACTGGGCCAGACCGTCGTCATGGTCACCCACGACCCGGTGGCCGCCTCCTACGCCGACCGGGTGATCTTCCTGGCGGACGGCCGCATCGTCGACGAGATGCTGCGCCCGACGGCGGACGGCGTGCTCGACCGCATGAAGGAGTTCGACGCCAAGGGCCGCACGAGCTGACGCCCGCCGGGGCGGCCGCCCCGGCCCGACCCGGACTCCCCGGCCCGACCCGGACGCGCTCCGGCCCCCGCCGATCCCTCTTCACCCCAGGACTCACACCTCATGTTCCGTACCGCCTTGCGCAATGTGCTCGCGCACAAGGCCAGGCTGCTGATGACCGTGCTCGCCGTCATGCTCGGCGT
This sequence comes from Streptomyces noursei, assembly GCF_001646665.1. Classification (GTDB taxonomy): domain Bacteria; phylum Actinomycetota; class Actinomycetes; order Streptomycetales; family Streptomycetaceae; genus Streptomyces; species Streptomyces lavendulocolor. The sequence goes on along the minus strand of NZ_LWBU01000405.1, from coordinate 128,807 downwards.
CGCGTTCGTCTCCGGCACCCTGGTCTTCACCGACACCCTGTCCAGCGCCTTCCGCAACCAGTCGGCCAAGAGCTACGACAACGTCGCGGTCGCCGTCACCTCCTACGCCGACGCCGACGACGCCGAGCAGGAGCCCGGCCTCTCCCAGCGGACCGTCGACAGGATCGGGAAGCTGGACGGGGTCGCCTCCGTCACCGGACGGGTGGACGGCTTCGCCGGGGTCGCCGACCCCGACGGCAAGCTGATCGGCGTCGGCTGGTCCAACAAGGGCGCCAACTTCGCGCCCGGCAAGGACGGCAAGGACCCGGCCTACGTCTTCACCGAGGGCTCAGGCCCGGTGCGGGACGACCAGATCGCCCTCGACAAGGACACCGCCGCCAAGGGCCGGTACGAGGTCGGCGAGAAGGTCCGCGTCGCCACCAACGGGCCGGTCCGGGAGTTCACCCTGGCCGGTGTCTTCACCACCGACGACGGCGCCGTCAGCGCGGGCGGCAGCCTGGTGCTGTTCGACACCTCCGTCGCCCAGGCGCTGTACCTGAAGCCCGGGTACTACACGAACGTGACCGTCACCGCCGCGCCCGGCGCCGACGACACCCGGATCCTGGCCGCGGTGAAGCCGCTGATCCCGGAGAGCGCCCAGGCCCAGACCGGTGCCGCCCTCGCCGACGAGCAGGCGAAGTCGATCGAGGAGGCGATGAGCGGCCTCAACCAGATGCTGCTGGGCTTCGCCGGCATCGCGCTCTTCGTCGGCGTCTTCCTGATCTCCAACACCTTCACCATGCTGGTCGCCCAGCGCACCAAGGAACTCGCGCTGATGCGCGCCGTCGGCGCCTCCCGCAAGCAGATCACCCGCTCGGTGCTCGCCGAGGCCGGTGTGGTCGGCCTGATCGCCTCCGTGGTCGGCTTCGCCCTCGGCATCGGCCTGGCGGCCGGCCTGCGCTCCGGCATGGCGGCGTTCGGCATGAAGGTCCCCGAGGGGTCGCTCGTCATCGGCACGACCCCGCTGCTGGCCGCCCTGGGCGTCGGCGTCCTGATCACGATGTTCGCCGCCTGGCTGCCCGGCCGCCGCGCCGCGAAGATCCCGCCGGTCGCCGCGATGAGCAGCGTCCACGCGATCGCCACGACCAAGTCCCTGGTGGTCCGCAACTCCATCGGCGGCTTCCTCACCGCCGCCGGCGCCGCGCTGATCGTGGCCGGTGCCGCGGCCGGCTCCGACGGCCGGTGGACCATCGCCGGCGGCGCGTTCCTGGCCCTGGTCGGCGTGATCGTGCTGATCCCGCTGCTGTCCCGCCCGGTCATCGCCCTGGTGCGGCCACTGATCGTCCGTGCCTTCGGGGTCTCCGGCAAGCTGGCCGCCCAGAACGCGGTCCGCAACCCGCGCCGCACCGGCGCCACCGCCTCCGCGCTGGCCATCGGCCTGACGCTGGTCACCGGCCTGTCGGTGCTGGGCGTCACGGTCGGCACGGCGCTGGACAAGATGACCACCGACCAGATCAAGGCCGACTACATGGTCGTCATGGCCAGCGGCGGCGACCTCGACAAGTCCGCGCTGACCGCGCTGGAGAAGGCCCCGGGCGTCGCGGCGGTCTCGCCGCAGCAGGCCGCCTATTTCCAGCTCAAGGGCGAGTACGTCTCCGCCTCGGCCATCACGCCCGGCGACATCGAGCGGGTCCTCAAGGTCGAGGTGGTCAACGGCTCCCTGGACACGCTCGGCAAGGGGCGGATCGCCGTCGCCGAGAAGACCGCCGACAAGCAGGGCTGGAAGGTCGGGGACACCCTGCCGGTCGTCTTCGGTGACGAGAAGAAGGGCTCGCTGACGGTCGGCGCGGTCTACAAGGACACCGAGTTCCTCTCGCCGGTGCTGGTGGACACCGAGGTGGTCGCCCCGCACCAGGCGAAGCCGTTCATCCCGCAGATCTTCGTGACCATGGACGGCGGCCAGACCGCGGCCAACGAGAAGGCGCTGGTCGACGCCCTGGGCGACAACCCGGCGATCAACGTCATGGACAAGCAGGACATCCGCGACGAGTTCGGCGGCATGATCAACATGATGTTGAACATCATGTACGGCCTGCTGGCGATGGCCCTGATCATCGCGGTGCTCGGTGTCGTCAACACCCTGGCGATGTCGGTCTTCGAGCGGCAGCAGGAGATCGGCATGCTGCGGGCGATCGGCCTGGACCGGCGCCGGGTGAAGCGGATGGTGCGGCTGGAGGCCGTGGTCATCTCGGTCTTCGGCGCGGTGGTCGGCATCGGCCTCGGCTCGTTCCTGGGCTGGGCGATCGGCCAGACCATCAAGTCGGAGCTGCCCGGCTACGCGCTGGTCATCCCCTGGGACCGGATCGGGATCTTCCTGGTGCTCGCCGCCCTGGTGGGCGTCCTGGCCGCGATGTGGCCGGCGCGCAGCGCGGCGCGGCTGAACATGCTGAACGCCATCAAGGCCGAGTAGCCCCCCACGGAAGCGACAGGGCCGGGTTCCCGTACACCGGGAGCCCGGCCCCGTCGTGTCAGCCTTCGCCGCGCTCGTGCCACACCCTCGGCCGCAGCGGCAGGCCAGAGGCGCCGTCGTCGGGCGTCCGCACGGCGAGGACCTGGTTGACGCCGATGCGGTTGCGCTCGAAGGAGACGGCGGAGGCGGCCATGTACAGGCGCCACACCCTGACCCGGCCGGGGGAGGTGAGCCGCTCGGCCTCGGCCCGGTGGTCCTCCAGGTTGGCCACCCACCGCCGCAGGGTGAGGGCGTAGTGCTCGCGGATGGCCTCGACGTCGCGCACCTCGAACCCGGCGTCCTCCAGGGTGCCGACGGTGCGGCCGAGGGGCGCGAGCTCACCGTCGGGGAAGACGTACCGGTCGATGAAGTCGTCGACCCGGTAGGCGGCCTCGTCCTTCTCGGGGCGGCGGGAGATCTGGTGGTTCAGGAGCCGGCCGCCGGGCCCGAGCAGGGCGTGCAGGTGGTCGGCGTACTCGCGGTAGCGGACCCGGCCGACGTGCTCGGCCATCCCGACCGACGAAACGGCGTCGTACGGACCGTCCCTGACGTCCCGGTAGTCCTGGACCCGGATCTCGACCAGGTCGGTCAGGCCCTCGTCGGCGACCCGCTTGCGGGCGTAGGCGGCCTGCTCGGTGGAGAGGGTGACGCCGACGACCCGGGCGCCGTACGCGCGGGCGGCGTGGACGGCGAGGGAGCCCCAGCCGCAGCCCACGTCGAGCAGCCGGTCGCCCGCCCTCAGGGCGAGCTTGCGGCAGATGAGGTCGAGCTTGGCGGTCTGGGCCTCTTCGAGGGTGCCGTCCTCGGTCCAGTAGGCGCACGAGTAGACCATGGACGGCCCGAGGACCAGCTCGTAGAAGTCGTTGCCGACGTCGTAGTGGTGGCTGACGGCCGCCCTGTCGCGCCGCTTGGTGTGCAGCGGGCCGGTGCGGAGCCGGACCTCCTCGGCGGGCGGGCGGGGCGGCGGGAGGGGGCCGGCGAGCCGGAGCAGGGTGCGGGCGGCGGACCGCAGCCGCGGGTCGCCCGCGGCACGGGCGGCCCGCACGGCACGGGCCGCGGGCGTCGCGGCACCGTCGCCGCCCCGTTCCCAGAGGAGGCCGGCGAGCCGGTCGAGGGCGTCGTACAGGTCGCCCTCCACGTCGAGCTCCCCGGCGACCCACGCCCGGGCGAGCCCCAGCTCCCCCGGCTTCCACAGCAGCCGCCGCAGCGCCCTGCGGCTGCGCAGGACGAGGACGGGCGCACCCGGCGGCCCCGCCTCGCTGCCGTCCCAGGCGCGGATCGCGACCGGCAGCGGAACGCCCAGCAGGTCCTCGGCGAGCGCGGTGAGCCGCGACGCGGTGTCGGCCATGGTGCACACCTCCGTTATGAGGAGTACCGGAAAGGCTCAGCACCACGAAAACACCGGGAGCCGGTGGATGCAGTCCCGGGGCGGGGCAAGCCACGGCAAAAAACGCGCCGTCCCCCCGCGACGCGTCCTCTGACGCCCCGTCAGTCCGCCGGAGCCTCCCCGCCCCGCGGCCGCCCGGGCACGCGGAAGGGGCCGCCTGCACCACGGATGGCAGGCGGCCCCTCCACGAGGTGACCTCGAGGACGTGCCCGGGTCAGGAGGCCTTGGCCTTCTCCGGCTTCGACGCCGCGGGCGCGGCCGGGGCCGGCTTGGCGGCCTCGTAGAACTCCTCGCGCGGCGACTCGATGGCGCCGAGCGAGACGACCTCGCGCTTGAGGAACATCGCGAGCGTCCAGTCCGCGAAGACGCGGATCTTGCGGTTCCAGGTCGGCATCGCCATGCCGTGGTAGCCGCGGTGCATGTACCAGGCGAGACGGCCCTTGAGCTTGATCTTCACCTTGCCCATGACGATCATCGCGACGCCCTTGTGCAGGCCGAGACCGGCGACCGCACCCTTGTTGGCGTGGCTGTACTCCTTCTGCGGGAAGCCCCGCATGCCGGAGATCACGTTGTCGCCGAGGACCTTGGCCTGGCGCAGCGCGTGCTGGGCGTTCGGCGGGCACCAGGCGTTCGGGTTGCCGGCCTTGCGGCCGACCATGTCCGGGACCTGGGCGTTGTCGCCGGCGGCCCAGATGTAGTCGGTGCCGGTCACCTGGAGGGTGGCGTCACAGTCCACGTGGCCGCGCGGGCCCAGCGGCAGCCCGAAGCGGGCGAGCGCCGGGTTCGGCTTGACGCCGGCGGTCCAGACGATGGTGTTGGAGTCGACCTCGAGGCCGTTCTTCAGCACCACGTGGCCGTCGACGCAGGAGTCCATGGACGTCGAGAGGTAGACCTCGACCCCGCGGCCCTCCAGGTGCTCCTTGCCGTACTTGCCGAGCTTGGGGCCGACCTCGGGGAGGATCTTGTCCGCGGCGTCCACCAGGATGAAGCGCATGTCCTCGCGCTTCACGTTCTTGTAGTACTTGGCGGCGTCCCGGGCCAGGTCCTCGACCTCGCCGATGGTCTCCGCGCCGGCGAAGCCGCCGCCCACGAAGACGAAGGTCAGCGCCTTGCGGCGGACCTCCTCATCGGTCGTCGAGTCGGCCTTGTCGAGCTGCTCGAGGACGTGGTTGCGCAGGCCGATGGCCTCCTCGATGCCCTTCATGCCGATGCCCTGCTCGGCGAGGCCGGGGATCGGGAAGGTGCGGGAGACCGCGCCCATCGCGATGACCAGGTAGTCGAAGGGCAGCTCGTACGACTCGCCGACGAGCGGCGCGATCGTGGCGACCTTGCGGTCCTGGTCGATGGTGGTGACCCGGCCGGTGAGTACCTCGGCCTTGGGCAGCACGCGTCGCAGCGGGACGACGACGTGCCGGGGCGAGATGCTGCCGGCGGCGGCTTCGGGCAGGAAGGGCTGGTAGGTCATGTACGACCGGGGGTCGACGACCGTGACGGTCGCCTCGCCGTAGCGCATCTTCTTGAGGATGCGCCGAGCTGCGTACAGGCCTACGTACCCACCGCCTACTACGAGGATCCTGGGACGCTCCGTGGTGCTCATGCCATCGAGTATCCACCCGGTCGAGGGGGGTCGCTCGTGCGCCCCTTCACAAGCTCCTGGGAGACCTCTGCTACACTGCGCGGCCCGCGTGACCGAGGTCATGGCGCCGGAGGGGAACCACGGTGTAACGGAAGACGTTGTTCACCCCCGTTGAACTGCGACAGCGAGCACCTTTTAACCGTGGACCGCCATCCGAGTTCACACCTGCGAAACATAGACGGGGGTGGCTTCCCGGCCTGCGAAAGGGCCCCGAAGGGGGCTTCGGAGGCCCTCGGGCGGCTCCGTGACCCCCCTCAGGGCCCTTTTCCTTGTGAAGAACTTCACGAACTTTTCCGACCGGCCGTCCGGCGGCACCGGATCCGGCAGTCGATCAGACGAGCGAGAGGGCGATTCCGTCCAGAATGTCGTGCTCGGAGACGACCACCTCGCGGGCCCCGACCCGGTCCATCACGGCCAGCAGCACCAGGGCGCCGGAGACGATGACGTCCACCCGGCCCGGGTGCATCACGGAGATCCGCGACCGCTCCTCGTGCGTCGCCGCCAGCAGCCGCGCGGTGACGTCGGCGACCTGCTCGTAGGAGATCCGGGAGCGGTGGATGGCCTCGGAGTCGTACGCCGGCAGCCCCAGGGCGATCGCCGCGACCGTCGTGACGGATCCGGCCAGCCCGACGAGCGTCCGCGCCTCCCGCAGCGGGACCGTCTCCTCCGCCAGGTCCAGTGCCGCCTCGATGTCGGCCCGGATCGCCGCCACCTCCGCCTGCGACGGCGGGTCGCTGCGGACGTGACGCTCGGTCAGGCGCACGCAGCCGATGTCGACCGACCGGGCCGCACGCGCGTGCGCGGCGCCGACCACGAACTCGGTGGACCCGCCGCCGATGTCCACGACCAGGTACTCGCCCGCGCCGCCGCCCGCCAGCTCCTTGGTCGCCCCGGTGAAGGAGAACTCGGCCTCCTGGTCGCCGCTGACGACCTCGGGCTCGACGCCCAGGATGTCCAGGACGCCCCGGACGAAGTCGTCGCGGTTCTCGGCGTCGCGCGAGGCCGACGTGGCCACGAAGCGCAGCTTCTCGGCGCCGTACTCCTTGATGACGGCGGCGTACTCGCGGCAGGCCGCGAAGGTCCGCTCCAGCGCCTCGGGGGCGAGCCGGCCGGTCCTGTCGACGCCCTGGCCGAGCCGCACGATCGTCATCCTGCGGTCCAGGTCGGTGACTTCGCCGGTCGACGGGTCGACGTCGGCGACGAGCAGCCGGATGGAGTTCGTACCGCAGTCGACGGCGGCGACGCGGGTCATTCGCCGGCCTCCGCGTCCCGGTGGGCCGTCACGCAGGGGCCCTTGGCCCACCACTCCGGCAGCATCGCGAGGGCCTCGTCACCCAGCGGGTTCACGCCCGGCCCGGCGGCCAGCGAGTGGCCGACGAGCACGTGCAGGCACTTCACCCGGTCCGGCATGCCGCCGGCGCTCGGGAAGCCCTCCAGCACCTCGATGGCGTCGCGGCGGGCGATGTAGTCCTCGTGCGCCGCGCGGTAGGCGGCGGCCAGCTCCGGGTCGCGCTCGAGCCGCTCGGTCATCTCCTTCATGACGCCGTTCGCCTCCAGCGTGCCGATCGCGGAGGCCGCGCGCGGGCAGGTGAGGTAGTACGTCGTCGGGAAGGGCGTGCCGTCCGGGAGCCGGGGCGCGGTCTCCACCACGTCCGGGTTGCCGCACGGGCAGCGGTGCGCGATGGCGCGCAGGCCGCGCGGCGGGCGGCCGAGCTGTTCCTCGAACGCCGCGACGTCCGCCTCGGTGGGCTCGGTGCGTTCGGTCTGCGGAGGGGGCGTTTCCATGCCTGCCTTGGGTTCTACTTGCGGTCGGTGCGGTCGGCGGTGTCCACGCCGTCCCAGAGGTTGGAGTACCAGGGGCGGTCGGCCGCGCCCTGGTCGGTGCGGCGCTCGCGCACCGCGTCGGGGTCGATGACCGTGTAGCCGGTCTCCCCCGGGAGTACGTAGTGCAGGTGCTCGCGCGCCAGGCGCCTGACGTACGCGTCGTCCTGGAGCCGTGCCTTCTCGTCGCGCAGCCGCTCGACGCGCTCGCCCGCCTCCGCCGCCAGCCGTTCCTGCTCGGCGATCTCGGCGCGCTGGGACACCCATTGGCGCATCGGGTAGGCCAGGGCCACCACGAGCGAGCAGACGACCAGCGCGAGGAACGCCGCCCGGCCGGTGAGCCGGGAACGGCGGGCCTGCCGGCGGGTCTGCGAGCGGTAGACACGGGCGGCGGTCTGCTCGCCGAGCAGCCGCAGTCTGGTCGCGGTGGAGAACCGGTCCCGGGCCATGTCTACCCGCCTCCCCTTGCCCGTCACGTACGTACGTCCCCGGACACGGTACGGGACCGCGGCCGGGGACGTACGTAGCCCGGGCTGGGGAACGATCAGCCCTTGAAGCGCGGGAAGGCCGAGCGGCCCGCGTACACGGCGGCGTCGTCGAGGATCTCCTCGATGCGCAGCAGCTGGTTGTACTTGGCGACGCGCTCGGAGCGGGCCGGGGCGCCGGTCTTGATCTGGCCGCAGTTGGTGGCGACGGCCAGGTCGGCGATGGTGACGTCCTCGGTCTCGCCGGAGCGGTGCGACATCATGCACTTGAAGCCGTTGCGCTGGGCCAGCTCGACGGCGTCGAGGGTCTCGGTCAGCGAACCGATCTGGTTGACCTTGACGAGCAGCGCGTTGGCGGCGCCCTCGTCGATGCCGCGGGCCAGGCGCTCCGGGTTGGTGACGAACAGGTCGTCACCGACGAGCTGCACCTTGGTGCCCAGCTTCTCGGTGATGGTCTTCCAGCCGTCCCAGTCGTCCTCGAACAGCGGGTCCTCGATGGAGACCAGCGGGTACGCGTCGACCAGCTCGGCGTAGTAGTCCGTCATCTCGGCGGCCGAACGGGACTTGCCCTCGAACTCGTAGGCGCCGTCCTTGTAGAACTCGGACGCGGCGACGTCGAGCGCCAGGGCGATGTCCTTGCCCGGGGCGTAGCCGGCCTGCTTGATGGCCTCGAGGATGAGGTCGAGGGCGGCGCGGTTGGAGTCGAGGTTCGGCGCGAAGCCGCCCTCGTCGCCCAGACCCGTGGAGAGGCCCTTCTCCTTCAGGACCTTCTTCAGGGTGTGGTAGACCTCGGCGCCCCAGCGCAGGGCCTCGGAGAAGGACTCCGCACCGATCGGAGCGATCATGAACTCCTGGATGTCCACGTTGGAGTCGGCGTGCGAGCCGCCGTTCAGGATGTTCATCATCGGAACGGGCAGCAGGTGCGCGTTCGGGCCGCCCAGGTAGCGGAAGAGCGGCAGGTCGGACGCCTCGGAGGCGGCGTGCGCGACGGCGAGGGAGACGCCGAGGATGGCGTTGGCGCCGAGCGACGACTTGTCCGGGGTGGCGTCCAGGTCGAACATCGCCTGGTCGATCAGCCGCTGCTCGGTGGCGTCGTAGCCGACGAGCTCCGGGCCGATCTGCTCGATGACGGCGAGGACGGCCTTCTCGACACCCTTGCCGAGGTAGCGGTCCTTGTCACCGTCGCGGAGCTCGAGGGCCTCGAACGCTCCGGTGGAGGCACCGGACGGAACGGCAGCACGGCCGGTGCTGCCGTCGTCGAGGCCGACCTCGACCTCGACCGTGGGGTTGCCTCGGGAGTCCAGGATTTCCCGGGCTACGACGACGTCGATGGACGGCACGAGCATCTCCTTCTGGGATGTGACGCTAGATGTGACGCATGAGGTGCAGGGTCCGTTCGGCCTTGCGGCAAGAGCCTAACCGGCCGGGGCGCCGGAGCCCGCCGACGCCCGCCTCCTGGGACGAAAAAGGGCGCATGGAGCGGCATAACGGGCAGAAGGCCACGAAAGTTACCGGGCAGTAGTCGAGGTGTGCGGAGCACCGCTCAGAGGCGCACGCCGCTCACCGGGTGGCCGGGGCGCTCCGGGCTCCGGGCAGGCGAGCGGCGGGGCCGGGAGGCCACCGGCTCCGGGAAGCGGCGAACCCCGGCCCCGGGGCCCCTCCCGCGCGCGCAGGGGCGCGGGGGAAGGACGCACCGGGCCGGGGCCGGTCGCGCCGGGGTCGGTCAGCTCAGGTGGAGCTGCTGGCCCACGTAGATCAGGTCGGCGTCGTCGACGATGTCCTTGTTCAGCTCGAACAGCTTCGCCCAGCCGCCCGCGACCTTCTTCTCGGCGGCGATGGTGCTCAGCGTGTCGCCGGCCTTCACCTTGTACTCGCCGTCGCCCTTCTCGACCTTCTTGCCGGTCGGGGTGGTGACGGTCTTCTTCGACTCGGCCTTCGGCGCGGCCTCGGCCTTGGGCGCGGTGCGCTGCTCGCTGCGCGTGGTGGGCTGCTCGGCCTCGCGCTCCTGCTGCGGCTGGGCCTGCTCGGCGGCGCCGCCGTCGTACGAGGCGTTGGACAGGCCGACGCCGCAGCTGGGCCAGGCGCCCTTGCCCTGACCGGCGAGGACCTTCTCGGCGATCTCGATCTGCTGCGACTTGGAGGCCTGGTCGGCCGTCTGGGCGTAGGCGGTGCCGCCGTACGCGGCCCAGGTGGAGGCCGAGAACTGCAGGCCGCCGTAGTAGCCGTTGCCGGTGTTGATGGACCAGTTGCCGCCGGACTCGCACTGGGCGACCTTGTCCCACTCGGCGGTGGTGGCGGCCGAGGCGGTCGTGGCGCCCATCAGCGGGGCGGCGACGGCGGCACCGGTGATACCGGCGAACGCGACGAATCGGGCGGCCTTGGAGGGGCGACGGTGCTTGGACTTGCCGGAGAACAGCATGGGACATCTCCTCACCGACGCCTGCGAGGTGAGCTGTCGGGTTCGGGCGAGTGAGTGGCCCGGCCGCGCGGCACCGTGGTGCGCGCGGCTTCACCCCAAGCCGGTCCCGTGCCATGTCTCCATGGCCGGGCCCGGCACTTACCTGGGTCCCCCGCTCCTGCCTTCGGCGCATGACGCGACGACTGTTCCCGTCGACCGGCGGCAGGATTCGGCGTTCCGGTCGAAAGGGCCCGCGGTGGCGAGCGGTCACGACCGTAGACACAGACCTCCCCGAAGTTCAAAGACGGACATCAGGGTCAATCCGCCCTTATGCGCCTGCCCTTGACGGGCGTTTACGCAGGTGAAGGGCGGATTGTGCGGTTCGGACGGTCAGGAGGTCGCGAGACGTGTGAAGAGATTCATGTCTCACTTACCCAGAAGCGGACATACAGTCCTATTTCTTGGGCTGATCGGCCGTCAGTTCCAGGCTCTGGCCAGGGAGGATGAGGTCCGGATCGGCGCCGACGGTGTCCTGGTTGGCCTCGTAGAGGGCCGACCAGCCGCCGGGCACCTCGTGCTCGTCCGCGATGACCGACAGGCTGTCGCCGGGCCGGACCGTGTACGCGCCCGGCGCGACGCTCCCCGGGTCGCGCGTCGCCCCGTCGCCCCGGGAGGCGTGTGCGTCCTTTTCGCGATCGGTGACCGAATTGCCGGTATCGGCCGGACCGGTGGGCTCCAGGGTGCCCCCGCCCTCCGGGGCGCCGGGCGTGAGCGGCGCGGTGGGGTCGGCCGGGGCGGCCGGTGCGGTGGGGTCGGCGGGGGCCGCGGGGTCGGTCACCGCGGCCTCCTCCTTGGCGGGCTCGCCGCGGTGCTTGCCGGTGCCGGGCGCGGGGCTCTGCGACGCGCCGGGCGACGCCGTCGCCGGGTCGGTGGGCCGCGGCGTCCCGGTCGGGTCCGCGGGGCTCGCCGGGTCGGACGCCGCGGGCGTACCCGGGTCCTCCAGGACCTCGGCCGGGTCCGTCGCCGCCGGAGCGGTGCCGGTCGGGTCGGCGCCGGGGGCGGAAGTGGTGCCGCCGAGGCCGGCGACCGGGGCGCAGGTCTCCCACGCCTCCACGCCGGTGGCCGCGTAGACCTTGTCGGCGACGGCCATCTGCTCGGCGCGGCTGGCGAGGTCGGGCCGCGGGGCGTGGGCGAGGCCCCCGTACGACTCCCAGGTCTCCTGCGACATCTGCAGGCCGCCGTAGAAGCCGTTGCCGAGGTCCGCGCTCCACAGGCCGCCGGACTCGCACTCGGCCACCCGGTCCCACGTGGTGGCGTCGGCCGCCGACGCGGAACCCGCGCCGAGCAGCGGGAGCGCGATGGCGGATCCGGTCACCCCTGCCGCGACGACGATGGCGGGGGCTTGGCGGGGTCGTCGGTGCCGACCGTTCCCGGAGCGCATGCGGTACTGCCTTTCGCGTGACTGCTGAGGTGACGGTGAACGTAGCGGCATTCGAACGCTAGTCACAAGTCGATGCAGCGGAGATTACGCGAAGATCACAGAAATGACGGAGCGTCAGTTTCCAAGGGGCGCAAACGGGGTGAACTCGACCGGGAGCGTGCGCAGTCCCCGCATAATGAGCCCGCCACGCCACCGCAAATCGGCCGGATCCACCGCGAGCCGGAGATCGGGCAGTCGCGTCAGCAGCGTCGCGAGCGCGGTCTGCCCCTCCAGCCGCGCGAGCGGCGCGCCGAGGCAGTAGTGGATGCCGTGCCCGTACCCCAGGTGCTGGTTGTCCCGGCGCGACAGGTCGAGCACGTCCGGGTCGGCGAACCGCTCCGGGTCCCGGTCGGCCGCCGCGAGGACGACGAGGACCGGGTCGCCGGCCGCGATCCGCTCGCCGCCGATGGTGAGCGGCTCGGTCGCGAACCGCCAGGTCGCCAGCTCCACCGGCCCGTCGTGGCGCAGCAGTTCCTCCACACCGGTCTCCAGCAGGCCCCGCTCGCCGGCGGCGAGGGAGGCCTGGAGGCGCTCGCGCTGGCCGGGGTTGCGCAGCAGGGAGTGGACGCCGTTGCCGATCAGGTTCACGGTCGTCTCGAACCCCGCGAAGAGGAGGATGAACGCCATGGCGGCGGCCTCGTTCTCGGTGAGGTGCTCGCCGTGGTCGGAGGCCTTGATGAGCCCCGAGATGAGGTCGTCGCCGGGCTCCTGCCGCTTGCGGTGGATCAGCTCGGCGAGGTAGCCGCGCATCTTCTTGACCGACCGCGCCACCCCGCCGCGCGGGCCGCCGCCGTGCCGGATCATCATCCCGGCCCAGTCGCGGAAGTCGTCCTGGTCCTCGGCGGGCACGCCGAGCAGGTCGCAAATGGCATAGATGGGGAGCGGGAAGGCGAACTCGTGGATGAGGTCGGCGCTCCCCTTCGCGGCGAAGTCGTCGATGAGCCGGTCCGTGAGCTCCTGCACGCGCGGGGCGAACTCGGCCACGCGGCGGGGCGTGAACGCCTTCGACACCAGCCGGCGCAGCCGGGTGTGGTCCGGCGGGTCGATGTTGAGCAGGTGCGTCATCAGCTCGGCCTTGCGCTCACCGGGGATGCCGGTCCTGCCCCTGGCGTGGGCGGGCTCGTCGTGGTGGGCCGGGTTCTTGCTGAGCCGCTGGTCGGCCAGGGCCTGCCGGGCGTCGGCGTACCGCGTCACGAGCCACGCCTCGACCCCGCTGGGCAGCGTGGTGCGGTGCACGGGCGCGTGCTCCCGCAGCCAGGCGTAGGCGGGATACGGGTCGGTGGCGAACTCCCAGGTGAACAGCTCGGGTCCGGCACCGGGGGGTACGCCGGGCCCGGACCGCGGGGCGCCCCCCGAGTCCGCCGGGGCGGCAGGGGCGGCCGGCGGGGGCGGGGCGCCCGGCGCGCCGGTGCCGGGGGCGTCGCGGGTGCCGGGGCGGTTGTCGTTCCCGGGGCCGTTTCCGGTGCCGGGGCAGCGGGGGGTGTCCTGCGGGGTGTCGTGCGGGGCGTTCACCCCTCGACGGTATCCGGCGCCCCCTGGCCCTCCGCCGCGCGGATGGCGTCGCGGTAGGCGCGGCCCGCCGCGCGGAGGGCGGCTTCCGGGTCGACGCCCTCCGCCTCGGCGCGCGCGGCGAGCGCCAGCAGTTCGTAGCCGATGCCGTCACCGGACGGGAGGTCGACGTCCAGGCCCGCGGTGCGGACCCGGCTCGCGAGCTTGGCCGCCAGCGCCAGACCGGGCTGTCCGAGCGGGACGCCGTCGGTCACCGAGGAGCGCCGCTTCTCGACGGCCTTGGTGCGCAGCCAGTGCGCCTTGACCTCCTCCGGCGTCTCGGCCCGCTCGTCGCCGAACACATGGGGGTGGCGGTGGATGAGCTTCTCGACGATCGTGCCCGCCACGTCGTCGACCGAGAACGGCTCCTCCTCGTGCTCCTCGGCGATCCGCGCGTGGAAGACGACCTGGAGCAGTACGTCCCCCAGCTCCTCGCGCAGCTCGTCGCGGTCGCCGTCCTCGATGGCCTCGACCAGCTCGTACGCCTCCTCGATGCCGTACTTGGCCAGGCCCTCGTGCGTCTGCCGCGACGACCAGGGGCATTCGCGGCGGATGCGGTTCATGACCTCGACGAGGTCCAGCAGCCGGGCCCCCGGCAGGTCGTACGAGCCCGGCAGCAGCTCCAGGTCCGGCATGGCGACCCGGCCGGAGCCCGCCATCCTGGCCAGCCCGTCCGTCAGGGCGCCGTCGCCCTCGCCGGCCGCCACGACGACCACGGTGCGGCCGCCCGCGCAGGCGTCCACCAGCTCCCGCGCGGTGGGCGCGGCGATCTCCACGGCGACGCCCGCCTCGCGCAGGTACGGCAGTTGCGGGTGCGCCTCGTCGGCGCACAGCACCAGGTCGGCGGCGTGCAGCGTCCGCCATGCGGGCCAGGACAGCAGTCCGGGCGCGACGCGGTGGCTGGCGGTGAGCAGGACGACGCGGCCGGGCGTGTCGGAGGTGTCGGTACCGGGGGTGTCGGGGGTGTCGGCGTTCACCCCTCGAACCTACATCTGCCGCTGCTCGGGCGACTGACGGAGCCAGGGCGCGCGGTACTCGCCGAGCTGGATCTTGTCGTTGTCCCAGGTGCCGTACCGGGGGTTCACGTCGATGTCGAGCGCCTTGGAGGCGGCGGCGAAGACCTCGGTGAGCTTCTGCTGCCCCTCCGGGGTGTTCCCGGCGCCCAGCTTGGCGGCGATCTTGTTCATGAGGACGTTCCGCCGCACCACGTCGTCGATCTCGTCGGGCGCCACGCCCTGCTGCTGGAGCAGCATCGCGGCGAGCTGCTCCTCGCCGCCGCTCTGGGCGGCCGCTGCCCGCCGGGTCTCCTGGACCTCTTTGCGGCTGGCGGTGATCCCCTGGTCGGCGGCGACCTTCCGCACCACCCGGTCGAAGATCATGCCGTTCAGCTTCTCGCGGTTCAGGTCCCCGGTGGCCTCGATCAGCTGCTTCGCCTGCGGGGAGGCCTCCTGGGCGCTGCGGACGTCCCTGACCTGCGCCTGGAGCGCGGCCACCTCGATGCGGTCGCCGTCCACGACGGCCGCCGCGCCGGGGTGGGCGTCGCTTCCGCAGGCGGCCAGGAGCGGGGTCGCGGCGAGGAGCGCGACGGAGACGGAGAGCGCGGTGCGACGGCGGCGATGCAGGCGGTGCAAAGGAGCCTCCCGGCGTGGGTCGTGCGTCAGTGGGAACGACCTTGCGGTGATCGATGGTAGGCAGTGAATGTGGCTCAGGCCACTACTTCGAGGCCACTGCTTCGGTCAACGAGTCACGGGTCCGGGGGGTCTCGGGCCGCAGCATGATCGTCCGCGAGACCACGAAGGTGATCGGGATGGCCGCCGCGGCGGCGAGCAGCGGGGCCCAGCGGCTGGAGAAGCCCGCCACGTCGACCAGCAGCCAGACCCCGCTCGTGGTGATCACGAAGTTCGCGGCGTTCGTCAGCGGGAAGAGGAGGAACTTCCGCCACGTGGGGCGGGTCCGGTAGGTGAACCGGCAGTTCAGGAAGAAGGACCCGGTCATCGCCGGCAGGAAGGCGAGGACGTGGGCGGCCACATAGGGCAGGCCCAGCGCCAGGAACGACAGGTAGAAGCCGTAGTAGGTGGCGGTGTTCACCGCGCCCACCAGCGCGAACCTGACCATCTGGCCGCGGACGGTCATCGGCGTACGAGCTCCCCACGGGGTCGGCGGTGCGGTACGGGCGCGTCGGTCGCCTTCACCGGCAGGTGCGGGCGCCTTCTCACCTCGTCATGGATACGGCCCACCTGCTCGCCGACGGGTCCCACGCCATCCGGACCCCGGCGAGTGCCGTGACCGTCACCAGCAGGGTGACATATCCGCGGGTGCCGACCCCCTTCACCGGGGCGACACCCTCGATCGGGGCTGATGGCCCTTCCCCCACCGCCCGGGCTGCGCGCTGGGACGGCCGCCGGGGGCGTGGCGCTCAGCGTCCTGGTGGCGGTGGCCGCGACGGGTCGCCTGCGCGCCACCAAGACTTCACCCGCGCACCACCGGGCTGTGACCGGGACGGCAGGTGGGGCGGCGTAGCTTGCCCCGCATGCCCCCTCTTCTGAGCAACCGGCTGGCGAAGCGGGTCATGCGCCCCGCGTTCGCCCTGGTCGAGCAGCGCATGGAGCGTGCGACGAACGCGCTCCAGACCGACCTCGACGCCCTGCACCACGCGGTGGCCGACCTGCGCCGCCAGAGCTACGGCCTCGGGCTGCTGCTCGACCAGGCCGGGCGGGACGGGCACCGGATGCCCACCGCCGCCCAGGTCGACACCCTCGTGCGGGAGGTGCGCGCCGTCACCGGCGACGACGGCGAGCGGGCCCGGCACGACGTCACCGTCGCCTACCGCCACCTGGTGGCGCTGGAGGCGCTCGGCGCCGGCGGCCTGGCCGGCACGGTCTCCGACGTGTGCGGGCGGCTCGCGACCGTCCCGCTGCTCGCCCCGCCGAACGGCGAGGTGCTGGAGATCGGCACCGCCCACGGGCTGTTCGCCGCCGCGCTCCGCCGGATGCTGCGGCGCGGCGGGGTCGAGGCGCGGCTGACGATCGTCGACCCGCTGGACGGCTCCCCCACCCGGGAGGACGTGGTGCGCGGCAACCTGGCCCTAGGGGGCGTGGCCGCACCGGCGGACATCGCGCGCATCGAGCGGGGCGGGTTCGAGGACGGCGGGGTGCGCGAGCGGATCGCCGACCGCCGCTACGGCGTCATCGTGGTGAACGGCCGGCACGACCTGGCGGCCGTGCGGGACCTCGCGGCGCCCGGCGCGGTCGTCGTCATCGGCGACCAGCCGCGCCCGGCGGGCCTCACCGGCCTCGGGCGGGTCGCCGACTCGGTGTACTGCCGGGCGGCCTGACCGCGGAGCAGTCCGCACGGAACGGAACCGGACCGCCCCGGTCACCGCGGTGGCCCCGGTGGCCCCGGCGGGAGGGCGGCGGCCGGGCGGACCGGGGGCGGGGTCACACGCCGCGCATCTGCCGCTGCCGTTCGAGCGCCCGGCGCAGTTCCGCCGGCAGCGGGTGGTACGGGCCGTACACCCGCTCGGTGTCGTACAGCAGGTTCTGGAGCTGCTGCTGGGCCGCCGTGTGGTCGCCCATGGCGAGGAGCAGGTGCCCGATGCGGTGCCGGATGTCGAAGGCGCGGGCCGGGTCGGCCGCGGCGGACCCGCTGCCCGTGTAGTAGGGCAGGACCGCGCGGTACTCGGCGAGCGCGGCGGCCGTCTCGCCCAACTGCTCCAGGCACAGGGCCGCGTCGTACCGGAACTGCAGCGTCTGCGGGTCGGCCGGGCCCGCCTCGGCCGCCCGGTCGTCGGCGAGCCTCCGCAGTTCGGGCAGGGCGCGCCGGAACTGGCCGTCGTCCATCAGCGTCGTCGCGTACTGCTTGCGCAGGATCCGGACGACCGGGGAGTGCTCGCCGTGCTCGGCGGCGGCCGCCGGGAGGATCCCGCCGAGGATGTCGACGGCCTGCGTGATGCTGCCCTCGCCGAGCAGCCGCTTGACCTCGTCCACGGCGGCCGCCACGTCGGGGCGGGTCGCGGCGGGCGGGACGGTCGGCTGCGGCACCGGCGGGGGCGTGGTGACCCGGTCGGGCCAGGGGGCGTGCGGGCGCAGGAAGGGGCGCGTGGGGTCGAGCGGGCCGGTCGGGACGCCGCGCGCGGGCAGCAGCGGGGCCAGCGCCTCGTACACCTCCTGCGCGCCGGACGGCCGGTGCTGCGGGTCCTTGGCCAGCAGCCGCAGGACCAGGGCCTCCAGCGCGTCGGGGATCTCCGGGCGCAGCTGGCGGACGGGCAGCGGCGGCTCGTAGAGGTGGCGGTGGAGCACGCCGAGCGCGGTGGAGCCGGCGAACGGCACGTTGCCGCTGAGCAGTTCGTGGAGCAGCGCCCCGAGCGCGTACAGGTCGGTGTACGGGCCGACCGCGCCGCCCATGGCCTGTTCGGGCGCCATGTAGGCGGGGCTGCCGATGGGCGAGCCGGTGTGGGTGAGGCGGGTGGTGTCGGTGTCGATGACGGAGGCGACGCCGAGGTCGAGGACGGTGACCGTGCCGTCGGGCTTCACCATGACGTTCCGCGGCTTGAGGTCGCGGTGGACGATCGGCACGGCGTGCACGGCGGCGAGCACCGCGCACAGCTGCGCGGCGACGGACACCGCCCACTGCCACGGGTAGGGGTCGTGCTCGGCCAGGTGGTCGGCGAGGTCGGCGCCCTCCACGTACTGCATCACCAGGAACAGGTCGTCGCCGTCGCTGCCGGCGTCGTGCACGGTGACCAGGCCCGGGTGGGAGACCTGGGCGGTGACGCGGCACTCGCGGACGAAGCGGCGGCGCATCTCGTCGGCGCCGGTAGCCGCGGCCATGTGGTCGGGGCGCAGCAGCTTGACGGCGACGCGGCGGTCGAGCCGCCCGTCGTAGGCGGTCCAGACCTGGCCCATGCCGCCCTGGCCTATGACGGTGGACAGCTCGTACCGCCCGGAAATCACCCGGCCGTTCACTTGCCCTCTTCCCGCGGGTCCTGGGGCTCCCGGCGCAGCAGGTCGCTGAGCTCGTCCAGCTCGGCGCGCACCTGGTCGATGCGCTGCGACTTCGGCTTGGCGGAGGGCTGCGGCGGGGTGTGGGGGGCCTGGGACTGCGGGTGCGGCCGGGGGGCCGGCGGGGCGGGGACGGGCCCGGCGGCCGGGGGCCGGGGCGCCTGGTGGAGCGGCGGGGGCGTCGCCTGCTGCGGGAAGGTCTGCTGCGCCGGGGCCGCGACGGGCGGGTAGCCGTACCCGGTGGCCCGGGCGGGCCCGTACCCGCCGACGGGCGGGACGGGGCGCCCGTAGTGCCGTATCTCGGCGATCAGGTAGTAGATGGTGACGCCCACGATGGTGACGATCATCCACCCGCCGAAGAAGAGCGCCGCCCCGTCGCTCATCTCCTGCTTCTCGTCCTCGGGAACCGTCTTGCCGAGGAAGACGAAGATCCCGGCCGTGGACAGCAGGAGAAGGCCGAACAGGGCCCAGTCGAGGGCCTTCCGGGTGACGACGGCCAGCCGCAGCAGCGGGGTCCAGGCGAGGAAGCCGCAGCTCAGCACGGTGAGGACCACGAAGAGCGTGCGCAGGACGACCAGCGTGCCGTCGGCGGGGCGCCCTGGCTGAGGCGGTGCGTGGCCGTGGCCGTGCATTACTGCTCCTGGATGACGTGTGCCGACCCGGAGAGTCGGGCGAGAGGACGAGCGTATACATCGACACCGACAGCGGTGCCGGGGTTGTACGGAACCGTTGTGGAAACGATCACCCGCCCGGTGCGGCCTCCACCGTGCCGTCCGTCAGTCCGTCGTACATGCCCTGCACCAGCCGCTCCCCCAGCCGCCCCGCGAGGCGCAGGGCTTCCTCGAACTCGGCGAGCGCGCGGAACGTCTCCCCGTACCGCTGCTGCTCGGTGAGCGGCAGCCGGGGCAGTTGGAGGCGCCGCACGTCGAGCCGGGTCGCCGTCGAGGCGTAGCTGCTGGCCTGCCGGTTGTTGGCGGTGCCGCGCAGGAAGCCGGCGAGGAACCAGGGATCGATCGCCGCCGGGTCGGGGCGCAGCAGCTGGAGGTTGCGGCCCAGGGCGGCGCCCGCGGTGGCGTCGTCGACGACCCGGGCGATCGACCCGCCGCCGAGGACCGGGACGACGACGTCGCCGGCGCGGACGAGCACGGGCTCCTCGGCGGCGCCCTCGGGGAGGCTCCCGGAGGGCCCCTGGCCGGCCAGGACGTCCTGCTCGGTGAGGACGGGTACGGAGGCGGGGCCGTCGCCTGCCGTGGCGGCGGCCGCCGTGCCGGAGGGGGCGGTGGCGGCGGGCGCGCCGGGGACGGTGACCGCGGTGCCGCTCGCGGGGGCGGTTCCGGTGCCGCCCGCGCGCAGTTCCAGGGCGCCGGTGCGGGCCAGTTCGCCGACGGTGACGCCGGGGAGGCGGGCGGGCTCAGGGTGCGCGGCGGTGCGGGCGGGCGGCGGGGTCAGCTCGCCGGTGCGGCGCAGCACGGCCGTCAGCCGGTCGCGGACACCGGCCAGTTCCTCCGCGCCGCCGACGGCCGGCGGGGGCGGCAGGTGGCGGGCGGGGGCGAGGTCGACGTCGTCGTCGAGGAGTTCGATGACCGGCACGCAGCGGTGGCCGCCGGGGCGCTCCTCGACGGTGCCGTGCTTGTCGAAGGGCTGCCAGGCGTCGAGCACGGCGGAGTGGACGGCCGGCCAGTCGAGCTTGTCGCGGCCGGTGTCGGTGTGCTCGGCGGTGTCCACGACCAGCAGCGCGGGCGGGGCCGGGACGCCCGCGACCGGCTTGCGCAGCACCCACAGGTGGAGCGGGATGCCGTACGGGGGTGCCGCGCCGGCCGGCAGGGCGACGACCGCCCGCAGCGCGCCGCGCCGCAGCAGGTCGGCGCGGATGCGGCGGCCGGAGCGGCGCGAGGCGGCGGCGGGGGGCATCAGCAGGACGGCGGTCCCGCCGGGGCGCAGCCGGGCCAGGGCGTGCTGCACCCAGGCCAGTTCCGACTCGGTGCGGGCGGGGAAGCCGTACTCCCAGCGCGGGTCGTAGGCCAGTTCCTCGTGGCCCCAGTTGCGTTCGTTGAACGGCGGGTGGCAGAGCACCGCGTCGGCGGTGAGCCGCGGGAAGGCGTCGGAGCGCAGTGAGTCGCCGGCCCGGACGCGGACGTCGGCGCCGGACTGGAGGGCCAGGCGGAGCGCGGTGAGCGCGGCCAGGTCGCGGTCGGCCTCCTGGGCGTACAGGGCGGTGGGGCGGGTGACGGCGCGCAGCAGGGCGCCGGTGCCGCAGGCGGGGTCGAGCACGGTCCCGGCCGGGCCCGCGAGCTCGGCCATGAGGGAGGCCGGGCCGGGCGGGGTCAGGGTGTACTGGCGGGGATTGGCGTCCAGGTGGCGGCCGAGGAGGAACTCGAAGGCCTGCCGGGCGCCCGTCTCGGCGGCGAGTTCGGCGGCGGCGCGCAGCAGGGGGACGGACGGGGCCGTCTCGGTGGGGTTCGGGGTGGGGACGGGCCGCTCGGGTCCCAGACGGAGGGTCAGGACCTCTTCCAGGGCGGGCGGCAGGAGTCGGGCCATCCGCTCGTCGGACACGGCGGTCATCTCCAGCCAGCCGCTGGGCCTGTCGCGTACGACGAGGAGCGCGCAGCCGGTGTGGACGAGGGCGGTGACGGCTCCGGCGGGGTGGCCGGCGATCTGCTGCCAGACCCGCTCCCGCAGCGGCACCTCGGCGAGCTTGCCCTGGACGCGCAGCCACCGTTCGACGTCGGCGAGCGAGAACGACGGACTGGTCTCGGTGCCGCCGACGGGCTTGGGGAAGTCGGCGTGCCGGCGCCGCCAGTTGCTGACCGCGGCACGCCCCACCCCGGCGAGGCGGGCGATCCCGGCCGCGGTCACCTCTGCTGCGTTCTCCGGCACCGGCCGACTCCCTTCCTCTGCTGCTGTGGCGCCGATCCTACAGCCGTACACAAGAGGGATCTCTTCACAGTGTGACCGGACCGCGATTCCGTGAACCGTGTTGACTCGGTTCACACGCTCTGGTCTTATTGACCCATCGCCACACGGGGCAGCTGCCACAGGCCCCGGCACACAGCCATGTCACTGTCCGGGAGGGCACCCATGTCCGACTTCACGCAGCAGCCCCAGCACGGCACCCAGCCCGGAGCGGGCCAGTACGGCGGCGCCCCCGGCGCGTACGGCGGTGGACCCGGCCAGTTCGGGGCCGCCCCGGCCTACGAGCAGCCGTCGCGTCCGGCCCGCAACGGACTGGGCACCGCGGCCCTGATCCTCGGCATCATCGGCACCCTCGCGGGCGTCATCCCGCTGATGTTCTGGCTCGCCGGCCTCCTCGGTCTCATCGCCCTGGTCCTCGGCCTGGCGGGCCGCGGCCGCGTCAAGCGGGGCGAGGCCGTCAACAAGGGCGTGACCACGGCGGGCGCGATCCTCGGCCTGGTCGCCATGATCCTGTCCGTCGTCGGCGCGGTCCTCCTCTACAAGGTCGTGGACGACGCCGTGAACGAGGCCGTCAAGTCGACGAGCAGCACGGCTCCCAAGGACCCGGCCGCCGGCAGCGGCGGCACCGCGTCCGGCAAGCCCGCCGGGGACGCCGAGGCCACCGAGGAGGCCGCCAAGGGCAAGCCGCTGGCCGCCGGCGACACCTCGATCTACGACGACGACCTCCAGGTGACCGTCTCCGCGGCCACCTCCGTCAAGCCGGGCGAGTTCGCGATCGGCCACACCGAGGGCAACAAGGTCCACGAGCTGACGATCACCGTCGAGAACGCCGGCAAGGAGAAGTTCTCCACCGACGGCCTCACCGTGAGCGCCCGCGCGGGTGCCGACGGGGTCGCCGCCGAGGAGATCTTCGACGGCGAGACGTACGGCGAGGGCTTCACCGGCAGCATCCTGCCCGGCAAGAAGGCCACGGTGAAGTACGCCTTCGACGCCCCCGCCGACGCCAAGTCCCTGACCGTCGAGGTCTCCCCCGGCTTCGACTACGACGCCACCCAGTGGGACCTGAAGCTCTGACCCGGCACCACCGCACCACCCTTCCCCCGCCTCCCCGTCCCCAGAAAGCACCCCCATGTCTTCCACCGCCCCCCGCGCCCTCACCCGCTCCGTGCTGACCGCCCTCTGCGCCGTCGCCGCGCTCGGCCTCACGGCCTGCGGCCCGTCCGGCTCCCCGGGCGGGGGCCAGGCGAAGGACAGCGGCCCGTTCCCCGGCCTGTCCGGCCCGCAGATCGCCAACAAGGCCGTCAAGGCGACCAAGACGGCCGAATCCCTCACCCTCGACGCGAACCTGAAGACGGCCGACGGCCAGATCAAGGCCTTCATGGCCATGGACACCAAGGGCCGGTGCGCGGGAACCATGACCATGGGCTCCACCGGCACCATGGAGCTCATCAAGACGGGCGAGGACGCCTACATGCGCTTCGACGAGGCCTTCCTGCGCGAGCAGAACGAGGGCGGCTCCGCGGAGGAGACGGAGGCGGTCCTGAAGATGCTCAAGGGCCGCTGGATGAAGACCGACGCCACGGACCCCGAGGCGAAGGACAGCCTGGAGATGTGCGAACTCGACACGATGCTCTACGAGTTCGAGACGGGCATCAACTTCGCCCAGCGGGGCGCGGAGACCACCGTCGACGGCAAGAAGGCGCTGATACTCACCGAGAAGGACGGCGCGGCGACGTACAAGATCTACGTCGCCACGGAGGGCGAGCCCTACCTGCTGAAGATCGAGCAGAAGGGCGGCGAGGAGCCGGGCACCATGTCCTTCCGGGACTACGACAAGCCGGTCGCGGCGAAGAAGCCGGCCGCCAAGGACATTCTCGACCTCGACGAACTCGGCGCGCAGTAAAGAGGCCAACGGGGGGCACACGGGGGAACGGTGGAGCCGGACGGGCCGTCGGAGGGGACGGCCTGTCCGGCTCCGCCGCGCGTCCCGGCGCCCCCGCCGGCACGCGCCCCGCCGCCTACAGCCGGTGGCGCACCCACACGTTGGGCTCGACGTACACGGCGTACCCGCTCGACGCCTCGCACCGCACCGGCACCAGCGCGCCCGGCACCTCCACGGGCCCGTCCGTGTCGAACGGCAGCCCCGTCCACTCGCGCCACCGCTCCACCGAGTGCGCGATCGTCATCGACGCGGGCGCCACGGACTCCACGACCGCCCCCGCGCGGACGTGGACGCGCAGCCACGGATCGTGCGGCAGCCCGTCCTCCTCCCGCGTCCGGAAGGCGTACTCCCGCATCGGTGAACCCGGCTCCAGGTGCTTGCCGCTGGGCCGGACCGGCGCCACCACCTCGCGGAAGCCCATCGCCCGCGCGTTGTCCCGCATCGCCGCCAGCATCCGGGCCGACAGCCCCTTGCCCTGTACGCCGGCGTCGACGGCGATCTCGATGGCGCTCACCGTGTCCGGGATGCGCCCGTGCCGCCGGTCCGAGAACGCCCACAGCAGCACCTGGTCCCAGCCGGTCGCCGGCAGTTCGCCGCGCCCCTCCGCCGCCAGCTGGAACGGAACGCTGAACGCCCGCGCCACGACCGCCCCCTCGGAGTCGGTGGCCACCAGGACGTACTCCGGCAGCTCGGCGACGATCCGGCCCATGTTGGCCCAGCCGATGGGGTCGTGGCGCATGAACTCGGGCCACAGGTCACCCATCCGCCACAAGGGGCCCTGGAGTTCGGGTCGTTCGGCGAGCGTCGTTATGTGCAGTTCCATCCGGGCAGGCTAAACAGCCGCCCCGGCGGAGCCCAACGTGTTTTCCGCCGGCTCAGCCGCCGCACTGCCGCAGCATCGTGTCCTTGTCCGCGGCGGTGACCGGCAGCGCGTACTTCTTCGCGACCTGCGCGAACCGCACGGCGTACGCGCACCGCACCGACCGGTCCGGCGGCAGCCAGGACGCCGGACCGGAGTCCCCCTTGCGGCTGTTGGACGGCCCGTCCACCGGCAGCAGGTTCAGCGGGTCGTTCGCCAGTTGCTCGCGCCTACTCTCCGGCCAGCGCGAGGCGCCCATCTGCCAGCTGTAGGACAGCGGGACGACGTGGTCTATCTGCACCGCGGCCGCCTCCGCCTTCTTCCACACGATGGCCTTGCCGGTGTACGGGTCGTGCAGCGTCATCGCGACCACCACGCAGTCCGAACCGGAGCGGAGCCGCACCTCCCGGCCGTCCCGGCGCAGGAGGTCGTTGCGGGTGTCGCAGCCGTTGCGGGCCAGCGGTACGCCGTCGGCGGTGTCCATCCAGGCGTACCCGAACTCGTCGCGGTCGTACCCGGTCCGGGGCCCGCGCCCCTTCACGGTGAGCGTCTCCACGAGCCGGCGGGCCTCCGCCCGGTCGGCGTCGGAGGCGAGGGGCGCGAGGCCCGGCCTCGTCCCGTCCGGGTTGTCCAGCGGGACGACCCCGGCGGCGCGGGCCGGCCCGGGCCCGGCGGTCCCGCCGCCGTCGACGAGACCGGCCGCGTCGCACCCGGTGAGGAACGACGCGGCGAGCGTCGCGGCGAGCACCGCCGCCGCGGTGGGCGCCGACGGCCGGGGCATCCGTGTCAGGGGCATCCCCGCATCGTAGGCGCCGGGCCCAGGGGGTGTCTCGCCGGTCAGGCCGGATCGGCGGGAGCCCGGCGTGATCGGCGAGACGCCCCCTACACCTTGCCGATGCCCAGGGTGTTCTCACCCGGCAGCAGGCCGCTGCCGATGACGGCGAGCCAGACGCCGCCGAGGGCGTCCGCGAGCCGTGCGGTGTCGTCGGCGCCGAGCGCCGCCCAGGGCCCGGCGGCCATCTCGTCGGTACGGCGCTCCACCTCGTCGCGCAGGGCGCGCCCCGCGTCGGTGGCGGTGCCGTCGGGGGCGAGGAGGCCGCGTGCGACGAGCCGTTCGCGGGCGGCGGCCCACTGCTCCGCGCTCCACCCCCGGCTCGCGAACACCTCCGGGGACGCGGCGCCCACGGCGGCGAAGGAGACCAGCGACTCGGCCGGGTCGAGCCCGGCGGTGAGCAGCGCGGCCAGGTGGCCGTCCCCGCGGTGCTCGCGCAGCACGGTCGCGGCCTGCCACAGCTCCAGGTGCGGCTCGCCCGGCCACTCCAGGGCGGCGTTGGCGGCGGCGAGCGGCCGCCCGGCGTGGACGGCGGCCTCGGCGGCGCGCCGGGCGAGGGCGGCGGCCTCCTTCAGGGCGCCCGCCTCCTCCCCGAGCAGCCGCCGGTAGAACCGGTCCACCGCCCGCAGGCGCGCCGCCAGGACGTCCGCGGGTGCGGCGGCCTCCCAGGCGGCGGGCACGTACCGCTCGACCATCGCGGGGGCGAAGCCGTAGAACGCGGCCGTCACCTGTCCGGCGCCCACCGGCCCGAGCGGCGCGGCCCGCCAGGCGAAGTAGGACGGCCAGCGCTCCTCGGTGGCGTACCCGAGCGCGGCGGCCTCCTCGAACGTCTCGGGCGCGTAGTAGAGCACGGCGTGCAGGGGCTCCAGCAGGTGCCACATCTGCCGTACGCGACCCAGGTCCTGGTTCATGACGCCTCCGCATCTAGTCACTGACTAGTCCGAGCGTCCTCCCGCCACACCGACTTGTCAATGCCTAGATTGGGCGTACGGTGGTCCCATGACCGGACAGCGCGCCTACCACCACGGCGACCTGCGGCGGGCCGTCCTCACCGCCGCCCTCGACGTCATCGGCTCCGACGGCCCGGCCGCCCTGAGCCTGCGCGACCTGGCCCGCCGTGCGGGCGTCTCGCACGCGGCCCCCGCCCACCACTTCAAGGACCGCACCGGGCTGCTCACCGCCATCGCGGCCGAGGGGTTCGACCTGCTGGCGGCCACGCTCGCGGACGCGGACGGACTGCGCGACGCGGGCGTCCGCTACGTGCGCTTCGCCAGGGAGCACCCCGCGCACTTCCAGGTCATGTTCCGGCCGGACCTCCACCGTCCCGAGGACCCGGCGCTCCAGGAGGCCAGACTCCGTGCCGGCGACCGGCTCCGGGAGGCCGTGACCGCCGCGGTCGACACCGGCGACCCCCGCCTGGCGGGCGTCGCCGCCTGGTCCCTGGCCCACGGCTTCGCCACACTGCTGCTGACCCACAACCTCACCGGCCCGGTGGGCGACCGCGACCCGGAGGACGTCTTCCGCGCGCTCACCGGCATGCTGTTCGGGTCCTGACCGACGATCCCCCCGACCGCCGATGAGTTTCCGGCCCGGCGCCGGTCCACAACGACGACGACACACCGACGGCTCGCCCACGGCTCAAGGAACCCACCTCATGCGCACCTTCAAGCTTCAGCTCCAGATGAGCGTCGACGGCTACATGGCCGGCCCGAACGGGGAGATGGACTGGCTCACCTTCCCGTGGACCGACGACATCAACGCCCACCTCGACGCGCTCACCGCCCCGGTCGACTGCATCGTGCTCGGCCGCAGGCTCGCCGAGGGGTTCATCCCGGCCTGGGCCGCCGGCCCCGAGGGTGAGGACCAGGCGTCCATCGACAAGATGAACGACACCCCGAAGGTCGTCGTCTCCGACAGCCTCACCGAGTCGCCGTGGGAGAACGCCGTCGTCGCCGGCGGGGACCTCACGAAGATCGTGGCGGAGCTCAAGGCCCGGCCCGGCGGCGACATCATCACCTACGGCGGTGCCACGCTCGCGCAGCGCCTGATCGCCGCGGACCTGCTCGACGAACTGCACCTGCTCGTCAACCCCGTCGCCCTCGGCACCGGACTGCCCGTCTTCCCCTCCACCGGGGCCCACCAGCGGTTCGAGCTGGTCGCCGCCCGGCCGTTCGACTGCGGCATCACCGCCCTGCACCTGGCGCCGAAGCGCGGCTGAGCGGCGCGGCCGGACGACGGCGCGGCCGGACGACGCGGCGGGGCGGCCCGCCTCCCCGGAGGAGAGCCGCCCCGCGCCGTACGTGCGGGCGGCGGCGCTACGACCCCAGGATCGTCGTCAGGAACTCGCCCGTCCACGCGAGCAGTTCACGGCCCACCACCGGCTTGCCGCCGATCTTCCCGGTGGTGGGGCGGGGCACCAGGATCTGGTGGGCCTGCGGCTTGATCACCGTACGCGGGTACAGGCGCTTGAGCCGCAGCTCCTGCGACTCGCGCAACTCCACCGGCGCGAACCGGATGTTCGGGCCCTGGAGGACGATCTCGCCGACCCCGCAGGCGCGCGCCAGCATGCGCAGCCCGGCGACCAGCAGGAGGTTCTCGACCGGCTCGGGCAGCTTGCCGTAGCGGTCGGTCAGCTCCTCGCGGACCGCCTTGATGTCCTCCTCCGAGTTCGCCGAGGCGATCGCCCGGTACGCCTGGAGCCGCAGCCGCTCGCCGGGGGCGTAGTCGTGCGGGACGTGCGCGTCGACCGGCAGCTCGATCTTGACCTCCAGCGGCGGCTCCTCCTCCACGCCGCCCTCCAGGGAGGCCCGGTAGTCGGCGACCGCCTCGCCCACCATGCGGACGTACAGGTCGAACCCGACGCCCGCGATGTGGCCGGACTGCTCGCCGCCCAGCAGGTTGCCCGCGCCGCGGATCTCCAGGTCCTTCATGGCGACGTACATGCCGGCGCCCATCTCGGTGTGCTGCGCGATCGTCGCGAGCCGCTCGTGGGCCGTCTCCGTGAGCG
Source organism: Streptomyces noursei (assembly GCF_001646665.1). Taxonomy (GTDB): domain Bacteria; phylum Actinomycetota; class Actinomycetes; order Streptomycetales; family Streptomycetaceae; genus Streptomyces; species Streptomyces lavendulocolor. Next base: position 101,011 of record NZ_LWBU01000405.1, on the reverse strand, counting down.
GCTTCTCCGGCGGGTAGAGGAAGTACGCGTACCCCCGCTCGCGGCCACGGCCGACCCGGCCGCGCAGCTGGTGGAGCTGGGAGAGGCCGAAGTTGTCACCGCGCTCCACGATGAGGGTGTTGGCGTTGGAGATGTCGATGCCCGACTCCACGATGGTCGTGGAGACCAGGACGTCGAACTTCTTCTCCCAGAAGTCCACCACCACCTGCTCCAGGGCCTGTTCGGTCATCTGGCCGTGGGCGATCGCGATACGGGCCTCGGGGACGATGTCCCGCAGCCGGGCCGCCGCCCGGTCGATCGACTCCACGCGGTTGTGGATGTAGAAGACCTGGCCCTCGCGCAGCAGCTCGCGCCGGATCGCCGCGCCGATCTGCTTCTCCTCGTACGGCCCGACGAAGGTGAGGACCGGGTGCCGCTCCTCCGGGGGCGTGGTGATGGTCGACATCTCCCGAATGCCGGTCACCGCCATCTCCAGCGTCCGGGGGATGGGCGTGGCGGACATGGTGAGCACGTCGACGTTGGCCCGCAGCTTCTTCAGCTGCTCCTTGTGCTCGACGCCGAAGCGCTGCTCCTCGTCGACGATGACCAGACCCAGGTCCTTGAACTTCGTCTCGGAGGAGAAGAGACGGTGCGTACCGATGACGATGTCGACGGAGCCGTCCTTCAGCCCCTCCAGCGTCGCCTTCGCCTCCGTGTCGGTCTGGAACCGGGACAGGGCGCGGACGACGACCGGGAACTGCGAGTACCGCTCGGAGAACGTGCCGAAGTGCTGCTGGACGAGGAGCGTGGTGGGGACGAGGACGGCGACCTGCTTGCCGTCCTGCACCGCCTTGAACGCCGCCCGCACGGCGATCTCCGTCTTGCCGTAGCCGACGTCGCCGCAGACCAGCCGGTCCATCGGGACCGTCTTCTCCATGTCCTCCTTCACCTCGGCGATGGTGGACAGCTGGTCGGGGGTCTCCGCGTACGGGAAGGCGTCCTCCAGCTCCCGCTGCCACGGGGTGTCCGGCCCGAAGGCGTGGCCGGGCGCCGCCATCCGGGCGCTGTAGAGCTTGATCAGGTCCGCGGCGATCTCCTTGACCGCCTTCTTGGCGCGCGCCTTCGTCTTCGTCCAGTCGGCGCCGCCCAGCCGGTGCAGGGTCGGGGCCTCGCCGCCGACGTACTTGGTGACCTGCTCCAGCTGGTCGGTGGGGATGTACAGGCGGTCGCCGGGCTGTCCGCGCTTGGCCGGGGCGTACTCGACCAGGAGGTACTCGCGGGTGGCGCCCTGGACGGTGCGCTGCACCATCTCGATGTAGCGGCCGACGCCGTGCTGCTCGTGGACGATGTAGTCGCCGGTCTCCAGGGTGAGCGGGTCGATCGTCTTGCGGCGCCGCGTCGGCATCCGCTGCCCGTCCTTGCCGGCCGCCTTCTGGCCGGTCAGGTCGGTCTCGGTGAGGACCGCGAGCCTGAGCGCCGGGTCGACGAAGCCGTACTCGATCGAACCGCACGCCACGTGCACCACGGACGGCGACAGGTCGGTCAGGTCCCCGGCCAGACGGGCCGCGATGCCCTCGCCGCCCAGCACCTCGGCCGTGCGGGCCGCCGGGCCGTGCGCCTCGGTGACGAACACCGTGCGCCACCCGTCGGCCAGCCAGCCCTTGGTGTCGGCGAGCGCCCGGGCGGTGTCGCCCCGGTAGGCCTCCGGGGCGTGCATGCCCAGCGTGAGCGTGCCGTCGTCCAGCTCCTCGCCGGCCGCGAACGGCGACACCGACCACCACATCATCCCGAGCTCGCGCGCCCGGTCCCGTACGTCCGCGATGCCCCACAGCGACGCCGCGCCCACGTCGATCGGCGCCTCGCCGCCGCCGGCCGTCGCCGCCCAGGAGGCCTGGAGGAACTCCTGGGAGGTGGCCACCAGGTCGGCGGCCCGGGTGCGCACCCGCTCGGGGTCGCACACCACCGCCATGGACCCCTCGGGCAGCACGTCCAGCAGCAGTTCCATGTCGTCGACCAGGACCGGGGCGAGGGACTCCATGCCCTCCACCGCGATCCCCTCGGCGATCTTCCCGAGCAGCTCGCCCAGCTCGGGGTGCTCCTCCGCCAGCGCGGCCGCCCGCCGCCGCACCTCGTCGGTGAGCAGCAGCTCCCGGCACGGCGGCGCCCACAGGCCGTGCTCGGCGACCTCCAGGGACCGCTGGTCGGCCACCTTGAAGTACCGGATCTCCTCGACGTCGTCGCCCCAGAACTCGACGCGCAGCGGGTGCTCCTCCGTCGGCGGGAACACGTCCAGGATGCCGCCGCGCACCGCGAACTCGCCGCGCTTCTCGACCAGCTCCACGCGCGCGTACGCGGCGGCCGCGAGGCCCTCCACCACGTCGTCCAGGTCCGCCTGCTGCCCGGTGCGCAGGGACACCGGTTCCAGGTCGCCCAGCCCCTTGACCTGCGGCTGGAGCACGGACCGCACGGGTGCGACGACGACCGACACGGGGCCGGTCGCCGGGTCGTCCGCCGACGGGTGGGCGAGGCGGCGCAGCACGGCCAGACGGCGGCCCACGGTGTCGGAACGGGGCGAGAGGCGCTCGTGCGGCAGCGTCTCCCAGGACGGGTACTCCACGACCGAGTCCGGCTCCAGCAGGCTGCGCAGCGCGGCCGCCAGGTCCTCCGCCTCCCGGCCGGTCGCCGTCACGGCGAGCACCGGGCGGCCGGCGTCCCGGGCCAGCGCGGCGAGCGCGAAGGGGCGGGCCGCGGGCGGGCCGACCAGGTCGACGTGGGCCCGGTGGCCGTCGGCGGCGGCCTTCACCGCTTCGGCGAGGGCGGGGTCCTTGACGACGGCGTCGAGCAGACCGTGCAAGCTCATGAAGGCTTCCATCCGGGGGGTGGGGGCAACGCGAACCGCCCGACACGTCGCACGGGCCGGGGGTTTCCAGCCTACGACGTCGGTCCGGTGCCCGCGCCCGAAACCTTCCCCCGGCGGGTGTGCGGGCGGCCGGGCCCTGTGGCGGGCCGGCGGGCGGGTGCCGCGGCCGGCGCTGCGGTGGTGCGGCGCTGCGGGGGCGGACCTCGCGCGGATCTCGGGCGGACCCGGGGCGGACCTCGCACGGACCTCGTGTCGGACCCGCCCGCGAGCTGTCCGAAAATATGTGCGGCGGAGTGTCAACCGGGACGGTGCCCGCGGACGTATACGCCGTGAGAGCCGTCCGATCCGCTGGGAGCCGCATTGACCGAAGAGGAGTTCCAGGAGCTCTACGCCCACTCCGTCACGCGGCTCGTCGGCCAGCTGTACCTGATGACGGGTGACCTCCACGAGGCCCAGGACGTCGTCCAGGAGGCGTTCGTACGCGCCTGGGGCCGCCGCTCCCGGCTCGTCAGGGACGCCGGGCCCGAGGCCTGGCTGCGCACCGTCGCCTGGAGGCTCGCCGTCAGCCGGTGGCGCCGCCGCGGGCGGGCCGCCGAGGCGTGGCGCCGGCACGCGGGCGGACTCGCCGGCACGGTGCCAGCCCCCGGCCCGGGGACGGTCGCCCTGGTCGCCGCGCTGCGCCGGCTGCCCGACCGGCAGCGGCGGGTCGCCGTCCTGCACTACGTGTGCGACCTGAGCGTGGAGCAGGTCGCGGCCGAGACCGGCATCTCGTCCGGGACGGTCAAGACGCACCTGTCGCGGGCGCGGACCGCTCTGGCGCCCCACCTGTCCGCCACCGAGGAAGCCGACGACGGCCGAGGAGCAGCACGGTGACCGATCCGCGTGACGAAGGCCCCGACCGGGCCCTGTCCGCCGCCCTCAAGGCCGCCGCCGCGGCCGGCGCGCGGGCGGCCGTCCCCGAACCCGCCGCGCGGGTGGTGCTGCGGGGCGCGCGGCGCCGGCGCCGTACCGCGGCCGCCGCGGCCGCCTGCGCCGTGTGCGTCCTGGCCACCACGGGCGCCCTCGCGGTGCTGGGGCTCCGGCCCGACCCGCTGCCGGGGCCCCTGTCGCCGTCGTCGCCCTCACCGTCGCCGTCCCCTTCCGTACCGGTGTCGGTGTCGCCCTCCCCCGCGTCCCCGGCGGGCTCCTCGTTCCCGGTGTCCCCGGCTTCCCCGGCCTCCCCCGGGACCCCGTCCGCGCCGCCGGACCCGCCGGCCACGGCCACCCCCACTCCGACCACGACCCCGCCCACGCCCCCGACCGGGACGGTGCTCCCCTCGTCCTCCTCCCCGACCCCCACCGGGTCCAGCACCCCGTAAGCGACCCGAAGGAGAAACCCGACCCATGCGTGGAGCCCTCCTCTCCCCGCCCGCCGGTGGCACCGAGCCGGTCCGAATACCCGGCGCGCGCCGTCCGCCCGCGCCGGGGCTCCGGCAGCGGACGTGGACGGACCGCGCGCCGTACCTCCTCGCGCTCGCGCTGTTCGCCGCGTACAGCACCCTGTCCGTGCTGCGGTACCACCGCATGGAGACCCGCTCCTGGGACCTCGGCATCTTCGAGCAGGCCGTCCGCGGCTACGCCCGGCTCCAGCTCCCGGTCGCCGACCTCAAGGGCCCGGGCACCAACGTCCTCGGTGACCACTTCAGCCCCGTCACCGCCCTGCTGGCGCCCGCCTACCGGCTCTTCCCCACCCCCGTCACCCTGCTCGTCGCGCAGGCCGCGCTGTTCGCGCTCGCCGCCGTCCCCGTCACCCGCGCCGCCACCCGCCTGCTGGGCCGGGCGTCCGGAACGGCGATCGGCGTCGCGTACGGGCTGTCCTGGGGCATCCAGCAGGCGGCCGACTTCGACTTCCACGAGATCTGCTTCGCCGTCCCGCTGATCGCTCACTCCCTCGAAGCCCTCCTGCGCGGCCGGTGGCGCCCCGCCCTGCTGTGGGCGGCGCCGCTCGTCCTGGTCAAGGAGGACCTGGGCGTCACCCTCGCCGCGATCGCCCTCGTCGTGGCCTGGCGGGCCCGCCGGACCGCGCCCCGCGCCGCCGCGTACGCCCTCGGTGCCGCCGTCCTCGGCGCGGCCGCCACCCTCCTCACCCTCACCGCCGTCATCCCGGCCTTCAACACCACCGGCGGCTACGACTACTGGACCAAGGTCGGCGACGGCCCCTCCCCCCTCGCCGGCGCCGACACCAAGCTGCGCACCCTCGCCTGGCTGCTGCTGCCCACCACCGGGCTGCTCGCCCTCCGCTCCCCCCTCGTGCTGGCCGCCGCCCCCACCCTCGGCTGGCGGTTCCTGTCCGGCGACGACCACTACTGGTCCACCGACTGGCACTACAGCGCCGTGCTGATGCCCGTGCTGTTCCTGGCCCTCGCCGACGCCGCCGACGTCTCGCGCCGCAGCCCGCGCCCGTGGCTGCGCGCGTACGCGGACCGGCTGCCCGCCTGCGCCGCCGCCGTCGCGCTCGCCCTCACGCCCTCGCTGCCGCTCTCCGCGCTCACCGAGGCCGCCGCCTACCGCAAGCCGCCCCGGGCCGTCGAGGCCGAGGAGCTCCTCGCCCGGGTCCCCGACGGCGCGACCGTCGAGGCGAACGTCGGGCCGATCAGCCGCCTGGCCGGAAGGTGCCGGGTGCTGTGGGTCGGCGGCACCGGCCGGGTGACGCCCGACTGGATCGCGCTCGACAACTCCTCCGGCTGGGTGCGCGACCCGCACGCCTACGCCCGGCAGCTCCACCCGAAGGCCCGCTACCGCGTGGCCGGCGAGGCCGGCGGCTACCTCCTGATGGAGCGTCGCACCCCGTGACGCCCTCACCCCCGCATGGAATGCTGCTCCATACATGCATCCTGGAGTCCTGGGGGGAACGTGAGCGGCACCGCCGGCCGAGCAGACCCCGAGGACGGCGCCACCCCCGGCGGACCGCACCGCCCGGGCACCCCCGCGGCCCCCCGCGGACGCGGGCCGGTCGTCGCGGCGCTCATGACGGGCATGGCCCTCGCCGCCCTCGACGGCACCATCGTCTCCACCGCCGTACCGCAGATCGTCGGCGACCTGGGCGGGCTCTCCGTCTTCTCCTGGCTCTTCTCCGGCTACCTCCTCGCGGTGACCGTCACCCTCCCGGTGTACGGCAAGCTCTCCGACACCTTCGGCCGCAAACCCGTCCTGATCGCCGGCATCGTCCTGTTCCTCACCGGCTCGCTGCTGTGCGCCGCCGCGTGGAGCATGGAGTCCCTCATCGCCTTCCGGATCGTCCAAGGGCTGGGCGGCGGCGCCCTCCAGGGCACCGTGCAGACCATCGCGGCCGACCTGTACCCGCTCAAGGAACGCCCCAGGATCCAGGCGCGGCTCTCCACCGTCTGGGCGGCGTCCTCCGTGGCCGGCCCCGCCCTCGGCGGACTGCTCGCCGGGTACGCGGACTGGCGCTGGATCTTCCTGGTCAACCTGCCCGTCGGCGGCGTGGCCCTGTGGCTGATCGTCCGCCACCTCGCCGAACCGGACCGGGCCGGCGCCCGCCCCGCCGCCGGCGCCCGCCCCGGCCCCCGGGCGAGGGCCCGCGTCGACTGGCCGGGCGCGCTCGCGATCTTCGCCACCGGTACGTTGCTGCTGACCGCGCTCGTCCAGGGCGGCGTGGCCTGGCCCTGGCTGTCCGCACCGTCCCTGGCCCTCTTCGCGGGCGCCGCGGCCCTCACGGCCGTCACCGTCCTGATCGAACGCCGCGCCGCCGAACCGATCATCCCCGGGTGGGTCTGGCGCCGCCGCACGATAGCCGCCGTCAACCTCTCCCTCGGCGCGCTGGGCCTGCTGATGGTGGCGCCGACGGTGTTCCTCCCCACCTACGCCCAGTCCGTGCTGGGTCTCGGGCCCATCGCCGCGGGGTTCGTCCTGTCCGCGATGACCCTGTCGTGGCCCATCACCGCGGCGCTCTCCAACCGCCTGTACAACCGCATCGGCTTCCGCCTGACCGCCGTCACCGGCATGACGCTCGCCGTCCTGGTCCTGCTCGCCTTCCCGCTGCTGCCCCACCCGGGCGAACCGTGGCAGCCGGCCCTCCTCATGCTGCTGCTGGGCGCCGCCCTCGGCCTCTTCCAGCTCCCGCTCATCGTGGGCGTGCAGTCCACCGTCCCCTGGGCGGAGCGCGGCACCACCACCGCGTCCGTCCTCTTCTGCCGCCAGGTCGGACAGAGCGTCGGCGCCGCCGTCTTCGGCGCCGTCGCCAACGCCGTCCTGTCCACCCGCCTCACCGAGGGCGGCCTCGACGACCCCGCCGCGCTCACCCCCGCCGCGGTGGACACGGCCGTGGAGTACGTGTTCGCCGGCGCCGCCGCGGCCGGGGCGCTGGCGCTCGCCGTCCTGCTGACCCTCGCCCCGCGCCGCTTCCCCGTCCTCACGGACGACGACCGGACGACCACCTGACGACCACCTGACGGCGACCTGAGGGCGACCTGACGACGACAGCGGAGACGGCGGCGGCACACGGCCCGTACGCGAGGACCACGGCGCCGCGTGCTACTCCGAACGGCCCGTCAGGGCGGCCAGGCTGCTGCGGACATGGGCCATGTGGGCGCGCATCTCGTCACGTGCCGTCTCGTGCTCCCGCAGGATCCGCTCCGTCTCCCGCTCCACCCGCTCGGCCCGCAGCCGCGCCTCGGCCAGCAGCGCCGCGGCCCGCGCGTCCGCCTCCTCCTGTTCGTGCCGCGCCCGCTCGGCCGCCGCCGACAGCGCCCGCTCCGCCTCCGCGAGCCGCCCCTCGGCCACACCGGACCGCTCCGCGTGGCGCCGCTCCAGCTCCGCCTCCCGCCCGGCCGCATCGCGCTCCGCCGCGTCCCACCGCTCGGCGTGCCGGGTCTCCACCTCGGCCAGCAGCCGCTCCGCGCGCTCCCGCGCCGCGTGCAGCGCCGCCAGGCCCTCGCCCCGCCGCTCCTCCGCCTCGGCGAGCGCGCCCGCCATGACCTCCGCCGCCGTGCCCCGCGCGGCCGCCAGGGTCTCCTCCGCCCGCTCCTCGGCACGGCCCCGCACCTCCTGGGCCGCCTCGCGCGCCGCGTCCCGCAGCGACCGGGCCGCCTCCTGCACCCCGTCCGCCAGCCGCCGCGCCTCCTCCAGCGCGTCCGCCCGCAGCGCGTCGGCCTCCTCCTCCGCGAGCATGAGGATCTGCTGCGCGCGCCGCCCCAGGTCCTCGTACCGCTGCGGCGGCAGCTCCGCGACGAACTCCCGCAGCCGCGCCGCCTCCGCCGCCAGCTCCCCGGCACGCCCGGCCAGTTCGTCCGCCCGGCGCCGCGCGGCGTCCCGCTCCGACTCCAGAACGGCGACGGCCCGGTCGACCTGCTCGGCCCGGTAGCCGCGCCCCCATACGACAGAGAAACCGCTCATGACAGACGCCCCTTTCCCCGGTCCAGGATGCAACAACCCGTACCGTCGGAAAGGGGCGCCCGTGCGCCAAGCTGCGGCCGGACGCGGCCTAAAGCAGCCCGTCCCACATCTGCTCCAGCAGCACCGACCACCAGCTCTCCGGCGACGACAGGGCCGCCGGGTCCAGCATCGCCAGCTGCGCCTGGAAGTCGACCGTCCAGCGGCCCGCCTGCTCGGGGGTCAACCCGAACCGCAGCCGCCACATCCGACCCAGCAGGCCCAGGCACCGGGTGAACTCCGGCAGCCCGCTGTTGACGAACTGCGGCGCCACCGGCCGCCCGTCCGGCCCCGCCTCCACCGGCACGGCCACGATGTGCGCCGTCCCGTACTGCACGCAGATCGCCCGCCCGAAGTCGGACCCGATCACCAGGTACGAGCCCGCGTCGGACGCCGGCTGCACCTGCCGCTGCGCGGCCAGCTCGGCGAGCGTCGGCACCACCGGCTGGGCCGGCTGCGCCCAGAAGAACGGCCCGAAGTCCGCCGGCAGACCCGCCCACACCAGCGTGCGCGCCACCAGCTCCGGCACGCCCTGGCGCGACACGGCCCGCTGATCGAACCGGCAGATCCCCTGCGGCCCGAACGCGCCCACCAGCTCCTGCGCGACCGCCTCCGGCGGAACCGGCGGAACCGGCTGCACCGGCGGCAACGGCACCCGCAGCGGGGCCGGACGCGCCGGACCGTCGGCGACCTGGTGCAACTCGCCCTGGTGGGCGATGAGTTGCCGCATGCCCTGCTGACGGCCGGTGTGGTCCCGCCCGTACGGGGCGATCGACGTGATCCGCGCCTGCGGCCACGTCTCCCGGATCATCCGGGCGCAGTAACCACCCGGCAGCTCGCACGACTCCAGCTCGGTGTGCAGCTCCAGCACCTGCTGCGGCGGCACGTTCATGGCCCGCAGCTCGTGCAGGATCTGCCACTCCGGGTGCGGCGTACCGGGCGCGGAGCGGCGGATCAGCTGGGCCTCGGAACCGTCGGGCGCGCGGTAGCGCAGCACGGCCTGGTAGCCCGGGCCGACGGTCGGCATCCCGGTGGGCGGCGCCTGCGGGTAGCCGTACGCGGGCGGCGCCGGCGGCACGGGGCCGGGCGGGACCGGCCCCGGCGGCGGCACCTGACCGGGCCCGCCCGGACCGGGCTGCGCCAGCATCGTCGCCGCGTGGTGCACCCCGCCGCCGGGAGGACCGGGAGGCGCCGGGGGCGGCGGCGTACCGGGACCGCCGGGCACGCCGGGAGGACCGGGCGGGGGCGGAGTGCCGGGACCCGGCTGCGCGAGCATCGTCGCCGCGTGGTGCACCCCGCCACCCGGCGGCGGCGTCGCACCCGGAGGCGGCGGCGGAGCCGGCGGACCGGGCGGCGGCGTGGCGCCGGGACCGCCCGGCACGCCGGGAGGACCGGGCGGCGGCGGAGTGCCCGGACCCGGCTGCGCGAGCATCGTCGCCGCGTGGTGCACCCCACCGCCCGGCGGCGGCGTCGCACCCGGAGGCGGCGGCGGAGCCGGCGGACCGGGCGGCGGCGTGGCGCCGGGCGGGAGCTGCGAGACCAGCTGCGTCGGTACGTATCCCCCGGCCGGAGCACCGGGCGCACCGGGCCCGGACGCGGGCGGGCGGGCGCCGGGCGTCCCCGGGGCGCCGGGCGGCGGCGGGGTCGTGGGGCCGGTCCCGCGCGAGGGCCTGGCGCCGCGCGGCGTGACGGCGGCCTTGCTGGTGGCGGCGTCAGCGATGTCGCCCGCCGGACCCGCCTGCGCGTCGAAGGCCGGCACCACGGCGGTGCGCGGCAACTGGCTGCCGCCCGACATCAGCGCGGTCGGCGCGTCGGCGCCCACCGCCGGCGGCGGGGTGTCGTCGTCGTCCGACCCCGACAGCGGCGGCGCGAACACGGTCGCGGGCAGCGGCACGGAGGCGTCGTCCCCCTCGGAACCGGGCGCGTCGACACCGCTCCACGGCACGGAGGCGGGCACCCCGTCCGGGGTGGTGGGCTCGTGGTCCCCGGGCGCGGCGGGCCAGGCGGTCACCCCGCCGTGGGACCCGCCGTCCACCGGCGCCGCGGGGGCGGGCGGCGCGGCCGGCACGGCGTCGGACGCCGCGACCACCGGGGCGGCCGGCACGTCGTCGGCGGGAACAGGGGCTCCGGGCCCCCCGTCCGCGCCGGAAGCACTCCCCGGACCATCCGCACCGGAAGCACCAGGAGCACCAGGAGCACCGGAAGCGCCACCGGAGGTGTCCCCGCCGGAACGCCGGTCCGGCACGCCCATCCTGTCCGCCGCGTCCTGCAACCACTCCGGCGGCGTCAGCAGGAACGACGTCTGGTTCAGGTCGATCCGCTCCGGCGGGGCCGCCGCCGGGACCGGCGCGGCCGCGGCGGCCCCGTACTCCTCCTCGTACCGGCGGATCACCTCACCCACCGGCAGGCCCGGCCACAGCGTCGCCTCGCCGCTGTCCCGGGCGATGACCAGCCGCTGACGGCCCCCGTCCGACGTCGGACCGTTCTCCCGGTCCTCCGCCCACACCACGAACCCCAGCTCGAACTCCCGCACCCGCACCTCACGGTGCTGGTACGCCGGCAGGTCACCGTTGACCCACTCTTCCGCACGCTCCTGCGCCTGCGCGAAGGTCACCATCGAAAGCTCACTCCCCCACCGGAACGGCCCGCGCGAAGCCGCCGTCCACCATCAGGTTCGCCACCGTCTCCAGCTCCGGCGGACCGCCCGCCAGCCGCTGGAGGAACGCGTCGAAGTCGTCCCCGCACGGCAGCAGCAGCCCGTCCATCCGCTCCTGCACCGTCAAGCCGTCCCGGTCCCGGGCGTCGTCGTAGGCGCAGAACCACACCGAGCCCACGTCACCGCCGCCCCGCACCTTCACCGCCAGCAGGCCGCCCTGCACGAAGGCCACCCCCAGGTAGTCCTTCGTCAGGTGGTCCCGCAGACACTTGTTGACGTACACCAGGTCGTTGACCGCCGCCTCGTCGCGCACCGTGAAGAACGGCTGGTCGACCAGGAGCCCCAGCTCGGCGTCGAGCGCGGCGCCGACCGGCGCGCAGCCCCCCGCCGCCTTCAGGAACGACCGGTACGCCCCCGGCAGCCGGTAGCCCAGGTCCTCCTCCACGCCCTGCAACTGCGCCTCGGTCACCGACAGCGCGCCCTTCGGCAGCCCGAAGTGCGCCGGGCGCGTCTCCTGCAACGGCCGCGTACCGCGCTTGCCGTGGTCCACCGCGGCCGTCGTCAGCCCGCCGTGATGCCGCAGCAGCGCCTTGACCTCCACCGGCACCAGCTCCATGCGCCGCGTGCCGGCCACGTGGTGCCAGGTCCAGCCGTGCGGCGTCGCCACCGCCGGGACCGTGTCCCACAGCGGGTGCCCCGACGCGGACAGCGCGGCGTTCGCCGACACGTAGTCCGTCAGCCGCAGCTCGTCGACGCCGAACCCCTCCGGCGGGTCGGCGATCTCGGCCGCCGCACGGGCGTACGGCGAGAAGTCCGGGTGGCCGTTCCCGTCCACCCGCACCCCACCGGGATGCCGGGCGGCCCGGACCGGGTCCGGGAAGTGCACGACCTGCCCGGCGTAGGCCGCGTTCGGTGGCGCGGCACTCTGCTGCCCGAGCCGACCTGTCGTCATGGCGGATGCCCCCTGCTGCTGCTGGCTGGTCCGCACAGCCTAAGCGGTGGGCCGACAGGGGGAACCCGCCCTCCGCTCCGGTGACCAACCGTCACACTCAGGTGACCCAATGACGATCACCCGACACACCGATCACACGTTTCAGCGCCCCCGCTTTCCCATGGGCTCACCCATTTGGCAGGCTGTCCCACGCAACTCGGGGGATTGCAGAGGGGACGACACGCATCATGCACACAGCGCGACCAGGCACGACGCCAGCCACCGGCGACCCACGCCTCAGCTGGAGCAGCACCGGCCCCGACCTCACCCCCATACTCCGCCACCGCCGCGACGGCATCCTGCCGACCGTCGGAGCAGCACTCTCCGTACGCGGCGAGACCCTCACGTGCACCGCCGGCCGCGGCGACCGGCCCCCCACCCTCCACCCGCTCGTACAGGACTTCCTCGACACCCTTACCAGCGGCCAGCGCGAACGCTTCACCGGGCGCTGCCCCGAGGCGATCCTCCTCTCCCGCCACCTCACCGCCACCGAGGCGAACCGCTCCAAACGCGCCCAGCGCAAACCCCTCAGCCAGGGCGAGGCCCGCCGGTCCCTGAAGAACGCCAAGATCACCGCTCGCAGGATCCGCGAGGACGGCGACCCACTCCACGGCAGCTACGCCGCCCCCTGCCGCTCCTGCGCCGCACTCCTCGCCCACTTCGGCGTACGCCCCGTCGACCCGACCACCGCCCAGAACGGCTGACCGCACGCTCATGCCCGACCTGAACACCACCCGCTTCCCCGTCGCCGTCGACGCAACCCTCAGGGAAGCGGGCTGGCAGCCCGGCCGCTGGGACATCAAACGGGCCGAACACTGGGCCGACGTCCTCCGCGCCCACGTCTCCCCCGCCGGCCACCGGCACAGCGTCTTCCCCGCCGCCGTCGAGGCCTGGGCCGAGTTCGGCGGCCTGCGGATCACCGCGTCCGGACCCGGCCGCCAGATCGCCCCCACCCCGGTGCACCTCGACCCGCTCGCCGGACTCCACCACGCCCGCAGCCTCACCGACCTCGGCCGCGCCCTCGACACCGAGATGGCGCCCCTCGGCGAAGAGGCCGACAACCGGGCCGTGCTCGCCATCGACGCCGAAGGGCGCGTCTACAGCCTCGACCACGCCGGCGACTGGTTCCTCGGCCCCGGCATCGACCACGCCCTGGCGACCCTGATCACCGGCGCCCAGCCCGCCCGCCTCACCTCGACCTGACCCCGGCCCACGCCCCCGCCCGGCCCGACGGCCCCATCCCCCCGGCCCGCCGCACCCCTCAGACAGCGGCGGCCGGCAGTACCGCCGACACCTTGAAACCGCCCTCGTCGGTCGGCCCCGACACGAACACCCCGCCCAGCGCCGTCACCCGCTCCCGCATCCCCACCAGGCCGTTGCCGCCGCTGGGCAGCCCCGCGTCCGCCGCACTCCCGTCCGTCGGACCGTTCTCCACCTGCATGGCCACCTCACCCTCCCGGTGAGCCAGCCGCACCACCACCTTCGCCCCCGCGGCGTGCTTGTGGACGTTCGTCAGCCCCTCCTGCACCACCCGGTACGCCGTCCGCTCCACCCGCGCACCGTACGACCGCGTCTCGCCCGACACCCGCAGCTCCACCACCATCCCGGCCTGCCGGGACTGCTCCACCAGCTCCTCCAGGGCGTCCAGGCACGGCCCGTCGTCCACCGGGTCCGGCGCCCCGGCCCCCACCGGGCCGTCCGCCCCCACCGCCGCCGCGGCCGCGGCCACCCGCCCCACCGCGGCCAGCGGCACCGAGCCGCGCACCGGAGCCACGTCCCCCGCCCGCAGCACGCCCAGCATCTCCCGCAGCTCCGTCAGCGCCTGCCGCCCCATGTCCCCCACCAGCGCCGCGTTCCGCACCGCCTTCTGCGGGTCCTTCAGCGCCACCGCCTGGAGCGCCGCCGCGTGCACCACCATCAGGCTCACCCGGTGCGCCACCACGTCGTGCATCTCCCGCGCGATCCGCGTCCGCTCCTCCGTCCGCGCCATCTGCGCCCGCTGCTCCGCCCGGTCCGCCAGCAGCGACAGCTCCTGCTCCAGACTGTCCGCCCGCTCCCGCAGGCTCTCCAGCAGCCGCCGGCGCGCCCCTATGTACAGCCCGAACAGCACGGGCGGCGCGTTCATCCCCAGCGACAGGATCACCGCCATCAGCAGCACGTACCACGGCCCGGGGTCGAAGTCGGCCGACGCGATGTCCTGCCGCACGCGCACGAACGTCACGATCAGCACCGCGGCCAGCGACATCCCCGCCAGTACCGCGATGATCCGCCGCGGCACCTCGGAGGCGGCGAGCGTGTACAGCCCGACCATCCCCATCAGGTAGCCCATCTCGGCCGGCGTGATCGCGATCGAGACCAGCACCACCGCGACCGGCCACCGCCGGCGCACGACGAGCACCGCCCCCACCGCGAACCCGAACAGCACCCCGACGGGCACCGGCAGCCCGGCCCGGTCGGCGAACCCCACCCCCTCGGCCGCGCACTCCACGGCCGACACGGCCCCCAGCGTCACGTCCAGCACGGCACTGCGCCGCCGCCCCCACCACCACCAGCCCCGGGCGGTCCGGCCCGCGGCTTCCTGGTGAGCCCCCGTTGTGGTCATGTCCACCAGCCTACGGGCGGCCGCGACCCATTTTCCGGGCACTGCGGCGGGGACCGGCGCGGCGGAACGGCGTGGAGAACGGCACGCGGAACATCCGCCCCGCCCGGTCGGCGGCGTCCGGTGGAGCACCGGCTCCTACCGTCGCACTGAGGGCACTTGGTACGGCATAGTAGGGGCTGCCGTCGCAACCGATGCATGAAATCGGACATAGAAGGCGAACCATCCCGGGTCGTCTAATGGCAGGACAAATGGTTTTGGTCCATTGAATGAGGGTTCGATTCCTTCCCCGGGAGCTCATGTTCGGGTCCTGACCACACGGTCAGGACCCGCTCCCGTTCCCGGAGCCCCCCGCCCCCGGTTCCGCTCCGAAACCCCCCGGTATCCTGCGGGTGTCCACCACCCGAAGCCGAAGGGCATTCCCGTGAGCGCCAACCGCCCGGCAGCCGTCGTCGTCCTCGCAGCGGGTGAGGGCACCCGCATGAAGTCGAAGACCCCCAAGGTCCTGCACCAGATCTGCGGGCGCTCGCTCGTCGGACACGTGGTGTCGGCCGCACGCGAGCTGGATCCGCAAGCCCTCTGCGTCGTCGTCGGGCACGCCCGCGAGCAGGTGACCGCGCACCTCGACGAGTACTACGCCGGTACCCGCACCGCCGTGCAGCACGAGCAGAACGGCACCGGTCACGCCGTGCGCATGGCTCTGGAGGAGCTGGGCGCAGGCGCGCTGGACGGGACCGTCGTGGTCGTGTGCGGGGACACCCCGCTGCTGTCCGGCGAGACGCTGACGGCGCTCACGCGGACCCATGCCGAGGACGGCAACGCCGTGACCGTGCTGACGGCCGAGGTGCCGGACTCGACGGGTTACGGGCGGATCGTGCGGGACGCGGAGACGGGCGCCGTGACGGCGATCGTGGAGCACAAGGACGCGACGGAGGCCCAGCGGGCGATCCGGGAGATCAACTCCGGGGTGTTCGCGTTCGACGGGAAGCTGCTGGCGGACGCGCTGGGGAAGGTCCGTACGGACAACAGCCAGGGCGAGGAGTACCTCACCGACGTGCTGGGGATCCTGCGCGAGGCCGGGCACCGGGTGGGTGCGTCGGTGGCGGGCGACCACCGGGAGATCCTGGGGATCAACAACCGCGTCCAGCTCGCGGAGGCGCGCCGGCTGCTGAACGACCGGCTGCTGGAGCGGGCGATGATGGCGGGCGTGACGGTCGTGGACCCGGCGTCGGTGTTCCTGGACGTGACGGTGACGTTCGAGCGGGACGCGGTGGTGCACCCGAACACCGAGCTGACGGGTGCGACGCACCTGGCGGAGGACGCCGAGGTGGGTCCGAACAGCCGGCTGAAGGACACGAAGGTCGGCCGGGGCGCCCGGGTGGACAACACGGTGGCGGACCGCGCGGACGTGGGCGAGGGCGCGACGGTGGGCCCGTACGCGTACCTGCGTCCCGGCACGGTGCTCGGTGCCGGGGCGAAGGCCGGCACGTACGTGGAGATGAAGAACGCCCGGGTGGGCGAGGGGTCGAAGGTGCCGCACCTGTCGTACGTGGGCGACGCGACGATCGGCGAGCACTCGAACATCGGCGCCGCGAGCGTCTTCGTGAACTACGACGGTGAGAGCAAGCACCACACGACGATCGGGTCCCACTGCCGGACCGGCTCGGACAACATGTTTGTGGCTCCCGTCACGGTCGGGGACGGCGCGTACACCGCCGCCGGGTCGGTGATCACCAAGGACGTGCCGCCGGGGTCGCTGGCGGTCGCCCGTGGCCAGCAGCGGAATATCGAGGGTTGGGTCGCCCGGAAGCGGCCCGGCAGCGCTGCCGCGCAGGCGGCTGCGACGGCCTCCGAGCAGGGTTCTCGCGAGGACTGACCGGAAACAGGTGCGTCCAACTCGGCGTACCGTGATACGTGCACACAAATTCGGCTGGTTCGCGCGAAAGTGGTCGCGGCCAGGGAACACGTCTGAGGAGACAGTGCTGTGACCGGGATCAAGACGACCGGCGAGAAGAAGCTGATGCTCTTCTCCGGCCGCGCCCACCCCGAGCTGGCCGAGGAGGTCGCGCACCGGCTGGGTGTCGGCCTCGTGCCGACGAAGGCGTTCGACTTCGCCAACGGTGAGATCTACGTCCGGTTCCAGGAGTCGGCCCGTGGTGCGGACTGCTTCCTGATGCAGAGCCACACGGCTCCCATCAACAAGTGGATCATGGAGCAGTTGATCATGATCGATGCTCTGAAGCGGGCCTCGGCCCGGAGCATCACCGTGATCATCCCGTCGTACGGCTACGCCCGGCAGGACAAGAAGCACCGCGGCCGTGAGCCGATCTCGGCCCGTCTGGTCGCCGATCTGCTGAAGTGCTCGGGTGCGGACCGGATCCTCACGGTGGACCTGCACACGGACCAGATCCAGGGCTTCTTCGACGGCCCGGTGGACCACCTGTCGGCGCTGCCGGTGCTGGCGGACTACGTCGGTGCGAAGGTGGACCGGTCGAAGCTGACGGTCGTCTCGCCGGACGCCGGCCGTGTCCGGGTCGCCGACCGCTGGTGCGACCGGCTGGACGCGCCGCTGGCGATCGTGCACAAGCGCCGTGACAAGGACGTGGCGAACCAGGTGACGGTGCACGAGGTGGTCGGCGAGGTCGAGGGCCGGGTGTGCGTCCTGGTCGACGACATGATCGACACGGGTGGCACGATCTGCGCCGCCGCCGAGGCGCTGTTCGCGCACGGCGCGGAGGACGTCATCGTCACCGCGACGCACGGCATCCTGTCGGGTCCGGCGGCGGACCGGCTGAAGAACTCGAAGGTGAGCGAGTTCGTGCTGACGAACACGCTGCCGACACCGGGCGAGCTGGAGCTGGACAAGATCACGGTGCTGTCGATCGCGCCGACGATCGCCCGCGCGGTGCGCGAGGTGTTCGAGGACGGTTCGGTGACGAGCCTCTTCGAGGAGCAGGGCTGATCGTCCGCCCTCGCCGTACGGGAAGGCCGCTTCCGACTCTCGGGTCGGGGCGGCCTTCCGCGTTCGGTTAGGATGGTGTAGTTGCTCGGCGAGGGAGGCCGTACCTGTCAGGTGCGGCGGTCCGTTATCGACGCGCTCTTCGTAGCAGGCCAAGTCCAGTCGTGGCCGGGTGACCTCCCCCGAACTCCTTCGGAGCAGGGGGCGCCCCCAGACCGTTGATCTGCCTGTCTCTTACGAGGAGTGCACATGTCCGAGGTGAAGCTCACCGTCCAGACCCGTACCGAGTTCGGCAAGGGCGCTGCCCGCCGTATCCGCCGTGCGAACCAGGTTCCGGGTGTGCTGTACGGCCACGGTTCCGACCCGATCCACCTGACGCTGCCGGGTCACGACCTGCTGCTGGCGCTGCGTACGCCGAACGTCCTGATCGCCCTGGACATCGACGGCAAGACCAACGAGCTGGCCATCCCGAAGGCCGTGCAGCGCGACCCGCTGAAGGGCTTCCTGGAGCACGTCGACCTCCAGCTCGTGCAGCGTGGCGAGAAGGTCAACGTGGAGATCCCGGTGCACACCGAGGGCGAGCTGGCCGCCGGCGGCAACCTGCTGGAGCACGTGCTCAACGCGCTTCCGGTCGAGGCCGAGGCCACCCACATCCCCGAGTCCGTCTCGGTCTCCGTCGAGGGCCTGGAGGCCGGTGCCTCCATCCTGGCGAAGGACATCGCGCTGCCGAAGGGCACCACGCTGGCCGTCGACGGTGACACCGTCGTGCTGCAGATCCTGGCCGCGCAGGCCGAGGAGCCGGCCGCCGAGGGTGCCGAGGGCGAAGAGGCCGCCGAGGCCTGAGCCGTCCTGGGCTCTGCTTGACGGGGTGGCGGGCTGCGGCCCGCCACCCCGTTTCCCTGTTCTGTGTACCTGTACGCACACGAGGAGACTGACGACATGACGACGGCGACGGAGGCCGGTGCGCCCTGGCTGATCGTGGGCCTGGGGAACCCGGGGCCGGAGTACGCCGCGAACCGGCACAACGTCGGGTTCATGGTGGCCGATCTCCTCGCGGAGCGGATCGGCGGGAAGTTCAAGCGGGCGGGCAAGGCGCAGGCGCAGGTGGTGGAGGGCCGTATCGGCGCTCCGGGGCCGGCGAGCCGGCGGGTGGTGCTGGTGAAGCCGATGTCGTACATGAACCTGTCGGGCGGTCCGGTGACGGCGCTGCGGGACTTCTACAAGGTGCCGACGGCGCACGTCGTGGCGGTCCACGACGAGCTGGACATCGACTACGGCACGATGCGGCTGAAGCTGGGCGGCGGGGACAACGGGCACAACGGTCTGAAGTCGATGACGAAGGCGATGGGCGCGGACTACCACCGGGTGCGGTTCGGGATCGGGCGTCCGCCGGGCCGGATGCAGGTCGCCGACTTCGTGCTGAAGGACTTCTCGTCGGCGGAGCGCAAGGAGCTGGACTACCTGGTCGACCGGGCGGCCGACGCGGTGGAGTGCCTGGTGACGGAGGGGCTGGAGCGGGCGCAGTCCGCGTACAACTCCTGACCGTTCCGGACCGGAATTGACCGGGTGCGGTCGTGTGCCAGAGGATCGCGCCCCATGAGCAAGAAGCGGACTTCAGCCCTCCCGTATGCCCGTGCTGCCGCGATGGCGCTGGTCGCCCTGGTGCTGGTGGTCGCGGGCGTGTGGGCGTCATGGGGGTCGGCGCAGCACGTGCTGCTGGCGAAGGGCCGTGAGCACGGCACGCTGACGGTCACGGGCTGCTCGACGGACGTGTGCACGGGGCGCTTCGACCCCGAGGGGCCGGCCGGTCCGCGTACGGACATGACGATCGGCCACTCGGTGGCCGTGGAGAAGGGCGGCCGGTACGCGGTCGTGGTGAAGCCGGGCACGACCGAGCTGGTGCGCACGGGGTGGTCGGGCGGGCTGCACGCGTGGCTGCCGCTGGGCGGGGCGCTGCTGCTGGCGGCGCTGGTGATCGGCGGCGGGATGCGGTTGCCGAGGCTGGCGTGGGCGTCGGCGTCGGTGGGCGGGGCGTTGCTGGTGGGGACGTTCCTGGCCCTCTAGGGAGCTGCCTTCCTGGCCCTCTAGGGAGCTGCCGGGGAATTGCGGGGAGGGACGCGAAGGGGGCGCCCGGTTTCGGCCGGGCGCCCCCTTCGTGCTGTCCGGGCGCGGGTCAGCCGGTGTTGCGCAGACCGGCCGCCACGCCGTTCACGGTGAGCAGCAGAGCCCGCGCGAGCAGCGGGTCCGGTTCCTCGCCGCTCTCGGCGGCGGCGCGCTGGCGGGCGAGCAGGGCGACCTGGAGGTAGGAGATCGGGTCCAGGTAGGCGTCGCGGATGGCGAAGGTCTGCTGGAGGACCGGGTTGGAGTCGAGCAGTTCCTTGCCCCCGGTGACGCGCAGGACCTCGCTGACGGTCAGCGCGTGCTCGGCCTCGATGTCGTCGAAGACGTGCCGCAGGTTCTCGGGCACGAGGGTCTCGACGTAGTGGCGGGCGATCCGCAGGTCCGTCTTGGCGAGGGTCATCTCGACGTTGGACAGGAAGTTGCGGAAGAAGTGCCACTGCTCGTACATCTCGTCGAGCACGGCGTCGAGGCCGGCCTCGCGCAGGGCCTTGAGGCCGGAGCCGACGCCGAACCAGCCGGGGACGATCTGCCGCGACTGGGTCCAGCCGAACACCCACGGGATGGCGCGCAGTCCGTCGAGCGAGACGCCCGAGCCGGGGCGGCGGGAGGGCCGCGAGCCCAGGTGCAGGTCGGCGAGCTGGTCGACGGGGGTGGAGGCCAGGAAGTACGTCGGCAGGTCGGGGTCCTCGACGAGCTTGCGGTAGGCCGTGTGGGCGGCGTCGGAGACGACGTCCATGGCGGCGTCCCAGCGGGCGAGGGCCTCGTCGGACTGGCGGGGCGCGGTGTGCAGGGCGGACGCCTGGAGGGTGGCGGCGACCGTCAGCTCCAGGTTCTCCCGGGCCAGCGACGGGATGAGGTACTTGTCGGAGATGACCTCGCCCTGCTCGGTGACCTTGATCTCGCCCTCCAGGGTGCCCCAGGGCTGGGCGAGGATCGCGTCGTGGGAGGGGCCGCCGCCGCGGCCGACGGTGCCGCCGCGGCCGTGGAAGAGGCGCAGGCGGACGCCGTAGCGGTGGGCGACGTCGCGCAGCCGGCGCTGGGCGCGGTGGATCTCCCACTGGCTGGTGGTGATGCCGCCGAACTTGGAGGAGTCGGAGTAGCCGAGCATGACCTCCTGGACGTCGCCGCGCAGCGAGACGAGACGCCGGTAGGACGGGTCGGCGAGCATGTCGTTGAGGATGACGTCGGCGGCCTTGAGCTCGTCGGTGGTCTCCAGCAGCGGCACGATGCCGATCTTGGCCCAGCCGGCGTGCAGGTCGATGAGTCCGGCCTCGCGGGCGAGGACGGCGGCGGCGAAGACGTCGTCGGCGCCCTGGCACATCGAGATGATGTACGACTCGATGACCTCGGGGCCGAAGCGCTCGAAGGCCTGCTTGACCGTGTGGAAGACGCCGAGGGTCTTGGTGCCGGCCGCGTCGAGCGGGGCGGGCGACGGCGCCAGCGGGCGCCGGGAGCGCAGCTCCTTGGCGAGGAGCCGCTGCCGGTAGTCGCGCGGCATGTCCGCGTACCGCCAGGACTCCTCGCCGAGGCGGTCGAAGAGCTGGCCCAGCGCGTGGTGGTGGGCGTCGGCGTGTTCGCGGACGTCCATGGTGGCGAGCTGGAGGCCGAACGCGGTCAGCGTGCGGATGGTGCGGTCCATGCGCCCGTCGGCGAAGAGGCCGCCGCGGTGCTCGCGCAGGGAGGTCTGGATCAAGGTGAGGTCCTGGATCAGCTCGGCGGTGCCGAGGTAGTCGCGGCCTTCCTGGTGGGCGGTGCCCTTGGCGAGGCGCTCGCGGGTGTTGACCAGCTTCTGCCGGATGCAGGTGGCCTTCAGCCGGTAGGGCTCCTCGGCGTTGAGGCGCTTGTAGCGGGGGCTGATCTCGGGGAGCTGCTCGAGGTCCCGCTGGAGGGAGTCGAGGAGTTCCTGGGTGGCGCCGGCGTAGCGGATGGAGTTCGACAGCTGGCTGCGCAGGTGGTC
Source organism: Streptomyces noursei (assembly GCF_001646665.1). Classification (GTDB taxonomy): domain Bacteria; phylum Actinomycetota; class Actinomycetes; order Streptomycetales; family Streptomycetaceae; genus Streptomyces; species Streptomyces lavendulocolor. Next base: position 79,459 of record NZ_LWBU01000405.1, on the reverse strand, counting down.
GATCAGCTCGATGGCGTCGGTGATGCCGTGCTCGTGCTGGAGGATCAGCACGTCCCAGGTGACGGCGGGGGTGACGTTGGGGTTGCCGTCGCGGTCGCCGCCGATCCAGGTGCCGAAGGTCAGCGGGCGGGTGCCGGGGGGCAGCTCGACGCCGACGCGCTCCAGCTCGGCGGCGAGGTCCTCCAGGACGTCGCCGACGGCATTGGCGTGCAGCTCGTCGAGGTAGTAGATGGCGTTGCGGGCCTCGTCGGTCGGCTCGGGGCGGACGACGCGGAGTTCGTCGGTCTGCCAGATGAGGTCGATGGCCTCGGCCAGGCGCAGGTCGTGGCGGCGCCGGTCGGAGGCGATGACGGGCGTCTCCAGCAGCTCGGCGACGCGGCGGAGCTTGTTGAGCACGGAGCGTCGCGCGGCTTCGGTGGGGTGCGCGGTGAAGACGGGACGGACGTTGAGGTGCTTGACCGTCTCGCGTACGTGTTCGGGGTCGCCGTCCTTGAGCATGTCGGCGGTGCGGGCGAGCAGGCCGCCCTCGGCGGCGCGCCTCTCGCGCAGTTCGCGGCCGCGGTGGACCTGCTCGGTGACGTTGGCCAAATGGAAGTAGGTGGAGAAGGCGCGCACCAGGCGGGCGGCGGTCTCCAGGTCTGTGTCTCCGAGGAGCGCGGCTGCGGCCTCGCCGTTCTCGCGGGTCAGGTGGCGGACCTTCTCGACCAGGTCGAGGAGCTCCGGTCCTTCCTGGCGGACGAGGGTCTCGCCCAGCAGGTCGCCCAGTCGGCGGATGTCGGCGCGCAGCTCGGCGCTGGCGGAGGGGGTCTGGTCGGCACTGCTCACAGGTGCGGCTCCTTGCAGTGTTTGAGCACGTCTGGAGGGGTACTGGAGGCTGCGGACCGCGCTGTCCGACGACACCCAGGATAGGTGTCGCTTCCGGCGGCACCGCCCCCAGCCCTCTTGCCGCGTGCCGAACCGCTGCCATACTTACGTCGCCGTAGGTTACGGGACCGTAGCCTCGGCTTCCTTTGCATCCCTCACCCCCCAGGGGACCCCATGACCACAAGCCCCGACGTGCTCGAGAACTCGGACCCGTCCGCCTCCCCCTCTCCGGACCTGCCCCCCGGCACCCTCGGCGGGGACAGCAAGCGCTCGGTCGAGCAGATCGCGCTGCTGCTGTTCATCACGGTGCCGTTCCTGGCGCTGCTCGCGGCGGTGCCGCTGGCGTGGGGCTGGGGGGTGAGCTGGCTGGACCTCGGGCTGATGGTGGCGATGTACTACATCGGCTGCCACGGCATCACGATCGGCTTCCACCGTTACTTCACGCACGGCTCGTTCAAGGCGAGGCGTCCGCTGCGGATCGCTCTGGCGGTCATGGGGTCGCTGGCGGTGGAGGGGCCGCTGGTGCGCTGGGTGGCGGACCACCGCAAGCACCACAAATTCTCGGACGCCGAGGGCGACCCGCACTCGCCGTGGCGGTTCGGCGAGACCCTGCCGGCGCTGATGAAGGGCCTGTGGTGGGCGCACATCGGCTGGATGTTCGACGAGGAGCGCACGCCGCAGGCCAAGTACGCGCCCGATCTGATCAAGGACCCGGCGCTCCGGGCGATCTCCCGCTGGTTCATCGGCTTCACGGTCCTGTCGCTGGCGATCCCGCCGCTGGTGGGCGGTCTGGTGACGATGTCGTGGTGGGGGGCCTTCACAGCGTTCTTCTGGGGCTCGCTGGTGCGGGTGGCGCTGCTGCACCACGTCACCTGGTCGATCAACTCGATCTGCCACGCGGTCGGCAAGCGTCCGTTCAAGTCGCGGGACCGCAGCGGGAACGTGTGGTGGCTGGCGGTGCTGTCGTGCGGTGAGTCGTGGCACAACCTGCACCACGCGGACCCGACGAGTGCGCGGCACGGCGTGATGCGGGGGCAGATCGACTCCAGCGCCCGGCTGATCCGCTGGTTCGAGAAGCTGGGCTGGGCGTACGACGTGCGCTGGCCGACCGCCGAGCGGATCGCCGCCCGACGCCAGGACCGCGCCGCGAACGCGGCATGATGGACGGTGTGGCGATCGACGGCAGTGGCAGCGGTAGTACTGACAAACCCAGGCGGGGGCGCCGGGTCCGGATGACGGGCGCCGAGCGTCGGCAGCAGCTGCTCGACATCGGCCGCGCGCTCTTCGCCGAGCGGGGGTTCGAGGGCACGTCGGTGGAGGAGATCGCCGCCAAGGCGGGTGTCTCCAAGCCGGTGGTGTACGAGCACTTCGGCGGCAAGGAAGGTCTGTACGCGGTCGTGGTGGACCGGGAGATGCGCCAGTTGCTCGACATGGTGACGGGCGCCCTGACGGCGGGCCACCCGCGTGAGCTGCTGGAGCAGGCCGCCTTCGCGCTGCTCGACTACATCGAGACGTACACGGACGGTTTCCGCATCCTGGTGCGGGACTCGCCGGTCGCGCAGTCGACGGGTACGTTCGCGTCGCTGATCTCCGACATCGCCACACAGGTCGAGGACATCCTCGGCCTGGAGTTCAAGGCGCGGGGCTTCGACCCCAAGCTGGCGCCGCTGTACGCGCAGGCTCTGGTGGGCATGGTGGCGCTGACCGGCCAGTGGTGGCTGGACGCCCGCCGGCCGAAGAAGGCCGAGGTGGCCGCCCACCTGGTGAACCTGGCGTGGCACGGGCTGGACGGCCTGGAGCCGAAGCCGCGGCTGATAGGGCACCGCAAGAGCTGACCGCGCCGGGGTGCGGGCGCCGCTGCGCGCCGCACCCCGGCGCGGCCGTCGCCGGGTGCGCCGGTAAGTGGGACGTCACCCCGCCGCCTCCGGGCTCCTGGTGGCGACGGCGAAGACGCGGCGGAACGGGAACACCGTGCCGTGCGCGCCGGGCGGATAGGCCTCGCGGAGCAGGTCGCGGTACTGGGCGAGGAAGGCGGCGACCGCGTCGTCGTCGCCGTCCAGGGCGGTGAGGACGGGGCGCAGGGCGGTGCCCTTCACCCAGTCGAGGACGGGGTCCTCGCCCTGGAGGAGCTGGGAGTAGACGGTCTCCCACACGTCGACGGCGAGGCCCAGGTCGGCCAGGCGGGTGAGGTAGTCGGCGGGTTCGAGGATGTGGACGAAGCGGCGGCCGTGGCCGGTCAGCCGGGCCCGCCACTGGGGCGTCTCGCACAGCTCGCCGAGGAGCGCGTGGCTGGGTGAGGTGAAGTTGGCGGGGACCTGGAAGGCCAGGGTGCCGCCGGGGACGAGCCCCTGGGTCCACACGGGCAGCGATTCGGGATGGTTGGGCACCCACTGGAGCGCGGCGTTGGAAATGATCAGGTCATAGGGTTCGTCGGGTGTCCAGTGGGCCGCGTCGGCGGGGCGGAAGTCGAGCCAGCCGCCCCCGTCGGTGGTGCCGGCGTAGTGCTTCTCGGCCTGTTCCAGCATCTCGGGCGAGAGGTCGAAGCCGGTGATGCGGGCGTGCGGCCAGCGGTCGGCCAGCAGCGCCGTGACGTTGCCCGGTCCGCATCCCAGGTCGGCGATGCGGGGGGAGCGGCCCTCGGCGGTGGCGGGCAGTTCCGGTATGCGGGCGAGCAGGTCGAGGAACGGTCGGGTGCGGTGGGAGGAGTGGCGCAGGTACTGCTGTGGATCCCAGATCGGTGCGGAGTGCATGTGTGGAGCCCCCTTGCTGGAACGAAGTGCCGAAGCGGAACAGAGTCCCGGCCCCGTCATGCCCAATGGTCCAGGCAGATATTTCTTGACGTCAAGAGACTTCACATCGACAGATCGCCTACACTGATCGCCATGGAGGACGAGGTCGACCGACTGGTCGCTGCATGGCGCCGCGAGCGCCCCGACCTCGACGTGGAACCGCTCGAGGTGCTCAGCCGCGTCTCCCGGCTGGCCCGCCACCTCGACCGCGCCCGCCGCCTCGCCTTCTCCGAGCACAACCTGGAGCCCTGGGAGTTCGACGTCCTGACGTCGCTGCGCCGCGCCGGAGCCCCCTACCAGCTCTCCCCCGGCCAGCTGCTCACCCAGACGCTGGTCACCTCCGGCACCATGACCAACCGCATCGACCGGCTCGCGAAGAAGGGCCTCGTCGAGCGGCTGCCCGACCCCAGCGACCGCCGCGGCGTCCTGGTCCGCCTCACCTCCGAGGGCCGCGACCGCGCCGACCAGGCGCTCGCCGGGCTCCTCGCGCAGGAGCGGGCCATCCTGGCGGAGCTGTCCCGCGCCCAGCGCGCCGAGCTGGCCGCCCTGCTACGCCAGCTGACCGCCCCGTTCGACAACATCCCCGGCTAGGCCGGGCGCCGGCTCCGCCGGTCCCACCCCCGCGCGGCGGGCCAGCGCGACCGCCGCCAGCGTGGAGTGCACCCCCAGCTTCCCCAGCACGTTCTGCATGTGCGTACGCACCGTGTGCGGGGACAGGAACAACCGCTCGGCGACCGCCTTGCGGCCCAGGCCCGCCACCATGCAGCGCAGCACCTCCCGCTCGCGCGGCGTCAGCGACTCCACCAGCCGCTCGCTCTCGGTCCGGTGCTTGCGCGCCGCCGTCAGCTCCCGCAGCACCCCGGTGAGCAGCGCGGGCGGCAGGTGCGTCTCGTCGCGCAGCACGCCCCGTATCACCGTCAGCAGCCGCTGGAGCGAGCAGTCCTTGGCGACCCAGCCCGAGGCCCCCGCCTGGAGGGCCAGCGCCGCCCGTCCCGGGTCGTCCTTCTCGGCCAGCACGACCGTACGCACCTCGGGGCGGCCCTCGCGGACACCGGCCACCAGGGAGATGCCGTCCACGACCCCCTCGCCGTTGTCCGGTACGGCGCGGGCGACCGCCGGCGCGTTCGCCACGCCCAGGTCGGCGTCGACGAGCAGCACGTCGAACCTGCGGCCCTCGGCCGTCGCCCGGTCCAGGCAGCGCAGCGCGGCGGGGCCGCTGCCGGCCGCCGCGACGTCCACGTCGGGCTCGGCCGCCAGGGCGGCGGCGAGCGACTCGGCGAAGATGCGGTGGTCGTCCACCACCAGAACCCGGATACGGACCACTGACACCCCCATGTGTCGAGGAAACGGAGCAGCTGCGGGTACGGCGCCCGGAGACGACAGGCCCCAGTGGTCGCACGGCCGCCGCCGTGCAGTGACTGTTACCCCCGCCCCGGGCGTCGTACCCGGCTGTCTCGCCCCCTGATCAGCACCGGCCCCCACCGGTGCTGTGCATCAGCGTACGGCGGCGTGGCCCGAGGGGAAGGCCACTTGCCCAAACTCACCGGCCCGCACCCGCCACCGCCACCGCCCTTCGCGGCCGCCTCCGCCGCCGAGGACCACGGGCGCCCCGGCCCCCCGCCCGCGCTCAGCCGACCCGCCGCGCCCCCGCCGACGGCACCGCCGCGAACACCCGCGGAGCGGTGTGCCCGGCCGCCGCGAACGCCTCCGCGACCGCCTTGGTCACCGTGTCATCGTCGGCCGCCTCGACCAGCACGATCGCCGAGCCGCCGAACCCGCCGCCGGTCATCCGCGCCCCCAGCGCCCCGGCGTCCGTCGCGGCCGTGACCACAAGGTCCAGCTCGGGGCAGGAGACGCGCAGGTCGTCGCGGAGCGAGGCGTGGCCCTCGGTGAGGACCGGCCCGACCGCCCGCACGTCGCCGCCGTCCAGCAGCGCGATCGTCCGCTTGACCCGGCGGTTCTCGGACACCACGTGACGGACGTACCGGCGAACCGTTTCGTCACGCAACCGGGCCAGGGCGTCCGGCAGTTGCACGTGATCCACCTCGCGCAGCGTGCGCACACCGAGCGCCCGCGCGCCGGCCTCGCACCCGGCGCGCCGCTCGGCGTACGCGCCGTCGCCGAGCGCGTGCTTCACCCGGGTGTCGACGACCAGCAGCCGCAGGCCCCGGGCGCCGAGGTCGAACGGCACCTGGCGGGTCGACAGGTCCCGGGTGTCGAGGTACAGCGCGTGCCCCTCGGTGCAGCACGCCGACGCCATCTGGTCCATCACGCCGCACGGGACGCCCACGAACGCGTTCTCGGCGCGCTGTCCGAGGACGGCCAGCCGCGCGGCGTCCAGCCCGAGGCCGTACAGGTCGTTCAGGGCGAGCGCGGTGACCACCTCCAGGGCGGCCGACGACGACAGCCCGGCGCCCGTCGGGACGGTGGAGGCGAGGTGGACGTCGGCGCCCGCGACGGCGTGACCCGCCTCGCGCAGCGCCCACAGCACACCGGCCGGGTAGGCGGCCCAGCCGGTGTCGGCGAGCGGCTCCAGGGCGTCGGCGTCGAGCTGGACCACACCCTGGCCGGTGTCGGCCGAGTGGACGCGCAACCGCCCGTCGGTGCGCCGCGCCACGGCGGCGACGGCGGTGTGCGGGAGCGCCAGCGGCATCACGAACCCGTCGTTGAAGTCGGTGTACTCGCCGATCAGGTTGACCCTGCCGGGGGCGGCCCACACCCCCTCGGGGGCGTACCCGTACAGCCGCCGGAACTCCTCCGCGACGCCCACGCCCACTCCCACGTGCCTGCTCCCGCTCCCGGTCCTGCCCCCGCTCCCGCCGCGGCCCGTACCGGCGCTCATTCCCCCGCCTCCGCCGGCCGCGCCCGGGCGAACTCCCAGGCGTCCGCCACGATGCCCGCCAGCTCCGGGCGGGACGGCTTCCAGCCGAGCCGGTCGCGCGCGGTGGCGGCCGAGGCGACCAGTACCGCCGGGTCTCCGCCGCGCCGGGCGGAGACGACCTCCGGCACCGGGTGGCCGGTGACCTCGCGCACGGTCCGGACGACCTCGCGGACCGAGAAGCCGTTGCCGTTGCCGAGGTTGCAGATCAGGTGCTCGCCCGGGGTGACCGCGTCCAGTGCGAGCAGGTGCGCCTCGGCGAGGTCGGCGACGTGGATGTAGTCGCGCACGCAGGTCCCGTCGGGCGTCGGGTAGTCGTCGCCGTACACCGCGATCGAGGGGCGCCGGCCGAGCGCCACCTGGAGGACCAGGGGGATGAGGTGGGACTCGGGGTCGTGCCGCTCGCCGTACTTCCCGTACGCCCCGGCGACGTTGAAGTACCGGAGCGAGGCGGCGGCCAGGCCGTGGGCGGCGGCCTCGCCGCTGATCATGTGGTCGACGGCCAGCTTGGAGGCGCCGTAGGGGCTGGTGGGGGCGGTGGGGTCGGTCTCGGTGAGGGGGACGGAGACCGGCTCGCCGTAGGTCGCGGCCGTGGAGGAGAACACCAGGCGGCGCACGCCCGTGTCGCGCATCGCGGCCAGCAGCGCCATCGTGCCGCCGACGTTGTTCACCCAGTACTTCTCCGGGTCGACGACGGACTCGCCCACCTGGGAGAAGGCGGCGAAGTGCAGGACGCCGTCGTAGGAGGCGTCCAGGTGGCGGGCGGCGTCCTGGACGCGGCCCTCGACGAAGTGCGCGCCGTCCGGGACGCCCTCGCGGAATCCGGTCGACAGGTCGTCCAGGACGGTCACCCGGTGCCCGGCCTCCAGCAGGTGCGCGGCGACCACACTGCCGACGTAGCCGGCCCCGCCCGTCACCAGGTACTTGCCTCTGCTCACGTGGTCGCCACCTCTCGGAGTCGGCGGGCCGCGGTCTCCGGCGGCACGTCGTTGATGAACACGCTCATACCGGACTCCGAGCCCGCGAGGAACTTCAGCTTGCCGGAAGTGCGTCGGATGGTGAAAAGCTCCAGATGCAGCGCGAAGTCGTCCCGAGCGGGGTCCCCGAACGGCGCCTGGTGCCAGGCCGCGATGTACGGCGTCGGGGGTTCGCCGTCCCCGAAGATCCGGTCGAAGCGCCGCAGGAGCTCCAGGTAGACCGCGGGGAACCCGGTGCGCGCCGCGCCGTCGAGCGCCCGGAGGTCGGGCACGCGCCGCTTGGGGTAGAGGTGCACCTCGTACGGCCAGTGCGCGGCGTACGGCACGAAGGCGATCCATTCGCCGGTCTCCAGAACCACCCGTTCGGCCTCCGCGCGCTCGCGCTCGACGACGTCGTCGAAGAGGTTGCGGCCGGTGGCCTCCCGGTGGGCGGCGGCGGAGCGCTGCATCAGCTCCGTGCGCGGGGTGATGAAGGGGTAGGCGTAGATCTGGCCGTGGGGGTGGCCGAGGGTGACGCCGATCTCGGCGCCGCGGTTCTCGAAGCAGAACACCTGCCGGACGCCGGGGAGTTCGGCGAGTTCGGCGGTGCGGTCGGTCCACGCCTCCAGGACGAGTGCGGCACGGTCCTCGTCGAGGTCTGCGAAGGAGGCGTCGTGGTCGGAGGTGAAGCAGACGACCTCGCAGCGACCGGAGTCGCCGGCGAGGGAGGGAAAGCGGTTCTCGAAGACGACGACGTCGTAGTCGTCGTCCGGGATCTCGCTGCGGCGGCCGTCGCGCGAGGGGCACAGGGGGCACTCGTCGGCGGGCGGGTGGTAGGTGCGGCCCTGGCGGTGCGAGGCGACGGCGACCCGGTCGCCCAGCAGGGGGTCGCGGCGGACCTCGGACGTGGTGGAGATGGGGTCGAGGGGCCGCCGGTCCACGGCGTCGCGCACGACGTCGTCCCGGGCGTCGTAATAGACCAGCTCACGGCCGTCGGCCAGCCGGGTCGACGTCTTCTTCACTCGGGCTCCTCGCAGGCCTCGCACACCCACCCAACAGAATCAAACATAAACAACCACAGACCAACAGCGGCCGTCAATGACGTCGCCGCTCACCGTCGATCGCCCCCAGACAAGCGCTTGCTCCAGGACAAATCCCCTCACCCGATCACAATCAAACAAAGAAAACGAACAGAAGTGTTCAGATTTCGAAGGTGGCGGCGTAGGTTCCGGGCTGATCAGTTCCCGCGACGAAGCGAGTATTCATGCGTCCCCTGGCCGACGGGCCGTACCTGGCCGACGGGCTCCGGCTCCCCACCAACGGGCTCGACTACGCGATCCTGGCGATCTACTTCGCCGTCGTCCTGGGCATCGGGTTCGCCGCCCGGGCCAGTGTGAGAACCAGCCTCGACTTCTTCCTCTCGGGCCGCTCCCTGCCGGCCTGGGTCACCGGGCTGGCCTTCGTCGCCGCCAACCTCGGGGCGACGGAGATCCTGGGCATGGCCGCGACCGGCGCGCAGTACGGTGTCGCCGTCGTCCACTGGTACTGGGTCGGCGCCATACCCGCCATGGTCTTCCTCGGTCTGGTGATGATGCCCTTCTACTACGGCTCCAAGGTCCGGTCCGTACCCGAGTTCCTGCTCCAGCGGTTCGACAAGCCGGCGCACCTGCTCAGTTCGGGGCTGTTCGCCTTCGCCGCCGTCCTCATCGCGGGCGTCAACCTCTACGCCCTGTCGATCGTCGTGGAGGCGCTGCTCGGCTGGCCGCAGTGGGTCTCCATCGTCGTCGCCGGCTTCTTCGTGCTGGCGTACATCACCGTCGGCGGCCTCTCCTCGGCGATCTACAACGAGGTGCTGCAGTTCTTCGTGATCCTCGCCGCGCTCATCCCGCTGACCGTCCTCGGTCTCAAGCGGGTCGGCGGCTGGGACGGTCTGACCGGCTCTCTGGAGAGGAGCCACGGTCCCGACTTCCTCTCCGCCTGGAGCGGCACCGGCATCGGCGACGCCAACCCATTGGGCGCCAACTGGCTGACCATCGTCCTCGGTCTCGGGTTCGTGCTCTCCTTCGGCTACTGGACCACCAACTTCGCCGAGGTTCAGCGCGCCCTGTCCGCGAAGAACCTGTCGGCCGCCAAGCGCACCCCGCTGATCGCGGCCTTCCCGAAGATCTTCATCGTGTTCGTGGTGATGATCCCCGGCCTGGTCGCCGCCGTCCTCGTGCCGAGGATCGGCACGGCGGGCTCGGACCTCACCTACAACGACGCCGTCCCGCTGCTGATGCGGGAACTGCTGCCCAACGGCGTGCTGGGCATAGCCGTGACCGGCCTGCTCGCCGCCTTCATGGCCGGCATGGCCGCGAACGTGTCGTCGTTCAACACCGTCGTCACCGCCGACATCTGGGCGAAGTACGTCGTCATGGACCGCGACGACTCCTACTACCTGCGCTTCGGCCGGCTCGTCACGGTCCTCGGCGTGCTCGCCTCCATCGGCACCGCGTTCCTCGCCGCGAGCTTCTCCAACATCATGGGGTACCTCCAGACCCTGTTCTCCTTCTTCAACGTGCCGATGTTCGTCGTCTTCATCATCGGCATGTTCTGGAAGCGCGCCTCCGTCAAGTCCGGCTTCTGGGGCCTGATCGCGGGCACGGTCGCCGCGATGGTCAACTACTTCGTCGTCTACAAGCACGGCCTCATCGCCATGCCCACCGACCAGGGCGCCAACTTCGTCTCCGCGATCGTCGGCTTCGCCGCCGGCGCGGTGGTGATGGTCGCCGTCACGCTCTTCACCGCCCCCAAGCCCGAGGCCGAACTGGCGGGGCTGGTGTACGGCACGACGTCCCCGGGCATGGAGGAGGCGCCCTCCGAGGGCGACGACGCCTGGTACCGCCGCCCCGCCCTGCTCGGCTGGGGAGCCGTCCTGCTGGCCGCCGTCTGCTACCTGCCGTACTCCTTCTGACCGCCCCGGAGGCACCGAACCATGTCCGAACTGCAGCGCGAGGTCTCCGAGCTGGAGAAGAAGTCCGCCACCGCCGCCCGGCTCTTCGACATCCGGCGCATCATCGGCGGCCTGTTCACCGTCTACGGGGTCATCGTCACCGTCGCCGGTCTCACCGCGTCCGACGCGGACCTGGAGAAGGCCGTCGGCGTCAACATCAACCTCTGGACCGGGCTGGGCATGCTCGCCCTCGGCCTGTTCTTCCTGGTCTGGCTGTGGCTGCGGCCGGTCGCCCCGCCGGCGCCGCGACCGCCCGCCGAGTGAGGCCCGGGGCCGGACGACCGGGACGGGCCGTCAGGCCACCCCGTCCGGACGCACGAGCGCCCGGACGCGGGACGTCCGGCGCCGGGACGTCACAGGACGTCCGGCCCCACCGGCCCCACCGGCCCCGCCGGTCCACCGGGACCCACCGGCCCCACCGCGGACCCGGCCGCCGCGCCCGAGGACGCCGCCCGGTCCAGCAGACCGGTACGGGCGGCGAGCGCGGCGGCCTCCAGCCTCGACCCGACGCCCAGTTTCATCAGCACCCGCTGCACATGCGTCCGCGCGGTGCTCGGCGCGATCCTCATCCCCGCCGCGATCAGCCGGGTGTCCTCGCCCTCCGCGACCCGCACCAGCACCTCCACCTCGCGCGGGGTGAGCAGCCGCAGCAGCCGCTGCCCCTCGTCGTCCGGCTGCGCCGCCGGGTTGAGCAGCTCGGTGAAGGCGCCCTGGAGCAGTTGCGGCGCCACCGCCGCCTCCCCCGCCCGCGCCTTCATCATGGCCCGCTCCACGCCCTCGATGCGCTCGTCGTGGCGGACGTAACCGGAGGCACCGGCCGCGAACGCGGCCGCGATCCCGCGCGGCGACGGCACCGGGCCGAGCACCACGACCGCCACCTGCGGGCGCTCCCGCTTGATCGTCACGACCGGGTCGAAGACCCCCGGCTCGGCCGGTGCGGCCGTCCCCAGCAGGCACACCTCGGGCGCCCGGCTCACCACCAGCTCGGCCGCGCCCGCGGTCGGCGCGGCGGCCGCGAGCACCCGGTGCCCGCGCAGTTTGAGCGCCGAGGCCAGTGCCTCGGCATGCAGCCGGTGCTCGTCGACCACCATGAGCCGCACGCCCATCGACCATCCCCCATCCCCCGGGGTCCGACCCCCCGCCGCCCCCGGCACCGTTGACCCGGCAAGCTACACGCTTGTTCGACGCCGCGCGCCCCCTACGTGGCAGAAGCCCCCCGTAATGTCGAATAGTTCGCCGAACAGGGCGACACGCGGGGCACCAAGTGGACGGCCCGGCACATCGGGTGCTCCCGATGTGCCGGGCCGCGGGGCGGACCGGAGTACGGCTCAGCTCGTGCTGAACGAGATGGCCAGGTACTCCTTGCGGTCCGTGGACGAGCCGCTGGGGGCGTCGAACAGGTCGTCCGCGATGAACAGCCGGCCGTTGGTGTACACGATCTCGGCGGAGTCCAGCACGAAGGACGACTCCGCGTCCCGGACGGACTTGTCGGACGGGTTCTCCAGCAGGACGGTCTGCTTGAACGTCGCGCCGTCGATGCTCACGACCTGCCCGCCCTTGTCGTACGGCGGCTTCTTGTAGGCGAGGATGTTGCCGCCGTCCATCCGCAGCGGGAACATCGAGTACCGGTCGCCCGCGTCGGCCTTGTCGGTGGTGGGCTTGCCGGTGGTGAGGTCGAAGGAGACGATCTCGTTGGTGTCGCCGTACTCGCCGCCGCCCTCGTGGTCCTCGGTCGGCAGGTAGAGCCGGTTGTTGCCGACGACCACCCGGTGGCAGACCTCCACACCGGTCGAGTCGCACTCGGCCGCGTACCGCTCGGCGTCGGCGGCGATCTTCACCTTGAGCTTGCCGGTCTTCTCGTCGATGGAGAAGAAGTCCGAGATGCCGGAGCCGTCGCCGGCGGTGTCGCCGACGTCGGCGGCGACCACCAGCGGCTTGGTGGAGACGATGCCCGCGTCCTCGACGCCGGCCGGCATCTTGAACGACGACAGGGGCGCGCCCGTCTTCGGGTCGAGGTTCTGGATGAGCAGGTACCCGTTGTCGATCGACCCGCACAGCCGGGCCGCGACCAGGGCCTCGCCGCCGCCGTAGCCGCGGTCCTCGCACTCCTCGGCGTCGACCTGCGGCTTCCACAGCTCCTTGCCGGTGGCCAGGTCCCAGGCAGCGCCGCCGTCCAGGCCGCCCGCCGCGACGGTGGTGGCACCGATGGTGACCTCGTCGAACCCGGCCTTCTCGTCACCGGAGTCGGGGCTGGTGACCGACTTGCGCCAGAGCAGCTTGCCGGTGGCCAGGTCGATGACGCCGACCTCGGTGCAGGGCTGGAAGTTCTTCGGCGGGACGCGCTTGGCGGCCTCGAAGACGATGGCGGTCTTGTTGTCCTTCACGTGCCGCGAGGCCGCGCAGACCTGGCCGGGCAGCGCGGTGGTCCACAGGGGCGTCCCCTTGGCGATGTCGTAGCCGACGACCGACTCGATGCCGGTCTTCACGTACGCCTTGTCGGTGGCCCAGGAACCGGCGACGTTGGTGATGTCGGTGACCTTCGGCAGCGGGAGCTGGAACGCCACCTTCGCCTTGGTGTTGCCCGGCGCCTTCTCCTTGCCGCTGCCGCCGGGGGCGCCGCCGGACCCCTTGCCGCCGGTGGTGTCACCGGTGCCCGTGGACCCCTTGGCCTCGTTGGCGGGGTCGTCCTTGGAGGAGGCGTACCAGATGCCGACGCCGACGATCAGGACCACGGCGACGACCGCCGCGATGATGATCTGCATCTGCGTGGACAGCTTGCGGCCCCCGCCGGCGCCCTGCTGCGGCGGCACCGGGTGCTGCATCGGGGCGGTGGGGTAGCCGTAGGCGGGCTGCTGGGGGTAGCCGGGGCCGGACTGCGGGGCCGGCGGGTACGGGCCGGGGGCCTGCGGGCCGGGCGCCTGCGGATAGCCGTAGCCGGGCGGCTGGGCGGGCGGGGGCGTCTGGGGCGGCTGCGGCGGCTGGCCCTGCGGGTAGCCGTACGCCGGGTCCTGCGGCGGCGGCGTCGGCGCGCCGAAGCCTTGCGGGGGAGGGTCCTGCGGGGCGCCGAATCCGCCCGAGGGCGGCTGGTTCGGCGGGGGTGGCGGCTGGGTCATGGGTTGAGCACCTCGGGAAGTGAAGGGTGTCGGTTCGGGGCGTGGGGCATCAGGACGCGATCACGGGCCGAAGGCCATGAGGACGTCACTCGTCCTCTCATGGGCGTCGTCGCCGACGAGGTTGGCGGACACCAGGAAGTAACGGCCGTCCTGGTACACGGCGTTCGGCTCGTCCAGTCGCAAGTGGGCCTTGGCACTGGACTCCGGCAGCCGCAGGAGCGGCCGGAACGCCGTCGCGCCCGGTCCGGCGGACGCGACCGCGCCCGCCCGGGCGGTTCCGGTGGGGGCGGGCAGGACCTCGACCAGCAGGTCGGGGCCGGACATCCGCAGCGGCATGACGAGCCGCCCGGGCGGGGCGGACACGCGGCGGACGACGGTGCCGGTGTCCAGGTCGAAGCCCACCACCTGGTTGCCGGCGCCGGGCCCGGTGCCGCTCGCCCGCGTCGCCATCCAGAAGACGCGGCCGTCGGTGACGGTCCGGCAGTTCTGGAGGCTGTTGGTGTCGCTGCTGTGCGACGTGCACCCCGGGGCGTACTGGTCCGGGCCCACGAGCGCGGACCGCCTGGCGCCCCTGTCGGTGAGCGCCAGGACGGCCCGCTTTTCGTTGGCCCGGTCGTACAGGGACACCACCAGCGGGCGGACGGAGTAGACGTGGTCGATGTGGTAGCCGCGCTTGATGTCGTACGTCCACCGCGCCCGGCCGGTGACCGGGTCGACCTCCTGGATCTGCTCGTGCGGTACGTCGGCCGTGCCGTCCTGGCACGACAGGGAGGCGATCAGGGCGGGCCCGCCGGCGAAGGCCTGGGCCGTGCACCGCCCGGGCGCCTGGCGGAAGAGCTGCCTGCCGTCACTGAGCCGGTAGGCGGTGGAGAAGCTGACCCGGCCCGCGGTGACCGTGTCGCCGGTGATCGCCAGGGAGTAGTCGGTGAAGGCGTCCCACGGCCCCTCCTGGGTGATCTTCTTCTGCCAGCCCTGCTTGCCGGTGCGCAGGTCGATCATCCGCAGGGAGCGGCACTCGCTCTTCGGCCCCGGCTCCAGCCGGGTCACCACGGCGATCCGGCCCTCGGCCGACGCCGTCGGTGTGGCCCGGCACAGGTCGCGGTCGAGGGGCAGGCTCCAGCGGAGCCGGCCGTCGCTCGTCCCGTACGCCGAGACCGTGCGGTGGGTGGCCGTGACGATCGTGTCGCCGACGGTCCACGGACCGAGGACCTCGACCAGCGCGTTGGGCAGGTCGGTGTCGTTCTTCCGCAGCCACAGCGCCTTGGCGTCGCCGGGCTTGCGGCCGGCGTTGATGCGCGCGGCCCCGGCGGTGTCCGGGCCGGCCGGCGGCGCGGCGGACGGACCGCCCGGGGAGGCCGGGGCGCTGTGCGCGGGTGCGCCGGCGGACGGCCCGTCGCCGTGACCGCCGCCGTCCCGGGTGGCGGCGTACCAGGTGCCGCCGCCGAGGACGGCCAGCGCCGCGGCGGCGGCGAGCAGGATCCTGCCGGTGCGGCGCCGCGGACGGGGCGGACCGGAAGGACCGGTGGGCGGACCGGTGGGCGGACCGGTGGGCGGACCGGACTGCGCCGGTGCGCCCCCGTGCGGGTTGAGCGTGCCGTACGGCCCGGCCGGACCGGGCGGCGGCGGAGTGTGCTGAGTCATCGAAGGTGCCCTGCCGTCACGTGCCGAAAGCCATCATGGTCGCCGCTTCCCGCTCCTGGTCGTCGCCGAAGCCGTCGACCCTGCCGGTGACGAGCAGGTAGCGCCCGTCGGCGTACAGCGGTTCGGGGTCGGAGAGCCGCCCCTCCTCCTGGGCGCGGCCGACCGGGGCGCGCATCAGGACCCGGGGCGTGGTGGCGCCCGGGGCGACGGACCCGACCAGGTGCGGGCCGTCGTCCAGCGGCGCTGCGTCGAACAGCAGGTCCCGGCCGGACATGCCCAGCGGGCGGGCGAGCGCCTTCGCGGGCGTGGCGATGCGGCGTACCGTTTTTCCGGTCGCGAGGTCGACGGCGACGATCGCGTTGCCCTCGCCCCCGTCCGCGCCGGGAGCCGTGGCCACGTAGAGCGTGTCGCCGTCCACCGCGGTCCGGCAGCTGAGCAGTTCGCTGTCGTCGGGGTCGCCGCAGTGCGCGTCGAACCCGGCCGCGCCGGCGAGCGCGGACCGCCGGGCGCCGCCGTCGGTGAGGGCGAACACACCGGTCGTCGCGCCCGCGTCGTCGCCCACGGCCACGACCAGGGGGGCGACCGAGTAGACGCCCTGGACGCGGGAGCCGGGCGGGAGGGGGTGCCGCCAGCGCACCGCGCCGGTGACCGGGTCGAGTTCCTGGACCTCCTCCCGTCCCCCGCCGCCGGGCCGGAGGCAGGAGGCCGCCGCGACGAGCTTCGGACCGCCGGCGAACGCGTAGGGCACGCACCCGGTGACCGGGGGCGAGCCGAACAGCCGCTTGCCGTCGGTGAGGCGGTACGCGCTGGAGGCGCCGAGTCGCCCGACGGCCACCGTGCCGCCGGTGAAGGCCAGCGAGTACGTCTCGCTGACGTCCGACCCGTTCTCCTTGGCGATCCGGGTCTCCCAGCCCGCCCGGCCGGTGTTCAGGTCGATCATGCGGAGCCGGCGGCAGTCGCCCTTCTTGCCGGGACCGTCCTTGGTGACGACGGCGATGCGCCGGTCGGCGGTCATGCGGGTCGAGGCGGAGCAGAGGTCGCCGTCGAGCGCCAGGCGCCACTTCTCCCGGCCGTCGGCGGCCGAATGGGCGGTGACGGTGCGGTACATGGCGGTGACGACGGTGTCGCCCACCTGCCAGGGGCCGTGGACGGCGACGCCCGTACCGGGGACGTCCACGGTGTTCCTGCGCAGGTACAGCAGCTTCGCCTCGTCCGCCGCGCGGGCGGCGTTGACGCGGTCGGCCACCGCCTGGTCCAGGCTCGGCGGGGCCGTCCGGCCGGCGCCGGGCAGCGGCCGGCCGGACGGCGGGGCGGAGCCGCCGGCCGCGGGGCTCCCGCCGTCGCGGTCGCCACCGGTGCCGGCGTACCACCAGGCCCCGCCGCCACCGAGGACGACCAGGGCCACCACGGCGGCGAGCAGGGCCCGGCCGCCGCTCCGGCGGGGCGGGGACGGCGGACGGGGGGCGCCGCCGTGCGGGTTGAGCGAGTCGTACGGCCCGGGCGGGCCGTACGCGTCGTGGATCGGCTGACTCATCGGACGGGCCCTGTGCTCACTTGCCGAAGGCCATCATCGTCTTGGTCTGCTTCTCCTCGGTGTCGTTGCGGGCGCTGACGCGGCCGCTGGCGATGAAGAAGCGCCCGTCGGCGTAGGCGTACCGCGGCGAGTAGAAGTCGCTCTCGATCTCGGCCGTCGACGCCGGGTGCTGGAGCAGCACCTTCGGGGCGCCGCCGGTCGGGGCGAGGGTCGCGACGGCGCCGCCGCGGTCCCAGGAGCCCTCCATGTACAGCAGCACATTGGTGCCCTCCATGCGCAGCGGGGTCATCGTCCGCTGCGGCCCGGCCGGGGCGCGCCACTTGGCCTTGCCGGTGTCGAGGCTGAACGCCACGACCTCGTTGGTGCCGTTGGTGAGCTGGGTGGGCTCGGTGGCCATGTAGAAGGTGGCGGCGTCGGCGGCGACACCGACGCAGCCCTGGAGGTTCTCACCGAAGACGACGAAGGAGCCGCCGCACTTGGGGTTGAACTTGTCCTTGCCGCCGTCGAGCGTCGAGCGGAGCTTGCCCGCGTCGGTCAGCGCGATGATGCTCCACGTCTTCTTGTCCGGCTCCTCGATGGAGACGACCAGCGGGCTGACCGAGAAGACCTTGGTGACCTCCCAGTTGGCCGGCAGGCGGTACGTCCACCTCGGCTTGCCGGTCGCCGGGTCGACCTCGGCGACCTGGTGCTGGGTCGTCTTGTAGTCGCCCGTGCGGCACTGGGCGGCGGCGATGAGCTTGGGACCGCCCGCGAAGGCGAACGGCTTGCAGTCGGCGTCCGGCGTCCCGAACAGCTGCTTGCCGTCGGCGAGGGCGAAGCCGTGCGAGTTGCCGGTGCCGGCGGCCGTCACGGTGCCGCCGCTGATGGCGAGCGTCATGTCGGACAGCGCGTTGAAGCCGGTGCCCTGCGGGACGGGCTTCTTCCAGCCCGCCTTGCCGGTCCTGAGGTCGATCTGCTGGAGCACGGTGCAGTCGGCCTTCTCGCCGGCCTTGTCGTTGAGGCCGATGACGATCGTGCCGTTGTCGGCGGGGGCGACGGGGGCGGTGCACACCTCGGTGGTGAACGGCACCTCCCACTTCTTCTTGCCGTCGGCCGCCGAGTAGCCCACGACGCTCTTGTACATGGCCTTGACGATGGTGTCGCCGACGACCCACGGGCCGTACACGTCCGCGCCGTTGCGCGGCAGGTCGATGTCATTGGTCGCCAGCCACTCGACCTTCGCCTCGCCGTCCTTGCGGCCGGCGTTCAGGTCGTCGTTCGCCTCACGGTCGCCACCGGTGCCGTCGCCCTCGTCGACCTCGCCGGAGCCCGTGGGGGCCGGTGCGGCGCTGGAGCCCTTGGCGTCGGACTTCCCGGACTCGCTCCCGTCACCGCTGAGGGCGAGGTACGTGCCGCCGCCGACGACGAGCAGGGCGGCGACGGCCGCCGCGACGATGACGGCCGGCTTGCCCTTGAACGGCCCGCGCGGGCCGGCGGGCGGCGGGGTGGGCGCACCCGGGTACTGCGGCTGGGTGGGGTAGCCGCCGTAGGGGTTCGGCTGCTGGCCGTAGGGGCCGGGCTGCGCCGCGTACGGACCGGGCTGGCCGGGCGGGTTCTGCGGGTAGCCGGGCTGTCCGCCGGGCGCCTGCGGGTAGCCGTAGCCGGGCTGGGCCGGGGGCGCCTGCGGGTAGCCGTAGCCCGGGGCGGCGGCCGGCGGCGGGCCGGGCGGCATCTGGGGCGCGGCCGGCGGCGGGCCGGCGGGCGGCTGCGGGGCAGCGGCCGGCGGAGTGCCCTGACCGGGTGCGGCGGAAGGCGGCTGCGGGGCCTGGGGAGGCTGCTGGTGCGGGTCCTGCGGAGACCCGAAGCCCCCCTGCGGCGGTTGCTGGCTGGGCGGCTGAGTCATCAGCGCTTCCCCCTTCGTGCGGCCCGCTGCCCGACCGGCCTCCCCCGCGATTCCGGCGCGCACGTACCGCCGGAAAGGAGCGAATCGGACATGGATTCCGCAGTGTTGCGTGAGTCGAGCGGGGCTTCTTTCTATCACCCGGCACCGTTACGAAAGGGGCCGGTGCGCCCCTGTTCCCAAGGGAGGACCGGCCCGTGACGCCCTCGTTATCCGCTCTCCACGCCTTCTCTACGTACGCGTCGGGCTAGGCGTCCTCGGCGAGTTCCAGCCACCGCGTCTCCAAGTCCTCGCGCTGGGAGGCCAGTTCCCGCAGCTCCGCGTCGAGCTTCGCCACCTTCTCGAAGTCCGTGGCGTCGTCGGCGATCTGGGTGTGCAGCCGGGCCTCCTTCTCGGAGACCTTGTCGAGCTGGCGCTCGATCTTCTGCAGCTCCTTCTTCGCGGCCCGGGCGTCGCCCGCCGACTTCTCCCTGGCCGCGGCCGGGGCCGCGGCGGCCGGCGCCGGGGCGGCCGTCTCGATCATCCGCCGGCGTCGCTCCAGGTACTCGTCGATGCCGCGCGGCAGCATCCGCAGCGTCGCGTCGCCGAGCAGGGCGTACGTCTTGTCCGTCGTCCGCTCGATGAAGAACCGGTCGTGGGAGATGACCACCATCGACCCGGGCCAGCCGTCGAGGAGATCCTCCAGCTGCGTGAGGGTCTCGATGTCGAGGTCGTTGGTGGGCTCGTCCAGGAAGAGGACGTTGGGCTCGTCCATCAGCAGCCGCAGCAGCTGGAGCCGGCGGCGCTCACCGCCGGACAGGTCCCCGACGGGGGTCCACTGCTTCTCCTTGGTGAAGCCGAACTGCTCGCACAGCTGCCCCGCCGTCATCTCCCGGCCCTTGCCGAGGTCGACCCGGTCGCGGACCTGCTGGACGGCCTCCAGCACCCGCAGCGTCGCCGGGAGTTCGGCGACGTCCTGCGACAGGTAGGCCAGCCGCACCGTCTTGCCGACGACGATCCGCCCGCCCTCCGGCTGCTTCTCGCCCCGGGTGGTGGCGGCGTCCGCGAGGGCCCGCAGCAACGAGGTCTTGCCGGCGCCGTTGACGCCGACCAGGCCGATGCGGTCGCCGGGGCCGAGCTGCCAGGTCAGGTGCTTCAGCAGCACTTTCGGCCCGGCGGTGACGGTCACGTCCTCCAGGTCGAAGACGGTCCGGCCGAGCCGGGCGTTGGCGAACTTCATCAGCTCGCTGGTGTCGCGCGGCGGCGGCACGTCGGCGATCAGCTCGTTGGCGGCCTCGATGCGGTAGCGCGGCTTGGAGGTGCGGGCCGGGGCGCCCCGCCGCAGCCACGCCAGCTCCTTGCGCATCAGGTTCTGCCGCTTGACCTCCTCCGTGGCGGCGATGCGCTCGCGCTCGGCGCGGGCGAAGACGTAGTCGGAGTAGCCGCCCTCGTACTCGTGGACCGCGCCCCGCTGGACGTCCCACATGCGGGTGCAGACCTGGTCGAGGAACCAGCGGTCGTGCGTGACGCAGACGAGCGCGGAGCGCCGCTCCTGGAGGTGGCGGGCCAGCCAGGCGATGCCCTCCACGTCCAGGTGGTTGGTCGGCTCGTCGAGGACGATCAGGTCCTGCTCGGCGATCAGCAGCTTCGCGAGCGCGATGCGGCGCCGCTCACCACCGGACAGCGGGCCGATCACGGTGTCGAGGCCCTGCGGGAAGCCCGGCAGGTCGAGCCCGCCGAACAGCCCGGTCAGCACGTCCCGGATCTTGGCGCTGCCGGCCCACTCGTGGTCCGCGAGGTCCCCGATGACCTCGTGCCGCACCGTGGCGGCCGGGTCGAGCGAGTCGTGCTGCGTCAGCACCCCGGTGCGCAGCCCGCCGCTGTGGGTGACCCGCCCGGTGTCGGCCTCCTCCAGCTTGGCGATCATCCGGATGAGGGTGGTCTTGCCGTCCCCGTTGCGGCCGACGACACCGATCCGGTCCCCCTCCGAGACGCCGAGGGAAACACCGTCCAGCAGGGCACGGGTGCCGTACACCTTGCTGACTGCCTCGACATTGACGAGGTTGACTGCCATTTCACTCCTGTACGGGGGGACGGGCCGACCTACCAGGGTAGTCGCCGGCGGGGGTGCGGTAGCGTGCGGCGTTCGAACGGGCTCAGGGGCGGGGTTGTCATGAGGCGGTACGGGAAGCTGCGGGGCGCTGTCGTGGTGGCGGCGGCCGGGATGGCGCTCACGGCGTGCGCGGCCGAGGTGCCCGAGGCGAAGCCCTCCGTCAAGGCGCCCGGGGCGACCGCCGCGACGGGGAGCGGCCCCGGACCGGCGAAGGGCGTCACGATCGGCGGCAAGGGCGCGCCGTGCCCGCTGCCCGTGACGTTCGAGACGGAGCCGGAGTGGACCGCCGAGCAGGTGACGGTCTCCGAGGACCCCGACTTCGCCGCCCTGGCGCGGCAGGGCACGGTCACCCTCTCGTGCGAGGTCGACGCCAAGCCGGCCGGGCACATCGGGTTCCTCCGCGTCTGGACGGGCGACGCACCCGGGGCGGCGCCGCGCGAGGTGCTGGAGGCGTACGTCGGCGCCGAGAAGGGCGCCTCCAAGGCCGCGTACGCGCAGACCCGCGCGGGCGCCCTGCCGGCCGCCGAGGTGACGTTCACGGTGAGCGGCGAGTTCACCGACGGGCCCAAGCCCGAGCGGGCCTTCGCCGTCGCCACGCCGCGGGGCGCCGTCGTGGTGCACCTGGGCGGGCTGGACGCCGGGGAGCACCGGGCGATGCTCCCCGCCTACGAGCGGGCGAAGCGGACCATCGCGCTCGCGGGCTGATCAGGCACGGCCAGCCCGCTCCACCAGGAGCCAGCCCGCCAGGGCCGTGACGACCGCCGCCGGGGCGGTGACGGGGACGGCGACCAGCACGGCCGAGCGCCCCTCCAGCAGGCCGCCGAATCCCACCATCGACAGGCCGAGGACACCGAACAGGCACAGCGTGATGCCGAGCGCCGCGACGGGACCGGAGCCCCCCGCGCCGCGCACCGCCGCACCCGCGCCGCCCGCCCCGGCGCCCGGCACCGCCCGCCGCGCCGGCGGCCGCTCCACGGCGCGGAACGCGGCGACCAGCAGGCCGGTCACCGCCGCCGCGACCGCCAGCCGCACCGGCACCTGCGCCCACCACGCGCCCGACGCCGGCTCCGGCAGGGGCACGTCCAGCGCGAGCATCGCGCCGTACACGCCGAGCATCGCCGTCAGGTGCCACAGGAACGCCGTCATGGCGACGCCGTTCGCCGCGACGACCGCCCGCCACACGGCGGGGCGCCGGGCCAGCCGGCCGCCCGGCCCCCGCAGCAGCTCGACCGCGCCGACCAGCCACAGGGCGTGGCACAGCAGCGCGAAGGTGGGCGGCGCCATGTTGGAGACCTTCTCGCCCGGCATGCCGACCATGGACAGCGGGTACGGGCCGAGGGCCACCAGCGCGGCCGCCCCCGCCAGACCGCACACCGCCAGGGCCGCGGGCGCCCGGACGCGGCCGTCCGCCCGCAGGAAGCCCAGCTGGTGCACGGCCAGCCACACGAAGGCGAAGTTCAGGAACTCGACGTACGGCACCCCGGCCGCGAACCGCAGCGCGTCCACCAGGGCCGCGCCCCCGGCCAGCGCGGCGAAGGCGCCCCATCCGTACCGCTCGTGCAGCTTCAGCAGCGGCGGGGTGAAGGCCACCATGGCCAGGTAGATGCCGATGAACCACAGCGGCTGGGCGACCAGGCGCAGGGCGACGCCGGTCAGGCCGCCGTCACCGCCGAGGAGTTGGACGACGAGCGCGGCGGCCGTCCACACCCCGATGAACACCATTGTGGGGCGGAGCAGGCGTTGCAGCCGGGTGCGCAGGAAGGCCGCGTAGCCGGGGCGGGAGCGGTAGGACAGGGCGTGCGAGAAGCCGCCGACGAAGAAGAACACCGGCATGATCTGGAGCACCCAGGTCAGGACCTGGAGCTGCGGGACGACGGCCAGCAGGTTGCCGACGGAGCCGTCGGCGGTGACGGCGGCCATCAGCCAGTGCCCGAGCACCACGGTGGCCAGGGACGCGACCCGCAGCAGGTCGATGTACCGGTCGCGGGTGTCGGGGGTGCGGGCGGCGAGCTCGGAGACGCTGATTGCCATGCCGGTACGGTCCCGGACGGGACCGTACCGGCGTCAGCGCTCTCGTACTCAGGTGCGGATCTGAGTAGCCCCCGCGGCGGGGGAGGTCGCCACCCGGGCCGTGCGGCAGGTGCCGGAGGCGAGCAGGGCGTCGGCGACCGTTCGGGCCGCCTCCTCGTCCTTGACCAGGAACGCGGTGGTCGGGCCCGAGCCGGAGACCAGGCCGGCGAGGGCGCCCGCGGCGGTGCCGGCGGCCAGCGTGCCGGCGAGGGACGGGCGCAGCGAGAGGGCGGCGGGCTGGAGGTCGTTGACGAGGGCGCCCGCCAGCAGCGCGGTGTCACCGGTGCGCAGCGCCTCCAGCAGGGCGGGCGAGGCGGCCGGGGCGGGGACGTCCGTACCGGCCGCGAGCCGGTCGAACTCGCCGTACACCGCGGGGGTCGACAGGCCGCCGTCCGCGACGGCGAACACCCAGTGGAAGGTGCCGCCGACCTCCAGCGGCGTCAGCCGCTCACCGCGGCCGGTGCCGAGGGCCGCCCCGCCGACGAGGCTGAACGGCACGTCGCTGCCCAGCTCGGCGCAGATGTCGAGCAGTTCCTCCCGGGAGGCGCCGGTGCCCCACAGGGCGTCGCAGGCGAGGAGGGCGCCCGCGCCGTCCGCGCTGCCGCCCGCCATGCCGCCGGCGACCGGGATGTCCTTGGCGATGTGGAGGTGGACGTCCGGGGAGACGCCGTACCGGCCGGCGAGGGCGGTCGCCGCGCGGGCGGCGAGGTTCGTGGCGTCCAGCGGCACCTGGCCGGCGTCGGGGCCCGAGCAGGTGATCCGCAGCCCGTCCGCCGGGGTGGCGGTCACCTCGTCGTACAGCGAGACGGCGAGGAAGACGTTGGCCAGGTCGTGGAAGCCGTCCGGGCGGGCGGCGCCGACCGCCAGCTGGACGTTGACCTTCGCCGGGACTCGTACGGTGATGCTCTCGGTCACGCTGACTTGGCCTCCGCGATGCGTGCGAACTCTTCCACGGTGAGGGACTCGCCCCGCGCCTGCGGGGAGACGCCGGCGGCGACCAGCGCGGCCTCGGCGGCGGCCGGGGAGCCGGCCCAGCCGGCCAGCGCGGCGCGCAGCGTCTTGCGGCGCTGGGCGAAGGCGGCGTCGACGACGGCGAAGACCTCCCGCTTCGACGCCGTGGTGTCCACCGGCTCGGAGCGCCGGACGAGGGACACCAGGCCGGAGTCGACGTTGGGGGCGGGCCAGAAGACGTTGCGGCCGATGGCGCCGGCGCGCTTGACCTCGGCGTACCAGTTGGCCTTGACCGACGGCACGCCGTACACCTTGTTGCCGGGCCGGGCCGCGAGCCGGTCGGCGACCTCGGCCTGCACCATGACGAGCGTGCGCTCGATGGTCGGGAAGCGGTCGAGCATGTGCAGCAGCACGGGCACGGCGACGTTGTACGGGAGGTTGGCGACGAGCGCGGTCGGCGGCGGGCCGGGCAGCTCCTCCACGTGCATGGCGTCGGAGTGGACGAGCGCGAAGCGGTCCTTCTTCGCCGGCATGCGGGCGGCGATCGTGGCGGGCAGGGCGCCCGCCAGGACGTCATCGATCTCGACGGCGGTCACCCGGTCCGCGGCCTCCAGCAGCGCCAGGGTCAGCGACCCGAGCCCGGGCCCGACCTCCACGACGACGTCGTCGGGGCGGACCTCCGCGGTGCGGACGATGCGCCGGACGGTGTTGGCGTCGATGACGAAGTTCTGGCCGCGCTGCTTGGTGGGGCGTACGCCCAGCGCGGCGGCCAGTTCACGGATGTCGGCGGGGCCGAGGAGGGCGTCGGGGTCAGTGGTGCTCACCGATACAGCCTACGGCCGCAGTGCGGCCACGGGCTCGCCCCCCGTTGCACGTAGAGCTTCTTCGCCCGGTATGTCTGTTCGGCGGCGGAGGCGTCCTGGGCGACGCCGGTGCCGCCGAGGGAGCGCCAGGTGCCGGGGTCGAACTGGTAGAGCCCGCCGTAGGTGCCGGAGGAGTCCACGGCGTCGGGCCGGCCGCCGGACTCGCACTGGGCGAGGGCCTCCCAGTCCAGGTCGTCGGCGCCGTCGACGGAGGCGGGCATCGGTCTGGTGCCGACCAGCACCCGCCGGTCCACGGGCTCCCGCACGATCTCGTCGCCGATCTTGCGGGGCCTCTGCTGGACGCCGTTGACCATGCGCAGGGAGTACGTGACGCGGCGGGAACCCGGCCGCCCCTGGCGTTCGACGATCTCGGTGCCCTTGTAGAGGGTCGGGTCGTCGACCCGTTCGACCCCGTAGGGGATGGGTTCCTCGCGGACCTCCCGGGTGTCGGTGATCCGCATGATGGTGATGGTCTGCCCGTCGCGCGGGAAGCTGCCGGGCGGTACGGAGGTGGTGTCCCGGCCGCTGAGGGTGATGCCCGCCTGGTCCACCGCCTCGCGGACGGTGGCGGCGTTGGTGCGGATGGTGCGTTCCCGGCCGTCGGCCATGAAGGTCACGGTGCGTTCGGTGCGTACGTCGAGGGCGAGGCCGCCGCGGGAGATGGCGGCGGAGCGGGACACGGAGAGGTGGGCCCCCTCGGCGCGGACCCCGAGGGCGCGCAGCGCCTCGTCGACGGTGCGGGCGGTGGTCCAGACGCGGCGGCGCTGCCCGTCGAGGGTGAGGGTGACGGGGCGGCCGTAGCGCAGGACGACCTCGTCGCCGCTGGCGAGGGCCTGGCCGGGGGCGGGGGCGACGAGGTCGTGCGCGCCGACGGCGAGTCCCTCGTCGGCGAGGAGTTCGGAGACGTCGTCGGCGAAGGTGTGCAGGGTGCGCGGTACGCCGTCGACGCTGAGCCGCACGGCCTTGTCGTCGGCGACGAACGCGCTGGTGCCGCCGGCGAGGAAGGCCACGACGAGGGCCTGGGGGACGAGCCGCCGCAGTCCCTCGGGGCCGGCGGGCCCGGCTGCCCGGCGGCGGCGGGCGGCCCGGCGGGCCTGGGCGCGGCCGCCGGTGGGCACCGCGGTGAGGGTGGGCGCCTCGTGGTCGACGCCGGCCGGGGCGGCGATGGCGGTGGCCGTGGCGGCGCCGGCGGTGGCGGTGACGGCACCGGCCGCCGGGCCGGCCGGGTGGCCCGGCGCGGTCCCGGCCGGGGCGCCGGCCGCCGGCCGGCGGGGCACGGCCCGGTACACGGCGACCGGCGCGGGGCCGGGCGGGGGCGCGGGGCTCGGCAGGGTGACGTCCCACTCCGTGTACCCCGCGCCGGCGACCGGGCCGGGCGCGGGCGCCACGGCGGTGCGGCGTCCGCCCCGGGTGGCGGCACGGTGACTGCCCTGGGAGTTGCTCACGAGGCCGGGACCCTAGCGGAGGGCCGGTCACTCTCCAAAGCGACTCGACTACGCAGTGTCGCGTCGCTACCCTGGGCGGCCGGTGCCCGTTATCGGTCAGTAATCAAAGGCGCGCGCCGTGTTGACGGCGATCGCGGTCGACATGGCCTCCTCGTCGATCCCCCGCACCCGGGCCATCGCCCGGACCGTGATCGGAACGAGATACGGGGCGTTGGGCCGTCCGCGGTACGGCACGGGCGTCAGGAACGGCGCGTCCGTCTCGACCAGGACGAGGTCCAGCGGGGCGACGGCGAGCGCGTCGCGCAGCGGCTGGGCGTTCTTGAAGGTGACGTTCCCGGCGAAGGACATGTGGTACCCGGCGTCGGCGCAGATCCGCGCCATCCCGGCGTCGCCGGAGTAGCAGTGGAAGACGGTCCGCTCGGGGGCGCCCTCCTCGGCGAGGATGCGCAGGACGTCGTCGTGGGCCTCGCGGTCGTGGATGACGAGCGCCTTGCCGTGCCGCTTGGCGATCTCGATGTGGGCGCGGAAGGACCGCTCCTGGGCGGCGATGCCCTCCGGGCCGGTGCGGAAGAAGTCGAGGCCGGTCTCGCCGACCGCCTTGACCTCCGGCAGGGCGGCGAGCCGGTCGATCTCGGCGAGCGCGTCGTCGAGCGCCGCGTCGCCGCCCGCCTCGCGGGCACCCTGCCGCGACCAGCCGTCGGGGTCTCCCAGCACGATCCGCGGGGCCTCGTTGGGGTGCAGGGCGACCGCCGCGTGCACCTGCGGGTGCGCGGCGGCGGTCTCGGCGGCCCAGCGGGAGCCCTTGAGGTCGCAGCCCACCTGGACCACCGTGTCGACCCCGGCGGCGGCGGCCTTGGCGAGGGCCTCCTCGACGGTGCCGGACTGCATGTCCAGGTGGGTGTGGGAATCGGCGACCGGCACTCCGAGGGGTTCGGGCAGCGGCGGCGGAGCGTCCTTGGAACTCATGCCCCGATCGTACGGAAGGGGCCGGGCGCTACTTGCGGTGGAAGGCGTGCATCAGGTCGGACAGGTGCCAGTGGTGCGGCTCCTTGGCCGGTGGCGCCTGCGTGGCGCCGGCCGCGGACCGCTCCTGCCCGGCGGACGGCCCGGCGGACCCGACGGAGCCCTTCGAGGGCTCGGCCTGGTACCGGGCGAGCAGGTCGAGCACGGAGGACACCTGGCCGGCCCGCATGATCCGCACGCGGTGCCGCCCGCAGTTCAGGCAGGTCGGGTCCGAGAGCGGTGACGGCACCCGGCGGCCGTCGGCCTTGTAGACGATGAACGCGTGGCCGCTGATGTCGGTGTGGTGCTCGATGTCGTACGCCTGCTCCCAGCCGTACCCGCAGTTCATGCAGGCGAAGGCATATGCCTCATGGCCGACCGGGGTGCTCGTGGTCTCGCTCATGCCGGCTCCTTTCCACCGCACCGGTGGACGCCCTCACGGGCGGGAGTGCGCAGGCGCCTGCCGAAAGAGGGACCGGTCCTGACGCTTCCCCGACCCGGAGGCCTGCCGCACGGTCTGGTCTCTGCCTTTCACGATAGTCCTTCACCGGCCGGGGGGCCTTCGGCCGGCGCGTTCTTCGCCGCGACCACGGCGTCGAACACCTCCCGCTTGGGCAGGCCGGCCTCGGCGGCGACCGCCGCGATGGCCTCCTTGCGCCGCTCCCCCGCCTCCTCGCGCACCCGGACGCGGCGGACCAGTTCGGCCGCGCCGAGGTCGGCGGGCCCGGTGTCGGGCGCTCCCTCGACGACGATCGTGATCTCCCCGCGCACGCCCTCGGCCGCCCACGCCGCGAGTTCGCCGACGCCGCCGCGCCTGACCTCCTCGTAGGTCTTGGTCAGCTCCCGGCACACGGCGGCCCGCCGGTCCGCGCCGAACGCCTCGGCCATGGCGGCGAGCGTGTCGTCGAGCCGGTGCGGGGCCTCGAAGTAGACGAGGG
This sequence comes from Streptomyces noursei, assembly GCF_001646665.1. Taxonomy (GTDB): domain Bacteria; phylum Actinomycetota; class Actinomycetes; order Streptomycetales; family Streptomycetaceae; genus Streptomyces; species Streptomyces lavendulocolor. Next base: position 51,452 of record NZ_LWBU01000405.1, on the reverse strand, counting down.
TGCGCCGCTCGCCCGCGACCTCGCGGAGCCGGGACAGCCGCTCGCCGGCCTTGCGGGGCAGGAAGCCCTCGAAGCAGAACCGGTCGACGGGCAGCCCGGACAGGGCGAGCGCGGTCAGGACGGCCGACGGGCCCGGCACCGCGGTGACCCGGATGTCCCGCTCGACGGCGGCGGCGACGAGCCGGTAGCCGGGGTCGGAGACGGACGGCATGCCCGCGTCGGTGACCAGCAGGACCCGCGCGCCGCCCAGGAGCGCGTCGACCAGCTCGGGCGTACGCGCCGACTCGTTGCCCTCGAAGTACGACACGACCCGGCCGGTGGTGTGGACGCCGAGCGCCTGGGTCAGCCGGCGCAGCCGCCGGGTGTCCTCCGCGGCGACCACGTCGGCGGCCGCCAGCTCGGCGGCGAGGCGCGGCGGGGCGTCCGCGACGTCCCCGATCGGGGTTCCTGCGAGTACGAGCGTTCCGGTCACCGTTCCAGTCACGGGGCCATCCTCGCAGCCCGGACGGGCGACTCGCACAGGCGCGTTCCCTACGATGGCGCGGTGACCAGTACTGCTCATGACGCCCTGCGCGGGCAGGCCGCCGGGGAAGAGCCGCCCCCGTGGCAGCAGCGCCTGCGCCGTTTCGGCTACGTACCGCGGCCGGTGACGGGGTTGCGCGAGCGGTTGGTGCCCCCGTACGCCCGCCCCTCGGACCGGGTGTGGACGGTGCTCGGCGCACCGCCCGCGGTGGCCGCGCGGCTGTGGCGGCTGGCGGCGTGGGGCGGACCGCTGCTGGTGGCGCTCGTCGCCGGGCTGCTGCGGTTCTGGCATCTGGGCAGCCCCCACGCGGTGATATTCGACGAGACGTACTACGCCAAGGACGCCTGGGCGCTCATCAACCAGGGGTACGAGGGGTCGTGGCCGAAGGACGTCGACGCGTCGATCCTGCGGAACCCCGACGCGGTGGCCGTCCCCACCGACCCGGGCTACGTGGTGCACCCGCCGGTCGGCAAGTGGGTCATCGGCCTCGGTGAGCACCTGTTCGGGTTCACCCCGTTCGGCTGGCGCTTCATGGTGGCGGTGCTCGGCACGCTGTCGGTGCTGATGCTGTGCCGGATCGGGCGGCGGCTGTTCCGGTCGACGTTCCTGGGCTGCCTGGCGGGGCTGCTGCTCGCGGTGGACGGGCTGCACTTCGTGATGAGCCGCACGGCGCTCCTCGACCAGGTGCTGATGTTCTTCGTGCTGGCGGCGTTCGGGTGCCTGCTCGTCGACCGTGACCGGTCGAGGCGGCGGCTCGCGGACGCGCTGCCGGTGGACGCGGACGGGCTGCTGCGGCCGGACGCGGTGGTCGCCGGGACGCTGCGCCTGGGGTGGCGGCCGTGGCGGATCGCGGCGGGCGTGATGCTGGGTCTGGCGGCGGCCACCAAGTGGAACGGCCTGTACATCATGGCCGCGTTCGGGGTGCTGACGGTCCTGTGGGACGTGGGCGCGCGCCGCACGGCCGGGGCCTACCGCCCGTACGAGAGCGTGCTGCGGCGGGACCTGCTGCCGGCGTTCGTGTCGACGGTCCCGGTGGCGATCGGCACCTACATCGTGTCGTGGTCGGGCTGGATCGTCACGGACAAGGGGTACTTCCGGAACTGGGCGACCACCGAGGGCAGGGACAGTTCGTGGTCGTGGCTGTTCCCCGACTGGTGGCGCAGCCTGTGGCACTACGAGTCCGAGGTGTACGGCTTCCACGTCAACCTGACGTCGGGGCACACCTACGAGTCGAACCCGTGGAGCTGGATCGTCCTGGGCCGGCCCGTCTCCTACTTCTACGAGGACCCGGCGGCGGGCCGGGACGGCTGCCCGGCGGGCACCGCGGAGAAGTGCGCGCGCGAGGTGCTGGCGATCGGCACGCCCCTGCTGTGGTGGGCGGCGTGCTTCGCGCTCCTGTACGTGCTGTGGCGCTGGTTCTTCCGCCGCGACTGGCGCGCGGGCGCGATCGCCTGCGCCGTCGCGGCCGGCTGGGTGCCGTGGTTCCACTACCAGGAGCGCACCATCTTCCTGTTCTACGCGGTGGTCTTCGTGCCGTTCCTGTGCCTGGCGGTGGCCTTGATGATCGGCGCCCTCCTGGGCCCCCCGGGCACCGACGCCGCGGCCGAACGCCGCCGCACGATCGGCGCGGTGGGAGCCGGGGTGCTGGTGCTCCTCATCATCTGGAACTTCATCTACTTCTGGCCCCTGTACACCGGCCAGTCGATCCCGATGGAGGACTGGCGCGACCGGATGTGGCTCGACACCTGGGTCTAACAGGGCTGACGCCGTCATGGCGCGGCGGACCACCGTTGCGCCATGACGGTCGTTGTTGGTCGTTAGTGGCCGTCGCTGGTCCCCCTCGGACGGCCCGCAGACGGCCCCGGCGAGGTGGGGTGACCTGCTGAAACGCCGAGGACGGAAGTCCATGGGGTCCCGTGTCCTACGGCCCGGCCGCCGGTCCCCGCGCAGGAGGCGCCCAGTCTTGTCCTTCGTTGACCGTGATTTACCGCCGTGGGTGGTGCAAAGTGGTGCGCCAGCAGCCCGACAGAACTGACGCCGGACATGAGCCCCGCGTACCGTAGACCCGAAGGATCATCTGCGCGGCGCTGAGCAGCCCGTCCGCGAAGCAGCGGTTACTCAGCTAGATCAAGCGCGCCCTGGTTCACGAGATCGTGAATGTGTTCGCGAAGTGGCAGACCGTCGCGGCCGGCATGGCTGCGGCTGCCGCGCGAGGCCGGGAGCTGGCGCGGGCCGAGGAAGAAACAGGCGAGATCCCCGGAGAGTGGATCGACGTGGCTGAGCGCATCCGTGAGGAAGCCGCCACTGCACGGACGCGTGGCGTCGCCTGATGACCTTCCGTCTCAACTACGGCTCGGACACGGAAGCCGTCCACGACGCCATGCCGCTGGATGCCAGTGCCCAGCTCTCCCAAGCCCTCGCTGCCGCCTGTGACGACCGTCTCGCGGCGGCGGAACCATACGGGGAGGACGACGGGATCGTCCGCACTCTCACGACCGAACGTGCAATAGCCGTTCTCTTGATGGGTCACCAAACGAAGGTCGTCACTGTTTTACAGCTCAGCTACACCGGCTGAGCTTGTTCTTTTACCTCCGGCGTCGAGATGTGCTTCGGGCGGGGATCTGCGGACTGAAGCCGAACCGGTGCATCAACCGGGTGGCCCCGGAGACGCTGTGGGAGACGTGGAACTTCGTGCCGAGCAGCCGTGGCCACCCGTGCCCCGGTCCACACATGGTCCTCCACCCAGCCATGCGCGGCTGACCCTTGCTCCAGATACGCGACGAGTTTCTCCAGGAACGGGGGCAGACGGCACCGCGAATCGCTCGGACCCCGGGACGCCAGGGCCCGCCCGCCGCCGTCGCTCCACATCTGATGCCACTGGCAGGCTCGAGTTTCGGCTCACTCTCAGCCGTCGGGCAACCTCCGGTGGCTTGAACTGCTGCTCGAACAGCTCGGCCGCCTGCAGTCGTACCGACTCCCGGCGCTGACGACCGGCAGGAGTCGGCCCGCCACCATCCGCATACCTCACACACCACTGGATACAGCCACCACGCCAGGCACAGCAGGGACCTCAGGAGAGATCACCCTGACGAGCCGAAGTCAGTAACGACCTCTCAGGCCGCGCCATGGCGCGTCAGTAGAGCCGTGTAGGCCCCTTCTGCGGCGCGACCGGAGACGGTACCAGGCGGGGTGTGGGCCAAGAAGGCATCAATCGTGCCGTCCTGCAGGATGCGTCCCCCGTGGAGGACGGTGACGTGGTCGGCCTCCTCGGCGAGGTCGGCGACGTCGTGGGTGGACAGCAATACCTGCACGCCCTCTGTGATGAGGCCGTTCAAGATGTCGCGGAATACGCGGCGCTGGTGGGGGTCCATTCCGGCCGTAGGTTCGTCGAGCAGAAGTACGCGGGCGTCGTGTACTAGAGCCGCAGCGAGACCGACGCGGCGCAGCTGGCCGCCTGAGAGCCGGTGGGTCTTGGTGTCGGCCTGGTCCGCGAGCCCTACGCGATTGAGAGCCCGGCGCGCCTGATGCCAGGCATCGTTGCGGTTCATTCCCTTGAGCCAGCCGACGTAGGCGACGTACTCACGTGCGGACAGGGACGGCATGGGAACGATGTCCTGCGGCATCCAAGCCACAGCCTTACGGAAGGCTTTGGTGCCTCCGGCGGTGCCACCGAGGGTCACAGCGCCCGAGCGAGGGGCGATGACTGTTGCCGCGAGCTTGAGCAGCGTCGACTTGCCCGCGCCGTTGGGGCCGAGCAGAACCGTCAGCCCGTCAGGGAGGCGGTAGCTGAAGTCCTGCAAGATGGGAGGCCGTCGCCGTCGGTAGCCGTAGGTGCAGGAGACCAGTTCAAGAGTCATGACATTTTCCTTGACGTATACAGCTGCACTAGGGTCCCTGTGAGGAATGCCAGCACCGCGCCGACAACTGCATGAAGAGCACCGGCTGGTTCAGGGACAATTGTCCATGGATAAGGGTCGCCTGTGGGTCGGAAGCCGATGAAGACCACGAAAAACAGCCACGCCACAGGGATCATCACCGCGCGCTGGCCCATCACGGCACGGCCGCACAGCATCAGCCCGGTGAGGAAAAGGGCGTTACGGCCCGCGGTACCAGCCTGTGGTGCGTCGAGGACCAAGCCGGCCACCACGCTCGTGACTACGGCCGTGCCAATGGCCGCGGTAATCAGGGCCGCATCCAGCAGAGCAACTGAGCGCACTCCCGAGTCTTCAGCCGGAGCAATCCGCGACTCAAGACACAACATCAGGCCCGCGATCAACGGTATGGGTACGAAAAGCGAAAGGGCTACCTGGCTCCTACCTGTGAAAGACGGCAGGAGTACAAACGTATTCTGGACGACGAACACAAGGACGACGAAGGTCACGAGCATCGCGGCCAGGACGGTAGGGACGCGGCGCGCCTTGAGCCACCACATCACGCGTTGCCTCGGCACGCGCTGATGAGGGTCTGCCGAAACCAGGTTCCCTGCTCTTTTGCGGGCTGCGCCAACACTCTCTGGACGATGTCTTGCACTTGCTTTTCAGCGCGGACTGCGTCCGGCGTCTGCGTCTCCTGCGCCACGCGCGCGCGATAGGCTTTCTCCTCGCCTGTCACAGAAGCCGCCCATAGCCATGCCGCATGGCCCGTGACCGGGTCGACCCGCCTACAGGGAAATCGAACTGCAGCGGTCAGCACCTCAAAGCGAACTTCGTCACGCTGGGCGGCGGCTGTCAGTCCGATACGCCAAGTTTTCTGGGTCGACGGCAGTCCGGAACGTCCGTCCGCCAGCCGATCGGTTATGACCGAGGGAGTTTCGGTCACACCCCTGCTGCCCAGGTCATCCAGAACGGATACTGCTTCTTTCCGTACCGTGCCCAGCGTGCTTGATGTGGCTTTTGGCATACATACCTTCGGTGCATTGCCTAGGCATTCCATGGGAGCCTGCCCTGTGACCATCGGCGGATCATGGCCCCAGTCCTTGACGATGTTGTAGGCGCCGAAAGTGCAAAGTCCTGCGACGATGCAGGCCAGCACCACTCTCACCAATAGCCACCTGAGGGGAAACCACAAAAGAGCAACGCCCAGGGCAATGCCCCCGCCGAACAAAATAGGCGCCACGAGCGAAGCCATACCGGGCACCTCGCCGAAATCCAAATCCATATACTGGCCGGACACATGGCGAAGCCAATAGGGGTGCGTTGCGCGAGAAAAGGCGACTAGGATCCATACGACAACGGCCACGATCGGCGCTGCGATCACGCGTGGCGCCCGAATACCGATACCAAAACCGATAACCGCGTGAGCAACGCAGAGAATGAGCGCCATCACTAGAAGGCGCAAACTGTCGACTGTTGGGAAGGTTGTGGTCCGGGCCAGCGAGAGGCTGACGGGAACGATCAGCACAGCCCAGGAGAGCAGGAACACGGGGAGCAGAGCGTTGGCCGCTACATGAAAACGCGAGCGCCCTGCCGCGAGGGCCCATACCCCACTGCTCGTGAGTCTCCCGCTCTCCCAGGCAGCCAGACCGGCAGCCACCGCATAGGCGAGCGCGTACAGCGTCATCAGGGGAGCGGCGACGAGAGCGGGAGCATAACCATGGAAGACAGCGAGCGGCGCACTCTCACCCGCGAAATAATAGAGCAGCGTCAGCAGCAAAACGAATGGGGTTGCCCACCGAACGGCGCCGGAGCGCAAGCTGGTGCGAAATCTCATCAGGACTCTCTTACAAGTTCAGTATAAGACCGCAGTGAGGGGCGACCGCACGGGTCGCCCCTCACCGTTTGCACTAAGAGTTTAGTCGGCCTTAGTTGTGTCGACAGACAGGTAGCCGACATCAACAGTCGCAAAGCCCGGGCTTGTCGTACTGCCGACCTTCATGAGCTGGAAATAAACGGTGACGGTTGTGGCGGGAAGATCAGTCCACTCGCCATTGCTTGCACCGGCGCCGTAGCAGGCGGTGAAAGTTTTGTTGTCGTAAGCGTCGTCAGGCTGAAGCGAGATGTCGCGCCATATTTGAACATCGACACTGTCAGGGGTGCCAGTTGTGCTGCGATTGGAGCAGTCATAGAATTGAATCTGGGAGTAGCTCTGATCGCTCCAGCGCCGGGATTCAAACCCAGGACTGCCGTCGTTAATGCTGCTTGTCCACACGAGCGCCTCGGCCCCGGGGGCGAGGGCAAGAACCAGCGCAGATGACATGCCGGCAATGGAACCAATGCGGGCCTTATTCCTCACGAAATCCTCTTTCCTGGCGACACATAGAAATTGACGGGAACAGGAAAGACAGATGTGTTATTAAGCGAAGCAAACATCACGCCCCCCCAGGCATCGTCAATACAAGGCCAGCGAAACTAACTTCACCTCGTGCCGCGCAGACTATCAGGCAAGATGTCTTCGAACAATTTCGCGGGAGACCGCTCAACTCTCGTATAGGCGGCTTGCTACAGATCCGGTCGTTCTGCGTCAGAAAATCGGCAAACCACCGATCTCGCCCCACTATTCCGGCCATGTCAACGACTCCGGATTAAGCCGGAGCACGGCCCCCCGGGCGGCCCAGGAGGCCCAACGCGGCCCAGCCGAGGCGCAACCGTCCTGGTCAAGCCCCCCGGTCGCCCCTAATGCGCGGACTTCATCCACCTCTGGCCCCTGTACACCGGCCAGTCGATCCCGATGGAGGACTGGCGCGACCGGATGTGGCTGGATACGTGGGTGTGATGGCGGGTACCGCCCGCTGAGGTTCCGGTCGGATAACAGCCGTCCCCCCTGCCACTCGTGTCCCGTAGGGTGGCGCCGGTGAGGAGCTTGAACGCGTTCAAGCCGCTCCTGGGGAGGGGGACTGCACGATGCGCAGTGGGGCGAAGGTCGCCGTCGTCGGCGCGGTGTTCGCCGTCGTGGCCGGTGGCGTGGGGTACGGGGCGTACGCCGTCTACGACGACATGACGGGCGGGGCGGAGGGGGCCACCACCCGGTCCGCGGCGGCGCCGCGGAAGGCCGGCTCCGGGCCGGTGACCGCCGGGGAGGTCGAGCGGACGGCGAAGGACTTCCTGGCCGCGTGGGCGGCGGGGGACGCGGCGGCGGCCGCTGACCTGACCGACGACGCCGCCACCGCGACACCCGCCCTCGCGGGCTTCCGCGGGCAGGCGCACGTGTCGAAGGCGGTCATCACGCCGGGCGCGCCGGCGGGGGCCGAGGTGCCCTTCACCGTGGACGCGACGGTGACGTACGAGGGGGTGTCGAAGCGGCTGGCGTACGCCTCGCGGCTCACCGTCGTACGGGGCGTCACCACCGGTCTGCCGCTGGTGAAGTGGGCGCCGTCGGTGATCCACCCGAACCTGACCGACGGCGCGGTGCTGCGCACCGGCGAGGCGGCCGCGCCGCCGGTCCGGGCCGTCGACCACGCCGGCGTGGAGCTGACACCGGAGAAGTACCCGTCGCTGAAGTCCGTCCTGGACCAGCTGCGGAAGAAGTACGGGGCCGAGGCGGGCGGGAAGCCCGGCATCGAGACGTGGATCGACGCCACCGGCGAGGGCGCGGCCGACCGGACGCTGCTGACGCTCGTCAAGGGCGTGCCGGGCAAACTGCGGACGACGCTGGACGCGGACGTGCAGGCGGCGGCCGAGCGGGCGGTGAAACGGTACGGCGGGTCGTCGGTGGTGGCCGTCCGGCCGTCGACCGGCGAGATACGGGCAGTGGCCAACAACCGCGGGGACGCGTTCGACGCGGCGCTCGCCGGGAAGCAGGCGCCCGGCTCCACGATGAAGATCGTGACGGCGGCGCTCCTGCTGGAGAAGGGCCTGGTCGCCGCGGACCGCCCGGCCGAGTGCCCGAAGGAGGTCCTGTACCAGGGCCGTACCTTCCACAACCTCGAACACTTCGACCTCCCCGCGGGCAGCACCTTCCAGGAGAGCTTCAAGCGGTCCTGCAACACCGCCTTCATCAAGCTGATCGACGACGTCGACGACGACGCGGCGCTCGGGAGGGAGGCCCGCGACGTCTTCGGCATCGGTCTGAACTGGCAGACGGGCGTGGCCACCTTCGACGGTGCCGTGCCGGCCGAGACCGGCGGCGAGGCGGCCGCCCAGTACATCGGCCAGGGCACGATCCAGATGAACGCCCTCAACGTCGCGTCCATCACCGCGACCGCGAAGCACGGTTCCTTCAAGCAGCCGGTCATCGTGCCGCGCGACCTGGACGACCGGGAGATCGCCACCGCCGCCCGCGGCCTGGACGGCTCGGCGGCCCGGCAGCTGCGCGACATGATGCGGGCCACCGCGACCAGCGGCACGGGCGCCGCGGCGATGGCCGGGGTCGGCGGCGACAAGGGGGCGAAGACCGGTTCGGCCGAGGTCGGCGGACAGGCCGACTCCAACAGCTGGTTCGCCGGGTTCGCCGACGACCTCGCGGCCGCGGCGGTCGTCCAGGCGGGCGGCCACGGCGGGGACGCGGCCGGCCCGCTCGTCGCCTCGGTGCTGAACGCCCGGTGACGGCGGGCGGCGCGGGCGGGGGGGGCGGGCGGTGCGGTCCCGGCGGGACGGGCGCCGCGCGCCCCGGTGCCCACGCTGCGGAACACACTCGCGTGGCCGGTACAACCACCGCTAGCGTGCGGGCCATGAGCGCTTCACTCGCCCACCCGCGTTTCGCCGAGGCCCTGCGCGCGCTCGGCCTGCACGACGTCGAGGTGCGCCGCTTCCCCGACGCCACCCGCACCGCCGCCCAGGCCGCCGCCGCGATCGGCTGCGACCCGTCCGAGATCGTCAAGTCGCTGGTGTTCGCGGCGGACGGCGTGCCGGTCCTCGTCCTGATGGACGGCTCGTCCCGGGTGGACGTCGAGCTGGTGCGGCGCGAGCTGGGCGCCGCCGCCGTCACCCGGGCGGACGCCGCCCTCGTACGGGAGACGACGGGGTACGCGATCGGGGGCGTACCGCCCTTCGGGCACGTGACCAGGACGCGGGTGCTGGCCGACCGGGCGCTGCTCGGCCACGACGTGGTGTGGGCGGCGGCCGGGACGCCGCACACCGTGTTCCCGCTCGCCCCGGCGGCGCTCGTCGCCCACGCGGGCGCCACGCTCGCCGACGTGCGCGAGCGGCCGGCGTGACACCGCTGGTCGCGGCGGCGGTCCTGCTGGCCGCGGTGACGCACGCCGGCTGGAACGCGATCGCCCACCACCTGAAGGACCAACTGCTGTCCTTCACGCTGATATCCGGCGGCGGTGCCCTGATCGCCGCGGTGGTGACCTGCTTCGTCCCCGTGCCGGCCGCGGCCGCCTGGCCGTACCTGCTGCTCTCCGCCGCCCTGCACATCGGCTACATGGCGCTGCTGATGCGCTCCTTCACGCTCGGCGACTTCGGCCAGACGTACCCGATCGCGCGGGGCACCGCACCGCTGGTGGTCACCGCCCTGGCGGCCGCGTTCGTCGGCGAGGTGCCCGACGGGCGGCAGCTCACCGGCGTGGCCGTCGCCTGCGCGGGCCTGGTCGCCCTCGCCGCGTGGGGGCTGCGCGGCGCGGGCCGCCGCCCCAACCTGCCTGCCGTCGCCGCCGCCCTGGCGACCGGCCTGGCGATCGCCGGCTACACGGTCGTGGACGGCGTCGGGGTGCGCGCCTCCGGCACACCGCTGGGCTACGTCGCGTGGCTGATGCTCCTCCAGGGCATCGCGATCCCCGCGTACACCCTCCACCGCCGCCGCCGCGCCCTCGCCGCCCAGCTGCGCCCGCACGCCGCCCTCGGCCTGCTCGGCGCCGGCCTGGCGATCTCGGCGTACGCGCTGGTCCTGTGGGCCCAGACCCGCGCGCCCCTCGCCCCGGTCGCCGCCCTGCGCGAGTCCTCCATCATCGTCGGCGCCGCGATCGGGGCCGTGTTCTTCAAGGAGGGCTTCGGCGCCCCGAGGATCGCGGCGGCCGGCCTCATGGTGCTGGGCATCGGGCTGATGCTGCACACGGGGTGAGACCGTCGCACGCGGGTGAACGCGTGTCGCTGAACGCGGCGCGCGGGGGTAGGGGATCGGTGCCACCCCCTGGACCGCGGAGAGTGAACCGACGATGACGGATGACGCGTACCTTTTCCTCGCCACCGACCCGGCCGCGCCGCTGGGCGTCCCGCTGCCCGTGGTGGGCGGCCTGGAATGCCTGGAGACGTCCGCCGTACGGGCCTGGCTGGACGCCCAGGGCGCCTCGGCCGGCTCGCGGGAGGTGCGGGTGCTGCCCCCGGAGGAGACCGGGTTCATCCCCGAGGGCGCCGAGCGGCTTCCCGTGCCGCTGACCGAGGAGGAGCTGGAGCGCGTCCGCCGGGCGGGTGCCCCGGACGCCGTGGCCCGCATCGAGGCGGAACTGCTGGACTACCGCGACCGCGCGGAGGGCCGGGACGAGCTGCTGCGCAAGGCGCTGGCCGCCGGTGTCCCCCGGCACCGCGTCGTCGAACTCACCGGCCTCGACCCCGCCACCGTCGCGGAGTACGGCCTGGGCTCCTCCTGACGACACGACGAGGGGGGCGGCTGTGGCCGGGGTCGGGATCGGTCCGCTGCGGTGAGCCGGCCCCGGCCGGCACCGGCCCGCGGGAGGCGGACGCGCGGCCGCGGGAACACCGGGGCCGACGCGGGGCGTTCAGCGCGGGCGGCCGGCCGGTGCGGACGGGGGGACCGACGGGAGGAGGCCCGCCTCCTGGGCGCGCAGGACCGTACCGAGGCGGTCGGCGGTGCCGAGCTTGCGGTAGAGGTTCTGGAGGTGCTTGTGCACCGTCCGCACCGAGACCCCGAGGCGGCGGGCCATGGCCGTGGCGGGCAGCCCCTCCGCGAGCGTGTGCAGGACGGCCGTCTCACGGGGCGTCAGGCCGCCGGCGACCGCCTCCGGTTCCGGCTCCGGGCCGCCCGTGCCCCGCAGCCCGCCCAGCAGCCGGCACTGGGCCGCGGCGGCGGCCAGGAGGGGCTGGACGCGGGCGGCGTAGTCGAGGTCCCGGGCGTCGAAGTCGGCGCCGTCGCGGTGGACGATGAAGCCGCGGACGGCGCCGTCGTCGCCGCCGGGGAGCGGCAGGCCGAGCATGTGGCGGGTGCCGAACGACTCGCGCAGGGCGCTCGCCGTCCCGCTGTGCCGCCAGGCGCGGTCCCCGGCGAGCTGCGCGGCGGTCCGCGGCTCGCGGTCGGTGTGCCGGCCGTAGTGGGCCGCGAACGGGTACCCGGACCGGACCAGCCCCGCCGTCGCCCCCGCCGGTTCGACCGGGGCGGAGGCGTCCCGGAGCCAGGCGCTGACCGTGCCGCTGGACGGCGTCCACTCCTCGTCCTTCATGAGCAGCACGGAACCGTCGAGCGTCCTCAGCAGCTCCTGGGCGATCAACCGCCACACGGTCTCGGGCCGCCGGCTCTCCAGGACGGCGACGGCGAGACCGAGCATCCGCTCGTAGTCCTCCTGCCTCAGGTACGGCACGGCCCCTCCGCAGTCCATACGCAGTTCTCCCCATGGAACGGCCCCGGCCCCGCTGCCATCGTAGGCGTGACGGATCCCCACCCGCCGACGAGAACGACCTCCCACGAGAAGCGCGCTCCGCACGGCCTGAGCCGGGTCGTGCGGGGCGCGCCCACGCGCGCGTGGGCCCCGCCCGGGGCATTCCGTACCGCCGTCCCGTGCATCCCGTGCGCCTCCTCGCCGGTCTCCCGTGCGCCCTACCCGCCGATCGCCGCCTTGACCGCCCGCACCAGGGCCTGCGCCCTGGGGTCCGCCGTGACGCCCTTGCGCATCCCGTTGGTGACGTACCCGAGCGCGATGCCCGACTCCGGGTCGGCGAAGCCCAGGGAGCCGCCGCGTCCGGGGTGACCGAAGGAACCGGGGGACAGCAGGGGGCACGCGGGGCCGTGGAGCATGTAGCCGAGGCCGAAGCGGGTGGAGACCACCAGGACCCGGTCGGGGCCCGCCGCCTCCTCGGTGCGCGCCATCGCGAGGGTCGCCGGCGCGAAGAGGCGGTGGCCGTCCACGGGACCGAGTGTCGCGGCGTAGAAGCGGGCGAGGGCGCGGGCGGTGGAGATGCCCGCGGAGGCGGGGAGTTCGGCGGCCCGGTAGGCCGGGTCGTTCTCGTCGGGGGCCGGGTCGACGGCGCCGAAGGCGCGGCGGGTGAGCGAGCCGGGGTCGGCGTAGGCGTCGGCGACGGAGCGCTTCGGGCGCAGCTTCAGCGCGCCGCCGTCCGCCGGTTCCGCGACCGGTCCGATGCGGCCGGCCCGGTGGGCCTCGTCCTCGGGGAGGCCGATCCACAGGTCGAGTCCGAGCGGGCGGGCGATCTCCTCGGCGACCCAGCGGCCCAGGGTGCGGCCGGTGACGCGCTGGACCAGGGCGCCCAGCAGGAAGCCGTACGTGTGCGGGTGGTAGCCGTGCTCGGTGCCCGGCTCCCACGCGGGCGCCTGGGAGGCGACTGCGTCCGCCGCCGCGGCGAGGTCGGCGGCCCCGGCCGGGGTCAGCGGCCGGTCCAGGGCCGGGACGCCCGCCTGGTGCGACAGCAGGTGCCGTACCAGCGCCCGTTCCTTGCCCGCCGCCTTGAACTCCGGCCAGTAGGTGCCGACGGGCGCGTCCAGGTCGAGCTGGCCGCGCTGGTGCAGCAGCAGCGGTACGGCGGCGGCGACGCCCTTGGTGGCCGAGCGGACCACCTGGGCGGTGTCGACGGCCCACGGGGCGGTGCCGTCGACGTCCCGCGTGCCCGCCCACAGGTCGACGACCTTGCGGCCGTCCCGGTAGACGGCGACGGCGGCGCCCCGCTCGCCGCGGTGCCGGAAGTTGCGGAGGAACGCGTCCCTGACCGGTTCGAAACCCGGCTGCACCGTGCCCCGGATGCCCTGCTCGTCCACGCTTCCACGCTCCTTACGCGATCGTCCACCCCATGGTGCAACGCCCTACCGGGTGGCCGGCTTCCGGGTCGGATCGAACCCGAAGGGGAGCTCCAGCCGGTGTTCGCGCATCAGTTCGTCGTCGGCGAGCAGGTCGCCGGTCGGGCCGTCGGCCGCGATGACGCCCTCGCTGAGGACGACCGCGCGGGGGCACAGTTCGAGCGCGTACGGCAGGTCGTGGGTGACCATCAGGACGGTGACGTCCAGGGAGCGGAGGATGTCGGCGAGTTCGCGGCGGGAGGCCGGGTCCAGGTTCGACGACGGCTCGTCGAGGACGAGGATCTCGGGCTCCATGACGAGGACGGTCGCCACCGCGACCCGCCGCCGCTGCCCGAAGGACAGGTGGTGCGGGGGCCGGTCGGCGTACTCCTGCATGCCGACGCGGGCGAGGGCCTTGTGCACGGCCGCCTCCAGCTCGGGGCCGCGCAGTCCGGCCGCCGCCGGGCCGAAGGCGACGTCCTCCCGGACGGTCGGCATGAACAGCTGGTCGTCGGGGTCCTGGAAGACGATGCCGACCTTGCGGCGGATCTCCGCGAGGTTGGCCTTGGCGACCGGGAGGCCGGCGACGGTCACCGTCCCGGCGCCGCCGGTCAGGATGCCGTTGAGGTGGAGCACGAGCGTGGTCTTGCCGGCGCCGTTGGGGCCGAGCAGGGCGACCCGCTCGCCGCGCTCGACGGTGAGGTCGACGCCGAACAGCGCCTGGTGGCCGTCGGGGTAGGCGTAGGCGAGGCCGCGGACGTCGAGCGACGGCACGAAACTGAGACTCATGGCGTCCATCCCAGGAGGAGGATCAGGAGGGCGGTGACGGGGAGGGCGGCGGCCGAGCACCACTGCGCCCGGGAGGCGGTGACCTCGTCGAGGACCGGCATGGAACCGGTGTACCCGCGGCTGACCATCGCCAGGTGGACGCGCTCGCCGCGCTCGTAGGAGCGGATGAACAGGGCGCCCGCCGACTTGGCGAGCACCCCCCAGTGCCGGACGCCCCTGGCCTCGAAGCCGCGCGAGCGGCGGGCGACGGACATCCGCCGCATCTCGTCGGTGATGACGTCGCCGTACCGGATCATGAAGGAGGCGATCTGGACGAGCAGGGGCGGCAGCTTCAGCCGCTGAAGGCCGAGCAGCAGGGCCCGCAGCTCGGTGGTGGCGGCGAGCAGCACGGAGGCGGTGACGCCGAGGGTGCCCTTGGCCAGGACGTTCCAGGCGCCCCACAGCCCGGGGACGGAGACCTCGACGCCCAGCAGCCGGGTCTGCTCGCCCGGCACGACGAACGGCATCAGGAAGGCGAACGCCACGAACGGCACCTCGATCACCAGGCGCCGCAGCACGAACCAGGGCGACACCCGGGCGACCGCCGCGACCGCGCCGAGCAGCGCGGCGTACGCGGCGAAGGCCCACACCGCCTCGCGCGGGGTGGAGACGACGACCACGACGAAGCCGAGGACGGCGACGAGCTTGCAGTGCGGCGGCATCCGGTGCACGGGCGAGTGCCCGTGCCGGTAGAGCTTGTGGGTGTGGCCGGCGCCCACCTCAGACGGCTTCCTCGTCGCGGGCGCCGTCGCGCACACCGTCACGGGCGCCTTCGCCCACAGCGTCACGGGCGCCGGCGCGCACGCCCTCGCCGGAGCCCTCGCCCCGGCGGGCGCCGTCGCGGCGGCGGACCGCCCAGAAGACGCCGGTGCCGACCAGGACGGTCCCGCCCACGCCGATGGTGCCCGCCAGCCCCCCGGACAGGCGGGCGTCGGTGAGGCCGCTGACGCCGTAGTCGGCGAGCGGCGAGTCGGCGGCGGCGTGCTCCTCGGCCTTCTTGTCGATGCCCTGGTCGGCGGCGACCTTCTCCAGGCCGTCGGGGCTGGCGGAGGCGTAGAAGGAGACGACACCGGCCAGCACGAGCGCGGTGGCCAGACCGGTGATCCAGACCGTCCTGGTGGACCGGGCGGCGGGCACCGCCGCGGGCGCGGGGGCGACGGGCACGGCGTCCACGAGCCGGCCGCCCACCCGCAGCTTGAGCGGCGCGGTCAGACCGCGGGCCCCGTACACCAGGTCGGGGCGGACGGCGATGACGGCGCCGACGGTGGCCGTCGTGATCAGCGCCTCGCCGATGCCGATCAGCACGTGGACCCCGACCATGGCGGTGAGCACCTTGGTGACGGGAACGTCGGTGGTGCCGCCGACCGCGTAGAGCAGCGTGAACGCGGCAGCCGCGGCCGGTACGGAGGCCAGCGAGGCGACGAACGAGGCGACGGTCACCGACCGGCGGGAGCGCGGCAGGACCTTGACCAGGCCGCGGAAGATCCCGTACGCGACGAGGACCGTGACCACGCCCATGACGGTGATGTTGACGCCGAGCGCGGTGAGCCCGCCGTCGGCGAAGAGCACGCCCTGCATCAGCAGGACGACCGCGATGCACAGCACCCCCGTCCAGGGGCCGACGAGTATCGCGGCGAGCGCCCCGCCCAGCAGGTGTCCGCTGGTCCCGGCGGCGACCGGGAAGTTCAGCATCTGCACGGCGAAGACGAACGCGGCGACCAGACCGGCGAGCGGCGCGGTCCGCTCCGCCCCGTGGCCCCCGGCGAGGGCGGACCCGCCGAGTTCCCTCCGCGCCCCGCGCAGGCCGGCCGCGACGGCGCCGGCGGCGGCGAGACCGGCGGCCGCGGAGACGGGCGCGTTGATGAATCCGTCGGGAACATGCATGCGGGGACCGCTTTCGGACAGGCGGACAGGAACGGCTCTGATGATGGGTCCTTTTGCGAACCACTTGCAAGAGCGTCCACATCACAGAAGCAGGGGCGGGCGCACACCACGGAATGGTGGGACATTAGAGACAAATGAGGCGAGCGTGAGGAGTCGGCCCATGTACCCCGCTGAGGAAGGCGTCGTAGTCCGCACCAAGGCCCTGATCGTGACCGACGGCCCTCTCTCCCGCCCCGTCCCCGTCGCGGTGCGCTTCGAGCCGGCCACCGGGCGGGCCGCCGAGCCCGCCACCGTACGGCTCTGCTTCCCCGGCGGCACCGAGTGGAGCTTCCCGCGCACCCTGCTGGAATCCGGCCTGCGCGCCCCCGCGCGCGGCGGGGAGATCGGGATCTGGCCCTGCGGCCGGGTCCAGACGATCGTGGAGTTCCACGCCCCCGAGGGCGTGGCCGTGGTCCAGTTCGACTCCTCGGCGCTGCTGCGGTTCCTGCGGCGCACGTACGCCGCCACCACGTCGCCCGTCACCCATTAGCCCGGGTGGGGCGCGACGCGGCGGCGGCGTGCCGTCCGCGCCCGTCCGCCGTCCCCACCGCGGGCCGGGCGCGTGACCGGGGCGGCCGCTCCGCTCGAACGGCCGCCCCGGACACCTGTGTCAGGCGCGTACGAGTTCCCGCTCGCCGCCCTCGGGCGCGTCGGCCGCCAGTTCCTTGCGCAGCCCCTCGCCCTCGACGTCCACGTTCGGCAGCGCGCGGTCCAGCCAGCGCGGCAGCCACCAGGCCCTGCGGCCCAGCAGGGCGAGCACCGCCGGGACGATCGCCATGCGGACCACGAACGCGTCGAAGAAGACGGCGACCGCGAGGCCGAAGCCGATCATCTTGACCATCTGCTCGCTGGAGCCGATGAAGCCCGCGAAGACCGCGATCATGATCACGGCGGCGGCCGTGACGACCCGCGCCCCGTGCCGGAAGCCGGTCACGATCGCCTCGCCGGGCCGCTCCCCGTGGACGTACGCCTCACGCATGCGGGTGACGAGGAAGACCTCGTAGTCCATCGCCAGGCCGAACACCACGCCCACCATGAAGATCGGCATCATGCTCATGATCGGACCGGTCTGCTCCACCCCGAAGAGCGAGCCGAGCCAGCCCCACTGGAAGACGGCGACGACCGCGCCGAGGGCGGCGACCACCGACAGCAGGAAGCCGAGCGCCGCCTTCAGGGGCACCAGCACCGAACGGAAGACCACCATCAGCAGCAGGAAGGCCAGGCCGACGACGAGCGCCAGGTAGGGCAGCAGCGCGTCGTTCATCTTCTGCGAGAAGTCGATGTTCATCGCGGTCGCGCCGGTGACCAGCACGTCGTCGCCGGTGGTGTCCCGGATCGAGTGGACCAGGTTCTCCGTCTCGACGGAGGACGGACGGTCCTTCGGCACGACGGTGATGATCGAGGTGTCGCCCGCCTTGTTGGGCGCGGGCGGGGTGACGGCGGCGACCCCGTCCAGGCCCTTGATGTCGGTGACGGTACGGTCCGCGGCGGCCTTGTCGCCGTCGACGACGACCATCAGCGGGCCGTTGGAGCCGGGGCCGAAGCCGTCGGACAGCAGGTCGTAGGCGCGGCGCTGCGTGGTGGAGGTCGGCTGGGCGCCGTCGTCGGGCAGACCCATCTCCAGCGACGCGGCGGGTACGGCGATGGCCCCGAGGCCGATGACGCCGACGAGCAGCACGGCGACCGGGCGGCGCAGGACGAAGCGGGCCCAGCGGGTGCCCATGTTGGGCTTGGCCTCGACGGCCGCTTCCCCGGCGGCCTCGGCCGCCTCGGCCGCCTTCCGGGCCTTGCGGCCCACCACGCGCTTGCCGGCGTAGCCGAGCAGCGCCGGGATGAGGGTGAGGGCGATCAGGACGGCGATCAGCACCGTGCCGGCGGCCGCGAAGCCCATCTTCGTCAGCATCGGGATGTTGACGACGGCCAGGCCGACCAGGGCGATGACCACGGTGAGACCGGCGAAGACGACGGCGGAGCCGGCCGTGCCGACGGCCCGTCCGGCCGCCTCCTCCCGCTCGCGGCCCTCGGCCAGCTCGGCGCGGTAGCGGGAGACGATGAACAGCGCGTAGTCGATGCCGACCGCGAGGCCGATCATCATCGCCAGCGTGGAGGTGGTGGAGCCGAGGTCCAGGACGGACGCCAGGGCCGTGATCGTGGAGACGCCGATGCCGACGCCGATGATCGCGGTCAGGAGCGGCAGACCGGCCGCGACCAGGGAGCCGAAGGTGATGACCAGGACGATGCCCGCGACGATCACACCGATGATCTCGCCCGCCCCGGTCTCGGGCACGGTCTGCAGCGCGTCGCCGCCGATCTCGACGGTGAGCCCGCTCTCGCGAGCCTCCGCACCGGTCTCCTTCAGCGCCTCGCGCGTCGCGTCGGTCAGCTCCATGCCGTTGACCTTGTAGGACACCTGCACGTAGGCGGTGCCGCCGTCCCGTGAGACCGCCTGGACGGTGTACGGGTCGGTGACGTTCGCGACCTGGTCGGAGCCACTCCTCAGCTCTCCGACGGCCTTGCCGACCGTCGCCTTGTGTGCCGGGTCGGTCATCTTCTGGCCGTCGGGGGCCTTGAAGACGACGCGGGCGGTGGCACCGTCCGCGCCGGCGGACGGGAAGCGCTCTTCGAGGAGGTCGAAGGCCTTCTGGGCCTCCGTCCCCGGTATGGAGAAGGAGCTGGACGTCGCGACGGGCGCGGAGGCGGCTCCGACGCCGGCGAGCGCCAGCAGCGCGACCCATATCAGGGCCACGAGGTGGCGGCGCCGGAAGGCGGACCGGCCGAGTCTGTAGAGGAACGTTGCCACGGGGGCGTCTCCCGGTGATGGATGGACAAGGACATGGGGAGTCGGCCCGACAGCGTGAGCGGTACGTGTCAGGTGCTGCTGGTGGTGCGGTGGTGCGGGTCGCGCCGGTGGTGCGGTGGGACGGTGGTGCGGTGGGGTGTCAGACGCCGAGGGCGGGGAGGACCACGGCGTCGACGTAATCGGTGAGGAATGCCTGGTCGACCGGCCGGTCCTCGATGAGGGGCCGGGCGACGAAGGCGCCGATGAACATGTGCGGGACGAGCCGGAGCGCCGGGTTGTCCACGCTCACCTCGCCGCGCCGCACCGCACGGCCCAGCACCTCGTCGAGCCCGGTCATCTCCGGTTCGACGAGCAGGTCGCGCAGTGCCTGGAGCAGGTCGGGGTTGTCGTGGACGGCATGGGCGAGGCCCCGCATCAGCGCGGAGTCCCGCTCCATCTGGCAGTCGTCGGACCGGGCGAGGATCTCGTGGAAGTCGCCGCGCAGCGAGCCGGTGTCGATCGCGGCGATGTCGACCGGCTTGTTGTGCCGCAGGGCGTGGGCGACCAGCTCCGGCTTGCTCCCCCACTGGCGGTAGAGGGTGGCCTTGCTGGAATGGGTCCGGGCGGCGACGGCATCCATGGTGAGGGCGTCGTAACCGACGTCGCGGAGCAGGTCGAGCACGGCCTCGTAGAGCTCGGCCTCGCGCTCCGGGGTGAGCCTGCCGCGTGCCATGCCTCCGACTCCCATCGAGACGAAACGGTTTCGTACACGTCGAGCGTACGCCGGTCCCCAGCGAAACGAAACCGTTTCGTACGTGTTCCCGGTCACGGTCCGGCACGAAGTCGGCCGGGTCGGGTTGCCGGGCCCCCGGAGCGCGGAAAGCATGGCTGTGTGAGCAGCGACGGCGCATACCTCCGCTATCCCCACCTCCACGACGGCCTGCTGTGCTTCGCGGCCGAGGACGACCTGTGGGTCGCACCGCTGGCCGCGGACGGCGAACCGCCGGGCCGCGCCTGGCGCGTGACGGTCGACCGGACGCGCGTCGGGCACCCGCGCTTCTCGCCGGACGGGCGGCACATCGCGTACACGAACTGGCGCAGCCTGGACCCCGAGATCCATCTGGTGCCGGTCGACGGCGGGCCCGCGCGCAGGCTGACGTACTGGGGGTCGCTCGACACGCGCGTGTGCGGGTGGACACCGGACGGGGAAGTCCTCGCCGTCGCCTCGCACGGCCAGCCGTTCTCGCACTTCTCCTGGGCGTACAAGGTCCCCGTCGACGGCTCGCCGGGCGGGCGGCTGCCATGGGGGCCGGTCTCCGACATCGCGGTCGCGGACGTCGGCGGGCAGCACCTCACCCTGCTGCTGACCGGCAAGCCCCCGCACGAGCCCGCCTCCTGGAAGCGGTACCGGGGCGGGGCGACGGGACGGCTCTGGCTCCAGGGCGAGCAGCTGCTGCCCGGTATCGGGGGCCACCTGGACTGCGCCATGTTCGTGGACGGGCGGATCGCGTTCCTCTCCGACCACGAGGGCGTCGCCAACCTCTACTCCTGCCTGCCGGACGGCACCGACCTCCGGCGGCACACCGACCACGACGACTTCTACGCCCGGCACGCCTCCTCCGACGGGCGCCGCGTGGTCTACCAGTGCGCGGGCGACCTGTGGATCGTGGACGCCCTGACCCCCGACTCGGTGCCGCGGAGGCTCGCCGTCCGGCTCGGCGGGCCGCGCGCCGGGCGGCGCACCCACCAGGCGCCGGCGGCGAGCAACGTGGACGCCGTGTCGGTGGACGAGACGGGCCGGGCGAGCGCCGTCTCGGTGCGCGGCAGCCTGTACTGGCTCACCCACCGCGACGGGCCCGCCCGCACGATCGCCGACACCCCGGGGGTGCGGGTGCGGCTGCCGGAGATGCTCGGCGGCAGCGGCCGGATCGCGTACGTCACCGACGCCGAGGGCGAGGAGGCCGTCGAGGTGGCCCACCTGCCGCGGGTGAGCGGCGACCGGGCGCCGAGGCGGCTGGCGGCGGGACTGCTGGGCCACGTCACCGAGATGGTGGCCGACCCGGACGGCGAGCGGCTGGCCATCGCGACGCACGACGGCCGGCTGCTGCTGCTGGACGTCCCGGACGAGACGGAGGAGCCGCCACCGGCACGGGAGGAGGCCGGGGACGGGATGCCCGGGGCTCCGGGGTCGCCCGAGACGCCCGAGGTGCCCGGGACCGCGGGGGCGCCCGATACACCCGGGGTGCCGGAGACATCGGAGACCTCCGCGGCTTCCGAGGTGATGGAGACGCCGCCCGAGATCCCTGCGGCTTCCGAGGCGTCGGAGGCGTCGGAGATCGCACGGGGCGGCGGACCGGTCGGCGGACCGGTCGGCGGGCCGGAGGAGGGGCCGACCGAGCTGACGCGCTCGATCAACGGCCCCGTCCGCGACCTGGCGTTCTCGCCCGACGGCGCCTGGCTCACCTGGTCCCACCCCGGCATCGGCCGGTCCCTGCGGCAGATCAAGATCGCCCGGATCAAGGACCGAACGATCGTCGACGTCACCAACGGCCGGTTCGAGGACGAGAGCCCGGTGTTCACGAGGGACGGCCGCTACCTCGCCTTCCTCTCCTGGCGGGGCTTCGACCCGGTGTACGACGTGCACACCGGGGACCTGTCCTTCCCGCTCGGCTGCCGCCCCCACCTCGTACCCCTCGCCTCCACCACGCCGTCCCCGTTCGCGCTGTCGCCCGAGGGGCGGCCGGCGGCCGGCGGGCTGGACCTCACGGAGGAGGCCGCGGAGGGCGACGGGACGGTCGTGGTCGAGTTCGAGGGCCTGGAGAACCGGGTGACGCCCTTCCCGGTCGCCGCCTCCAAGTACTCCTCCCTGCACCCGGTGAGCGGCGGCGGTCTGGTGTGGCTGCGCTGGCCGATCTCGGGCGCGCTGGGCGAGACGTTCGTCAACCCCGCCGACACCTCCGGGCGGCCCACTCTCGAACACTTCAACCTCGCGAAGGCCCGCAGGACCGAGCTCGTCGACCACTTGGACTGGTACGCCGTGAGCGGCGACGGGACCCGGCTCGTCGTCTTCGACGAGGGCGACCTGCGGGCGGTGCCGGCGACCGAGCCGGGCGACAGCGACTCCACCGTGTACGTCGACACCCGGCGGATCCTGCACGAGGTGGACCCCGGCGCGGAGTGGCGCCAGGCGTACGCCGAGGCGGGGCGGATCATCCGCTCCTACTTCTGGGACCCGGGGATGAGCGGGATCGACTGGGACGCCGTCCTCGACCAGTACCGCCCTCTCGTCGAACGGGTGGCCACGCCGGACGAGTTCGCCGACCTGCTGCGGGAGGTGCTGGGCGAGCTGGGCACCTCGCACGCGTACGTCACGCCCGCGCGCCGCAACGAGGGCCCGCCGCACTACCAGCGGGCGCAGGGCCTGCTGGGCGCCAACTTCGTGTGCCGGGACGGCCGGTGGACGGTGAAGCGGATCCTGCCGGGCGAGTCGTCCGACTCCAAGGCGCGCTCGCCCCTGGCCGGCACCGGCATCCGGGAGGGCGCCGTCCTCACCCACGTGGACGGCCGCCCGGTGGACCCCGTGGCGGGTCCGTACCCGCTGCTGGCCGGGGCGGGCGGGACGACGGTCGAGCTGACGTTCCGCCCCGACGGGGGCGAGGGCCGGGCCCGGCGGGTCGCCGTCGTCCCGCTCGTCGACGAGCGGCCGCTGCGGTACCAGGACTGGGTCGCCAAGCGCCGCGAGGTGGTGCGGGAGCTGAGCGGCGGCAAGTGCGGGTACCTGCACATCCCGGACATGGGCGGCTCGGGGTGGGCGCAGTTCAACCGGGACCTGCGGCTGGAGGTGTCCCGGCCCGCCCTGATCGTGGACGTCCGGGGCAACGCGGGCGGCCACATCAGCGAGCTGGTGGTGGAGAAGCTCACCCGGCGGATCCTGGGCTGGGACCTCACGCGGGGCGCGCAGCCCGTCTCGTACGCCTCGAACGCCCCGCGCGGCCCGGTCGTCGCCCTCGCGGACGAGGCCACGGCGTCGGACGGTGACATGATCACGGCCGCGTTCAAGCTCCTGAAGCTCGGCCCCGTGGTCGGGCAGCGCACCTGGGGCGGTGTCGTCGGCATGACGGGCCGCCACCGGCTGGGTGACGGCACGGTGATCACGGTGCCGATGAACGCGGCGTGGTTCGACGAGTACGGCTGGTCCGTCGAGAACCACGGGGTGGCGCCGGACATCGAGATCCTGCGCACCCCCCTGGACTGGGCGGAGGGCCGCCACCGCCAGCTCGCGGACGCGGTGGAGGTCGCACTGGACCTGCTCTCCGCCCACCCGGCGGCCCGTCCTCCGGACTACTCCCAGGTCCCGTCCCTCGCCCGGCCCCCGCTGCCGCCGCGACCGGGGCCCTGACGGCCCGCCCGACGGCCCGCCCGGCGCCGGGCGGCGCCGGCTCCTACGATGCGGCCAGCTCCGCCAGCAGGCGGGCCGCCGGCTCCGGGTGGACCAGCCACTTCAGGTGGCTGCCCTCAAGGGTGCGGACGTCGTACGGGTTGTCCGGCGTCAGCTCGTCGCCCTCGCGGATCAGCCGGTCCTGGAGGGCGAGCGGCAGGCTCCTGTCGTCGGTCAGCCGGACGTACGTCCTCGGGATGCGGCCCCAGGTCGCGGCCTGTGCGCGGTCGGCCGAGGTGCCGGCGTCCAGGTTCTCATCGGGCTGGAAGGTGTTGAGGAAGGTCAGGAACTCGTCGTCGGTGCCGTCGGCGAAGAACGCCTCCCTGAACACCGCCAGGACCGCCGGGTCGGCGGTACGGAAGTTGGTGCGCAGCAGCCCGAGTTCGGCGGGGTTGCCGACCATCGCCGGGGCGAGCGCGGCGACGTCGACGGTGGCCATCTCCGGTTCGGCGTAGTAGCCGGCGACGTCGAGCTGCACCGGGCACCAGGCGGAGACGTAGACGAGGCGGTCGATCAGGTCGGGGCGGGCGTTGGCGGCGGCCGTGGCCGTGGCGCCGCCGCGGCTGTGGGACACCAGGATCACGGGGCCGTTGCGCTTGGCCCGCTCCAGGACACCGGTCAGGTGGGCGACGTTGTCGGCGAGCGTGACGCCCTTGATCGCCCCGGGCGCGGTGGCGAGCCCGGCCAGGTCCTGCGGGGCCTGGTAGGCGAGCGGGTAGGTCGCCCCGAAGCCGTGCCCGGGCAGGTCGACGGCGACCGAGCGGTGCCCGAGGAGGCCGAGCTCGGCCTGGAGCGGCGCGAACGAGAAGGAGTTGGCGAAGGCTCCGTGAACCAGTACGAAGGTCGGCTGCATCGGTCTGCTCCCTGCCCGGCGGTGCGCGGCACCGGCGGCACCCGGGCCGGGCCGGCCGCCGGTCGGCCCCGGTCACGGGGCGCCCGGCCACGGACCCTACCCACCGGAAGATCATCCGCACCACCGGTACGAGTCCCTCCGCATCGCGGCCGCGAGCGCCCGGCGCGAGCCGTGCGGCACGGCCGGGGTACCCGCCCCGCCGCCCCCGCACCACCCGCGCGGCACACCGGACTCGGCGCGGGCCCCCTCCCGCCGCCCGCGCAACACCCGTGCGGCGCACCGGACACGGGCGCGGAGCCCCCTCCCGGCGGGCGCCGCCCCGCGGGCCGGCGCCCGCCGGGACCCACCCACGCGAAGGCCCCGCACCCCCGGCGACCCACCCACGCGAAGGCCCCGCACCCCCAGGACCCACCCACGCGAAGGCCCCGCACCCCCAGGACCCACCCACGCGAAGGCCCCGGGCGCCGGGGACGACCCACGCGCGAAGGCCCCGGGCGCCGGGGGACGGACGCGCGAAGGGCGCACCCGGCGTCCCGGGTGCGCCCTCGCTTCAGCCGCGGCGCCGGTCAGACGTCCATCGGGTCCCGCGGCGTGTTCTGCTGCTCGTCCCGCAGGCCCTGGCGCCGCTCGTCACGCGGCGGGCGGTTCTTCTGCTGGCCCTTCTGCGTACGCTCCTGCGCCTCGCGCTTCGCGTCCTGGGCCCGCCGCTTGGCCTGGTCCTTCATTTCCTGCGCCTTGTCCTGGAACTGGTCTGCGATACCCATCGAGGTTTCTCCTGAAAGGGTGTGTGGGGACTGCGGGAACCGTCGTCGGCTCCCGGCCTCGACCAGCCTGGCACGCCCGGACATACCGCGCATTTCGATCATCCCGTAACGGGTCAATCACGCAGCGTGCGCACCTGCTCGTCCGCCGCGCCACCCGCTCCGACCAGCCCCTTCCGCACTCCCGCGAGCCGGGGCCCGAAGCGCCGCATCTCGCGCTGCCCGACGGTTCCGATGAGCCCCGGCAGGTAGCCGCGCACCGACTGCATGCCCCGCAGCCACCACTGCGCGTACACGTGCGCCGAGCGCCGCTCGATGCCGGCGACGATCCGGTCGACCGCCGGGCCCAGCGGGTACGTCCGGTTCGACGGCCACGGCAGCCGCTGCCGCAACTCCCGCATCACGTCGTCCTCGTCGGCACCGCGCACCATGTCGGTGTCGGTCCACGACAGGTATCCCACGCCGACCCGCACGCCCTTGTACCCGACCTCGGCGCGCAGGCTGTGCGCGAAGGCCTCCACGCCCGACTTGGACGCGCAGTACGCGGTCATCATCGGCGCGGGGGTGATCGCCGCGAGCGAGGCGATCTGGAGGAAGTAGCCCCGGCTCTCCATGAGCACCGGCAGGAACGCCCGTCCCGTCACCGCGCCGCCGATGAGGTTGACCTCGATGACCCGCCGCCAGGCGACCGGGTCGGAGTCCACGAACGGACCGCCGGACGCGACACCGGCGTTGGCGACGACGATGTCCACCTTGCCGAAGCGCTCCTTGACCTCGCACGCGACGCGGGCCATCGCCTCGTGGTCGGTGACGTCGACGTGCCACCAGTCGCTCTCGGTGTGCAGCCGGCCGGAGACCTCTTTCAGCAGCTCCGGCTCCAGGCCCAGCAGCGCGATCCTCGCACCGCGCGCGGAGAGCTTGCGCGCCAGCAGTTCGCCGACGCCCCGCGCGCCGCCGGTGATGACGGCGACCTGCCCCTCCAGGCTCACCCTGCTCATGCGACTTCCTCCTGCTCGGTACGGACGTACGTCGTCACCAGGGCGCGTATCCGGGCCGTCACGGCCTCCGGCGCCTCGACCGGCGTCATGTGCCCGACGCCCGCCAGTTCGTCGAGCCCGACGCACTCGGGCAGGGCGGCGGCCAGCGCCCTCGCGTGCACGGGCGGGGTGAGCCGGTCGGCCGTGCCGACGAGCACCACCGTCGGTACGGCCAGCTGCCCGACGCCCGCCTCCACGTCGAGCGCGGCGAGGACCTGCGACCACGCCACCCGCACGGTCCGCGGGCAGGCGTGCACGATCCGGGCGCACTCGGCGACCCGCTCGGCCGCCGAACCGGGCCCCATGGTGGCGTACTTGAGGATGGCGCGGGAGACCGGGGTGACCGGCCCGAGGGGGGCGCGGGCGCCCAGCACGGCGCCGGTCAGCCGGGTCCGCAGCCGGCCGGCCCGCAGCGGCAGCACCAGCGATTCGGCGACCAGCCGCGAGGGGCCGGTGCTGCACAGCAGGACGGCCGCCGCGTGCTCGCGCAGCCCCGGCCGCCCGGCGGCCGCCATGAGCGTCATGCCGCCCATGGAGTGCCCGGCGAGCACGGCCTTCTCGCCCGGCTCCAGCGTGGCGGCCAGCACGGCCTCCAGGTCGTCGGCGAGGGCGTCGGTGGTGTAGCCGGCCCGCCCGACGGCGGGAGTCCGCCCGTGGCCGCGCTGGTCGTAGACGATCACCCGGTGGTCGCCGGACAGGTCCCGCACCTGGGCGGCCCAGAACTGCGTGGAGCAGGTCCAGCCGTGGGACAGGACGACCGCGGGGGCGCCGTCGGGCCCGTACACCTCGACGTGCAGCGGTGATCCGTCGGCGGAGACGGTGGGGACGACCCTCATGCCGCGGCCTCCTTCGAGCCGGTGAGCGTGCGGGCGCGGACCACTTCGTACTCCGAGAGGTCCACCGCCTTCGTCGCGCGCCGGAACTCGGACGTCGTGCCCGGCCACAGCGTGGTGTTGCGTCCGTTGGCGTCGAGGTACCAGCTGTCGCAGCCCCCGGCCTTCCACACGGTCCGTTCCATCCGCGCCTGTACGCGCCGGTTCCACGCGGCGACCGCGGACGGCCGTGCCGCGAGGGCCGCCCGGCCGCCGAGGAGGTCCAGCTGCCGCATGTAGTCGGCGAGGTAGTTCAGCTGGGACTCGATCATGAGGATCATGGACGAGTTCCCGAGGCCCGTGTTGGGGCCGATGATCGTCATCCAGTTGGGGAAGCCGGCGGCGGTGGCGCCGCGCAGCGATTCCATGCCGTCCTTCCAGGCCTCGGCGAGCGTGATGCCGTCGGCGCCCACGACCCGTTCGGCGATCGGCATGTCGGTGACGCGGAACCCGGTGCCGAAGATGATCGCGTCGACCTCGGTCCGCGTCCCGTCGGCGGCGACGACGGTCGAGCCGCGCACCTCGGCCAGCCCGGAGGCGACGACGTCGACGTTGGGCCGCGCGAGCGCCGGGTAGTACTCGCTGGACAGCAGGATCCGCTTGCAGCCGATGCGGTACGACGGGGTCAGCTTGGCGCGCAGGGCGGGGTCCTTGATGGCCCTGGCCATGTTGGCCTTGGCGATCGACTCGACCAGCTTCAGTTCGTTCGGCCGCTTGGTGAACGCGCTGACCTGGAGTTCGCGGATGCCCCACAGCAGGCCGCGCCGGGCCGTCCCGGTGAGGGGCAGCTGCCGGTGCAGCCACCGCTCGACGCCGGTGATGGCGCGGTCCATCCGGGGCATGACCCACGGCGGGGTGCGCTGGAACAGCGTCAGCCGGCCCACCTCCGGCTGGATCGCCGGGACGATCTGGATCGCCGAGGCCCCGGTGCCGATCATCGCGACGCGCTTGCCGGTGAGGTCGTAGTCGTGGTCCCAGCGGGCCGAGTGGAAGACCTTGCCGCCCGCCTCTTCGAAGGAGGCGAGCCCCGGCACGTCCGGGATCCTGGGGTCGGACAGCGGGCCGGTCGCGGAGACCACCACGTCGGCGGTGAGGGTGCCGCGCGAGGTCTCGATCTCCCAGCGCAGTTCGTCGTTGTCCCAGCGCATCATCAGCACCTCGTGGCCGAGGCGGATGTGCGGCCGCAGGCGGAAGGTGTCGGTGACGTGCTCGAGGTAGGCGCGGATGTGCCGCTGCCCGGAGAACGTGCGCGGCCAGTCGGGGTTGGGCGCGAACGAGAACGAGTAGAGATGTGACGGTACGTCACATGCGCAGCCGGGGTAGCTGTTGTCGCGCCAGGTGCCGCCGACGGAGTCGGCCCGCTCAAGGACGACGAAGTCGGTGATCCCCTCGCGGCGCAGCCGGACGGCGGCCCCCAGGCCGCCGAATCCGGATCCGATCACCGCCACTCGTACATGCTCGTGCTGGCTCATGCCGCCTCCGCATCGGAAATCCGAGATCCGCAAACTCTGCCAGCAATCACTGGCACGGTAGTGGGGAGAGTAGAGCAGGTCCCTACCGAGCGGTAGGGGTGGGACGAAGGAAGTTACCGGTGGTACGACATAGGGTTGCGGGCGTGACGAACCAGCGGACGAACGGACGGGTGGACGGACCGGCGGGCGACCGGACGGGCGCCGGGGAACGCGAGTACCGCATGGAGGAGCTGGCCGAGGCGGCCGGCATCACCGCCCGCACGCTGCGCTTCTACCGCGAGCGCGGGCTGATCCCGCCGCCCCGCCGCGAGGGCCGCATCGCCTGGTACGGGCCGCACCACCTGGCCCGGCTGCGGACGATCGCGGCGCTGCTGGAACGGGGCCACACCCTCAACGGCATCGCCGATCTGGCCGCCGCCTTCGAGAGCGGCCGCGACGTCGGCGAGGTGCTCGGGCTCGGCGAACCGTCCGAGGAGGAACCGGTCCGGCTCACCCCCGAGGAACTGGCCGACCACTTCGGCGACCAGGTCACACCGGAGAACTTCGCCGCCGCGCTGGAACTCGGCTACCTGGCCACCGACGGCGAGGAGATCGTCCACGTCAGCCGGCGACTGCTGGAGGTCTCGGCCGCGCTGGTCGGCGAGGGTGTGCCGCTGTCCGCGGTGCTGGCCGCCGGGGCCCGGGTCCGCGCCCACGCCGACGCCCTGGCCACCCTTTTCGCCGACCTGCTGCACTCCCACGCGGTGGCCGAGGCCGACGTCGTACGGCTGCGCCCGCTCGCCAAGAGCGTGGTGGAGGCGGAGGTCTCGATGGCCCTGGACCGCCGCCTGCGTGCTCAGGGGACAGCGCCCGGCGCCGCCGCCCGGCCCGCCCCGTCCTCCTGAACCGCGCCGTCCGCGCCGGCCGTCCCGTCCGTCCCGGCCACCCCGTCCGCGCCGGCGGCCCCCAGGGGCGGCCGGACGCGGGACGGCGTCCACCACCGCGCCTTGTAGACGCCCCCGTCCGCCAGCCGGTAGCGGCCGTCCGGCAGGTGCACGGCCACGGTGCGCGTCCACCAGGTCTCCCCCAGGCCCGGCTCCGGCACCGTGGAGATCACCTGCCCGGTCGCCGGGTCGTCCCCGACCGCCTTGACCCGCGCCCGGCTGATGCCCGCCGCGCCCGGGTAGTCGCGCACGAACGCCCCGGTGCTCTTCACGTACTGGTACACCGCCGAGCCGCTGCTCACCCACAGCCGGTCCGGATCGCCCGCCACCTGCCCCAGGTCGTGGCCGTGCGGGGTGGGCAGCCGCACCGCGAGCGCCTCGTCGAGCGCCGGCCGCGCCGCCGTACCGCCCACCCGCAGCGCCACCAGCCGGTCGCCGCCGAGCGCCCACAGCACCCGCCGCCCGGCGTCCCACTGGAGCCCGTGCGCGTCCTTCAGCGGGTACGTCGCGTACGGCACGTCCGCCGGGCCCCGGGAGGCGGCGTAGAGCCGCACGAGGCCGCCGGTGCTGCCCGCGACCGCGACGTTCCCGTCCGGCAGCAGCTCGATGCTGTGCGGGTTGTCCCGGATGGTGCCCGGGGAGAGCGCGTCGCCCCAGTACCGCCGGCCCGAGGGGTACTCGACCACCGCCGCGAAGCCGAACGAGGCCACCGTCAGCACGTACGTCCGCCCGCGCCGGGTCCGCACCTTGGCCTCGCTGGGGTGCACCCAGCTGGCGTCCGGCTCCAGGTCCGCGTAGCGGGCGTCACCGACCGGGGAGAAGGCCCACTTCACGACCGCCGGATCGGCGCCCGGCTCCCAAGCGCGCCGCCCGCCGTCGAGGAGCAGGACGCGCTTGGAGGCCTGGTCGGTGAGGAGGACGTCGGGCGTCCCGGCGGGGATCTCGGAAGCGGGAACCGGGACGTTGGCCGACGTCGGCACGGTGGCGGCGAGCAGCAGACCGCACGCGACGGCCGCGATCAGGACGGACTTCGGCGGCGTACGTACGGCGGTGGATCGCACACCTCCTCACCCTGCCAGAAGCATCCCCCGAAGTGAGCTTCGCCACACAAGCACTGACATACCCTCACTTGCGGATCAGCCGCTCCCGCTTCGGCGGGGCGGCCTCACAGCTCGTAGGCCGCCGTCACCGGGGCGTGGTCGCTCCACCGCTCGCCGTGCGTCGCGGCGCGCTCCACCCAGGCCTTGACCGCGCGGGCGGCGAGGCCGGGCGTGGCCACCTGGAGGTCGATGCGCCAGCCCGCGTCGTTGTCGAAGGCCCGGCCGCGGTAGGACCACCACGAGTACGGCCCCTCCTGGTCGGGGTGGAGGGCGCGGACGACGTCCACGTACGACGCCTCGTCGAAGACGCGGGTCAGCCACTCCCGCTCCTCGGGGAGGAAGCCGGAGCTCTTCCGGTTCGCCTTCCAGTTCCTCAGGTCGGCCTCGCGGTGGGCGATGTTCCAGTCGCCGCAGACGACGGCCTCGCGGCCGTCGGCGGCCGCCCGCTCCTTCAGCTCCTTCAGGTACGGCAGGAACTCGTCCATGAAGCGGGTCTTCTCGTCCTGCCGCTCGGTGCCGACCTCGCCCGATGGCAGGTAGAGGCTGGCGACCGTGACGCCGGGCAGGTCGGCCTCGACGTACCGGCCGGTGCCGTCGAACTCGCTCGACCCGAACCCGACCCGCACCGCGTCCGGCTCGCGCCGTGTGTAGAGCGCCACACCCGCCCGGCCCTTGGCGGCGGCCGGGGCGTGGACGGTGTGCCAGCCCTCGGGCGCGCGGACCGCCTCCGGCAGCTGGGACTCCTCGGCCCGTACCTCCTGGAGGCACACCACGTCGGCCTCGGTGGCGGCCAGCCACTCCACGAACCCCTTCTTGGCGGCGGCACGCAGACCGTTCACGTTCACGGACGTCACAATGAGCATCCGCGCACCCTACCGACATGACCTCGAAGATCGCTCCGCATGATTGTACGATGCCACGCATGATTATTCACACTCGGCCGTTCGACCACCCCGACGCCCGCAAGCTCAACGACATGGTGCAGCTCGAGTACGCCGAGCGGTACGGCGACGAGGGCGACCTCACACCGCTGGACCCGTCGATGTTCCGGCCGCCGCACGGCCTGTACCTCATCGCCTACGACGAGCAGGACCGTCCCGTCGCCACCGGCGGCTGGCGCACCCAGAACCGGAACGCCGAGGGGTACGCCGACGGCGACGCCGAGCTCAAGCGCATGTACGTCGTCCCCGAGGCCCGCGGACTCGGTCTGGCGCGCCGCATCCTCGCGGCCCTGGAGGACGACGCCAGAGCCGCCGGCCGCACCCGGATGGTGCTGGAGACCGGCGACGCCCAGCCCGAGGCCATCGCGCTGTACGTGTCCAGCGGCTACGAGCCCTGCGCCAAGTTCGGCTACTACCGCGAGTACGAGAGCAGCCGCTGTTACGCCAAGCCGCTGCAGTGACGGCACACGTCCGGTGTGACGGCGAAACGCCCCCTCCGGTGAAGTCCCGGTGACGCGCCCCTGACAAAGCGTCGCCGTCCGTGGCACTCTGCCTCACGCACGTCGATCCGCACCGCTCTTCGATCCCCCACCCTGCCCGGCCGCGCAGGCCGCGCACCGGGCACGGCAGAAGGAGACATGCGTGAGAGGCCAACGCACCGCCACGGGCGTCCTGCTGACCGTCGGAGCCCTGCTCACCGGCACCCTGTCGACCACCGCCGCCACCGCGGCCCCCTCGGCACCCGCCCCCGCTCCTGCCCCCGCTTCCGCTCCCGCCGCCAGGACCGTCACCGGCGCCGAACAGCGCGAGGCGCGCACCTTCTGGACGGCCGAGCGGATGCGCTCCGCCGCCCCGCTCGACCTGCTGCTCACCCCGCAGGCCGCGAAGAAGCTCAGGACCCCGCGGCCGGGCGGCACCACCACGACCGTCGCACCCACGGCCTTCCCCCAGGCGGGCGGGGCCTGGACCGGCGGCGGAGCCGTCGTGAAGACGTCAGGGCGCGTCTTCTTCACCCTCCAGGGCCGCACGGCCTCCTGTTCCGGCAATGCCGTGACCAGCCAGAACGCCAGCACCGTGATCACCGCGGGGCACTGCGTGAAGTACCAGGGCAGCTGGCACACCAACTGGGTCTTCGTGCCCGCGTACGACAACGGCCAGGCGCCCTACGGCCAGTGGACCGCCACCAAGACGCTGACCACCCCGCAGTGGGAGGCGAGCGAGGACATCAACCACGACATCGGCGCGGCCGTCGTCGCCCCGCTGGGCGGCCAGAAGCTCACCGCCGTCACCGGCGCCCAGGGCATCCAGTTCAACGGCGGCTACAACAAGCAGATGTACGCCTTCGGCTTCCCGGCGGCCTCCCCCTACGACGGCTCCAAGCTGGTCTACTGCAGCGGGAACTCCTCCAAGGACTTCCTCTTCTCGCAGGACCACAGCCTGGGCTGCAACATGACGGGCGGCTCCAGCGGCGGCCCCTGGTTCACCGGCTTCAGCGAGAGCGCCGGCACGGGTCTCCAGGTGTCGGTGAACAGCTTCGGCTACACGTTCCTGCCGAACCGGATGTTCGGCCCGTACTTCGGCAACGAGGCCAAGGCCCTGTACGACAGGGCCCAGGTCTCGTAACCGGTCCGGCCGGGTCGGTCCGGTCGGTCCGGCCACGCGCCGGCGGGGCCGCCCCCGCCGGCGCTCAGCCCCCGACGACCGGGACGTGCCGCACGACCCGCACGTCCCGCACGTCCCGGGACGGGGCGCCCGGGACGGCGGTGAGGGCGACCGGACCGGCCCCCTCCAGGGACACGGCCCCGTCGGCCGGCTCCGTCACGTCCGGCTCCTGGGCGGCCTCCGGGGCATCGGCCTCCGGGTCGTCCGGCTGCGGCTGCGGCTGCGCGCCGGGGGCCGGGTCGCTGACGCTGCGGACCCCGTACCGCTCCCCGGGAGGGGCGTCGCCGGCCGCCCCGCGCCCCGGAGCGGTCGCGGGCGCGGCGGACGGCCGGTCCGGCTGCGGGCCCGCCGGATCCGACGGACCCTTGGCGGCGGGCGGGGCAGCGGCCTCCCCGACCGCCCCGGCGCCCTCCCTGGCATCGATGTCATCGACCGCGCGGCGCGGCGCGGGGGCGGCGACGGCGCCGTCAGTGAGCCAGCGCTGGGACACCGACCCGTCCCGCACCTTGACCACCACGGTGGTCCCCTCCCGCGGGGCGGTCGGCACCAGGCCCAGCCCGGCGTTCCACCGGGGCACCACATGGCCCTGGACGCTCAGGTCGTACCGCACCGTCACGTCGGGCTGCGTGGCGCACAGGCGCAGCACGACCACACCGGACGACTCCTGCGAGTGGGGGCACAGGTCCGGGGCCGCGCCACTGTGCAGCAGTCCGTCCCGTTCGTACCGCCACTCCTGCGTCGAGGAGCCGGAGCAGGGCGCCAGCGTGAGGTCGGCGCCCACCAGCGGCGTGCCGTCGCGGATGTCGAGGCACAGGCCCCCCGCGGCGTTCCGCAGCCGGGTGCTCAGGGTTCCGCCGCCGAGCCCCGCGGAGGAGGGCGGCTGCGGCTGGACGGCGGTGGGCCGGGCGCCCGGGGCGGGAAGCGCGCCGCCCGGCGGGACCGCCGTACCCCCGGGGGCCACCGCGGAGGAGCCCCCGCGGTCCCCGTCGGGCCACAGGCTCGCCACGGCCACCACGCCCAGCACGCCGGCCACCGCCAGCGCCGCGAGGAGGGCGCCGCCTCCCGGCACGGCCCCCGCCAGGCGCCGCGCGGTGCCCGCCGGCACGGCCCGCGAGTGACGGCCGGTCCGGCGCGCCTCGGCCGGGGCCGCGGTGCCCGGACGCGTACGGGTCCGGGAGCGGGCCGGGCGCGACTCGACGTATCCACGGGCCCCCTCGCCGAGGACGGCCTCGGCCAGCAGCAGCGGCAGCCGCCCGTCGGAGTGGCTCAGCTGGTCCGCCGCGTACCGGCAGTGCGGGCACTTCGCCAAATGCCGGCGGATGTCCGGGATCAGTGCGCCGCCGCGGCGCAGCGAAATGTCGAGCAGCCGGTTGTAGTGGCGGCATTCCGGGTCCGCGGCCAGTTCCGAATGGGCGTGCAGACATCCGGCCCGCAACAGTTCGCGGGCCTCTCCCAGTCGCGCCGTGGCGGCACGGGGATCGATGGCGAGCAATGCGGCGGGAATGGATATCCCCTCCGCCTCGACCTCCCGGTGCCAGAGCAGTACCTGCGCCGGTCCGGGCAGTGCCGCGAACGCGCGGGCGAGGAACTCCCGGTCGGGCCCGGGCCCGGCGGGGGCGGGCGGTCCGCCCAGGAGGGCCGCGATACGCGGGTCGCCCGCCCACTCCTGGACGGTACGGCGCGCGGCCACCAGCAGCCGGGGGCGCAGCGCCGCCTGCGTACCCGCTCCGCCGCCGTGTCTCAGCTCGCCCAGGACCCGCGCGAAGGCGGCGGACACCACCATGGAGGCGTGCGCCCGCGAGGCGGTGAGCAGCGTGGCGTAGTCGTTCACCGCGCCGCAGTGCCTCGCCATGATCGCCGCGGCGGGGTAGGCGTCCACCGCACCGGCCGGACCGTCGGGCATCGCACCGATCATGCCGGCGAGTGCCGCGTCCGCCCCTCCGGAGGTGGGCGCGTACGCGGGCGGCGGCGGGGCGGAATGCTCGGGACGGGGAAAGGGCATGGGTGTGTTTTCCGTTCAGGGCATTGCGATGGGGGGGCTCGGGGGTGAACGCAGCCTGATTGGTCCATACCTGGTCGGCGCGAATCCCTTTTTGGGGCCGCACCGCCCGGTAATTCGAACTGCCGCTCAATAAAGCCCTGTTGGGCCCGTAGAGCTGCACAGCTTTCCATAACCCGCCGCTATGGAACAAGAGTTCCGGCACGCACCCCCCGCACCCCTTTCCCCAACCGGGCGCACACCCCCACGTCCTGCCGGAACTCCGCCCTGGAGCACCACGCACCGCTCGGCGCCGGCCCGCTCCACCGGCCGATCCGCCGGCCGCCCCTCTCGGCCGCACAGGGGCACAACGACGAGATCCCGCCCGATCGGAACGATCGGACGGGATCTCGTGTGTGCGTGGACCTGTGGGGATTTGAACCCCAGACCCCCTCGATGCGAACGAGGTGCGCTACCAGACTGCGCCACAGGCCCTTGCGACGTGTGAAACATTAGCATCCCGATCGGGGTGCTCGGAAATCCGTATCCCCGGTGGGCCCGTGCGGCCCGTCACACCGCCCTCACTCGTTGGCCGCGCGCGGGCGGTCCTCGTCGGCGTACTGGTCGAAGAGGGGCGTCCGGCCGTGGTCGTGGGAGCGGCGCGGCGGGTGCGGGCTCGGGTGGGGGTTCTGCCGGGTGGCCGGCGGCGGGGTGGGTTCCGCCGCGGAGGAGCGGGCGGCGCTCCAGGTCTCCGGGTCCGTGACGTCGACGCCGCCCGTGGCGCGCGGAGCGACCGGGGCGGTGACGTACGTGGGCAGCGGCACCGGGACCGGGTCCCAGCTGTCGCCCCGGGTCGGGCCGTGGTCGCGCTGCTGGTCCACCCACTCGGCGTGGTCCGTCTGCTCGACCAGCGCGCGGCGCCCGGCCTCCTGCGGGGTGAGCACCGGGGCCGGCTCCGGCTCGGGTTCCGGGTGGCGGGCCTCGGGCGGGTCGGCCTGGTCGGGCGCGGGGCGCCCGTGCGGGCGGCTCTCCCGCAGGCGCTGCGCGGCGGCCTCGGCGCGGCGCCGGTCCATGACGTACACGAACCGGCGGCGCTCCTGCGCCCGCAGGTGCACGATGTACGCGCTCAGCAGCACGGCGGGCACGCCCGGGGCCCACAGGAACGCGAGGCCCCCGACGGCCGCCACGATGGCGCCGAGCGTGAAGGCGAGGAAGAGGACGATCGTGGTGCGCCGCCGCCGGGCGAGCACCTTGGAGCGCCGGGCGCGCTCGGCGGCCGCCCCGGCCGCCCCGGCGGGCCGGGGGCGCCGGGCGGGGCGCGGTGCGGCGGGCGGGGCCGCCGGGAGCTCCAGGCGCGCCTCCGTGTGGTCCGGGGGCGCGGCGAAGGCCCGGACGTCGACCGAGCTGAGGTGCTCGGTCGCGGCGTCCGGGTCGACGTCGGGCGAGACCGCCTGTTCGGCGCCCCGCTCGCGCAACTCCTTGGCGTACCGGCGCTCCATGCCCGCCCGTCCGGAAAGGAGCCGGATGGCGGTGCTGAAGCGTTCCGTCGGACGGGCTTCGTTCAGCTCGTCCTGCCTTCGGAGCCACATCGGCACCAGGTAGGCGGCCCAGGCCCCGACGATGACTGCGTAGATGAGGCCGCTGCTGCTCACGCCTCACACCGTAGAGGGGTTCGCATCCGGCCATCGGCCAATTGGACCGGTGTGTCGCACGATCTGGCTGATATCACTGAATTTTTTTGTGATTGGTAGGACCGGATCCGATAGATCGGTGATCAAATTCGAACATTTATTTTATTTATCTGATTGCTGTGGCGCCGTCCGTCAGCGCGGGGTCCCCCGGCCGGTCCGGTGCCAGCGGCGCAGCAGCCCCTCCGGCACCTCCTCCGCGGTGAGCGCGAAGACGAGGTGGTCGCGCCAGGCGCCGTCGATGTGCAGATAGCGGGGCCGCAGCCCTTCCTCGCGGAATCCGAGTTTCTCCACGACACGGCGGCTCGGCGTGTTCTCGGGCCGGATGCACACCTCGATCCGGTGCAGCCCCACCATGCGGAAGCAGTGGTCGACGGCGAGCGCCACGGCGGTGGGCATGACGCCCCGGCCGGCGACCTCGCGGTCGACCCAGTAGCCCACGTGCCCCGAGCACATCGAGCCCCAGGTGATGCCCGCCACCGTCAGCTGGCCGACCAGCCGGCCCTCGTACTCGACGACGAACGGCAGCATCCGCCCGGCGTTCGCCTCGGCGCGCAGGTGCCTGACCATCTGGCGGTACGTCGGGCGCTGCGCGAGCGGCACGCCCGGCGCGGGCGGCGGGACGGTCGCCTCCCAGGGGCGCAGCCAGTCGCGGTTGCGCCGGTTGACCTCGCGCCATTCCCGCTGGTCGCGCAGCTTTATCGGCCGGAGGACCACGGCGCCGTCCACCAGCGTGACCGGCCAGGCCGGGTTCATGACGGTCTGGGGTGGTCGCCGCCGCGCAACTGGTCGACCGCGTGGACCAGGAGCTGTTCCAGGACGGCGAGGCCGTCGCGGACGCCACCGGTGGAGCCGGGCAGGTTGACGATCAGGGTCCGGCCGGCCACCCCGGCCAGGCCGCGCGACAGGGCGGCGGTCGGGACCTTGCCGCGGCCGTACGCGCGGATGGCCTCCGGGATGCCGGGGACCTCATGGTCGAGGAGGCGGCGGGTGACGTCGGGGGTCCGGTCGGTCGGGGAGACGCCGGTGCCGCCGGTGGTGAGGATGACGTCGTACGCGGCGTCGATCCCGGCGCGCAGCGCCGCTTCGACCGGGTCGCCGTCCGGGACGACCCGGGGCCCGTCGACGGTGAAGCCCAGTGCGGCCAGTCCCTCGGCGAGGAGGGGACCGCCCTTGTCCTCGTACACCCCGGCGGAGGCCCGGTTCGACGCCGTCACGACGAGCGCCCGGTAGGGCGTGGCGCCGGCCGGGACGTGCTGCGGCTCGTCGGCCCGCGGGGCGGGGGCGTGCCCGTGGGCGTCCTCGGGTCCGGGGGCGTGGTCCGGGGCGTGCTCCGCTCCGGGGGCGTGGGCGCCGTGGACGTGCCCGGCGCGCGGCGTCATCCCTGCGCCCCTTCCGCCTCGGTGCGCCGGTAGGTGCCGGACTTGCCGCCCGTCTTCTCCTCCACCCGGACGTCGGTGATGACGGCGGCCTTGTCGACGGCCTTGACCATGTCGACGACGGTCAGCGCGGCCACCGACACGGCGGTGAGGGCTTCCATCTCGACGCCCGTGCGGTCGGTGGTCCTGACGGTGGCCGCGATCTCGACCGCGTCGTCCGCGACCGACAGGTCCAGCTTCACGCCCGAGACGGCGAGCGGGTGGCAGAGCGGGATGAGGTCCGGGGTGCGCTTGGCGCCCATGATGCCGGCGATACGGGCGGTGGCGAGGGCGTCGCCCTTGGGTACGCCCTCACCGCGCAGCAGCTCGATCACCCGGGGGGAGACAAGGACCCGGCCGGTGGCGCGGGCGGTGCGGGCGGTGACGTCCTTCTCGGAGACGTCGACCATACGGGCCGCCCCCGACTCGTCGATGTGCGTCAGGCTGCCTTGCGTACTCACTGCTGAACTCCGCCTCGCGTGTTCCGGCGCCGATTGCCCCGCACGGCCATTGTCGCGCCGGCGAGGGCCGGGGGTGGTCCCCCGGGAAGGCACAGCGGCAGACACGGTACCGCCACGCCCGGGGGCGCCTCCACGCCCGCCGGGGCGCGCCAGGGCGGTCAGCCGATCAGGATCACGTCCAGTTCGTCGCCCGGCGCGACGGCGGTGGTGTCCTCCGGGACGACCAGCAGCGCGTCCGCGTGCGCGAGGGCGGCGATCAGATGGGACCCGGCGCCGCCCACCGGGGTGACGGTGCCGGCCCCGGCGTCGTACGTGCCGCGCAGGAACTGACGCTTGCCGGCCGGGGAGGACAGCGGCCCGTCGGCGGCGAGGGCGGCACGCACGCGTGGCCGCCGGACGTCCTCGACGTCCTTCAGGCCCATCAGGGCGCGGATCGCCGGCCGGACGAACAGCTCGAAGGAGACGTACGACGAGACCGGGTTGCCGGGCAGGGCGAGGAGCGGGGTGTGCTCGGGGCCGATGGAACCGAAGCCCTGCGGCTTGCCCGGCTGCATGGCGAGCCTCCGGAAGTCGACGCCGCCGCCCGGCTCGTCCTCGTCGGCCACCGAGGACAGTGCCTCCTTGACGACGTCGTACGCGCCGACGCTGACCCCGCCGGTGGTGACCAGCAGGTCGGCGCGGATCAGCTGGTCCTCGATGGCGGCCCGCAGCGTCGGGGCGTCGTCGGTGACGGCGCCGACCCGGTAGGCGATGGCGCCCGCGTCCCGCGCGGCGGCGGCCAGGGCGAAGCTGTTGGAGTCGTAGATCCGGCCCTCGCCCAGCTCCTCGCCGGGCTGGACCAGTTCGCTGCCGGTGGAGATCACGACCACGCGCGGGCGGGGCCGCACCCGCACGGTGCCGCGGCCGATGGCGGCGAGCAGGCCGATCTGCGGCGGGCCGAGGACCGTGCCGGCCTCCAGGGCCAGGTCCCCGGCCTGGACGTCGCTGCCCCGCGCGCGGACATGGGCGCGGGCCCCGGCCGGGCGGTGGACACGGACCTCGCCCGTGGCGCCCTCCGGGGCGGCGCTCGCCGCGCGCATGCCCGTGGCGGGCGCGCCGCCGGTGCCGCCGTCGGTCCACTCGACCGGGACGACGGCCTCGGCGCCGGGCGGCAGCGGGGCGCCGGTCATGATGCGGGCGGCCTGGCCGGGGCCGACGGTGGGCAGCCCCTCGCAGCCCGCCGCCACGTCGCCGACGACCGTGAGCACCGCGGGGAACTCCTCGCTGGCACCGGTGACATCGGCGACCCGTACCGCGTACCCGTCCATGGAGCTGTTGTCGAAGGGCGGCAGGGCGACGGGCACCATGACGTCCTCGACCAGGACACAGCCCTGGGCGTCGGGCAGCGGCAGCTCGATGGGTTCGAGCGGGTGGACCGCCTGGAGGATGTCCTCCAGGTGCTCGTCCACCGACCAGGTCGTACTCACAGTCCCTGCATCTCCTCGGTGACGTAACCGCGCAGCCAGTTCCGGAAGTCCGGTCCCAGATCCTCACGTTCGCACGCGAGTCTGACAATGGCCCGCAGGTAGTCGCCGCGGTCGCCGGTGTCATAGCGGCGGCCCTTGAAGACGACGCCGTGCACGGGGCCGCCCGCCGACTCGTCGGCGGCGAGCTTCTGGAGCGCGTCGGTGAGCTGGATCTCACCGCCGCGGCCCGGCTCGGTCTCGCGCAGTATCCCGAACACGGCGGGGTCGAGCACGTACCGGCCGATGATGGCGTAGTTGCTGGGCGCGTCCGCCGGGTCGGGCTTCTCCACCAGGTTGGTCACCTTGACGACGTCGGCGTCGCCGGTGGGCTCCACGGCGGCGCAGCCGTACAGGTGGATCTGGGAGGGCTCGACCTCCATCAGGGCGACGACACTGCCGCCCTCGCGCTCCTGGACCTCCACCATGCGGGCGAGCAGGGGGTCGCGCGGGTCGATGAGGTCGTCGCCGAGGAGGACGGCGAAGGGCTCGTCGCCGACGTGCGGGGCGGCGCACAGGACGGCGTGGCCGAGGCCCCGCGGGTCGCCCTGGCGGACGTAGTGCATGGTGGCCAGGTCGCTGGACTCCTGGACCTTGGCGAGGCGCTCCTGGTCGCCCTTCTTGATGAGGGCCTCTTCGAGCTCGTAGTTGCGGTCGAAGTGGTCCTCGAGGGGCCGCTTGTTACGGCCGGTGATCATCAGCACGTCGGAGAGGCCGGCGCCGACGGCCTCCTCCACCACGTACTGGATGGCGGGCTTGTCGACCACAGGCAGCATCTCTTTGGGAGTGGCTTTCGTGGCCGGCAGGAACCTGGTGCCGAGGCCGGCGGCGGGGATGACAGCCTTGCTGATCCTGGGGTGCGACTCGTTCATGCGGAGCACCCTATCCGGTCGCTATGGGCGGAAGATTACGCTCCGCCTATCTTCGTGCTCATACGACCACCTACGAGAGGTTTTGTGAGGTCTTGGTGACTGGCGACATGTCCGAAAAGGATGCTTTGCGGCGTCAACTGCTCGCCGCGCGCGCCCTCCTGACCAGTAGTGACGTCCAGAAGGCCGCCGCGGTTCTCGCCGGCATCGCCCTGAACCTGCCCGAGCTGAGGCGGGCCTGGACGGTCGCCGCGTACGTCTCCATAGGGAGCGAACCGGGCACGCGTGCGCTGCTCGACGCGCTGCGCGAGCGGGGCGTCCGTGTGCTGCTGCCGGTCCTGCTGGCGGACAACGACCTCGACTGGGCGGTCTACGAGGGCGCCGAGCGGCTCGTACGGGCCCGGCGCGGCCTCCTGGAGCCCGCGGGGCCCCGGCTGGGCGTGGACGCCGTCCTGGAGGCCGACACGGTCCTGCTGCCCGGACTGGCGGTGGACGCGCGGGGCATGCGGCTCGGCCGCGGCGGAGGCTCGTACGACCGGGTGCTGGCCCGTATCGTCCGGTCCGGCCTCGACCCGGCCCTGGTGGTGCTCCTGTACGCGAACGAGGTGGTCGAGCGGGTCCCGGAGGAACCGCACGACCACCCCGTTCACGCGGTGGTGACCCCGGAGGTCACCCTCCGCTTCCGCGCCTGAGGGGCCGCCGGCCCCCGTCTCCACGGCTCTCCGACTCCGCGGCCGCACCGCCGAGCGGCTCCACGGCCGCACGGCGCCACGGCGCCACGGCTTTACGGCTCTACGGCGTGAGCACGAGCGTGTCGACGGTCTTCGCGTCGACCGCCTGCTTGCCGTAGGCCCAGTCGAGCAGCTCGCCCTTGGCCCACTTGTCCGTCTGGTCGGTGTAGTGGGCGTTGTAGGCGTGCCCCGAGGCGCCGGTCAGGTTGATCCAGCGGGACTTGTCCCAGTCGCCCACGTTCACCACCATCCGCATCGACGGCACCCACACGACCCCGTAGCCGCCCGCCGCGTTCCAGCCGGTGGCGTTGACCGCGGCCTCACCACCGGACAGGTTCCACGGGCCCCGGTTGAGCAGGGTCTGGATGAAGCCCGGCCCCTCGGTGCCGAGGGTCTGGTTCTTCAGGGT
The DNA here is from genome assembly GCF_001646665.1 of Streptomyces noursei. Classification (GTDB taxonomy): domain Bacteria; phylum Actinomycetota; class Actinomycetes; order Streptomycetales; family Streptomycetaceae; genus Streptomyces; species Streptomyces lavendulocolor. The sequence continues at coordinate 9,450 of NZ_LWBU01000405.1, read as the reverse complement.
CAGCTGGTGCAGCCGCCCCCAGCTCCAGCTGTTGACGTCCTTGCCGAGCTTGGCCGTCAGCTCCCAGCGGGCGTCCTCCATGGCGCGCTTCAGCAGCTGGTCCCGGGTGTCGGTGCCCCCGTGGGTGCGACCGCGCGGTGACTGCCACCACTCGTTCTTCTCGTCCGCCAGGATCCGGCGCACCACCTCGTACCAGCGGTCGCCGCCGTCCGGCTGGGCCGTCTCGGCGTCGCGCTGGCCGCACTCCCGCACGAGCCTGTTCTGCTCGTCGACCGGCCCGGTGGAGTCGGCAGGGCGGACGTTCAGGCACTCGCCCTTCACCCGCAGCTCCTTGGGCAGCTTGTCGCCGAAGGCGAGCTTCAGGACGTTGCGCCACACGCCGTTGAAGTAGGCGGCCGCCCCGGAGTCCGCGTCCTGGGTGTAGTTCCAGCCCTCCAGGAGCTTCTGGGCCTCGCGGACGTGCGGGTCGGAGATGTCGATCTTCAGCAGGTAGGGCGTCAGCAGCTTGGCGATCTCGCTGCTGTTGTCCATCTGCATGGTGCGCATGTCCTCGGTCGAGACCTTGGCCCCGTCCTTGGTCTTGGACTCGATCAGGTCGTTGATGCGCTGGCTGCGCGATCCGTAGCCCCAGTCCTCGGTGAGCAGGTACGGGTACTTCCCGGAGTCGATGACGGCCTGGTTGGCGGTCACGATGTAGCCGCGCTCCGGGTTCTCCTCGTAGGGCAGCTCGTCGAACGGGACGTACGTCTTCTTCCAGGTGTACTTCTTGTCCCAGCCGGGCGCCGGCATGGTGCCGTCGTGGCCCTTCTGGCGGACCGGGATCCTGCCCGGCGCCTGGTAGCCGATGTTGCCCGTGGCCCCCTTGGCGTCCGCGTAGATCAGATTCTGGGAGGGCACCTCGAAGTCGCGGGCCGCCTCGCGGAACTGCTTGAAGTCGGTCGCGCGGTTCAGCTTGAACACCGCGTCCATGGACTTGCCCGGATCCAGCGCGGTCCAGCGCAGGGCGACCGCGTAGCCGTCGCCGCGGTCCGGGGCGAGGGCGTCGACGGGGGCCTCGTCGCCGACCTTCTCCAGCTCGGTGCTGCGGTCGGAGACCAGGGGGCCGTTGTTCGTCGACCGGACGGTGATGGTCCTGCTTTCCTCACCGGCGATCTTGATGACCTCCTGGCGGGTGACGAAGGGCAGTTCCTTGCCGTCGTACCGGTAGCCGCGGTCGGTGATCGCCTCCAGGTAGAGGTCGCTCACGTCCGCGCCCAGGTTGGTGAAGCCCCAGGCGATGTCCTGGTTGTGGCCGATGATCACGCCGGGCATTCCCGAGAACGTGTAGCCGGACACGTCGTACCGGCACTTGTCCGAGACGGCACGGCAGTGCAGGCCCATCTGGTACCAGAGCGAGGGCAGCTGGGGCGCCAGGTGCGGGTCGTTGGCCAGCAGCGGCTTGCCGGTCGTCGTGTACTTGCCCGAGACGACCCAGGAGTTGGACCCGATGCCGTTGCCGTTGGGGCCGAGCAGGGCGGGGATCTTCTCCAGGGACGCGGACAGCGCCGAGAGCTGCGACTGGAGGCCCTGGGCGGCGCCCTGGGCGGTCCCGGCGCCGGTGCCCTGGCCGCCGTCCTGCCCCTGGCCCGTGCCCAGGCCGTCGCCCTGGCCGTCGCCCTGGCCGCCGGTGCCGTCGCCGTCACCGTCGCCCTGGCCCGCGCCCTGGGTGCCGCCCTGCGCGGCCGGGTCGAACTTGCCGGCCGCCTCGTCGACGCCGCCCTTGTCCACGATCGGGCGGTGCAGGTCGTACGGGTACGCCGGGTACAGCTCCTTGATCTGCTTCTCGCTGAGCCTCGTGGTCATCAGCGAACGGTCGATCTCCTCCTGCATGTTGCCGCGCAGGTCCCAGGCCATGGCCTTGAGCCAGGCCACGGAGTCGACCGGCGTCCAGGGCTCGATCGCGTAGTCGTTGGTGAAGGCGAGGGCGGCGTACTCGACCGAGACGTCGCGGCCCTCCTTGCCCTTCAGGTAGGCGTTGACGCCGTCCGCGTACGCCTGGAGGTTCTTCTTGGTGTCGGGCGACAGGAGCTTGTCGTACTCCTCCTGCGCCACCCGGTGCCAGCCCAGGGTGCGCAGGAAGGCGTCCGTCTCGACCTGCTCCTTGCCGAACATCTCGGACAGGCGCCCGGCCGTCATGTGCCGGCGGACGTCCATCTCCCAGAACCGGTCCTGTGCCTGGACGTACCCCTGGGCACGGAACAGGTCCTCGTCGGTGGAGGCGTAGATCTGCGGAACGCCGTAATCGTCCCGTTTGACGTCGACGGGTCCGGAGAGGCCGTCGAGCTTGAGGGTGCCGGTGGTCTGCGGGAACGGGGCGCGCACGGTGCTGACGCCCCAGTAGGCGCCGTAGCCGACTCCCGCGACCAGCGCCAGCACCAGGGCGATCACGAGCAGACGGGCGCGTCGCCCCTTCTTCTTGGTGGAAGCGGCGGTGGTGTTGGCGGGCATCGCTGTCCTTCGAGGCGCAGTCTGATCCTGGAGTGCTGGAGCAACCATAGGCGCAGCGCTCACCCGGCCCGGACGCGGTGTCAGTAAGGGCCCCTTCCCGGGGGCCGTTCACAGCCACCGCTGCCCCGCGACCAGCGGCCGGGTCCGGTCACCGGCCGCACCGGGGACCGGGCGTCAAGGAAGCGTTAATGATTAGGTAAGGTAACGAAGTACCGCGGCTGGAACGATCCGGCGTGCATATGAGGAAAGGGTCGGCCCACTGACTGTCCACCAGCTCAACGAACTCCTGTTCATCTGCTCGCTCGTGCTGCTCGTCGCCGTCGCGGCGGTGCGGATCTCCTCCCGCAGCGGGCTCCCCAGCCTGCTCCTGTACCTCGGGATCGGGGTCGCCATCGGGCAGGACGGCATCGGCAACGTCCACTTCGACAACGCCGAACTGACCCAGGTGATCGGCTATGCCGCACTTGTGGTGATCCTGGCCGAGGGCGGCCTGGGCACCAAGTGGAAGGAGATCAAACCCGCGTTGCCCATGGCGGCCGTCCTGTCGACCGTCGGCGTCGCGGTGAGCGTGGGCGTCACGGCCGCGGCGGCGCACTACTGGGTGGGCCTGGAGTGGCGCCAGGCGCTGATCATCGGCGCGGTCGTCTCGTCGACCGACGCCGCCGCCGTCTTCTCCGTCCTGCGCAAGGTGCCGCTCCCGTCCCGGGTGACCGGCACCCTGGAGGCCGAGTCCGGATTCAACGACGCCCCCGTCGTGATCCTGGTGGTGGCCTTCTCCACGACCGGTCCCGTCGACAGCTGGTACATGCTGCTCGGCACCATCGCCATGGAACTGGCCATCGGCGCGGCCATCGGGCTGCTGGTCGGCTTCCTGGGCTCGTTCGGGCTGCGGCACGTGGCGCTGCCCGCGTCCGGCCTGTACCCGATCGCCGTGATGGCCATCGCCGTGGTGGCGTACGCGGCCGGCGCCATGGCGCACGGCAGCGGCTTCCTCGCGGTCTACCTGGCCTCGGTGATCCTGGGCAACGCCAAGCTGCCGCACGCGCCCGCCAACCGCGGTTTCGCGGAGGGCCTGGGCTGGATCGCCCAGATCGGCATGTTCGTGCTGCTCGGCCTGCTGGTGACCCCGCACGAACTGATCGACGACTTCTGGCCGGCGGTGATGGTCGGGCTGGTCCTGACGGCGGTGGCCCGGCCGCTGTCCGTCGCCCTGAGCCTGCTGCCCTTCCGCGTCCCCTGGCAGGAGCAGACCCTGATGTCCTGGGCGGGGCTGCGGGGCGCGGTGCCCATCATCCTGGCGACCATCCCGATGGTGTCCGGGATCGAGGGCAGCGAGAAGGTCTTCAACATCGTCTTCGTGCTGGTGGTCGTCTACACGCTGGTGCAGGGCCCGACCCTGCCCTGGCTGGCCAGGGCGCTGCGGCTGGGCGACTCGGCGGAGGCGGCCGACCTGGGCGTCGAGTCGGCGCCCCTGGAGCGGCTGCGCGGGCACCTGCTGTCGGTGGCCATCCCGGAGAAGTCCCGGATGCACGGTGTGGAGGTCGCGGAGCTGCGGCTGCCGCCGGGGGCGGCGGTCACCCTCGTCGTACGGGACGACAAGAGCTTCGTCCCGTCGCCGACGACCGTCCTGCGGCGCGGCGACGAGCTGCTGGTGGTGGCGACGGACCCGGTCCGGGACGCCGCCGAGCGGCGCCTGCGGGCGGTCGGCCAGGGCGGCAAGCTGGCCGGCTGGCTGGGCACGGGCGGCGCCGGCGGGGCGTGACGAGGGCGGCGCGGGGGGGGCGTGACGGGTCGGCGCGGAGGGCCGGGCGGGGCGGCGCGGGCGGGTCGGCTCCCCTCCGGGCCTGGGGGTGGCTCCCCGGGCCGGGAGGGCGGCAAATCGGAGGGTGAACGTCCGGTTAATCCGAGGTGAGGCCTTCGTCCTATCGGCCATTTCACAGGCACCACACCAGCAACGCCCTGTACCATGAAGGCACACTGATCGACCAACTCTGCCTGACGCAGAGCTGGCGCGACCGTATGGCGGCCGTGAAGCTCCCCCGCAGTGGAGCCCGGTATCTACCGCAGTTCCGCGCAAGAGGACAGCTCTCGGCGGCTCCCGACACCCAGGGGAGCGCTACCAGGCGGCAGAAAGGCACAGGCCGTGCCCTCCGCTGTAGACACAGCCACGGTCACCACCTCGGACACCACCCGGCGTCCCGGTTACGGACAGCTCCTGCGCACACCCGGCGCATGGACGTTCCTGCTCCCCGGCTTCGCCGCCCGGCAGCCCTTCGCGATGCTGACCATCGGCATCGTCCTGCTGGTCCAGCACACCACCGGCTCGTACGGCAGCGCCGGCGCCGTCGCCGCGTTCACCGGGGTCTCCATGGCCCTGTTCGCACCGCAGAGCGGCAAGCTCGCCGACCGCTTCGGCCAGCGTGCCGTCCTCGTCCCCGGCGTCCTGGTGCACACCGTCTCGGTGTCGGTCCTGACGGCGCTCGCGCTGGCCGGCGCCCCCCTGTGGGCCCTGTTCGCGGCGGCGGTGCCGACCGGTGCCTCCGTGCCGCAGATCGGGCCCATGGTGCGGTCCCGGTGGGCCGCCAAGCTGGAGGGGTCCCCGCTGATGTCGACGGCGGCGGCCTTCGAGTCCGTGACGGACGAGTTCACGTTCGTGGTCGGCCCCGTCCTCGCCACCGCGCTGTGCACCGGCGTCCACCCGGCGGCCGGCCTGATCGCCGAGGCGACGCTGACCCTGGCCGGCGGCCTCCTCTTCGCCGCCCAGCGCCGCACGCAGCCCGCGCACGGCTCGTCCGCCGAGCACGCGCGCGTGGAGCGGGTCTCCGCCCTGTCCGTGCCGGGCGTGCGGGTGCTCGCCATCGCGTTCCTCGGCATCGGCTCCGTCTTCGGCGGCATGCAGGTCTCGCTGACCGCGTTCACCGAGGAGATCGGACAGCCGGGCATGAACGGCCTGCTGTACGGGCTCTTCGCCGCCGGCAACATGCTGGCCGGCATCGCCGTCGGCGCCATCGCCTGGAAGTCCGGTCCCCGCCGCCGGCTGATCCTCGGCTACACGGGCCTGACCGTCGCCGCGTCGCTGCTGTGGTCCGCCCACTCGGTGGCGCTGCTCGGCACCCTCGGCCTCGTCGTCGGCCTGTGCATCGCCCCGGCGCTGATCACCGGCTACACGCTGGTCGAGTCGCTGGTCCCGGCATCCGCGCGCACCGAGGCGTTCACCTGGCTGACGGGCGCCGTGGCACTGGGCCAGGCGGCCGCCGTGACGGTGGCCGGACGGCTCGCCGACGGCTACGGCGCGAGCGCCGGTTTCCTGGTCCCGCTGGCCGGTACGGCCCTGGCCCTGACCACCCTGGTGGCGCTCCGGTCGCGGCTGGCGCCCCGCCCCGCGACCCGGACCGTGGCACGTGGCGTCGGTCACCGCGTACCCGTGACGGTGGACTGATCCCGCGGAATACGTCAGTATGGACTGTCGTTAGCACTCAATGAGTGAGAGTGCCAGGAGGAAGACAAGTGCCGACCTACCAGTACCAGTGCACCGAGTGCGGCGAGGGCCTCGAGGCGGTGCAGAAGTTCACCGATGACGCCCTGACCGAGTGCCCGAACTGCCAGGGACGCCTGAAGAAGGTGTTCTCGGCCGTCGGCATTGTCTTCAAGGGCTCCGGCTTCTACCGCAACGACAGCCGTGGCGCGTCGTCGAGCAGCTCGCCGGCCTCGAAGTCGAGCTCGTCGAGCTCGTCCGGCGCCGCCGCGTCGGGTTCGTCCTCGGCCTCCTCGTCGTCGGACTCCAAGCCCGCCACGTCCAGCACGGCCGGAAGCTCCAGCTCCGCCGCCTGACCCGGCCCGCCGCCGGTCCGGCCCGTTCCGGACCCGGTTCTCCCCGGACCCTGCCGTTTCCCACGGCGGGGTCCTCGGCGTATCCGGGCCCCGTTAGGGTGAACCGCATGGCGAACGCGGTGAAGGCAGGCAGCGGCGGGGACGAGTCCGGTCACGGCAGCGATGACGGCGCCGGTGGCGGCCTCCGCGCGGACATCGGTGTCATCGGCGGCTCGGGCTTCTACTCCTTCCTGGAGGACGTGACCGAGGTCCGGGTGACGACCCCGTACGGCAGCCCGAGCGACTCGCTGTTCTTCGGCGAGCTGGCCGGACGCCGGGTCGTGTTCCTCCCCCGGCACGGGCGGGGCCACCACCTGCCGCCCCACCGCATCAACTACCGGGCCAACCTGTGGGCGCTGCGGTCGGTCGGCGTGCGCCAGGTCCTCGGGCCGTGCGCCGTGGGCGGCCTGCGACCGGAGTACGGTCCCGGCACGCTGCTGGTGCCGGACCAGCTGGTCGACCGCACCAAGAACCGCACGCAGACCTACTTCGACGGGGAGCCCCTGCCCGACGGGTCCGTGCCGAACGTCGTGCACACGTCGTTCGCCGACCCGTACTGCCCCGACGGGCGCAAGGTGGCCCTCGCCGCGGCTCACGGCCGGGGCTGGGAGGCGGTGGACGGCGGGACCATGGTCGTCGTCGAGGGTCCCCGCTTCTCCACGCGCGCCGAGTCGCGGTGGCACGCCGCGATGGGCTGGTCGGTGGTCGGCATGACCGGTCACCCCGAGGCGTACCTCGCTCGTGAGCTGGGCCTCTGCTACACGTCGATGGCGCTGGTGACGGACCTCGACGCGGGCGCCGAGACCGGCGAGGGCGTCTCGCACACCGAGGTGCTCCGGGTCTTCGGCGAGAACGTGGGCCGGCTGCGGGAGGTGCTGTTCGACGCGGTCGCCGGGCTGCCGGCGACGGCGAGCCGCTCCTGCCTCTGCACCCACGCGCACGACGGCTGGGACCTGGGCATCGAACTGCCGTGACCGGGCACCCCGGCGGGGCGTGGCCCGGTGCGGCGCTCCGGCGGGTGACGAGGTTGTGCACAGGGGCGGGGTTGTCCACAGGCTCCGGCGGGATCGGGGCGGACGCGGGATCGTGAGGGCGTCGGCGGAGAGCCGGCAGGAATCCGGTCCGCTCCCGGTCCGGGTCCCGGCCCGAGGCGCGGTTCGTTCGTGAACCGGTCCCCGTACCGGACCCGTCCGGGACCCCTCACCGCAGGTGGTGGTTGCCATGACGTCCCGTCCCCTCCCCTCTTCCCCCTCCCCCTCCCCCTCCTCGTCGCCCCGCGCGTTCTCCTCCTCCGCTCCCCCGCTCGGCTCCGTCGCCGGGCGCGAGGCGGTGATGCCGGTACCGGAGACGCACGGGGTGCCGTCGTTCGCGCCGCTGCGGGTGCGGGGCGGGCGGCACCGGTTGCGCCGGGCGGTGCGCCGGCGGCGGCGGGCCATGGCGGCCGGGCTCGCCATGACGGCGGCGGCACTGGCCGCCTCCGCTCCCGGGTCCCGCGGCCCCGCCGAGGCGGACCGGCCGCGGGCCGCCACCCCCGAGCGGGAACGGGAACCGGTCGAGACGGTGTCCGCGCCGGTGCGGATCGCCGACGCCGCGACGGTGCGGCTGCTGCGGCCCGGTGACCGCGTCGACGTGATCGCCTCGCCGGTGTCGTCCCCGGCGGACGGTGAGGACGGCGCCCGGGTGGTGGCCCGGGGCGCCCGCGTGGAGAAGGTGCCCGGCGCACGGGCCGATCCGCCGGACGGCGGCGCGCTGGTGGTGCTGTCCGTCCCGCGCGCGACCGCCGCCGAACTGGCTGGCGCGGGGGCCACCTCCCGGCTGGCCGTGACGCTGTGCTGACGCCGCCCCGCGCCGAGCCCGGTCGCACGAAATGAGCCCCCTCGCACGAAGTGCCTGTCACGTCACCTGTCCGTGTGTACGGATTGGACGGTTATGCACGGTGCACGGCGTAATGGCTGCGCCGACTGCACATGCGACGAAGGGGCACCGTGGTGAGCCAGGACAAGAACCAGAACCTGCTGGAGGGCTTCAAGGCCTTCATCCTGCGCGGGAACGTGATCGACCTGGCGGTCGCGGTGGTGATCGGTGCCGCCTTCACCAACATCGTGAACGCGATCGTCAGGGGCGTGATCAGCCCCGTGGTCGGCGCGTTCGGCACCAAGAACCTGGAGAGCTACCGGTCCTGCCTGAAGGCGCCTTGCCAGGTGGACGAGAGCGGCGAGGTCGTCCAGGGCGTCGCGATCCTGTGGGGCTCCGTGCTCAGCGCCACGCTCAGCTTCCTGATCACCGCGGCGGTCGTCTACTTCCTGATGGTGCTGCCCATGGCCCGGTACCTGGCCCGCCGGGCCGCGCTCCAGAAGGAGAGGAGTGGCGTGGAGGAGATGCTGGAGGTCACCGAGCTGGAGGTGCTCAAGGAGATCCGGGACGCGCTCGTGGCCCAGCGGGGTGCGGGTCGCGGCGCCCCGTAAGGGCGGGTACGCCGGCTCAGAGGTGGTGCGGCGGCTTCTCGTCCAGGAAGCGCGCGAGGTCGGCGGCGCTGCCGCCGGCCGGAGGCCGCTCACCCCACCCACGGTCCGTATCGTCCGCGGACTGCTGGTCCAGCGGATCGTCGAAGATCAGCGCCGGTGTCCTCTTCCGGGGACCGGCCGGACCGGCCGCACCCGAGGGGTCGGCCGTGGTGCTCGGGCTGTCCGGACGGGTGTCGCCGTCCGGGTCCGCGCTGTCCGGGTGGTGCGTGTTCTTCGGATACTGCGGGTTCTTCTCGTCCTCCGGCGCCGATTCGCTCTTCGCATCGCGCGGTCCGGGGGCGGGGGCGGTCCTCATACACCCAGCGTACGCCGCCGGCCGGCGCCCGCCGGGGCCCCGGGTCAGGGGCCGCCGGGTCCGGGGGTCAGTGGTCGGGGGCGGGCGGAGTGCGGGGGTCGGGCTCGCCCGTGGGGGCGGGCGGGGCCGCCGGGTCGGGCTCACCGGTCGGGGGCCGGTCCTCGGTGGGGGCGGGCGGGGCGGGGGGGGGCGGGGCGTCCGTGGGGGGGGGCGGGGGGCGCAGACCGCGGTCGTCCTCGGGGGCGCCGGTCGGGGCGGGCGCGGGGGGGGGGT
>NZ_LWBU01000404.1 GCF_001646665.1 Streptomyces noursei | reverse complement strand
GGGGGGGGCGGGGGGGGGGCCCGGGGGGCGCCCCGGGGCCCCGGGGGCGTGGGGGGGCGGGGGGGGGGGGGGGGGGGGGGCCCCCGCCCCCCCCGCGGGGGCCAACCGGCCCCCCGCCGAGCCACGTCAGGCCCGTCGGCGCCAGGGCGCCCGCCGTCACGGCCGCCGCCGCGATCAGCGCGGTACGGCGCCGGTGCGCCCGCCGTCGGGCGGGCTCCAGCAGCAGCGTCGCGGCCTCGGTCGACGGCGCCGCGGGGGTGCGCACCGGATCCGGAGCGGCCGCCACGGGCCCGGCCACCTCGCGCCAGACGGCCGGA
>NZ_LWBU01000403.1 GCF_001646665.1 Streptomyces noursei | reverse complement strand
GATCCAGGTCGGGTCGGTCGCCGTGGGCGGGGACGCGCCCGTGTCGGTGCAGTCGATGACGACGACGCGGACGTCGGACATCGGTGCGACGCTGCAGCAGATCGCGGAGCTGACGGCGTCGGGCTGTCAGATCGTGCGGGTGGCGTGTCCGACGCAGGACGACGCCGACGCGCTGGCGACGATCGCGCGGAAGTCGCAGATCCCGGTGATCGCGGACATCCACTTCCAGCCGAAGTACGTCTTCGCGGCGATCGACGCGGGGTGTGCGGCGGTGCGGGTCAACCCGGGCAACATCAAGCAGTTCGACGACAAGGTCAGGGAGATCGCCAAGGCCGCCGGTGAGGCGGGGACCCCGATCCGTATCGGGGTCAACGCCGGTTCCCTGGACCGCAGGCTGCTGGAGAAGTACGGCAAGGCCACGCCCGAGGCGCTGGTGGAGTCGGCGCTGTGGGAGGCGTCGCTGTTCGAGGAGCACGGCTTCCGCGACATCAAGATCTCGGTCAAGCACAACGACCCGGTCGTCATGGTCAACGCCTACCGGCAGCTCGCCGCGCAGTGCGACTACCCGCTGCACCTGGGTGTCACCGAGGCCGGCCCGGCCTTCCAGGGCACGATCAAGTCGGCCGTCGCGTTCGGCGCGCTGCTGTCGGAGGGCATCGGCGACACCATCCGTGTCTCGCTGTCGGCTCCGCCGGCCGAGGAGGTCAAGGTCGGCATCCAGATCCTGGAGTCCCTCAATCTGCGTCAGCGGCGCCTGGAGATCGTCTCCTGCCCCTCGTGCGGGCGGGCGCAGGTCGACGTCTACAAGCTGGCCGACCAGGTCAGCGCGGGCCTGGAGGGCATGGAGGTGCCGCTGCGGGTGGCGGTCATGGGCTGTGTCGTCAACGGCCCGGGCGAGGCCCGTGAGGCGGACCTGGGGGTGGCGTCCGGCAACGGCAAGGGTCAGATCTTCGTCAAGGGCGAGGTCATCAAGACCGTGCCGGAGTCGAAGATCGTGGAGACCCTCATCGAGGAGGCCATGAAGATCGCCGAGCAGATGGAGAAGGACGG
>NZ_LWBU01000402.1 GCF_001646665.1 Streptomyces noursei | reverse complement strand
GCAGCCCCAGCAGCCCGGGCCCGGTGGCGCGCTGCCGCCCCAGGTCCCGGCCCACCAGGCCCCGGCCCCGCAACCGCCCGCGCCGCAGGGCGGCGGATCCGGCTCCCCCCAGCAGCCCCACGCTCAGCAGCCCCACGCCCAGCAGCCCCCCGCCCAGCCCGCCCCGCCCGCCCCAGCTCCGCCGCCCCCCGCCGCGCCCCCCCCGACACCCCCCACCCGCACCCCCCCCACCCGGTCGCCGGCGCCGCCCCGCCCCGGGCCACCCCCCCCACCCGCGCCGCACAACCACGCCGATACATCCCGCCCGACATCTTCCGGGGTGCCGCCCCCGCCCTCCTCCCCCCCACCTCCGCGCCCCACCCCCCCCGCGTCCGCCCCCC
>NZ_LWBU01000401.1 GCF_001646665.1 Streptomyces noursei | reverse complement strand
GGCGGGGGGGGGCGGCCGGGGGGCGGGGGGGGGGGGGGGGGGGGGGGACCCGGCCCCCCGCATCCCCCCCCACCCCCGGGGGGGGGGGATCAAACCCCCCCCCCTTGGCGTCTCCCCCCCCCCCCCCGCCCCCACGACGGCCCCCCCCCCCCCCCGGCCGGGCGCGGCGGGGTGTTTTGGTGGGGTTTCCCCCCCCCCCCCGGTCCCCCCCCCGGCGGGTCACTGGTCCAACCTCCTGGGGGGGGGCGGCGGGGCCCCGCCTCTTGGTGCCCCGGTTTCTCCCCGGCGGGCGGACCGGCGCCCCGGACGCCGCGGGGGTTCCCTGTGT
>NZ_LWBU01000400.1 GCF_001646665.1 Streptomyces noursei | reverse complement strand
CGGCGGCGGGGGCGGGCGCCGCGGTGGGCGCCGCCCCCCGGGCCGCGGCCGCGGCCCCCCGCGGCCCCGCCCCGCCGGCGCCCGGGGGGGCCCCCCCCCCGCCGGTGGCCCCCCCGCCCCCGCGGCCGGGCCCCCCCGCGACCGCCGGCGGCCGCCCGGGGCTCGCCCGCCGCACCCCGCTCGTCGTCCGCCGCAAGCGCGCCAACCGGTCCCGGCCCCGCAGCGGCCTGCACGCCTGACCGCGCCCGCGGACGCGCGACGGCCGGGGCGGGGCCGTGCAGGGTCGCCCCCGCAGGCGTTGGCGGCCTCGGTGCGGCTCCCCTGCCGGTGGCCCAAGGCCGCCGGCGCCGAGGAGGTGAGCCCGGAGGGGCCACGC
>NZ_LWBU01000399.1 GCF_001646665.1 Streptomyces noursei | reverse complement strand
CCCCGCACCACCCCCCCCCCGCCGCCCCCCACCAGCCCCCCGCCCCGCCCCCCCCCCCCCTGCGCGCACGTCCCCACCACCCACCCGCCCCCCCGGCGGCCCCCGCCGCCGGCCGGCCCCGCCCCCCCCCCCGCCCCCCCCCGCCCCCCCCCCCCCCCCCGCCCCCCCGCCCCCGCCCTCCACCCCCCCCCCCCCGCCCCGCTCCCGCCACCGCCCCCCCCCACCCCCCCCCCGCCCCGCC
>NZ_LWBU01000398.1 GCF_001646665.1 Streptomyces noursei | reverse complement strand
TGGACCTGGAACCACGTCGCGGGACCGGTGCTCGACCGGTGGGGACGGCCCGGGCCCGCACCGGACGGCCGGTGGGCCCGGCTGTGGTGGTCACCGGGGGGCGCGCGGGCCCCCAGGCCGCTGCACGCGGCCGGTCACCACGGCGAGGCGACCGGCCCCGCCCCGCGGGAGGCCGCGGCGGCGCCCGCCGGGACCGGGCCCGCGCCCCGGACCGTACTGGACCGGGTGGTGTCCTCGTACACGCCGACGGTCGGCGCCATCCGTTACGCCCGCGCCCGGGCCGCCGCGCCC
>NZ_LWBU01000397.1 GCF_001646665.1 Streptomyces noursei | reverse complement strand
GACACGCAGCGTGTCGACGCCGCCGCGGTGGTGCGTCTCGATCCGAGCCCGGAGGTGCTGCTGCTCAGCGACCACGACTTCATCCACGCGCTGTGGCAGAAGGCCCGGGACGGCGGGGAGACGTTCGACGCGGTGCGCCAGGCCGCCGAGGCCGCCATGATGAGCGAGACGGCCGAGGACCACGTCGCGTTCATCGTCACCGGCATCCACGACGCCTACGCCGTCGACAAGCAGCGCGAGAAGGACAAGGCCGACGCCGCCCGCGCCGCCCGGCTGGCGAAGTCCCAGGCACTGATCGCCATCGGCATTCCCAACAGCCCCGACCTGCTCGACCTGAGCGACGACAACTTCATCCGCGCCGTGATGCGCCACGCCGCCGCCGGGCCCGAGGTCCGCGCCGCCGCGGCGACGGCCCTGGCCGCGGATGCGGCCGCCTGGCAGGAGTTCATCGCCAACGGCGCCCGCGAGGCCCACCAGCGCGACGTGGCCAACGAGCTGAAGGAGCTGGAGGAGAAGGACCGCGCGGAGGCCGAGCGCCGCAAGGAGATCGCCGCCCGCACCAACGCCGCCGCCCTGTTCCGCATCACCCCCTCCGAAGCCATGCTCGCCCTGGCCGACGACAACTTCATCCGCGAACTGCTGCGCCTGGCACCTGCCGACGCCAAGAGCAGCGAGTTGTACGCCGCCGGGCAGCGCGCGGTCCTCAGCCCCGATTCGGCGGTGTGGAAGCAGTTCATCCACACCGGCGCGGAGGAGGCGTACAAGAAGGACGACGAGGCGCGCCGCAAGCAGATCGCCGACGCCAACCGCCGCCTGGCGATCCAGATCCAGGCGGCCGCCGAGAAGACCGGTGTCAACCCGCACCTGGTCGCCACCGCGAAGAAGGCGCTGGCCGGCACCGACGAGGACGTGGCGAAGTTCCTCACCGCCGAGAGCCAGTACCGGGCCAAGCGCCAGTCGCTGCAGCCGGCGAGCGGCAGGCCGGCCGGCTTCTACATCCGCCAGTCCACGCCGGATGCGGGGGAGGCGTTCATCGCCCCGCTGTCGGCGAACTCCAGGCAGACCGACCGCGAGGACGGAACCTGGGTCGTCGTGCCCGCCCTCAACGGCGCCCCGGGCTGCTACTCCTTCGAGTCCTCCCGCAAGCTCGGCCACTACCTCACGCACAAGGACCTGCGCGTCAAGATGGCCGCGAGCGACAACAGCACCCAGTTCCGCAAGGACGCCACCTGGTGCGCCAAGAAGGGCCTGAGCGGCAGCGGCACCTCCTTCGAGTCCGCCGGCCAGCCCGGCCGGTTCCTGCGCGAGTACTACGGCGACCTCTACGTCGCCAACAAGTCCGCCAAGAACCGCTTCGACGTCGAGAAGGACTTCCCCCAGGACGCCACCTGGAAGATCACCACCCCCCTCGCGCGCTGACCGC
>NZ_LWBU01000396.1 GCF_001646665.1 Streptomyces noursei | reverse complement strand
GGGGGGAGGGGGGGGGGGGGGCGGGGGGGGGCGGGGGGGGGGGGGGGGGGGGGGGGGGGGGGGTGGGGGGGGGGGGGGGGGGGGGGGGGGGCGGGGGGGGAGGGGGGGGGGGGGGGCGGGGGGGGGGGGGGGGGGGGAGGGGGGGGGCGGGGGGGGGAGAGGGGGGGGGTGGGGGGGGGGGGGGGGGGGGGGGGGGGGAGGGGGGGGGGGGGGGGTG
>NZ_LWBU01000395.1:81457-230028 GCF_001646665.1 Streptomyces noursei | reverse complement strand
CCCGCGCCCGCCGCCGGCCCCGGCGCCGGTGAGCAGGCGCCCGTGAAGGCCGCCGAGCCGTTCCGCACGAAGGTGCTGAGCGTCCCGGGCCTGGGCGAAGGGGCGGCGGGCCGCCGCTCCCGGGCGCGTACCGAGCACGGCAGGACGACCGGGGCGCGCCGGCCCCGGGGGACGCTGACCAAGCTGCACCTGGCGGCGACCGTGCAGGCGGCCGCCCCGCACCAGCGGGCGCGCGGCCGGTCGGGCCCCGGGCTGGTCGTCCGCCGTGACGACCTGCGGCAGGCGACCCGCGAGGGGCGCGAGGGAAACCTGGTGCTGTTCGTGGTGGACGCCTCGGGTTCGATGGCGGCCCGGCAGCGGATGGGCGCGGTGAAGGGTGCCGTGCTGTCCCTGCTGCTCGACGCCTACCAGCGGCGCGACAAGGTGGGGCTGGTGACCTTCCGGGGCGCGTCGGCCGACCTGGCGCTGCCACCCACGTCGTCGGTCGACGCGGCGGCGGCCCGGCTGGAGCAGTTGCCGACCGGGGGGCGCACGCCGCTCGCGGCCGGGCTGCTGAAGGCGCACGACGTGCTGCGGGTGGAGCGGCTGCGCGACCCGGCGCGCCGCCCGCTGCTGGTCGTCGTCACGGACGGCCGGGCGACGGGCGGGCCGGAGCCGGTGGCGCTGGCCGCGCGGGCGGCCGGGCTGCACGCGGCGGAGGGGACCGCCTCGGTGGTCGTGGACTGCGAGACCGGGCCGGTCCGGCTGGGCATGGCCGCCGAACTGGCCGGTCGCCTCGGCGGCACCGCCGTCACACTGGACGAGCTGCGGGCGGACGCCATCGCGGGTCTCGTCAGGGATGTCAGAGCAACTACCGGGAGGGCCGCTTAATGCCGCAGGGACAGCCGACCGTCGTACCGGACGACGGTCTCACCACCCGTCAGCGCCGCAACCGCGCGCTGGTGATGGTGCACACGGGCGTGGGCAAGGGGAAGTCGACCGCCGCCTTCGGCATGGCGCTGCGCGCCTGGAACCAGGGCTGGCCGATCGGGGTCTTCCAGTTCGTCAAGTCCGCCAAGTGGAAGGTCGGCGAGGAGAACGCCCTCAAGGCGCTCGGCGAGACCGGCAAGGGCGGCACCGTCACCTGGAACAAGATGGGCGAGGGCTGGTCCTGGATCCAGCGCGACCCCAAGGACGGCGAGCAGTCGCACGAGGACAAGGCCCGCGAGGGCTGGGAGCAGGTCAAGCGGGACCTCGCCGAGGAGCGGTACAAGTTCTACGTCCTCGACGAGTTCGCCTACCTGCTGCACTGGGGCTGGATCGACACCGCGGAGGTCGTCGAGGTGCTGAGGAACCGGCCCGGTCAGCAGCACGTGGTGATCACCGGCCGCAACGCGCCCGCCGAACTGTGCGCCTTCGCCGACCTGGTCACCGACATGTCCAAGGTCAAGCACCCGATGGACGCGGGTCAGAAGGGCCAGCGGGGCATCGAGTGGTAGCACGTCTCGTCATCGCCGCGCCCTCGTCGGGCGCGGGCAAGACCACGGTGGCGACCGGCCTGATGGCCGCGTTCGCCGGCCGTGGTCTCGCGGTGTCCCCGCACAAGGTGGGCCCCGACTACATCGACCCGGGCTACCACGCGCTCGCCACCGGCCGCCCGGGCCGCAACCTCGACGCGTACATGTGCGGTACGGGCCTGATCGCGCCGCTCTTCGCGCACGGGTCGCGCGGCTGCGACCTGGCGGTCGTCGAGGGCGTGATGGGGCTGTACGACGGTGCGGCCGACCAGGGGGAGCTGGCGTCCACGGCCCAGGTGGCCAAGTTGCTGAAGGCACCGGTGGTGCTGGTGGTGGACGCCTCCTCGCAGTCACGGTCGGTGGCGGCGCTGGTGCACGGGTTCGCGTCCTGGGACCCGGAGGTGCGGATCGGCGGGGTCATCCTCAACAAGGTGGCCACCGACCGGCACGAGCACCTGCTGCGGGAGGCGCTGGGCGAGTCCGGCGTACCGGTGCTGGGGGTGCTGCGGCGCGCCCCGGCGGTGTCGACGCCGTCGCGGCACCTGGGCCTGGTGCCGGTCGCCGAGCGGCAGGCGGCGGCCGTGGAGGCGGTCGCGGCGCAGGCGGAGCAGGTGCGGGCGGGGTGCGACCTGGAGGCGCTGCTGGCGCTGGCCCGGTCGGCGCCGCCGCTGCCGGCCGCGCCCTGGGAGCCGGCCCTGGAGCCGGTCGCCGGGCGGCCGGTGGTGGCCGTCGCCGGCGGGGCCGCGTTCACCTTCTCGTACGCGGAGCACGCGGAGCTGCTGACGGCGGCGGGCGCTGAGGTGGTGGCGTTCGACCCGCTGCGGGACGAGGAGCTGCCCGAGGGGACGCGCGGGCTGGTGATCGGCGGCGGGTTCCCGGAGATGTACGGGGCCGAGCTGTCGGAGAACGCCCGGCTGCGGAAGGCGGTCGCGGAACTGGCGGCGTCCGGGGCGCCGGTCGCCGCCGAGTGCGCGGGGCTGCTGTACCTGGCGCGGTCGCTGGACGGCCGGCCGATGTGCGGGGTGCTGGACGCGGAGGCGCGGATGTCGCAGCGGCTGACGCTGGGCTACCGGGACGCGGTCGCGGTGAGCGACAGTCCGCTGGCGGCGGCCGGGACGCGGATGCGGGGGCACGAGTTCCACCGCACGGTGATCGAGCCGGGTGCGGGCGCGGCGCCCGCGTGGGGGCTGCGGCAGCCGGAGCGCCGTGTGGAGGGCTTCGTACAGGGCGGGGTGCACGCGAGTTACGTGCACACGCACTGGGCGGCCGTGCCGGAGGCGGCCCGGCGGTTCGCGGAGCACTGCGCGCGATGACGGTGGTGGTCGGGGTGGGGGCCGGGCGGGGCGTGACCGCCGGCGCGGTGCTCGCGCTGATCGAGGCGACGCTGCGCGAGGCGGGGCTGCCGCTGTCCGCGGCGGACGAGCTGGCGACCGTCGACTCCAAGGCGGACGAGGCGGGGATCGTCGAGGCGGCGGCCCGGCTCGGTGTGCCGCTGCGCACCCGCCCGGCGCGGGAGTTGGCGCTGGTCGCCGTACCGCATCCGTCGGACGCGGTGCTGGCGGCGGCCGGGACGCCGTCGGTGGCGGAGGCGGCGGCGCTGGCGGACGGCGGCCAACTGCTCGTCCCCAAGCGGACGTCGGTGGAGGAGCGGGTGACATGTGCGGTGGCGCGCAGGCGATTGTTGAATGTGGGTCACGGGTACACCGGTGGGGAGACACCGGAGTGTTAGACCCTGTTCATGGAGCGCTTCCGGGAGACCTCGCGTCTCCCGTCCCCCACCCCCCACTTCACCCACACGCTGGCGGCCATGTATACGCACACCGACACTCACGATCTGCGGCACCACGGTGACGCGGAGGTCCGGGACGACAAGCTGACCGATCTCGCGGTCAACGTCCGGACGAACACCCCGCCCGACTGGTTGCGGGAGAGGATCGCGGCCTCGCTGACCGGGCTCGCGGCCTACCCGGACGGCCGGGCGGCGCGGGCCGCCGTGGCGGCGCGGCACGACCTGCCCACCGAGCGGGTCCTGCTGACGGCCGGTGCCGCGGAGGCGTTCGTGCTGCTGGCGCGGGCGCTGCCGGCACGCCGTCCGGTGGTGGTGCACCCGCAGTTCACGGAGCCGGAGGCGGCGCTGCGGGACGCGGGCCACGAGGTGCGGCGCGTGCTGCTGCGCGAGGAGGACGGGTTCCGGCTGGACCCGGCGGCGGTCCCGGAGGACGCCGACCTGGTGGTGGTCGGCAACCCGACGAACCCGACGTCGGTGCTGCACCCGGCCGCCCTGCTGGCGCGGCTCGCCCGGCCGGGCCGGACCCTGGTGGTGGACGAGGCGTTCATGGACGCCGTGCCCGGGGAGCGGGAGGCGCTGGCGGGCCGGACGGACGTGCCGGGGCTGGTGGTGCTGCGCAGCCTCACCAAGACGTGGGGCCTGGCCGGGCTGCGGATCGGCTATGTGCTGGCCGATCCGGGGACGGTGGCGGCACTGGAGCGGGCGCAGCCGCTGTGGCCGGTGTCGTCGCCGGCGCTGGCGGCCGCCGAGGCGTGCATGTCGCGGGCGGCGCTGGCGGAGGCGGAGCACGCCGCGCACCGGATCGCGGCGGACCGGGCCCATCTGCTGGCGGGTCTGGCGGAGTTCGACGAGGTGCGGACGGTGGCGGCGGCGGAGGGCCCGTTCGTGCTGGTCCGCACGGAGCGCGCGGACGTGGTGCGGGAGCGGCTGCGGTCGCTGGGGTTCGCGGCGCGGCGGGGCGACACGTTCCCGGGGCTGGGGCCGCAGTGGCTGCGGCTCGCGGTACGGGACCGGGTGACGACGAACCGGTTCCTCCAGGCGCTCGACCAGGCACTGGTGATGGCGGGGCACGCGGAGGGCCCCTGACGCGTCAGCCCGCTCTGGCGGCGATCATCACGGCGATCACGGCCAGCACGGCGAGGACGCACACCGGCAGGGCGAGCACCTTCGCCGACCAGTTGAGCAGGCTGGTGGCGGCGGCCCGCTGTCTGCCGTAGAGGCCGGGCGAGGTGCGCAGGTCGTAGCGGGAGGCGCCGAGGAGGATCAGCGAGACCACGGCCAGGACCAGGCACACCACCAGGTCGCGGGTGGACTCGCGCGCGAGGTGGTCCTGGAGGTTGACCCAGGTCTCCCCCGCCTGCGCGAGCCGCGCGGCCTCGACGGCGGCCTTGATGCCGATGGCGAGGGAGGCGATGGCCGCGGCCAGGGCGGCGACGGCGATCGCCGGTGCGCGGTACGCCTTGAGGCCGGTCGGTTGGTGCGGGGGATCCGGCCGGGGCGGCGGCTCGGGCGGACGCGGGGGTGGGGGTGGGTCCCATACGGGTGGGGGGTGCGGCGGCTCGGGCGGGGGCTCAGCCGGCACCGTGTCTGCCGCCGCCCGCACTTCCGCCTCCACGTGGACCACCGCTTCGCCCGCGTAGCCCTTGAGCAGGATGTCGCCGGTGACCGGCCCCGGGTCGGCCGTGTCGAGGGTGACGTCGAGACCGTCCCCCGACGGCGTCGCGTGCAGCCGGTCGGACTCGGTGCGCGGGGTGCAGGCGCGGGCCAGCGGTGGCCCGAGCAGGCGTACGTGCCGCAGGGGCGGAACGGCGTGCTGGTACACCGGGTCGAAGCGCAGGTCGGCCGGGTCGGGGGTGATCCGGACGGCGTCGAGGGCATGGGCGGCCTCCTCGGCGACGGTCTGGATGTCGTTGCGGGCGACCTCCGTGAGAGCGGCGTGGGCCCCGGCGGCGATGGCCGGATCGGTGTGCTGCATACGGGAGCGGAGCTCGGTGACGGCGCCCAGCCGGATGAGCACCTCCTCGCTGGCCAGTGCGGCCCGGAAACGCTCGGGGAGCGGCTGCGGGACGAGCCGGCGCCGGTCGCTGCGGGCCAGGTACAGATCGCCCTGGAGGTCGGACTTGCAGCGCGGGTTCTGGTTCCGGTTCTCCTGGACCACCCGGTTGTGGACGTAGTCGTACAGCTCGTTCAGGGAGACCCTGCCGTCCTCGTTGCGGTCCGCCTCCCCGGTGGCGAGTCCGGACACCAGGGCGCTGGTGAAGATGGACGGCTTCGGATGCCCCTCGTCGGCGAGCCGGGCGCCCTCGAAGGCGTACTCCATGGAGTCGGAGGCGGTGACGACCGCCCACCCGCGTCCGCCGCGGCCGAGCTTCTCGCCGGCGAAGTTCTCCAGCGCGTGGACGTCGCCGGCGGCGCGGGCGACGGTACCGGGCGAGAAGGCCCCGCCGTAGCAGCAGTCGAGGAACAGCACGGTGGTGCCCGCCCGGGTGTCCGCCATGCAGTCCTGGACGAATCCGGAGGCTATTCCGGTGGCCTTGAGGCGCTTCGGACGGGTGTCGGGTGCCGCGAAGAACAATTCTCCCGATTCGCTTTTCAGCCCGTGGCAGGAGAAATGGAGCAGCAGCGTGTCACCGGTCCTGCGTTCGGCGAAGAAGTCCTCTATGCGGCTGCGGACGACGTAAGACGGTTCATTGCGCACGATGTTCACCTGGAAACCGCCGATCCGGGGGTTTCCGAGGACTTCGGCGAGGGCCTCCGCGTCCGCGGCGGGGGACGTCAGCTTCTGCAGGCCGCCTTCCTGATAATCGTCGTTGGCGATGATCAGGGCGTACCGGGAGTCGTCCATGGGGTGCCTCGGGTCATGCCCCGACGGTGGAGTGCTTGGCGATGAACGCTTCGAAGGCCTCGGTGACTTGGTCCGGTGACGCTTCGGAGATCTCCAGCACGTCGCCGTCCATCGTCAGCCGCATGGACGGACGTGCTTCCTGGAACCGGGACCACCAGCCGTGGAGGACGGCGGCGACCTGCCGTACGGCGGTGGCGGACTGCCCGAGGGTGACCAGCAGCGCGCCGATCTCCATCGGTCCGAAGGCCCGCGCGCCGGCCGGGACTTCCTCGGCGGGAAGGGCCTCGACGTCGTCCACTTCGAGCTGGAGCAGTTCCCTGCGGAGATTGCCGGTCATCCGGTCGATCCGCGCGGGATCGGTTCCCTCCTCGAAAAGGTGAATCTGCAACTGCTTTTCCATGGCCGCCCCTTCCTTCCTGTCAGGGGCAGGGTGTCCCTCCATTCCAGTCTGTGCGCTCATCGGCATTGCCGCAAGAATCACCGGAAAGCGCACGGTGTTCGCCCGTCCCCCGGGGGAGAACACCGTGCGCCGCCGCGTCAGCCGCGGGCGCGCGCCGCGCGGGCGCGGCGGGTGAGGGCCAGGGCGCCGGCGCCGCCCGCGAGGAGGGCGAGGGAGCCGCCCGCCAGGTAGGGCGTCAGCGAACTCCCGCCCGTCTCGGCGAGGTTGGCCTCCGGCGGCTCGCCGGCCGTCTGGGGCCGGACGTCGGCGGGCTTCGCGGCGGCGGGCGCGGTGGGGGCGGCCGGGGCGGCGGCCGCGGCGGGGGCCTTCGGGGACTCGCAGGTGGCCTCGGCGAGCGTGATCGTGCCGGTGACGTCGGCGACGTTCGCCTTCAGCGGGTTCACCGACACCGTGAGGGCCAGGGCGGTGGCGGCGGCGGTACGGGAGGTGGTGCGGGTGTCGGACAGGGTGAGCGTCACCTCGCCGACACCGGGGACCTCGACCTTCGTGGGGCCGCCGGCGGTGAGCGTGACGCGCTTGCCGAGGACGGTGACACGGCCCTGCACGTTCGCCTCGGCGACCGGCTGCCCGCCGGCCTCGCACAGGGCGCGTGCGGTGACCTTCTCGAGCTCGATCAGGGACAGCAGGGGCAGGCCGGGGACGTGCACCTTCGCGCGTGCGAGCTCGGTGCGCCCCTCTCCGCGGCGTCCGTCCGCGGTGGCCTGCGCGGTGGCGACGTCGGCCATGAGGACGCTGACCGGCCTGCCCTGCTCGACGCCGTCCAGGGTGACCGTGAGCGCCGTTCTGCGGGCGCTCGCGGGCGCCTGGACCTCGTTGAGGGTGGCCGTGAGCGGCACGTGGACGGCCTTGTTCAGCAGGGCGACGTCCAGGTCGGTGCGGAGGACGACCGCGCTCGCGCGCCCCTCTCCCCCGGTGGCGTGCGCGGCGGGCGCGGTGAGGAGCGCGGGTCCGGCGGCGAACGCCGCGACGGCGGCGGCGATGGTGCGGCGGCGGGCGGACGGGCGCGAGGTGGTGCTGTTCACGGTGGTGGAACCCCCACAGGAGACAGGGCGCCGCCGGCGCGCTCATGGGGAACGCACGAGCGGAGCGGCGCGGGACACCGGAATCTTTACGCACGGAGAGTGAAGTGGCGTGAACCTGACGTGAGTTCACCCCAAAGGGGGGTTTCCGTTCCCATATTCGAATCTTCCGGCGCAGATGTTCGCCATATCCCCACCCCGCACACAAAAAGGGAGAAACGATCAACGATCGACAGCGCCCGACCGTCACGGGCCGTCAACACGGGCTCCGGATTGCTTCTCGCACGACCGTGCTTTAAGTTAGGCCAGCCTAACCTAAAGAGATCGGGACAAGAGTGAGCATCGAGGTCTACCGGGACACCTGGGGCATCCCGCATCTCCGCGCCGCCGACGCGCACGAACTCAGCCGGGCGCAGGGCCGCACCACCGCCCTGGACCGGGCCTGGCAGCTCGAGGTCGAACGGCACCGCGCCCAGGGGACGACGGCCGCCTTCCTGGGCGCCGAGGCCGTCGAGTGGGACGTCTTCGCCCGCCGCGCCCGCCTGGCCGACACCGCCCGCCGCTGCTTCGACGCCCTCGACGAGCCGACCCGCACCTGGGTGTGCGCCTACGTCGACGGGGTCAACGCCGGACTCGCGGCGGGCGCCCGCCGCTCCCCCGAGTTCGCCGCCACCGGACTGGCCCCCGGGCGCTGGGAACCCTGGACCCCGCTCGCCGTCTGGCTGTCGACGCACATCCTCTTCGCGGGCTTCCCCACCAAGCTGTGGCGCGACCACGTCGCCCGCCGGCTCGGCGAGGAGTACGCCGAGCTGTTCGCCACCGACGCCCCCGGCACCACGGGCAGCAACGGCTGGCTGGTGACCGGCGACCGCACCGCCACCGGGGCCGCGCTCATCGCGGGCGACCCGCACCGGTTCATCGAGGCGCCCGGCGTGTACCAGCAGATCCGGCTGGCCTGCCCCGAGTTCGACGTCGTCGGGCTCGCCGTGCCCGGCGTACCGGGCCTCGCCCACTTCGGGCACACCGGCACGGTCGCCTGGGCGATCACCAACGCCATGGCCGACTACCAGGACCTGTACCGCGAGCGGTTGCGGCGCACCGCGGACGGCACGGTGGAGGCACAGGGACCGGACGGCTGGGCGCCCGCCCGCGTCCACACCGAGACCATCGAGGTCAAGGACGCCGGCCCGGTCGAGGTCGAGGTGATCGAGACCGAGCGCGGACCCGTCGTCATCGACGGGCCGGACGACGTGATCAGCCTGCGCCACCCGCCGCGCGTCACGCACGAACTGGGCTTCTCCGCCCTGCCCGCGCTGCTCGCCGCCCGCACCGTCGACGACGTCGACCGGGCGTTCGACACCTGGGTGGAGCCCGTCAACGTCGTCCAGGCCGCCGACACCCTCGGCGGCACCCTCCACCGGACCGCCGGCCACGTCCCGCTGCGCCACCACGACAACCGGCTGCGCGTCGTCCCCGCCTGGGAGCCCGGCCACGAATGGCGCGGCGCCCACGCGCCGATGCCCCGCCGACCGGTCGACGGCGTCGCGGTGATGGCGAACGCGCGCGGGCTGGCGAGCCCGCTGGGCGTCGAGTTCGCCCCGCCGCACCGGGCCGACCGCATCGCCCATCTGCTCGGCGAGCGGAAGAACTGGACCGCCCCCGACATGGCGGCCGTCCACACCGACACCCATCTGGCCTCGGCACGCCCCCTGTTGTCCCTCGTGGCGGGCCTGGCCGACCTCGGCCTCGAGGCGCGCGAGCTGCGCGACCGGCTGCTGTGCTGGAACCGCCGCATGGCGGCCGACAGCACGGACGCCGCCGTCTTCGCGGCCGTGCGCGGGGCGGTCGTGCGCCGCCTCGCCGCGCACCCCGCGCTCGCCGTGCTGGCCGAACCCCCCGCGTACCCGGCGCTCTTCCAGCCCTGGCTGGCCCTGGTGCCCCGTGTCGCCTACGCCCTGGAGACCCTGCTCACGGGCGGGCCGGTGCCGGAGGCCGACCGGCTGGCGGCGGTCCGCGCCGCCGTCGAGGAGGTGGCCGCGGCCCCTCCGCGGGAGCCGTGGGGCGCCACGCACCGCCTCGCGCCGTGGGCCGCGCTGCCCGACCCCGCCGACACGTGGCCGGGCCTGGACGGCGACCACGACTGCGTGCTGTCCACCTCCAGCGTGCCGGGCGTCACGGACCTCAGCGCCCGCGGCCCGGCCGCCCGCTACGTCTGGGACCTGGCGCGGCGCGAGGACAGCCTGTGGGTGGTGCCGCTCGGCGCCTCGGGCGTCCCCGGGGACCCGCACGGGCGCGACCAACTCCCCCTGTGGCTGCGGGGCGGACTCGCCCCCGTCGTCACCGACTGGAACCAGCTCACCGAGGAGCACGACACACCATGACCACGACTGAGTACGTCTTCGAGCAGGCCGTCGACGGCTTCGGGACGGTCCGTCTCGCCCGCGTCGACCCGGCGCGCGACGCGGAGCTGCTGCACGGCTGGGTCGGCGGGGAGCGCGCCCGGTTCTGGGGCATGCGGGAGACGACCGTCGACGACGTGCGGGAGATCTACGCGCACCTGGACACGCTGACCACGCACCACGCGTTCCTGGCGTACCGCGACGGCGTGCCGGTCGCGCTGTTCCAGACGTACGAGCCGGAGGCCGACCGGGTCAGCGAGTGCTACGAGGCCCGTCCGGGCGACATCGGTGTGCACCTGCTGATCGCGCCCACGGACGCGCCCGAGCGAGGCTTCTCCACGCACCTCGTCTCCGCGCTGATCTCGTACGCGATGGAGGGCCACGACCGGATCGTCGCGGAGCCGGACGCCGCCAACGACAAGGCGATCGCCCTGCTGGTGCGCAGCGGCTTCGAGCTCGGCCCCGAGGTGGTCCTGCCGGAGGTCGTGCTGCCCGAGGTGCACATCGCGCGGAAGCGCGCCCGGCTGCTCTTCCTCAGCCGATGACCCGGCCGGCGAGGATCACCCGCCGCGGCGCCGCGAGCATGCGGACGTCCGCGCGCGGGTCCTCGTCGTAGACCACCAGGTCGGCCGGGGCGCCCTCCTCCAGGGCGGGGCGCCCCAGCCAGGCCCTGGCTCCCCAGGTCGTCGCCGAGAGGGCGTCCAGCGGCGGGATGCCGGCGGTGACGAGTTCGGCGACCTCCTCGGCGACCAGGCCGTGCGCCAGGGAGCCGCCGGCGTCGGTGCCCACGAAGACGGGGACGCCCGCGTCGTACGCGGCGCGCACCGTGTCGTACCGGCGCTCGTGGAGCCGCCTCATGTGGCCGGCCCAGCGGGGGAACTTCGCCTCTCCGCCGTCGGCGAGCCGCGGGAACGTGGCGATGTTGACGAGCGTCGGCACGATGGCAACGCCCCGCTCGGCGAAGAGCGGGATGGTGTCCTCGGTCAGGCCCGTGGCGTGCTCGATGCAGTCGATCCCGGCCTCGACCAGGTCCCGCAGCGAGTCCTCGGCGAAGCAGTGGGCGGTGACGCGGGCGCCCAGCCGGTGCGCCTCGGCGATCGCCGCCTCGGCCTCGGCGCGGGGCCAGCAGGCGCCCAGGTCACCGGTGCCGCGGTCCAGCCAGTCGCCGACCAGCTTGACCCAGCCGTCGCCCCGCCGGGCCTCCCGGCCGACGTAGGCGACGAGGTCGGCGGGCTCGATCTCGTGGGCGTAGTTGCGGATGTAGCGGCGGGTGCGGGCGATGTGCCGGCCCGCGCGGATGATCCTCGGCAGGTCGTCGCGGTCGTCGATCCAGCGGGTGTCCGCCGGGGACCCGGCGTCCCGGATCAGCAGGGTGCCCGCGTCCCGGTCGGTGACCGCCTGCTTCTCGCTGGTGGCCGCGTCCACGGCACCGTGGGCGTCGAGGCCCACGTGGCAGTGCGCGTCGACCAGTCCGGGCAGCGCCCAGCCCCGTACCGTCCGCACGTCGCCGGCGTGCGCCGGCCGGTCGTAGGTGACGCGCCCGCCGACCACCCACAGCTCGTCCCGTACGTCCTGCGGGCCGGCCAGCACCCGTCCCGTCACATGCAGCACCACGCTCATGTCGAGCACTCTACGAGGGCGGAAGTACCCTCGGCGAAGCAGTCCGTACGTGAAGAGAAGAGACCTCCGTGAGCACCCCCGCGACGCACCCCTTCCTCGACCTGGCCCCGCTGACCGCCGACCGCTTCGCGGCGATCGAGCGGCGCGTGGCCGCGCTGCTGGCCACCGGGCAGGACGTGGTGATCACCCAGGGCGAGGCGCTGCTGCCGCTGGAGGGCTGCATCCGCAGCGGCGCCCGGCCCGGCTCGACGGCGCTGAACGTGGTGACGGGACCGTACGGGCAGACCTTCGGCGACTGGCTGCGCGACTGCGGGGCGACGGTGGTGGACCTGGAGGTGCCGTTCCACACGGCGGTGACCCCGGAGGGCGTCGCCGAGGCGCTGGAGCGCAACCCGGAGATCGACTTCGTGTCGCTGGTGCACGCCGAGGCGGCGACCGGCAACACCAATCCGGTCGCCGCGATCGGTGAGGTGGTCCGGGCGCACGGCGCGCTGTTCTACCTCGACGCGGTGGCCTCGATCGGCGCGGAGCCGGTGCTGCCGGACGCCTGGGGCGTGGACATGTGCGTCATCGGCGCGCAGAAGGCGATGGGCGGCCCGGCGGGCGTCTCGGCCGTGTCGGTCAGCACGCGCGCGTGGGAGCGGTTCGCGGCCAACCCGGCGGCGCCGCGCCGCTCGTACCTCTCCCTGCTGGACTGGAAGGAACGCTGGATCGACGGCGGCCGCAAGGCGCTGCTGCACGCCCCGGCGCAGCTGGAGATGCTGGCGCTGGAGGCGTGCCTGGAGCGCATCGAGGCGGAGGGCCTGGACGCGCTGATGGCCCGTCACGCGTCGGCCGCGGCGGCCACCCGCGCGGGGGTGCTCGCCCTCGGCGGCGGGCTGGAGCCGTATGTGTACGAGGCGAAGGACGCCGCCCCGGTGGCGACGACGCTGCGCACGCCGGCCGGGGTGGACGCCTCCGGACTCGTCGCCGCCGCGCTGGCCGCCGACCCGTCGCTGCCGCTCGCCGCGGGCGGCGGGGCACTGGCCAAGGAGATGGTGCGGGTCAACCACTACGGTCCGGACGCCGACCGGGGCGTCGTGGAGTCCTCGGTGGCGGCCCTCGGCGCGGCCCTCGGCCGGCTGACCGGCGCGCCCGTGGACCTCGCCGGCGCACGCCGGGCGGTCGCCGGGGCGTGGGAGTGACGCACGGCCGGTGACGGGCGCGGGGCCGGTGGTGGTGCGGGCCGCCGCCCCGGGGGGTGCCGCGGGGGCGGCGGGGCGCTGTCACTGGGGGACCGGGGCGGCCTCCCGGGTGAGGGGCGCGGTGCGGCGGGGCGCGGCGGGGGCGGGGGTGCCGGGGGCGGTCGCCGCCAGCGCGTCGAGCAGGGCCTGCACCGGCGGGGCGGGCGGGCGGTCGGCCGGGACGGCGAGCGAGACCGGGTAGGTGAGGCCGGGCAGGGTGCGGAAGGTGAGCCGGCCGGCCGGCAGCACCGCGCCGACCGGGTAGAACAGGGTCCAGGACGGCTCGGGGTGGGCGGCCAACTCGGTGAGCGTGTCCTGGAGGGTGGTGAACGGCGGGCCGGGCGTCCAGTCGGGCAGGGCGGCCGTCACCAGGTCGTGGAAGGCGGGGTTGGCGGCGCGCGGAACGAGCCTCAGGGGCAGCTTCGCGAGCCGGTCGAGGCTCGGCGGCTCGTCGTCGGCGAGTCCCAGCACGGCCGCGTGGGACGCGGGCAGCGCGGCGATCAGCGGGTCGGTCCACAGCGGGTGCAGGACCACCCCCTCGGCGTGCCGCACACCGCGCACGAGGGCCGCATCGAACGTCCCGGAGCGCACGGCGGCGAGGCGGGCCTCCTGGGGCGCCCGCTCCAGCCGCACGCGCAGTCCGGGCCGGCGGGCGGCCAGCGTGTCGAGGGCGCGGTAGACGCGGTCGGCGAAGGCCCGGGTGGTGCCGAGCCGCACCAGCCCCTCCGTCCCGGCGCTGATGCCGACCGCGGTGGCGCGGACCCGGGCGGCCGCGGCGAGCGCGGCGCGGGCCTCGGGCAGCAGCCGCTCACCCGCGGCGGTGAGCCGTACGTGGCGGGCGGCGCGGTCGAAGAGCCGCACGCCCAGTTCCCGCTCCAGCCGACCGACCTGCCGGCTCACCGAGTCGTGGACGGTGTGCAGCCGCTCGGCGGCCCGGCCGAAGCCGAGCTCCTCGGCGACCGCGATGAAGCACTCCAGCTGGCGCAGATCCACTTCCTGGCCCCCACCCATCACCGTTGATGATCACTGTTCCTCGTCAACCGCTCGACGGCCGCCTGTTCTTCCCCACATGTACGTGTTTCCGGCCCGCGCCCGGCGTCGAAACACAGGTACGGGCCAGGAGGCCGGAATGACTCACCCGGACGTGGTCACGGGGAGCGGGGGCACCGGCGCGGACGGGCCCGTTCCGCATGCGCGCGGAAGCGGCCCGCGCGCGGGGCGGGGTGGCCGGGCGAGGGCGACGGACGAGGGGACGGGAAACGTCCGGCGGGGCGACGCCGTACGACCGGCGGCCTTTCGGGACGACATGACATCCACTTCACGGGAACAATGAATCGGCATTGCCGGTCGAATACCGGCGGGTGTTTTATAAGGGGTAGCTTCCCGCATTCTTCTGCCCCGTTTCGCCGAGGTTAAACACCAAGATTTCATAAGGACGCCACGGGCAATTCGGGCACCCTGTCAAGCCGCTCACCTCCATGTGATCGACTCCACATTGCGTCCGTTTTGCCAGTATATATACGGGCAAAAATCGGCGCTGTGCGGCTTCCGCCCAGTTGATCTCGCGCCCGCGCGATAACACAGGCCACACGCTCGCCCAACCCCTGCCGCCGATGCAATTTCAGAAATTGCTGGGTAAGTTCAATCCGCATGACCGCCGCACAAGCAGACCTTGCAGGTGCCCGAAACGAATTCCACCGACCGGCCGCGCCGGCCATCGGTATAGACACCCCACGAGTGGAGGACGGAGCCGCGATATGGCGCATAGCCCGCGACTCCGAGGTCCTGGACCTCAACTCCTCGTACAGCTATCTGCTGTGGTGCCGTGACTTCGCCGCCACGTCCCTGGTGGCGCGCGGCGCCGACGGAGAGCCGATCGCCTTCGTCACGGGCTACATCAGGCCGCAGCGCCCGGAGACCCTGGTCGTCTGGCAGGTCGCCGTGGACCGGGCGCACCGCGGCCGCGGCCTGGCCGGCGTGCTGCTGGACGCGCTGACCGCGCGCGTGGCCGGACAGGGCGTCCGCACCGTGGAGACGACCGTCACACCGGACAACACCGCGTCGGACCGGCTCTTCACGTCGTACGCGGAGCGCCGGGGCGCGTCCCTGGAGCGCGAGGTGCTCTTCGACGGGGGGCTCTTCCCCGAGGGGACGCACGAGCCCGAGGTGCTGTACCGCATCGGCCCGATCGCCTGACCCGCACAGATCCGGAACCCGGCCCCGGCCCCGGACCGGGCCCGGACCCCTGAAAACCCGGAACCGTCCCGGACCGGAAGACCCGGCCCCCGGACCCGGACCCCGACGGGCAGCCCGGAACCGGGGCACCGGACGCACCCGAGCCGCGTCCGCCCGCCCCGTCCCCGGTCCCCCGCCCGCTCCGGACCCGCCGGCCCGCCCGGGGCCGCCCCCCCCCGCCGCCCTCACACGTACGTCCGAGACACCCCCACCGAGGAGACGAACCGCCGTGACCATCACCCCGCCCGCCCTGAGTGTCTTCGAGACCCTTGAGTCGGAGGTGCGCAGCTACTGCCGCGGTTGGCCCGCCGTGTTCGACCGTGCCCAGGGCGCCCGCCTCACCGACGAGGACGGGCACACCTACCTCGACTTCTTCGCCGGCGCCGGCTCGCTCAACTACGGGCACAACAACCCCGTGCTGAAACGCGCGCTGCTCGACTACATCGAGCGGGACGGCATCACCCACGGCCTGGACATGGCGACGACCGCGAAACGCGCGTTCCTGGAGTCGTTCCAGAACGTGATCCTGCGGCCGCGCGACCTGCCGTACAAGGTGATGTTCCCCGGCCCGACCGGCACCAACGCGGTGGAGGCCGCGCTGAAGCTGGCGCGCAAGGTGAAGGGGCGCGAGTCGATCGTGTCGTTCACCAACGCCTTCCACGGCATGTCGCTGGGGTCGCTCGCCGTCACCGGCAACGCGTTCAAGCGCGCCGGGGCCGGTATCCCGCTGGTGCACGGCACGCCGATGCCGTTCGACAACTACCTCGACGGCCAGGTCCCCGACTTCCTCTGGTTCGAGCGGCTCCTGGAGGACCAGGGCTCCGGGCTCAACAAGCCGGCCGCCGTGATCGTGGAGACCGTGCAGGGCGAGGGCGGCATCAACGTCGCCCGGCCCGAGTGGCTGCGGGCGCTGCGGGAGCTGTGCGACCGCCAGGACATGCTGCTGATCGTCGACGACATCCAGATGGGCTGCGGCCGTACGGGCGCCTTCTTCTCCTTCGAGGAGGCGGGCATCACGCCCGACATCGTCACCCTGTCGAAGTCGATCAGCGGCTACGGTCTGCCGATGTCGCTGTGCCTGTTCATGCCCGAACTGGACGTGTGGGGCCCCGGCGAGCACAACGGCACCTTCCGCGGCAACAACCCGGCCTTCGTCACCGC
The DNA here is from genome assembly GCF_001646665.1 of Streptomyces noursei. Taxonomy (GTDB): domain Bacteria; phylum Actinomycetota; class Actinomycetes; order Streptomycetales; family Streptomycetaceae; genus Streptomyces; species Streptomyces lavendulocolor. Next base: position 213,781 of record NZ_LWBU01000395.1, on the reverse strand, counting down.
CACCGCCGCGCTCGACACCTACTGGGCCGACGGCCAGATGGAGAAGCAGACCATCACGCGCGGCGAGCAGGTCGAGCAGGCACTGCTGGCGATCTGCGACGAGAACTCCGCCTACGGCGCCCACTTCCGCGGCCGCGGCCTGGTCTGGGGCATGGAGTTCACCGACAAGTCCCGCGCCTCCGCCGTCTGCGCCCGCGCCTTCGAACTGGGCCTGCTGCTGGAGACCTCCGGCCCGCGCAGCGAGGTCGTCAAGCTGCTGCCCCCGCTGACCATCACCCCCGACGAGCTGGACGAGGGGCTGCGGACGCTGGCCCGCGCGGTCCGCGAGACCGCCTGAGCCCTCCCCGCACGACCACCACGACGCGCATGACGCGCACGACGCGCACGACCCGTACGGCCCGTACGAAAGGAAGTTGCACCACCGTGATCGTCCGATCGTTGAAGGACATCGAGAACACCGAGCGCCATGTGAAGGCGGCCTCCGGCACCTGGGAGTCCAAGCGCATCGTGCTCGCCAAGGAGAAGGTCGGCTTCTCGCTGCACGAGACCGTGCTGTACGCCGGGACCGAGACCTCCATGTGGTACGCCAACCACATCGAGGCCGTGCTCTGCGTCGAGGGCGAGGCCGAGCTGACCGACGACGAGACGGGCGAGACCCACTGGATCGAGCCCGGCACGATGTACCTGCTGGACGGCCACGAGCGCCACACCCTGCGCCCGAAGACCGACTTCCGGTGCGTGTGCGTGTTCAACCCTCCCGTCACCGGCCGGGAGGACCACGACGAGAACGGCGTCTATCCGCTGCTCACCGAGGAGGGCTGAACCATGACGACGACCACGACCGCCACCGTGCAGGACCTGTACCCCACCCGAGGCGCCAGTGAAGTGGTCACGCCCCGGCGGGACCCGGTCGTCTGGGGGCCGCTCACCCCGGAGCTGGAGTCCTTCGAGCGGGACGGGTTCCTCGCCGTCGACCAGCTGATCACCGACGACGAGGTCGCCGTCTACCGGGCCGAGCTGGACCGGCTCGTGACCGATCCGGCGATCCGCGCCGACGAGCGCTCGATCGTCGAGCCGAAGTCCCAGGACGTGCGGTCGGTCTTCGAGGTCCACCGGATCAGCGACGTCTTCGCCCGGCTGGTGCGCGACGAGCGCGTGGTGGGCCGGGCCCGCGAGATCCTCGGCTCGGACGTGTACGTCCACCAGTCGCGGATCAACGTGAAGCCGGGCTTCGGCGCCTCGGGCTTCTACTGGCACTCGGACTTCGAGACCTGGCACGCCGAGGACGGGCTGCCGCGGATGCGGACGGTGTCCGTGTCCATCGCGCTGACCGAGAACCTCGACACCAACGGCGGCCTGATGATCATGCCGGGGTCGCACCGGACGTTCCTGGGCTGCGCGGGCGAGACGCCGAAGGACAACTACAAGAAGTCGTTGCAGATGCAGGACGCGGGCACCCCCTCGGACGAGGCGCTGACCCGGTTCGCGGACGCGCACGGCATCCGGCTGTTCACCGGCCGGGCGGGCTCGGCGACCTGGTTCGACTGCAACGCGATGCACGGCTCGGGCGACAACATCACCCCGTTCCCCCGGAGCAACGTCTTCATCGTGTTCAACAGCGTGGAGAACACAGCGGTGGAGCCGTTCGCGGCGCCCGTCCGGCGGCCGGAGTTCATCGGGGCGAGGGACTTCACTCCGGTGCGGTGAGACCCGGCGCGGCGGGTACATGAGCGGAGGGGCGGGATCCGGGTGGGGTCCCGCCCCTCGTCGTGCCGCCCAAGCGCCGTGCCGTGCGGCCCGGTCCGCTCGTACCGCCCCCGCCCGTCGTACCGCCCCTGCCGCTACCGGACGGCCAGCGCGGGGTAGTCGGTGTAGCCGCGGTGGTCGCCGCCGTAGAACGTGGCCGTGTCCGGCGTGTTGTAGGGCCCGTTGGCCCGCAGCCGGGCCGGCAGGTCGGGGTTGGCGAGGAACAGGGCGCCGAACGCCACGAGGTCGGCCGTGCCGTCCTCGATCAGCGCCAGGTCCTCGGCGCTGGTCGGGCCCTCGGTGGCCGGGTTGAGCACCAGCGTGCCGGAGAACCGCTTGCGCAGCGCCAGGGTGAGCTCGCGGGTGGCCGGGGAGCTCTCCAGGACGTGCAGGTAGGCGAGGCCGAGCGGCTCCAGCTCGGTCACGAGCGCGGTGTACGCCTCCTCCGGCTCGGGCTCCTCGATGTCGTTGTAGGGGTTGCCGGGGGAGATCCGCAGGGCGGTGCGGGCGGCCCCGATCTCGGCGGCGACCGCTGAGACGACCTCGGCGGCGAAGCGGACGCGGTTCTCCACCGAGCCGCCCCAGGCGTCGGTGCGCCGGTTGGTGCCGGGCGCCAGGAACTGGTGGATCAGGTAGCCGTTGGCACCGTGCAGCTCGACGCCGTCGAAGCCGGCGGCAATGGCGTTGCGGGCGGCGGTCACGAAGTCCGCGATCGTGTCCCGTACCTCGGCGTCGGTGAGCTCGCGCGGGGTGACGAAGTCCTTGGGACCCTCGGCCGTCCAGACCTGGCCCCTGGCCGCCACGGCGGACGGCGCGACGGGGTGGAGGCCGCCGGGCAGGTCGGCGAGCAGGTCGGGGTGGCCGATGCGGCCGACGTGCATGAGCTGGGCGAAGATCCGGCCGCCCGCCGCGTGCACGGCGTCGGTGACCCGGCGCCAGGCGGCGGTCTGCTCCTCGCTGTGCAGTCCCGGGGTGTCGGAGTACCCCTGACCGACGGGCGAGGGCTGGATGCCCTCGGTGATGATCAGGCCGGCCGAGGCGCGCTGGGCGTAGTACTCGGCGGTGAGATCGGTCGGCACCCGCCCCGCCCCGGCGCGGCCCCGGGTCATCGGGGCCATGGCGATGCGGTTGGCGAGCGGCGTGCCGGACAGGTCGATGGGGTCGAAAGCGGTGGTCATCAGGGGCTCCCAAGCAATGTGTGGTCGGCCAAGTATTTCTGCCTGACGCCACTGTAACGCATTCATTGGCCGACCAAGGTAAAATCGGTGACGTCGACCGACCGTCCCCCGAGGAGACCCGATGTCCGGCCCGCAGCACCCTGAAGGAGGCGCCGAGCGCCCCGCCTGTCCCGACGCGGCGCCGCCCTCCGCCGCGCACTGCGGCCCCCTGAGCCACACCCTGTCCCGGGTGGCCCGGCTGCACCGCATCGCCGCGGGCAGGTTCCTGAAGGAGGCCGGGATCTACCCGGGCCAGGAGTTCGTGATGATGCACCTCTGGGAGTCCGGACCGGTGCGGCAGTCGGAGCTCATCAAGGTCGTCGACCTCGACCCCTCCACGGTCACCAAGATGCTCCAGCGCCTGGAGCAGTCGGGCCACGTACGCCGCTCCCCCGACCCCGCCGACCGGCGGGCCGTGCTGGTGGAGGCGACCGCCGCCAGCTGCACGCTGCACACGCAGGTGACGGAGGCCTGGGGGCGGCTGGAGGAGCTGACGCTCGCCGGGCTCGACGCGCACGAGCGCGCCGAGCTGGGGCGGCTCCTGGGCAGGGTCGAGGCGAACCTGTGCAAGGAGGCGCCGGGCTGCCCCGGCACGCCGCCCGCCCGGGACACCGGGCCGGGCACGGCCCGGGACACCCCGTCACACGCGGCTCAGGACAGCACGTCCAGCGCCCGGTCCACGTCGGCGGCCGAGTTGTAGAGGTGGAAGGCGGCCCGCAGGTTGCCGGCGCGGGCCGAGACGGCCACGCCCGCTCGCGCCAGTTCCGGCCGCCGCTCCCCCAGCCCCGGGACGGCGACGACGGCCGAGGTGCCGGGCACCGGCGGGTGCCCGAGGCCGGCCAGGCCCTCCCGGAAGCGGGCGGCGAGCGCCGTGGCGTGGGCATGCACGGCGTCGATCCCGATCTCGCCGAGCAGCGCCAGCGACTGCTCCGCGCCGTGGTACGAGAGGAAGGCGGGCGGCTCGTCGAACCGGCGGGCCGTGTCCGCGAGCCGCACGGCCGGGCCGTAGGGGTCGTCCAGGTCGGCCGCCGCGAACCAGCCCGCGTGGATGGGCACCAGCGACTCCTGGGCCTCCTCCGTCACGGTGAGGAACGACGCGCCCCGCGGGCACATCAGGAACTTGAACCCGCCCGTCACCGTGTAGTCGTACGCCCCCGCGTCCAGCGGCAGCCACCCCGCCGACTGGGTCGCGTCGAGGAGCGTGCGAGCCCCGTGCGCGGCCGCCGCCTCCCGTACCGCGGCCAGGTCGGCCACGCGCCCGTCCGCCGACTGGACCGAGGAGAAGGCGACCAGCGCGGTCCCCGGCCGCACCGCGTCGGCCAGGTCCTCCAGCGGCACGAACCGCGCCTTGAGGTCGCCGCGCGCCGCGAACGGCGTGATCACGGATCCGAAGTCGCCCTCCACGAAGAGGACTTCCGCCCCGGCCGGCAGGGAGCTCGCGACCAGGCCCACGTGGACGGCGACCGAACTGCCCACGGCGACCCGGTCGGGGTCCACGCCCGCCACCCGCGCGAACCCGCGGCGCGCGCCGTCCACGGCCTCGAAACTGCCGGAACCGCCGACCGTCCCGGCGGCCAGCCCGTCCGCCAGCGCGGTCACGGCGGCCACGGTCCGGCGGGGCAGCAGCCCGCAGCGAGAGGTGTCCAGGTACGTCCGTGTGGGGGCGAACTCGCCGCTGCCGAGAGGGGTTTCCATGCCCCCACCCTGGTCCGGGCGCCGCGCCGGGTCAATCGGGTTCCGCGGCGCGGTCCTCACACCGGGCAGGCGCCGTCCGCGTCGCAGGCCCCGGCGCCCGCGCCGGCCCGCCGGACCGCCCGGCCCTCCCAGGCCTGCTCCAGCGCCCGGGTGAAGACCTCGGCGGGCTGCCCGCCCGAGACGCCGTAACGCCGGTCCAGGACGAAGAAGGGCACGCCCGTGGCGCCCAGCTCGGCCGCCTCGCGCTCGTCGGCCCGTACGTTCTCGGCGCAGGCGTCCTCGTCGGCCAGCACACGGCGGACCTCGTCCTCCGCCAGCCCGGCCTCCACGCCCAGCCGGGCGAGCACCTCGGGGTCGAAGACGGACCTCTCCTCGGCGAAGTTCGCCCGGTAGGCGAGGTCGAGCAGCGCGTCCTGCCGCCCGTGCGCCCCGGCCAGGTGGAGCAGCCGGTGGATGTCGAAGGTGCTGCCGTGGTCCCGCCCCTCGGTGCGGTACGCGAGCCCCTCGGCGCGCGCGTTGGCGGCCACGTGCTCCTCCATGGCCCGCGCCTCCTCACGGCCGCGCACCACTGACACGACGAACGTCGACAAGGGAGCCCGGAACGCAACCGGCGCCATCTGGAGTCCATTGCCGGCACCGCCAGCGAAGAGGCAGACGCCGTTAGCGCCCACCTTCGATCCGCTGAAGCAAGGGGAGTTGAGATTCCCCCAACTGAGCGCATGGCGATGGGCTTCGCCGCGAATGCTCGCCACGCTGCCAACCAAGTTCGCACCTAAGAGCTCGTAACACGCTCACGATCCGGGCTTCTTGAGGTGTGTCCACGCACACGCGGGTCGTTGGCGGTGCGCGCCCCGAAGGCACGATGTCCTTCGGAGCGCGCGGCAGCTGTTCGGGTTCAGGCGTTGTAGCCGCCGTGGGCGTCCAGCACTGCGCCCGTGACGTACGACGCGGCGGGGCTCGCCAGGAAGGCGATCGCCGCGGCGATTTCGTCGGGGTGCCCCATGCGTTGCAGGGACAGCGAGCTGACCAGGGCCTTGAGGGTCTCGGGGTCCGGCGGTTGCATGCCGCCCTCCATCAGTCCGGCCTCCACGACGTTGGCCGTGATGTTCCGGGGCCCGAGGTCGCGTGCGACGCCCATGGTGTACCTCTCGATCCCGGACTTGGTCGCCGAGTAGTCGGCAAGGCCGGGGGCGCCGACCCGGGAGCCCAGTCCGGAACTCACTGTGATGATGCGGCCACCCGCGCGCAGCACTCGGGAGGCGGCCCGGATGACGGCGATCACGCCGAGGTAGTTGGTGGCGTGCATCCGGTCCAGTGCGGCGGTGTCGGCATCCGGGTCGTCCACCGTGCCAGCCACGGAGATCGCCGCGTTGTTGACGAGGATGTCCAGGCCGCCGAAGTGCGCGACCACCTCGTCGATCAGCGCCGGCGCCCGGCTCGTGTCCGCCTGGTCGGACTGGAAGGCGACGGCCTTGACTCCCTTGCCGTGCACCTCGTCGACGACGGCCTGCGCCTGTTTCTCGGAGCTGACGTAGGTGAAGGCGACGTCGGCGCCCTGCTCGGCCAGCAGTCGTGCGGTCGCGGCTCCCAGTCCGCGCGACCCCCCGGTGACCAGGGCGACTTTGCCCGTGAGTGGCTTGCTCATGCTTCTCACCTCGTTGATTGACCCTTCCCAGCAGTCGCAACGTTAATTGTTACGACAGACTGTTGCAACCTCTACTGTTACGACTGCCGTAGCATGAAGCTCTGCGGCCGAGAGGAGGAGTCATGAGCGCCAACAGCAGGCTGACCATCGCCGCCCACGCGCTGGCCTGGATCGGCCTCTACCAGCGCCAGGGCCATGAGGTGGCCACCTCCGAGCAGATCGCGACCAGCGCGAACACCAACCCGGTGGTGATCAGACGGCTGCTCGGCGAGCTGCGCAGGGCCGGGCTCGTCGAGTCCCGGCGGGGCGTGGGCGCGGGCTGGTCGCTGGCACGCGAGCTGGAGTCGATGACCCTGCTCGACGTGTACGAGGCAGTGGAACCCGGCCCGCTGTTCGCCATGCACCGCACCACCCCGGACCAGGGATGCGTGGTGGGTCACGGCATCCAGCCGGCGATGCAGAGCATCTACGAGGGCATCGAGGAGACCCTGAGACACGAGCTGGCCCGCGTCACGCTCGCGGACGTACTCCGGGACGTACTCGCGGCACCTCGCTAGCCTCCCCGTTACGCCCTGACATCACCGAGACCCCCATCCCTGCCCAGGCCGGCGAACAGCCTGGCAACCAGGCACGCCGAAGACCGTTGCGGTACCAGGCCGTGTCCTACGAGCTCGTAACTTGATCTTGTTGTAGTGCCCTGATCCGGTGTGACCGATGTGACGATTCCGCCGTTCGGGAGGATCTGAGCACCCGGCCATGGATCGTGGACGACGACCGCCCCGGCCGTACAGAGCTGGGGCGCGTCCTCATTTCCGCTGATGCCCTCTCCTCGGATTGGGTGCCGAGCTTCGCCGCCGTTCCCCGTTCCGCGTTCCTGCCGGATCTCATCTGGCCGTTCGATATGGTCACCGGGCGCAGCGTCGGCGTGTCCAGGGAGGAGGAGCCAGAGGCCTGGTACGGCTATGCAGACGCGGATGTCCCGATCGTCACTCAGTGGGACGACGGCGAGCACAGCGGCAGGACTGCGGGCCGGGTCGCCACGTCTTCAGCGTCTATGCCCAGCGTCGTTTTCCGCATGCTGCAATCGCTGGCGGTGCAGCCCGGTAATCAGGTGTTGGAAATCGGCGCGGGCACCGGCTGGAACGCTGCCTTGCTGGCACACCGGTTGAGGACGGAGAACGTCGTCACCATCGAAGTGGACGAAGCGGTTGCGGCAACGGCGCGCGGAGCCCTTGAGCGGTTCGGGCTGCCTGTCGAGGTTGTTCACGGGGACGGCTTCAAGGGCTATGCCGATCGGGCACCGTACGACCGGATCATTGCGACGTGCGGTCTGCGATCGATCCCGTTCACGTGGGTACAGCAGTGCCGACCGGGCGGGGTGATCGTGGTTCCGTGGGGCACCCATTTCGGCAATGGTGACGCTGTGGTCCGGTTGGTCGTCTCCGATGACGGGGAGAGCGCGTTGGGTCTGTTCTCGGGCCCGGTGGAGTTCATGAAGCTGCGCGCCCAACGTCTGGGGCCGGTGGTGCACCGCGAGTACGTCACGGGCAGCGTGGCTGATGGTGACGAGTCGGAAACCGATCTCGCGGAGGGGGATTTCCTGGGAAGCGGACGGTTCAGCCCTCAGTCGTTCGCGTTGGGTCTGCGCGTACGGGACTGCGTGCACACCGTTGCCGGCAAGCGCGACGGAGCACGACCGGTGTGGCTCTACTCGCTGACCGATCGGTCATGGGCCTGTGTGATGTTCCGCGACGGGGACACGGCGAGAGTGTGGCAAGCCGGACCCCGCCGACTGTGGGACGAAGCCGAAGCCGCCTACCGGTGGTGGGAGCAGAACGGCAAGCCAGGGCATGACCGGTTCGGGCTCACAGTCACAGCGGATGGGCAAGCCGTCTGGCTGGATGATCCGGCCCACTCCTGGCCGCTCTAGGACGGACTGCTACGCGCACCGCCGAGAGGCACGAACAGGGGACGCAACTCCCAGGTGCCTCGCCCGTGTGCCTGCCCCCGCACACGGGCGAGGCTTCGTCTTGCCTGGTCATAATTCTCTCCAGGTCGTGAGGCGCGGGCGGGGCCCTGCGGAGGCCTCCTCCGCTCACGCCGTCAACCCGTCACGGCGCCGGTTCATTCCCTCTCGTACGCGAGGAGCACCACCCCGTTGCCGAACGCCCGGGTGCCGGTGAGCCGCAGGGCGGTCCCGGTGTCGCGGGCCGGGAACAGCGGCTTGCCCCGGCCGATGAGGACGGGGTGGACGTAGACGTCGTAGGCGTCGATCAGGTCGTGCCGGCGGAACGACTCGGCGAGGTCGGCGCCGCCCACCGCCAGGTCGCCCGGGTACCGCCGCGCGAGGGCCCTCACCTCCTCGGGGTCCACCTCCCTGAGGACGGTCGCGTTCGGGCCGGCCTGCCGGAGGGTGCGGGAGAAGACGTACTTGGGCTTCTCCCGCCAGATCCGTGCGAACTCCCGCATGGGGGCGGGAGCGGCGGGGTCGGAGTCGGCCGTCGGCCAGAACCCCTCCATCAGCTCGTAGGTGACGCGCCCCTCCAGGAAGGCCCCCATCCCCGCGCACCGCTCGTTGAAGTACCGGTGCAGTTCGTCGTCGACCCGGTGCCAGCCGATGTCCCGGTCCGGCCCCTCCATGCAGCCGTCCAGGGACATGGACATGGACAGCACGATCTTTCCCATCGCGGACCTCGTCTCTCGTGCGTACGGTCGCGTGCGGTCGCGTACGGCGATCCCGCCTCCGGTGCGCCGCGGCGCGACGGCCCGCCGCGACGTGCCGGGAAGGAGTGCTCCGGGCCGGCGGGGGCGCCCCGCCGACACGGCCTAACCGGTCGTGGCCACGTAGTAGACGTTCAGCGGATCCCCCTCGACCGAGCGGACCCGCACGTCGGTGAAGCCCGCCTCGTCGAGCATGCGGCAGGCGGTCTGCTCGCCCCAGACGGTGCCGAGGCCGGCGCCGCCGGTGCTCAGCGACGTGGTCATGCAGTAGAAGACGGAGAAGCCGAAGAGCGTGGGCCCGAACGGGTGCCCGACGTTCTCCTCCAGGTTGCTGGAGGCGGCGATGTCGCCCATCAGGAAGGTGCCGCCGTCGCGGAGGGACGCGGCGACGGCGGCCAGGGTCTCCCGCGGGCGGGCCAGGTCGTGGATGACGTCGAAGGCGGTGACGAGGTCGTACCGCCCCCCGATCTCGGTGGAGTCGCCCACCGAGTAGCGGAGGTTGCCGACGGCCAGCCGCTCGGCCTCCCGGCGGGCCGCGGCGATGCCGTCCTCCGACCGGTCCAGGCCGTGGAAGCGGCTCCGGGGGAAGGCCCGGGCCAGGACGAGCGGGGCGTGGCCCTGGCCGGTGCCCACGTCCAGGACGTCGATGCCCTCGTGCAGCCGCTCGGTGAGACCCGGCACCAGGGGCACGATGGTGTCGACGAGGGCCGTGTCGTAGACGCGGGCCGTCTCCTGCGCCTGGAGGGCCTGGAAGCGGGGGTAGGCCGAGTAGGGCACGCCCCCGCCGTCCCGGAAGGACGCCACGACCCGCTGCTCCACCTCGCCCATCAGGGCGATGTAGGGCATCATCCCGGCGAGGTTGTCGGGGCCGGCGGCCCGGGTCAGCGAGGCGGCGTGTTCAGGCGGCAGCCGGTACGTCGCGCCGTCGGGTTCGTACTCCACCACCCCGCCGACGACCATGCCGCCGAGCCACTCGCGGACGTACCGCTCGTCCAGGCCCGCCGCATCGGCGACGTCCGCGCTGGTGGCGGGCGGCAGGGTGCTCAGGGTCTCGAACAGGCCGGTCTGGTGCCCGACGCTGATGAGGAGCGCCAGGGCCCCTTTGTTGAGCACGTCCGCCATGAGTGCGGCGAACGCCTCCTGCCGGTCGGGTGTTGTCATGATCGCTCCTCGCGCGCGGCCCGTTATGCCCCCTTTGTCACGTTACGCTCCGGCGGGGTCGCGGTCCTTGCGCTACGCGGTGACGGCGAGCCCCGGCAGCGGACGGCCGCCGGGCCGCGGCGCCGCCGTCCCTCCCCCGCGAGGGGAGGGACGGGGCGGGGGCGGCGGGGTCAGCGCTCCGGGCGTCCGTCGACGCGGCGCGGGAGGCCCAGTGGGTTGTCGTCGCGCAGTTCGGGCGGGAGCAGCGCCTCGGGGGTCGACTGGTAGGTGACGGGGCGCAGCCAGCGTTCGACGGCGGTGCCGCCGACGGAGGTGGAGGTGGAGGTGGTGGCCGGGTAGGGGCCGCCGTGGTGCTGGGCGGGGGCGACGGCGACGCCGGTGGGCCAGCCGTTGACGAGGACGCGCCCGGCGAGCGGGGTCAGTTCGGCGAGGATGCCGGCGCCGCGGCCCTCGCCGGCCGCCTCCCGCGAGGAGAGGTGGACGGTCGCGGTGAGGTTGCCCGGCAGCCGGGACAGGACGGCGGTGACCTCGTCCTCGCTGTCGTACCGGGCGACGACGGTCACGGGCCCGAAGCACTCCTCCAGCAGCAGGTCGTGCGCGCCCTCCTCGGCGAGCCTGGCGGCCGGCACGGTGAGGAAGCCGGGGCTGACGGTGTGCTCGCCGGCGGCGCCGGGGGTGACGGGGGCCTCGACGTCCGGGAGGGCGGCGCGTTCGGCGACGCCCGCGACGAAGTTGTCCCGCATCCGGTGGTCGAGGAGCACCCCCTCGCCGGCGTCCTTGACCGCGCCGGCGAGGGAGGCGACCAGGTCGTCGCCGCCCGCCCCGGTGGGTGCCAGGACCAGACCGGGCTTGACGCAGAACTGGCCCGTGCCGAGCGTCATGGAGCCGGCGAGGCCGGTCCCGATCTGCTCGGCCCGCTCGGCGGCGGCGGCCTCGGTGACCACGACCGGGTTGAGGGAGCCCAGTTCGCCGTGGAAGGGGATGGGCACCGGGCGGGCGGCGGCGGCGTCGAAGAGCGCCCGGCCGCCGCGTACCGAGCCGGTGAAGCCGGCGGCGGCGACGAGCGGGTGCTTGACCAGTTCGACGCCCGCCTCGAAGCCGTGGACCAGGCCGACGACGGCCTGCGGGATGCCGGACTGCGCGGCGGCCTGGCCGAGGAGCGCGGCGACCAGCTCGGAGGTGGCCGGGTGGTCGGGGTGCGCCTTGACGACGACGGGGCAGCCTGCGGCGAGGGCGCTGGCGGTGTCGCCGCCGGGCACGGAGAAGGCGAAGGGGAAGTTGGACGCCGAGTAGACGGCGACGACGCCGAGCGGCACCTTGTAGCGGCGCAGGTCCGGGATGGGCGGGGTGGCGGTGTCGTCGGGGTGGTCGATGATCACGCCGAGGAAGTCGCCCTCGTCCACGATGTCGGCGAAGGCGCGCAACTGGAAGCAGGTCCTGGCCAGTTCGCCGGTGAGGCGGGCGGTGCCGAGGGCCGTCTCGGCGTCGGCGGCCGCCACCAGGCGGTCCTCGGCGCCTTTGAGCAGTTCGGCGGCGGTGCGCAGGAAGGCGGCGCGCACCGTGCGGTCGGCGAGGGCGCCGCGGGCGGCGTGGGCCGCGCGTACCGCCCGGTCGACGTCCTCGGCCGTCGCCTCGACGGCGACCTGTTCACGCCGCTTCCCGGTTCGGGGGTCGACACTCCAGACTTGTGCTGCTGACACCACTGCGTCCTTCCAGCCCACCATGGTTGTTCGGTATTCTGAACAGCGTTCCTGATGATGAATGGAACTCTATTGACGGGCGTGGCGTGACCACAAGAGGGGCGAGTCGAATGTCAGCTACCGATTCCGGCGGGGCGCAGGTCAAGTCCGCCGTCCGCACGGTGGAACTGCTCGAGTACTTCGCGGGCAGTCCGGGCATGCACTCCCTGGCCGCCGTCCAGGAGGCCGTCGGCTACCCCAAGTCCAGCCTGTACATGCTGCTCCGCACCCTGGTGGAGCTGGGCTGGGTGGAGACCGACGCGACCGGGACGCGGTACGGCATCGGGGTGCGCGCGCTGCTCGTCGGCACGTCCTACATCGACGGCGACGAGGTCGTCGCGGCCGCCCGGCCCACCCTGGACCGGCTCTCGGACGACACCACCGAGACCATCCACCTGGCCCGGCTCGACGGCACCAACGTCGTCTACCTCGCCACCCGCCAGTCCCAGCACTACCTGCGGCCGTTCACCCGCGTCGGACGTCGGCTCCCTGCCCACTCCACCTCGCTCGGCAAGGCGCTGCTCGCCACTCACACCGACGAGCAGGTCCGCAAGATGCTCCCGGAGACCCTGCCGGCGCTCACCGAGCACACCATCACCGACCGCGAGAGGCTCATCGAGGAGCTGCACGCCGTCCGCGAGCAGGGGTACGCCGTGGACCGCGAGGAGAACACGCTGGGCCTGCGCTGCTTCGGCATCGCGATCCCGTACCGCACCCCGGCACGCGACGCCATCAGCTGTTCGGTGCCGGTCGCGCGGCTCACTCCGGCGCACGAGCAGATGATCAAGGACGCGCTCTTCGACGCCCGCGACCGGCTGACGCTCGCGACGAGGAGGCTGTGATGCGGGTCGAACTGCGCGAGGTGCGCGAGAGCGACCTGCCGGTCTTCTTCGCGCACATGAGCGATCCCGAGTCCAGCCGGGTCGCCGCCTTCACCAGCGAGGACCCCACGGACCGGGAGTACTTCGACGCGCACTGGGCCCGCGTCCTGGCCTCCGACGCCGTCGTCCGGACGGTGCTCGCCGACGGCGAGGTCGTGGGCCACGCCGCCGTTCACGGGCCGCCGGAGGAACGGCAGGTCACGTACGTCATCGGCCGCACCCACTGGGGGCGGGGCATCGCCACCGCCGCCCTGCGCGCCCTGCTCGACGCCGTGCCGGCGCGCCCGCTGCACGCCCGCGCGGCGGCCGACAACAAGGGATCCGTCCGGGTCCTGGAGAAGTGCGGCTTCACCGTCACCGGCCACGCCCGGGCCTTCGCGCACGGCCGGGGCGAGGAGATCGACGAGGTGCTCCTCCTCCTCGGCGGCTGACCGGCCCTCCCCCGCACGGCGGAGACGGTTCGTCACCGGGCAGGAGGCGCGGGCACCCGCGCGGACGGGAGCGTGGGGGCATGACAACGACCACGCCCGCCGCCCCCTCGACCACCCCCGCCGGGACGGCAGCCTGCCGGCCGGGCCCGGCGCGCCGCGCCCTGCGCGCCCTCGCCGTCGCGTCCTGCGTCCCCTACCTCACCCTCAAGATCGCCTGGGTGGCCGGCAGCCGGGCAGGGATCCCCGACGGCAGTGCGCTGCTGGACGACCCGGCCCTGATGGCCGCCCTCAACCTGATGACCGTCCTGATGGACGCGGCCGTCATCGTGCTGGCCCTGCTCTTCACCCAGCGCTGGGGGTCGGCGGTACGGGCCTGGCTCCTGGCGTTCCCGATGTGGGTGGCGACCGGTCTGCTGGCGCCGATCATGGTGGGGTACCCGGCGCAGCTGGCGGCCGGGCGATCGGCCCCTGCGGAGCCGTTCCTCGACGAGTGGGTCTTCACCGTCGTCTACACCGGCTTCATCGTCCAGGGCCTCACCCTCGGCACGCTGTTCGCCCTCTACGCGCGCGACCGGTGGGGCAGGGTGTGGCAGGGCAGGGTGGCGGACCTGTCCCCGGAGGCGGCCGGGCCGGTCGTCCGGGTGACCGCCGTGGCGGCCTCCGCGCTGCTGCTGGCACCGTCCGCCCTGCACGTGCTGTGGCTCTCCGGCTCGAACCGCTGGCTGCCGGCCGGACAGGCCGCGGAGCACGGCGGCGACCTGGCGGTCATGGAGGGCGTCCGCCTGCTCTTCGTGGCCGCCGCCCTCGCCGGTGTGCTGATGCTGGTGTTCCGGCTGGGACGTGCCTTTCCGTTGAAGGCGCCGCTGGCGCTGGCCTGGACCGGCTCCGCCGGAGTCGGCTGCTGGGGCGGCTGGCTGCTGCTGGCCGCGCTGATGCCGCAGGACGGTCCCGACGGGGAGCCCCCGACGGCCATGGTGCTGGCCTACGCTGGCGAGATGATCACGGGGATGCTGCTGGGCGCGTGCGTGGCCGTCCTGCTGCGGCGGCGGGCGGTGCGTACGGCGTGATTGCACCGGTCACGGCGCTGCTGGGGCGGCGCGCACGGCTGCGGTGGGTCCATCTGGTGCTGGGCGGCGCGCTGTTGATGCCGTACTGGCTGCTGGGCACGCTGGTCGTCGCGCCGTTCGCGGGCGGCGGGGGGATGTTTTCCGGTTCCCCGGCGGCGCAGTTCGGGGCGTACGGGGTGGCCCTGCCGCTCGCCGCCGTGACGGCGCTGGTCCCGCTGGCCCGGCCCATGTCGGTGGCGGCGGCGCGGACGCTGTGCGGGGTGGCGCCGGAGCGGTTCGCGGACGGGCCGGCCGGGTCGCGGGCGGCGAGGGCGCGCACGGCCGGGTGGTTCACGCTGCACGTCGGGCTCGGCGGGCTGGTCGCCGGGGCGTCGCTGGCGCTGCCGCCGTTCGCCGTGTCGGTGATGGCGCTGCCCTTCTCGGCCGCGCTGCGGGAGTCGGAGCTCGGCCGGTTCTGGTCGCTGGACCAGCGCTGGCTGGTGTACGCCGGGGTCCCCGCGGGGCTCGCGATGCTGATCGCCCTCGCGGCGGCGGCGGCCGGGGCGGGCGCCCTGCTGGCCCGGCTGGCCCCGGTGCTGCTGGGGCCCACGCCCGCGGACCGGCTGGCGGCGGCCGAGCGGCGTGCGGCGGAACTGGCGGTGCGCAACCGGCTCGCCCGCGAGCTGCACGACTCGGTGGGCCACGCGCTGAGCGCCGTCACGCTCCAGGCGGGCGCGGCGCGCAGGGTGCTCGGCAGCGACCCCGGGTTCGTGGCCGAGGCGCTGGCGGCGATCGAGGCGACCACCCGCCGCACGGTCGGCGAACTGGACGCCGTTCTCGGCCTGTTGCGGCAGGGCGAGGACGACGGGGAGCTGCCCGGGCGGCCGGGCCTGGAGGCACTGGACGCGCTGCTGGCCGCGGCGGGGCGGCACGTGTCGCTGACCGTGCGGGGCGGTGACGTGTCCGGCGTACCGGGGCCGGTGTCCCGGGAGGCGTACCGGATCGTCCAGGAGGGGCTGACCAACGCGGCCCGGCACGCGGCCGGCGAGCCGGTGACGGTCACCGTCGAACGGCACGAGGACGCGCTGGAGATCACCCTGGCCAACCCCCTGCCGGACCGGCCCCCGGCCGCCCGGCCCGGCGGCGGCCGCGGCCTGCGCGGCGTCGGGGAGCGGGCGAGGCTGCTCGGCGGCACCGCCGAGGCCCGCCCGGTGGACGGCGTGTGGCGGCTGGCGGCCCGCCTGCCGCTGACGGGAGGTGCCGGGTGATCCGGATCGTGCTGGCGGACGACGAGCGGATGGTGCGCACCGCGCTGCGGGTGATCCTGGACGCCGAACCGGACCTGGAGGTGGCCGGCGAGGCGTCGACCGGGGCGGAGGCGGTGTCCGTGGTGCGCGAGCTGCGGCCGGACGTGGTCCTGATGGACGTGCGGATGCCGGAGGTCGACGGTATCCGGGCCACCGAGCGGATCCTCGCCCCGGCGCCGGAGCCCGCGCCCCGCGTGCTGGTGGTGACGACCTTCGAGAACGACGCCTACGTGTACGACGCGCTGCGCGCCGGGGCGGCCGGCTTCCTGCTGAAGCGGGCGGCGGCGGAGGACCTGGTGGCGGCGGTCCGGGTGGTGGCGCGCAGCGACTCGCTGCTGTACCCGGCGGCGCTGCGGGGGCTGGCGGCCGCGTACGCGCGCCACCGTCCGGCGGCCGCCCCGGCATGGGTGGCGCGGCTGACCGAGCGGGAGGCGGAGGTGCTGCGGCTGATGGCGACGGGCCTGACGAACGCGGAGATCGCGCGGCGGATGGGTGTCGGCCCGGCGACGGTGAAGACGCACGTGGCGGCGGTGCTGGCGAAGACGGGGACACGGGACCGCACGCAGGCGGTGATCGCGGCGTACGAGTCCGGCTTCATCGCCCCGGCCGGTCCGGGCGCATGAACGTTTCCTGAGAAAGCGGGCGGATCGGAACCCGCCCGTTCGGGCCGTTCGTCCTTGTGTGCGGGATGAACAAGACGATCAGAAGAGCCGCCGCCTTCTCCCTGCTGCTGGTGTTCGCCCTGCTGCTCCGGGCGACCTGGGTGCAGGCGTACGAGGCCAGGGCGCTCGCGGACGACAAGCACAACCGGCGGAACGTCATCGCGCAGTACGCCCATCCGCTCGGGGACATCGTCGTGGCCGGCTCTCCGGTCACCGGATCGAAGGAGACGAAGGGCGGGGACCTCCGCTACAAGCGCACGTACGAGGACGGCGAGCTGTACGCCGCCGTGACCGGCTACAGCTCGCAGGCGTACGGGTCGAACCAGCTCGAGGGCATCTACTCCACGGTGCTGGACGGCACGGACCCCCGGCTGGGGAACCCGCTCGACGCGCTCACCGGCGAGCGGGCGGACCCCGGTGACGTGCTGACGACCATCGACCCGGCGGTGCAGAAGGCCGGGTTCGAGGCGCTGGGCGACGTCAAGGGCGCGGCCGTCGCGCTCGACCCGCGGACCGGGCGCGTCCTCGGCATGGTCAGCACCCCGTCGTACGACCCGTCGGAGATCGCCGGGTCGGTGGACGGTGACGCCTGGGAGAGGCTGACCACCGACGAGGACAAGCCGCTGGTGAACCGGGCGATCAGGCAGCCGGTGGCACCCGGCTCGACGTTCAAGCTGGTCGTCGCGGCGGCGGCGCTGGAGAACGGGCTGTACGGGTCGGTCGACGAGCCCACGCGGAGCGAGAACCCGTACCGCATGCCGGGCACCGTCAAAGACCTCGAGAACGAGAACCCCTCGGCCCCGTGCGAGAACGCCTCCATCCGCGTCGCGCTCCAGTACTCCTGCAACAACGTCTTCGGCAAGATGGCCGTCGACCTGGGCAAGGACAAGGTCCGGGCGATGGCGGAGAAGTTCGGCTTCAACGACGAGGAGCAGGACGTGCCGGTGCGCGCCTACCCCAGCGTCTACCCCTCCACGATGGACAAGGCGCAGACGGCGCTGTCGGGCATCGGGCAGTTCGACGTGACGGCCACGCCGCTCCAGATGGCCATGGTGTCGGCCGCCATCGCCAACGACGGACTGCTGGCGGCCCCCCACATGGTGTCGAAGGTCGTCGACGCGGACGGGGACACGCTCCGGTCGTACGAGGACGGCGAGGCCCGCCGGATCGTGTCGTCGTCCACCGCCGAGCAGTTGCGCAGCGCGATGGTGACGGTCGTCGAGGACGGCACGGGGTCCAACGCGGGGGTCGACGGCGCGGAGGTGGGCGGCAAGACGGGCACGGCGCAGCGCGGGGTGGACAACAGCGAGAAGCCGTACGCCTGGTTCACCTCGTACGCCAAGGACAAGGAGACCGGCGAGGAGGTCGCGGTCGCGGTGCTGATCGAGGACTCCGACGCCCGGCGCGCGGAGGTCAGCGGCAACGGGCTGGCGGCGCCGGTGGCGCAGCGGATGATGGCGGCCGCGCTGAAGTAGCCCCCGGTGGAGCGCCGTCCGGGGCCGCACGGTATGCAGGACCTTCGTACCCTGTGCGTAGGGAGGACCACCGTGCGGCCCCTGCTCCGTCTCCGTCCCCGTTCCCCGTCCGGCTGGACGATGGCGGTCTTCGGGCTGCTCGCCACCGCGCTGGGCGTGGTGGGCCTGGTCGCGCCGGACGCGCTGCTGACGGTGATGGGCTTCGCGCCCGTGCCGGACGCCCGGCGGGTGGAGGGGGACCACACCCTGGTGTTCCTGACCGCCTCGTCGATGGCGGCGGTCAACATGGGCGTCTACTACGTGCTGGCGGCACTGGCCGACTGGAAGGCCTTCTTCCGCTGGACGGTGCCGTTCCGCCTCCTCACCTGCGCGGTGTTCCTGCTCGCGGTCGTCTCGGGCCGCGCCCCGGCGGGGTTCCTGGGAGTCGGCCTGTGGGAGGGTCTGGGCGCGGTGGTGACGGGGGCGGCGCTGCGGTACGAACGGCGGGACGCGGCCGCCTGACGGTCCGGTCCCACGGGGAGCCTTGGAGGGGATGGATGGCCGGACGGGAGCGCGTGGGCCCGCCCACGCTGGAGGAAGTGGCCGCGCTCGCGGGCGTGGGACGGGGCACGGTGTCCCGGGTGGTCAACAACGCGCCGGGGGTGAAGGAGGCGACCCGGCTGCTGGTGCAGCAGGCGATCGACCGCCTCGGCTACGTACCGAACCGGGCCGCCCGCGCCCTGGCGGCCAGCCGGGCCGACGCGGTGGCGCTGGTGGTCCCGGAGAGCACCCGGCGGTTCTTCGCGGAGCCGTTCTTCTCCGACATCGTGCACGGGGTCGGCGCGGCGCTCGCCGACGCGGACGTGCAGCTGCTGCTGACGCTGGTGCGCGGCGACAAGGAGCGGCAGCGGTTCGTGCAGTACGCGCGGGCCGGCCGGGTGGACGGGGTGCTGCTGGTGTCGGTGCACGACGACGAGCCGCTGCCGGACATGCTGGCGGAGGTGGAGGTGCCGACGGTGCTCAGCGGGCGGCGGCGGGGGGACGAGTCGGTGTCGTATGTGGACTCCGACAACGCCGGCGGGGCGCGGGCGGCCGTCCGGCACCTGGTGGCGGCCGGGCGGCGGCGCATCGCCACGATCGCCGGTCCGGCCGACATGTACGGGGCGCGGTGCCGGCTGCGCGGGTACCGGGAGGAGATGCGCGCGGCCTTCGGGGAGGCGGACCCCGCGCTGACGGCGTTCGGCGACTTCACGGAGGAGAGCGGGCGGCGGGCGACCCGTGAGCTGCTGGCCCGGTGCCCGGACCTGGACGCGGTCTTCGCGGCGTCGGACGTGATGGCGGCGGGCGCGCTGCACGAACTGCGGGCGGCGGGGCGGCGCGTGCCGCGGGACGTGGCCGTCGTGGGCTTCGACGACTCGCAGGTCGCCCGGCACACGGACCCGCCGCTGACGACGGTGCGCCAGCCGGTGGAGGAGATGGGCCGGGAGATGGCGCGGGTGCTGCTGGAGGCCGTCGGGGAGGAGGGCCCCGCCGCCTGGCGGCACGTCGTCCTGCGGACCGAGCTGGTGGTGCGGGCGTCGGGCTGAGGGGGGAGGCGGCGCGGCGGAGGAGATCGGCGTGCTCCGCCACCGCGCCACCGGGGTGAGGGCGGCAGGTTTCTGGGAGCGCTCCCGCCCTCGTCCCCCACTGTGCTGACATGACGGGCTCACGTCAATGCACGCGTACGCCGTCTTGCCATCGCTCCGGGGCGCTCCTACGCTCCACCGCGGAGCACGACCTGGGAGCGCTCCCAGTACGGCACCCCCTCATACCGCCGCTGCCCCGAAGGGACACGCACCCGTATGAAGACCTTCCTCCACCCCACCCGGCACCGCGTACGGCGCCGCCTCGGCGCCCTGCGCACCGCCGCCACGGCGGCCCTCGTGGCGCTGGGCTCCCTGACCGCCCTCGTGACGGCGACCGAGCCCGCCCGGGCCGACACACTCATCTGCGACCAGTACGGCTCCACCACCATCCAGGGCCGCTACGTCGTCCAGAACAACCGCTGGGGCACCAGCGCCACCCAGTGCGTCACCGCCACCGCCACCGGCTTCGAACTCACCCGCGCCGACGGCTCCGTACCGACGAACGGCGCGCCCAAGTCGTACCCGTCGGTCTACAACGGCTGCCACTACACGAACTGCTCCCCCGGCACCAACCTGCCGATGCGGATCGACGCCATCGGCAGCGCCCCGTCCGCCATCACCTACGGGTACGTCGGCGGCGCCGTGTACAACGCCTCCTACGACATCTGGCTCGACCCCACGCCCCGCACCGACGGCGTGAACCGCACCGAGATCATGATCTGGTTCCACCGCACCGGCCCCGTCCAGCCCATCGGCTCGCCCACCGGCACCGCCACGGTCGGCGGCCGCGCCTGGGAGGTCTGGACCGGCAGCAACGGCACCAACGACGTCATCTCCTTCGTGGCGCCCTCGGCGATCAGCAGCTGGAACTTCGACGTCATGGACTTCGTCGACCAGGCCGTCTCCCGGGGCCTCGCCGGACCGTCCTGGTACCTCACCAGCATCCAGGCCGGGTTCGAGCCGTGGCAGAACGGCGCCGGGCTGCGCGTGGACTCCTTCTCCTCCGCCGTCCACGCCGGCGGCACCGGCCCCACGGACCCGGACCCCGGCACCCCCGCCACCGCCTGCCGCGTCACCTACACCCCCAACGTCTGGCCGGGCGGCTTCACCACCGACGTGAAGGTCGCCAACACCGGCTCCGCGCCCGTCGACGGCTGGCGGGTCGCCTTCGCCCTCCCCGCGGGCCAGAGCGTCACCCACGCCTGGAACGCGACCGTCACCCCCGCCGCCGGCACGGTGACCGCGACCAGCACGGCGTCCAACGCCCGGATCGCCCCGGGCGGCAGCCAGTCGTTCGGGTTCCAGGGCACCTACGCCGGCACGTTCGCCCGGCCCGGCCAGTTCACGCTCAACGGAACGGCGTGCGCGGTGGGATGACGCCCGCTCCCCCGGCCGTCCCCGCCGGCGGCCGCTGCGCCGGTGGGGACGGCCGGGCACGCCGAAGCGGCCGGCCGGACCCCCCGGGGCCCGGCCGGCCGCTTCGGCGCGCAGACTCAGGAGACGGGCGGGTGGGCGTGGGCGACGAGCATCCGGAACTGTTCGTGGAACCAGTGGCCGGCCAGCGGCGCCCCCGGCAGGGCGCCCGGCGTGGCCACCGGATCGCACATGGGGTCCGGCCGCTTTCCCTCGCCGTTCGGGATGTCCTCCCCGGCGCCGTCGGACTCGCCCGGCGGCTTCACCCACAGGAACGCGTCCAGGTGCGAGTCCGGGTACCCGTCGGGCGCGGCGCGCGGCGGCTCGCCCAGGCCCGCCCCGGCGACGTTGCACCACAGGGCGCGCCGCACCCTGCGGTCCGCCTTCGACTCGTTGACGTACGTGTCGAGCGAGGCGCTGGTGCTCTCCGCGGCCGGCCGGGCCGGGCCGCCCCAGCCGTTGCGGGAGGTGTCGACGACCATGCCGGTGGACGCGGGCCAGCCCTGGGCCACCAGTTCACGGTGGACGGACCGGGTGAAGTCCGCCTCGTCGAAGTGCGGGTTCCACCCGTAGAACGCGCTCGACCTGACCGGGCCCTCCCCCACCACCCGGTCAGGGTCGGTGAGGAACGGCTCGGCGAGCGGCGTGTAGTTGGAGACGTTGGTGACCAGCCCGTCCACACTCGCGAGGCCCGCGGCCGTCCCCCGGACCACGTCCGTGTACAGCCGCACGGCGGGGGCCAGGTTGGAGTCCCAGCCGAGCCAGCCGGAGTGCGCGAAGTCCAGGTAGGTGTAGACGTTGGGGACGGCGTGCAGCCTGTCCAGCGCGTACCGGACGGCCGCCACCTGGATGCCGCTGCTCTCCGCCGCCGCGCACTCCGGGTCGTTCAGGTTGGTGACGAGGTTGGGCAGCCCGTCCGGCTCGATGACCGTGGCGATGCGGATTTCCCGGTACTTGGGCCGGGCGAGCACCTCGGCGATGGCGTCGATGTACTCGGTGCGGTAGCGCTCCAGGCCCTCCTCGGTGAGCGGCAGTTCACCGCTGGAGGCCTGGGCGGCGCAGTCGCGGCCGGGCAGGTCGTACACGACGAAGGTGGCGACGACCGGCCGGCCGGGCTTCTTGCGGGCGAGCGCCAGGTCGAGGTGGTGGGCGAGACCCTTGCGGCCCCCGTTGGCGGACCCGCCGCGGACGGCGGCGATACGGTCCAGCCACACGGCCGTGGGGTGGCGCTTGACCGCCCGCATCCTCGCCCGGAGGGCCGGGTCGGCGGTCCGGGCGGCGGACCCCTCGACGAGACGGGCGTAATCGGGGTTGACGTAGAACGACGCGCCCGCGAAGGGGTTGTCGACGTGGACGGGCGGCCGGTGGCCGGCCGGCCGGGGGGCGGCCGCGCCGAGCAGCGTGGCGGCGACGGTGGCCACGGCCAGGAGGGCGGCCGGGCCCCGCCTGCGTTTTCCTCGGTACGTCATGGGAGTGCGGCTCCTTCGCGGGTCAGGCTCCGGCCGGGGGCGTGCCCCAGGCGAGGGCGGTGCCGGTGTAGGCGGGGATCGCCGGGGCGTCGGCATAGGCGGTGGCGGCCGAGCGGCTGTGGTCGTCCGTCTCGTCGAACGGGGACCAGTCGGCCTTGCTCATCCGCAGCTGGATGTCGCCGGTGTCCCTCCCGGCGGCGAGGGACCCGCCGGTGAACGTCACCTCCAGGTAGGCGTCCGCGCCGGCGACCGGTGCCGGCAGCGGGACGACGCGCAGCCGCACCTGCGCGCAGCCCACGGCGGCGTAGTCGCACCAGGCGCTGACGGACGGGGAGCCGCCGTCGCGGGTGAAGTAGTAGCGGGCGGACACGGTGGTCAGGTCGAGTGCGGACGAGCCGGTGTTGACTACCTGGAGTCCGGGCCGGGCGGCGTTGTCCGTGGGTGACGTGTCGTTGTTCCTGTGCCGGACCTTCAGGGAGCCGGGCGGGGTGCCGCCCGGTGCGGTGGTGACGTCCAGCACGGCGGAGGGCGCCGACACGTTGCCCGCCGCGTCGCGGGCGCGTACCGCGTAGCCGTAGGCGGTGGCCGGGACGAGGCCGGTGTCGGTGTACGTGGTGCCGGTCACCGGTGCCGCGTTGACCCGGACGGCGCCCCGGTACACGTCGTAGCCGGTCACCCGGACGTCGTCGGTCGCCGCCGTCCACGCCAGGGAGACGCTGGTGGCCGTCCGGGCCGTGGCGGTCAGGCCGGCCGGGGCGGTGGGGGCGGTGGTGTCCGCCGGGTCGCCGGGGCCGCCGCCGCCGTCCCCGTACACCTCGCGCAGGCTGAGGCCGGTGGTGCTGCCCGCGCCGCCGAGCGGGACCTCGTGGTCGAGCCCGACGAACTTGCCGCCGTGCTGCCACAGGGCCGGCTTCAGCAGGGCGTACTTCTCCTCGTCCCACGACTCCCAGTCGCCGAGCAGCAGGCCGCCGGTGTCACCGGAGTTGGGGTTGATGCACCAGAAGGTCTGGTGGATGCGGTGCTCGACGATCAGGTCCCGCAGCGCCGTCATCCACTTCTGGTTCGGGCCGCCGTCGAGGAAGCCGCCCCATTCGCCGATGAGGAGCGGGGCCTTGTTCTCCTTGTGCAGGTACAGCCAGTTGGGGTCCCAGACGTCCCGTTCGAGGGTCGTGCGGTTCCAGTCGCCGGTGAACCAGGGCTGGGCGTACACGAGCGGTCCGTAGTCGTGCGGCGAGTAGACGAGCTGGTCGTTGCCGGCGCCGAGGTCGACGGGGTGGTCGCGGACGCCGCGCAGGTTCCCGCCCCACCAGGTGGAGTGGTAGTCGGTCGGCGTGGTGGAGGTCCAGTCGGCGCCGGCCCTGGGGTGGACCTCGACGCCCTCGCACAGCACCAGCAGGTTCGGGTTGACGGCGAGGATGCGCCTGCCGGCGGTCTCGCAGGTGTGCTTGAAGTTGTCCTGGTCGGCCGAGCCGTCCCACTTGGCGCGCGGGGTCTCGTTCGCCTTGCCGTGCGGCTCGTTCTTGACGTCCACCGCGACGAGCGTGTCGTCGTTCCGGTAGCGGGCCGTCACCCATTCCCAGGCGGTGTGGAACTGCTCGGGCGTGATGGCGCCCTTCCACCACACGGGGTGGACGTGCCCGGAGTTGTCGGCCTCGGCGCTGTGCACGTCGAGCATGACCTTGATGCCGTACCGCTTGCACAGGGCGAGCCAGAAGTCGAAGACCTCCAGCGAGGTCCTGCCGGCGATCTCCGGGTTCGCGTGGGCGTTGACGTTCGGGACGGTCGCCCGGCCGTCCCTCCACTCCAGCAGCAGCTGGGTGGAGATCGGGACGCGGACGATGTTGATGCCCCGGTCGGCCATGGAGCGGGTGATCCGGGTGATGTTGCCGGACCACAGGCCGTGGAAGACCCGCTCGGAGGCGTTGAAGCCGAACCAGTTGGCGCCGGTGAGCCAGACCTCGTCGCCGTTCGCGTCGACGATCCTGTTGCCCGCGGTGTGCAGCCAGTCGTCCCCGGGGGCGGCGGCGACGGCCGCCTCCGGGGCGACGGGCCCGGGGGTGGCCGCCGCCGGGGCGGCGGGCCCGGGGGTGGCCGCCGCCGGGGCGGCCTGGGCGGCGGTCGCCAGTAACCCGGCGGTGATCGCGCCGGCCGCCAGTGCGCGCAGCCGCCGCAGCGGCCCGTTCCGTGTCCGTGACTGTCCCACTGTGTGCCCTTCCGTCGGTCCGAGAAGCACGAACAAAACGTGGGAGCGCTCCCAAGAGGCGTTGTTCATGAAGCCAGCCACCACGGGAGCTGTCAACCGTCCGGGCAGGATCGGCGTGCGGTCAGCAGACCTTTCCGGCTCCGGCCCGCGCGCCCACGAGCCCCGGCACCGCCCGCGGATCGTGGACCGCGGTCCGCAGCACCGGGGTCCACCCGGCGTCCGGCCGCAGGGGGTTGTCCGGGTTCAGGGCGTTGTGCGCGGCGACGAGGTCCACCGCGCGGCCGTTGACGCGGTTGCCGACGGCGGTGACCGGCGCGTCCTTCCACTTCTTGAGGATCCTCCCGGCGGCGACGCCCGCGGGGAGGGTGAAGGCGTTCTTCTCCGCGTACAGCCGCGACTCGATCCCCACGCCGAAGCTGTACGCGTACGCCGGGACCTGGTCCGCCTTCACCACGTAGTGGTTGTTGTACGCGTCGACCTGGCCGAACCGGACGCGCGGGGCGCGCTCGACGACGCCCGTGAACAGGTTGTGGTGCAGGGTGACCTTCAGCTTCCCCGCGTCGGTCGCGGCGGCGCCGTCACTGTTGCCGATCATCAGCGTCTTGTCGTGGTCGGCGAAGACGTTCCACGACGCGGTGACGTGGTTCGCCCCGCGCACGACGTCCAGTTCGCCGTCGTGCTGCTGGTAGATCTCCCCGAAGTACCGGGGCAGCGTGCTGTCCGGGTGGCGGCCGTCGGTGAAGGTGTTGTGGTCGATCCACACGTGCGTGGAGCCGTGCACGACCATCGCGTCGTACTCCGAGTTCCACGCGCCCGTGGCCCCGTCCGTGGGGTCCCACTGGGGGAAGCAGTCGAGCGGGCTCTCCAGGGTGAGGTTGCGGACGATGACGTCGTCGGCGTTCTGGATCTGGAGGCTGCCGCCCGTGATCCCGGCGTCCTTGCCGACGCCGACGATGGTGGTGCGGGAGGGGACGTACGCCTTGACGGCCCGGGCCTGGGCGGCGGCGGAGGCGGCGCGCAGGTCCTCCTGGGGGCCGCTGACCGGGGTGTCGAGGCCCCAGACGGCGGGGTCGTAGTCCGCGAGGTACCGGCCGAAGTCGTAGCCGTCGGCCTCGAAGGCCTCGCAGCCCCCCTCGGTCGCGTCCAGGGTGCCCACGACCCGGACGAGTCTCGGGGCCCCGTCGTCGACCGCCAGCGCGGCCCTGAACTCGGCCCAGGTCCTCACCGTGTGGGTGTGGGCGGCGTCGGCCGCGGCGCCGCCCGTCGTGCCGGCCCCCTCCGACGCCCAGCCGTCGCCCTTGGGGAGCACCTGGCGCCCCGGGTCGGACGCCGCGTGGGCGGGGGTGAGGGACAGGACGAGGGCGGTGCATCCGGCGAGCGTGACGCCCGCGATCCGGGTACGCATGGTCAGCCTCCTAGTAGGTGATCCACGCGGCGGGGACGGGCTCGTCCAGCCGCCGCACGTCACGGGCGGCCAGCACCGCGCGCTCGCGCAGGCCGGCCGCCACCAGCCGCGCGACCTCGATGGCGCCACGCGGCCGGAAGTGGGTGTTGTCCTGCTTGCCGTCCGGATGGTTCGGCGACTCGCCCGGAGCCAGCCAGGTGAAGTACGCCTTCGACGCCTCGGGCCCGAGCCGTCGCCACTCGGCGAGCGACGCGGCCTGTACGTCGACGAGCGCCACGTCCTCCTCGGCGGCCAGCGCCCGCATGGCGGCCGGGTACTCCCCGTGGGTCGGCACGGCGGCGCCCCCCGCGTCGAACCTGCGGCGCTCGACCGGCGTGAGCAGCACGGGCCGCGCCCCCCGTGCCCGCGCCCCCGCCACGTACCGGAGCAGGTGCTCCCGGTAGGTCGTCCAGGGCTCGGTGTACCGGGCGGGATCGCCGGCCTTCTGGTCGTTGTGGCCGAACTGGACGAGGAGGAGGTCACCGGGACGGAGACCGGCGAGGACGGTGCCGAGGCGCCCCTCGTCGACGAAGCTCTTGGAACTGCGGCCGTTGACGGCGTGGTTGGCCACGGCCAGGTGGGGGGTGAGGAAGAAGGGCAGGGCCATGCCCCACCCGGTCTCGGGCGCCTCGTCGGGGGTCTTGCGGGCGGCGGTGGAGTCGCCGGCGATCCACACCGTGCGGGTGCGCGGCCCCGCCCCGGGCGGCACCAGCGGGAGTGCGGCGAGGGCGGCCACGGTGCGTCTGCGGCTGAGGGACATCGGGGACCTCTCGTGGGTGACGACGGGTGCGGAGCGCCGCGCCCCGGGCCGGGCGGGGGGCGGCGAAGGGTCGGCGAGGCCCCGCGCGGTGGGCGCGCGGGCGCTGCGGGCGCTCGGGCCCGCGGGCCGGGGCGAGGGCGAGGGCGGGCAGGGGCTTCGGCCCGCAGCGGCGCGGGCGCCGCGGGGCGGGACCGCCGGGCCGCCGGGGCGGCGGCGGCCCCGCGCGGGGGTCAGGCCTTGTTCCGTTCGTTCCACTCGGCCTGCGCCTCGTTGAGCTGCTCGGCGAGGGTGGTCAGGAACTCCTTCGCCGTCATCACCCCCAGCAGCACCTTCTGGAAGTTCGGCTCGTTGTCCGCCTTGCTGATCTTGTTCCAGTCGGGCAGGTAGTACGGCAGCTCCACGATCCTGGTCGAGCCGTCCGTGAGCGCCCGGGCGCCCAGCTTGGTGGCCTCGGCCTCGTTCACCCACGGGTCGGCCGCCGCCTCCGTGTTCGCGGGTATGGCGCCCGCCGACTCGTTCCACTTGCTGTTGGACTCGTGCGAGACGGCGAACTCGATGAACTTCCAGGCCGCGGCCTTGTTCTTGCTGCTCTTGAACAGCCCCAGCCCGTCGACCGGGTTGGAGACCTGCACCCGTGTGCCGTTGTCCCCGACCGGGTTCGGGAGTCCCCGGAACTTGTCCTTGCCGAGCGCCTTCACGTGGTCGGTGTACGAGCCGAGGTTGTGGCTGAGCATCCCGATGGTGCCGGTGTCGAACTGGGCGACCATCTTCTTGAAGTCGTTGTTGACGTCCGCCTCGGGCGTGGCGGTCTTGAACAGGCCGGCGTACTTCTCCAGCGCGGCCACGTTCCTCGGGTCGTCGACCGTCGTCCTCGTCCGGTCGGCGTTCCAGAACGAGGTGATGCCGGACTGCCCGTACATCGCGTCCAGCGCCTGGGCGATGGAGCCGGCGCCGCCCCGGATGGTGTAGCCGAAGCGGTTCCTGCCGGCGTCGGTGAGCTTCGCGGCGGCCGTGTAGAACTTCGCCCAGGTGGTCGGCGCGTCCAGGCCCGCCGCCGCGAACAGGTCGGTGCGGTAGTACAGGGTGCCGTTGCTCGCGGAGGTGGGCACGGAGTACATCTCGTCGCCCCTGCCCCCGGCGGCCTTCACGGACGCGACCATGGTGGGGACGAGCTTGCCCTTGAGCGCCGAGCCCTCGATCCGGTCGCCGACCGGCTCCAGGGCGTCCTGGGCGACGATGTTGGCGAGGTACGCGGCGCCGACGCCGCCGACGTCCGGCAGGCCGCCGCCGGCGATGGCGGTGTCGTACTTGGACTGCACGTCCTCGCTCGGGACGGGGACGTAGGTGACGTCGATGCCGGGGTTCTCGGCCTCGAAGTCCTTGATG
Organism: Streptomyces noursei; assembly: GCF_001646665.1. Taxonomy (GTDB): domain Bacteria; phylum Actinomycetota; class Actinomycetes; order Streptomycetales; family Streptomycetaceae; genus Streptomyces; species Streptomyces lavendulocolor. The sequence continues at coordinate 185,776 of NZ_LWBU01000395.1, read as the reverse complement.
ATCTCCTGCCAGACGGCGGTGCGCACACCGCCGTTGTTGTCCCAGAAGGTGATGGTCCCCTTGCCGGAACCCTCCTCGCCCGCGGCGGCGGTGCCGTCGTCGCCGCAGGCGGTGGCGGTCAGGGCGAGCACCGCGGCGAGGGCCGCGGCCATGGTGGTGGTACGGCGGCGTCCTGGGGTCTGCGGGTCGGTCATGGTCAGCTCTCTTCTCTGTTCGTGCGGGAGTCGTGCGGGGCCCAGCCGTCCCGGCCGGCGAGGTAGTCGGCGACCTCGTGGCGGGCGGCGTCGGGGTCGGACATCTGCGGGCGGTCGGCGGTCACGGCGGCGCCCGGTCCGTGGTTGCGGTACTCGGCGAAGCGGGCGTCCCGCCACGAGAAGCCGCCCATGTCGGCCCAGGGGGAGGACGTGACGGCCGCGGGGAGCCGGGTCTCCCGGATCAGCACCTGGCCGACCGCGTCGGGGTTGCCGCTCGGATGCCAGGGCCGGCCGAGGTGGAAGGTGCCGGCGGGGGCGTCGCTGACGATCCGGGAGCGGGTGATCAGGAAGCCGTACGGGTTGTCCTTCCAGGTGCTGGCGGCGGTGACGTACCCGTTGTTGGTGGCGGAGCCGCGGCTGAGCGCCCGGATCAGCGACCGTTCGACGACGGTCGTGGCCCGGCCGTAGAGGAAGTCGACGTCACCCTCGATGTACGAGTCGCGGACGTAGACGCGGCTGATGGCGTCGAGCCGGGGGCTGTCGGTCATCAGGGTGTCCTGGTTGCCCTTGAAGGCGGTGTTCTCGAAGACGATCCGGTCGCCGGTGGTCTTCATCGCCAGTGCCTGCTCGGCGTTGAGCTCGACCGCCGCCTCGTCGAAGTCGTTGACGAAGGTGAGGTTGCGGGCGGTGACGTCGGAGGCGGCGATCAGGACGGTGGCGCTTCCGGAGGAGCCTCCGTACGCGTTCGGCGTGTCGTGCACGATCACCGTGGCGGCGCGGTTCGGGCCGGTGCCCTGGAGGGTGATCCTCGGCTTGTCGGCGGGCACGCGGACCTTCTCGCGGTAGGTCCCGGGGGCGATCCGGATCGTGACGTGCCGGTCGTTGCCGGCCGGGACGGCGTCCACGGCGGCCTGGACGGTGGGGTACGCGGCGGGGACGTCGAGCACGGTGCCGGTGCCGCAGTTCCCCGGCGGCCCGGAGGAACGCTTCACCGGCGCGGGTGCGGCGGTGGTGCTCTCCCCCTCCCGGGCGCCGGGCGTGGCCCCGGCGGGGGTGGCCGCGCCCGGTCCGAGTGCGGCCACGAGGGCGGTGACGACGGCCAGGACCCGGCCGGGCAAGCGCTTGCTACGCAGGTGTGGCATGGCGGCTCCCATCGGTCTGCGTGAGCGGTCAGTTGACGTGGAACCCGGTGAACGTGGCCGTCCCGGCGCCGCCCTGTCCCTCGGGGGCCACCGCGAAGAGGCCGAGCAGGGCCCCGACCCAGCGCCATGGCGTGGCGGTGAAGACCAGCCCGGAGGGCCGCCACCCCTCGCCCGTGCCGCAGTCGTACGCGAACCGGCAGCGCGCGCCCGGCGCGACCTCGACGCGCAGCCGCACCCGGCCGCCCGCGGAATCCGGCACCACGCGCGCGTGCGCGGCGTCCCGTTCCCGCTCCGCGACCGCCTCGGCGAACCGGTGGACCAGCCGCACGGCACCGTCCGCGCCCCGCTCCAGCCCGATCCACGAGTAGGCGTCGCCCAGGACGGCCAGCCCCGCGCGGGCGCCCGGCTCGGCGGACTCCAGCGACAGGGACACCCCGGCCGTGAACGTCTCGGCGGGCAGGCGCTGGGTGAGGACGTGCGGCAGCAGGCGCAGGTCGCGGGCGTCGGCGCTCCGCACGCAGGCGAGCCGCAGTCCGTCACCGCCGTGCTCGACGGTCCACCCGGCGCGGGGGTTCGCCGTCCACTGCCACTGCCGCCCGTACCGCCCGCCCGGGAAGGCGTCGTCGGTCGCGGGGGCCTCCACGGGCTGCGGCGGCGCAGCCGGCTTGCGGTGGACGCGCACGGGCTCGCCGCGGTCGCCGAGCACGGGCCAGCCGTCCCTGTCCCAGGCCATCGGCTGGAGGTGGACGACGCGCCCGTACGCGCCGCGCGCCTGGAAGTGCAGGAACCAGTCCTCACCGGCCGGGGTGCGCACCCAGCCGCCCTGGTGGGGGCCGTTGACGTCGGTGCCGCCCTGGGCGAGGACGACCTTCTCCTCGTACGGACCGAAGAAGTCCCGTGCCCGGAAGGCGCCCTGCCAGCCGGTGTCCACGCCGCCGGCCGGGGCGAGGATCCAGAACCAGCCGCCGTGCCGGTAGAGCTTGGGCCCCTCCAGGGTGAACCAGCCGGGGATCCGGTCGCCGTCGACGATCACCCGGCCCTCGTCGAGGAGGGTGCGGCCGTCCCGGCTCATCCGGTGGCCGGTGAGCCGGTTCTTCACCCCGGACCGGGACTTGGCCCAGGCGTGCACGAGGTAGGCCTCGCCGGTCCGCTCGTCCCACAGGGGGCAGGCGTCGATGAGTCCCTTGCCCGCCTTGAGCAGGTGCGGCGCGCTCCACGGGCCGCGCACGCGCTCGGCGTTGACCTGGTAGATCCCGTGGTCGGGGTCGCCCCAGAAGATCCAGAAGCGGTCGTCGGCGTACCGCAGGGACGGCGCCCACACGCCCCGGTCGTGCCGGGGGGCGGCGAAGTCGGCGGCGGGCTCCAGCCGGTCCAGGGCGTGGCCGACGAGCGACCAGTTCACCAGGTCGCGGGAGTGCAGCAGCGGCAGCCCGGGGGCGCGGCCGAAGCTGGAGGCGGTGAGGTAGAAGTCCTCGCCCACGGCGACGGCGTCCGGGTCGGACCAGTCGGCGTTCAGCACCGGGTTGCGGTACGTGCCGTCGCCGAGGTCGGCGCTCCGCACGGGCGTCATGACAGGGCCTTCCGTACGAGGGCGGTGATCTCCCCCCGGCCGGGGGCGCCGTCGGCGACGACGGTGACCACCCGGCGCACGGCGGTGGCCCCGGCCGGCAGCGGCAGGCGTTCGTGCCAGGCGAGACAGGACCCGACGCCGGGGTACTCCTCCGTGCGGACGAACCAGGGGTCGCGGCGGGTCTCTTCGGTGGCGCCGGCGAAGACGAGGGTCCAGGCCGTGCCGCGCAGGGCCAGCCAGTCGGCGGTCCGGCCGTGGACGGCGTCCTCGCCCTCGGCGTCCGCGGTGAGGACGGCCGGTGCGGCACTCTCCTTGGGGGCGCGCCAGAAGAAGCCGCCGTACCCGGCGCCGGGGCGGCCGTTGGTGGCGGGGGACCCCAGGGAGAGGGCCGCGGGGCCGGGGTTGGTGAGCGCGAAGGTGAAGTCCAGCGCCCAGGCGGTGGGGGTCAGCTCGCCGGTGGCGACGGTGCGGCGCTCGCGCAGCAGCTCGCGGCCTCCGGCGCGCCAGGACAGGTCCTCGACGAACCCGTCCGGGTCGCGCAGCTTCCAGTGGTCGTGGTGCTGGACGCCGTGGTTGTCCAGCGCGGTGGGCCCCTGGTCGCGCACGAAGGTGCGGCCGCCCCAGAAGTTGTGCCCGGCCACGTCGGGCACGGCGACCGAGACGCCCAGGTGGTGGAGGTGGTCGCCGGGGCGTTCCTCGGTGACGGTGGTGCCGCGGGGGGTGGTGACGGGGTGGAGGTAGGGGCGCGGCGAGAGGCGGGGGTCGAGGTCGGGGCGGTGGAGGTAGCGGGCGACGGGGCGGCCCGCGCAGTGCAGCGGGGTGGTCATGGGGAGTTCTCCCGTCCGGGGCGTCCGGGTGCGGTCCGGTCGAGCTCGGAGAAGAGGGCGAGGGTGTCCGCGCTCGCGCGGACGAGCCGGTCGACGCCCTTGACCACGCGGCGCCCGCCGTCGGCGTACCAGGTCCCCTCGGCGAGCCGGCGCGGCTCGGGGGCGGTGCGCACGGCGTCGACGAGCCGCATGAAGGCGCCGGTGCGCTCCGGGGGGACGAGCAGGGCGGTGCCGTGGCGCAGGTGGGCGACCAGGTTCTCCAGCAGGTCGGTGCGGCCGTGGACGGTCTCCACCGGGCCGTGTCCGGCGCGCTGCACCAGGACCCGGTCCTGCTTGTACCAGAAGGTGATGCGGCCCCGGCTGCCGTGGACGACGACGTACGGCTCCCCCGCCTGCTCGGCGCAGAGCGTCACGGCGACGGTGACGGGGAGGCCGCGTGCCGTGGTGACGCGTGCGCAGGAGGTGTCGTCGGCCTCGATGTCGTTGGCGCGGGCGAGTTCCAGCTCGATGCGGGTGACGTCGTCGGCGTGCGGGCTGCCGGCGAGGGCGAGGGCGGTGGCCGCGGCGTGGGCGAGCGGGTTGGTGAGGACGCCGTCCACGACGTCGGTGCCGTCGTCCAGGCGCCGCTTCCCGGCCCAGGGGGAGCGCCGGAAGTACGCCTCGTCGCGGGCCCACGCCCCGGCGGCCCCGATGCCGGTGACGTCGCCGATGGTGCCGTCGGCGACGAGACGGGCGATGGCGGGCAGGGCGTGGGAGCCGAGCGACTGGAAGCCGATCTGGCAGGCGGTGCCGGCCGCCGCCACCCCGTCGGCCATGCGCCGGAACTCCGCCCAGGAGGGTGCGGGCGGCTTCTCCAGCAGGAGGTGCGTGCCGCGCCGGGCGGCGGTGAGCGCGAGCGCGGTGTGGGTGTCGATGGGGGTGCAGACGACGGCGATGCCCGCGCCGGTGGCGTCGAGGAGGCCGGCGAGGTCGGCGGACTGCGCCACGTCGTCGAAGCCGTCGAGTTCGGCGGCGCCGAGCGGTGCGAGGTCGCAGACGCCGGCGAGCCGTACCGCGCCGCGCCGCTGGAGGCGCCGGATGTTGTCCAGGTGCCGGCGGCCGTGGCCGCGGGCGCCCGCGAGGACGAGGGGTATCGGGGTCATGGGTCAGCCCTTCACCGCTCCGGCGCTGAAGCCGGTGATGAGCCACTTCTGGATGAACGCGAAGACGATCACCACGGGGACGGCGGCGACGACTCCGCCCGCCGCCAGGGCGCCCAGGTCGACGCTGTCGGAGCCGATGAGGGTGTTCAGTCCGACGGGGATGGTCTGCCTCTCCTGCCGGCTGAGGAACATCAGGGCGAACAGGAAGTGGTTCCAGCTGTGCACGAAGGCGAAGGAGCCGACCGCGATCAGTCCGGGCCGCAGCAGGGGCAGGACGACCGCGCGGAAGGCGCGGAAGCGGGAACAGCCGTCCACCCAGGCGGCCTCCTCCAGGGAGACGGGCACGTTCTTGATGAACCCGCTGATCAGGATGATCGACAGCGGCAGCTGGAAGACGGTCTCGGCGATGATGACGCTGCCCAGCGAGTTGAGCATCCGCAGTTCGCGGAAGATCTCGAACAGCGGGACCAGCATCAGCGCGCCCGGGATGAACTGGGAGCACAGCAGCGCCAGCATGAAGCCGTTCTTGATCCGGAAGTCGAACCGGGCCAGCGCGTACCCGCCGGACAGGGCGATCAGGGTGGTGGTCACCAGCGTGGCGACGCCGACGAGCATGCTGTTCTGGAAGAAGACGCCGAAGCTGCGCTCGTTCCAGACCTTGTCGAAGTGCTCGAAGGTCACCGGCCACGGCACGAGCGAGGTGGAGCCGGCCGGGCGCAGCGCGAAGAGCAGCATCCAGTAGAACGGCACGAGCGTGAAGAGCAGGTACAGCCCGAGCGGGACGTAGATCTGCCAGCGGGGTACGTCGTCGAAGGCGCGCTCCCGCCTCGGTGCGCGCGACCGGGAGGGGGGCTGCGGGCCCCGGGGCGCGGGCACGCGCGCGTGGGTGCCCTTCTCCGCGAGTTGGGCGGTCATGAGCGGTCGCCTCCGAACTTGCTCAGGCGCAGATAGAGGATCGAGCAGAAGAGGAGGATCACGAACGCGACGGTGGTGAGCGCGGAGGCGTAACCGAAGTCGTGGCCCTCGATACCGGTGTTGGCGATCATCAGCGGCAGCGTCGTGGTGACTCCGGCGGGGCCGCCGCCGGTGAGGGTGTACAGCAGGTCGACGTTGTTGAACTCCCATACGCCGCGCAGCAGCGTGGACAGGATGATGGCGTCCTTCAGGTGCGGGAGCGTGATGTGGAAGAACTGCCTGAGCCGGCCGGCCCCGTCCACGGACGCCGCCTCGTACAGGTCCCTCGGGATGGACTGGAGGTCGGCGAGGATGAGGATGGCGAAGAAGGGGACGCCCCGCCACAGTTCGGCGAGCACGGCCGCCCAGAAGACGGTGCCCGTGTCGGAGAGCACGGAGGTGCCGTACGACCCGATGCCGAGGTCGGCGAGGTAGCGGCTCATGCCGGTGGAGGGGTTGTAGAGCAGCATCCAGATGGTGGTGGTCAGGACGCCGGAGACGGCCCAGGGGGAGAAGACGAGGGCGCGGGCGACGGCGCGGCCGACGAACGTCTGGTTGACCAGCAGCGCCAGCACGAGCCCGAGGGCGAGTTGCAGGCCGACCTGGACGACGACCCACTTGGCGCTGAAGCCGAGGGTGGGCCAGAAGAGCGGGTCCTCGGTGAAGATCCGGGTGAAGTTGTCCAGGCCCGCGAAGCCGTTCTTCCAGGGCTTGGTGACGTTGTAGTTCTGGAGGCTGTAGTAGAAGACGCTCAGTACCGGGTAGGCGATGAAGCCCAGCATCAGCAGACCGGCGGGGGCGATCAGCAGGTACGGCAGGCGGCGCGGTTCGGCTCCGGTCCCCGTGCGGCGCCGGCCCGCCCGGGGGTGTTTCGCCACGGCTGCGGCTTGGGCCATGACATGTCTCCGTTCGTCATTGCGTGGGGGTGAAGCGCTTGCCGGATCGTGTTCGGTATCCCGGACATGCGGATCCGGTCAGGGAAGGGCGGTTCAGCCCGCGTAGGGGTCCGGGACCTCGCCGGCCCTCGCCAGGAAGCCGAAGTCGCAGCCGGTGTCCGCCTGGGTGATGTGCTCGCCGTACAGCGCGCCGTAGCCGCGCCCGTACCGGGCGGGCGGCGGGGTCCACGCGGCCCTGCGCCGCCGCAGCTCCTCCTCGGACACGTCCAGGTGGAGGGTGCGCGCCTCGACGTCCAGGGTGACGAGGTCGCCGGTGCGGACGAGGGCGAGGGGGCCGCCGACGTACGACTCGGGCGCCACGTGCAGGACGCAGGCGCCGTAGCTGGTGCCGCTCATCCGGGCGTCGGAGATCCGGACCATGTCCCGTACGCCCTGCTTGAGCAGGTGGCCGGGGATCGGCAGCATGCCGTACTCGGGCATACCGGGGCCGCCCTTGGGCCCGGAGTTGCGCAGCACCAGCACGTGGTCGGCGGTGATGCCGAGGGCCGGGTCGTCGATGGTGCGCTGCATGGTCCGGTAGTCGTCGAAGACGACGGCGGGGCCGGTGTGCTTGAGCAGGTGGGGCTCGGCCGCGATGTGCTTGATGACGGCGCCGTCGGGGCAGAGGTTGCCGCGCAGCACGGCGACTCCGCCCTCGGCGGCGAGGGGCCGGTCGCGCGGCCGGATCACGTCGTCGTCGTGCACCAGGGCCCCGGCGAGCTGTTCGCGCAGGGAGGCGTGGGCGACGGTCGGCCGGTCCAGGTGCAGCAGGTCGGTGATGCGGGAGAGGAAGCCGGGCAGTCCGCCGGCGAAGTGGAAGTCCTCCATGAGGTACCGGCCGCCGGGCCGCAGGTTGGCGAGCACGGGCACGGTCCGGGCGATCCGGTCGAAGTCGTCGAGCGTGAGGGGGACGCCGGAGCGGCCCGCCATGGCGATGAGGTGGATCACGGCGTTGGTGGAGCCGCCGAGTCCGAGGACGGTCGTCACGGCGTCCTCGTACGCCTCGCGGGTCAGGATGTCGGACGGCCTGAGGCCCTGGCGTACGAGTTCGACGATCCGCATCCCGGAGGCGGCGGCCATCCGGTCGTGGCCGGAGTCGACGGCCGGGACGGAGGAGGCCCCCGGCATGGTGACGCCCAGCGCCTCGGCGGCGGCCGTCAGGGTGGAGGCGGTGCCCATGGTCATGCAGTGGCCGGGCGAACGGGCGAGGCCGCTCTCCAGTTCGGCCATCTCGCAGTCGCCGATGAGTCCGGCGCGCTTGTCGTCCCAGTACTTCCACATGTCCGTGCCGGAGCCCAGGACCTCGCCCCGCCAGTGGCCCGGCAGCATCGGCCCGGCCGGGACGAAGACCGCCGGCAGGTCGGCGGAGGCGGCGCCCATCAGCAGCGCGGGCGTCGACTTGTCGCAGCCGCCCATCAGCACGGCGCCGTCGACCGGGTACGAGCGCAGCAGCTCCTCGGTCTCCATGGCGAGGAGGTTGCGGTAGAGCATGGGCGTGGGCTTCTGGAAGGTCTCGGAGAGCGTGGCGACGGGGAACTCGAGCGGGAAGCCGCCGGCCTGCCACACGCCCCGCTTGACGGCCTGGGCGCGGTCGCGGAGGTGGACGTGGCAGGGGTTGATGTCGGACCAGGTGTTGAGCACCGCGATGACGGGCTTGCCCAGGTGCTCCTCGGGGAGGTAGCCGAGCTGGCGGGTGCGGGCGCGGTGGGAGAACGAGCGCAGGCCGTCCGTGCCGTACCACTGGTGGCTGCGGAGGTCTTCCGGCCTCATGCGGTCCAGCCCCCGATCATCGCGGCGACCCGCGCGCGGGCCGGTGCGGGCAGGAGGCGGCTGGGCGGGCGGACGTCGCGGCGGCACAGGCCGAGGGCGGCCAGGGCCTCCTTGACGACGGTGACGTTGTCGGCGGACTGGTCGGCGGCGCGCAGGTCCTCGAAGGGCCGGATCTGCTCCCACACCTTGGCGGCGGCCTGCTGGTCGCCGGCGCGCAGCGCGGCGAGCATCGCCAGCGACACGGCCGGGGCGACGTTGACCAGCCCGGAGGTGAACCCGGTGGCGCCCATGGCCCAGTAGGAGGGTGCGTACAGCTCGGCGAGCCCCGCGATCCACACGAACCGGTCGAGGCCGGCGTCGCGGGCGACGGCACCGAAGCGGGCGGCGTCGGGCACCGCGTACTTGACGCCGATGACGTTGGGGCACAGTTCGCCGAGCCGGGCGATGGTGGCGCCGTCCAGCAGCGCGTTGCGCACGTAGGGCACGACGCCCAGCTCGGGGACGGCGTCGGCGATGGCGCGGTGGTACGCGATCCAGCCGTCGCGGGACACGTAGGGGTGGACCGGCTGGTGGACCATCACCATGCCGGCGCCGAGGTCGCGGGCGTGCCGGGCGGCGGCGGTCGCGGTCGGCAGGTCGTGCCCGACGCCGACGAGGACGGCGGCGCGGTCACCGGCCTCCTCCACGGTCAGCTCGGTGACGAGGACCCGCTCCTCGGGGGTGAGGGCGTAGAACTCGCCGGTGTTGCCGCCCGGGGTGACGGCCCGTACGCCGCCGTCGAGCAGCCTGCGCAGCAGGGCGCGGCAGGTGTCGCGGTCGACCGCGCCGTCGGCGTCGAAGGGCGTCACGGGGATCGCGACGACGTCGGCCAGTGCCGTCCTGAGGGCTGCGTGGTCCATGCGGGTGTCCTGTTCCGTGGTCACCGGGCGTCCTCCGGGAAGGCCCGCTCGACGAACGAGGCGATGTGGTCGTGCAGGGCGCGGGCGGCGCCCTCGGCATCCCCGGCCTCGGCCAGCGCGAGGATCCCCCGGTGCTCGTCGGCCTCCTGGCGCCAGGAGGGCCGGGTGCTCCAGGCGACGGTGGACACCAGGGCGGCCTGGTCGCGCACCTCGTCGAGCATCCGGGCGAGCAGCGGGTTGCCGCAGGGCAGGTAGAGGGCCCGGTGGAACTCGCGGTTGGCGAGGGAGCGTTCGGCCCGGTCGGCGGCGGTGTCGGCGGTGGCCAGCGCCCGTCCGGCGGCGTCGAGGGACGCGCGGCGGGTGACGGTCCGGCGCAGCGCCTCCGGTTCGAGGAGCAGGCGCACGTCGTAGACCTCGCGCGCCATGGCGGCGTCCACGGTGCGGACGGTGGCGCCCTTGTACTGGCTCATGACGACGAGTCCGGTCCCCGCGAGGGTCTTCAGGGCCTCCCGCACGGGGGTCTTCGACACCCCGAACTGCGCCGCCAGTTCCGTCTCCACCAGGGGTTTGCCGGGGGGCAACTGGCCGGTGAGGATCGCGTGCTTGACCGCCTCCAGGACGTACTGGGTGCGGGAGGGGATCGGGCTGGGGGCGGCGGCGAAGGCCATAGGGCGGCTGCTCTCATATCTCGCGTATCGCGTCTCATATATGACGTACGAAGTACGACGCGATGAAGCTAGGGCGGTGGCGGGTGTTCGTCAACGCTTATGACGAAACAGGTGCGTTGGGATTTCCGGGGGCCGGACCCGGGAAGGTGCCCGATCCCTCCGGGGGGCCTCAGGGCGCACCGTGGCGGGCATGGCGGAACGAGGGGTGGACGGGTCGGCGCACCGGCGGGCGGCCGGACCGGCGGGGCGGGTCCTGCGGGACCGGAACGCGCGGCTGTACCTGTCCGGGGTGCTGGTGTCCGGTTTCGGCACGACCGGGATGTGGCTCGTGGCGGGCGTCTGGGTCAAGTCGCTGACCGGGTCGGACGGGCTGGCCGCGCTGACGGCGTTCGCGATGTGGGCGCCGGTCCTCGCCGGCCCGGTGCTGGGCGGGCCGGCGGACCGGATGCGGCGGGGGCCGCTGCTGGTGCGGGTGAACCTCGCCATGGCGGCCGTGCTGCCGGTCCTGCTGCTGGTCGACTCGGCCGGGCGGGTGTGGCTGCTGTTCGCGGTGCTGTTCGTGTATGGGGCCGCCGGCACCGTGCTGGACGCCGCGGAGGCGGCGCTGCTGCCGGGGGCGGTCGGCAAGGAGGTCCTCGGTGACCTCAACGGGCTGCGCATGACGGTCACCGAGGGCGTGAAGCTGATCGCCCCGCTGACGGCTGCCGCGCTGTTCGCACGGTTCGGCGGGGCGCCGGTGGTGCTCCTGGACGCGCTGACGTTCGCGCTGGCGGCCGGGGCGTTCGCGCTGCTGCGGGTGCGGGAGGAGCCGCCGCCCGGGCGGGCGGGGGCCGGGGCGGTGTCCGGGGCCCGGGAGGGGGTGCGCCGCCTGTGGCGGTCGGCCGGCCTGCGGCCGCTGCTGGTGGCCGGGGCGGCCGCCATGGGGCTCGCCGGGGTGAACGGCGCCCTGGTGTACGCGGTGGCGGACGACGTGCTGGGGCGCCCGCCGGCGTTCGTCGGGGTGATGTACGCGGCGCAGGGCGCCGGTTCGGTGGTCGCCGGGGTGGTGGCGGGACCCCTGCTGCGGCGGCTGGGTGAGCGGGGGTTCGTGGCCGCGGGAGTCGCGCTGTTCGCGGTCGCGGCGGGCGGGCGGGCACTGCCGTACGACGTCGCGGTGCTCGTGTGCTGCGGGCTCGTGGGCCTGGGCCTGCCGTGCGTGCCGATCGGTGTGCTGACGGCGGTGCAGCGGCGCGCCCCGGACGCGGTCCTGGGCCGCGCCGCCGCCACCGCCGGCACGCTGCTGTTCGTCCCGAACGCGGTGGCGCTGCCGCTGGGTGCGGCCCTGGTGTCCTTGGTGGACGTCCGCGTGGTGCTGCCGCCGGTGGCGGTGGCCGGCCTGCTGACGGCCGCCGCGCTGGCGGCCGGGCCGGGGCGGCTCGGCCCGGGGCGGTTCGGGGCGGTTCGGCTCAGGGCGGGGTGGCTGCGAGGGTGGCGAGCGCGGCGCCGACGGCGGCCAGGTCGGGGTCGGAGGCGAGGCCCGCGTGGTAGAGCCGCAGTTCGGTGGCGCCCAGCTCCCGGGCGCGGGCGGCGTCGGCGGCGAGGGTGGCGGGGGACCCGCCCATGCCGGTGACGACGGTGAGGTTGGCCGCCAGGACGGTGTCCGCGCGCGCGTGGGCGGCGAACGGGGGCAGCACCGACTCCGCGCCGCCGGCCGTGCAGGGCAGGACGACGCCGTCCGCGACGGCCAGGACGTGCGCGGGGTCCGCCCCCGCGTTGGCGCCGGTGCGGTACGGGGCGGGGTCGGCGTGCAGCAGCACCCGGAAGCCCGGCGGCGCGGCCGCCCGGACCGCCGCGACGGCCTCCTCCTGGAGGGTGCGGGCGGCCCGTGTGCGCCACGCGAGGGTGGCGGCCGCCGGCCCGGCGCCCAGCAGTTCCTCCACGGCGGGCCACCCGGTGCCGGACGCACCGCCCGAGGCCCACACCGGCTCCAGGGCCCGGCGCACCGCGGCCCCGAGCTCCTGCGGGTCGAGGCCGTGCGCCGCGTACCCGTCGCGGCAGGTGGCGCAGAAGCACAGGGACATCAGGTACTGCGCGGCGTCCCCGAGGGCGACGCCCCCGATCTTGTCGTGGGCGTGCAGGTGGGCCATCCCGTACCAGCCACACGACTCCAGTTCGGTGCCGCGGGCCCCGGGGCGCACCGCCGCCTCGGCGGCCAGCTCGGTGAGGTGGGCCCGGACGGCGGGCCGGGCGATGCACGGGGCCCACGGGTAGCGGTCGCCGTAGGCGTTGACCACCGACGTGCCCGGGTGCTCGGCGCCCAGACGGGAGTTGTGGGCGAGGACGACCCAGCTGTGGACGTCCAGCCCGGCGGCCTCCAGGGCCCGGGCGGCCTGCCCGTACGCGTCGCCGGGCGCCCAGTCGCCCGCCTCGTACGGCACCAGGTCCCGTCCGGCCCAGCGGGCGCGGTCGGGCGGGTAGAGGACGGCGGCGTACTCGGCGGTGACGAGGCGGTGCGCCGGGTGGCGGGGCGTGAGGGCGCGGGTGGAGTGGTACGCGGAGGCGAGGGTGACCTGCCGGACGCCGAGGTCCGCGATCCGGGCGGCGGCGCCGGGGTCGCCGACGACGTCCCAGGGGTAGAGGAAGGCGGCGGCCCTCACCGCGCGTCCCCCAGCAGCGCCCGGCCGCGCTCGATGATCCCGGCCAGCTCCGCCAGGTGCGCCGGCGACGGTTCGCTGAGCGGTGGCCGGACCTCGCCGACGTCCAGGCCTCCCATGCGCACGGCGGCCTTGACCAGCGAGACGGCGTATCCCCTGCCCTTGGCGCGCAGTTCCACCAGCGGCCGGTAGAAGCCGTCGACGAGACGGTCGACCGTCGCGTCGTCGCCGCCGTTCAGCGCCCGGTGGAAGGCGAGGGCGATGTCGGGGGCGAAGCAGAAGACGGCGGAGGAGTAGAGCGTGACGCCGATGCCCCGGTAGGCCCGGCCGGTGAGTTCGGCGGTGGGCAGGCCGTTGAAGTACAGCAGGTCGAGCCCCTCGGAGCGGACGGCGCTCACGATGCGCTGCATGAGGTCGAGGTCGCCGTGGCCGTCCTTGATCCCGATGATGCCGTCCACCCGGGCCAGCGCGACTGCCGTCGCGGGGGTGAGGACGACGTTGTCGCGCTGGTAGACGACGACGTCCAGTGCGGTGGCCCCGGCCAGGGCGGTGTAGTGGCGCAGCAGCCCCTCCTGGTCGGCGACCACGAGGTAGGGGGGCATGGCGAGCAGCCCGTCGGCGCCCGCCTCCTGCGCGAGCCGGGCGTACCGGATCGCGAGGGCCGTGCCGTACCCGGTGCCCGCCAGCACCGGCACCCGCCCGCCGGTCTCCTCGACGGCCGCCGCCACGCAGGCCTGGAACTCCTCGGGGGTGAGGGCGTGGAACTCGCCGGTGCCGCAGGCGGCGAAGACCGCGCCGGCGCCGGCCTCGACCCCGGCGCGCACGTGCGCGCGGAACACGTCGAGGTCGAGCGCGCCGCCGGGGCCGTACGCGGTCACGGGGAAGAAGAGCAGGCCGTCGAGTCGGCCGGCGAGCGGGGCTGAGGTCACGGGCGCTCCTTGAACCAGGCGTCGTACACAACTGTGATCAGTGTCCATATTTCTGAACACGACCACGCTAGACCCGCTCCCTTGGACCGGTCAAGGCGGCGGATCGGCGGAAAAGGGCCTCCAGGAAGGGCGAACCGACAGGCGTCCACCCTCTTGACGGCGTTCTCGATCACTCCCTAGCGTGTCCACGCATGTGAATGCGGCCCCGGTATGTGTGCCGTCCCCACCCGCCAAGGAGATCCGCCCATGCCCGCTCCCCGCACGGTCCTGCTCACCGGAGCCGCCGGCGGCCTCGGCACGCTCATGCGCGGACTGCTGCCCGCGTACGGGTACGAGCTGCGCCTCCTCGACATCGTCCCCGTCGAGGGCGAACCCGGCGCGATCACCGCCGACCTCGCCGACCGGGACGCCCTGCGCGAGGCCGTCCGCGGCGTCGACGCGATCATCCACCTCGCCGGCATCTCGCTGGAAGCCTCCTTCGACAAGATCCTGCGCGCCAACATCGCGGGCACCTACAACCTCTACGAGGCGGCGCGCCAGGAGGGTGTGCCCCGGATCGTGTTCGCCTCCAGCAACCACGCCGTCGGCTTCACCCCGCGCCCGCGCGAGGGCGACCCGCTGATCCCGGTCGACACCCCGCGCCGCCCCGACACCCACTACGGACTGTCCAAGTGCTTCGGCGAGGACCTCGCCCAGCTCTACTGGGACCTGCACGGTCTGGAATCGGTCTCCGTGCGCATCGGCTCCTGCTTCCCGCGGCCCACGTCCGTGCGGATGCTCTCGGTGTGGATGAGCCCCGCCGACTGCGCCCGCCTCCTCCACGCCGCCCTCACCGCCGGGGACGTCGGGCACACCGTCGTGTACGGCTCGTCCGCCAACACCCGCCTGTGGTGGGACCTCTCGACCGCCCGGGCCCTCGGCTACGAGCCGCAGGACGACTCCGAGCGGTACGCCGCCGCGCTCGTCGCCGAGCAGGGCGAGCTGGACGACGCCGACCCCGACCACGCCCACCTGGGCGGCCACTTCTGCACCCGTCCGCCGCAGTGGCCGCACTGAGATCCGGATGACGCGCACGGCCGCGGCCGGGGAGGATGCGCCCCATGCCCCGACCCCATGGTTTCCGCTACGTCCGCCACGCCGACGGCACCGTGGGGATCACCCACCAGGGCCGCCCCGCCGGCACCCTGCGGGGCAGCCGCGCGGAGCGGTTCCTCGCCGAAGCGGAATCCGGTGACGCCCAGCTGGTGATGGCCCGGTGGACCGGCGCGTACAAGCACGGCAACGAGCGGACCGCCCGCGACCACCCGCGTAACCGGAGTGGCGGTAGGTAAGGGAACGGCAAAGCGATGTCGCTCGTTACCCCGGCATGACAGCTATGACCCCCGGCTCGAACATCCCGCTTGCCGTCACCCGTGTGGCGGTGGACGTCGCCGCGCCCGTGCGGCTCGACGTATCGGGCCTGCTGCTCACCGCCGACGGCAAGGTGCGCTCCGACGACGACTTCATCTTCTACAACCAGCCGTCCGGCCCGGGCGTGACGTACCGGTCGGGCGGCGGCACGGCACCGGACGCGATCATCGTGGACACGGCCGCCGTACCGCCGGGCATCGAGAAGATCGTCGTCACGGCGAGCCCGGACGCCGCCGGGCAGACGTTCCAGGGCATCGAACCCACCGCGACCGTCCGCGACGCCGACGGCGGCGCCGTGCTCGCCACGTTCACCCCGCCGCGGCTCGGCACGGAGACCGCGCTCGTGGTGGTCGAGGTCTACCTCCGCAACGGCGCCTGGAAGGTCCGCGCCGTGGGCCAGGGGTACGCCGACGGGTTGGCCGGCATCGCCACCGACTTCGGTGTCTCGGTCGACGAGGAGCCGGCGCAGGCCGCCCCCGCCCAGGCACCCGCGCCCGCGCCCGCCCCGGCACCGGCGCCGGCACCCTCCCGCGCCTCGACGCCCGCGCCGGCCCCCCAGGCCGCGCCGCCCGCTCCCCCGGCGCCCCCCGCCCCCGGAGCGGGGAAGATCAACCTCGACAAGGGCCGGGTCAACCTCCAGAAGAACCAGACCGTCTCCCTGGTCAAGGGCGGCCGCCCGCTCCTCTCGCAGGTCAAGATGGGCCTCGGCTGGGAGCCCGCGTTCCGCGGCAAGGACATCGACCTCGACGCCTCCGTCATCGCGTACGGCCCCCAGCGCAACCACCTGGACAGCTGCTACTTCGGCAAGCTGGCCATCCTGAACGGCGCCATCAAGCACTCCGGCGACAACCTCACCGGCGAGGGCGCGGGCGACGACGAGGTCATCGTCGTCGACCTGGGCCGCCTGCCCGCCGACGCCACCGGACTGGTCTTCACCGTGAACTCCTTCTCCGGCCAGAAGTTCACCGAGGTCGCCAAGGCGTACTGCCGGCTGATGGACGCGGCGACCGGCGAGGAGCTGGTCCGCTTCGACCTCACCTCGGCGGAGCCGCAGACCGGCGTCATGATGGCCAAGCTCATCAAGCAGTTCTCCGGCGAGTGGGAGATGACGGCGATGGGCGAGTTCGTGAAGTCGCGGACCGTGCGCGGCATGGTCAAGCCGGCCGCCCAGGCGCTGTAGGACCGGCTCCGCGGCGCCCTCGCGCGCAGCGGCCGCCCTCCCGGCGGCGGGAAGGCCCGGGCCCGGGCCTCCTCGCCGCCGGCGCCCGCCTCGCCGCGGCACCGGACCCGCACCCCCGTATCCACCCGCGCCCGTACCCACCCGCACTCGCACTCGCACTCGCACTCGCACCGACGGAAAGGCCCCCATGGACTTCCCCGGCACCGGCCGCCGCGTCCTCGTCAGCGGGGCCTCACGGGGCCTCGGCCGCGCCGTCGCCCGGGCGTTCGCCCAGAACGGCGACCGGGTCGCGGTGCACTACGGCTCACGCGCCGACGAGGCGCGCGCGACCCTGGAGTCCCTGCCGGGCACGGGCCACGTCCTGGTGGGCGGCGACCTCACCGACCCGGCGGCGACCGCCCGCGTGGCCGACGCCGCCGCGGACGCGCTGGGCGGCCTGGACGTGCTCGTCAACAACGCGGCGGTCAACATCCGGCACCCGCTGCCGGAGACGTCGTACGACACATGGGTGGCGGCCTGGCAGCAGCACGTCGCCGTCAATCTGCTCGCCACCGCGAACCTGAGCCACCTGGCGGGCCGCCGCATGATCGACCAGGGCACCGGCGGACGGATCGTCAACATCGGCTCCCGGGGCGCCTTCCGCGGCGAACCCGACCACCCCGCCTACGGGGCCACGAAGGCGGCCGTCCACGCCCTCGGCCAGTCGCTGGCGGTCTCCCTCGCCCCGCACGGCATCGCCGTCGCCTCGGTCGCCCCCGGGTTCTTCGCCACCGAGCGCGTGGCGTCCCGCCTGACGGGGGCGGAGGGCGAGGCGATCCGCGCCCAGAGCCCCTTCGGCCGGGTGGCCGCGCCGGAGGAGATCGCGGCGGCGGTGCTGTGGCTCGCCTCGCCCGCCGCCGAGTGGTCCTCCGGCACCGTCCTGGACCTCAACGGCGCCTCGCACCTGCGCACCTGATCCCCGCGGCGACCCCGGCGGGCACGCCGCGAGGCGGCGGCACCGGGACACCCGGGCGGCGCAGGTCAGTCACCCGCCCGGGAGCGGGCCTTGAACGCGGCCTTGCGCGCCTCCTTCGCCACCGCCTTGTCGCGGTGCAGCCGGCCCATCGCCTCCAGGACCTCCGGCGTGGCCGGGTGCTCCACGCGCCAGGCCGCGTCGAAGAACCCGCTGTGCTGGCTCGTCAGCCCCTCGACCAGTTCCCTCAGTTCCTCCAGGTCCCCGCCGCCGACCGCGTCGAGCTGCGCGGCGATGGTGTCGACGGCCAGCCAGAAGATCATCGTCTCGGGCGGCGCCGGCACGTCCGACGCGCCGTGCTCCGCCAGCCACACACGTGCGAGGCCGCCCAGCTCGGGGTCGTCCAGCACCTCCCGCACCGCGGGCTCCGCGGGGGCGCCCAGAAGCGACAGCGCCTGCTGGCAGTGGAGCCGGCGCAGCGGCGACCCCGCGTCCACGCCCTTGGCCGCCGCGAGCAGTTCACGGGCCGCGGGCAGGGCCTCGCGGCGGGTGAGCCAGGCGTGGGTCTCGGCCCGCGCCGGCGCCTCCGGGTAGCGGGCCAGACCGTCGAGCAGCACGTCCGCGCCCTTGTCGGCCAGGTCGCCGACCGCGGGGGCGTCCACGCCCGCCTCCAGCATCCGGGCGCGCACCCCGTACAGCCCGAGCGGCGTCAGCCGCACCATGCCGTACCGCGTCACGTCCTCGTCGTCGCCCATGGGTTCGGGCTCCTCGCCCTCCTCCGCCATGAGCGCCTCGTCGACGGGCTGGTACTCCACGAGCCCGACCGGCTCCAGCACCCGGAACTGGTCGTCGAGCCGCATCATCGCGTCCGACACCTGCTCCAGCACGTCGTCGGTCGGCTCGCCCATGTCGTCCGGCACGATCATCGACGCGGCAAGCGCCGGCAGCGGCACGGGCGCGTCCCCGGAGCCGCCCTCCGTGACGGTGAGCAGGTACAGGTTGGCGAGGACGCCGTCGAGGAACTCCGCCTCGGCCTGCGGGTCCCAGTCCAGGGCGTCGAGGTCGAGGTCGCCGTCCTCGCCGAGGAGTTCCGCGAGATCGTCGAGGAGCGGCGCGGTCGCGTCCGCGAGCGCCGTCTCCAGCGCGTCGAGCCAGAGCGCCAGGACGTCCTGCGGCGCCCCGCCGGTGACCAGGGCGAGCTGTCCGCCGGCCTCGACGGCGCCGTCCTCGCCACCGCCCTCGTCGTCCTGCGGCTCGTCGACCACCACGAGACCGGTGTCGACGGCGACCCGCCACGCCTCGCTGGCGTACGCCGCGCCGTCGTCGTCCGGCGCGAGCCCGAGCGCCTCGGCGGCGGCGGGCAGTTGCTCGTCGACCAGTTCGCCGCCGGCGCCGACCCGGGTCTCCGGTCCCGCCCAGCGGGCGAGCCGGACGGCGCGGGCGAGCAGCGGGGCGGCGAGCGCGTCCCGCGCCAGCTCCGCGTCCGAGGGCAGCCGTACCGGCGGCAGGGTGGGGCGATCCGACGACATCAGCGGTTTCTCCTCGGCACGTACGCGGGGGTCGGGCGGCCCCCAGCGTAGACGTATTCGGGCCCCCGCCCGGCAGTTCATGTACTGGTCAAGACCCGTCCACCCGCGAACCCTTGACAAGTACAGGCTCCGGATCAGACATTGACGCGCGTAGAGCTACCGCTCAGTTACCTCCCACGACCCCATCGGAGCCCGTGATGCCTTCCTCCCTGCCGAGAACCGCGCGGAGAAGCCTGCCGACCCTGTCGCGCACCGCCCCGCGCACCGCCGCCGTCCCGGCCGTCGTCGCCGCCGCCCTGGCCGCCGGCCTGCTCGCCACGGGCCCGGCGACCGCCGCCGACACGGCCGACACGGTCCGCATCCACGACATCCAGGGCACCACCCGCATATCCCCGCTCGCCGGGCAGCAGGTCAGCGGTGTGACCGGTGTCGTCACCGGCGTACGGACCTACGGCTCGCGCGGCTTCTGGTTCCAGGACACGCAGGCCGACGACAACCCCGCCACCAGCGAGGGCGTCTTCGTGTTCACCGGCTCCGTCCCGACCGTCGCCGTCGGCGACGCGGTCACCGTCTCCGGCACGGTCACCGAGTACGTGCCGGGCGGCACCTCCTCCGGCAACCAGTCGCTCACGCAGATCACCAAGCCCACCGTCGCCGTCACCTCCTCCGGCAACCCGGTGCCCGCGCCCGTCGTCGTCTCGGCCCGTTCGGTGCCCTCCCTGTACGCCCCCGAGGGCGACCCGGCGGCCGGCGGCTCCATCAACGGCCGGACCCTGGAGCCGGGCCGCTACGCCCTGGACCACTACGAGTCCCTGGAGGGCACCAACGTCCGCATCGGCTCCTCCCGGGTCGTCGGCGCGACGGACCCGTACAACGAGCTCTGGGTGACGGTGAAGCCGCACGAGAACGACAACCGGCGCGGCGGCACGGTCTACGGCTCGTACACCGCGCAGAACACCGGTCGCCTCCAGATCCAGTCGCTGACCCCGGTCTCGCAGACGCCGTTCCCGAAGGCGAACGTGGGTGACTGGCTGACCGGGACGACCGAGGGCCCCCTGGACTTCAACCAGTTCGGCGGCTACACCCTCACCGCCCGCACGCTCGGCACGGTCGCCGACCGGGGCCTGGAGCGGGAGACCACCGAGAAGCAGCACCGCAGCGAGCTGGCGGTGGCGACGTACAACGTCGAGAACCTCGACCCGACCGACGCGCAGGAGAAGTTCGACGCGCTGGCGAAGGCCGTCGTGGAGAACCTCGCCTCGCCCGACATCGTCGCCCTGGAGGAGATCCAGGACAACAACGGGGCGAAGAACGACGGTACGGTCGCCGCCGACGAGACGCTGAAGAAGTTCACGGACGCGATCGTCGCGGCCGGCGGCCCGGCGTACGAGTGGCGCGGCATCGACCCGGTGAACAACAAGGACGGCGGCGAGCCGGGCGGCAACATCCGCCAGGTGTTCCTCTTCAACCCCGAGCGGGTGTCCTTCACCGACCGCGCCGGCGGCGACGCGTCGGCGGCGACCGGTGTCGTGCGGGAGCAGGGCCGGGCGGCCCTGACCCACTCCCCCGGCCGGATCGACCCGGCGAACACCGCCTGGGACAACAGCCGCAAGCCGCTGGCCGGCGAGTTCACCTTCCGGGGCCGGACCGTCTTCGTCGTCGCGAACCACTTCGGCTCGAAGGGCGGCGACGAGTCGCTGGTCTCGCACCGCCAGCCGCCGAACCGTTCCTCCGAGGTCAAGCGCCTCCAGCAGGCGCAGGCGGTCAACGCCTTCGTCAAGGACGTCCTGGAGGTGCAGCGCACCGCCGACGTCGTCGTCCTCGGCGACATCAACGACTTCGAGTTCTCCGCGACCACGAAGGCGCTGACCGACGGCGGCGCGCTGCACGCGGCGGTCACCTCGCTGCCGCGCAGCGAGCGCTACTCGTACGTCTACCAGGGCAACAGCCAGGTGCTGGACCAGATCCTGACCAGCCCGTCGATCCGCCGCTTCGAGTACGACAGCGTGCACATCAACGCCGAGTTCGCCGAGCAGGACAGCGACCACGACCCGCAGGTGCTGCGCTTCCGCCCGTAAGGGCGCCGGTCACACGCCCGCGCTGAGGCTCAGCGCGGGCGTGTACCGCTTCACGCCGCCCCGGACGACACCGGGGTACGTCCGCACCCGCCGCCACTGGGGCGTCTCGGAGCCGATCCCGTCGCCGGGTCCGGCGAGGGCCTCGATGTGGGCGCCGGCGCTCTCCCACTCGGCGTAGTTGAGCACCCTGGTGCCGTCGAGCCCGAGGTGGAAGTGCCCGGAGATGCCTCCCGGGTGCAGGCCCGGGTCCGACCCCAGCGCCTCGAACACCGTGTCCACCCAGTCCCGTTGGCGGTCGGGGTCCGGTCCGTCGAAGACCACGTCGACGATCACGACGCAGCCGGGGACCCGGGATTCGTCGGGGCGGAGCGTCCCGCTGCGGTAGCGCGTGTAGGAGTGCGGGGCGGTGCGCTCGATCCCGGGCACGGCGGCGTCGATCTCGGCGTGCAGGCCGCCCTCGTGGGCCCGGACGAAGGCCCGGTGGACCGCCTCGCCGGTCCACTGCGCGTAGTGCAGGAGCGTCTCCCCGTCCTCCCCCGCGTACATGCTGTACGAGAGCGGTCCCGCGTCGTCCGGCAGGTCCCGGCGCCCCCAGGCCCGTGCCACGGCGTCGAGGGCGGCCCGCCGGCGCCGCGGCGAACCGACGTGCCACGTGCCGACCGTGACGAGGCCGACCCCGGGGCGGCAGAGGTCCGGCCGGGCCGGAACGTCGCTGATCATGGTCATGTCTCGTCCTCCTCGTGCGGACGCCGCGCCTCCGTCGGCGCGGTCGCATGACCATGCTGGAAGATCAAGCGCGGTTGAGGTCAACCGCCCGCGGCCGTGCGTGCGGGGCCCGGACACGGCTGCGCGGCCGGGCGCCGGTCCCGTCGACGGGCGACGGGCGGGCGCACGGCCGCGCGACGGACCGCGGTCGGGTGTCAGCCCGGCCAGGTGCCGGTGAGGCGCCGCACCCCCACCGCGCCGGAGCGGTCCACCGCCGCCTTGACCACCGCGAAGATCGCACCCTGTACGGCGGCGGCCAGAAGGATCTCCTTCCACTCCCGCTCCTCGTCCATGGCGTCCGGGGCGTCCCCGTCCCCGATCGCGGCCCACGCCTTGGCGAACAGCGTGCTGGCCACGGCACCGCTCGCCATGCCGAGGAGGATGCCCACCGGCCGGTAGAGCAGCTTCTGCTTCCGCTTCTTCTTCGCCATTCCCGTCCTCATCCCCACTTTCCGGTACGCCTCAACTGCCACAGCACCACACCCGCGACCGCGACGGCCGCGACCGCCGCGAGGAGTTGGCGAGAGTGCTCGCGCACCGGCTCCGGCGTCTTGTCGTGCACCAGGAGGGCGGCGCGCGCCTTCACGTCCGTCTTGGCCATGAGCTGGTCGATGGTCTCGCCCAGTTCCTGCCGCTTGCGTGCCGCCTGGAGGCGGAGTTCGTCAGGGCCCGGGGTGTGGTGCGTGTCCCGTGTCATCGGTGGACCCTCTCCTTGATCTCGTGGACGTCCGAGCGCACACCGTCGATGGCCCGCTCCGGTTTCGGCGGTGTCGCGCGCTTGAGCTGCGCGCGGCCCAGCGCCGCGAGGACGCCGGCCAGGACGAGGAACAGCGCTGTCGCGATGAGCACGGCCAGCCACACGTCGAGCACGATCGCCAGGGCGGCCGCCACGGTGGCCCACACCCCGATGAGGCCGACGTAGCCGACGGCGGCCGCGGCCCCCAGCAGCCCGCCGCCCTTGCCGGCGCGTTTGCCCTTCTGCATCATCTCGGCCTGCGCGGTGCGCATCTCGGTCTTCACCAGGTCGGAGAGCTGCTCAGACGCCTGCTTCACCAGCTCGCCGACCGACGGTTCTCCGGCCACGCGGATCGCCTCCCATCTCGTACGGGAAGCTCCGGGTACCCCGCGGAACGCCTCCGCAACCAGCCGATGCTTCAGCAACACTTTGCCTTGACTCCAAGGAGATCTAAGTGGACCTGAACGGTGCCGGGCCGCAGACTGCGACCATGCCTCTCTCCTCCGCCGTCCCCCGCCCCTTCGGCCGCGCCCTGTGCGCCATGGTCACGCCCTTCACCGCCACCGGCGGGCTCGACCTCGACCGGGCGCGGAAGCTCGCCGTGGACCTGGTGGGCCGGGGCTGCGACGGGCTGGTCCTCAACGGCACCACCGGCGAGTCCCCCACGACCACCGACGCCGAGAAGGCCGCGCTCATCGGGGCGGTGCGGGACGCGCTGGGCCCGGACACGCCGCTCGTGGCGGGCGTCGGCACCGCGGACACGGCCCACACCGTGGAGCTGGCCCGCCAGGCCGAGCGGGCCGGGGCGGACGGACTGCTGGTGGTCGCCCCGTACTACAGCCGCCCGCCGCAGGCGGCCGTCGAGGCCCATTTCCGCCGGGTGGCGGACGCGACGGGGCTGCCGCTGGTGCTGTACGACATCCCGGGCCGTACGGGCACCCGCATCGAGCCGGAGACGCTGCTGCGGCTGGCCGGCCACCCGCGGATCGTGGCGGTGAAGGACTGCGCGTACGACCTGATGGGCACGACCAAGGTGCTGGCCCGCACGTCACTGGCGTACTACTCGGGCTGCGAGGAGATGAACCTGCCGCTGTACGCGATCGGCGGCGCGGGTTTCATCAGCACGGTCGCCAATGTGGCGCCGAGCGCCCTGCGGGCGGTGCTGGACGCCTTCGACGCGGGCGACACCGCCGGCGCGGCGCGGCTGAACCGGCACACCATCGCGCTGGCCGGGCTGATGATGGCGTCGGGGCTGCCGGGTACGGTGACGGCGAAGGCCCTGCTGGACGCGGGGCCGGTCCGCGAACCGCTGCAGCCCGCCGACCGGGAGACGGTCGACGGGCTGCGGGCGGCGTACGAGGAACTGGTCCGGAAGCCGGCTCAGGACCCCACGACCGAGTTGTGACCCAGCAGGGCGACGTGCTCCAGCACGTCCTCCATGGGGTCGTCGATCTGGCCGATGGAGACCAGCGACACCCGGTGGCCGTTGTCCGAACCGCTGTGGGCCTCGTCCGCGTGGGCGGCCCCGGGCGCGAGCACGGCCGCCAGCACCGCGAGGAAGCCGGGAACGATGAGCCTGCCGGTTTTCATATGAGCCGTCCCTCGCCCCGCCGGATCGTGTGATGGTGTGCGACCTGCTTATCCACCCGAGTGGCGGAAAGGTTACGCACGATCACACGAATCAGTTGTGGCTGTGCAGGATGTCGTTGAGGCCGCCCCACACCGCGTTGTTCGGACGGGCCTCGACGGTGCCGGTGACCGAGTTGCGGCGGAAGAGGATGTTGGAGGCGCCGGACAGCTCGCGGGCCTTGACGATCTGGCCGTCGGGCATGGTGACGCGCGTACCGGCGGTGATGTAGAGACCCGCCTCGACGACGCACTCGTCACCGAGGGCGATGCCCACGCCCGCCTCGGCGCCGATCAGGCAGCGCTCGCCGACGGAGATGATGACGTTGCCGCCGCCGGAGAGGGTGCCCATGGTGGAGGCGCCGCCGCCGATGTCACTGCCGTCGCCGATGACGACGCCCGCGGAGATGCGGCCCTCGACCATCGAGGTACCGAGGGTGCCGGCGTTGAAGTTGACGAAGCCCTCGTGCATGACCGTGGTGCCGGCGGCGAGGTGCGCGCCGAGCCGGACGCGGTCGGCGTCGGCGATGCGCACGCCCTTGGGCGCCACGTAGTCGGTCATGCGCGGGAACTTGTCGATGCTGGTGACCTGGAGGTGCAGGCCCTCGGCACGGGCGTTGAGCCGGACCTTCTCGACGTCGTCGACGGCGACGGGACCGAGGGAGGTCCAGGCGACGTTGGCCAGCAGCCCGAAGATCCCGTCCAGGCTCTGCCCGTGCGGCTTGACGAGCCGGTGGCTGAGCAGGTGCAGGCGCAGGTAGGCGTCGTGGGCGTCGAGCGGCTTCTCGTCGAGCGAGGCGATCACGGTGCGGACGGCGACGACCTCGACGCCGCGCCGGGCGTCGACGCCGAGGGCCTTGGCGGCACCGTCGCCGAGCAGGTTGACGGCCTGGTCGGAGGTGAGCCGCTCGGTCCCCGAGGGGCCCGGCTCGGCGACGAGCTCGGGGGCCGGGAACCAGGTGTCGAGAACGGTGCCGTCACCGGCGATGGTGGCGAGGCCGGCGGCGACGGCGCCGGTGGTACGAGGTGCAGAAGTCATGCCAGAAACCTAACCGCCGCCCCGCCGCCCGGGCGAACCGGTCTCACCTCCCGGTCGCCCGCCCGCGCCCCCGTGCCGGGCGGGCGCCGGGGACACGGGTCAGGAGCGCGCGCCCCGGGAGTCGACGACCTCGGTCGTGACGCGCAGGCCGGTGGCGAGGACGGTGCCCTTGGCCACATGGGGGCGACCGGACTTCTTGCCGCGGATGTGGTAGTTCATCCCGGCGACGAGCTGGACTCCTTCGAACTCTTGCGTCTCCGGGTCGAGCAGCAGGCGGAAGGTGTTCCGTTCGAAGGAATGGTCCCGGTGGTTTCCCTCGACCCAGAGGGCGGTGAAGGTCTTCCCCGCCTCCGGTACGGCGG
Source organism: Streptomyces noursei (assembly GCF_001646665.1). Taxonomy (GTDB): domain Bacteria; phylum Actinomycetota; class Actinomycetes; order Streptomycetales; family Streptomycetaceae; genus Streptomyces; species Streptomyces lavendulocolor. The sequence goes on along the minus strand of NZ_LWBU01000395.1, from coordinate 160,436 downwards.
TCGCGGTCAGCCGCGCCCCGTCCAGCTCCCCGGCGATCCGGAGCAGCAGCCTGCTCTTCTCCCGGGGCACCGAGGTCGCCGTCGCCCACACCTCCGCGATCTCTTCCAAGTCGCGCTGCGCCTGGGTCAGGCGCGGCGCACTGATCACCCGGCTGGGGAGGGACCGTTCGCGGATCATGCGGAGGGCGGCGCCGGGGTCGTCCGGCAGGTCCGCCACCAGCGCGTCGGCCTGCCGGGGGGTCATCGAGTCGGCCCCGGCTCCGTTGCTCCTCGCGCCGGTGGCGGTCTGCGGAGGAGGAGTCGGCCAACCCGGCCGCTCGCTCCATCCGTCGTAGCGGTTCCACGCCTCCTCCGTATGGGCCGACCGCTTCGTCAGGTCGCACGGCTCGCTCGGACCGGGCTCCAGCTTGAGGGAGAGCATCTCCATGAAGGGGCCGCCGCTCCCCACGCCACCGCAGCGCACCGACCACCAGGTGGTCTCGCGGTGGATGAACTGGTCGGCCCGCGGTGCGCCGGTGGGCGCCGTCGGTGCCGTCGGTGCCGACGGCTCGGGGGCGCCCGGCAGCAGCGTGACGAGCGTCGCCACCGTGGTCACCGCCGCCGCCGCGCCCGCCACCGCGAGCCACCACCCGCCCCGGAGGCGCCGCCTGGGGCGGCCGGCCTCGTCGAGGAGGCGGCGGTGGCCGGGGGCGAGGCGGGCGCGGTCGGGCACGGGCGCGTCCGCGCGGAAGTCCTGGAGCGTCCGCATCTCATCCATGGGTGACCTCCGTGGCGAAGTCGTCTACGAGGGTGGGGTCGCAGCCGCCGAGCGCGGCCCGGACCTTCCTGCGGGCCCGGTTGAGGCGGGAGCGGACCGTGCCGACCGGTATGGAGAGCGCCTCGGCGACCTCCTGGTACGTCAGGTCGGCCCAGGCGACCAGCAGCAGCACATGCCGGTCGCCGGCCGACAGGGACGCGAGCGCGCCGGCCAGGGGGCCGTGGGCGGCCTGGGCGGTGACCCGGTCGTCGGCGTGGTCGACCCAGGACTCGGCGACCGGGTCGCGCCCGGTGCGGGCCAGCGCGTTCAGGGCCCGGACCTCGGTGCGGCGCTGCTTGCCGATCAGGTTGGCGGCGATGCCGTAGAGCCAGGGGCGGGCGTTGGGGCGCTCCGGGTCGTAGCGGCCGCGGACGCGGAAGGCGGCGAGGAAGGTGTCGGCCGTGATGTCGTCGGCGGCCGCGTCGCCGAGGCGCCGGGCGGCGTACCGGTGGATGTCGGCGGCGTACCGGTGGTACAGCTCGGCGAAGGCCTCGGGGCGGTCGAGGGACGTGGTGACGACGGTGGCGTCGTCGGCGCCCGGTGGGCCGGTCACGGAGTCTCCGTCTCTGGCGGGTGTGGTCACACCCCCTGTTCCCCGCAGCCCCCGGCCGGGTTCACGGCCGTGAGGCACGGCGGCCGTGCGGACACCGGCCCGATAACGTGTCCACGACAGAGTCATACATCAGTGCGAGGGGGACGGGGACGCATGGCGCAGCACACGGGGTGGGGACCGCCGACAGGACCGCCGGCAGGACCGCCACCGGGGCCGTACGGATGGGACGGGGGCTGGATGCCTCCCCAGCCGCCCAAGCCGGGGGTCATCCCGCTCGCGCCGCTGGCCGTCTCCGACCTCCTGAGCGGGGCCCTGGCCACCATGGGCCGCCACTGGAAGCAGCTGCTGGGGCTGGCGCTGGCCGCGTACGGCACGGCCGTCGTGGTCTTCGGCGGCGGCCTGCTCGTCGCCTTCCTCACGGTCGGGGACCGTCTGAAGGACGCGGGGCAGGACGACGTGCCGGCGCTGCTCACCGCCTTCGGCGCGGTGTACCTGCTGGGCGTGCTGGTGATGCTGGCCGCGAACGCGGTGGTCTACGCGAGCTGCCCGGCCGTCCTTCAGGACGCCGTCCTCGGCCGCCCCACGACGATCGGCACCGTGTGGCGGCGGGTGCGGCCGCGCGTGGGGGCGGTGCTGGGCACCGTGCTGCTGACGGGGCTCATCGCCGCGGTGCCGCTGCTGCTGATGGCCCTCACCCTGGTCGCGGCCTTCGTGGCGCTCCTGGCGGCGGCCCACTACGACACTCCGGAATTCGGCTGGTGGGTGCTGGCCGGCGCGCTGGGCATGCTGCTCACCGGTCCCGTGGCGATCTGGCTGTGGGTGCGCTTCAGCCTCGCCCCGGCCGCCGCCGTCTTCGAGGGGCACGGCGCGTTCGCCGCGCTGCGCCGCTCCGCGCAGCTGGTGCGGGGCGCCTGGTGGCGGACGTTCGGGGTCACCCTGCTGGCCACGCTGATGGCGGCGGTGACCGGCTACCTCATCCAGATGCCGTTCCAGTTCCTGGCCGCCCTGCCGGGTGCCGGCCTGTCGGACACCCCGACCGACGGCTCGCCCGACGCCGCCGTGGTGGTGAGCCTGCTGGGCACGGTCCTGGCCCTGACCCTGGTCGCCCAGCTGGTCGCGCAGATCCTCACGGCGGCCTTCCCCCAGCTGGTCACCGCGCTGCTCTACGTGGACCAGCGCATCCGCCGGGAGAACCTGGCGCCCGCGCTCGCCGAGGCGGCCGCCGTACCGCCGCCGGGCGACGCCTCCGGCGTCAGTCCGTGAGGGACTTCTTGGGCCGCAGGACGCAGAACTCGTTGCCCTCCGGGTCGGCGAGGACCACCCAGGTCACGTCGTCGCCCTGACCGACGTCCACCCGCCGGGCCCCGAGGGCGATGATCCGCTCCACCTCGGCGTCCTGGTCGTCGGGGGCGAGGTCCAGGTGCAGCCGGTTCTTGACGGTCTTCTCCTCCGGCACGGTGAGGAGGACGATTCCCGGCATCGCGTTCTCGTCGGCGCCGATGACGATCTCGTCGGGGTCCTCGTACAAGACCTTCCAGTCGAGGACCTGGGTCCAGAACCGGGCGAGAGCCGGGGCGTCATGGGTGTCGATGGCGATCTGGTACAGCGAAACGGCCATGCCCGCCAGTCTGCCTGGCGGGCATGGCCGTCGCAGCCGAAAAGCCGAAGACGTCAGACGTTGAAGCCGAGCGCGCGGAGCTGCTCGCGGCCGTCGTCGGTGATCTTGTCCGGGCCCCACGGCGGCATCCAGACCCAGTTGATCTTCAGCTCGTTGACGATGCCGTCCGTGGCCGCCTTCGCCTGGTCCTCGATCACGTCGGTCAGCGGGCAGGCCGCCGACGTCAGCGTCATGTCCAGGGTCGCGATGTTGGCGTCGTCGATGTGGATGCCGTAGATGAGGCCGAGGTTGACGACGTCGATGCCCAGCTCGGGGTCGACGACGTCGTACAGCGCCTCGCGGACCTCCTCCTCGGACGCCGGCTTCAGCGCGACCGTCCCGCCCGCGGGCTCCGTCCCGTCCGTCCCGCTCACCGTCTCCGGCTCGGCCGCGGCCGTCTCGCCGCCGGCGGCGAGCTTGCCGGCCGTGTCGTTCTCACTCATACGGTCTTCCTCTCCGCGTCGCCCATCGCCTGGGCGGTCGCGTCCTTCCAGGCCATCCAGCTCAGCAGGGCGCACTTCACCCGGGCCGGGTACTTGGAGACACCGGCGAACGCGACCGCGTCCTCCAGCACCTCCTCCATCGCGTCGTCGGGCTCGATCCTGCCCTTCGACTGCATCAGCTCCAGGAACGTGGCCTGGATCCGCTGCGCCTCGGCGAGTTCCTTGCCGACGAGGAGTTCGTTCAGCACGGAGGCGGACGCCTGGCTGATGGAGCAGCCCTGCCCCTCGTACGACACGTCCTCGATCCGCGACCCGTCGTACTTCACGCGCAGCGTGATCTCGTCGCCGCACGTCGGGTTGACGTGGTGCACCTCGGCGTCGCCGTCCCGCAAGCCCCGCCCGTGCGGATGCTTGTAGTGGTCCAGGATGACGTCCTGGTACATCGAATCCAGCTTCACACCCGCTCCTAGCCGAAGAAGTTCCGGACGTGCTCCAGACCCTCGACCAGGGCGTCGACCTCGGCCGGAGTGGAGTACAGATAGAACGACGCCCGCGTGGTCGCAGGAATTCCGTACCGGAGGCAGACCGGCCGCGCGCAGTGGTGGCCGACCCGGACGGCGATGCCCTGCTCGTCGAGGACCTGGCCCACGTCGTGCGGGTGGATGTCCCCGAGGACGAAGGAGATCGCCGCACCGCGGTCCTCGGCCGTCACCGGGCCGATGATCCGCAGGCCCGGGACCTCCTGGAGGCGGCGGACCGCGTACTCGGTGATCGCGTGCTCGTGGCGCGCGATGTTCTCCATGCCGATCGAGGTGAGGTAGTCCACCGCCGCGCCGAGGCCCACGGCCTGCGCGATCGGGGGCGTGCCCGCCTCGAACTTGTGCGGCGCCGGGGCGTACGTCGACGAGCTCATCGACACGGTCTCGATCATCTCGCCGCCGCCGAGGAACGGCGGGAGGTCCTCCAGCAGTTCCTGGCGGCCCCAGAGCACACCGATGCCGGTCGGGCCGCACATCTTGTGGCCGGTGAAGGCGACGAAGTCGGCCTGGAGGGCCTGCACGTCCAGCGGCATGTGCGGGGCGGCCTGCGAGGCGTCGATCAGCACCAGGGCGCCGACGTCCTGGGCGCGGCGGACTATCGCCTCGACCGGGTTGACGGTGCCCATGATGTTGGAGACCAGGGTGAAGGAGACGATCTTCGTCTTCTCGGTGATGATCTCGTCGATGTTCGACAGGTCGAGACGGCCGTCGTCGGTCAGCCCGAACCACTTCAGCTTCGCGCCGGTGCGCTGCGACAGCAGCTGCCACGGGACGATGTTGGAGTGGTGCTCCATCTCCGTGATGACGATCTCGGTCTCACGGTCGACGCGGTAGGGCTCGTCGGCCCAGCCCAGCATGTTGGCGACGAGGTTGAGCGACTCCGAGGCGTTCTTGGTGAAGATCACCTCGTCCCGGCTGGGCGCGTTGATGAAGGCGGCGACCTTGTCGCGCGCGCCCTCGTACAGCGCCGTGGCCTCCTCGGCCAGCACGTGCACGCCGCGGTGCACGTTGGCGTTGTGCCGCTCGTAGTACTCGCTGACGGCGTCGATGACCTGGCGCGGCGTCTGCGAGGTCGCCGCGTTGTCCAGGTACACGAGCTTCTTGCCGTCGTGGAGCACCCGGTCGAGGATCGGGAAGTCCTTGCGGAGCGCCTCGGTGTCGAGGAGGCCCGGCAGCTGTGTCACGCGGATACGCCACCCTTCGTGTAGGACTCGTAGCCCTCGTTCTCGAGCTTGTCGGCGAGCTCGGGGCCGCCCGACTCGACGATCCGGCCGGCGGAGAAGACGTGGACGAAGTCGGGCTTGATGTACCGCAGGATGCGCGTGTAGTGCGTGATCAGCAGGGTGCCGACCTCACCGCTCTCGCGGACGCGGTTGACGCCCTCGGAGACGATGCGCAGCGCGTCGACGTCCAGACCGGAGTCCGTCTCGTCGAGGATGGCGATCTTCGGCCGGAGGAGCTCCAGCTGGAGGATCTCGTGGCGCTTCTTCTCACCGCCGGAGAAGCCCTCGTTGACGTTGCGCTCGGCGAAGGCCGGGTCCATGTTGAGGCGCTCCATGGCCTCCTTGACCTCCTTCACCCAGGTGCGCAGCTTGGGGGCCTCGCCGCGGACGGCGGTGGCGGAGGTGCGCAGGAAGTTGCTCACCGAGACGCCGGGGATCTCCACCGGGTACTGCATGGCGAGGAAGACGCCGGCGCGGGCGCGCTCGTCGACGGACATCTCCAGGACGTCCTCGCCGTCGAGCGTGACGGTGCCCCCGGTGATCGTGTACTTGGGGTGACCGGCGAGGGAGTACGCGAGCGTCGACTTGCCGGAGCCATTGGGGCCCATGATGGCGTGGGTCTCGCCCTGCTTCACGGTCAGGTCGACGCCCTTGAGGATCTCCTTCGTGGCGTTGTCGGCCTCGACGGAGACGTGCAGGTCGCGGATTTCAAGCGTTGCCATGGGTGACTCAGGACTCCTGGGTGACGGAGACGAGCACATCGTCCCCTTCGATCTTTACGGGGTATACGGGGACGGGGCGCGTCGCGGGAAGGCCGGACGGCTTGCCGGTGCGGAGGTCGAAGGCGGATCCGTGCAGCCAGCACTCGATCTGGCAGTCCTCGACCTCGCCCTCCGACAGCGAGACGTTGGCGTGCGAGCAGATGTCGTGGATCGCGAACACCTCGCCCTCGGTCCGGACGACGGAAACCGGCGTGCCGTCGAGTTCCACCCGCTTCGGGGTGTCCTCCTCCAGCTCGCTCAGCCCACAGGCTCGGACGAAGGGCATCAGAGGGACGCCTCCAGCTCCGCCTCGATCTTGGTGATGAGGCGCTCCTCGACGTCCGGCAGACCGATCTGCTGGACCAGCTCGGCGAAGAAGCCGCGGACGACGAGGCGGCGGGCCTCGGTCTCCGGGATGCCGCGCGCCATCAGGTAGAAGAGCTGCTCGTCGTCGAAGCGGCCGGTGGCGGAGGCGTGACCGGCGCCGGCGATCTCGCCGGTCTCGATCTCCAGGTTGGGCACGGAGTCGACGCGGGCGCCGTCGGTCAGAACCAGGTTGCGGTTCATCTCGTACGTGTCGGTGCCCTCGGCAGCGGCCTGGATGAGCACGTCACCGATCCACACGGCGTGGGCGTTCTCGCCCTGGAGCGCGCCCTTGTAGGCGACGTTCGACTTGCAGTGCGGGGTGTTGTGGTCGACCAGGAGGCGGTGCTCCTGGTGCTGGCCCTTCTCCGTGAAGTACAGGCCGAACAGCTCGGCCTCGCCGCCGGTCCCGGCGTACGTCACGCGCGGGTGGAGGCGGACGACGTCGCCGCCGAAGGTGACGACGACCGACTTGAAGGAGGCGTCGCGGCCGACCAGAGCGTTGTGCTGGCCGACGTGGACGGCCTTCTCGTCCCAGTCCTGGATGGAGACGACGGTGAGCTTGGCGCCGTCGCCGAGGAGGTAGTCCACGTTGGCGGCGAGGACCGCGTCACCGGTGTGGTCGATGACCACGACGGCCTCGGCGAACGCGCCGAGCTCGACGACCTGGTGGCCGAAGGCGGTACCGCCCTCGCCGTGCACGGAGATCCGGATCGGCTCGGTGAGCACGGTCTCCTTGGGCACGGTGACGACCGAGGCCTTCTCGAAGGCGGAGTACGCCTGGGCGGCGACCCGGTCCACCGGGGTGCCGGCCCTGCCGAGCCGGGCGTCGTCACGGCCGACGGTCTCGACGGTGACACCCTCGGGCGCCTCCACCTCGACGCGGACGCCGTCGCCGGTGGCGACCGCGGTGCCGTCGTGCAGCCCGCGGAGCCGCTCCAGCGGCGTGAACCGCCACTCCTCCTCGCGGCCGTGCGGGACGGGGAAGTCCGCGACGTCGAAGGACGGGGGCGCGCTCATGCGGGTCGCGACGGTGGACTCGGCGGCCACCGCGATGGAGCCGGCGGTCGTGGAGCCCACCGGGATGTTCTGGGCCTCAGCCATGGCTGTCGGTCTGCTCGCTTTCTGCGTTCGGTGCGTGCGCTGCGCGCGGGGCGGGTCCGGCCGGGGCCGGCCGCCCCGCGGGCGGCTCACTGGGCTCACACCGGGTGAGCCCGGGGACGTGATCGATACGGCCGGGGGCTGCTAGCCCACCGCGCCTTCCATCTGCAGCTCGATCAGCCGGTTGAGCTCGAGCGCGTACTCCATGGGCAGCTCCTTGGCGATCGGCTCGACGAAGCCGCGCACGATCATCGCCATGGCCTCGTCCTCCGACAGGCCGCGGCTCATGAGGTAGAAGAGCTGGTCCTCGGAGACCTTGGAGACGGTCGCCTCGTGGCCCATGGACACGTCGTCCTCGCGGACGTCGACGTACGGGTACGTGTCCGAGCGGGAGATCGTGTCGACGAGCAGCGCGTCGCACAGCACGTTCGACTTGGAGCCCGGGGCGCCCTCGCCGATCTCGATGAGACCGCGGTAGGAGGTGCGGCCGCCGCCTCGCGCCACCGACTTGGAGACGATGTTGGAGGAGGTGTTCGGCGCCATGTGGACCATCTTGGCGCCGGCGTCCTGGTGCTGGCCCTCGCCCGCGAAGGCGATGGAGAGGGTCTCGCCCTTGGCGTGCTCGCCCATCAGGTAGACGGCCGGGTACTTCATCGTCACCTTGGAGCCGATGTTGCCGTCGACCCACTCCATGGTCGCGCCCTCGTAGGCCACGGCGCGCTTGGTGACCAGGTTGTAGACGTTGTTCGACCAGTTCTGGATCGTCGTGTAGCGGCAGCGGGCGCCCTTCTTCACGATGATCTCGACCACGGCGGAGTGGAGGGAGTCCGAGGAGTAGATCGGGGCGGTGCAGCCCTCGACGTAGTGGACGTAGGCGTCCTCGTCGACGATGATCAGCGTCCGCTCGAACTGGCCCATGTTCTCGGTGTTGATCCGGAAGTAGGCCTGGAGCGGGATCTCGACGTGCACGCCCTTGGGGACGTAGATGAACGAGCCGCCGGACCACACCGCGGTGTTCAGCGACGCGAACTTGTTGTCGCCGACCGGGATGACCGTGCCGAAGTACTCCTGGAAGAGCTCCGGGTGCTCCTTGAGCGCGGTGTCGGTGTCGAGGAAGATGACGCCCTGCTCCTCCAGGTCCTCGCGGATCTGGTGGTAGACGACCTCGGACTCGTACTGGGCCGCGACACCGGCGACGAGGCGCTGCTTCTCCGCCTCGGGGATGCCGAGCTTGTCGTACGTGTTCTTGATGTCCTCGGGCAGGTCCTCCCAGGAGGCCGCCTGCTTCTCCGTGGAGCGGACGAAGTACTTGATGTTGTCGAAGTCGATGCCCGACAGGTCGGAGCCCCAGTTCGGCATGGGCTTCTTGTCGAAGAGGCGCAGACCCTTCAGCCGCAGCTTCAGCATCCACTCCGGCTCGTTCTTCTTCGCGGAGATGTCGCGGACGACGTCCTCGGAGAGACCGCGCTTGGCGGCCGCTCCGGCCGCGTCCGGGTCGGCCCAGCCGTACTCGTACCGACCCAGGCCCTCGAGCTCGGGGTGGCTGATCTCGGTGGTCATGCGGGGTTCCTCCCGGCCGTGCTTGCAGATGCTGATGATGTGGTGTGCGGGATGTACGTCGTGCAGACACCGTCGCCGTGGGCGATGGTCGCCAGTCTTTGCACGTGGGTGCCGAGCAGACGGCTGAAGATCTCCGTCTCAGCCTCGCACAGTTGCGGGTACTGCTCCGCGACGTGGGCGACCGGGCAGTGGTGCTGGCAGAGCTGCTGTCCGACCGGCGCGTTGCGGGCCGTGGCAGCGTACCCGTCGGCGCTCAGGGCCTTGGCGAGCGCCTCGGCGCGGTCCTCGGGCGCCGCCGCCTCGACGGCCTCGCGGTACGCCTCGGCCTGGGACTCGATCCGGTCCCGGGCGAAGGCGGCGACGGCCTCCTCGCCGGCGGTCCGCTCGATCCAGCGCAGGGCGTCGACGGCGAGGGCGTCGTACGACTGGTCGAAGGCGTCCCGGCCGCAGTCGGTCAGGGCGAACACCTTGGCCGGGCGGCCACGGGTGCGGGCGCCGTAGACGCGCTGCTCGCGGGGGGCGACGACGTCGTCCGCGACGAGGGCGTCGAGGTGCCGGCGGACGGCGGCCTGCGTGAGACCGAGCCGCTTGGCGAGCTCGGCCACGGTGGACGGGCCGTGATCCAGGATGGAGCGCGCGACCCGGTTGCGCGTGGAGCGCTCCCCGGTCGCGAGTTCCTCCGCTGGAGCCGCGGGAGCCTCACCGACGTTTTTCACAACGCCATTGTTGCGTAATTCCTCAGGGCCTGACAAGCGACGTCCCGACCGGCGGACGGTGCCGTACATCACTAAGGGAAACCTAACCTGACCTGCGGAAACGATCAGGGGCCGGGGCCCGGCGAACCCGCCGCTCCCCCGCCTGACCTGCCCGTTTTGCCCGACCGCCGGTACGCGGGCACCCCTGGAGGCGATCATGCCGGGGACCGGATCCGGCCCTGCGGCCGGTCCGTTTCCCGCCACCGGCTCCACCCGCCGAACGGGGCGCCCCGACCCGCTCTCTAGACTTCCGCCCATGCGAAACGAGTCCGTCGTCCAGGTCCGTGGCCTGGTCAAGCGGTACGGGACCAGGACCGCGGTGGACGGCCTCGACCTCGACGTCCGGGCGGGCACCGTCACCGCCGTGCTCGGGCCGAACGGGGCCGGCAAGACCACCACCGTCGAGACCTGCGAGGGCTACCGCCGCGCCGACGCCGGCACCGTCCGCGTCCTGGGCCTCGACCCGGTCGCCGACGCCGCCCGCCTCCGGCCGCGCATCGGCGTGATGCTCCAGTCCGGCGGCGTCTACTCCGGCGCCCGCGCGGACGAGATGCTCCGCCACATGGCGAGACTCCACGCCCACCCCCTCGACGTGGACGCGCTGATCGAGCGCCTCGGGCTCGGCTCCTGCGGCCGCACCACCTACCGCCGGCTCTCCGGCGGTCAGCAGCAGCGCCTGGCGCTCGCCCTGGCCGTCGTCGGCCGCCCCGAGCTGGTCTTCCTGGACGAACCGACCGCCGGACTCGACCCGCAGGCCCGCCGCTCCACCTGGGAACTGATCCGCGAGCTGCGCGCCGACGGCGTCACCACCGTCCTGACCACCCACTTCATGGACGAGGCCGAGGAACTGGCCGACGACGTCGCCATCATCGACGCCGGCCGGACCGTCGCCCAGGGAAGCCCCGAGGAGCTGTGCCGCGGCGGCGCGGAGAACACCCTCCGCTTCACCGGCCGCCCCGGCCTCGACCTCGGCTCGCTGCTCAAGGCGCTGCCGGACGGCACCGCGGCCGCCGAGCCGGTGCCGGGCGCGTACCGCATCAGCGGCACGGTCGACCCGCAGCTGCTCGCCACGGTGACCAGCTGGTGCGCCCAGCACGGGGTGATGCCCGACGGCATCGCGGTCGAGCGGCACACCCTCGAGGACGTCTTCCTGGAGCTCACGGGCAAGGAGCTGCGCTCATGACACGAGTCCGCGCCGGCGAACGCCGGGCGCCCGGGGGCCGCCCCACGGGACGGCACGATCTGGAACCGACCGGCAAGGAGCCCTCATGAGCGCCGGGACCTACACACCCCGGCCGGGCGCGGCGCCCGTCGGGCGGATGATCGCCGCGCAGGCCGCGTTCGAGACCAGGATGCTGCTGCGCAACGGCGAACAGCTGCTGCTCACCGTCGTCATCCCCTCCCTGCTGCTGGTGCTGTTCTCGACGGTCGACATCGTCGACACGGGCGGCGGCGAGGCCGTGGACTTCCTCGCCCCCGGCGTCCTCGCGCTCGCCGTGATGTCGACGGCCTTCACGGGACAGGCGATCGCCACCGGCTTCGAGCGGCGGTACGGGGTGCTCAAGCGCCTCGGCGCGTCGCCGCTGCCGCGCTGGGCGCTGATGACGGCCAAGACGCTCGCGGTGCTCGTCACCGAGGTCCTCCAGGTCGCCCTGCTGACGGTGATCGCCCTGGCGCTGGGCTGGTCGCCGCACGGCAGCCCCCTGTCCGTCGCGCTGCTCCTCGTCCTCGGCACGGCGGCCTTCTCCGGCCTCGGGCTGCTGATGGCGGGCACGCTGCGGGCCGAGGCGACGCTCGCCGCCGCGAACCTGGTGTTCCTGCTGCTCCTGGTGGGCGGCGGGGTGATCGTGCCGCTGGAGAAGTTCCCCGCCGGGGTGCGCGCGGTGCTGGAGCTGCTGCCCATCTCGGCGCTGTCGGACGGGCTGCGGGACGTCCTGCGGGAAGGGTCTGCGATGCCGTGGGGCGCCGCCGGGATCCTGGCGGTGTGGGCGGTGCTCGGGCTCGGCGCGGCGGCGCGGTTCTTCCGCTGGGAATGACCGCCGGGAGCGCCCGGAGGGGGGCCTCGTGAATCGGTGCACAAGCGGGCGCCTACGATGGTGTCCGTGTTGACCCCCCTCGCCTTTATCGCCCAGCGCTGGACACCCTCCCCCAAAACGGTCCGGCGTGCCGCCCTCTCCGCCGTCGTCATGACGGTGGTCATCATCGTGACGGGTGGCGCCGTCCGGCTGACGGGTTCCGGCCTCGGCTGCGACACCTGGCCCAAGTGCACGGACGACAGCCTGTTCACCACGTCCGAGCAGGGCATCCACGGAGCCATCGAGTTCGGCAACCGGCTGCTCACCTACGTGGTGTCGGCGGCCGTGGGCTGGTTCATCGTGGCCGCCCGCTGTGCCGAGCCCCGGCGGCGGCAGCTGAGTCGGCTGGGCTGGCTGCAGTTCTGGATCGTGGCGCTCAACGCCATCATCGGCGGCATCACCGTGCGGCTGGAGCTCAACCCGTGGACCGTCGCCATCCACTTCCTCGCCGCCAACGCGCTGCTGACGGTGACCACCGTCAGCTGGCTGCGCAGCCGGGAGGGCGACGGCCCGGCCCGGCCGCGCGTGCCGGGGCCGGTGCGGAAGCTGGGCTGGACGCTGGTGGTCGTGGCCGGCCTGCTCGTGGCGGCGGGCACCCTGGTGACGGGTTCCGGCAAGCACGCGGGGGACAGCAGCGACGTGCCGCGCATGCCGTTCGACTACACCTCGGTCGCCCAGCTCCACGCCCTGTTCGCCTGGGCGGTGTGCGCGCTGGCGCTGGCCGTGTTCTTCGTCCTGCGCGTGGTGGACGCCCCCGACGACACCCGGGCGCGCGCCCGTGACCTGCTGCTGGTGCTGGTGGCGCAGGGCGCGATCGGGTACGTGCAGTACTTCACCGGGGTGCCGGAGGTCCTGGTCGGCCTGCACATGCTGGGCTCGTCGCTGATGTGGATCGCGGTCCTGCGCCTGGCGCTGAGCCTGCGGGAGCGGCCGGCCCGGGAACCCGGGACCGGGATCCCCGCGCAGGCCCCGGACGCGGCGCTGAGCCCCACCGCCTGACGGGCGCACCGCCCGGGGGCGGGGTGCGGGGTGCGGACACTCCCTAGTGACCGCCCGGGCCGGGAACCTGCTGGGCCTGGTCGAGCCGGTACACCCGCCGGGCGTTGCCCGAGGCGATCATGCCCGCCACCCGCTGGGCGTCGGGACGGGACCACGCGCCGTCGACGACCCAGTCGGCCAGCACCCGGCCGAGTGCCTCGCGGAACACCCGCGCCCCCACCACGTGCAGTTCGGGCAGCCCCCGCGCGCCGCTGGAGAACAGCAGCTTGCCGAACGGCGCCAGCTCCAGGGTCTCCGCGAGCACGGCCGCCGCCCGCGCGCCGGTCCGCGCGAGCGCCGGGCCCAGGTCGGCGTACACGTGGGGGAACACGCTCGTCAGGTGCGCGGCCTGCCGGTGGTGGGGGTAGCCGTGCAGCAGCACCAGGTCGGTGCCCAGCCCGGCGGTGGCCGCCGCGAAGTCGCCGAGCGTCATCGGGTCGTCGTCGCCCAGGTGCAGCTGGAGGGGCCGCCCGGACGAGACGGCGATCCACAGCAGGTGCCGCAGCAGGACCGGGTCGGTGAGCGCGCCGCCCACCGTGCGGCGGGCCAGCCAGCGCCCGGCCGCGCCCCGCACCTCGCCGGGGCCGGGGGGCGCGGGGGCGAGGGCGAGCCCGTGGCGCACGGCGGCGGCGGAGGTGAAGGCGACGGCGGTGAGGGCCGCCCCGTGGACGGCCTCGGCGAGGTTGGCGAGCAGGGCGTCGACGGTGCCGGACGTGTCGGCCACCTGTTCGGCGAGGGGTTCCAGGCGGACGATCTCGTGGGCCCGGGCGTCCCCGGCGGCGGCGATCTCCGCCGGGCCGGTGAGGTCGCCGGGCGGGCCGGTCTCCACCAGGTAGGTGGAGATGCCGGTGGCGCGGAGCAGGCGGCGCCCCGATTCCAGGACGCCGAGCTCGCGGCGGCGGGCCAGGTAGCGCGCGGGCGGGCAGTGCGGTTCCAGCCCGAGCAGGGGCGGGCACCAGCGCCGTACGGCGAAGCCGGTCTGGGTGTCGAAGAAGGTCGTACCGGCCGCGGGCGGAGCGGCGGACCGGCCGAGCATCGTTTCGAAGGTGCCGAGGCCCAGCTCCGTACGGAGCACCCCGTGGCAGTACTGGTCCACCAACATCGGGGTGTCGATCATGCGGGGGCTCCCTGCGCCGGCTGAACCGTCACAGGTCCTAACGGGTGAGCCCCGCCCAAGGTGTTGCCTCAGTCGTTCGACGGGCCGCCGATCTGGATGCCCGCCATGCGGGTCCACTCGTACGGGCCGGTGCGGACCTTGGCCGCGAAGTCGCCGTCGAAGTTCTCGTGGAGGGTGAGGCCCGCCTTCTCGGCGGCGCTCTTCGCGACGTCGTGGGAGGGTGCGACGAGGTCGCCCCAGCCGCCGTCCTCGCCGACGAGCACGATCCGGGTGCCCGTCTGGCCGATGTAGGCGAGCTGGCCCTCGGCGCCGCCGTGTTCCTTGGAGAACGCCTGGATCCGCTTGGCCAGCTTCGCGGCCGTGCGCTCGGCCCCGGCCTTCGCCTGCGTCGTGTCGCCCTGCTTGGTGTCTGCCATGGACAGGATGCTACTCGCGGGTAGATCGACTGGCGACGGGCGGGCCACGTGGCCTTGACCACGCGGCCCGCCCGTCGGCGCGGCGGGGGTGCGGTTACCGCAGGAAGGGGTCGACCGCGACCGCGACGAACAGCAGCGACACGTAGGTGATCGACCAGTGGAACAGCCGCATCTCCTTCAGCTTGCCGCCGGTCTCGCCGGCCTTGGCGCGGTTCTGCAGGGCGTGCGCCTCCCACAGCCACCAGCCGCCGGTCGCCAGCGCCACCGTCGTGTAGAACCAGCCGGTGTAGCCGAGCGGCGTCAGCAGCAGGGAGACGGCGACCATCACCCAGCTGTAGAGGACGATCTGGCGGGCCACCACCTTGTTGGAGGCGATGACGGGCAGCATGGGCACGCCCACGCGCGCGTAGTCCTCCTTCACCTTCATCGACAGCGGCCAGTAGTGCGGCGGCGTCCAGAAGAAGATGACGAGGAAGAGGACGACGGCGGCCCAGGACACCGAGTCCGTGACCGCGGACCAGCCGATGAGGACGGGCATGCAGCCGGCGATGCCGCCCCAGACGATGTTCTGCGCGGTGCGGCGCTTGAGGATCATCGTGTAGACGACGACGTAGAAGAGGAGCGCGCCCAGCGACAGCCCGGCGGACAGCCAGTTGACCAGCAGCCCGAACCACAGGGTGGAGACCACCGCGAGGGTGAGGCCGAAGACCAGGCCCTCGCGCGGCGAGACCATGCCCGTGACCAGCGGCCGCTGCGACGTGCGGTCCATGAGCGCGTCGATGTCGCGGTCGATGTACATGTTCAGCGCGTTGGCGCCGCCGGCCGACAGGTAGCCGCCGAGGCAGGTGGCGAGCACCAGCCACAGGTCGGGCACGCCCTGCTCGGCCAGGAACATCACGGGAACCGTGGTGATCAGGAGCAGCTCGATGATCCGCGGCTTGGTCAGCGCCACGAAGGCCTTGACGCGGGCCCCGAATGGCCGCTTCCCCGTGCTCGTCCCGAGCACACCCGCCGGACGGGATTCGACGGCCGTCACGCACACCCCTGACAGAGACATCCCAGCGAGTCGCCTCCCGGGCGTGAAGGCCCGGTAGAGACTCGCGCGTACCACGCCACTCTAGACGTTGCCCATACCTCGCCCTCCGCGGGGGTGGGTCGTGTTGGAGAGGGCACCGCAAAGGGTGGTTTCCACGCTCGGATGAGCGATCGGATGAGCGCCTCCGTATTCACTTGCCAAAGGCCGTGGGGCCCAGTCAGGAGGCGGATCCCGGCCGACCCCGGCAGTCTGGAATGACTCGAAAAAATGCACGTTCTCGCGGGGGTAGGCTCGACAACGGCCGGTGGGATCTACGTCACCGGCATTCGACATGTGGAGAGGAGCCCTGACCCAGGGTGAGCACCAAGCCGACCACCACAGACCTCGAGTGGACCGAGTTGGACCAGCGGGCCGTCGACACCGCCCGCATCCTGGCCGCCGATGCCGTACAGAAGGTCGGCAACGGCCATCCCGGTACGGCCATGAGCCTGGCCCCGGCCGCGTACACCCTCTTCCAGAAGGTGATGCGGCACGACCCGGCGGACGCCGACTGGACCGGGCGCGACCGTTTCGTGCTGTCCGCCGGACACTCGTCCCTGACGCTGTACACGCAGCTCTACCTGGCCGGCTTCGGCCTGGAGCTGGACGACCTGAAGGCGTTTAGGACCTGGGGCTCGAAGACCCCGGGCCACCCGGAGTACGGCCACACGGTCGGCGTCGAGACGACCACCGGGCCGCTGGGCCAGGGTGTCGCCAACGCCGTGGGCATGGCCATGGCCGCCCGCTACGAGCGCGGCCTGTTCGACCCGGAGGCCGCTCCCGGCACCTCGCCGTTCGACCACTTCGTCTACTGCATCGCCGGTGACGGCTGTCTCCAGGAGGGCATCTCCGCGGAGGCGTCGTCCACGGCCGGCCACCAGAAGCTCGGCAACCTGATCCTGCTGTGGGACGACAACCACATCTCGATCGAGGGCGACACCGAGACCGCCGTCTCCGAAGACACGATGAAGCGGTACGAGGCGTACGGCTGGCACGTCCAGCGCGTGGAGCCGAAGGAGAACGGCGACCTCGACCCCGAGGCCCTCTTCGCAGCGATCCAGGCCGCGCGGGCGGAGACCTCGCGCCCGTCGTTCATCGCGATGCGCTCCATCATCGCCTGGCCCGCGCCCAACGCGCAGAACACCGAGGCCGCCCACGGCTCGGCGCTCGGCGACGAGGAGGTCGCGGCCACCAAGCGCGTCCTGGGCTTCGACCCCGAGAAGTCCTTCGAGGTTTCGGACGAAGTCATCGGCCACACCCGCCGGGCCCTCGACCGCGGCCGTGAGGCCCGGGCGAAGTGGGAGAAGCAGTTCCAGGAGTGGCGCTCCGCCAACCCGGAGCGCGCCGCCGAGTTCGACCGCATCGCCGCGGGCGAGCTGCCGGCCGGCTGGGAGGAGAAGCTCCCGGTCTTCGAGACCGGCAAGGGCGTCGCCACCCGTGCCGCCTCGGGCAAGGTCCTCCAGGCGCTGGGCGCGGTCGTCCCCGAGCTGTGGGGCGGCTCCGCCGACCTGGCCGGCTCGAACAACACGACGATCGACAAGACGTCGTCGTTCCTCCCGGTGGGCAACCCGCTGCCGGAGGCCGACCCGTACGGCCGGACCATCCACTTCGGCATCCGCGAGCACGCGATGGCCGCGGAGATGAACGGCATCGCGCTGCACGGCAACACCCGCATCTTCGGCGGCACCTTCCTGGTGTTCTCCGACTACATGCGCAACGCGGTCCGCCTCTCCGCGCTGATGCACCTGCCGGTGACGTACGTGTGGACGCACGACTCCATCGGCCTCGGCGAGGACGGCCCGACGCACCAGCCGGTCGAGCACCTGGCCTCGCTGCGCGCCATCCCGGGCCTGAACGTGGTGCGCCCGGCCGACGCCAACGAGACGTCGATCGCCTGGCGCGAGGTCCTGCGCCGCTGGACGAAGGAGTTCGGCAAGGGCGCCCCGCACGGTCTGGCGCTCACCCGCCAGGGCGTTCCGACATACGACTGGAACGACGACGCCGCCCGCGGTGGCTACGTGCTGTTCGACGCCGAGGGCGGCGAGCCGCAGGTCGTGCTGATCGCCACCGGCTCCGAGGTGCACCTGGCCGTCGGGGCACGCGAGCAGCTCCAGGCCGCGGGCGTCCCGACCCGGGTCGTGTCGATGCCGTGCGTCGAGTGGTTCGAGGAGCAGGACCAGGGGTACCGGGATGCGGTGCTGCCGCCTTCGGTGAAGGCGCGTGTCGCGGTCGAGGCCGGGATCGGTCTGACCTGGCACCGGTACGTCGGTGACGCGGGTCGCATCGTCTCGCTGGAGCACTTCGGTGCCTCGGCGGACGGCAAGGTGCTCTTCCGCGAGTTCGGCTTCACCGCCGAGGCGGTCGCCGCCGCCGCCCGGGAATCCATCGAAGCCGCCGCGCGCTGACGCCGGTACACGAACTAGTAGGAGATGCATTTCTCATGACAGACGCACTCAAGCGCCTCTCCGACGAAGGCGTCGCGATCTGGCTGGACGACCTGTCCCGCAAGCGGATCACGTCCGGCAACCTCGCCGAGCTGATCGACCAGCAGCACGTGGTGGGTGTCACCACCAACCCGTCGATCTTCCAGAAGGCGATCTCGCAGGGCGACGGCTACGACGTCCAGCTGTCGGACCTGGCGGCCCGTGAGGTGACCGTCGAGGAAGCCATCCGGATGATCACGACGGCGGACGTGCGGGACGCCGCCGACATCCTGCGTCCGGTCTTCGACGCGACGCAGGGCCAGGACGGCCGGGTGTCGATCGAGGTCGACCCGCGCCTGGCGCACAACACCAAGGCGACGGTCGCCGAGGCCAAGCAGCTGGCGTGGCTGGTGGACCGGCCGAACACGCTCATCAAGATCCCGGCCACCAAGGCGGGTCTGCCGGCGATCACCGAGGTCATCGGCCTCGGCATCAGCGTCAACGTCACGCTGATCTTCTCGCTGGAGCGCTACCGCGCGGTGATGGACGCCTACCTGGCCGGTCTGGAGAAGGCCAAGGAGCGCGGCCTGGACCTGTCGAAGATCCACTCGGTGGCGTCCTTCTTCGTGTCCCGCGTGGACACCGAGATCGACAAGCGGCTGGACGGCATCGGCACCGACGAGGCCAAGGCGCTGCGCGGCAAGGCCGCCCTCGCCAACGCCCGTCTGGCGTACGAGGCGTACGAGGAGGTCTTCTCCTCCGACCGCTGGGCCGCCCTGGACAAGGCGCAGGCGAACAAGCAGCGCCCGCTGTGGGCCTCGACCGGCGTGAAGGACCCGGCGTACAAGGACACCCTGTACGTCGACGAGCTGGTCGCCCCGGGCACGGTCAACACGATGCCGGAGGCCACCCTGGAGGCCGCGGCCGACCACGGCGCCGTCACCGGCAACACCATCGCGGGCACCTACGACCAGGCGCGCGCCGACCTGGCGGCCCTCGAGAAGCTCGGCATCGGCTACGACGAGGTCGTGCAGCTGCTGGAGGACGAGGGCGTCGACAAGTTCGAGGCGTCCTGGAACGACCTGCTCAAGTCGACCGAGGCGGAGCTGAAGCGCCTCGCCCCTTCGGAGGCGTAAACCTTGAACGCTGTTCATGGAGCGAATCCGCTCCGTGACGCCGCAGACCGACGGCTCCCGCGCATCGCGGGGCCGTCGGGCCTGGTGATCTTCGGCGTCACGGGCGATTTGTCCCGTAAAAAGCTGATGCCTGCCGTCTACGACCTCGCCAACCGGGGCCTCCTGCCGCCGGGCTTCTCGCTCATCGGGTTCGCCCGGCGCGAGTGGCAGGACGAGGACTTCGCCGACGAGGTGTACCAGGCCGTCAAGCAGCACGCCCGCACGCCCTTCCGGGAGGAGGTGTGGCAGCAGCTCAGCCAGGGGATGCGGTTCGTCCAGGGCAACTTCGACGACGACGAGGCGTTCGAGACCCTGAAGAAGACGATGGACGAGCTGGACCAGGCGCAGGGGACCGGCGGCAACTTCGCGTTCTACCTCTCCGTACCGCCCAAGTTCTTCCCCGTCGTCGTGCAGCAGCTGAAGAAGCACGGGCTGGCCGAGGAGAAGGGCGACTCCTGGCGCCGCGCGGTCATCGAGAAGCCGTTCGGCCACGACCTGGCGTCCGCCAAGGACCTGAACGGGATCGTGCACGAGGTCTTCTCGCCCGACCAGGTCTTCCGCATCGACCACTACCTGGGCAAGGAGACCGTCCAGAACATCCTGGCGCTCCGGTTCGCCAACACGCTCTTCGAGCCGATCTGGAACCGGTCGTACGTCGACCACGTGCAGATCACCATGGCCGAGGACATCGGCATCGGCGGCCGCGCCGGGTACTACGACGGCATCGGCGCCGCCCGTGACGTCATCCAGAACCACCTCCTCCAGCTGCTCGCACTGACCGCGATGGAGGAGCCCGCCTCCTTCGACGCGGACGCCCTCGCGGCCGAGAAGACCAAGGTGCTGGGCGCGGTGAAGCTGCCCAAGGACCTCGGCAAGTCCACCGTGCGCGCGCAGTACGCGGCCGGGTGGCAGGGCGGTGCCAGGGCCGTCGGCTACCTGGAGGAGGACGGCATCGACCCGCAGTCGAAGACCGACACCTACGCCGCGGTCAAGCTGGAGATCGACAACCGCCGCTGGGCGGGCGTCCCCTTCTACCTGCGCACCGGCAAGCGCCTCGGCCGCCGGGTCACCGAGATCGCGGTCGTCTTCCAGCGCGCCCCGCACTCCCCCTTCGACCACACGGCGACCGAGGAGCTGGGGCAGAACGCCCTGGTCATCCGGGTGCAGCCGGACGAGGGCGTGACCCTGCGGTTCGGCTCGAAGGTGCCGGGCACCTCCATGGAGGTCCGGGACGTGTCGATGGACTTCGCCTACGGCGAGTCCTTCACGGAGTCCAGCCCCGAGGCGTACGAGCGGCTGATCCTCGACGTCCTGCTCGGCGACGCCAACCTCTTCCCGCGCACGGAGGAGGTCGAGCTGTCCTGGAAGATCCTCGACCCGATCGAGCAGTACTGGGACCGCCACGGCAAGCCCGCGCAGTACGAGTCCGGGACCTGGGGGCCGGCCGAGGCGGACGAGATGCTCGCACGAGACGGACGGAGCTGGCGCCGGCCATGAAGACCGACCTTACGGACACCACATCCAGCAAGATCAACAAGGCGCTGGTGCTGGGGCGGCGGGCCATCGGGACACCGGCCATCGGCATGGTGCTCACCCTGGTGATCGTCACCGACGAGGAGAACGCCTACGACGCGCTGAAGGCCGCCAACGAGGCGTCCCGCGAGCACCCCTCGCGGACGCTGGTGGTCATCAAGCGCCCCTCGCGTTCGCCGCGGGACCGGGCCAACGCCCGCCTGGACGCCGAGGTGCGGCTGGGCGCGGACGCCTCGACCGGCGAGACGGTGGTGCTCCGGCTGTACGGCGAGGTCATCGACCACGCCCAGTCGGTCGTCCTGCCGCTGCTGCTGCCGGACGCCCCGGTGGTGGTCTGGTGGCCGGTGGCCGCGCCGGCCGACCCGGCCAACGACCCGCTGGGCGCCCTCGGTCAGCGCCGCGTCACCGACTCGTACGCCTCGGAGCACCCGGTGCGGGAGCTCGCCGCGCGCGCGGCGGCCTACACGCCGGGCGACACGGACCTGTCCTGGACCCGGATCACGCCGTGGCGTTCGATGCTGGCGGCGGCCCTGGACCAGGTGACGTGCGAGGTCACGTCGGCCGAGGTGGAGGGCGAGGGGTTCAACCCGAGCGTCGAGCTGCTGGCCATGTGGCTGGCGGACCGGCTGAAGATCCCGGTGAAGCGCGCCACGTCGTCCGGCCCCGGTCTGACGGCGGTGCGGATGGAGACCACCTGCGGTCCCATCGTGCTGCACCGGCCGGACGCCTCGCTCGCCACCCTGTGCATCGAGGGGCAGCCGGACCGCGCGGTGGCGCTCAAGCGCCGTGAGACGTCCGAGCTGATCGCCGAGGAGCTGCGGCGCCTCGACCCGGACGACACGTACGCCTCCGCGCTGCGGTACGGCGTGGAGCGGCTGGGCGAGACGGCCCGGTCCGAGGGCGGGGGCGCACCGGACGGCGCCGGCCGGCAGGCGGAGGAGACGCCCGCCGGGCAGCCGGCCGGGGAGAAGCCCGCGGCGAAGAAGACCGCGGCCAAGTCCTCGGCCAAGAAGGCGGCGACCACGTGAGCGCTCCGGAGCTCGTCGTCCACCGCGACAAGGAGCTGATGGCACAGGCCGCCGCGGCCCGGCTGGTGACGAGCATCGTCGACGCCCAGGCCGCCCGGGGCTTCGCCTCGGTGGTCCTGACCGGCGGGCGCAACGGCAACGGCCTGCTGGCCGCCCTGAGTTCGTCGCCCGCCCGGGACGCGATCGACTGGTCGCGCCTCGACCTGTGGTGGGGCGACGAGCGGTTCCTGCCCGAGGGCGATCCCGACCGGAACGACACCCAGGCCCGCAAGGCGCTGCTCGACGGCGTGCCGCTGGACCCGGCACGGGTGCACACCATGCCGGTGGCGGGTGGCGCGTACGGCGACGACGCGGACGCCGCGGCCGCCGCGTACGCGGAGGAACTGGCCGCCGCGGCCGGACCCGACGACGACGGCCCGGTGCCGACGTTCGACGTCCTGATGCTGGGCGTGGGGCCGGACACGCACGTCGCCTCGCTCTTCCCGGAACTCCCGGCGGTGCGGGAGACCGAGCGCACGGTGGTGGGCGTGCACGGTGCGCCCAAGCCGCCCCCGACCCGCGTCTCGCTCACGCTCCCGGCGATCCGGGCCGCCCGCGAGGTGTGGCTGCTGGCGGCCGGCGAGGACAAGGCGCAGGCGGTGGCGATCGCCCTGTCGGGCGCGGGCGAGATGCAGGCCCCGGCCGCCGGTGCGTACGGCAGGTCGCGGACGCTGTGGCTGCTGGACCAGGCGGCGGCCGCGCGCCTGCCCGGGGCCCTGGAGCCGCCGGCGGGCGTCTGACGGCCGCTCAGGCCCGTGCGTGGGAGGCCCGGTTCACCCGTGGGGGTGGGCCGGGCCTCCGGCGTCGGCGGGCGTGCCGGAACGGGGGTCGGGGGCGGGCTCCGGAATGGGCTCCCGAGGCCGCCCGTGCCCTCCCCCGTCAGGGCGTCACCGGCCGCGCAGCGTCCGGTACCGCTCGGCCAGCGCGGCGGTGGAGCTGTCCAGCCGCTCGCCGCCCTCGCCCTCGGTCAGCACGGGCTCGATCCGCTTGGCCAGCACCTTGCCCAGTTCGACGCCCCACTGGTCGAAGGAGTCGATGTTCCAGACGGCGCCCTGGACGAACACCTTGTGCTCGTACAGCGCGATCAGCTGGCCCAGCACCGACGGGGTCAGTTCGTCGGCGAGGATCGTGGTGGTGGGGTGGTTGCCGCGGAAGGTCTTGTGCGGCACCAGTTCCTCGGCCACGCCCTCGGCGCGGACCTCGTCGGGCGTCTTGCCGAAGGCGAGGGCCTGTGTCTGGGCGAAGAAGTTGGCCATCAGCAGGTCGTGCTGCGGGACGAGACCGGGCTCCAGGTCGGCGACCGGCCGGGCGAAGCCGATGAAGTCGGCCGGGATGACCTTGGTGCCCTGGTGGATCAACTGGTAGTAGGCGTGCTGCCCGTTCGTCCCCGGGGTGCCCCAGACGACGGGGCCGGTCTGCCAGTCGACCGGGTTGCCGTCGCGGTCGACGGACTTGCCGTTGGACTCCATGTCGAGCTGCTGGAGGTACGCCGTGAACTTCGACAGGTAGTGGCTGTACGGCAGGACGGCGTGCGACTGGGCGTCGAAGAACGCCCCGTACCACAGGCCCAGCAGGCCGAGGAGCAGCGGCGCGTTCTCCTCGGGCGGGGCGGTGCGGAAGTGCTCGTCGACCAGGTGGAAGCCGTCGAGCATCTCCCGGAACCGGTCCGGTCCGATGGCGATCATCAGGGAGAGGCCGATGGCGGAGTCGTAGGAGTACCGGCCGCCGACCCAGTCCCAGAACTCGAACATGTTGGCCGTGTCGATGCCGAACCCGTCGACCTTCTCGGCGTTGGTCGACAGGGCCACGAAGTGTCGCGCCACGGCGTCCTGACCGGCCCTCAGGCCGGTGAGGAGCCAGTCGCGGGCGGAGGTGGCGTTGGTGATGGTCTCGATGGTGGTGAAGGTCTTGGACGCGATGATGAACAGCGTCTCGGCGGGGTCCAGGTCGCGGATCGCCTCGTGGAGGTCCGCGCCGTCCACGTTGGAGACGAAACGGAACGTCAGGTCGCGCCGGGTGTAGGAGCGCAGCGCCTCGTACGCCATCGCCGGACCGAGGTCGGATCCGCCGATACCGATGTTGACGATGTTCTTGATGGGCCTGCCGGTGTGCCCGGTCCACTCGCCGGAGCGGATCCGCTCGGAGAAGGCGGCCATCTTGTCGAGCACGGCGTGCACGCCGGGGACCACGTTCTCGCCGTCGACCTCGACCACGGCGTCGCGCGGGGCGCGCAGCGCCGTGTGCAGGACCGCCCGGTCCTCGGTGGTGTTGATGCGATCGCCGCGGAACATGGCGTCCCGCAGCGCGGCCACGCCGGTCGCGGCGGCCAGCTCGCGCAGCAGCCGCAGCGTCTCGTCGGTGACCAGGTGCTTGGAGTAGTCCAGATAGAGGTCGCCCACCCGCAGCGTGTACGCGGTGCCGCGCGTCGGGTCGGCGGCGAACAGCTCACGCAGATGCGTCTGCCCCAGCTGCTCCCGGTGCTTGCCGAGGGCCGTCCACTCGGGCATCCGGTTGAGCCTCGTGCGGCTTTCTGCATTCATCTCGGACATCAGCCCACTTTCTCGTACCTGCCTGCTTGCCCCGCTGCCCCTCCAACCTAATTGATCTGCGGCACCGGCGAGGCGCACGGCGGGCGCGGGGAGCACCGGGACGGCCGGTGGTGCGGGCGGACGGCGGGACGGGGCACACGCGCCGCCGGGAGGGACCGGCAGCGGGCGGTGGAGGAATGCGGGCGGCGGGGGACGGAAAAGGGGCCCTGTCGGTGGAATCCACCCACAGGGCCCTCGTCGCTCAGATCTCGCCGCGGAGTTTCGCCAGTGCCTCGGCCAGGATCGCCTCGCCGTCCGCGTCGCTGCGCCGCTCCCGTACGTACGCGAGGTGCGTCTTGTACGGCTCGGTGCGCGGCGGGTCCGGCGGGTTGTCCCGGTCCTGGCCGGCCGGGAACCCGCACCGCGGGCAGTCCCAGGTGTCGGGGACCTGCGCGTCACTCGCGAAGCTCGGCTGCGTCTCGTGCCCGTTCGAGCACCAGAAGGAGATGCGGAGTCGCGGCGCGGACTCGCCCCGCTCGGCCTCCCCCATCGGCCCCGCGCCGACCCGGCTTCCCCGGATCGCGTTGCCACTTGCCACGGTTGTAACTCCCTGCGTGATGGTGCTCGAAGATGCCCCAGTCTACGTAAGGCCCAACGCGCGTCCAGTGATTGGAGTTACACCCCTCCCCGGGACGCGGAACCGTAACGTCAGTTGTCCAGCTTGATCAGGAGAGCAAGTACGACAATGCACGCGAACCACAGCAGACCGACGACCACGGTGATGCGGTCCAGGTTGCGCTCGGCGACCGAGGAGCCACCGACGGACGACTGCATGCCGCCACCGAACATGTCGGAGAGGCCGCCGCCCTTCCCCTTGTGCATCAGCACCAGCAGCATCAGCAGCGCGCTGAAGACGATGAGGGCGATCGAGAACCCCATAACCACGGCTGGACCCTACTTCCTGGCAATTCTCGGATTACACGGACTATCGGACGTCTACGGACGACGGGGGCCCAGGCTCCGAATGAAGAGCCTCGGCCCCCGCAAGGGTACGACGATTCCGCCCTACCGCATACTCACCGGTCGCGGAACCGGACTCACTGGTCGCGGAACCGGACGATCTTGACGAACTCCTCGGCGTCCAGCGCCGCGCCGCCCACCAGGGCGCCGTCCACGTCGGGCTGGGCCATGATCGCGGCCACGTTCGAAGCCTTGACGGAGCCGCCGTACTGGATGCGGACCTTGTCGGCCAGCTCCTTGGAGTACAGCTCGGCGAGGCGCCCGCGGATCGCCCCGCAGACCTCCTGCGCGTCCTCGGGCGTGGCGACCTCGCCGGTGCCGATGGCCCACACCGGCTCGTACGCGATCACGATGGTCTCGGCCTGCTCGGCCGGGATGTCCTTCAGGCCGCCGTCGAGCTGCGCGAGCGTGTAGGAGACCTGGTCGCCGGCCTTGCGGATGTCGAGGCCCTCGCCGACGCAGAGGATCGGGAGCAGGCCGTTGCGGAAGGCCGCCTTCACCTTGGCGTTGCAGACCTCGTCCGTCTCGGCGTGGTACTGACGGCGCTCGGAGTGGCCGACGGCGACGTAGGTGCACTTCAGCTTGGACAGCATCACACCGGAGATCTCACCGGTGTACGCGCCGGAGTCGTGCGCCGAGATGTCCTGGGCGCCGTACTTGATCTTCAGCTTGTCGCCGTCGACCAGGGTCTGGACGGAACGCAGGTCGGTGAAGGGCGCGAGGACGGCGACCTCGACGGCCTCGTAGTCCTTGTCGGTCAGGGCGAAGGCGAGCTTCTGGACGTGGGCGATGGCCTCGAGGTGGTTGAGGTTCATCTTCCAGTTGCCCGCCATCAGCGGGGTACGGGCGGTCATTGAGGGTCAGTCCTCCAGTGCGGCGAGGCCGGGAAGCGTCTTGCCTTCGAGGTACTCGAGGCTCGCGCCGCCGCCGGTCGAGATGTGGCCGAATGCGTCCTCGTCGAAGCCCAGGGTCCGCACGGCCGCGGCGGAGTCTCCGCCGCCGACGACCGTGAAGGCCGGGGAGTCGACGAGCGCCTGGGCGACGGCCTTGGTGCCCTCGGCGTAGTCGGGGTGCTCGAAGACGCCCATGGGGCCGTTCCAGAAGACGGTGGCCGCGTCGGCGAGCTTCGATGCGTACAGCTTGCGGGTCTCGGGACCGATGTCCAGACCCTCCTGGTCGGCCGGGATGGCGTCCGCGGCGACCAGCGTCGGGTGGGCCGGGGCCTTGGTCTTCAGGTCCGGGAACTCCGGGGAGACCAGCACGTCGACGGGGAGGACGAACTCCACGCCCTTCTTCTCGGCACGGGCCAGGTAGTCCAGGCATGCCGGGACCTGGTCCTCCTGGAGGAGCGAGATGCCGACCTCGTGGCCCTTGGCCTTGAGGAAGGTGTACGCCATGCCGCCGCCGATGAGGATCCGGTCGGCCTTCTCCAGCAGGTGGTCGATGACGCCCAGCTTGTCGGAGACCTTCGCGCCGCCCAGCACCACGACGTACGGGCGCCGGACGTCGTCCGTGAGCTTCTTGAGGACGCCGACCTCGGTGGCGATCAGGTAGCCGGCGTAGGCGGGCAGCAGGCGCGGCAGGTCGTACACCGAGGCGTGGCCCCGGTGCACGGCGCCGAAGCCGTCACCGACGTACACGTCCGCGAGGGCGGCGAGGCGGGCGGCGAACTCGGCCCGCTCGGCGTCGTCCTTGGACGTCTCACCGGCGTTGAAGCGCAGGTTCTCCAGGACGGCGACCTCGCCGTTCCCGAGGCCCTCGACGGCGGAGTGGGCCTCGGAACCGATGGTGTCGCCGGCGAAGGCGACGGGGCGGCCGAGCAGCTCACCGAGCCGGGAGGCGGCGAAGCGCAGCGTGAAGGCGGGGTCCGGCTCGCCCTTGGGGCGGCCGAGGTGCGAGGCCACGACGACCTTGGCACCGGCTTCGGTCAGCGCCTTGACGGTGGGGAGGACGGCGCGGATGCGGCCGTCGTCGGTGATGGTGGTGCCTTCCTGCGGCACGTTGAGGTCGGCGCGGACGAATACCCGCTTGCCCTCGACACCTTGGCGGAGAAGCTCGTCGATCGTCTTCATCTGTCCCTGTTGCTCCGTACTCCTTGGAAGATCGGCGCAAGCGTCAGGGCTCGTACAGCGCGGCGTTGCGCTGCCCGAGCCCTGCGCTCACATCGAAGTGCCTGCCCTGGTCCCCGGTTTCTTAGAGCTGGCCGCCGACGTAGACGGTCAGGTCGACGAGGCGGTTGGAGTAGCCCCACTCGTTGTCGTACCAGCCGACGACCTTGACCTGCTTGCCCTGGACCATCGTGAGCTGCGAGTCGAAGGTGCAGGAGGCGGGCCAGTTGACGATGTCGGAGGAGACGATCGGGTCCTCGGTGTACTCGAGGATGCCCTTCAGCTGGCCCTCGGCGGCCTTCTGGAAGGCGGTGTTGATCTCGTCCTTGGTGACCTCGCGGTCGAGCTCCAGGACCAGGTCGGTGACCGAGCCGGTCGGGACCGGGACGCGCATGGCGATGCCGTCCAGCTTGCCCTTCAGCTGCGGGAGGACCAGGGCGGTGGCCTTGGCGGCGCCCGTCGAGGTCGGGATGATGTTCTCCGCGGCGGCGCGGGCGCGGCGGAGGTCCTTGTGCGGGAAGTCCAGGATGCGCTGGTCGTTGGTGTACGCGTGGACCGTCGTCATCATGCCCTTGACGATGCCGAAGTTCTCGTCGAGGACCTTGGCCATCGGCGCCACGCAGTTGGTGGTGCAGGAGGCGTTGGAGATGACGTGGTGGTTGGCCGCGTCGTACTTGTCCTGGTTGACACCCATGACGATGGTGATGTCCTCGTCCGTGGCCGGAGCCGAGATGAGGACCTTCTTCGCGCCACCGGCGATGTGCTTCTCGGCATCGGCCTTCTTCGTGAAGATGCCGGTCGACTCGATGACGATGTCGACGCCCAGCTCGCCCCAGGGGATGTCGGCCGGGTTGCGCTCGGAGAGCACCTTGATGGTGTGGCCGTCGACGGTGATCGTGTCGGCGGTGTGGGTCACCTCGGCCTTGAGGCGGCCCAGGATGGTGTCGTACTTCAGCAGGTGGGCCGTGGTCGCAGTGTCACCCAGGTCGTTGACAGCCACGATCTCGATGTCTGCACCCTGCTCCAGCAGCGCGCGGAAGTAGTTACGACCGATGCGGCCAAAGCCGTTGATGCCTACGCGGATCGTCACGAACCGATCTCCTCGTTAGGTACGCCGGGTTTCGACGCCCGGCGAGTTTCTATTAGGGATGTCCCCGACCGCTTACGACCCTACCTCTCCCCAGGCGGCGGAGTGACATCGAGCGCACCCGTACGCGCCCGGCGGACCGGAACCCTTTTCCTACTGGACAGTACGGTCCGCCGGGGCGTTCGAGCGGCTACCGAACGTCAGCTCGGGGCGCTCGTCGGTGCGGGTGTGCGCTCGTCAGTGCCGGAGGTTGCGCAGTGCGGTGCCGAGCAGTCGGGCGCGCTCGGTGGAGCCGCGCACGTGCTCCAGTCCGAAGCCGAGCAGGACGGTGTCACGGGTGGTGACGGCCGCCCGGGAGTGGAACAGCGCCGGCGAGCGGGACCAGTCGGCGGTGTTGCCCGGGCTGCCGGCCGGCGGGCCTGGCACGCTCCAGGCGCCGAGGGAGGTCTCGAAGCCCTCGCCGTCCCGGGTGGTGCCGCCGGCGACGAGCGCGGTGTCGTCGACGAAGACACCCGTCGCCCCGGTCCCCGGGTCGGAGACGTAGGAGACGGACAGCTCGACCCGCTTGCCCGCGTAGGCGCTCAGGTCGACGGAGACCGGCTGCCAGCCGCCGGAGGTGCCGGTGAAGGCGTGCCAGGCGCCGGTGGTGCCGGTGGCGGTGCAGCCGTCCTCGCCGAGCGTGAGGTAGTGCGCGAGGAAGGGGTGCCCTGCCAGGTAGTAGCCCTCGGCGCAGTCGGCCGGCACCGCGGTGGAGGAGCGGCCGTGGGCGTCGGGCAGGGTCGTCCAGTCGTCCCGGCCCACGGTGCGGGCCTCGACGATCACGTTGTCGTAGCCGGGTTCGGTGTCGTGGCTGAGCCGGAAGCGCAGCGTGGGTTTCGCCGCGGCGCCGGTGCCGGTCAGGTCGACGGTCCGGGTGAGCCGCATCCAGGCGTTGTCGGCGTGCCGGGCGGCCGCGAAGGTGTCGCCCTCGTAGGGCTCGAAGGGGGTGCGCACCCCGGGGTAGTCGCCCGCGGCGGCGCTGCGGAACTGCGGGAACCGCTTCGGGTCGAGGGTCTCGGAGGTGACGGTGTAGGCGCCTGCGCTGTCGAGCGGGTTGCCGGGCGCGTCGGCGAGCGGCGCCTCCGTACCGGCGAAGCGGCCGGTGCCGCGGAAGGCTCCGGGGGCCGCCATGCCGGAGCGGCGGTAGGCGCCGAGGTAGTACTGGGCGAAGTCGTCCGAGTCGGCGCGGCCGATGTCGACGTACCCGCCCGCGTGCTCACCGGCCTCGACGAGTTTGCCGCCCTCGTTGAGGTACTCCCGTACGGCGAGGGTGGTGTCACCGGAGGGCCGGCCGGCGCCGGTGTACCGGACGACGGTGGTGAAGTGGCCGAGCACGCCGAGCGGGTGCGGGGTGCCCTGGGTGGCGACGTCCCAGACGGCGGCCCTGCGGCCGTTGTCCCGCACCGCGGCGGTGTAGGCGGCGGCGTGCCGCGCCGGGGTGGTGCCGCCCTCCTCGGCGAGGACGAGGGTGTCGCCCCGCGGACGTGCGGCGATCGTGTACGTGAAGGGGGTCGAGGACACGCGTGCGCCGTCGCGGGTCCGGCCGGTGAACCAGACCTCGACGGTGTCGCCGGGTTCGCCGTCCTGCACCTCGGCCCGGTACTCGTCGTAGTAGAGGTTGTCCTCGCCGCCGTACGTCTCGCCGCCCTTCCAGGCGCGGAGCCGCTGGTCGTGCGTACGGCCGCCGTTGACGCGGTACTTGAGCTCCTTGTCCCGCAGGGACTTGCGGGCGGTCACGGCGACCTCCTGGTCGGCGCCTTCGTACGCGTAGGAGGTGGTGAAGGTGTCGGGGACGAAGGCCGGGGCGCCGGCGCCGGCCGGGGAGACCGGGTCGTCGGGGCGGGCGGCGGACTCGGCGACGGCGAGCGCGAACGGGACGTTCTTGGCGAACTCCTGCTGGATGAGCTTCTCGTCGTCGGGGAAGGTGAAGACGGACGCGCAGTCGGCCGGTTCCCACGCGTCGTTCGGGTCGACGCGGGAGGCGGTGGCGCAGGTCGACATCTCCGGGGTGAACATCTGCATCCCGTTGACGTTGGCCGCGTGGCCGTCGGCCTCGCCGTTGGTGGTGTACAGCTCGGAGGAGACCTGGGGGCGGTAGCCCGGGATCGCGGGCTTGTCCGGGGTCCCGGCCAGGGCCTTGAGGGGCACGTCGTCGGGGGTGTCGGTGGCGACCTGCCAGCCGACGCCGTAGAGGATCAGCTGGGCGGCGGAGTGGTAGTTGATGCCGTACTGGAAACCGATCCGCTTCTGGAAGGCGTCGACGGCCCTGGTCTCGGGTTCGGACATGGGGCCGGTGCCCCGGTAGGTCTCGTCGGCCGGGTCGGGGGACGATCCCTCGTCGTCGTAGCCCCATTTGTAGGAGAAGTTGCGGTTGAGGTCGACGCCGTCGCCCGGCGCGATCCTGCCGTCGCCGTTGTTGTCGCGCAGGTTCTTGCGCCACTGGCGGTTGGCGGGGGCGGCGTGCGTGTGGTCGTAGCCGTCCGGGTTGGCGGAGAGCACGAACCACAGCTCGGTGGTGTCGACGATCCTCGTGATCCGCGGGTCCTTGCCGTAGCCGGCGAGGTAGTGGTGGAGGAGCCGCCGGTTCATCTCGGGGGTGATCCACTCGCGGGCGTGCTGGTTGGAGAGGTACAGGGTGGCGGGCTTGGTCCCGTCCCCGGACTTCTTCGCGTTCCTGGAGAGTTTCAGGGCGAGGATGTCCTGGCCCCGGACGGTCCGGCCGATGCTGACGACCTTGGTGAGGGCCGGGTGGGCCCGCGCGGTCGCCAGGATCTCCTCCTTGAGGCCGCCCTTGCCGCCGTACGGCCGGAAGACGCCGTCACCGGCGGCGGCGACGCGCTTCTCGGCGGCCTTGGCGAGGTCGTGCCCGGTGAGCTCGACGCCCTGGTCGCGCAGGTCCTCGGCCTGCCGTTTCGTGAGGTACAGCTCGATGGTGGCGGTGCCCTCGTCCGGTACCTGTTCGGTCAGTTCGTGACCGTCGGCGCCGGCGTCGAGCAGGAGCGGAACCTGCTCCTCGGTCACCTCGGCGTGCCATACGGAGAGGCTGTCGGCGCCTCCGCCGGTCCCGCCGTCCTGTTGCTCCGCCCCGGCGACGGGTGCCGCCGCCAGCCCGGTCACCAGCAGTGAAGCCGCGGCGAGGATCGCTCTCGCTCTGCGTCCCATGTGCCCCCCTTGCTGTTGTCTGCCACGAAAGTGGACAGGCGCCAGGCTCATGACTCTTCATGATCATGTCAATAGCGCCTCGGGGGCACCGGCCGGACTCCGCCGCCCCGGCCCCCGGCCGGCACGAGGGCCGGGCGGGACGGTCGGGAAGCCCCGCGGAAGGCGGGCCGGAGGTCCGCGGGCCGGCCGGCGGACGTCGGCGAAGGCACCCGGCGCCCGCGGGGGACGGACGCCGTCAGCCACCGGAGCACCGGCCGTCTCCACCGCCGGGGCCGGGGCCATCGGCCACCGGCTCGGGCCTTCTCGACGGGTCCGGGACCGTGCCCGCGCGCCTCACCGTCCCACCGTCCTGCCGGGCCGGGCCGGAAGACTCCCCCGGGATCAGCCGACGAGGCCGTCGGCCATCTCCTCGGTGAGGTTCGACTCCGTGCCGGGGATGCCCAGGTCCTGCGCCCGCTTGTCGGCCATGGCCAGCAGGCGGCGGATCCGGCCGGCGACCGCGTCCTTGGTCAGCGGCGGGTCGGCCAGGGCGCCCAGCTCCTCCAGGGAGGCCTGCTTGTGCTCCATGCGCAGCCGGCCGGCCGCCGCGAGGTGCTCGGGCACCTCCTCGCCGAGGATCTCCAGGGCACGCTGCACCCGGGCCCCGGCCGCGACCGCGGCGCGCGCCGAACGGCGCAGATTGGCGTCGTCGAAGTTGGCCAGCCGGTTGGCGGTGGCACGGACCTCGCGGCGCATCCGCCGCTCCTCCCACGCCAGCACCGACTCGTGCGCCCCGAGGCGGGTCAGCAGCGCGCCGATCGCGTCACCGTCCCGTACCACCACGCGGTCCACGCCCCGCACCTCGCGGGCCTTGGCCGCGATGGAGAGCCGGCGCGCCGCGCCGACCAGCGCGAGCGCGGCCTCCGGGCCCGGGCAGGTCACCTCCAGGGACGACGAGCGGCCCGGCTCGGTCAGCGAGCCGTGCGCCAGGAACGCACCGCGCCACGCGGCCTCCGCGTCACAGGTGGCACCCGACACGACCTGCGGCGGCAGGCCCCTGATGGGGCGGCCCCGGCCGTCCACCAGTCCGGTCTGGCGCGCCAGCTGGTCGCCTCCCGCCACCACCCGCACGACGAAGCGCGAACCGCGCCGCAGTCCGCCCGGCGCCATCACGATCAGCTCGGAACCGTGCCCGAAGATCTCCGCGATGTCCCGCTTCAGGCGGCGGGCCGCCATCGCGGTGTCCAGCTCCGCCTCGATCACGATCCGCCCGCTGACCAGGTGCAGCCCGCCGGCGAACCTCAGGATCGACGAGACCTCCGCCTTTCTGCAGCAGGTCCGGGTGACGGGAAGCCGGGAGATCTCGTCCTTCACCGCTGCCGTCATCGCCATGGGCCGATCCTTCCATGCATCCGAAAAATACGGTCGTACGCGGCGGCCAACAGCTCCGGGTCGTGCTTCGGCGAGCCGTCCTTCCTCGCCACCGGGGCCAGCTCGACCGCGGCACCGAGCCGCTTGGCGGCATCTGCGAGGGACTCGCGGTCGGGCACGGCGGCCTCGTCGGCCAGCACCACGTCCAGGGCGAGTTTAGGGGCGTGTCGTCCCAAAACCTCCAAATGACGCTGCGGGGAGAAGCCCTCGGTTTCTCCGGGCTGCGGTGCGAGGTTCAGCGACAGGACCCGGCGTGCCTTGGTCTCGACGAGCGCCTCCAGCAGCTCGGGCACCAGCAGGTGGGGGATCACCGAGGAGAACCACGAACCGGGACCCAGCACCACCCAGTCCGCGTCGAGCACGGCCGCGACCGCCTCCGGCACGGCGGGCGGGTCGTTCGGCACCAGGTGGACGGACTGCACCTCACCCGGGGTGAGCGCCACGGTCGCCTGGCCCCGGACGGTGTCCACGTCGTCCGGGCGGTCGGGGTCATGGCCCTTCACCAGCGCCTGGAGCTCCAGCGGCACGGCCGACATGGGCAGCACCCGCCCGTGCGCGCCGAGCAGCCGGCCGACGAGGTCGAGCGCCTGGACGTGGTCGCCGAGCTGCTCCCACAGGGCGACGATCAGCAGGTTGCCGACCGCGTGCTCGTGGAGGTCGCCCTTGGACTGGAACCGGTGCTGGATGACGCGGGACCAGGTCTGGCCCCAGTCGTCGTCGCCGCACAGCGCCGCCAGGGCCTTGCGCAGGTCCCCGGGCGGCAGCACGCCGAGCTCCTCCCGGAGCCGGCCGCTGGACCCGCCGTCGTCGGCGACCGTGACCACGGCGGTCAGGTCACCGGTGATGCGGCGCAGCGCGGCGAGAGACGCGGACAGGCCCATGCCGCCGCCGAGGGCCACGACCTTGGGCTGGGTACCGCGCCTGCGGAGCGTACGGACGGACAGCGTCGTACGCCGGCGGTGCTGCCTCACTCGCGCCCCATGTCCCGGTGGACGACGACGGTCTCGACCCCTTCCGAGGCGAGCCGGGCGGCGAGCTTCTCGGACATGGCGACGGAACGGTGCTTGCCGCCCGTGCAGCCCACGGCGATCGTCACGTACCGCTTGCCCTCGCGGCGGTAACCGGTGGAGACCAGCTGCAGCAGCTCGGTGTACCGGTCGAGGAACTCCTTGGCGCCGGGCTGGTTGAAGACGTAGCCCGACACCTCCTCGTTGAGCCCGGTGTACGGGCGCAGCTCCGGCACCCAGTGCGGGTTGGGCAGGAAGCGGCAGTCCACGACCAGGTCGGCGTCGACCGGCAGGCCGTACTTGTAGCCGAACGACATGACCGTGGCGCGCAGCTCCGGCTCCTCGTCGGACGCGAACTGGGCGTCCATCTTGGCGCGCAGCTCGTGGACGTTGAGGCTGGAGGTGT
The DNA here is from genome assembly GCF_001646665.1 of Streptomyces noursei. Taxonomy (GTDB): domain Bacteria; phylum Actinomycetota; class Actinomycetes; order Streptomycetales; family Streptomycetaceae; genus Streptomyces; species Streptomyces lavendulocolor. The sequence goes on along the minus strand of NZ_LWBU01000395.1, from coordinate 125,999 downwards.
CGATCACCAGGTCGGCGTCGCCGCGCAGCTCGCGCAGCAGGTCGCGCTCGGCGGCGATGCCGTCGACGATCCGGCCGTCGCCCTGGAGGGGGTGCGGGCGGCGCACCGACTCGAAGCGGCGGACCAGGGCCTCGTCAGACGACTCCAGGAAGACGATCCGGCGGGTGACCTGCTTGGCGTCGAGGAGCGCGAGCGACTCGCGCAGGCTCTCGAAGAACTGGCGGCCGCGCACGTCGACGACGACGGCGATGCGCGCCACATTGCCCTGGGAGCGGGCGCCGAGCTCCACCATGGTGGGGATCAGCTCGGGCGGCAGGTTGTCGACGACGAACCAGCCGAGGTCCTCCAGGCACTTGGCGGCGGTGCTGCGACCGGCGCCGGACATGCCGGAGATGATCACCAGCTCGGGGATGGCCGCCTCGGCGGCCTCTCCGGCCTCGATCGTCGTGCCCGTACTCACGTGTGCTGCTCCGTCTTCTCGCGCTGTCGGCCGTGGTCCCGCCGTCGCCGCCGGATCCGGCACGGCCGTCGGGTGGTGCTCAGACATGTCCCGTTCCCCCGTCGTCCTCATCCATGATCTCTCCTGTCGCCGTGTTCACGGCGGGAGCGGCCGGAGCCGCCTGGGCGAGGGCCACGGCCACGGCTTCGGCGGTCTTCCGGCCGAACCCCGGCACCTCGCAGATCTGCTCGATTGTCGCCTGCCTCAGGCGCTTCACCGAGCCGAAGTACTTGATCAGCGCCTGCTTGCGGGCGTCGCCGAGACCGGGGACGGCGTCCAGCGGGCTGGTCCGTATCCGCTTGTGGCGCTTGGTGCGCTGGTAGCGGATGGCGAAGTCGTGCGCCGTGTCACGGACCCGCTGCAGGAGGTACAGCCCCTCGCTGGAGCGGGGCAGGACCACCGGGTCGTCGTCGCCGGGCAGCCAGACCTCCTCCAGGCGCTTGGCGAGCCCGCAGACGGCCACGTCGTCGATGCCGAGCTCGTCGAGGGCCCGCTGAGCGGCGGCGACCTGCGGCTGTCCGCCGTCCACCACCACCAGCTGCGGCGGGTAGGCGAACTTCTTGGGCCGGCCGTCGTCCTCCGGGGTCTGCGCGGGGACCTCTCCGTCGGCCTCCTCCAGGGCCCACTCGCCGGTCCTCTCCTTCTCGGCGAGGTACCGGCGGAAGCGACGGGTGATCACCTCGTGCATCGAGCGGACGTCGTCCTGGCCCTCGAAGCCCTTGATCTGGAAGCGGCGGTACTCGCTCTTGCGGGGCAGGCCGTCCTCGAAGACGACCATGGACGCGACGACGTCCTCGCCCTGGAGGTGGGAGATGTCGAAGCACTCGATGCGCAGCGGGGCCGTCTCCAGGTCCAGGGCCTCCGCGATCTCCTCCAGGGCGCGCGAGCGGGTGGTGAGGTCGCTGGCGCGCTTCGTCTTGTGCAGGACGAGGGCCTGCTGGGCGTTGCGGCCGACCGTCTCCATCAGCGCCTTCTTGTCGCCGCGCTGCGGGATGCGCAGGGACACCTGGGAGCCCCGGCGGCCGGACAGCCACTGGGTGACGGCTTCCAGGTCCTCGGGGAGGGCGGGGACCAGCACCTCCTTGGGGACGGCGTCGCCGCTCTCCTCGCCGTACAGCTGCTGAAGCGCGTGCTCGACGAGGCCGGCGGTGTCGACGGCCTCCACCTTGTCGGTGACCCAGCCCCGCTGGCCGCGCACCCGGCCGCCGCGGACGTGGAAGATCTGCACGGCCGCCTCCAGCTCGTCCTCGGCGACGGCGATCAGGTCGGCGTCGGTGGCGTCGGCGAGGACGACGGCGCTCTTCTCCATGGCCCGCTTCAGGGCCTCTATGTCGTCGCGGAGCCGGGCGGCCTTCTCGTACTCCATGTCCTCGGCCGCCAGCACCATGTCCTTCTCCAGGCGGCGGATGTAGGTGCCCGTGCGGCCGGCCATGAAGTCGCAGAACTCCTCGGCCAGCTCCCGGTGTTCCTGCGGGTCGACCCGGCCGACGCACGGGGCCGAGCACTTGCCGATGTAGCCGAGGAGGCAGGGTCGGCCGGTGCGCTCGGCGTTCTTGAACACGCCGGCCGAGCACGTCCGCACGGGGAAGACGCGCAGCAGCAGGTCGACCGTGTCGCGGATGGCCCAGGCGTGGCTGTACGGGCCGAAGTACCGGACGCCCTTCTTCTTCTGGCCGCGCATGACCTGGACGCGCGGGAAGTCCTCGTTGAGGGTGACGGCCAGATACGGGTAGCTCTTGTCGTCGCGGTACTTGACGTTGAACCGCGGGTCGAACTCCTTGATCCAGGAGTACTCCAGCTGGAGCGCCTCGACCTCGGTGGAGACGACGGTCCACTCGACGGAGGCGGCCGTCGTCACCATGGTGCGCGTGCGCGGGTGGAGGCCCGCCAGGTCCTGGAAGTAGTTGGCGAGCCGCTGGCGCAGGGACTTCGCCTTCCCGACGTAGATCACCCGGCGGTGCGCGTCACGGAATTTGTAGACCCCCGGCGAGTCGGGGATCTGTCCCGGCTTGGGGCGGTAGCTGGAGGGGTCTGCCATGCCTCACACCCTACTGGCGTCCACCGACACCACGGGTGCCCCCGCGATGCGGGGGGAGGCCGGCCGGCGGGGCTCGCGTGGGGGCGGTGCCCCGCCGGCCGGCCCGCGGAGGGCGCTCCGGGCGTCAGTCCCGGCGGCGGCGCGGCCGCAGGGCGCGCAGGGCGCCGGTCAGCACCAGGGCGGAGGCGGCCAGGGCAGCCGCCGCGGCTGCCGCGACGGGCGCGGTGGCTCCGGGGGACGCGGTGGACGCGGCGGGCCCGGTGGACGCGGCGGCGGACGGGCCGCCCGGGGTGACGGGTGCCGGGCCCGCGGGGGCTCCGTACCCGCCCGCCGCTCCCCGCCTCGCGTACGCCGAACCGGGCAGCTTGTCCCCGTACGCCGCCGCCACCCGGTCCCGGTAGGCGGCGAGCGTCGTGCCGCCGGCCCCCACGGCGCGCACCGCGTCCTCGTCGAGCGGGAGCACCCTGGTGCCCCGGTGGACGTACCAGGCGTCGATCTGGGGCTCCCGGAAGACCGTGCCCCCGGGCAGCCGCCGGGCGCCCTCCTCCGCGTACCGGATCTCGTCGTCACCGGTCGCGATGTTCACCACCCGCCAGCCGTTCGCGCCCCGGCGGGCGGTCCACACGGAGGCCTTCCGCCCGTCGGACGAGACCGCCCGGGACGCGTGGAACTCGACCCGGGCGACCGGTGCCCCCGCCCTGCCCGCCACGAAGTCCGGTGACAGGAGGCGGACGGGGACGGCGCGGCCCTCGACACGGGGGCGGCCGGCGTCACGCGTCACGGCCGCCCCGTCCCGGGCGAAGAACCGGGAGAGGGTGTCGAGCGTGGCGGGGGCGCCGACCGCCGCGTCCGGGGTGCCGGCGGCGGTCGCGGTGGGGACGGCGAGGACGGTGAGCGCGGCGGTCAGCGCTGCCGCTGCCGTCGCACGACGTGGGGTCATCGTTCTCACGCCCCTGTCCGGTAGAGCGAGTGGGTCCAGGAGAAGGAGCCGTTGTCGACGTACCAGGCGTGGGACGCCCAGTTGTAGCGGCTGCTGGAGGGCCAGGGGTCGCCCCAGTACACCCAGCCGTCGGCGTCGTCGTAGCCGTACACGACGTGCATGTGGCCGCCGCCGCTCGCCCACTGGATCCGGGTCTCCACGGGGCGGTCCGCGTCGATCTCGGCCCGGACGGTGGAGTACCGCAGCCAGCCGTCGACGTACGAGCCCGGGGCGACGCCCGCCCAGCGCAGCCCGGTCTGCACGTTGCCCAGGGTGGCCTGCCAGTTGGGGCAGTCCTGGCCCTGCTGCCGGTTGAACGCGGCGTTGCAGAACTGGTTCTGGGAGTAGGAGCGGCCGAACCAGGTGGCGATGGTGTTGCCACCGGCGGCCCAGCACCAGTTGGTCTTGGCCTGTGCCTGCATGGTGATGCCGAGGCGCTTGGCGGCGAGGGCGGTCGGGGAGTCGTCCTCGGCGGTGGCGGCGGACACCGGGCCGAGGAGGGTGGTCGTGGCGGCGAGGAGCACCGCGAGCAGGAGCCGTCGCGCTCTGCCCGCGGACTCGCCCGCGTGGGTGGCTGGTTGGCGCATCGCGTTCCTCCGTGGGGATCGTGGGGAGGGAGGATCGCGTCCGGACGCTGAGGCGAGCATCGATCGTTGTCGGGGGCAGGTCAACACGCTTCAATGCGGGATGACACCGCGCTGTGAACGCCACTGGTTGACGAGTGAACGGATCCCCGCCCCCACCTGCCCGCCCGTCACCGCCGCCCGGAGTCGCACCGCCCCGCCGTGAACGTTCACCGAGGACTCCCATGGGACACACCGAGACCGATCTGGCGCAGTTCCTTCAGACGGGCCCCTTCCACCTGGCGCTGCGCGCGGCGCTGGAGGTGCGCGGACTGCCGTTGCAGCGGGTGCAGCACCATCTCGCGCACCGCGGGATCAGGGTCGGGGTGACCAGCCTCTGCTACTGGCAGCAGGGCGCCCGGCGTCCCCAGCGGCCCGAGTCGCTGAAGGCGGTACGGGCGCTGGAGGAGCTGCTGCGGCTGCCCGGCGAGTCGCTGATCCGGCTGCTCGGCGATCCGGCCGGGGACGGGACGGGGCCCGGGCCCGGCGGCCGGCCCGCGGGCCGCTCCTACCGCTCGCTGCTGGAGGTCTCCGGAGCGGTGGAGCGGCTGATCGCGGAGCTGGAGGCGCCCGCGGACGGCGGGCTGCACACGGTGGGGCACCAGGAGCGGGTACGGATCGGCGCCGGGCGGGAGCTGGTCGGCCGGACGTCGCAGCAGGTGGTGCGGGCCCACCGGGACGGCGTCGACCGCTATCTCGCCATCCACCACGGCGACCCCGGCTGCGACCCGGAGCGGGTGGTGGTGCGGGCGGGCGAGAACTGCCGTACGGGGCGGGTGCGGCGGCACGGGGACACCGGGGTGGTGGTCGCGGAGCTGCTGTTCGACACACGGCTGCGGGCCGGTGACACGTACCTCTTCGGGTACGGCTTCGAGGACGGTACGGGCGGGGTGAGCGGCGAGTACGTGCGCGGTTTCAGCTTCGCGGGCGGGCAGTACGTCCTTCAGGTGCGGTTCCACGAGGACGCCCTGCCGGTACGGTGCCGGCGCTTCGCGCAGTCGGCGGCGGGCGCGCCGCGCGGCGCCCGCAGCGACCTGACGCTGAGCGGGCGGCACCGTACGGTCCACTTCGTGGAGCAGGGGGTCCGGCCGGGGATCCTGGGGATCGACTGGGACTGGCAGTGAGCCGGTGACCCGCCGCGGCCCGGGCGTCCGGCGCGTGCGGCGGGTGCGTCGCGCAGGGGCGTCCGGCGCGTGCGAGGGCGTGCGGGGCGTCGCGCCCGGGTTCCTCCGCCGTCAGGCGTCGGGGCCGGCGACCAGCTTCCCGTCGGTCACCTTCACCGGGACCTCGGGGAGGGGCGCGGTGGCCGGGCCCCGCAGGGCCTTCCCGGTGGTGACGTCGAAGCGGCTGCCGTGGCAGGGGCAGTTGCCCTCGGTGCCCTCCACCTTGTCGAAGACGCAGCCGGCGTGGGTGCACTGGGCGCTGAACGCCTTGTACTGGCCCTTGGCGGGACAGCTCACCACCAGGCGCTGCTCGCGGAAGAGCTTGGCGCCGCCGACCGGGACGGCGTCCGCCGCGCCGAGGTCCACCGGCGCGGTGGGGGTGGGCGTCTTCGCGTGGCCCAGCTTGGACTCGGTGGAGCAGGCGGCCGCGCCGACCCCTGCGGCCCCGGCGAGGGCGGCGCCTTTCAGCACGGTACGGCGGGCGGGCGGCTGGCCGGGCATGGGGGCTCCACGGTGGGCTGGTGGGTGTCGGTGACGGAACCGACGATACCGGGGTAGATCGGAGGCCCGTCGCGGGGGTTCGGGCTGTCGTGCGGCGGACCCGATGGGCTACGTTCTGCCCCGTGATCGTCGCCGCCGGAGAGTCCCTGATCGACCTGGTCCCCGAAGGGGCCGGACCGCTGTCGGCCCTGGTGCCGCGGCGGGGCGGCGGCCCCTACAACACGGCGGTCGCCCTGGGCCGGCTCGGTGCTGAGGCCGCCTTCTGCTCCCGGGTGTCGACGGACGCGTTCGGCGAGGTGCTGCTGGACGGGCTGCGGGCGGCGGGCGTCACGACCGGCCTCGTCCAGCGGGGTCCGGAGCCGACGACCCTGGCGGTGGCATCGGTCGGCGCGGACGGCTCCGCGGGGTACTCGTTCTACGCCGAGGGCACGGCCGACCGGCTCTTCGAGCTGCCCGGGCCACTCCCGGACGCCGTGCGGGCCATCGCCTTCGGTACCTGCTCCCTGGTCCTGGAGCCCGGCGCAGGGGCGTACGACGCGCTGCTGCGCAGGGAGGCGGGGCGCGGGGTCCTCACCCTGCTGGACCCGAACGTCCGGCCCGGCCTGATCCCCGACGCGGACGCCCACCGGGAGCGGTTCCTGGGCCGGCTGCCGTACGTGTCGCTGCTGAAGCTGTCCGAGGAGGACGCGGGGTGGCTGGGCGGTTCGCCCGCCGAGTGGCTGGCGGCGGGGCCGTCCGCGGTGGTGCTGACGCGGGGCTCGGAGGGGCTGACGGTGTTCACGGGCGAACTGACCGTCTCGGTGCCCGCCGTCCCGGTCTCGGTCGCCGACACCATCGGGGCGGGCGACACGGTGAACGCGGCACTGCTGCACGGTCTGGGCTCCCGGTCGCCCGCCGCGCTGGACGCCGACGAGTGGGCGGATCTGCTGACCTTCGCGGCGCGCGCGGCGGCGGTCACCTGCTCCCGGCCGGGCGCCGAGCCGCCGTACGCGGCCGAACTGGAGTGACGGCCGGCCGCCGGAGCCGGGCCGGGGCGTTGCCCAGCCGGTGACAGGGCGCCCCGTGGGGCATGGCCACCGCCCCTGGCTGGGGCAGGTCTCCCCCGCGCCGGCCGTGCTGCCGCCCGGCCCCGGGCGGCTGCCGGGCGCGGGGCGCACGCGTCGCGTGGGCCCCGCTCCGGGGGTCAGGCCGTGCTGGACCGGGCCGTCCGCTTCTTCGGCTTGGTCGTCTTGGCCGTGGCCGTCTTGCGGGCCATGCCGTCCGCCGCCGCGACCGTCTTCTTGGCCGTCCGCTTCCGTGCCGCCGGGACCGCCGGGGCGGCGTCGCTGATGCGATCGGCGCCGAGGATGTCGCGGAGGAACTTGCCGGTGTGGCTGGCCGGGACGGACGCGACCTGCTCGGGCGTGCCCTCGGCGACGACCAGGCCACCGCCGCTGCCGCCCTCGGGGCCCATGTCCACGACCCAGTCGGCCGTCTTGATGACGTCCAGGTTGTGCTCGATGACGATCACCGAGTTGCCCTTGTCCACCAGGTTGGACAGCACCGTGATCAGCTTGGAGATGTCCTCGAAGTGCAGACCGGTGGTCGGCTCGTCCAGCACATAGACCGTGCGCCCCGTCGACCGCTTCTGGAGCTCGGACGCCAGCTTCACACGCTGGGCCTCGCCACCGGAGAGGGTCGGCGCGGGCTGGCCGAGCCGGACGTACCCGAGGCCGACCTCGGTGAGGGTGCGCAGGTGGCGGGCGATCGTCGGGACGGCCTCGAAGAAGTCCAGGGCCTCCTCGATCGGCATGTCCAGCACCTCGGCGATGGACTTGCCCTTGTAGTGGACGTCCAGGGTCTCCCGGTTGTAGCGCGCGCCGTGGCAGACCTCGCACGGGACGTACACGTCCGGCAGGAAGTTCATCTCGATCTTGATGGTGCCGTCACCGGCGCAGTTCTCGCACCGGCCGCCCTTCACGTTGAAGGAGAACCGGCCGGGCAGGTAACCCCGGACCTTCGCCTCCATCGTCTCGGCGAACAGCTTCCGGACGTGGTCGAAGACGCCGGTGTACGTCGCCGGGTTGGACCGCGGCGTCCGGCCGATGGGCGACTGGTCGACGTGGACGACCTTGTCGACCAGGTCGTCGCCGTCCACGCGCGTGTGCCGCCCGGGCACGGACTTGGCACCGTTCAGCTCGCGTGCCAGGTGGGTGTACAGGATGTCGTTGACCAGCGTCGACTTGCCGGAGCCCGAGACTCCGGTGACCGCCGTCAGGACGCCCAGCGGGAACGACACGTCGATGTCCCGCAGGTTGTTCTCCCGGGCGCCGTGCACGGTCAGGCGCCGGGCCGGGTCCACCGGGCGGCGGACGTCGGGGGTCGGGATGGACCGCTTGCCCGCCAGGTACTGGCCGGTCATGGAGTCCTTGTTCGCCAGCAGCTGCTTCAGGGGCCCGGAGTGGACGACCTTGCCGCCGTGCTCGCCGGCGCCGGGGCCGATGTCGACGACCCAGTCGGCCACCTTGATGGTGTCCTCGTCGTGCTCGACCACGATGAGCGTGTTGCCCATGTCCCGCAGCCGCACCAGGGTCTCGATCAGCCGGTGGTTGTCGCGCTGGTGGAGGCCGATGGACGGCTCGTCCAGCACGTACAGCACGCCGACCAGCCCGGAGCCGATCTGGGTGGCGAGCCGGATGCGCTGGGCCTCGCCGCCGGAGAGGGTGCCGGCCGCGCGGTTGAGCGACAGGTAGTCCAGGCCGACGTCGACCAGGAAGCGCAGCCGCTCGTTGACCTCCTTGAGCACCCGCTCGGCGATCTTCTTGTCGCGGGCGTTCAGCTTGAGCTCGCCGAGGAAGTCGGCGCACTCGCTGATCGACATCGCGGAGACCTCGGCGATGGACTTCTCCATGACCGTGACCGCGAGGACGATCGGCTTGAGGCGGGTGCCCTCACAGGTGGGGCAGGGCACCTCGCGCATGTAGCCCTCGAAGCGCTCCCTGCTGGAGTCGCTCTCGGCCTCGCTGTGGCGCCGCTTGACGAAGGAGACGGCGCCCTCGAAGGCGGGCGTGGTGTACGCCCGCTCCCTGCCGTACCGGTTGCGGTAACGGACCTCGACCTGGGTCCGGTGCCCGTACAGCAGCGCCTTCCGGGCGCGGGCCGGCAGCCCTGCCCAGGGGATGTCGGTGCGGAAGCCGAGGGCCTGGGAGAGGCCGCCGATCAGCCGCCCGAAGTACTCCTTGGTGTGGCCGTGCGACCAGGGGTGGATCGCCCCCTCGTCGAGGGACCGCTCCTCGTCGGGGACGACCAGCTCGGGGTCGACCTCCATGCGCGTGCCGATGCCGGTGCAGTCGGGGCAGGCGCCGAAGGGCGAGTTGAAGGAGAAGGACCGGGGCTCCAGCTCCTCGAAGGACAGGTCGTCGTACGGGCAGTACAGGTGCTCGGAGTACATCCGCTCGCGCTCGGGGTCGTCCTCGGGGAGGTCGACGAAGTCGAGCACGACCATCCCGCCGGACAGACCGAGCGCGGTCTCCACGGAGTCGGTCAGGCGGCGCTTGGCGCTCTCCTTGACCGTGAGGCGGTCGACGACCACCTCGATGGTGTGCTTCTCCTGCTTCTTCAGCGTGGGCGGCTCGGTGAGCTGGATCGTCTTCCCGTCCACCCGCGCCCGGCTGTAGCCCTTGGTCTGGAGGTCGGCGAACAGGTCGACGAACTCGCCCTTGCGCTCGCGCACCAGCGGCGACAGGACCTGGAAGCGGCTGCCCTCGGGCAGCTCCAGCACCTTGTCGACGATGGCCTGGGGCGACTGCCGGGAGATGGGCCTGCGGCACTCGGGGCAGTGCGGCTTCCCGATGCGGGCGAAGAGCAGCCGGAGGTAGTCGTAGACCTCGGTGATGGTGCCGACCGTGGAGCGCGGGTTGCGCGAGGTCGACTTCTGGTCGATCGAGACGGCCGGCGAGAGGCCCTCGATGAAGTCGACGTCCGGCTTGTCCATCTGGCCGAGGAACTGCCGGGCGTAGGAGGAGAGCGACTCGACGTACCGGCGCTGCCCCTCGGCGAAGATCGTGTCGAACGCGAGGGAGGACTTGCCCGACCCGGAGAGCCCGGTGAAGACGATGAGGGAGTCGCGCGGGAGGTCGAGCGAGACGTTCTTCAGATTGTGCTCGCGCGCGCCACGGACGATGAGACGGTCGGCCACGCCGGTCCGCACCTTTCTTGAGAGAAGCGGGGGCACAGCCCCCGTCCCAGCTGTTCAAGCCTACGGGGGGCCGCCAAATGGATGTCTGGCTTTCAAGGATGCCTCTACCGAGCGTATAGCACGCGCATTCGATTTCCGGACGCGCTCAGCCACCTTCACCCGATCGTGTGGCAGCGCTAGGGTCAGCACCATGATCGACCACGCGCATGACCTGGCCTCTGTACGTGAGGCGACCGACCGGCTGCTCAGCGCTGCCGCGAAACTCGACGACGCCGCCGTGGCCGCGCCGTCCCGGCTGCCGGGGTGGACCCGCGGCCACGTACTGGCCCACCTCTCACGTAACGCCGACGCCCTCGTAAATGTTCTCCGGGGCCGCCCGATGTACGTCAGCGCCGAGGCGCGCGACGCCGACATCGAGCGCGACGCCCCCCGCCCGCTCGCCGCCCAGCTCGACGACGTGCGCGACAGCGCCGCCCGCTTCGGGGCGGAGGGCGAGGCGCCGGCCGACTGGGACCGCCGGGTGGAGCTGCGCAACGGGGTCACCGACCGGGCCGCCCGGGTGCCCTTCCGCCGCCTGGTCGAGGTGGAGCTGCACCACGTCGACCTGGGCATCGGCTACGAGCTGGAGGACCTTCCGCAGGAGTTCACCCGCCGGGAGATCGCGTTCCTCGCCGACCGCTTCGCCGGCACCCCGACCGTGCCCCCGACCCGTCTGCTCGCGGCCGGCGAGGAGTGGCGCACGGGAGGCGGCGAGGGTCCCGGAGTGACCGTCTCGGGCCCGGCGGCCGACCTCCTCGGCTGGCTCGCGGGCCGCCGCGACGGCGCGGCCCTGGAGGTCACCGGCGGCACCCTTCCCGTTCTGCCCCCGCTATAGGCTGGGGCCATGACGTACAGCGGAGCGGTGAGGGTGGGCGGGCCCGCCGATGTGCACGAGCTGACGGACCTGATGATCTCCAAGGTCGCGGTCGGGCCGATGGACAACAACGCGTACCTGCTGCGCTGCCGGGCCACCGGCGAGCAGCTGCTGATCGACGCGGCGAGCGAGCCCGCGACGCTGCTCCGGCTGATCGGTGACGACGGCATCGCCTCCGTCGTCACCACCCACCGCCACCGCGACCACTGGGACGCGCTGGCCGAGGTCGTGTCGGCGACCGGCGCCCGGACGTACGCCGGGGCGTACGACGCCGAGGGCATCGACGTCACGACGGACGTCCCCGTCGAGGACGGGGACGTCCTCCGGGTCGGCCGGGTGGAGCTGACCGCCCGCAGGATGGTCGGGCACACGCCCGGCTCCATCGTGCTCGTCTACGACGACCCGCACGGTCATCCGCACGTGTTCACCGGCGACTGCCTCTTCCCCGGCGGCGTCGGCAACACCCGCCAGGACCCCGACGCCTTCGCCGGCCTGCTCCTCGACGTCGAGACCAAGCTGTTCGACGCGCTGCCGGACGAGACCTGGATCTACCCCGGCCACGGCAAGGACACCACGCTGGGCGAGGAGCGCCCGAAGCTCCCGGAGTGGCGCGAACGCGGCTGGTAGTCGCTCCGCACACCTCCCCCGCGCCCCCGTAACCCGGGGGCGCCGCGGGTAGTTGGCGCGACATGCACCAGAGTTGTCCTCCCGGTACGTCCCCCTCCCCCACGCCTGCCCGCACGCCGTCCATGGTGCGGCTCGCCGCCGCCTCCCTCGCCGGCACGGCCATCGAGTTCTACGACTTCTTCGTCTACGGGACCGCCGCCGCGCTGGTCCTGGGGCCCCTGTTCTTCCCGACCTTCTCGCCGGTCGCCGGGACCCTGGCGGCCTTCGGCACCTTCGCGGTCGGCTTCGTCGCCCGCCCGCTGGGTTCCGTCCTCTTCGGGCACGTCGGCGACCGGTACGGGCGGCGGCCGGTCATGTTCGCGTCCCTGGTCCTGACCGGTGCGGCGACCGTCGCCGTGGGGTGCGTCCCGTCGTACGCGACGCTCGGCGTCACCGCTCCGGTGCTGCTCCTGGTCCTGCGGTTCCTCCAGGGGCTCGGCCTCGGCGGCGAGTGGGGCGGGGCGGTGCTGCTGACGGTGGAGCACGCGCCCGTGCGGCGGCGCGCGCTGTGGGCGAGCTTCCCGCAGGTCGGCCCCGCGGTCGGGTTCCTGCTGGCGAACGGGGTGATGCTCGGGCTGTCGGCGGGGCTCAGCGACGCCCAGTTCCGGGAGTGGGGGTGGCGCGTGCCGTTCTGGGGGGCGGGGCTCCTGGCGGCCGGCGGGCTGCTGCTGCGCAGCTCGCTGACGGAGACGCCGCAGTTCCGGGAGCTGGCCGAGAGCGGCAGGCGGGCGAGCGCCCCGCTGGTGGAGGTGGCGCGCGGCCACTGGCGGCTGGTGCTGCTGACCGCCGGCGCCCTGGCGGTCGGGTACGCGATCTTCTACGCGGTGTCCACCTGGGCGCTCGCGTACGGCACCGAGCGGCTCGGGGTGAGCCGCACGGTGATGCTCGTCTGCATCATGGCGGCGGTGGCGGTCAAGGGCGTGATGACGCCGTTCGCGGCGATGCTGGGCGACCGCGTCGGACGGCGGCCGATGTGCCTGGCCGGGTGCGCGGCCGCCGCCCTGTGGATGTTCCCGATGGTGGCCCTGCTGCACACCGGACGGCCCCTGCTGATGTTCCTGGGGTTCACGGGGGCGCTGCTGGCGTTCATCACGATGTTCGCGGTGGTGGCCGCGTACCTGCCGGAGCTGTACGAGCCCCGGGTGCGCTGCACCGGCGCGGCCGTCGGCTACAACCTGGCGGGGGTGGTGGGCGGCGCGCTGACCCCGATGGTGGCGACGGCGTCGGCGGGCGGCTCGGGGCCGCCGTGGGGGGTTGCCGCGTACCTGACGGCGATCGCCCTGCTGAGCCTCGGCTGCTTCGCCCTGCTGCCGGAGACGCTGCCCCGGCCGGTGGCCGATCCCGCCCTCGAACCGGCGGCCGCCCGGTGAGCCGCCGGCGTCAGCGCAGCTCGTCCTCGGCCATCAGGTCGCAGTCGGTGAAGGAGGGCGGGCGGGTGCAGAGGGCTGCGATCCGCCGGGCCATCTCCGTGGTCGCGGGGTCCTCGCTGTTGCGCATGGCCTCCTCGTACGAGTCGAAGTGGACGATCACGAGGTAGCGGTTGGAGTTGTCCCGGTCGCGCAGGAGGACGCGCCGGGACGGCCCGCCGGCCCCGCCCGCCGTGGCGGCCCGCCGCTCCTCCATGAGCGCTTCCATGTCGTCGATGCGTTCCGTCTCGAAGTCGATGATCTGCGCGAACTTCATGCGGCTCTCCGCGTGGGCCGTGCCCCGGGGGTCGGGGCGCTCCCGTCAAAGCAAACACCGGCCGGGGCGGACCGCAATGCGGGCCGCCCCGGCCGGTGCCGCGCTCCGGCGTGTCACGCCGGAGCGGTGGGCCGCAGGGCCGTCGGGCCGTCAGGCCCCGACGCTGTCCTTCGGGGACTTCTCGATCCCGTCGCCCGCCTCGGCCGCCGCGGCGGCCTCGCGCTCCGCCTGCTTCTTGGAGGCGATCAGGCTGGTGATCGTGGTGATGATCAGGACGCCGCAGATCACCGCGAGCGAGACCGGGATGGAGATCTCGGGCACGTGCACCCCGGACTCGTGCAGGGCGTGCAGCACCAGCTTGACGCCGATGAAGCCGAGGATGACCGACAGGCCGTAGCTCAGGTGGACCAGCTTCTTCAGCAGGCCGCCGATGAGGAAGTACAGCTGTCGCAGACCCATCAGGGCGAAGGCGTTGGCGGTGAACACGATGTACGGGTCCTGCGTCAGGCCGAAGATCGCGGGGATCGAGTCCAGCGCGAACAGGACGTCCGTGGTGCCGATGGCCAGCATGACCACCATCAGCGGGGTCAGGATGCGCTTGCCGTTGCTGCGGATGAAGAGCTTGGTGCCGTGGTACCTGTCGGCGACGCCGAAGCGGTTCTCGATGGACTTCAGGAGGCGGTTCTCCTCGAACTCCTCCTCCGGCTCGTCCGCGCGCGCCTCCTGGATCAGCTTCCAGGCGGTGTAGATCAGGAACGCGCCGAAGATGTAGAAGACCCAGGAGAAGCTGGCGATGATCGCGGCACCGGCGGCGATGAATATCGCGCGGAGCACGAGGGCGATCAGCACACCGATCAGCAGCACGCGCTGCTGGAGGTGGCTCGGCACGGCGAACTTCGCCATGATCAGGACGAAGACGAACAGGTTGTCGACACTGAGCGACTTCTCGGTGATGAAGCCGGCGAAGAACTCGCCGGACGCCTGCGTCTCACCGAAGAGCAACAGGCCGAGGCCGAACATCGCGGCGAGGACGATCCAGACGACCGTCCAGATTCCGGCTTCCTTGATCGACACGTCATGGGGCTTGCGCCCGATGAAGAAGTCGACCGCGATCAGGGCGGAGAGACCAAGAATGGTCGCCACCCACAGACCCATTGAAACGTCCATTGCGCCTCCGGCGTCGTACGGCTACTGATCAGCGTCGTCGCTGCCGGAGGTCTCTTCCACCCGGGCCGGCCGGCATCGGTCGCCGGTCGCACCACGGGCCGGCGCCCCGGGACGGTCCTACGTCCGACCGTCCGTATTGACGGGTACGCCGCGCACGGGAGTACTCCCCTCCGCACCAAGAACGTTACCGTAAAGACCAAAGAAAGGTAAAGGGGAAAGTAAAAGGCGACCCAAGTGCGCAGGTCAGCGCCGCCAGTTGGTCCGGGCCTCGACCACCTGGGAGAGGACCTGCCGCAGGACGCCGCTGCCCGCCGGCAGCCGGGGCGGCTCGTACGTCCACGCGTGGCCCACCCACGGGTCGGCCAGGTGGTCGTCGGGGACGGGCGTCAGGCGCAGCAGCGACCGCCAGAGCGGGTCGAGCACCGGCCCGTACGCAGCGGCGTCCTCCCGGTCGGCGACGAGCAGCAGGTGCACACCGACCGCCGGGCCCTCGTCGGCCAGGTACCGCAACTGGGTGACGGCCCGGTCGTCGAAGCCGTGCGGGAAGTCGTTGACGATCAGCAGCTGGTCGGCGGTGTCCAGGTCGGGCGGAAGCGCGTCGGTGGCGCCGCCGCCGACGGCCATCCGCACCAGCTCCACGCGCTGGGTGAGATGGGACAGGACGGACGCCACCCCGTGTGCGCCGGACGCCGGAGGGGCCGCGAGGACCCCGGAGGCGGTCAGCGGGGCGAAGGAGGCGGCCGCCGCTCCCGCCGGGTCGATGACGTGGACGGTGTACTGCCCGGCCGGGTGCACGGCGAGGAGCCGTGCCGCGTGCAGGACCGCCGTGTCCACGGCCAGCCGGCGCAGCTCGGCGTCGTCCATCACGATGGCCGCTTCCGAGCCGGCGCGGCCGCTGTCGATCCACAGGCCGCGCTCCAGCGGGAGCCGCATCAGCATCGGGATGCGCAGCTCGGGGCTCTCGGGCAGGTGGAGGTCGCCCAGCCGCAGCGCCATCGGGGCCTCGCGGGGGACGCGGTAGCCGTGCCACACCGGGTTGTCCCAGCCGGCGTACGCGACGGGGAGGGCCGGCTCGACGACCTCGGACTCCGCGGTGAGCTGCGCGAGGTCCCGGTCGAGCGCCTCCCGTGCCCGGGCGGTCAGATCGTCGCACTTGGCGCGGGCCTCGGCCCGGGCGGCGTCCCCGGCGGAGCCGATCCGGCTGCGCGGATCGGACAGCACACGGTCGAGCTCCTGGTCCATCCGCGACTCGGCGAAGTCGACGGCGCTGCGGTACGCGGCGGTGGTGCGGGCCAGGTCCTCGAACATGCCCCACACCTGGTTGTAGAGGCGCTCGTCCATGGACCAGCCGCTGGCGTCACCGGCGACCGGCGTGGCGGGCCGGCCGGGTTCACCATGGGGGCCGGGGTCCGCCTGCGGCCGGCCGGCCGCGGCGGGCGGCGGGGCGGCGGCCGCCCGGCCCGGGTGGGCGTAGCTGATCGGCCCGCCCGCCACCGGCCCGCCGGGCGGGGGCGCGGCCGCCGCTCCGGTGGCGGTGGTGTCGGCGGGGCCGGCGGGGCCGGCGGCGGCGCCCGTGAGAGGGCCGGCGGCCGGTCCCGCGGGCGCGGTGTCGGCGGGTACGCCGGACGCGGAGAGGGCGGCGCCGTGCCGGGCGCGGTCCCCCTCGGCGGTGCGCGGCGGCGGGGCGGCGACCGACCGGTCCATCCCGTGGGCGACGGCCTCGTGGATGGCGGCCGCGAGCTCGGCGGCCCGGTCGAGGCCCTGGTCCGCGAGCATGGCGGCGAGCCCGCCCGCGTACCCCTGGCCGACGGCGCGGACCTTCCAGGCGCCCTGCCGGCGGTACAGCTCCAGGGCGACGACGGCCGACTCGGTGTCCAGTCCCGTGATCGTGTAGCTGGCGACCTCGGTGCCGTCGAGCGCGGTGACGGCGGCGAAGGGCGCGGCGACCGCGCCGAACCGTGCGGGGCCGCCGGGTGTGCCGGGCAGGGCGAGGAGCAGCGTCACCCGGTGCGCCGCCTCGGGCAGCGCCCCGAGGTCCACGGCGAGCCGGTGGTCCGCGGCGGCCTGGCGGGAGACCTCGAGGCCGGGGAGGGCGGGCGAGCCGGGGTGCGCCACCCACTCGGGGCCCGTCACCCTGCCGGTCTCGTCGGCGAGCGTGGCTCCGGCGATCACCGGTGCGCCGGCCGACACCCGGATCTCCAGACGGGTGTGGGGCAAGGGATGGTTCTGCCCCCGGACCAGCTCGGCCGTCATGCCTGTGTCCCCTCGATGCTGCGGCGTCCCGGAACCGCGGTGCCCCGGTGCCTCGGTGTGAACCGCAGCTCCCGGCGGCCTTGCCTCCGGGAGCTGCGGGTGTGCGGGTGGTGTGCCTCGCCTACAGGTGCGGCAGGATCGACGGCATGAGGTCCTGGAACGTACGGCCGTTGGCCGGGTTGCCCAGAGCCGTCATCTGCCAGCCGGAGCCGGCCCGGTGCACCTTGGCCATGATCTGCGCGGTGTACTGGCCGCCGCCGTCCAGGGTGTAGCGCGCGAGCTCCTGGCCGTTCGTCTCGTCGACGATGCGGCAGAAGGCGTTCTGCACCTCCTGGAACGTCTGCCCGGTGAAGGAGTTCACCGTGAAGACGATCTGGTCGATGTGGACGGGGACCCGCTGCAGGTCGACGAGGATCGCCTCGTCGTCGCCGCCCTGCCCCGCGCCGCCCACCAGGTTGTCACCGGTGTGACGGACGGAGCCGTCGTCGCTGACGAGGTGGCGGAAGAACACCACGTCGACGGGCTGCTTCTCGGCGAAGAGCACCGCCGAGGCGTCCAGGTCGACCTCCCGGGTGCGCGAGCCGAACAGACCGCGACGCGGCGCCGCCTGCCAGCCGAGCCCCATCCGCACCGCGGTGAGAGTCCCCCCGTCGCTCTTCTGCAGGCTGATGGCCTGGCCCTTGGTCATGTTGACCGTCACGCGCTGTCCCCTTCCGTTGCATACCCCCGCGACCATCTGAAGAGTGCGGTTGCCAGCACCCTACGCAGCGGCCGCGGGGCGGCAGCAGGCAAGGTCCGCTTTTGTGGCGGTGTTGCAACACAGCGGCCGCCCGGCGTCAGGCGATGCCCGCCTCCTTCATCTGCCGCAGTTCCTTCTTCAACTCGCCGACCTCGTCACGCAACCGTGCGGCCACCTCGAACTGCAGCTCGGCGGCGGCCGCCCGCATGCGCTCCGTCATCTCCTCGATGATCCCGGCCAGTTCGGCCGCCGGGCGGTCGCTGACCAGCGCGCCCTTCCCGGCCGCCTTCCCGCCCGCCTTGCCGGCCCGGGCGCCGCCCTGCGCCTTGCCGAGCGACGGCACGGGCGCCTTGGCCCCCTTGCCGTCCTTGGACTGGCGGTAGCCGGTGCCGAGCAGCTGCTCGGTGTCGACCTCCTCGCGCGCGATGGTCGCGACGATGTCGTTGATCTTCTTCCGCAGCGGCTGCGGGTCGATGCCGTGGGCCGTGTTGTACGCGACCTGCTTCTCGCGGCGGCGGTTGGTCTCGTCGATGGCCTGCGCCATGGCCGGGGTGATGGTGTCGGCGTACATGTGGACCTGGCCGGAGACGTTGCGCGCCGCGCGGCCGATGGTCTGGATCAGCGACGTGCCGGAGCGCAGGAATCCCTGCTTGTCCGCGTCGAGGATGGCCACGAGCGAGACCTCGGGGAGGTCGAGGCCCTCGCGGAGCAGGTTGATGCCGACCAGGACGTCGTACTCGCCGGCCCGCAGCTCGCGCAGCAGCTCGATCCGGCGGAGCGTGTCGACGTCGCTGTGCAGGTAGCGGACCTGGATGCCCAGCTCCAGGAAGTAGTCGGTGAGGTCCTCGGCCATCTTCTTGGTGAGGGTGGTGACGAGCACCCGCTCGTCGCGCTCGGTGCGCAGCCGGATCTCGTGCACCAGGTCGTCGATCTGGCCCTCGGTGGGCTTGACGACGACCTCGGGGTCGACGAGGCCGGTGGGGCGGATGATCTGCTCGACGAAGCCGTCGGAGCGGGACAGCTCGTACTGCCCCGGCGTCGCCGACAGGTACACGGTCTGGCCGATGCGCTCCTGGAACTCCTCCCACTTCAGCGGCCGGTTGTCCAGCGCGGACGGCAGCCGGAAGCCGTGGTCGACGAGGGTGCGCTTGCGGGAGGCGTCACCCTCGTACATGGCGCCGATCTGCGGCACGGTGACGTGGGACTCGTCGATGACGAGCAGGAAGTCCTCGGGGAAGTAGTCGAGGAGGGTGTTGGGCGGGGAGCCCGGCTCGCGGTCGTCGAAGTGCATCGAGTAGTTCTCGATGCCGGAGCAGGAGCCGATCTGGCGCATCATCTCGATGTCGTACGTGGTGCGCATCCGCAGCCGCTGGGCCTCCAGCAGCTTGCCCTGCTTCTCCAGCTCGGCCAGGCGCTCCTCCAGCTCCCGCTCGATGCCGTTGATCGCCTTCTCCATGCGCTCCGGTCCCGCCACGTAGTGGCTGGCCGGGAAGACGTAGAGCTCCCGGTCGTCGCTGATGACCTCGCCGGTGAGCGGGTGGAGGGTGGACAGCGCCTCGATCTCGTCGCCGAACATCTCGATCCGGACGGCGAGCTCCTCGTACACCGGGAAGATCTCGATGGTGTCGCCGCGCACGCGGAAGGTGCCGCGGGTGAAGGCCAGGTCGTTGCGGGTGTACTGGATGTCGACGAACCGGCGCAGGAGCTGGTCCCGGTCGATCTCCTCGCCGACCTTGAGGGGGACCATCCGGTCGACGTACTCCTGGGGCGTGCCGAGGCCGTAGATGCAGGAGACGGAGGCCACCACGACGACGTCGCGGCGGGTCAGCAGCGAGTTCGTGGCGGAGTGCCGGAGCCGCTCGACCTCCTCGTTGATCGAGGAGTCCTTCTCGATGTAGGTGTCCGACTGGGGGACGTACGCCTCGGGCTGGTAGTAGTCGTAGTACGAGACGAAGTACTCGACGGCGTTGTTCGGCAGGAGCTCGCGGAACTCGTTGGCCAGCTGGGCGGCCAGCGTCTTGTTCGGCGCCATCACGAGCGTGGGGCGCTGGAGCTGCTCGATCATCCAGGCGGTCGTCGCCGACTTGCCGGTGCCGGTCGCGCCGAGCAGGACGACGTCCTTCTCCCCCGCGTTGACGCGCCGGGCCAGGTCGGCGATGGCCGTCGGCTGGTCACCGCTGGGCTGGTAGGGGCTGACGACCTCGAAGGGCGCCACCGAGCGTTCGATCTTGGAAACGGGCCGCATGGATCCACCGTACGACCCGGCACTGACAGTCGGGAGGCCGAGCGGGACGGTGGGCAGCGGTGGCGGGGCGCCGGTGGGGTGCCGGCGGGGGTGCCGCAGGCGGTCAGCGGCCGCCGGTGCGCTCGCGGCGCCGGGGCCCGCGGACCGACGGGCGCGTGCCCGGGTCGTCGTAGGACCGGCCTCGCCAGGATGCGGGGGCCCCGGTGCCGTACGCCGCGGGGGCGGGGCCCCGCCGGTCGCCGTCCCCCGTGACCAGCAGCGGGTCGAGCATGACCATCAGCCCGGCGAGCAGCAGGAACACCGCCGGACCTATCAGCATCGGGACGAGCAGTGAGCTCGCCGTGTCGCCGGTGCCCGCCGCGGCGGCGCCGTGCAGGTGGACGCTGACGGCGGCCATGCCCGTGTAGTGCATGCCGGTGACCGCGGTGCCCATGGCGACGCTGCCGCCGAGGCTCGGCAGGAATCCGTGGACGGAGACGGCGGCCCACAGGGCGGAGGTCGCCGCCACCACCGCGATCACGACGGAGAGGGCGACGGTCGGCGTGTCGTACTGGAGCGTGCCGGGCAGGCGCATTCCGGCCATGCCGAGGTAGTGCATCGTGGCGATGCCGAGGCCGGTGATCGTGCCGCCGGTGACGAGTGCCATCGCGGTGGCGCCCCGGTACCCGACGATGAAGATCCCGATGCCGACCATGACGATCGCCACGGCGAGGCTGGCGAAGGTGATGGCCGGGTCGTAGCCGATGGGCGTCTCCCGGACGGTGAAGCCGAGCATCGCGATGAAGTGCATGGTCCAGATGCCCGAGCCGATGGCGGTGGCGCCGAGCGCGAGCCAGCCGAGGCGGGGAAGGCCGTGTTTCCGCAGCGACCTGGTGGTGCAGCGCAGGCCAAGGGCACCGCCCAGGCACGCCATGAGGAAGGCGGCCAAGGGTGTGACGAAGCCGTAGCTGAAGCCGTCGACCGTGCCCTGCATCCCGTACGCCCTTCACTCCTGGTGCCCGCCGTCCGGAAGCCTCGCGCGCGTGCCGCGGCGCCGGTGGTGCCATGTGTACCCGCTGGTACGGGAGCGAGGCTATGGCGCATCGGCGGTGGAGCAAACATTCACAGGTCGATTTGTCGACAGAAAGGACCGGGATGCGCCGCCGTGCGCCCGACCTTCACATTCCGGCCATCCACCGCCCACACGGAGCCCGGCCGGCCGTCACGGGCCGGGGCCTTCGCCGGCCATCGCGGGCGGGTCCGCCCCGGGGGCCTCGCCGGCGGGTCGCACGCCGGCTGCCGGCCGACGCCCGCCGAGCGGGTCGGCGCCCGCCGAGCGAGCGGGCAGAGGCAGGCCGGGCGGGCGGGACCGGGCGGGCTGGGACTCGGCGGCGTTGTCAGTGGCCGGTCGTACGGTGGTCGGCATGGACAGCAACGGGCAGTTCGTGGAGTGGGCCGTCGTCGGCAGCGACATCGGACCGCTCATGCTCGCCGCGACGGGCGAGGGGCTGGTGAGCGTGTCCTTCCACGCCGACGACGCGGTGCGCGACCGGATGTCGAAGCGACTGGGGGCCCAGCTCGGCGCGGAGCTGGTGGAGTGCTCGACGGGGCGGCTGGCCGAGCCGATACGCATGCTGGACGCGTACTTCGCGGGTGCGCTGCGCGAGTTCCGGCTGCGGCTGGACTGGTCGCTGACGGCCGGGTTCAACCGGCAGGTGCTGCGCGAGCTGGCGACGGGCGTGCCGTACGGATCGGTCGTCGGGTACGGGGAGCTGGCCGACCGGGTGGGGCAGCCCGGCGCGGGTCAGGCGGTGGGCGCGGCGATGGGCGCCAACCCGCTGCCGGTGGTGGTGCCGTGCCACCGGGTGGTGGAGAGTGACGGGGGGATCGGCGGGTTCGGCGGAGGACTGGAGACGAAACGCCGGCTGCTGGCACTGGAGGGGGTGCTGCCGCAGCCCCTGTTCTGAACGTGTAAGGGGTGGCAAACTGCTGCGGTGACTACGGATTCCGACATACCCGAGCCTTCCGGGCCGGTGCGGACGGTCCCCTCAGGTGCCGGCTCCACGGCCGCTTCCCCCGCCTCCGTCCTGGCCGCCGACCTGCCCGCGCTGCGGCGCCGCATCTCGGCCGTCCTCATCGCCGGCCAGATCCTGGGCGGCCTGGGGGTCGCGACCGGGATCGCGCTCGCCTCCGTACTGGCGCAGGAGGTCAGCGGCACGGAGGCGCTGTCCGGGCTGGCCCCGACCGCCATGGTCGCCGGGACCGCACTGCTGTCGGTGCCGCTGGCCGCGCTGATGGCCGCGCGGGGGCGGCGGCCCGGGCTGGTCCTGGCGTATCTGATCGGGGCGGCGGGCGCGGGTGTGGTGGTGCTGGCCGCGGTCCTGGGGAACTTCCCACTGCTGCTGGCGGGCATGGCGGGCTTCGGGGCCGGGTCCTCGGCCAACCTGCAGGCCCGGTTCGCGGCCGCGGACCTGGCGGAACCCGAGCGGCGCGGACGGGCCATCTCCACCGTGGTGTGGGCGACGACCATCGGGGCGGTGCTCGGTCCCAACATCGCCGCCCCCGCCGGGCGCAGCGTGACGGGGCTCGGGATACCGGCGGCGGCCGGACCGTTCCTGTGGGCGGCCGGGGTGTTCCTGGTGTCCGCGGTGGTGGTCGCGGCGCTGCTGCGGCCCGATCCGCTGCTGACCGCCCGGGCCCTGGCGGACGGCACCGAGGAGGCCGCCGGACCGGAGGGCCGGTCACTGCGGGCCGGTGTAAGAGCCGTGCGGGAGTCACCGAGGGCCAGGCTGGCGCTGGTCACCGTGGCGGTCTCGCACACCGCCATGGTCTCGATCATGTCGATGACGCCCGTGGCGCTGAGCCACCACGGGGCGGACATCACGCTGATCGGACTGGTCATCAGCGGCCACATCGCGGGCATGTACGCCTTCTCCCCCGTGATGGGCCGGCTGTCGGACCGGCTGGGCAGGCTGTCGGTGATCGGTCTGGCGGTGGCCCTGCTGGCCGTCGCCGCGTTCCTGGCCGGCACCGCCGGTGCGAGTCACGGCCGGACCGCGGCGGGACTGTTCGTGCTGGGCCTCGGATGGTCCGCGGGGCTCGTCTCGGGCTCCGCGCTGCTGACCGACTCGGTGCCCCAGGCCGCGCGGGCCGCGGTGCAGGGACTGTCGGACCTGACCATGAACACGGCGGCGGGCATCGGCGGCGTGGGGGCCGGCCTCATCGTCGCGCACGCGGGCTACGGCTGGCTGAACGCGGTCGGGGCGCTGCTGCTGATTCCGCTGGCCGCCCTGGCCCTCCGGCGGAAGCCGGCCGGAGCGACCGGCTGACGCCGGGCGTCCGGCGTCCGGGGACGGCCGGGTGGACGCCGGGCGGCGACGGCCGGTGGGCGCGGGGCGGCGACGGCCGGTGGGCGCGGGGCGGCGGCGTGGACGAAATCCCGTCCGGACGTTTGCGCGGGCCGGCGCCGCGCCAGGGATGGGACATGCCGGAGACCACTGTGACGCTGTCGGAAGAGGTACGGGAGGCGCTGGCGGGCCGACGGCCCGTCGTCGCCCTGGAGTCGACGATCATCGCGCACGGCCTGCCCCGCCCGCGGAACCTGGCCGTGGCGCAGGAACTGGAGGCCCTCGTACGGGCCAGTGGAGCCGTCCCGGCCGCGGTCGCCGTGCTGGACGGGGTCGCGAGGGTCGGGCTGGACAAGGGGCAGGTGGAGCGGATCGCGGCCGATCCCGGTGTGCGCAAACTGGGGCACCGCGACCTGGCGCCCGCCTTGGCGGCCGGGGCGAGCGGTGCCACCACGGTGTCCGCGACCGCGTTCCTGGCGGCGCGCGCGGGCATCAGGGTCTTCGCGACCGGCGGGCTGGGCGGGGTCCACCGCGAATGGGCGCAGACCCAGGACGAGTCGGCCGACCTCCGGCTCCTGGCGCGGACCCGGATCGCGGTGGTGTGCGCGGGCGTGAAGTCCATCCTCGACGTGCCGGCGACCCTCCAGCGGCTGGAGACGCTGGGCGTGGGCGTCCTCGGCTACGGGACGGAGCACTTCCCCGGCTTCTACCTGTCCTCCTCCGGGGAACCGGTCGACTGGACCGTGCGCTCCCCGCAGGAGGTGGCGGCGGTGATACGGGCGCAGGACGCGCTGGGCGGCCCTGAGGCGGCGCTGGTGGTCGCCAACCCGGTGCCGGCGGCGGAGCAGCTGGATCCGGAACTGCACGACCGGGTGCTCGCGCGGGCGCTGGACGAGTGCCGGCGGCAGGGGATCACCGGCCAGGCCGTGACGCCGTTCCTGCTGGAGTACCTGATGCGGCACACCGACGGGGCGTCCCTGGAGGCCAATCTCGCGGCGGTGCGCGGCAACGTGCGGCTCGCGGCGCGTATCGCCGCCGCGCTGTGAGCGGCGCGCTGCTCGTCGTGGGCGACGTGGTCACCGATGTGGTGGCCAGGTACCGGGGCCCGCTCGCCCCGGCCACGGACACCGCCGCGGAGATCCGGACGCTGCCGGGCGGGGCGGGGGCGAACGTGGCGTGCTGGGCGGCGCGCGGGGGCTGTGCGGACGTGCGGATCCTGGGGCGGGTGGGTGCCGACCGGGCCGCCTGGCACGAGGAGCGGCTGCGGCGGGCGGGAGTGCGGCCGCTGCTCGTCCGGGACGCGGGTGCGCCGACCGCGACGGTGGTCGCGTTGGTCGACGGGAACGCCGAGCGGACGTTCCTGACGGACAGCGGCGCGGCGCTCCGGCTCGCGCCTGGCGACTGGTCGCCAAAGCTGCTGGACGGCGTGACGCACCTGCACCTGTCGGGGTATCTCTTTTTCGCCGGGACCAGCCGCGAGACGGCGCGGCTGGCCCTGGCCACAGCGCGTGAGCGGGGCGTTCCGGTGAGCGTGGACCCCGCGTCGGCGGGCTTCGTCCGGGAGTTGGGGGCGGCTCCGTTCCTCGCCGCGGCCGAGGGCGCGGACCTTTTCCTGCCCAATGCCGACGAGGCCGCCCTGCTGACGGGCCTGGCCGCACCCGAGGAGGCGGCAGCCGCCCTGAGCGGGCGCTTCCCGCTCGTCGTGGTGACGACCGGCGCCGCGGGCGCCCTGGTGGCCGAGTCGGGGCGGATCGTGGCGCGGGTCGTCGCCCCGGTGGTCCGGGCGGTCGACTCGACGGGGGCGGGCGACGCCTTCACCGGTGCGTTCCTGGCGGCCCACCTGTCCGGCGCCGGCCCGGTCGCGGCGGCGGAAGCCGGGTGCCGTGCCGGGGCCACGGCCGTCACTGCCCTGGGCGGCCGTCCGCCGACCGGGTAACGGTGCCGGGCGGGTGAGGAGCGGGGCGGCCGTGGCCGTGTGCCGGGCGGTGTGAGCGGCGGGAGCGGGACGGCGTGAGGGTCGCGCGCGTGAGGGCCGGGAGGGGGGCGGCGGGAGCGGGGCGGCGGGAGGGCCGGGAGCGGGCGGCCGTGGCCGTGTGCCGGGCGGTGTAAGCGGCGGGAGCGGCCGGGCAGCGCGCACCGCAAGCGGGGCGCCCCTGGCCGTGTGCCGAGCGGGGCTGCGCCGGACACGGCCCCTACGGCAGGCCCGTCCAGGCCGGGTGGCGGGGGTCGTCGGCGCGGACGACGACGTCGGCGGCTTCGGCGGGGGCGACCTCGGCCTCGTACCGCTCGAAGGCCGGGAGTGTCCACGGCTGCTCCGTGCGGCGGGCCAGCGCGCCCGGCGACAGCCGGAGGTGGACCGTCAGGTCGAAGGGGAACCAGTGGCCGAGCAGGAACGGCCCGTGCAGCACGAGGACCCCGCCCGGGGCCAGCGTCCGGTACGGGCTGCGAGTCGCCCGGTCGGTCACCGGGTCCCACAGGTCGGGCAGCACCCGTCCGCTGCCGCCCGGTTCCAGCGGCGCCAAGACCTCCCGCCACAGGGCGCCGGTGTCGAACCAGCCGCTGTAGTAGGCGTCCGGGTCCTCCTTGCCGTACTCGTACCGCAGTGACGCGGGCCGCAGGAACCCGCCCGTGCCGACGGCCGCCACCGCCCGGCCGCGCACCAGCAGGGCCTCCGCCAACCGCTCGGCGGGCTCCTCGGGCCGGGCGGCCGGTGGACCGTCGACGGCCACCTTGAGCCACGGCCCGCCGTCGGCCGGGGTGAGGCCGTCCACGTGCGCGGCGAGGGCGTCGGTCAGGCGTTCCCAGGTGATCGGTTCGAACTTCACGCCCTCATGGTGCCCGGGACGACCGCCGCGAAGGCGTCCCCGACCTCGCCCACTACCTCGATGCGGCCGGCCGCGACACCCTCCCCGACCGGCAGGGAGCCCCGCGCCACGGCCAGGCAGGTGGCCGCGTCCATCCGCAGGGACAGGTCCGGCGCACCGGCGGCGGGCCCGTCGGCGTACTCCACGGCACCCCCGCCCACGCGCGCGTGGAACACGCCCTCGTCGAGGCGGACTTCGACCACTCCCGGCGCCGTCGCCGACGCCTCCAGGACGTCCAGCAGCGGGAGGGCGAACCAGTGCGCCCGCACCGCGTCGGTGGGGCGGGGCGCCTCCAGCGCCGGGGCACCCCAGGCCGCCAGAGCGCGCAGCACGGGCAGCAACCCCGCCCCCCGGTCGGTGAGTTCGTACACGTACGCGGAGGCGGGCGGCGGGAGCCGGCGGCGGGCCACCAGGCCGTCGCGCTCCATGTCCTTCAGGCGTGAGGCGAGCATGTCGGTGCTCACACCGGGGAGGTCGGCGTGCAGATCGGTGTAGCGGCGCGGACCGGCGAGCAGTTCGCGGACGATCAGCAGGGTCCAGCGGTCCCCGACGGCGTCGAGGGCGCGAGCGGCGGCGCAGTACTGGTCGTAGCTTCGTCGACGTGGCATACGACGCAGTCTAGACAACTTGTTGGACTTTCCAAGCTCTCACTTGGTAAAACCAAGCAACACCACTTCTGGGAGGCGCCCGTATGGAGTTCCGGCAGTCGAGCAAGCTCAGCGAGGTCTGCTACGAGATCCGCGGCCCGGTCATCGAGCAGGCCGACGCGCTGGAGGAGGCGGGTCACAGCGTGCTGCGCCTCAATACCGGCAACCCCGCGCTCTTCGGCTTCGAGGCGCCCGAGGAGATCGTCCAGGACATGATCCGGATGCTCCCCCGGGCGCACGGGTACACCGATTCCAAGGGCGTCCTCCCGGCCCGCCGCGCCGTCGCCCAGCGCTACCAGGCCCTCGGCCTGCCCGACGTCGACGTGGACGACGTCTTCCTCGGCAACGGGGTCTCCGAGCTGGTCTCCATGGCCGTCCAGGCCCTCCTGGAGGACGGCGACGAAGTCCTCATCCCCGCGCCCGACTTCCCCCTGTGGACGGCCGTCACCACCCTCGCCGGCGGCCGGCCCGTCCACTACCTGTGCGACGAGTCGGCCGACTGGTACCCGGACCTCGACGACATGGCCGCCAAGATCACCGACCGGACCAGGGCCGTCGTCATCATCAACCCCAACAACCCCACGGGCGCGGTGTATCCGCGTGAGATCGTCGAGGGCATCCTCGACCTCGCCCGGCGCCACCAGCTGATGGTCTTCGCCGACGAGATCTACGACCAGATCCTGTACGACGGCGCCGTCCACCACACCGCCGCCTCCCTCGCCCCCGACCTGGTCGTCCTCACCTTCTCCGGCCTGTCCAAGACCTACCGCGTCGCCGGCTTCCGCTCCGGCTGGCTCGTCGTCACCGGGCCCAAGCAGCACGCGCGCAGCTACCTGGAGGGGCTCACCATGCTCGCCTCCATGCGCCTGTGCCCCAACGCCCCCGCCCAGTACGCCATCCAGGCCGCCCTCGGCGGCCGCCAGTCCATCCGCGAACTGACCGCCCCGGGCGGGCGCCTCCATGAGCAGCGCGACAGGGCGTGGGAGAAGCTCAACGACATCCCCGGCGTCTCCTGCGTCAAACCCAAGGGCGCGCTGTACGCGTTCCCGCGCCTCGACCCGAAGGTGCACCGCATCCACGACGACGAGAAGTTCGTCCTCGACCTGCTGCTGCGCGAGAAGATCCAGGTCGTTCAGGGCACCGGCTTCAACTGGCCCCGCCCCGACCACTTCCGCATCCTCACGCTCCCCCACGCCGACGTCCTCGACGCGGCGATCAGCCGGATCGGCCGCTTCCTGAGCGGATACCGCCAGTAGCCCGGAAAAGGAGCGGGCCCGGGGGCGTAGCCGGCCCCCGGGCCCTGTGGATACCGCTCACATCACACGCCGGCACCGTGCGACCCGGATCAATCGTCATGTCGCCGCGTCCTGCCTTTGGACGACCGCGCATCGAGCTGCGCGGGCCGGAGTCGAACCGGCATTTCGACGCACCAGGTCCGGGCCCGGTCGTACCGGCGATGAGCGGCGAATGCTGAGTCTGGAGCAATAGTCTGAGTCTGAGGGCGGCTCCTTACCGGAGACCGCTCCGTCACGACAAGCTTCAGCTTCAGCTTTGCGCTCCTCGCGCACCCCGGCCCGCGAGTGCGCGGACCGGGGAGTTCATGGGTGTGTCGTGCGGGTCACCCGAAGAGGTAGCCGAACACGGCGTCACCGACGCGCTGGTCGGTGACCTCCGCGCTGTTCGCCTCCTCCCGGGCGAACTTCACCGCCTGCTGGAGCTTGTCCACGCGCTCCAGCAGCTCGTTGACGCGCCGCGCGGGCAGCGCGCCGGAGAACTTGACGGTGGTCCAGTACCCGACGGGGATGTCCTCGTAGTACACCTCGACCTGGGCCGGGTGCTTGTCGGTCGCCTCCGCCTTCACATGGTTGCGCGGCACCTTCTTCGTCCGCACCGTCCGTACCGGCTCGGTCTTCCACGCGTCGGTCGACGGGTCCTGGCTCCACGACTCGGCCGCGTCGAGCACCGGCAGCTTGCGGAGGAAACCGGCTATGTCCGTCAGCTGCTTCTCCAGGAAGAGGAGATACGCGACAGGGGCCTGGCTCACCAGCACGCGCCCGTCGACGGCGACGTCCGCACGGGCGGTGCAGTTCGCCCAGTCCTTGGTGGCGGTGACATCGAACAGCCTCGTCAGGGTCTTCGCCGTGTCCCGCAGCACGTCCTCGGCCTTGACCTGGACGAGGGTGGACTCGGGCGGCAGCTGCTCCCCTTCCTCGTCCTTCGGCTGGTACGTACGGGCGATGCCCGCGAGCAGGGCGGGCTTCTGCAGCCCGTGGTGCGCCGCGGCCAGGTCCTGCTGCGCCTTGGCCTTGACGCCCTTCTCAACGGCGATGATCTGATTGAGTCTTGTCGTTGCCACGGGGGAATCCAATCAGCACCGGCGTGCCTGGATCGAATGATTTTTCAGGAGTGGCGAGGAGGGCCTTCGAGGTGACGCACCGCATGCACAACGCGAAGGACGCGGCGGAGGACGTCGTGGGGCGGGAGCGCCGTGCGGAGGGGGCCATCGAGGCGCCGGCCGCGTCCCTCGGGGCCGCG
This sequence comes from Streptomyces noursei, assembly GCF_001646665.1. Taxonomy (GTDB): domain Bacteria; phylum Actinomycetota; class Actinomycetes; order Streptomycetales; family Streptomycetaceae; genus Streptomyces; species Streptomyces lavendulocolor. Next base: position 96,981 of record NZ_LWBU01000395.1, on the reverse strand, counting down.
GCACCGAGCGTGCGCTGACATGGCGGGCCCGGGGGTACCGGCACCGCTGGTGGTGATCGAGCCGCGGAGGCGCCGCCACTGCGCGGAGTGCCGCGGCGGACCGCTCACGCGGATGGTCCTCGAGTTCAACGAGCCGCTCTGCCTCGACTGCGCGGACCTCGGCCACCTGGTCCACCTGCCGCGCGGGGACGCGGCTCTCACCCGCAGGGCCCGGGAGGCGAGCGGCCTCTGGGCGGTGGTCGTACGCCACAACCGGCGCCGCACCCGGTACGAGCGCCAGGGCATCCTCGTGGAGGAGGCCGCCCTCGCGCGGGCGGAGGCGGCGTGCCTGGCCGACGCCGAGGCGCGCGCCCGGCGCCGGGCCCGGGACGCGGCGCGCCGGGCCACCGAGGACGTACGGTTCCGGGACGCGCTGGCCGCCGAGATCCTGCGCCTGTTCCCCGGCTGCCCGCCGGAGCGCGCGGCCGGGATCGCGGCGCACGCCGGGGAGCGCGGGAGCGGCCGGGTGGGGCGTACGGCGGCGGGGCGGGCCCTGGACGAGGGTGCCGTCGGCGCGGCGGTCCGGGCGTCGGTGCGGCACCTCGACACCGAGTACGACGCACTGCTGATGCGTGGTGTCCCCCGCCGCCAGGCGCGTACCCGCGTGGCACCGGTCATCGAGTCGGTGCTGGCCGCCTGGCGGCGGTGACCCGCTGCCGGTCGGTCAGGTGCGGTCGGCCGCCGCGCGGAAGCGGCGGTAGAGGAACCCTCCGCCGAGCATGAGGCCCATGGCGGCGGGCACGCCGGCGCCGAGCAGGCCGGCACCGGCACCGGTCTCGGCCAGGGACGTCGAACTGGTCTGCGGCTGCGGCGCGGGCGCCTCGTCCGCCGGGGCGGGTGCCGGGGCCGGCGCGGCGGGCTCGTCGGGCTCCGGCGGCGTGACGGGCTCGGCCGGCTTCTGCGGCTTCGTGGGCTGCTGCGGCGTGGCCGGCGGCTTGCTGCCGCCGTTGGTGGAGGTGTTGCCGAAGGTCGGGTTGAGCGCACCGACCAGGCTGACCGAGTTGCCGCTGACGTTGACCGGCAGGTCGACGGGCAGCTGGATGCCGTTGCCGGAGATCACACCGGGCGACCCCACCGCGGCGCCGTCCGCCGAGGCGCCGCCACCGCCGCCGCCGTTCGAGCCGCCGGCGCCACCGTGGTTGCCGTGGTTGCCGCCGTGGGAGGTGCCCGGACGGTCCTTGTGCTGGTGGCCGCCGCCCTTGTTCTTGCACGTGTTGCCGGCCGCGGGGTTGAGGAGCCCGACCACGTTGACCGTGTTGCCGCAGACGTTGACCGGGACGTCCACCGGCAGCTGCACGGCGTTGCCGGAGATCAGCCCGGGCGATTCGGCCGTGGCGCCGGCCGCCTCGGAGTCGGCGTGCGCGTATCCCGCCGCCAGAGCGAGTGCGCCGCCCGTGGCCATCAGAGTGACCAGACCATTTCGGCGAGTGTGCCTCATGGCTTCCTGCCTTCCGGAGAGTTTCACGGGCACCCGCCCGCACCGGAATTAACGCCCTACAGCCAAGGCGGGTTATGACGCATCCGCCATTCACCCCAACGAGTGGCGGGTCATTCGAACCCTCACAGGCTCTGCACCGGTCGTCCTCCCCGGCCGGTCCCAGCGCCCGGGAGCCCGGACCATGGGCCGGGGCCGGGGCCGGGAGCCGGCCGGGCGCCTCAGCGCTCCAGCAGGTCGGTGAGCGCGCCGACCGGGTCGGCGTCGGGGGTGCCCCGTGGCCACCAGTCCTCGCGGTCGGGATCCGACTCGTATCCGTACCAGAGGCCGTCGCGGCCGTAACGCAGTTGCAGCGACCGGCTGGAGAGGCGGTTGCGCCAGGGGCGGAAGTGGGGGAGGTCGGCGGCGATGAGGGCGGGACGGGCCCGGTCGAAGGGGCCGGCGGGCGGGTCCCACGGCTCCTCCAGGACGGCGAGCCCGGCCGGTCCGCCCTGGCGCCAGGCGGCGACGGCACGGGCCAGGTCGGCGGGGGTGCGGTCGAGGGCGGCGGCCAGGTCGCGGTACAGGGCCCGGGTGGAGGCGGTCAGGCCGGAGCCGGGGTGGGCGGCCGCGAGGCGCACGGCGTCCTGCCAGGGGCTGAGGGCGGCGACCGGGTCCTGGCCGGTGGTCAGGAAGGCGTGCGCGCGGGCGGCCGCCTCGGTGGCCAGCATCTCCAGGGCCAGGGGGTCGGGGGCCTCGGGGTCCTCCGGGTACAGCGGCGGACGCCCGGGACCGTCGGGTGCGGGCAGGGGCGGCGGCAGGGCCGCGGCGGGCGGGGCGGTGACGGCCGCGGCGGCGGGGACGGTGGGCATGGGCGGCGGCGCGGCGCCCGCCTCGGCGGCCTCGTGGGCGGCGTTGCGGTGTCCGAGCGCCGCGAGGATCTCCTGCTCACCCCGGCCGCGCATCAGGAAGAGGACGAACGGGTCCTCGTCGAGGAGCCGGGCCGCCTGGTAGCAGAGGGCGGCGGCGTGTTTGCAGGGGTAGCCGTGGTCGGGGCACGAGCAGTCGGGGACGAGGTCACCCGGCCCGGGGAGCAGGTCGACCGCCGCAGCCAGGGCGTGCGGCACGTCCTTGTCGAGGAGCGCCGCGATGTGGTCGGGGCGGGCGGCGGCGGCGTCCAGGAAGCGCTCCCAGTCGTCGTCGCCGAGGACCCGCAGCCGGATGTCCGTGCGGTACGGGCGGGGCCGGCTGCCGTGGACGTACGCCGTGACGCGGCCCGGCGTCACGGTGATCGCGTCGACGTGCCCCATGGTGGCGTACGCCCGGCCGCGCGCGAGGCGCGCCGGGTCGAGCGCGGTGTCCTCCAGGGCCTCCACCCAGGCGTTGCCCCACCAGGTGGCGGCGAACTTGCCCTCCGGGTGCCGCGCGGGCGCGAGCGGGGGGAACGTGCGGCGGCGGTCGTCGTGCAGCGGGACGCGCCGGGCGCCGGGGCGGTGCGGGCTCACGACAGCCTCCTGAGGGACACGAGGTCGGCCAGCTCCCGGTCGGTCAGCTCGGTGAGGGCGGCCTCCCCGGAGCCGAGGACCGCGTCGGCCAGGGCGCGCTTGGCCAGCAGCATCTCCGCGATGCGGTCCTCCACCGTGCCCTCGGCGATCAGTCGGTGGACCTGCACCGGCTGGGTCTGGCCGATGCGGTAGGCGCGGTCGGTGGCCTGCTCCTCGACCGCCGGGTTCCACCAGCGGTCGTAGTGCACCACGTGGCCGGCCCGGGTCAGGTTGAGCCCGGTGCCGGCGGCCTTGAGGGACAGCACGAACACGGGTACCTCGCCCGTCTGGAACCGGTCCACCATCCGCTCCCGCTCCGCCACCGGTGTCCCGCCGTGCAGCAGTTGGCAGGGGACCGCGCGGGCCGCGAGGTGGGCCGTCAGGAGCCGGGCCATGGTCACGTACTGGGTGAAGACCAGGACGGAGCCCTCCTCGGACAGGATCGTGTCGAGGAGTTCGTCGAGGAGGGCGAGCTTCCCCGAGCGGCCGGCCAGCCGGGCGGACTCCTCCTTCAGGTACTGGGCGGGGTGGTTGCAGATCTGCTTCAGGGACGTCAGCAGCTTCATCACCAGGCCCCGGCGTGCGATGCCCTCCGCTCCCTCGATCCGCGCCATCGTCTCGCGCACCACCGCCTCGTAGAGCGTGGCCTGTTCACGGGTGAGGGGCACCGGGTGGTCGGACTCCGTCTTGGGCGGCAGCTCCGGAACGATGCCCGGGTCGGACTTCTTGCGGCGCAGCAGGAAGGGGCGGACCAGCCGGGCCAGGCGCTCGACCGCCTCGTCGTTCTCGATCTGCTCGGCGTTCTCGACGGCGCGGGCGTGGCGCGAGCGGAACGCCTTGAGCGGGCCCAGGAGGCCGGGGGTGGTCCAGTCGAGCAGCGCCCACAGCTCGGACAGGTTGTTCTCGACGGGGGTGCCGGTGAGGGCGACGCGCGCGGGCGCGGGGATGGTGCGCAGCGCCTTGGCCGTCGCGGAGAAGGGGTTCTTGACGTGCTGGGCCTCGTCGGCGACGACCATGCCCCACTCGTGGGCGGCCAGGTGTTCGGCGCTGGTGCGCATCGTGCCGTACGTGGTGATCACGAAGCCGCCCCGGAGACCGTCCAGGGTGCGGTCGGTGCCGTGGAAGCGGCGCACCGGTACGCCGGGGGCGAAGCGGGTGATCTCCCGCTGCCAGTTGCCGAGCAGGGAGGCCGGGCAGACGACGAGGGTGGGGGCGGGGCGGGCGCGGCGCAGGTGGAGGGCGATGAGGGTGACGGTCTTGCCGAGGCCCATGTCGTCGGCGAGGCAGCCGCCGAGTCCCAGGGACGTCATCAGGTCCAGCCAGGCCAGGCCGCGCAGCTGGTAGTCGCGCAGGGTGGCGTCGAGGCCGGGCGGCGGATCGACGGTGCCGGGGCCGGCCACCAGCCGGTCGCGCAGCGCCGCGAGGGCGCCGACGGGGACCGCCTCGACCGTCTCGCCGTCCACCTCGGCGGTGCCGCTGAGCGCCACGGCCAGTGCGTCGACCGGTTCCAGCAGGCCCAGCTCCCGCTTGCGGGCCTTCCGCACGAGCGCGGGGTCGACGACCACCCACTGGTCGCGCAGCCGCACGATGGGGCGGTGTGCCTCGGCCAGGGCGTCCATCTCCCGCTCGGTCAGCGGGTCGCCGTCCAGCGCCAGCTGCCAGTTGAACCGCAGCAGCTCCGCGCTGTCGAAGAACGCGGTGCCGTCGGTCGCCGAGCCGGGCGCCGGCCGGACGACCGCGGCGGCGGTGAGCGACCGCGCCAGCTCCCTGGGCCAGTGCACGGTCACGCCGGCCGCGCCGAGCCGTGCCGCAGCCGGGCCCAGCAGCTCGTACAGCTCGTCCTCCGTGAGCGACACGACGTCGGGGACGTCCCGCTCCAGCAGCCGGGCGAGCGGGGCCCATACGCGGGCGGCGCGGCGCAGCGCCAGGACGGCGTCGATCCTGGCGCGCGGCCCGAACTGCTCGGTCCCCTCCCCCGCCCACAGGGCGGCCGCGTCGACGACCAGGGTGGGGTCGGCGAGGCTGTGGACCTGGACCAGCGCGGCGGCGGCCTCCCGCTCCCCGCCGCCCTCGTGGAGGGTGTCGAACAGCTCGTACCCGGACAGGTCGAGACGGAGGGAGACGCGGACCCCGGCGTCCATGCCCGCCGCCGCCTCGGCGGCCCAGGCACGCGCGCGGGGCAGGTGCTGGGGGTCGCGGGCCGCGAAGGGCTTCCCGGCGGCGTACGCGGCTGCCGGGGTGCGGGGCAGGGTGTCGGCGACCGCGTCGAGGAACGCGCGCACCAGGGCCTCCGGCTCGGGCAGCCGGAGCGGGCGGGAGCCGGTCACGGGTACGGCGTGGGCCTCGTACGGCATCGCCGCCGCGACCGCCCGGAGGTGGGCGATGTCGTCCGCGTCCAGCGGCCCGGCCCGCCAGGCGTCGAGGTCGCCCGCCGTGAGCCCCGGCAGCAGCCGGCCCCGCCCGGCCACGTGCAGGGCGTGCAGGGCGGCGGCGCCCCAGCAGGCGGCCGCGGGGTGCGCGTCCGGGGCATGACGCGCCGCGACCAGCACGGGCAGGGCGTCGGCCACCGGCAGCACCACCGCCGGCACGTCCCGGCCGCGCACCCCGCGGCCGTGCGCCCGCACCACCGTGAGGGTGTCCTGTCCGGAGCCGCCGCCAGAGGGCCACGGGGGCAGGGGCCGGTCCTCGGGGGACCAGAAGGCGACCCGGCCGTCGCGGGGCAGCGCGGCGGGGAGGAAGACGGCGGCGCAGGTGTGCAGCGGCACGGGCGGCGACGCGTGCGGCGACCCGCCCGGAGGGGTGCCCGGAGGGGTGCCCAGGGGGACGTCCGCCGGGAAGCGCGCGGAACCGGCGGCCGGACCGCTCACCGGACCGCTCGCCGCGATGCCCGGTGGAACGGCGGCACCGATGGGCAGCGGACGCCGCGGCATGGCCGGTCACCTCCCCTCCCGCTGGTCGTGTCGTGGATCTACGACCTTACGGCGGGGGTCTGACAATCGGCTCCGGCCGCCGCTCGCGCCCCGTCAGCGCACCCCTTCCCACAGCGCACGCTCGGCGCCGCGAAGGTCGTCGACGGGACCCGGACCCGGACCGCCGTCGTCATCGTGGTCGTCGTCGAAGACCATCGTCGTCCGGTGGCCGGTGTCGTACGCGGCCCATCCCGGGTCGCCGGTGGCCGCGAACGCCACCCACGCCCCGTGCATCGCGTCCGCCACGGCCTGCGACGGGTCCTCACCGATCATCGGGGCGTACCGCGGGTCGTGGAGCCGGTCGAAGACGTAGGCCAGCTCACCGGCGTGACAGGCTCCGAGCTGCCCCTCGTAGGCGGAGGAGCGCCGCGCGAACTCGTACATGTACGACCCCGGCACGGACTCGGCCAGCCGGATCGCCGGGATCCGGTAGAACCAGTCCGTCGCCAGCGCGTCGAAGATCTCCCCCGGTCCGGCGCCGGGACGGGCGTCCCGGTACACGGGCAGAACCTCGTCCGGATCGAGTCCGTACGCCTCGGCGGTGGACCGGAGCTTCTCCTCCGGCAGGAGGTGCAGCCGGCCGGTGGGCACCAGGAAGAGCCGGTACTCCTCGCGGTTGCTGCCGATCAGCAGGTCGACGCCGCAGTCCGGGCCAGGCAGGGCCGGGCCGTCGGCCACCGGCTCGAAGGGCATCGCGTTGAGCGCCGCCTCGCCCCAGAGGGCAGGGTCCGGGCGGGCGCCGAGCTCGCCCCGCAGCTCCGCCTGGGCGGTGAGGAGGCGGTCGAGCGGTACGGCGGCGAAGGCGTCGGCCGTCGGTTCGACGCCGAGCTTCGCGGCCAGCCGGGCGGCGACGAGGCGGGCCGACGCGGGGCGGAGGAAGTGGTGCGCCGCGCCGCTCTGCAGGATGGCCCGGTGGAACAGGCCGCGTGCCCGCGCGTCCGCCAGCAGGATGCCTATGCTCATGGCGCCGGCCGACTCGCCGAAGAGGGTCACCCGGTCCGGGTCGCCGCCGAAGTTCGCGATGTTGTCGCGGACCCATTCGAGCGCCGCGATCTGATCGAGCAGCCCTCGGTTGTCCGGGGCGCCGTCCAGGTGCGCGAACCCGTCCGTCCCCAGGCGGTAGTTGAGCGACACGAACACGACGCCGTCCCGCGCGAAGGCGCTGCCGTCGTACGCGGAGGAGGACGCCGCCCCGTTGGCGAAGGCCCCGCCGTACAGCCACACCATGACCGGGAGGCGGTCGCCGGGCCCCGGGGACGGGGTCCAGACGTTGAGGTTGAGGCAGCCCTCGCCCGGCACCGTCGTCTCCGGGAGGAGGGTGTCGAAGGGCGGGGCGTAGGGGGCCTTGGGCGGGGTGGGCCCGTGGGTCGCCGCCTCCCGTGTCCCCCGCCACGCGCGCGGTGGGGCCGGTGGCCGGAAGCGCAGTGGGCCGAAGGGCGGGGCGGCGTACGGGATGCCGAGGAAGGAGGCGGTCCCGTCGGCCGAGATGTCACCGCGTACGGCGCCCTGCCTGGTCATGCACACCGGTCGCATGGAGGTCCCTTCGTCGCCTGCCCCTCTCGTACCGTGCCGTCCCGTCCGGCGTAAAGGTCCTCCGCCGAGGCGTGTGCGGGCTCACACGCCCCGTGTGCCGGACGGAACCCGGCCGCCGACCCGGCGCAGCAGAGCGGCGGTACGGTCCCGGCGGGCCCGGGCGACGACGGCCAGCAGCACCGCGAAGATCACCGGCGTGTACCAGAACTGCCCGCCCAGGAAGGCGATCTGCGTGACGAGGGCGCCCGCCATCAGGCCGATCAGCGCGAGCGCCGCCACGCCGGACAGCGCGGGTACCACCAGCGCGACGGCACCGGCCAGCTCCAGGGCCCCCACCAGGTACATGAACCAGTCGCCGAGACCGATCGCGTCGAAGGACGCCGCGGCCGAGGAGTGTCCGACCAGTTTCGGTCCGGCGCTCGGGATCGCGAAGAAGAGGGCGAGCACGATCTGCAGGGCCCGGACGCCGGTGTCGGCGCGGCGGCTCGGAGCGGCCGGGGCGGAGGCGGGGACCGCGGGGGAGGCGGCAGGGGCGGACGCGGCGGCGGGGGTGGTGGCGGTCATGTCGGTCTCCTCGTACGGGCGTTGCCCGGGGCGGTGTGTCGCTGTCGTGGAGGTTGACCGGGGAGCCGCCCGGAACTCATCGGTGCGGCGGCCGCGCGTGCAGCCGGGTTCCGTCGTCGGTCGGGTACGCGCCGGGGGGGGTGAGCCCCGCGGGCGGGCGTCCGGAACACGCGCGCCGCGCCGACCACCGCGAGCGCCCTGTCCCGCGTTCACCGGTAGCGCGGGTGCGCGCGGGGGCTCCGTACGGTCCTGATGCCCGGGCGCCCGCTCCCGGGCCCGTGCCGGTGCCGGTGCCCCGGCCGGCTCATCCGCGGTGACGGCGGCCGGCAGGGGTCGAGCCGGCAGGTTCCCCCGGCGGCGGCGTCCGGCCCGGTGGCCCGAAGACGCGCCTGCCGACGAGCCCGCCGTCCGGGTCGGCCGCGCACCCGTCCGCGGCGATGAGCACCAAGCCGTACCGCGCACCGATTCTCGCGGGCATGCGCCACCACGGCCCCGCCGCCCGGCGCGTACCCCCGGCCCACCCCCGGCCCGGATCGAATCGCGTCCCCGTGGGTACTCGCCGGGCGGGAGAGCGATCATCATGCGCATGCGTACCGGCAGTGAACCGAGAACGGCACGCAGCCCCCTGCGGATCCGCTTCGCGCTGGGCGTGTGGGGGCTGATCTGGGCGGGCGCCGGAACCGCGGCCTTCGCCATGGCGGGCCGCCCCGGCTGGGCGGTGGCCTGCGGCCTGCTGACCGTGGTCGTCGTGGTCGACCTCGTGGTCGTCCTGCGCCACATCCGCCAGGGGCCGCACTACCAGCCCGGCCGCGACGTGCCCCCGTACGAACCGGACGACCGGCCCGGCGGGCGGTAGCGGCGGCGCCCGCTCATTCCTCGGGCGGCACGTCCGCGGGGAAGTCCACCGGGAAGCGCGCCGCCTCCAGGTACTCCGGCTTCGGGTCCAGCGCGGCGGCCAGCCGGAAGTGGCGCTTCGCCTGCTCGGGGCGGCCCGAGCGCTGGAAGGTGCGGGCCAGCGCGAAGTGCGCGAACGCGTTGTCCGGCTCGCGCTCCAGCACCAGCTCGAACTCCAGCTCGGCCGGTCGCAGCTGGGCGGCGGCGAAGAACGCGCGGGCCCGCAGCAGCCGGGCCGCGGTGTTCTCCGGATGCGCGGCGATCACGGAGTCGAGGAGCTTGACGGCCCCGCGCGGGTCCCGGGCGGCGAGCAGCTGCTCCGCCGCGCGGTAGTCGATGACGTGGGTCTCCGGGTTGGTCTCGGGCACGCTCGGATCCTTCCCTCGCTCCGGCGGTTCAACATGCGCGGCCGGCCGGGTATTCCGCCGGCGGCCCCCGCCGCACTGCTCCCCCGTACCGGCGCCGTCACGCGCCGGGAGCACCCCGCCGTTCCCCGCCGGCCCGCTCGACCAGCCGGTCCCACACCTCGCGCACCTGCGGTTCGAGCGCCTCCAGGGGGCCGTCGTTGTCGATCACCAGGTCGGCGACGGCCAGCCGCTGCTCCCGCGTCGCCTGTGCGGACATGCGGGAGCGCGCGTCGGCCTCGGTCATCCCGCGCAGCCGTACGAGCCTGTCCAGCTGTGTGCCGGGGGACGCGTCGACGACCACGACCAGGTCGTACAGCGGCGCCAGACCGTTCTCCGTGAGCAGCGGTACGTCGTGGATGACGACCGCGCCGGGTCCCGCCGCCGCCTCCAGCTCGGCGGAGCGGGCGCCGACCAGGGGGTGGACGATGCCGTTCAGCGTGGCCAGCGACTCGGGGTCGGAGAAGACGATCGACCCGAGCCGGGGGCGGTCCAGGGTCCCCTCGGCCGTCAGGACGTCCGGGCCGAACGCGGCGACGACGGCCGCGAGCCCGGGCGTCCCGGGCTCGACGACCTCGCGGGCGATCTTGTCGGCGTCGATGAGGACCGCTCCGTACGAGGAGAGGAGCCGCGACACCTCGCTCTTTCCGGCGCCGATTCCGCCGGTCAACCCAACCTTCAGCATGGACGGAAGCCTAGGGGGTGCTCTGCCGGACCCGCCCTAGAGGTCGCCCTCCCGCTCGGCCAGGAACCGCTCGAACTCGCGTCCCAGCTCGTCGGCCGACGGCAGGTCCACCGGTTCGGCGACCAGGTTGCCGCGCGTCTCGGCGCCGGCCATCGCGTCGTACTGGTGCTCCAGCCCCTGGACGAGCGCGGTCAGCTCCTCGTCGCCCTCGCCGATCTGCCGCTCGATCTCGGTCTGGGTGCGCTGCGCCTGGGTCCGCAGCGCGTGCGCGATGCCGGGCAGGACGAGACCGGTCGCCGCGGTGATGGCCTCCACGGCGGTGAGTGCCGCGTCCGGGTAGGCCGACCGGGCCACGTAGTGCGGGACGTGGGCGGCGACACCGAGGACGTCGTGTCCGGCCTCCATCAGCCGGTACTCGACCAGCGCCTCGGCGCTGCCCGGGACCTGTGCCTCGTCGAACGGGCTGCGGTGCCCCGGCATGAGGTCGGTGCGGTTGCCGTGCGGGGTGAGGCCGACGGGCCGGGTGTGCGGGACGCCCATGGGGATGCCGTGGAAGTTGACCGAGAGCCGTACCCCGAGCCGTTCGACGATCTGCCGCACGGCCTGGGCGAAGAGCTCCCACTCCACGTCCGGTTCGGGCCCGGACAGCAGCAGGAACGGCGCCCCGGTGGCGTCCTGCACGAGGCGGACCTCGATGGACGGCGTCTCGTACCCGGTCCAGCGGTCGCGCCGGAAGGTGAGCAGGGGGCGGCGCGCCCGGTAGTCCACCAGCCGGTCGTGGTCGAAGCGAGCCACCACCTGGTGTGGCTGCGAGTCCAGCAGGCTGTCGACGATCTGCTCGCCGGTCTCACCCGCGTCGATGTATCCGTCGAAGTGGTAGAGCATGACAAGACCGGCCGACTCCTGTGCCAGCGCCACGTCGACGACGGCCAGGCCCTTGGGGTCCCATGCGTACAAATCCTGCGGATCAAGCACGATTACCGCTCCTCCTCGTGTTCACAGGGAAGAACGTCACTCGCCGTACCGGCATTCCCCCGGAGCGCTCATTTCCGGCCCGACCGGGCCCGGCCCGGCCAGACGGGGCCCGGCCCCGCGGACAACGCCCCGGCCCGGCCCGGGACGCGGACCGACGCCGGCGCCGTCGCTCACGCGCCCTCCGGGGGCAGGTGCCTCCGGCGCGCGCGCACGACCGAGGCCCGCCCCCTTGCGGGGACGGGCCTCGGTGTTCAGCCGTTACCGGCGTTCAGCGGTGAGCCGGGATTCAGCTCTGGCCGCCGGCCAGCTTCTCGCGCAGGGCAGCCAGGGCCTCGTCCGACGCCAGGGCGCCGGAGTTGTCGTCCGACTCCGAGGAGTACGAACCGCCCGAGACGCCCGCCGGGGCACCGGCCGCGGCGGCGGCGGCGCCACCCTCGGCAGCGGCGGCCTCGTCGGCCTCGCGGGACTTGATGACCTGGGCCTGGTGCTGCTCGAAGCGCTGCTGCGCCTCGGCGTACTGGGTCTCCCACGCCTCGCGCTGGGTCTCGTAGCCCTCGAGCCAGTCGTTGGTCTCGGGGTCGAAGCCCTCGGGGTAGATGTAGTTGCCCTGGTCGTCGTACGACGCGGCCATGCCGTACAGGGTCGGGTCGAACTCGACCGAGGCCGGGTCCGAACCGAACGACTCGTTGGCCTGCTTCAGCGAGAGGCTGATGCGGCGGCGCTCGAGGTCGATGTCGATGACCTTGACGAAGATCTCGTCGTTGACCTGGACGACCTGCTCCGGGATCTCCACGTGGCGCTCGGCCAGCTCGGAGATGTGGACCAGACCCTCGATGCCCTCGTCCACGCGGACGAACGCACCGAACGGAACCAGCTTGGTGACCTTACCCGGGACGACCTGACCGATCTGGTGCGTACGGGCGAACTGCTGCCACGGGTCCTCCTGCGTCGCCTTCAGCGACAGGGAGACACGCTCGCGGTCCATGTCCACGTCGAGAACCTCGACGGTGACCTCCTGGCCGACCTCGACGACCTCGGACGGGTGGTCGATGTGCTTCCAGGACAGCTCGGAGACGTGGACCAGACCGTCCACGCCGCCCAGGTCGACGAACGCACCGAAGTTGACGATCGAGGAGACGACGCCGGAGCGGACCTGACCCTTCTGCAGGGTGGTGAGGAACGTCTGGCGAACCTCGGACTGGGTCTGCTCGAGCCAGGCACGGCGGGACAGGACCACGTTGTTGCGGTTCTTGTCCAGCTCGATGATCTTCGCCTCGAGCTCCTTGCCCACGTAGGGCTGGAGGTCGCGGACACGACGCATCTCGACGAGGGAGGCCGGCAGGAAGCCACGGAGGCCGATGTCGAGGATGAGACCACCCTTGACGACCTCGATGACGGTGCCGGTGACGATGCCGTCCTCTTCCTTGATCTTCTCGATGGTGCCCCAGGCACGCTCGTACTGGGCGCGCTTCTTCGAGAGGATCAGGCGGCCTTCCTTGTCCTCCTTCTGGAGAACAAGGGCCTCGATCTCGTCGCCGACCTTGACGACCTCGTTCGGGTCGACGTCGTGCTTGATCGAGAGCTCGCGGCTCGGGATGACACCTTCGGTCTTGTAACCGATGTCGAGCAGGACCTCGTCCCGGTCGACCTTCACGATGACGCCGTCGACGATGTCGCCGTCGTTGAAGTACTTGATCGTCTCGTCGATCGCGGCGAGGAAGGCTTCCTCGTTACCGATGTCGTTGACCGCAACCTGCGGGGTGGTGGCGGTGGTCTCGGTGCTGCTCGTCATGTGGGAAAGGGCTCCGGTACGGACATTGAAGTCGTAGGTACTGCTACGCCGAGAGCCCGTATCGCAGCTGAAGAAGCCGGACAGCCAAGGAAGCGCCCATCCCCGCCAGGGGAGGCGCCTCGACAACCGAGGGGACATACAACAGATGCGAGCGCGACCTGCTCCGTCTGAGGCGCGCAGGCCCGCAGCGCAACCTTTAGCATACGGGGACGGCCGGACAGGGTCAATGCGCGAAGGCGCACACCCGGGGCAGAACGTCGCATACCCGGCACATTTAAAGTTTCCCAAGGCCATCGTGGCCGCGACCGCGGCTTCCGGCGGGGCATCCCGCTCCCCGGAGGAGCAGTGCGCAACCTACAACGGCGGGCGGGATGATCCAAGAGTACGAGCCTGAGGCAACTCGGCGCCAGGCCGGTGACGAGGAGAGCAGCCGGGCGAGCCGCGGCTGGTGGGACCGGAACGCCGACGAGTACCAGAGCGAGCACGGGGAGTTCCTCGGGGACGACCGGTTCGTGTGGGGCCCGGAGGGGCTGGACGAGGCCGACGCGGGCCTCCTGGGGGACGTCGCCGGCCTCGACGTGCTGGAGATCGGGGCGGGCGCGGCCCAGTGCTCGCGCTGGCTGGCCGCCCGGGGCGCCCGGCCCGTCGCCCTGGACCTGTCCCACCGGCAGCTCCAGCACGCCCTGCGCATCGGTGCGGACGTGCCCCTGGTGGAGGCGGACGCCGCCGCGCTGCCCTTCCGGGACGGCGCCTTCGACCTGGCGTGCTCGGCGTACGGGGCGGTGCCCTTCGTGGCGGACCCCGTGCGGGTCTTCCGGGAGGTGCGCAGGGTGCTGCGGCCGGGCGGACGGTGGGTGTTCTCGGTGACCCACCCCATCCGGTGGGCCTTCCCCGACGAGCCGGGGCCCGAGGGCCTGTCCGTGGCGGCCTCCTACTTCGACCGCACCCCCTACGTGGAACAGGACGACGAGGGGCGCGCGGTGTACGTGGAGCACCACCGCACCCTCGGGGACCGGGTGCGGGACGTGGTGGCGGGCGGCTTCCGGCTGGTGGACCTGGTCGAGCCGGAGTGGCCCTCCTGGAACACCCAGGAGTGGGGCGGCTGGTCGCCCCTGCGCGGCAACCTGATCCCCGGGACGGCGATCTTCGTCTGCGAGCGCGTGTGATGCGACTGCGGGACGAGGCCCGGGACCTTCCCGTACGCACCGCCCTGCCCGCTCTGGAGCGGGCGCTGGACGGGCACGGGTCGGCGGTGCTGTGCGCCCCGCCGGGGACGGGGAAGACCACCCTGGTGCCGCTGGCGCTGGCGGCGGGGGGCGCGCGCGTCGTGGTCGCCGAGCCCCGGCGCATCGCGGCGCGGGCCGCGGCCCGGCGGATGGCGTGGCTGCTGGACGAGCGGGTGGGCGGCCGGGTGGGCTTCACGGTGCGCGGCGAGCGGGTGGTGTCGCGGGAGACGGTCGTCGAGGTGGTGACGACGGGTGTGCTGCTCCAGCGGCTCCAGCGCGACCCGGAACTGGCCGGGGTGGACGTGGTGATCCTGGACGAGTGCCACGAGCGGCACCTGGACGCGGACACCTGTGCGGCGTTCCTGCTGGACGTACGGGCGGCCCTGCGGCCCGAGCTGCGGCTGGTCGCCGCTTCGGCGACGACCGACGCGGAGGGCTGGGCGCGGCTGCTGGGCGGCGCTCCGGTGGTCCGGGCCGAGGGGGTGGCGCATCCGGTGGAGGTGGTGTGGGCCCCGCCGGCCGGGACGGTGCGCCCGCCGCACGGGACGAGGGTGGACCCCGCGCTGCTGGCGCACGTGGCGTCGGTGGTGCGGCGGGCGCTGGCGGAGCGCGCGGGCGACGTGCTGTGCTTCCTGCCCGGTGTCGGGGAGCTCGCGCGCGTGGCGGGGCTGCTGTCCTCCGTGGACGCGGAGGTGCTCCAGGTGCACGGGCAGGCACCGGCGGCCGTGCAGGACGCGGTCCTCTCCCCCGGCGGCGGGCGGCGGGTGGTACTGGCGACGTCGGTGGCGGAGTCGTCGCTGACGGTGCCGGGCGTGCGGGTGGTGGTGGACTCGGGGCTGGCCCGCGAGCCGCGGGTGGACCACGCGCGGGGCCTCGGCTCCCTGACGACGGTACGGGCCTCCCGGGCGGCCGCCCGGCAGCGCGCGGGGCGGGCGGGGCGCGAGGCGCCGGGCGTGGTGTACCGGTGCTGGACGGAGGCGGAGGACGGGCGCCTGCCCCGGTTCCCGGCGCCCGAGATCCAGGTGGCGGACCTGGCGGGGTTCGCGCTGCGGGCGGCCGCCTGGGGCGACCCGGACGCGGCGGGCCTGGCGCTGCTGGACCCGCCGCCCGCGGGCGCCATGGCCGCCGCGCGGTCGGTGCTGGCGGCGATCGGCGCGGTGGACGCCGCGGGCCGGGTGACCGGCCGGGGCGCCACCATGGCCCGCCTGGGCCTGCACCCGCGCCTGGCGCGGGCGCTGCTGGACGGGGCGCCGGCGGTCGGTGCGCGGCGCGCCGCCGAGGTGGTGGCGCTGCTGAGCGAGGAGCCGCCGCGTGCGTACGGCGACGATCTGGCGGCCGCGTGGCGTGCGGCGCGGCGCGGTGGCGACGCGTACGGGGCGCGGTGGCGGCAGGAGGCGCGGCGGCTGGCCCGGCAGCTGGACGCCCCCGGCGCGGGCGACGGGCCGCAGGCGGGTGGCGCGGCGCAGGCGGGCGGTCCCGCGGGGG
>NZ_LWBU01000395.1:0-81434 GCF_001646665.1 Streptomyces noursei | reverse complement strand
CCCGCGGGGGCGGGCGGCCGGTCCGGCGGGCGTCCCGGGCGGGAGGGCGACGGCTCCGCCGGCCTGGCGGACGACGCCGCCGCCGGGCTCGTGGCCGCCCTCGCCTTCCCGGAGCGGGTGGCGCGGGCCAAGGGCGACGGTGCCTTCCTGATGGCCTCCGGGACGGGCGCGGAGCTGACCGGGGAGTCCCGGCTGCGTGGCTCGGCGTGGCTCGCCGTCGCCGTCGCGGACCGCCCCTCGCACGCCGCCTCCGCGCGCGTGCGGCTGGCCGCCGTGGTGGACGAAGGGACCGCGCGGACCGCGGCCCGGCACCTGCTCGTCGCGGGTGACGAGGTGCGGTGGGAGGACGGCGACGTGGTCGCCCGGTCGGTGGAGCGGCTGGGCGCCGTCGAGACGGTCGTACGCCCGCTGAGGGACCCCGGTCCGGCGCTCGTGCGGGAGGCCCTGCTGGAGGGGCTGCGGCGCGAGGGGCCGGGGCTGCTGCGCTGGTCCCGGGAGGCGGACGAGCTGCGCGAGCGGCTGGCGTTCCTGCACCGGGTGCTGGGGGCGCCGTGGCCGGACGTGTCGGACGCCGCGCTGCTGGAGCGCCCGGAGGACTGGCTGGAACCGGAGCTCTCGCGGGCCCGGCGCCGGGCGGACCTCGGCCGGATCGACGCGGGTCAGGCCCTGCGGAGGCTGCTGCCCTGGTCCACCGGTGAGGCGGCCCGGCTCGACGAGCTGGCCCCTGAGCGGATCGAGGTGCCGAGCGGGTCGCGGATCCGTGTCGAGTACGGCGGTGAGCAGCCGGTGCTGGCGGTGAAGCTCCAGGAGATGTTCGGGCTCGCCGAGACGCCGTCCATAGCGGGCGTCCCGGTCCTGGTGCACCTGCTGTCGCCGGCCGGGCGCCCGGCGGCCGTCACGGCGGACCTGGCGTCCTTCTGGCGGGACGGCTACCGCTCCGTGCGCGCGGAACTGCGCGGCCGGTACCCGAGGCATCCGTGGCCGGAGGACCCGGCGTCGGCCCCGCCGACCCGCCGGACGAACGCGCGCCGCTGACGGCCCGCCGCCGGCACCGGCCGGGGGGCGGGCAGGCCCCCGGCGCGGACCCCGGCACAGGTCCCCCCGGCACGGAACGCCCCCCGTCCGGCGCCCCGCCGGACAGCGGGCGGGCGCCCCGCGCATGGCGCCGCCCCACCGGGAGGGTGGGGCGGTGGGCGCGGTGCCGGGCCGGGCACCGCGCCGGGGGTGTCCGGTCAGGCGACCTGGAGCTCGACGGTCAGGGTGACGCCGCCGGCGGTGGTGAGGCGCAGCAGGTACGTGCCGGCCTGGTCGTCCGCGTACATCCTGGGGAGCGTCAGGGTGCCGTCGGCACCGGTCGTCAGGCCCTCCAGGGTGCGGACCGGGTTGCCCTGCGCGTCCTTGAAGAAGGGCCCCTTGTCGTTGACGGTCCCGTCGTCCGCCGCCTTGACCATGGTGGCGGTCACGGTGGCACCGGCGACGGCGATGCCCTTGTGCGTCGCCTTCACCTGCACCTGGCCGGCGAACTCCGCCCCGGGCGCGGCGGTGAGCTGCTGGTCGTCCGTCCTGGTCAGGGCGTCGGCCTGGCGGGCGGTGACGGTCGCGGCGTACTCGACGGGGGTGAGTGTCCGGCCTGCCACGGTGGCGCGGACGGTGAACGCCCCTGCCCGCTCGCCCGCCTGGAGTTCGGGCGCGGTGGCGGTGCCGTCGGCGCCGGTGAGGACGGTGACGGTGGTGGCACCGCCGGGGAAGCGGGAGTCGGTGTCCCCGATGATCGCGAACCGCACACCGACCCTGGCCACCGGCTTGCCCGCCGCGTTCAGCGCCGTGACCGCGGGACGCTCCGTGAAGCGGGTGCCGGCCGTCGCGGTCAGCGGTCCCGTTCCGGCGTCCTTCAGGCGGGTGACGGTCGCGGAGGGCGAGGGGCTGGGCGTGGGGGTCGGCGTCGGCGTCGGTGTCGGGGTGGGGGTCGCCGGCGGGGTCGGGGTCGGCGGCTTGGTCGCCGGCGGCTTCGGGGTCGGCGTGGCGCCGCCCGGGCCGGGGGACGGCGAGGGGGCGGGCGGGGTGGGCCGGGGGGTGACCGGCGGGGTCGGCGTCGGAGTGGGGGTGAGGACCGGGCTGGTACCGGCGCCGGCGCCGGTGCCGGGGTCGCCGCGGTCGATCGGGAGGACACCCGTGCCGTCGGGCACCTGGTGGCTGTTGCTCTTGTAGTACTCGAACCAGGACAGCACCGTACGGAGGTACTCCGTGGAGCGGTTGTAACTGAGGATCGCCTTGTCCAGGTCCGCCTTGAGGGCGAGGTCCCGGTTGTTCGCGCACAGGTACATGCCCGCCGCCCGGGCGGCGTCGTAGATGTTGTTCGGGTCCTTGCGGCCGTCGCCGTTGGCGTCCTGCCCCCAGGTCGCCCAGGTGGAGGGGATGAACTGCATCGGGCCGACGGCCCGGTCGTGCGTCCGGTCGCCGTCGTAGGCGCCGTCGTCGGTGTCGGAGATGTCGGCGAAACCGACGCCGTTGAGGACGGGGCCGAGGATGGGCGTGACGGTGGTGCCGTTGGCGTCGACGCGACCGCCGCGCGCCTGCCCGGACTCGACCTTGCCGATGCCCGCGAGGAGCTGCCAGGGAAGGTTGCACCCCGGGTCGTCGGTCTTCAGGTACTGCTCGGCCTGCTTGTAGGCGGCGAGCACCGTCGCGGGGATGCCGGCCTCGGCAGGGCCCGTGACGGTCGGCTGGGTCGAACCGCCGGGCGGGGCGGGCGTGTTGAGGGGCGGCAGGTCGGTGTAGTACGGCGAGTTGCCGGTGGCCGAGCCGTCGGGCGAGGGCGGTGTCGCATCCGACATCGGCTGGTCGGTGCCGTCCGCGGCGGCAGGCGTCACCCCCGGCGCCTGCGAGGCGGACAGCGCCGCCACCGCCACCGCGGCCACCGCTGTGCTGGTGGCCCCCTTGCGCAGTCGACGGCCGATACGCGCTGCCATACGTCTGGTCCCTCCCCGTCGCCGGCCCTTCGCGCTCCCCAGCGCGATGACTCAGGCGACCCTACGTCAACTCGGCGCCCCTGCACACCGCCACCTGACCGGTTTTCACGCATTCGTCACCTCCGCGTCGTCCGGAATCCGGTGCCCGAACCTCGCGCATACTGGGCGGCGTTGACAGAGGTACGCATCCGGGGGGCGCCACAGCCATGCCATTCACGCTCAGCCACGCCGCGGCGGTCCTGCCCGGGATACGGAGGTCGGGGACCGCGCGCGGGCCCCTGGTCGCGTCGGCGCTCGTCGCGGGGTCGTTCGCGCCCGACATGACGTACTTCGCGGACACCGCGATCCCGGGCGCGATGCTCTTCGGGGACGTCACGCACAGCCTGCCGGGCATCCTGACCGTCGACGTCCTCATCGCC
The DNA here is from genome assembly GCF_001646665.1 of Streptomyces noursei. Lineage (GTDB taxonomy): Bacteria > Actinomycetota > Actinomycetes > Streptomycetales > Streptomycetaceae > Streptomyces > Streptomyces lavendulocolor. The sequence continues at coordinate 78,046 of NZ_LWBU01000395.1, read as the reverse complement.
GCCGCGCTGGTGGCGGTGTGGCTGATGGTGCGTGAGCCGCTGCTGGCGCTGGTGCCGGCGCGGTGGCAGGGGCGGGTGCACGCGCTGGTGCGGGGTGAGCCCTGGCGGGGGCGTCACCCGGTGGGGCTGGCGGTCCGGTTCTCCGTCTCGGCCGCCATCGGGGCGGCGACGCACGTGGTGTGGGACCTGTTCACCCATGCGGACCGGTGGGGCACGCAGGTGCTCCCGGCGCTCGGGGCGGTGGTGGCCGGGTTCCCCGTGTACCTCTACGCGCAGTACGGCGGCTCCGCCGTCGCGCTGGTGGTGCTCGTGTGGTTCGTGGGTGGTGCGCTGCGGCGGGTCCCGCCGGAGGCGGCGCGGCGGGCGCCGGCGTCGGTGCCGGTGCTGGACCGGCGGGGCCGGTGGCTGGCGGCGGGGCTGCTCGGGGCGTGCGTGGCGGCGGGCGTCGTCCACCGGTGCGTGCGGTGGTACGCGTACTGGGGGCGGATCGAGACGCCGCTGGACATCATCCCGACCGCGTGTTTCGGGGCCGGGGCCGGGCTCGCGGCGGGCCTGCTGCTGTACGGCGCGGGCATGCGGCTGCGCGAGGCACGCTAGGGCGCCGGCCCTCCCGTCCCGTACGGGGGGGAGGGCCGGTGCCGTGCGGATCAGTGCGCGGCGGAGTCCCAGTCCGGGCCGACGCCCACCGAGACGTCCAGCGGGGCGCGCAGGTCGACCGCGGTCGACATCTCGTGGCGGACCAGCTCCTCGACGCGCTCCCGCTCGCCCGGGGCGACCTCCAGCACGATTTCGTCGTGAACCTGGAGCAGCATCCGGGTGGTGAGGCCCGCTTCGCGCAGCGCCCGGTCGACGTTGAGCATGGCCACCTTGACGATGTCGGCGGCGGTGCCCTGGATCGGGGCGTTGAGCGCCATCCGCTCGGCCGACTCGCGGCGCTGGCGGTTGTCGCTGTTGAGGTCCGGCAGGTACCGGCGGCGGCCGAGCATCGTCTCCGTGTACCCGGTGGCGCGCGCCTCGTCGACGACCCGGCGCAGGTAGTCGCGCACGCCGCCGAACCGCTCGAAGTAGGTGTCCATCAGGGCGCGGGCCTCGCCCGCCTCGATGTTCAGCTGCTGGGAGAGGCCGAAGGCGGACAGGCCGTACGCCAGGCCGTACGACATGGCCTTGATCTTGCGGCGCATCTCGGCGTCGACGGCGGACCGCTCCACCCCGAAGACCTGCGAGGCGACGGTGGTGTGCAGGTCCTCGCCGGAGGTGAACGCCTCGATCAGGCCCTCGTCCTCGGACAGGTGGGCCATGACCCGCAGTTCGATCTGGCTGTAGTCGGCCGTCATCAGCGACTCGAAGCCCTCGCCGACGACGAAGCCGTGCCGGATCGCCCGGCCCTCGTCGGTGCGGACCGGTACGTTCTGCAGGTTCGGGTCGGTGGAGGAGAGGCGGCCGGTCGCCGCGACCGTCTGGCTGAAGGTGGTGTGGATGCGGCCGTCCGCGGCGATGGTCTTGATCAGGCCCTCGACGGTCGAGCGCAGCCGCGCCTGCTCGCGGTGGCGCAGCATGATGACCGGCAGCTCGTGCTCGGTCTGCGCCGCCAGCCACGCCAGCGCGTCGGCGTCCGTGGTGTAACCGGTCTTGGTCTTCTTCGTCTTGGGCAGGTTCAGCTCGCCGAAGAGGACTTCCTGGAGCTGCTTGGGCGAGCCGAGGTTGAACTCGTGCCCGACGGAGGCGTGCGCCTCCTTCACCGCCTGCTGCACGGCGCCCGCGAACTGCTGCTCCATCGCCTCCAGATGGGCGCGGTCGGCGAAGATGCCGTGCCGCTCCATCCGGGCGAGCAGCAGGGAGGTGGGCAGTTCCACGTCGTGCAGCAGCTCGGCGGCGCCGACCTCCCGCAGCTTGTCGCCGAACGCCTCGCCCAGGTCGAGGACCGCGCGGGCCTGGGCCATCAGGGCGTCGGCCTCGGCCTGCTCGTCGGTGCCGAAGGCGAGCTGCCCGTCGGCGGCGGCGGGGGCCAGCTCGCGGTGCAGGTACTCGACGGACAGGGCGTCCAGCGCGAAGGACCGGCGGCCGGGCTTGACCAGGTAGGCGGCGAGGGCGGTGTCCATGGTGATGCCCTCGATCCGCCACCCGTGCTCGGGGAAGACCCGCAGCGCCTCCTTGGCGCTGTGCATGACCTTCGGCCGGTCGGGGTCGGCGAGCCAGGCGGCGAAGGCCTTCTCATCGGACTCGTCCAGCTGCGTGGTGTCGAACCAGGCCGCCTTGCCGTCGGCGGCCGCCAGGGCGACCTCGCTGACGTTGCCCACGCCCAGCGCCCAGGTGGCGACGGTGGCCACGCCGAGGGGCTGCCGGCCGTGCTCCTCCAGCCAGGCCGCCACCTCGCCGGCGCCCAGCACCGAGCCGTCCAGCTCGACACCGGCGGCCGGGGCGGGGGCCTCTTCCTCCGCAGTGCCCGGGTCGACGGCCAGGAGCCGGTCCCGCAGGCTGGGGTTGCGGATCTCCAGGACCTCCAGGAAGCCCTTCAGCGCCGTCCTGTCGTACGGCCGGCGCTCCAGGTCCGCGACCGTCCTGGGCAGCTCGACGTCACGCACCAGCTCCGTCAGGTGACGGTTGAGCTTGACGGACTCCAGGTGGTCGCGGAGCGCCTGGCCGACCTTGCCCTTGACCTCGTCGGCCCGCTCGACCAGTTCCGCGAACGAACCGAACTGGTTGATCCACTTGGTGGCGGTCTTCTCGCCGACGCCGGGGATGCCCGGCAGGTTGTCGGACGGGTCGCCGCGCAGGGCGGCGAAGTCCGGGTACTGCGAGGGGGTCAGCCCGTACTTCTCCTGGACCTTCTCCGGGGTGAAGCGGGTCAGCTCCGAGACGCCCTTGGTGGGGTACAGCACGGTGATGTGGTCGGAGACCAGCTGGAAGGAGTCCCGGTCGCCGGTGACGATCAGCACCTCGAAGCCCGCCGCCTCGGCCTGGGTGGCCAGGGTGGCGATGATGTCGTCGGCCTCGAAGCCGTCGACCGCGAACCGCTCCGCGTTCATGGTGTCGAGCAGCTCGCCGATCAGCTCGACCTGCCCCTTGAACTCGTCGGGGGTCTTGGAGCGGTTCGCCTTGTACTCCGGGAAGTCCGCGGAGCGCCAGGTCTTGCGGGACACGTCGAACGCCACCGCGAAGTGCGTGGGCGCCTCGTCGCGCAGCGTGTTCGCCAGCATCGACGCGAAGCCGTAGATGGCGTTGGTCGTCTGGCCGCTCGCGGTGGTGAAGTTCTCCGCGGGCAGCGCGAAGAACGCCCGGTACGCCAGGGAGTGCCCGTCCATGAGGAGCAGGCGCGGACGGTTGTCGTCGGTCTTCTTCGATGCTGTCTCTACCACGGGGACGATCCTGCCACGGACCACTGACAATCCCGACCGAGCGAGCCTTGAGTCCGCCGCTGTCGGTGCCACGTGACAGGATCGGAGACGTACAGCGAAGACGTCCGACGGACACGACCGCTCGAGGGAGAGCGCGATGGCCAGCAAGCCGCCCGCAGGGGACCCCGTCCAGGACGCGCCGCAGGTCGCGCCGCCGCAGCACGCCGCCGCGGGCCTCCCCGCGATCGGGCACACGCTCAGGATGTCGCGGGCGCAGATGGGCGTGGCCCGCACCGCGCGCACCCTCCTCAAGGTCAACCAGAAGGACGGCTTCGACTGTCCGGGCTGCGCCTGGCCCGAGGGGGACGAGCGGCACGTCGCCGAGTTCTGCGAGAACGGGGCGAAGGCCGTCGCCGAGGAGGCGACCCTGCGCCGCGTCACACCGGACTTCTTCGCCGCCCACCCCATCGCGGACCTCGCCACCCGCAGCGGCTACTGGCTGGGCCAGCAGGGCCGGATCACCCACCCCGTGTACGCGGCGGAGGGCGCCGACCGGTACGAACCGGTGTCCTGGGAGCGCGCCTTCGCGATCATCGCGGAGGAGCTGACGGCGCTCGGCTCCCCCGACGAGGCCGTGTTCTACACCTCGGGCCGCACCAGCAACGAGGCCGCTTTCCTGCTCCAGCTCTTCGCCCGCGAGTTCGGCACCAACAACCTGCCGGACTGCTCCAACATGTGCCACGAGTCGTCCGGCTCGGCGCTCACCGAGACCATCGGCATCGGCAAGGGCAGCGTCTCCCTGGAGGACCTGCACCGCGCCGACCTGATCATCGTGGCCGGGCAGAACCCGGGCACGAACCACCCCCGGATGCTGTCGGCCCTGGAGAAGGCCAAGGCGTCCGGCGCGAGGATCATCTCGGTGAACCCGCTGCCCGAAGCGGGCCTGGAGCGGTTCAAGAACCCGCAGACCCCGCAGGGCATGATCAAGGGAGCCTCGCTCACCGATCTGTTCCTGCAGATCCGCATCGGCGGCGACCAGGCCCTGTTCCGGCTGCTGAACAAGCTGGTCCTGGAGACCGACGGCGCGGTCGACCGGCGTTTCGTCGAGGAGCACACGCACGGCTTCGAGGAGTTCGCCGCCGCGGCCACCGCCGCCGACTGGGACGAGACCCTCGCCGCCACCGGTCTGACGCGCGACGAGATCGAGCGGGCCCTGCGCATGGTGCTGGCCTCGCAGCGCACCATCGTCTGCTGGGCCATGGGCCTCACCCAGCACAAGCACTCCGTGGCCACCATCCGCGAGGTGGTCAACTTCCTCCTGCTGCGGGGCAACATCGGCCGCCCCGGCGCCGGGGTCTGCCCGGTGCGCGGCCACTCCAACGTGCAGGGCGACCGCACCATGGGGATCTTCGAGCGTCCCTCGGCCGGTTTCCTGGACGCGCTCGACAAGGAGTTCGGGATCACCTCGCCCCGCCACCACGGTCTCGACGTCGTCCGCGCCATCCAGGCGCTGCGCGACGGCAGGGCCAAGGTCTTCTTCGCCATGGGCGGCAACTTCGTCGGCGCCACCCCCGACACCGAGGTCACCGAGGCCGCGATGCGGCGGGCCCGGCTGACCGTGCACGTGTCGACCAAGCTGAACCGCTCGCACGCGGTCACCGGCACGCGCGCGCTGATCCTGCCGACGCTGGGCAGGACCGACAAGGACGTCCAGCGCGGCGGCAAGCAGTTCGTGACCGTCGAGGACTCGATGAGCCTGGTACACGCCTCTCGGGGGAACCTGCCGCCGGCGAGCCCGCACCTGCTGTCCGAGCCGGCGATCGTGGCGCGCATGGCGCGGGCGGTGCTCGGCGAGGCGTCGGCGACGCCGTGGGAGGAGTTCGAGGCGGACTACGCCACGATCCGCGACCGCATCGCGCGCGTGGTGCCCGGCTTCGAGGACTTCAACGCCAGGCTGGCGGCGAACCCGGGCGGCTTCGCCCTGCCGCACGCCCCGCGCGACGAGCGCCGCTTCCCGACGCGGACCGGCCGGGCGAACTTCACGGCGGCGCCCGTGGAGTACCCCCGGGTGCCCGAGGGCCGGCTGCTGCTCCAGACGCTGCGCTCGCACGACCAGTACAACACCACGATCTACGGGCTGGACGACCGCTACCGGGGCATCAGGGGCGGACGCCGGGTCGTCCTGGTCCACCCCGACGACGCCCGGGAGCTGGGGCTCGCCGACGGGGCGTACACCGACCTCGTCAGCGAGTGGACGGACGGCACGGAGCGGCGGGCGGCGGGCTTCCGCGTCGTCCACTACCCCACCGCCCGCGGTTGCGCCGCCGCGTACTACCCGGAGACCAACGTGCTGGTGCCGCTGGACTCGACGGCCGACGTCAGCAACACCCCCGCCAGCAAGTCCGTCGTGGTGCGTCTGGAACAATCGCCCTCCGCCTGAGCGTTTGCTTAGGCGGTACGGAAGTACAGGGACACGACGCACGACGATCGGAGCCGGGCCCCATGGGCGAGCAGACACAGGTGAAGTTCCCGCAAGAGGTCATCGACGAGTACGCCTCGCTCGGTGTGGACCTGCCCGCCCTCTTCTCCGCCGGACACCTCGGCAACCGGATGGGCGTCCACATCGTCGAGGCATCCGCGGAGCGGATCGTCGGGACCATGCCGGTCGAGGGCAATACCCAGCCCTACGGGCTGCTGCACGGCGGGGCCTCCGCCGTGCTGGCCGAGACCCTCGGCTCCATCGGCTCCATGCTCCACGGGGGCGTCACCAAGATCGCCGTGGGCATCGACCTGAACTGCACCCACCACCGCGGCGTCCGCAGCGGCCTGGTGACCGGTGTGGCCACCCCGGTCCACCGGGGGCGTTCGACCGCCACGTACGAGATCGTCATCACCGACGAGCAGGACAAGCGCGTCTGCACCGCCCGCCTGACCTGCCTGCTCCGCGACGTCTCCCCCAAGGACGCGGACAACGTCCCCGGCGCGTCGGCGCCGGGCACCACCGGCTGACCCGTCCGGCAGCCAGGGGCCGGCCGCCGGCATGGCGCCCGGTCGGCCCCTGACTCTCCCCCGCTCGCCGCACCCACGCCTCCCGGCCGTCTCCGGGCCCCGGAGGCCCACCGCGCCCTCCCACAGCCCCGGCCCCCTCGGAAACGACGCCCTTCCTCCGTATCGGTCCACCCCTTCGGGACGGCCATGAAGTGTCCACTCCTTGGACACCCGCCGATTTCGCCGAAAATAAGCGCCCGCCGCCGACGGCCCCCGAAACGTCCCGGCCGTACAGGCCCCACAGGCCCGGCGCCCCTTACCCTCCTCACCCCCGGGACACCCCCGGGGCACCCTCCCCGGCCCCGCCCGGCACACCCCCCGCGACGCCCGCGGCGAGGGTCCGGAGCACCGCCCCGGAGGAGGTTTCCGCAGGCCGCAGGAGGCGCACCGGTCCAAGGCCACACCCGCCGCCTCCGTCGCTGTCCGTCGCCGTCGCAGCTCCGCCACCCACCGGCGGGCGCGACCGCGCGGCGCGGGAACGGCCCGGCGACCCGCTGATGATCCGCGGCGTGCGGGCCCCGCCGGAGGGCCGCACGGGCGACGGTGCGGACGCCGAGGGAAGCGGGGCGGCGACGACGCCGGACGGCACGCCGGCGGAACGCACCCGGCACACGCGAATCCGGTCGATAGCGGCATAGCGCCCGCGTCCGCTCGGACACCGGTACGCCGGGGACGACCGGAGCACCCACCCCCTTCACGGCTCGCACACCACCCACACCGGACCACCCCCAACCGCCCACCGCTTACGCACAGTTGACGTTCTCCGCCACTGGCAGGAGCCGCGCCCGCGCCGTAACGTCTGCCGCATGACGCCCGGTGTACCGCGCCGCGGACGGCGGCGCTCGCTGCCGCTCGCCCTGTTCGTCTGCGCCGTCCTGCCCCTCGGATGCGACTCCCGGCCGCACGAGGGCGCCGCGCACAACTCGCCTTCCGCACGGGCCACTTCACCTATCGAACTCTGTGTCTCCCTCATCGGACACTGGGCGCGAGAAGAGCTGGCCGGGCGCGCCGCAGGGGACTTCATGCAGAAGGGTCTGTCCGGCGCGCAGAACGAGATCCTCACGGCGGTCGTCGCGGCGGCCCGCGAGGAGCGCGGACGCACCGGCGCGGAGGGTGCGGAAAGGCTCGTCGCGGAGGAGACGGAGCGCCGGTGCGCCGAGCGCCACGAGGGCGGCGGACCCACCGGCCACCCCTGGCGGTGACCCGGGCCGCCGACACGCCGTCGTAACACTGCGTAACATTCGGAGGAGTGAATGATCATGCCTCCAGGAGGGCCCGGGGCGCCCCGCAACCCCCTTCGCGCCCCCTCCCGGAGCACCGGCGCCCGAGCCCGCCGTAAGCACCAAGATCCCCCCAAGCCCCTTAGCGGAACTGGGCGTTCTCGACATGTGAGAGGAACACCGGATCATCGCCGAAGGGTGTAAGCGCCACGCATCGAAACGTTTGGCCACGGCATAACAAGAGAGTCACATCCTGCCGATGGCGCTCCCCGAGCCGCCCCGGCTGCGCTTAGAGTCACGGCCAGTCACCGCGCCGCCGGGCGCGTCAACTGCACGGCTGTACCACTCCATGTACGGCCAGGCGCTCGACACGGCTCCTCGACCCGAGGAGACCGCGCCAGGGAAAGGACCCCTTCGTGCGACAGCGTTCGTTGCTCATACTCACCGCAGTGCTCACGACCGGAGCACTGTCCCTCACCGCCTGTGGCTCGCGCGACGACAAGGGTGGGGACTCCGTCGGAGGTGGCGGCACCACCGTGGTCATCGGTGTGGACGCCCCGCTGACCGGCGACCTCTCCGCCCTGGGCCTCGGTATCAAGAACTCGGTGGACCTCGCGGCCAAGCAGGCCAACGAGAAGAAGTACGTCGACGGCGTCACCTTCAAGATCGAGGCACTCGACGACCAGGCACAGCCCTCCTCGGGCCAGCAGAACGCCACCAAGCTGGTCGCCGACAAGGACGTCCTCGGTGTGGTCGGCCCGCTGAACTCCTCCGTGGCCGAGTCCATGCAGAAGGTCTTCGACGACGCCAAGCTCGTCCAGGTCTCCCCCGCCAACACCAACCCGGCCCTCACCCAGGGCCAGGACTGGAACGGCGGCACCAAGAAGCGGCCGTACGCCTCGTACTTCCGCACCGCGACCACGGACGCCATCCAGGGCCCCTTCGCCGCGCAGTACCTCTTCAACGACGCCAAGAAGAAGAAGGTCTTCGTCGTCGACGACAAGAAGACCTACGGCGCCGGACTCGCCGCCACCTTCAAGGCCGAGTTCACCAAGCTCGGCGGCAAGGTCGCCGGCGAGGACCACGTCAACCCCGACACCAAGGACTTCTCCGCGGTCGTCACCAAGATCAAGAACTCGGGCGCCGACGTCGTCTACTACGGTGGCGAGTACCCCGCCGCCGGCCCGCTGAGCAAGCAGATCAAGGCCTCCGGCGCCAAGATCCCGCTCGTCGGCGGCGACGGCATCTACAGCGCCGAGTTCATCAAGCTGTCCGGCAAGGAGGGCGTGGGCGACCTCGCCACCTCCGTCGGCGCCCCGGTCGAGACCCTTCCCTCGGCCAAGGAGTTCGTCGAGAACTACAAGAAGGCCGGCTACAAGGAGGCCTTCGAGGCCTACGGCGGCTACTCCTACGACTCCGCCTGGTCGATCATCGAGGCCGTCAAGAAGGTCGTCGACGACAACGGCGGCAAGCTGCCCGACGACGCCCGCTCCAAGGTCCTCGAGGCCATGAAGGGTGTCTCCTTCGAGGGCGTCACCGGCAAGGTCTCCTTCGACGAGTACGGCGACGCGACGAACAAGCAGCTCACCGTCTACCGCTACGAAGGCGGCGCCTGGAAGCCCGTGAAGTCCGGCACCTACTCCGGCTGATCACGACTCCGCATCACATCCCTGGCCGCGCGGGACGCTGCACAAAGCGCCCCGCGCGGTGTCACATCCGGCGAAAGACTTCGGAGGACCTGCGGTGAACGAACTGCCGCAACAGCTGGTCAACGGCCTGCTACTCGGATCGATGTACGGGCTGGTCGCCATTGGCTACACGATGGTCTACGGCATCGTCCAGCTCATCAACTTCGCCCACGGCGAGATCTTCATGACCGGTGGCTTCGGCGCACTCACGGTCTGGCTGATTCTCCCCGGCGGCACCACCATGTGGCTCGCCCTGCCACTCATGATCATCGGCGCGATCATCGTCGCCGTCACCATCGCGGTCGGAACCGAACGATTCGCCTACCGGCCCCTGCGAGGGGGCCCACGCCTGGCACCGCTCATCACCGCCATCGGCATATCCCTCGCGCTGCAGCAGGCGGTCTGGGCCTGGTACCCGGGAGCCACCTCCTCCCTCACCTTCCCCGAGATCCCCGGTGGCCCCTTCCACCTCGGCAGCGTCACCATCCAGACCGGTGACGTCTTCCTCCTGACCGCCGCACCCCTCTCCATGGCGATCCTCGGCTACTTCGTCATGAAGACCCGGACCGGACGCGGCATGCAGGCCACGGCCCAGGACCCCGACACCGCCAAGCTGATGGGCATCAACACCGACCGCATCATCGTGGTCGCCTTCGCCCTCGGCGCCGCCTTCGCCGCCATCGGAGCCGTCGCCTACGGCCTCAAGTACGGCGAGGTGAACTTCCGCATGGGCTTCATCCTCGGCCTCAAGGCGTTCACCGCGGCCGTCCTCGGCGGCATCGGCAACATCTACGGCGCCATGATCGGCGGCCTCGCCCTCGGCCTCGCCGAGACCCTCGCCACCGCCTTCATCGCCGACATCCCCGGCATGCAGCAGCTCGGCGGCCAGTCCTGGGCCGACGTCTGGGCGTTCGTACTCCTCATCCTCGTGCTCCTCTTCCGGCCCCAGGGCCTCCTGGGCGAGCGCGTCGCGGACAGGGCGTGACACCACCATGACCACACAGACCACCACCGCGGACACCCCGCACACCACCACGACCGCCGAGCGCACCGGGCTCATCGCCCTGCCCCCGCACATCGCGCGGGCCACCGCCACCGCAGGCGGCGCGCTCACCGTCGTCTCCGCGTTCCTGGCCTGGACCTGGACCCCCGCCTTCCCCGGGGACCTCACGTACTACGGCTACCCCGGCGGCCTCCAGTGGCTCGTCCTCATCGGCGGCGCCCTGACCGCCCTGTTCGGACTCGCCTCGTACGGCATCAAGGGAACCCGCTGGCTCGTGCCCGCCGGCGCCGACTCCGCCATCAAGCTGTCGGCCCTCGCCGCGTTCGTCACCGGCTGGTACACGATCATCGCCATCAGCGCCCAGCTCGGCGGCCTGATCAACCTCGAGCCCGGCGGCTGGGTCATGGGCCTCGCCACCCTGGTGAGCCTCGTCGGCGCCCTGGCCCTCCCCTTCGAACGGCCGCACCTGCTGCCCGCCGACCCCGAGGACACCGGCTGGGACCAGTTCAAGCACCGCGCCGGCAACCAGTGGACGACCGTCAAGGCCGCCTTCGCCACCGGACCGATCACCCCGGCCCGCAAGCTCCCCGGCTACGTCGAGATCCTCATCATCACCGCCGTACTCGCCCTCGGCCTCACCGTCTTCACCTACGGTATCGGCACCGAGTACGACGAGCTGTTCCTCGGCTTCCTGATGACGGCCGGCTTCGGCTTCGCGGCACTCGCCAAGGCCGGCCTGATCGCCCGCGTCTCCGTGCTCACCGCACGGCACCGCAACGTGGCCATGATCGGCGCGTTCGTCGCCGCCGCGGCCTTCCCCTTCACCCAGAGCGACGACCAGTACGCCACCATCGGCGTCAACATCCTGATCTTCGCCACCGTCGCCCTCGGCCTGAACATCGTCGTCGGCCTCGCCGGTCTCCTCGACCTCGGTTACGTCGCCTTCCTCGGCGTCGGCGCCTACGCCGCGGCCATGGTCTCCGGCTCCCCCTCCTCGCCGTACGACGTCCACCTGCCCTTCTGGGCGGCGATCCTCGTCGGCGCGAGCGTCTCGATGATCTTCGGCGTCCTCATCGGCGCCCCGACGCTCCGGCTGCGCGGCGACTACCTCGCCATCGTGACCCTCGGCTTCGGTGAGATCTTCCGGATCACCGTCCTCAACCTCGACGGCACCTCCGGCCCCGACGTCACCAACGGCTCCAACGGCATCTCCTCGATCCCGAACCTCAACATGTTCGGCTTCGACTTCGGCGCCGTCCACACCATCGGTGGCTTCACCATCGGCCGGTTCGCGAACTACTTCTTCCTGATGCTGCTGGTCACCCTGATCGTCGTCGTGGTGTTCCGCCGCAGCTCCGAATCGCGCATCGGCCGCGCCTGGATCGCCATCCGCGAGGACGAGACCGCCGCACTCGCCATGGGCATCAACGGCTTCCGCGTCAAGCTCGTCGCCTTCGCCCTCGGCGCCACCCTCGCGGGCCTCGCCGGCGCCGTCCAGGCCCACGTCACCTACACCGTCACCCCCGAGCAGTACCAGTTCGCCCACGTGGTCCCGCCCAACTCGGCCTTCCTGCTGGCCGCCGTCGTCCTCGGCGGCATGGGCACCATCAGCGGACCGCTCGTCGGCGGCGCACTGCTCTTCCTCATCCCCAACAAGCTGCAGTTCCTCGGCGACTACCAGCTCTTCGCCTTCGGCGTCGCGCTCGTCCTGCTGATGCGCTTCCGCCCCGAGGGAATGATCCCCAACCGCCGCCGCCAGCTCGAATTCCACGAGAACGAGGAAGCGCCCGCCACCCTCACCAAGGCAGGTGCCTGAACATGACCACCACCACGACGGCCACCACGGCCAAGGCCCCGGCTCCTGGCGAAACCGTCCTCGACGCCCGCGGTGTCACCATGCGCTTCGGCGGCCTCACCGCCGTACGCTCGGTCGACCTCACGGTCAAGAGCGGTGAGATCGTCGGCCTCATCGGACCCAACGGCGCCGGCAAGACCACCTTCTTCAACTGCCTCACCGGCCTCTACATCCCCACCGAGGGAGAAGTCCGGTACAAGGGCCAGGTCCTGCCGCCCAAGTCCTTCAAGGTCACCGCCGCCGGCATCGCCCGGACGTTCCAGAACATCCGGCTCTTCAGCAACATGACCGTGCTGGAGAACGTCCTCGTCGGCCGCCACACCCGCACCAAGGAAGGCCTCTGGTCGGCCCTCCTGCGCGGCCCCGGCTTCCACAAGGCCGAAGCCGCCTCCCGCGCCCGCGCCACCGAACTCCTCGAGTTCGTCGGCCTCGGCGCCAAGGCCGACCACCTCGCCCGCAACCTCCCCTACGGCGAGCAGCGCAAGCTCGAGATCGCCCGCGCCCTCGCCAGCGAACCCGGCCTGCTGCTCCTCGACGAGCCCACCGCCGGCATGAACCCGCAGGAGACCCGCGCCACCGAGGAACTGGTCTTCGCCATCCGGGACATGGGCATCGCCATCCTCGTCATCGAGCACGACATGCGGTTCATCATGAACCTCTGCGACCGCGTCGCCGTGCTCGTCCAGGGCCAGAAGCTCGTCGAGGGCGACGGCCAGACCGTCCAGCGCGACGAGCGCGTCATCGCCGCCTACCTGGGCGAGCCCTTCGAGGGCGAGCCCGGCGAGGCGGAGGCCGCCGAGGTCGCCGCCGCCGAGGAAGCGGCCGTGGAGGCCGCCGCCGAGGCGGACACGGACGCCGACGCCGACGCGACGGACGCCGAGGCGGACGCCGACACCGAGGCCGAGGCCGCCACCGGCACGTCGGACACCGACGCGGACGCGGACGCCCCGGACGACGCCGACACCCCGGACACCGACGCGGACGCCGACGCGGACGCCGGTACACCGGACGGCGACACCCCGGACGCCACCGACGGCGACGACGACGGCGACACCGACCGCACCACCGCCCCGACCACCGCCGCCGAAGCCACGGGCGCCTCGGGTTCCGGCAAGGAGAACGACTCATGACCGCCCTGCTCGAAGTCGAGGACCTGCGCGTCGCCTACGGCAAGATCGAAGCCGTCAAGGGCATCTCCTTCACCGTCGACGCAGGCGAAGTCGTCACCCTCATCGGCACCAACGGCGCCGGCAAGACCACCACCCTGCGCACCCTCTCCGGGCTGCTCAAGCCGGTGGGCGGCCAGGTCAAGTTCGACGGCAAGCCGCTGAGGAAGTACCCCGCCCACAAGATCGTCTCCTTCGGGCTGGCCCACTCCCCCGAGGGGCGGCACATCTTCCCCCGCATGACGATCGAGGACAACCTCCGCCTCGGCGCCTTCCTCCGCAGCGACCGGACCGGCATCGAGAAGGACATCCAGCGCGCCTACGACCTCTTCCCCATCCTGGGCGAACGCCGCAAGCAGGCCGCCGGCACCCTCTCGGGCGGTGAGCAGCAGATGCTCGCCATGGGACGCGCCCTGATGTCCCAGCCCAAACTGCTCATGCTCGACGAGCCCTCCATGGGCCTCTCCCCGATCATGATGCAGAAGATCATGGCGACCATCGCCGAACTCAAGGCCCAGGGCACCACCATCCTGCTCGTCGAGCAGAACGCCCAGGCGGCGCTCTCCCTCGCCGACCAGGCCCATGTGATGGAGATCGGCAAGATCGTCCTCTCCGGCTCCGGACGGGACCTCCTGCACGACGAGTCCGTCCGCAAGGCCTACCTCGGCGAGGACTGAGCCGGACACGGAGGAGGGCCCACCCGGCGACGGGTGGGCCCTCTTCGTTCGTTCGCGCGCGCTACTGGTTCTTCGCGGCCTTCTTCTCCTCGGCGTCCTCGATGACCGCCTCCGCGACCTGCTGCATCGACATGCGCCGGTCCATCGACGTCTTCTGGATCCACCGGAACGCCGCCGGCTCCGACAGCCCGTACTGCGTCTGCAGGATGCTCTTCGCCCGGTCCACCAGCTTCCGGGTCTCCAGCCGCTGCGAGAGGTCCGCGACCTCCTTCTCCAGCGCCTTCAGCTCGGCGAACCGCGACACCGCCATCTCGATCGCCGGCACCACGTCGCTCTTGCTGAACGGCTTCACCAGGTACGCCATGGCCCCGGCGTCCCGCGCCCGCTCGACCAGGTCCCGCTGCGAGAACGCGGTCAGCATCAGCACCGGCGCGATGGACTCGCCGGCGATCTTCTCGGCGGCGGAGATCCCGTCCAGGACGGGCATCTTCACGTCCAGGATCACCAGGTCCGGCCGGTGCTCCCGCGCCAGTTCGACGGCACGGGCGCCGTCACCGGCCTCGCCGACGACGGAGTAGCCCTCTTCCTCGAGCATCTCTTTGAGGTCGAGGCGGATGAGGGCCTCGTCCTCGGCGATGACGACACGGGTCGTCAGCGGCGGGACGTGCGACTTGTCGTCGTCGGCGGCGTCGGGCTGGGGCGACTCGGGGGCGGTCACGTGGGCTCCTCGTTCCAAGGCAGGTACAGCTCCCCATGAGCCTACCTAGCTGCGGTATGGTGGACGCGCAGCGGGTCCAGGGAAACCTTGGAATCTGCGGGCCCCGGTAGCCCAATTGGCAGCAGGCAGTGGATTCAAAACCCACACAGTGTCGGTTCGAGTCCGACCCGGGGCACTTTTCCTTGGATTCCATGGTCACAAGTGGACCGGCGCACGTCACCCCCCTGGGTGAACGAACGATCGAACCCGCTCGCCGGAAGCACCCCCGGGCCACACTCGCCACGTGTACGACATCGACACCCGTAAACGCGCGCTCATCCTCGTCAGTCAAGGCCGCAGTCTGAACTCCGTCAGCAAACAGACCGGCATATCGCGGGCGGCCATCCGCTCCTGGCAGACACGGATCGAACCCCTCATCCGCACGGGCGAACCATGTCCTCGCTGCAGGACCGTACCTGGCATGCCCGAGGACAGGGCGGCGTACGCCTACCTCCTGGGCCTCTATCTCGGCGACGGCTGCATCAGCGAGCACAGGAGAGGTGTCCACTACCTCCGCATCGCGTGCGCCGACGCCTGGCCCGGCCTCATCGACGCCTGTGAGGCGGCGATGCGTGCGGTACGCCCGGACAACAGCGTCTGCCGTGTGCAGAAGCAGGGCTGTGTCTCCGTGGCGAGCAGCAGCAAACACTGGCCGTGCCTCTTCCCCCAGCACGGCCCCGGCAGGAAGCACGAACGGCGCATCGTCCTCGAGGCCTGGCAGCAGGAGATCGTGGACGAGCATCCCTGGGAGTTCGTCCGGGGGCTCATCCATTCCGACGGGTGCCGGATCACGAACTGGACCACGCGCCTCGTGGGCGGGGTGCCGAAGCGGTACGAGTATCCGCGGTACTTCTTCACCAACGTGTCGGACGACATCCGGCGGCTGTTCACCGACACCCTGGACACGCTCGGCGTCGAGTGGACGCAGTGTGTCCGCGGCGGGAGTCCGTACAACATCTCGGTCGCCCGACGCGCGTCCGTGGGGTTGATGGACGCGCATGTCGGGCCGAAGCACTGAGTGGCGGGTTACGCCAGGGGTTCGCCGATGTGGTGGACGCGGACGAGGTTCGTCGAGCCGGAGACGCCCGGAGGGGAGCCGGCGGTGATGATGACGACGTCGCCCTTGCGGCAGCGGCCGATGCGGAGCAGGTGCTCGTCGACCTGGGCGACCATCGCGTCCGTGGAGTCGACGTGCGGGCCGAGGAAGGTCTCCACGCCCCACGTGAGGTTGAGCTGGGAGCGGGTGGCCGGGTCCGGGGTGAAGGCGAGCAGGGGGATCGGGGAGCGGTAGCGGGAGAGGCGGCGGACGGTGTCGCCGGACTGGGTGAAGGCGACGAGGTACTTGGCGCCGAGGAAGTCGCCCATCTCGGCCGCGGCGCGGGCGACGGCGCCGCCCTGGGTGCGGGGCTTGTTGCGTTCGGTGAGGGGCGGGAGGCCCTTGGCGAGGACGTCCTCCTCGGCCGCTTCGACGATGCGGCTCATGGTGCGGACGGTCTCGACGGGGAAGCGGCCGACGCTGGTCTCGCCGGAGAGCATGACGGCGTCGGTGCCGTCGATGACGGCGTTGGCGACGTCGCTGGCCTCGGCGCGGGTGGGGCGCGAGTTGTCGATCATCGAGTCGAGCATCTGGGTGGCGACGATGACCGGTTTGGCGTTGCGCTTGGCGAGTTTGATGGCGCGCTTCTGGACGACGGGGACGTGTTCGAGGGGCATCTCGACGCCGAGGTCGCCGCGGGCGACCATGATGCCGTCGAAGGCGGCGACGATGTCGTCGATGTTGTCGACGGCCTGCGGCTTCTCGATCTTCGCGATGACGGGTACGCGGCGGCCCTCTTCGTCCATGACGCGGTGGACGTCCTCGATGTCGCGTCCGCTGCGGACGAAGGAGAGGGCGATGATGTCGGCGCCGGTGCGCAGGGCCCATCGGAGGTCTTCGACGTCCTTGTCGGAGAGGGCGGGGACGGAGACGGCGACGCCGGGGAGGTTGAGGCCCTTGTTGTCGGAGACCATGCCTCCTTCGAGGACGGTGGTGTGGACGCGGGGGCCGTCGACGGAGGTGACCTGGAGGGTGACGCGGCCGTCGTCGACGAGGATGCGTTCGCCGGGGGTGACGTCGGCGGCGAGGCCGTCGTAGGTGGTGCCGCAGGTGTGGCGGTCGCCCTGGACGCCGGGTTCGACGGTGATGGTGAAGTCGTCGCCGCGTTCAAGGAGTACGGGGCCTTCTTGGAAGCGTCCGAGGCGGATCTTCGGGCCTTGAAGGTCGGCGAGGATGCCGACGCTGCGGCCGGTTTCGTCGGAGGCTTTGCGTACGTGCTGGTAGCGCTCCTCGTGGTCGGCGTAGGTGCCGTGGCTGAGGTTGAAGCGGGCGATGTCCATTCCGGCTTCGACCAGGGTCTTGATCTGGTCGTATGTGTCGGTGGCTGGGCCCAGGGTGCAGACGATTTTGGCTCGGCGCATGGGGCGAGCCTATGGCTTACCGGTGGGTAGAGATTTGGTCCCGCATGACTGTCCAACAACCTTTGCGTGAAAGGTTATTGACAAGTGTTTAATTGTGCGGGGGTCTGCTCCGATGAGCGTCAGAGCTGGGGCGGATGCATGGTGAAGCGGGCGTTCACCTGTGCGGTGACGGTCTGGCGCCGGGGTTCGAGGTCGAGCGGCGGAGGGGTTGATTCCGCGGATTCGGCGGCGGCGAAGGCCATGCGGGCGCCGCCGGTCGCGGGCGGGAGGTAGGGGGTGGCGTTCTCGGCGCCGAGGTCGGCGAGTTCGACGAGGGCGGCGAGGCGGGTGCCGAGGGCTTCGGCGTAGGCACGGGCGCGCTGGACGGCTTCCTCGACGGCGCGGCGGCGGGCTTCGCCGTGGGCGGGCGAGTCGGGGCGCAGTTCCCACCAGGGGCCGTCGACGCGGGTGAGTTCGAGGTCGGCGAGGCGGGTGGCGAGTTCGCCGAGGGCGGTGAAGTCGGTGAGTTCGGCGGTGATGTGGACGGTGCCGTGGTGGGCGCGGACGCGTTCGGTGCGGCCGTGGCGGGTGAGTTCGGGGGTGATGGTGAGGGTTCCGGTGGTGATGTTCTCGACGGCGTCGCCGTAGCTCTTGAGGAGGTCGAGGACGGTGGTGTTGCGGCGGGTGAGGTCGTCGAGGGTGGTGCGCCGGTCGGTGCCGCGGGCGGTGACGGTGATGCCGATGCGGGCGATCTCGGGGTCGACTTCGAGGTGGGCTTCGCCGCGGACGGCGACGCGGGGTGCCTGGGGGGTGCCGTAGGGGAGGTCGCTGGGCTGGGTCATGGCGGGTGGGTCCCTTCGGTCGGGGGTTCCACTCTTCCGTAGGCGGTCATCGGATCGAAACCTGGAGGGGCTGTTGCGGGGGGCGTGTCTGCGCCAGAATCTACGCGCGTCATGCACAGAACGAAGGAGATCACATGCCGTTGAATCGTAGGACTTTCCTGGGCACTTCGGCCGTCGCGGGTGCCGGTGCGGCGGTCGCCGGGGCGGTCGGCGCCGCACCCGCGGCGGCGGCGCCCCGGGCGAAGCGGTACTCCTTCACCGTCATGGGGACGACGGACCTGCACGGCAACGTCTTCAACTGGGACTACTTCACGGACCGGGAGTTCGACGACAAGGCGCACAACGACGTGGGCCTGGCGAAGATCTCCACGCTGGTGGACCGGGTCCGCGAGGAGAAGGGGCGGCGCAACACCCTGCTGATCGACGCGGGTGACACGATCCAGGGCACCCAGCTGTCGTACTACTACGCCAAGGTCGACCCGATCACCGCCCGGCGCGGCCCCGTGCACCCCATGGCGCAGGCGATGAACGCGATCGGGTACGACGCCGCCGCGCTCGGGAACCACGAGTTCAACTACGGCATACCGGTGCTGCGGAAGTTCCAGGAGCAGTGCGACTTCCCGCTGCTCGGTGCCAACGCGCTGGACGCGAGGACGCTGCGGCCGGCGTTCCCGCCGTACAGCATGCACCGGCTGTGCACGCCGTACGGGCGGGACGTGCGGGTGGCGGTGCTGGGGCTGACGAACCCGGGCATCGCGATCTGGGACAAGGCGAACGTGAGCGGGAAGATGGTGTTCCCGGGTCTCGAGGAGCAGGCGGCGAAGTGGGTGCCGAAGCTGCGTTCGATGGGCGCGGACGTGGTGATCGTGTCGGCGCACTCGGGGTCGAGCGGGACGTCGTCGTACGGGGACCAGCTTCCGTACATCGAGAACGCGGCCGGTCTGGTGGCGGAGCAGGTGCCGGGGATCGACGCGATCCTGGTGGGTCACGCGCACACGGAGATTCCCGAGTACCGGGTGACCAACAAGGAGACCGGCAAGGACGTGGTGCTGTCCGAGCCGCTGAAGTGGGGGCAGCGGCTGACGCTGTTCGACTTCGATCTGGTGTGGTCGAAGGGCCGCTGGACGGTGGAGAGGGTCGGCGCGCAGGTGCTGAACTCCAACACCGTGGAGGAGGACCCGCGGATCGTGAAGCTGCTGGGTGACGAGCACGAGAAGGTCGTGGCGTACGTCAACCAGGTCATCGGTACGTCGACCGCCGTGATGTCCACGGCCGACGCGCCGTGGAAGGACGAGCCGATCATCGACCTGATCAACCACGTCCAGGCGGAGACGGTGAAGGCGGCGCTGGCGGGCGGGGAGTACGCGTCGCTGCCGGTGCTGTCGCAGGCGTCGTGCTTCTCGCGTACGGCGCGGATCCCGGCGGGCGAGGTGACGATCAAGGACGCGGCGGGGCTGTACCCGTTCGAGAACACGCTGGAGGCGCGGCTGCTGACGGGCGCGCAGCTGAAGGAGTACCTGGAGTACTCGGCGCGGTACTACGTGCAGACCCCGGCGGGTGCGCCGGTGGAGCCGGCGAAGCTGACGAACGCGGGCGGGACGCCGGACTACAACTACGACGCGGTGTACGGGCTGTCGTACGAGATCGACATCGCGAAGCCGGCCGGGTCGCGGATCGTGAACTTGTCGTTCGAGGGGAAGCCGCTGGATCCGGCCGCGCGGTTCGTGCTGGCGGTGAACAACTACCGGGCGGCCGGTGGTGGCGCGTTCCCGCACGTGGCGGCGGCGAAGCAGCTGTGGGCGAATTCGGACGAGATCCGGAACACGATCATCCAGTGGGTGAAGGCGCAGGGGACGGTCGACCCGGCCAGCTTCGCGTCGGTGGACTGGAAGCTGACCCGGGACGGCGTGCCGGTGTTCTAGGGGGTGCGGGTGGTTCGAGCGGGAGGCGTCTGGCGGGGAATGCCGGGCGCCTCCTGGCGTTCGAGGCCGAAGGTGGTGAAGGCGGTGCGGCGCGGGAGCGGGTAGGGCTCCTTGCCGGTGAGGTGGTTGAGGATGGTGGCGCTGCGCCAGGCGGCGAGGCCGAGGTCGGGTGCGCCGACGCCGTGGGTGTGGGTCTCGGCGTTCTGTACATAGAGGGAGCCGGTGACGGAGGGGTCGAGGACGAGCCGGTGGTGGGCGTCGACGCGGGGGCGGTCGCGGGAGTCGCGGCGCATGTAGGGCTCCAGTCCGGCGAGGATGCGGCCGAGGGGGCGTTCGCGGTAGCCGGTGGCGAGGACGACGGCGTCGGTGGTGAGGCGGGACCGGGTGCCCTGCTGGGTGTGTTCGAGGTGGAGTTCGACCTTGGTGGTGGCGAGCCGGCCGGCGGTGCGGACGCGGACGCCGGGGGTGAGGACGGCGTCTGGCCAGCCGCCGTGGAGGGTGCGGCGGTAGAGCTCGTCGTGGATGGCGGCGATGGTGTCGGCGTCGATGGCCTTGTGGAGTTGCCACTGGCGCGGGAGGAGGTCGCCGCGGACGTGTTCGGGGAGGGCGTGGAAGTAGCGGGTGTAGTCCGGGGTGAAGTGTTCGAGGCCGAGTTTGGAGTACTCCATGGGGGCGAAGGCCTCGGTGCGGGTGAGCCAGTGGATCTTCTCGGCTCCGGTGGGGCGGGTGCGGAGGAGGTCGAGGAAGATCTCGGCGCCGGACTGGCCGGAGCCGATGACGGTGACGTGCTCGGCGGCGAGGAGCCGGTCGCGGTGGTGGAGGTAGTCGGCGGAGTGGATGACGGGGACGTCGGGCTGTTCGGTGAGGGGGCGGAGGGGTTCGGGGACGTGGGGTTCGGTGCCGACGCCGAGGGCGATGTGGCGGGTGTGGGTGCGGCCGGGGGCCTGGGTTTCCCCGTCGGGGCCGAGGCGGGTGTGGTCGACTTCGAACAGGTCGCGTTCGGGGTTCCAGCGGACGGCGTCGACGCGGTGGGCGAAGTGGAGGCCGGGGAGGTGGTCGCTGACCCAGCGGCAGTAGGCGTCGTACTCGGTGCGGTGGGTGTGGAAGCGCTCGGCGAAGTAGAAGGGGTAGAGGCGGTCGCGGCCCCGGAGGTAGTTGAGGAATGACCAGGGGCTGGTGGGGTCGGCGAGGGTGACGAGGTCGGCGAGGAACGGGACCTGGAGGGTGGTGCCGTCGATGAGCTGTCCGGGGTGCCAGTGGAAGGCGGGGCGCTGTTCGTAGAAGGCGGTGGCGAGCCCTCCGGGTACGCCGTGGGCGAGGGCGGCGAGGGAGAGGTTGAACGGGCCGATGCCGATGCCGACCAGGTCGTGGGGGTGGTCGGGGTCGAGCTGGGGTGTGCTGCCGGTCATCGGGTGGTGCTGCCTTCCACGAGTGCGGTGAGTGCGAGGAGTTCTCGGAGGTCGTCGGGGGTGGTGTGGGGGTTGAGGAGGGTGGCTTTGAACCAGAGGCGCCCGCCCGCGCGGGCGCGGCCGAGGACGGCGTGGCCGCGGGTGAGGAGGTCGCGGCGGGTCTCGGCGACGGTGTGGTCGGGGGCGCCGGCGGGGCGGAAGAGGACGGTGCTGAGGGTGGGGCGGGCGTACAGGTCGAGGCAGGGGTCGGTGTCGACCAGGTCGGCGAGGTGCTGGGCGGTGTCGCAGACGCGGTCGACGAGCCGGCCGAGGCCGGTGCGGCCGAGGGCGCGCAGGGTGACGGCGATCTTGAGGATGTCGGGGCGGCGGCTGGTGCGCGGGGAGCGGCCGAGGAGGTCGGGGAGGCCGGCCCGGGTGTCGTCGTCGGCGTTGAGGTAGGGGGCGGTGTGGTGCAGGGCGCGCAGCCGGTTGGTGTCGGGTACGGCGAGGAGGCCGGCGGCGACCGGTTGCCAGCCGAGTTTGTGCAGGTCGAGGGTGACCGTGCCGGCGCGGTCGAGGCCGCTGAGGAGGTGGCGGCGGGTGTGGCTGAAGAGGAGGGGTCCGCCGTAGGCGGCGTCGATGTGGAGGGCGGCGCCGTGCCGGTCGCAGAGGTCGGCGATCTCGGGGAGGGGGTCGATGCTGCCGGTGTCGGTGGTGCCCGCGGTGGCGGTGACGAGGAGGGGGCCGCGGAGGTCGGTGAGGACGGCGGCGAGGGCGGTGAGGTCGATCGTGCCGTCGGGTGCGGGGACGGTGACGGGTTCGGGGAGGCCGAGGAGCCAGGCGGCGCGGTGGAGCGAGTGGTGGGCGTTGGCTCCGCAGACGGTCTGGAGGGTGGGGCCGTGGTCCTCGCGGGCGAGGAGCAGGGCGAGTTGGTTGGACTCCGTGCCGCCGGTGGTGACCACGGCGTCGGGGGCGGGTCCGGTGGGGTGGGTCTCGGTGGCGAGGGCGCGGGTGACGAGCGTTTCGAGGGCGGAGGCGGCGGGGGCCTGGTCCCAGGAGTCGAGGGAGGGGTTGAGGGCGGAGGCGGCGAGGTCGGCCGCGGCGGCCAGGGCGAGGGGCGGGGTGTGGAGGTGGGCGGCGCAGTGCGGGTGGGCGGGGTCGGCCGCGCCGTGGGCGAGGGCGGTGACGAGGGCGCGGAGGGCTTCCTCGGCGCCGGCGCCGCGGTCGGGCAGGACGTCCGCGAGGGTGTCGCGCAGCCGGGCGGTGGTCTCCCGGGGTCCGCCGGCCGGTACGGGTCCGCCGCGGGTGGTGGCCCCGTCGCGGAGGGCGTCGAGCACGGTGTCCAGGAGCGGCCGTAGCGCGTCGGCGCCCTCGGGGCCTCCGGCGAGGGGTGGTGGGCTCCACTGGGTGCTCGACGGGGCGGTCCGGGGGCTGCTGCTCATGTCGCCCAGCGTGGCGCGGTGCGGCGGGGCGTGGTTGCGCCGTGGGGCGATCGCTACCCGAAAGGGGGACGAGGGGGTTGCGGGGCGCGCCGGGCGTGCTATGGGGGCGGTGCGGTGGTTGCCGGTGCGTGGGGGCGGGGGGTGCGGGTGCGCTCCGGCCCGGCGGCCCCGCCCGGAGGCCCCGCCGGGCTGCCCCGCCCGGGTCGCCGGCCGTGGGCCGGTCGTCGGGCGGGGCGGGGCGGGGCCGGGGGTCAGACCTTGCGGACCGCGAGGGCGCGGCGGAGGTCGTCGATCTGGTCGATCAGCTTGCGGCGGAGGGCCGGGAGGAGGTCGTCGGCCGCGAGGTGCTGTTCGGCGAGGCGGAGGTGGGCGGCGTCGACGGCGTGGGCGGGGAAGGCGTGGCGTCCGGCCGCCTCCGCGATGGCGGGGCCGCGCCGGTCGGCCAGCGCGGTCGCGTCGGGGTAGAAGCGGGGCACGTACTCGCGTACCAGCTCGGCCTGTTCGGGCTGCCAGAAGCCCTGCGCGGTGGCGGTGAACAGGTAGTTGGAGAGGTCGTCGGAGGTGAACATGCGCTCCCAGGCCGCGGCCTTCGCCTCGGCGGTGGGCAGGGCGGCCCGGCAGCGGGCGGCGCCCTCCTGGCCGGTGGCGCTGGGGTCGCGGTCGAGTTCGGCGGCGATGGCGGCCTCGTCGGTGGCGCCGAGGACGGCGAGCCGGGCGAGGATGCGCCAGCGCAGTTCGGGGTCGAGTTCGGGACCGCCGGGGACGCCGCCCTCGTCGAGCCAGCCGTGGAGGGTGCCGTCGCGCTCGGTGGCGTCGATGTAGTGGCGTACGGCGGTGAGGCGCAGGCCCGGGTCGCTGCCGTCCTCGGTGCGGCGGATGAGGTCGCGGGTGAGGTCGGTGATGAGGGCGAGGGCGGCGGGGCGGTCCTCCGCGGTGACGTAGCGGTCGGCGATGTGGGCGGAGGCGAAGCCGAGGACGCCCTGGACGATCGCGAGGTCCTTCTCCTCGGGGAGGTGGGCGCGGGCGGTCTCCAGGTAGGTGACGGGTTCGAGTTCGCCGTCGCGGACCATGTCGCGCAGGGCGTTCCACACGACGGCCCGGGTGAGGGGGTCGGGGATGCCGGAGAGGGTGCGCAGGGCGCGTTCCTCGGAGTGCTCGTCGAGGCGGATCTTCGCGTAGGTGTGGTCGCCGTCGTTGAGGACGACGAGTGCCGGGCGGGGGCCGGGGAGGTTGACCGGGGCGGTCTGGGGGACGTCGATCTCCAGGCGGTCGCGCAGGACGAGGCGGCGGGTGTCGCCGAGGTCCTGGTCGTAGACGCCGGCGGTGATGCGGTGGGGCCGGCTGCCGGTGCGGGTGACGGTGAGGGTGCCGGTGGTCCGGTCGTACGCCGGTGCGAGGGTGTCGACGCCGGTGGTGCGCAGCCACGCCTCGGCCCAGGTGTGGACGTCGCGGTCGGTGGCGGAGGCGAGGTTGTCGATGAAGTCGGCGAGGGTGGCGTTGGCGAACTTGTGGCGGGTGAAGTGGGTGTTGATGCCGGCCAGGAAGTCCTTCTCGCCGAGCCAGGCGACGAGCTGGCGGAGGGCGGAGGCGCCCTTGGCGTAGGAGATGCCGTCGAAGTTGAGCATCGCGGAGGCGGTGTCGGGGACGGCCTCGGGGTCGGGGGCGACGGGGTGGGTGGAGGGGCGCTGGTCGGCGTCGTACCCCCAGGCCTTGCGGGCGACGCCGAAGTCGATCCAGGTGTCGGGGAAGCGGCTGGTGGCCTCGTTGATGATCTGGTAGCCCATGTACTCGGCGAAGGACTCGTTGAGCCAGATGTCGTCCCACCACTTGAGGGTGACGAGGTCGCCGAACCACATGTGGGCCATTTCGTGGGCGATGACCATGGCGCGGGTCTGGCGTTCGGTGACGGTGACGGCGGAGCGGTAGACGAACTCGTCGCGGAAGGTGACGAGCCCGGGGTTCTCCATGGCGCCCGCGTTGAACTCGGGGACGAAGGCCTGGTCGTAGGAGTCGAAGGGGTAGGGCTCGTCGAACTTCTCGTGGTACCGGTCGAAGCACTGGCGGGTGACGTCGAGGATCTCGTCGGCGTCGGCGTCGAGGTACGGGGCGAGGGAGCGGCGGCAGTGGATGCCGAAGGGCAGGCCGGCGTGCTCGGTGCGGACGGAGTGCCAGGGGCCGGCGGCGACGGCGACGAGGTAGGTGGAGATCAGCGGGGTGGGGGCGGCCTGCCAGCGGCCGTCGCCCTGGTGGGTGGTGACGCCGTTGGCGAGGACGGTCCAGCGGTCGGGGGCGGTGACGGAGACGTCGAAGACCGCCTTGAGGTCGGGCTGGTCGAAGGCGGCGAAGACCCGCTGGACGTCCTCCATGAACAGCTGGGTGTAGACGTAGGTCTCGCCGTCGCTGGGGTCGGTGAAGCGGTGCATGCCCTCGCCGGTGCGCGAGTAGCGCATGGCGGCGTCGACGCGGAGGGTGTGCTCGCCCTCGGTGAGGGTGAGGGGCAGCCGGTTGTCGGCGAGGGTCTCCGGGTCGAGGTGTGCGCCGTCGAGGGTGACGGAGCGCAGGGTGGCCGGCTTGAGCTCGACGAAGGTGGTGCCGCCGGTGCGGGCGGTGAAGTGGATGACGGTGGTGGAGTCGAAGGTCTCTTCCCCGGTCGTCAGGTCGAGGCCGACCGTGTAGCGGTGGACGTCGAGGAGCCGGGCTCGGGTCTGCGCTTCGTCGCGCGTCAGTACGGGCATGGGGCCATGCTGCCCGATGGGGCGGGGCCGGGGCACGGGTGTTCATCTCAGGGCTGAGCGGGCGGGGTCGTGCGCCGGTGCCGTCCGGGTGGTGCGGGTCAGGTGGTCCGGGCGCCGCCGGCGATGGTCTCGTGGTGGCGGATCACCTCGGCGATGATGAAGTTCAGCAGCTTCTCGGCGAACGCGGGGTCGAGGTTGGCGCTCTCCGCGAGCTGCCGCAGCCGGGCGATCTGGCGGGCCTCGCGGGCCGGGTCGGCCGGGGGCAGGTGGTGGCGGGCCTTGAGGTGGCCGACCTGCTGGGTGCACTTGAAGCGCTCGGCCAGCATGTGGACGACCGCCGCGTCGATGTTGTCGATGCTCTCGCGCAGGCGGGTCAGCTCGGCGTGTACGGAGTCCTCGGTCTCGCTGGTGCTCATGGGGAGCGAGCTTAGACGTGTCCCGTGATGATCGTCGGCGGGTGTTCGGCATCCGGGATCCGGGTGCTCCAGCCGCCCGGTACGGCGCGTCCCTGCTGCCGGCGGAAGCGGACGGGTGCGGTGCCGACACGGCGGGTGAACAGGCGGGAGAAGTAGGCGGGGTCGTCGTAGCCGACGCGGCGGGCGACGGCCGCGACGGGCAGGTCGGTGCCGGCGAGGAGTTCCTTGGCGCGGCCCAGGCGGATGCCGAGCAGGTAGTCCTTGGGGCTGCAGCCCGCGCCGCGGCGTACGGCGGTGCGCAGCTCGGCGGGGGTCATGCCGTTGCGGGCGGCGTGTTCGGCGACGGTCAGGGGGCGGCAGGCGTCGCGGGCGAGGGCCGTGAGGACGGGGGTGCCGTCGGGGGTGGTGTCGGCGCGGGTGCGGCGCAGGGTGACGAGCAGTTCGTGGACGGCGGCGGAGGTCTCGACCTCCAGGAGGGGGTTGCCGCGCCGGGCGGCACGCGCGATCCGGCCGATGACGGAGCGGGCGGGCCCCGCGTCGGTGAGGGGGACGACGGGGCGGTCGGGTTCGATGCAGCCGAGTTCGGTGTAGGTGGCGGTGACCGGTCCGGTGAAGTCGACGAAGCCCTCGTCCCAGCCGGTGGCCGGGTCGGGGGCGTAGTGGTGGGGTACGCCGGGGGTGAGCCAGAGGAGGGCGGGTGCGGTGACGGGGGTGCGCCGCCCGTCGGGGAACCGGTACCAGCCGCGGCCGGCGTCGATCACCACGGCGACATGGTGGTCGAGGGTGCGGGGGCCGACCGCGGGGAGGGCGCCGTGCTGGAGTCCGACGCCGAGGCAGACGAGGCCGAGCCGCCGGTGCAGGGGGCCGGGCGTGAAGAAGCGCATCCAGGTGTGGTACATCCGCGGCCTCCCCGGCGCGTCGTCGCGGGTTCGTGTCCGTCCAACCGGCGCCGATCTTTGTCCATGGACCGGCCGGCCGCCAGGGGGCGACAGTGGGGCGCGGTGCGGGTGGCCGGAAGAGGGGGTGGGGTGCGTGGCCGGTTTCACGGTGGGCGACCGGGACTTCCTGCTGGACGGGAGGCCGGTGCGGTTGCTGTCGGGGGCGTTGCACTACTTCCGGGTGCACGAGGGGCAGTGGGGTCACCGGCTGGCGATGCTGCGGGCGATGGGCCTGAACTGTGTGGAGACGTACGTGCCGTGGAACCTGCACGAGCCGGAGCCGGGGCGCCACCGGGACGTGGCGGCGGTGGGGCGTTTCCTGGACGCGGTGCGGGAGGCGGGCCTGTGGGCGATCGTGCGGCCGGGTCCGTACATCTGCGCGGAGTGGGAGAACGGTGGGCTGCCGCACTGGCTGACGGGGCGGCTGGGGCGGCGGGTGCGGACGCGGGACGCGGAGTACCTGGGGCACGTCACGCGCTGGTTCCGCACGCTGCTGCCGCAGGTGGTGGCGCGGCAGGTCGACCGGGGTGGCCCGGTGGTCCTGGTGCAGGCGGAGAACGAGTACGGGAGCTGGGGCTCGGACCGGGACCATCCGCGGTGGGTCGCGGACCTGCTCGTCGCGTGCGGGGTGAGTGTGCCGCTGTGCACGTCGGACGGGCCGGAGGACCACATGCTGACGGGTGGGTCGGTGACGGGGGTGCTGGCGACGGTGAACTTCGGGTCGGGGGCGCGGGCGGCGTTCGAGGCGCTGCGGCGGCACCGGGAGCGGGGGCCGCTGATGTGCATGGAGTTCTGGTGCGGCTGGTTCGACCACTGGGGCGAGGCGCACGCGGTGCGGGACGCGGGGGACGCGGCGGCGGCGCTGGCGGAGGTCCTGGAGTGCGGGGCGTCGGTCAACGTCTACATGGCGCACGGGGGGACGTCCTTCGGCGGGTGGGCGGGCGCGAACCGGTCGGGTCCGCTGCACGACGGTCCGCTGGAGGCGACGGTGACGTCGTACGACTACGACGCGCCGGTCGACGAGGCGGGGCTGCCGACGGCGAAGTTCTGGGCGTTCCGGGAGGTGCTGGCGCGGTACGCGGACGGCCCGCTGCCGCCGGCGCCGGCGCCGCCGCCGCGGCTGGCGGGGCGGGTGGTCGTCCGGTTCGCGCGGTGGGCGCCGCTGGAGGGGGTGCTGGAGGTGCTGGGCGGCGAGGAGCGGGAGGGGCCGGTGCCGCCGTCCTTCGAGGAGCTGGGGGTGGACCGGGGGCTGGTGCGCTACCGGTTCCGCGTCCCCGGGCCGCGCGGGCCGTATCCGCTGTCGGTGGCGGGGTTGCGGGACCGTGCGGTGGTGTACGTGGACGGGGTGCGGGCGGGTGTGCTGGAGGGGGAGCACGTGGTGCTGGCGGAGCCGGTGGCGGGGCCGGCGGAGGTGGAGCTGTGGGTGGAGTCGCTGGGGCGGGTGGGCTACGGGCCGCGGCTGGCGGAGGAGAAGGGGATCACCGGCGGGCTGCTGCACGAGCGGCAGTACCTGCACGGGGTGCGGGCGCGGGGGTTGCGGCTGGACGCGTTCACGGCGGACGGGGTGGCGAGGGTCCCCTTCCGGGACGTGGCGGACGACTCGGGGGCGGGCGGCTCCGTGGCGGACGGGGCGGGGCCCGGGTGTCCGGGGTTGTACCGGGCGGTGGTGGAGCTGGCCGGTGCGGGGGACGCGGCGCTGGAGCTGCCCGGGTGGACCCGGGGGTTCGTGTGGGTGAACGGGTTCTGCCTGGGCCGGTTCTGGGGGGTGGGGCCGCAGGAGTCGCTGTTCGTGCCGGGGCCCGCGCTCCGGGAGGGCGCCAACGAGGTGTGGGTGCTGGAGCTGGAGGGCGCCGGGACCTCCGTACGCCTGGTGTGAGGAGCCGGGCGGGCGCCCGGTGCGGCGGGGCGGCGGGGCGGCGGGGCGCGAGGTCGGCGGGCGGGCGGCCACCGCGCGGGAGGGGCAGGCCCCGCCGGGCCTGCCCCTTTCGTACGTGCCGGTGGTGCCGGTGGGGTGTCCCGTGGGTCGGACCGGCACCACCGGCGGGACTCTTCCTAGAGGGTCGCCGCCGCGGACTTGATGGCGGAGGCGAAGGTGGACACCTCGGTGTACACGCCGGGGTAGTCGGGGCGCGCGCAGCCCTGGCCCCAGCTGACGATGCCGACCTGTATCCAGGCTCCGGCGTTGTCGCGGCGGAACATCGGGCCGCCGGAGTCGCCCTGGCAGGTGTCGACGCCGCCCTGGGTGTAGCCGGCGCAGATCTCCTCGCCGGGGACCAGCTCGTTGCCGTACGACTGCTGGCAGGAGGCGTCCGAGACGAACGGCACGGTCGCCTTGCGCAGGTAGCGCTGCTGGCCGCCGCCCTCACGGGTGGCGCCCCAGCCGGCGACGGTGAAGGTGCCGCTGTTGTACGCCGTGTCGGTGGCGATGTTCAGGGTGGGCAGGTTGATGGGCCGGGCGAGCTTGATCAGGGCCCAGTCCTTGCCCTTGCCGTTGTAGCCGGGCGCCTGGAGGACCTTGGTGGAGCGGACCTTGATGGCGCTCGCGCTCTGGAGGTCCACGACGCCGGCGGTGGCGGTGATGCTGGTGTTGTTGCCGGAGCCGCTGACGCAGTGGGCGGCGGTCAGCACGATCTGCTGGGTGAGCAGCGAGCCGCCGCAGCCCATGGAGAGCCGGACCATCCAGGGGAACTCGCCCTGTGCGGCCTGGGTGCCGCCGACGACCGGCTGGGGGGCGGCGGAGGCGTTGGTGGGCTGGAGGCTGACGGCGGCGAGGACGACGGCGCCGGCCGCCGCGGATCTCTTGAGGGTGCGCAGGATGTTGGTCAACTGTCTGCCTTTCGTGGGGGGTTGTGCCGTGCGCGCACGACGGGCCCGTATCCCGGGCAGCTCAATGACATGAGCCCGTCAAGGCGTGTCCCGGATTATCCGGAGGCCGCCGCGAGGACCACAAGGCCGCGTTTTC
This sequence comes from Streptomyces noursei, assembly GCF_001646665.1. Lineage (GTDB taxonomy): Bacteria > Actinomycetota > Actinomycetes > Streptomycetales > Streptomycetaceae > Streptomyces > Streptomyces lavendulocolor. Next base: position 48,216 of record NZ_LWBU01000395.1, on the reverse strand, counting down.
GGCCATCCCCCACCGCCCCGCCGCCCCCGCCCGGCCGGGGCATGCCCTCTACAGTGGAGGAAGGTCGACGTCGCACATGGGGGCAGGACGTGGCGAACGGCAGCGAGGTCGTGCACGGCTACCCGCACCTCGGCACCGTGCGGGCGGCGATCACCGCCCTGTACCGCCGGCTGACCCGCGAGGGGCTGCACGCGTACGCCACCAGCGTCGCCCCCGCCGACGTGTCCTTCGCCGACGGCGACGACCTCCACCTGGGCGCGCAGCGGGTGGCCCACGCGCTGGTGCAGCAGCTGCGGCTGCCGGACGCCCGGATGATCGTCAGCTTCCGGGAGATGACCCACGCGGCCGGCGTCGAACTGGCCGCCGGACCCGAGTACTTCGTCGAGCTGAACGACCGCTTCCGCACCCACCGGCGGGACATCGGGGCGGCCCTCGCGCACGAGATCACCCATGTGCTGCTGCACCGGCTCGGGCTGGGCTTCCCCGGCACGCGGGACAACGAGATCCTCACCGACACGGTGACGACCTACCTGGGGGCCGGCTGGCTGCTGCTCGACGCCTACCGCGAGGACGGGGCGACGAGCCAGAAGCTGGGCTACCTCACCCCGGAGGAGTTCGGATACGTCCTGGCCAAGCGGGCGCTGGTGTTCGGGGAGGACCCGTCGCCCTGGTTCACCAGCGCGCAGGCGTACGCGGCCTACACCGACGGCCGGGAAGTGGCCCTGCACGACGGGCGGCAGCCCCCGCTGACGGCGGCCGGCTGGGCGGGCCGGCACCGCTACGCCAAGGACCGCCGCCACGCCCAGGACCACCCGGGGGCCGCGACCGGCCTGCCGTACGCCTTCGAGGGCGGCGGCCCGGACGCCGCACTGCGGGTCTCCTTCCCCTGCCCCACCTGCCACCAGCGCATCCGGATTCCGGTACGCGGCCGGGTACGGGCCCGGTGCGGGCTGTGCCGGACGGTGCTGGAGTGCGACACGTAGGGCCCCGCCCCCGAAATCCGCTTGGCGGCCGGACGGACGCCGGGTGAAGCTCGGGCCATGACCAAGGACACGCAGGCCCTCTTCGAAGCCGTCCACGGCGGCGACGAGGACGCGGTGGTGCGGCTGCTGCGGGCGGGGGTCCCGGCCGGCGCGGCCGACGACGACGGGTGCACCGCCCTCTACCTGGCCGCGGTGAACGGCCGCGCGGGGATCGTCCGGCTGCTGCTCGCCGCCGGGGCGGACCCCGACCGTGCGAGCGGGGCGGACGGCGGGGACCTGCCGCTGTGCGGTGCCGCGTGCCACGGCCACACCGGGGCGGTGCGCGCCCTGCTCGCCGCGGGCGCGGAGGTGGACCGGCGCGAGGCGTTCGGGTTCACCGCGCTGGGGTGGGCCGTGCGCCAGGGGTTCACCGACACCGTGCAGGCCCTGCTGGAGCACGGCGCCGACCCCGGCCTGCCCGGGACGGGGAACGGCACGGAGCCGCCCCTGGTCACCGCCGCCCGGCGCGGCTCCCCCTCGGTGGTGCGGGCCCTGCTGGAGCGCGGTGCGCCCGGAGCGGAGCAGGCCCTGCGCGAGGCGCTGCGGTGGGCCGGGACGGACGTGGCGGAGGCGCTGCGGCGCGACCTCGCCGAGGCGTACGGGCCCGACGGGTACGAGGTGGTGGTCCGGCGGGTGCCGGAGGACGGCGGGGTGACCGTCGTGGTGGAGCTGCTGCGCGACGGCGTGCCCGGGCCGGGAGCCGAGCAGCAGACCGGGCACGCGGCGATCGCCACGCTGCTGGAGACCGCGCTGGGCGTCCGCACCGGCCCGGAGGAGCTGGCCGGTCGGGCCCTGCGCTGCGGCGACCCCGCGCGGGACGACTGGACCGAGGCGGTGACCGCGCTGTGCGGGCGCGGCGACGGGGAGACGCTGGAGGCGGCGCTCGGCTGGGCCGCGAGCGACGACCCGCTGCGCCGGGCGCTCGCGGCGGACGTCCTCGGCCGGCTCGGCGCCGGCGCGGAGCGGGTCCTGCCGGTCCTGCGGGAGATGGCGCGGGCCGAGCGGGACGCCGAGCCGGTGGCCGCCGTGGTCGGGGCGCTCGGGCAGCTCGGCGACCCGGCGGCGCTGCCGGAGGTCCTGCGGCACGCCGCGCACCCCGACGCCGGTGTGCGGCGCGGGGTGGCCGTCGCGCTCACCGGGCTGGTGCCGGCCGGACACCGCGAGGGGTGGAGGTGCTGATCGGGCTGAGCCGCGACGGGGACCGGGAGGTGCGCGACTGGGCGACCCTGGCGCTCGGGCGGGTGCCGGACGACTCCCCCGCCCTGCGGGAGGCCCTGGCCGCCCGGCTGGACGACCCCGACGCCGGCACGGCCGCCGAGGCCGCCCGGGGCCTGGCCGAGCGCGGCGACGACCGCGCCCCGCAGGCGCTGGCGCGCATCCTCGGCAGCGAGGAGCCGGGCAGCGCGGTGCGCGAGGTCGCCGAGGCCGCCCTGGTGCACGTACGGGACGCCCGCGACAGGCGGCGCCTGGCGCACACCCTGCCCCGCCGCCGCTGACCGTCCCGGCCGACGCCCGCGGCCCACCGCGGGCGGCCGACAGCCGGCAGCAACCGTCCGTCCGCCCCGGAGCGGGCCCCGCCGTGACCGGCGGAACGCACCCGGGGCGAGCGGGGCCCCGGGGGCCGGACGCTCCCGGGGACGGCCGCCCCTGCGGTCAGCGGAGCCGGAGCGTGCCCGGGGCCCGTTCGTGGACGATCTCCACGAGCTCGTCGAACAGGTCCGGGCCCAGGGCACGGCGCGAGACGGCGTGATCGCGCCACTCGAGGACGAAGTCGCCGTCCTCCGGCGTGCCGAAGCCGCCGCTCAGGCAGTCCGCGAACGCGTCGCGGTTGCGGCCGAAGTAGCCGCCGGGGCCGTTCACGGCCTCGCCGACGGCCCGCCAGAAGCCGCCGGGGCCGGTGACCTCACTGCCCTCGATGACGTACACGGTCGTCACGGCGGCGTCCGGTTCAGCAACCGTGGTCGACGCGGTCGAACGACGCGTAGTGGTCGGCGGTGTAGTAGTCCTCCCGCTCGGCGTCGCCGGTGACGATGCGGCGCGCGCCGCGGGTGTCGGCGCCCGGGGTGACGACCGTGAACTCGTGGTAGTAGCCGGACGTCCGGCTCGGCAGGATGCCTTCGCGGTTCTGGAAGACCGTGCCGTCCTGGGGGTAGGGGTAGGGGCCGCCGGCCTCGATGAGGTCGAGGGTGTCGTGCGCCTGGGCCGGCAGCCGGGAGGAGCAGATCTCGCCGACCGCCGCGGCCGCGTACGGGGCGGCGGGGGCACCGGCGGCCGGGGCCGCGCCGGCCGGTCCGGCGAACAGGGTGGCCAGCAGCGCCGAGGCGGCGCCGAGCAGGGTGAGGCGTGGGGGGATTCGCATACGCCGATGATGACGCGTGTAGACGTGGGCACGTCAACGTCAAGTGGGGCGAATTCCAGGGATGTTGACCGGTCCGCCACTTAGTTGGCGAGACGGTGAACGTCTCCCTCGTACGCCGTGTCCGTCCGGCCCCCGTACACCGCCGCCGCCCGCCGTGTCGCGTCCTCCCGGGTGAGGCCGGGACCGACGTGGGTTACCAGCAGGCGCCGCACGCCCGCGTCACGGGCGAGCCGGCCGGCGTCCTCGGGCGTCAGGTGGACCGGCGCCCCGCCGCCGGCGTGCCGGTCGGTGTCGGCCTCGCACAGCAACAGGTCCGCCGACGCGGCGAGTTCGCCGAGCCCCGGGCAGGGCCCGCTGTCGCCGGAGTACGCGAGGACCGCTCCCCCGCCCTCGACGCGCAGCCCGTACGCCTCGGCGTCGTGGGCCACCGCCCGGGAGGTCAGCCGCAGCCCGCCGTGGCGGGCCTCGTGACCGTCGTGCAGGTCGCGGAAGTCGAACACGGCGGCGAGCGGCGCCGGGTCCGGGCGCCCGAGGAACCCGGCGATCCGCTCCGCGCAGCCGGCGGGCGCGTACACGGGGACCGGCGCCGGCGGGGTGAGGCCGCCGTAGGCGAAGGCGTACAGGGCGGCGAGCAGGTCGGCGCTGTGGTCGGCGTGCAGGTGGGAGATCCAGACGGCGTCGAGCCGGGCCGGGTCGGTGTGCCGCTGCACCTCCCCGAACGTCCCGGGCCCCGCGTCCACCCACACCCGGGCCCCGCCGCCGGACACGAGGTATCCGGAGCAGGGACGCCCGGGAGCGGGGTGCGGCGAGGCGGTACCGAGGACGGTGAGGGTGAGCGTCATGGCGAAGAGGGTACGGAGCCCTCGCCGGCCCGCCCGCGCACCAGCAGGCCGCCCAGCGCGGTACGCCGGTGGAGCACCGACCTGCCGGCCCGCTCCGAGGCGACCAGGCCCGCCGCGCGCAGCGCCGCCGTGTGCGCGGAGGCGGTGGCCTCGCTGACGCGCAGCCGCCGGGCGAGGCCCCGGGTGGTGTGCTCCTCGGCGAGGACGAGCAGGGCTTCGAGCCGGGTGCGGCCGATGACCCCGGCGAGCGCGTCCGCCGTCCCGGTGCCCCCCTGCGGTGCGGGCGGCGGGCCGGAGCCGGCCGGATAGGTCAGGACGGGCGGGTGGCCGGGCGGCTCGGCGAGCAGGGGCGGGCCGGTCCAGTGGAAGGTCGGCCGGAGCTCCAGGCCGCGCCCGCCCAGTTCGACGACCCGCTCCCCGGGGCCCTCGCACTCCCAGACGGCGCCGGCCAGCCGGGCGCCGGGGAGGAGGCCGTCGAGTGCGGCGCCGGTGCCGTGCTCGGCCGCGGTCAGGGCGTGGCGGGTGAACTCCGCCCGGTGCAGGTCCTGAACCACGTCCCACACCGGCGCCAGTACGGCGTCGAACGCGGACCGCTGCGCGTGGCGCACCAGGCGCCGGGCGGCGGCGTCGCCCTGGTGCAGGGCGCGCACCCAGGGCGGGGCGGGGGCGGTGCGGTGGGCGTGGACGCGTTCCAGCTCGGCGCGGAGCAGCGCGGGGCGCGTCCCGGCGACGGCGTCCAGCGCGTCGGTCAGGCCGGTGGCGAACACGTCGAGGAACACGGGCGGCCGGGCCGCCGCCGGGACCAGGTCGGCCAGCGGCGCGACCGCGGGCGGCAGGGAGCGGAGCGCGCGCTGCCTCCAGCGGCCGGTGAGCAGGTCCCCGCCGGGGCGGGGCGCGGGGCGGAACATCGTCATGAAGGCCGCGTTGAGTTCCTGCAGCGGCGCCGGGCGGGCGGCGAACCGCACCCGCGCGAAGTCGGCGGCGGTGAAGTGGATCCGGATCACTGAACTCCCCGGCGCCGGGGCGCCATCGTTTCGGCCAGAGCCTCAACGATCGCCCGGAATCCCCGCGTCACGCCAGCATGCGGTCACGGATCACAGCGGACCACACGTCAGGGGAGAGTCATGGGCGATGCCGGAACGGACCGGCGGACGGTCGCGAGGTCGGTCGCGGTCGCGGCCTCGATGCTGCTGTTCGGCGGTACGGCGAGGGCGCGGGCGGCGGCGGAAGCGGGGAGCGCCGCGGCGGCGGGGCGGGGGCTCGTCCTGCGGCTGCCGGCGCCGACCGGGCCGTACCCGGTCGGGGTCACCACGCTGTACCTCGTCGACCGCGCCCGTCGTGACCCGTGGGACGCCGCGCTGCCGGTACGGGAACTGATGGTCACCGTCCTCTATCCGGCGCGTACGGTACGGGGCCGGCCGCGCGCCCCTCAGATGACCGCGTCCGCCGCGGAGTCGTTCGCCGGGCTCGTCCCCTTCCGCGTGCACCCGGAACTGCCCGACGCGGGGGTGGACTGGGCGGCCACCCTGACGCACGCGCGCGTGGGCGCCCCCGCTCTGCCCGTACGGCGGCCGGTGGTGCTCTACAGCCCCGGCGGCGGAGACGCCCGCACGCTGGGGACCGTGGTGGCCGAGGAGTTGGCGAGCCGGGGCCGTGTGGTGGTGACCGTCGACCATCCCGGGGACGCCAGTGAGGTGGAGTTCCCCGGTACGACGGCGTACCGGCGGGGCCCGCTCCGCCCGACCGTCCTGCGGGGCGACCCCCGGCGGACGGATCCCGCCCTCTACCGCACCATGATCGGCACTCGCGTGGCGGACCTCCGGTTCGTGCTCGACCGGCTCGCGGTGCTGGTCGCCGGGGGCAACCCCGACGCCGCGGGACGCGCGCTGCCGGAACACCTCGGCCGGGCGCTGGACCTGCGCCGGGTGGGCGTCTACGGCCACTCGGCGGGCGGCACCGCGGCGGCCCAGGCGCTGTACGAGGACGGGCGCGTCGCCGCCGCGGTCGACCTGGAGGGCCACCTGGACCACCCGCCGCAGGCGCCCGGCCGGCCGGGTGAGCCGTTCCCGGTCGCCCGGTGCGGTGTGGACCGCCCGCTGCTGCTCGTGAACACCGACGGCTTCCCCGACCGGCGGGGCCTGGAGGCGTCCTGGTCGGCGGTGTTCGCCCGCCCGGGCGGGCGGGTGGTGCGCCGGCGGCTCGACGACGCCGCGCACGGCGTCTTCACCGACTACGCGGCGATGGCGCCCCGGCTGCAGGCCGCCGGGCTGATGACCCGGGCGGAGCGGATCCGGCTGGTCGGCGCGGTGGACCCGGCCCGGTCGGTACCGGCGGTGCGCGGCCTCGTGTGCGGGTTCCTCGACCGGCACCTGACCACCGCCGGAAGGGACGCCCGTGACTGACGGGCGCCGGGACGGCGGGGCGCGCGGCGCGGAGCCGGGAGGGGGGCCCGGGCGGCGGCCAAAGCCGGGGGCGGGGGCCCGGACCGGGCCAGGCGCGGGGCCGGAGTCTGTGATGTGACCAGGGTCGGGGCCCGGGCGCGGAGCCCGGAGCCGGGGGCGGGCGTGGAGCCGAGGGCGGGCGCGGAGCCGGGGCGCGGGGCCCGGACCGGGGCCCGGGACCGGCGCGGGGGCGCCTACGGCGGAGGGCCCGGGACGCCGCGTGTCGCGGTGTTCCGGGCCCTGCCGGCCGGAGCCGGGGCGCCGCGCACAGGCCGGGACCCGCACCTGCTGCTGCATGGTGCGGGTCCCGGCCGCGGGACGTGTCCGCTAGGCGGCGGTGCGGCGGCCGCCGCGGCCCGTGCCGCCGGAGCGGCCGGCGGCCGAGGAGCGGCCGGTGCCGCCGGTGCGGGTTCCGCCGGTGGCCGCGGTGCGGCGGCGCGGGGCGCCCGCCTGCGCGCCGCCGTTGGCGCCGGCCGCGGCGGGGGCGCCGGTGCCCTGGCCGCTGCGGCGGGGGCGGCGGCGCCGGCCGGGCTTGCCGTCGCCCTGCGCGGCGGGCTGCGCCGGCTGCGGGACCTCGATGGTGACCGGGGTGCCGGACGGCTCGCGGGCGCCGGTGAGCCGGGCCAGCTCCTCGTCGGACGACTTGACGCGGGCGCTGCGCGGCGTGATGCCCGCGTGGGACATCAGCCGGCTCATGTCCCGCTTCTGCTCGGGCAGGACGAGGGTGACCACGCTGCCGGACTCACCGGCACGGGCGGTGCGGCCGCCGCGGTGCAGGTAGTCCTTGTGGTCGGTGGGCGGGTCGACGTTCACCACGAGGTCGAGGTCGTCGACGTGGATGCCGCGGGCCGCCACGTTGGTGGCCACGAGCGCGGTGACCTGACCGTTCTTGAACTGGTCCAGGGTCCGGTTGCGCTGCGGCTGCGAGCGGCCGCCGTGCAGTCCGGCGGCGCGTACGCCGCTGGCGAGGAGCCGCTTGACCAGCCGGTCCACGGAGCGCTTGGTGTCCAGGAAGAGGATCACCCGGCCGTCGCGGGCCGCGATGCGGGCGGTGACGGCCTTCTTGTCGGTCTCGTCCGCGATGTACAGGACGTGGTGCTCCATGGTGGAGACCGCGCCGGCCGACGGGTCGACCGAGTGGACCACCGGGTCGGTGAGGAACATCCGCACCAGCCGGTCGATGTTCTTGTCGAGCGTGGCGGAGAACAGCATGCGCTGGCCGTCCGGCTCGACCTGCTTCAGCAGCGCGGTGACCTGCGGGAGGAAGCCCATGTCGGCCATCTGGTCGGCCTCGTCGAGGACGGTGACCGACACCTGGTCCAGCCGGCAGTCGCCGCGCTCGATCAGGTCCTTGAGGCGGCCCGGGGTGGCGACGAGGATCTCGGCGCCGCGGCGCAGGGCGCCCGCCTGGCGGCCGATCGACATGCCGCCGACGACGGTGGCGATCCGCAGCTGCACGGAGGTCGCGTACGGCGTGAGGGCGTCGGTCACCTGCTGCGCGAGCTCGCGCGTGGGGACCAGGACCATCCCGAGCGGGGCCTTCGGCTCGGCGCGGCGGCCGGCCGTGCGGGCGAGCAGGGCGAGGCCGAAGGCGAGGGTCTTGCCCGAGCCGGTGCGGCCGCGGCCGAGGATGTCGCGGCCCGCGAGGGAGTTCGGCAGGGTCGCGGCCTGGATCGGGAACGGCTCGGTGACGCCCTGGGCGGTGAGCGTCTTGAGGAGGGCGGCCGGCATGTCGAGGTCGTCGAAGGCGGCGACCGCGGGCAGCGCGGGCGTGGCGGTCTCCGGCAGCGCGAAGTCGCGCGGGGGCGCTATGGGGGCGCGGTTGCCCGTGCCGCGGGCGGGGGCGCTGCCGTTTCCGGCGGCCCTGCCGTTTCCGGAGCGCGCGGGGTTCGCGGCGCCGTTCCTCGCGGGGCGCTTACGGGCGGGGCGTTCGGGTCGAGTCGTCGTCATACATTGCCTTCCTTGGGCCTGAGCACAGCACAAGCCGGGACCCGCACCTGCGGCTGCATGGTGCGGGTCCCGGCTGCGAGATACCGGTGCTGCGTATCCGGTGATCAGGCGGGGAGGATGTTCTCCGCCTGCGGGCCCTTCTGGCCCTGCGTGACGTCGAAGGTCACCTTCTGGCCTTCCTGGAGCTCACGGAAGCCCGAGGTGGCGATGTTGGAGTAGTGGGCGAAGACGTCGGCGCCGCCGCCGTCCTGCTCGATGAAGCCGAAGCCCTTTTCCGAGTTGAACCACTTCACGGTACCGGTGGCCATAATTTTCTCCTGATGGTGTCGGGGCCCCATCCGGAGAAAGCCGGTAAAACAATAATGCGCCTGAGGAACATTCCCGTCAGGCGCACATAAAGTTCATGGGTACCAAAACTGCAACGTGAACAACCGTAGCACACCATCCCGGCGGCCCCTTCGCAACAGGACGCGCCCGCCGCGCGGGGGCGCGCGGCGGACGTACCGGTGCGGCCGGGACGGGTCCCGGAGGGACGCCGGACGGGGACTCAGGTCCGGCTGACGGTGCGCAGCGGGCCGCCGGGGCGCCAGGACCGGATCACCAGCAGGTCGTCCTCGACGCAGGTGCGGACCACCTCGGTGAGTTCCGCCCGGAAGAGGTGGAAGGGCTGCGGCGCTCCCGTCTCCGCGGCGAGCCGCGCCACCGTCTCCGGGTCGGTCACCTCGACGGCCCGGCCGGAGATCCGGACGTCGCCGCCGCCCATGCCGGTGCCGCTGCCCGGGTTGGCGTGAAGGGCGAAGCGGGGGTCGCGCCGGAGGTCGTGGGCCTTGCGGGAGTCCGGCATCATGCCGAGCCACAGCTCACCGGAGCGGAACGTCACCTCCAGGCCGGTGACGCGCGGGGAGCCGTCCTTGCGGAGGGTGGCCAGGACGTGGTGGGTGTACGCCGCGAAGCGCCGGCGTGCGGTGCGGGCGAAGTCGGGCTCCGCCGCCTCGAAACCGGCCCAGGTGCAGGAAGTCATGAGCCCATGGAACCGCCGATACCCGACACCCTCTGTCGGGTATCGGGCATCCGGCGTCCTCTGCGCACCGAGGGCGGTCGGCGGTCTCAGAACGAGAAGGACGGGTTGTACGGGTTGAAGCTCGTGTACCGCGTCTCGCAGTGGTCGGTCGTTCCGGCCGCCCGGCGGCACAGGGTCATCGTGACGCTCTTGATGCCGCCCGCGTCCGTGGCGCCGATGCCGCGGAAGTCGGTGGTCGTGCCGCAGCCCCGGGTGTTGTGCCTGTCGTCCGACGCGAGGGTGGCGCCGGAGCCCGTCCGGACGGTGAGGGTGACGTAGAGGGACCGCTCGTCGCACGTCTGGTCGGCGACGGCGAGCGTGCCGTCGCGGAAGGAGTTCCGGTCGACCCAGGTCAGCTGGATCCGGCTGCGGTCCCCCCAGCTGGTGGTGATGTCGCCACTGGTGGTGCTCGCCCAGCCCTGCCCGGCGGCCGCGAGCGTGAACGCGGTCGTGGCGGCGACGGTGAAACCTGCACGGCGCATATGAGTGTCTCCTGTCCGGTGGCCGGCCCCGAGGTGCAGCCCTACCCGCCGGTCCCGCCCGCTCACGACGGTCGGGGCACAATCACACGGCCGGCTCAGCCCGTCCGGCGGAGCGTGACGACCGCCGCGTACCCCTCCGTGCGGACCTCCGCCCGCCCGGCCGGGCACAACACCGCGTCGTACCGCCCCAGTTCCGCGCCCGCCGCCCGCGCCGGCCCGTCGAGGGCGACGACCAGCACGGTCGCGTCCGCCGGTACGGCGACGGCGTACCCGCCCCGGACGACCGTGACGTCCGCCGCGACCGCCCCGCGCCGGTGCATCACGTTGAGGTTGACGACCGGCCCGGCGAGGAGCCGCCCGTACGTCGGGACGTCGCCGGGGAAGGGGCACGGGGCGTACGGCGCGGCACGCAGCCGGCGCCCCCCGGCGTCGAGGTCCATGCCCGCGCCGTCGACGACGGTGAGGACGCGCTCCGTACCGGGGAAGGCGGAGAACGGCCCGTCCCGGTGGACGTCCGCGAGGCTGACGCGCCAGTCGAAGCCGTCGGTGCCCGCGTCCTCGGGGAGGGCGGCGATCTCCCGGGTGACGCCGCCGCCGTTCTTCCACGGCACCGCCGGCCGCCCGGCCGCCCGCAGCACGCGCACCCCCGTCACCGCACGATGCCCTGGGCGCGGGCGGCGGCGAGCCAGGCGGGGAACTCGGCGACCAGCCGGTCGTACAGCTCGGCGTCGGGTACGCGGCGCGGGTCGGTGCCCGCGTGGAAGAAGCCGGCGTTGTCGACGCGGCGTTTGGCGGGGACAGCGAGTTCGTCGAGCTTGCGGAGGAAGTCGAACTGGCGGCTCGCGGGGTCGCCGAAGCCGATGAACTGCCAGAAGAGCGGCAGCCGGGCGGCCTTGCACAGGTAGCGCTCGGCGGCGAGCTTGTTGACGGGACCGCCGTCCGTCTGGAAGACCACCAGGGCCGGGGCGGTGGCGCCGCTGTCCAGGTAGTGGTCGATGACCGCGTCCATGGCCAGGTGGTAGCTGGTCTTCCCCATGTGCCCCAGGCCCGCGACGATCCGGTCGATCCGGCCCCGGTGGTCGGCGAGGGCGATCTCGGTCTCGGCGTCCACGTCCGTGGAGAAGAAGACCACCGGGACGCGTCCGTCGTCGTCGAGGTTGGCCGACAGGCCCAGCACCCGGTCGGCGAGCGCCTGGACGCTGCCGTCGCCGTAGTACGGCTTCATCGAGCCCGAGTAGTCGATCACCAGGTAGACGGCGGCGCGTTCGCCGCTCAGCCCGTGCTTGCGCAGCGAGATGCCCGCGCTCTTGTAGAGGCCGACCAGAGCCGGCGCGGTCTCTTCGATCTTCTGCAGGCTGATCGGCATACGGCGAGACTATGCGACCGTCACAGTTCCTCGCCGAGGGGCAGTCTGCGCACCCCCGGCAGGAAGGCGTCCAACTCCCCCGGCTGGAACCGGTACATGCCCACCACGTGCCAGAACTCGCCCGCCAGGTCGCCCTCGCACTTGTAGCCGCCGGACGGCGTCAGGGCGGCCCAGCCGTCCGGCACGCCGATGAGGGTGGCGCGCGGCGAGGAGGCGCCGCCGCCGGGCGGGAGGTTCCACAGGCGTACCGTGCCGTCCTCGGCGCCGCTGGCCAGTGCCGTGCCGTCGGGGCTGAACGCCACGGACAGCACGCGGCCGGTGTGGCCGGCGAGTTCGGCGAGCCGGGCACCGGTGTCGGCGTTCCAGAGCACGACGACGCGGTTGTCGCCCGCGGTGGCGAGGACCGGCCGGGTGGGGTGGGCGGCGACCGTCCACAGTTTGCCGCCGCCGGCGCGCAGCCGGAGCCCCGGCCCGGTGTCCGCGCCGTGCCGGACGATGGCGGTGCCGTCCCAGGAGACGCTGGCGAGCCAGGCGTCGCCGGGGCCGAAGGCGACGCCGTACACGCGGTCCTCGTGGCCCGGGAGTTCGGCCAGCAGGCGGCCCTCGCGCGCCTGCCAGAGGCGTACGAGACTGTCGTCGCAGCCGGTCGCCAGGAGGTCGCCGTCGGCGCGGAAGGCGATGGAGCGCACCCGGCCGCGGTGCCGGTCGAGGGTGGCGACGCGGGCCCCGGTGGAGCGGAACCAGACGCGGACGGTGTCGTCGTCGTTGGCGGTGGCCAGCAGGTCGCCCGCGTGGTTGAAGGCCTGGGCCCAGATGTGCTCGGTCTCGGCGTCCAGTTCGCGCAGGAACTCGCCGTCCTGGCTCCACAGGTGGACGCCGCCGTCGTTGCTGGCGGTGCCGAGGACGGGCCGGGCGGGGCTGAACGCGGCGGAGACGAGCCGGTCGCCGCGCCCGGTGAGTTCCCCGGTGCGCGAGCCGGTGCGGGTGTCCCAGAGGCGTACCGCCCCGTCGCTGCCGCAGGAGGCGAGGCGGGTGCCGTCGGCACTGAACGCCACGCCGGTGACGCGCCTGCCGTGGCCGCGCAGGATTCGTTTGCCCTGGCCGGTGGCGGCGTCCCAGATCTGGGCGCCGCCGTCGTTGCCGACGGTCAGCAGCTGGGATTCGTGCGGGTGGAAGGCGCACGCCCAGGCGGATCCCCGGTGCGGGGTGGGGCGGCGGGCGTGCAGGGTGACGACGTGCCCCTGCCGGGGTGTGCTGGTGACGGTCCACAGCCGGACCGTGCCGTCGCTGTCGCAGCCGGCGAGCAGTTTCCCGTCGGCGCTGAATGCGACCTGGTACATCGCGCCGGGGCAGCGCTCCAGGCTGCCGAGCGGGGTGCCGACGACCGGGTCCCAGAGGCGGACCTGCCCGTCGGTGCAGCCGCTGGCGAGCAGCCGTCCGCCGGGGTGGAAGTCCAGGGTGTAGACCCGCCCGGTGTGGCCGGTGAACTCCTGGCGGGGCCGGCCGTCGTCCGCGTTCCAGACGCGGACGGTGCCGTCCTTGTCGCCGGTGGCGAGGAGCGTGCCGTCGGGGCTGTACCGGGCGCGGTAGACGGCCCTGCCGTGGCCGGGCAGTTCCCGCTCGCAGCGCCCGGTCGCCAGGGACCACATCCGTACGCAGGCGGCGGCGTCGCCGGTGACGAGGGTGCGGCCGTCGGGGCTGAAGACCGCGGTGTAGACGGGGGCGCGGTGGCCGGGCAGCCGGTGCAGGGGCTCACCGGTGGCGACGTCCCAGACGGTGACCAGGCCCTCGGCGTCGCCGGTCGCGAGCCGGGTGCCGTCCGGGCCGAGCGTCACGGGCCACACCCCGTCGGGGTGGATGTCGAGCCGGTGGCGGCACGCGCCGGAGACGGGGTCCCAGAGGCGGACCACGCCGTCGGAGCCGCCGGACGCGATGACACCGGGGCCGTGCTTGACGGCGTACACGCGCCCTTGGTGTCCCTGGAGGGTGCGCAGGGCGCGGCCGTCGGCGGTGTCGCAGACGAGGATGCCGCCGTCCTCGCTGCCGACGAGGAGGAGTTCGCCGTCGGGGCTGTACGCGATCGGCTCGGGGAGCCGGCCGGTGCGCATGCCGTAGCCGTAGGGGACGCCGACGGACGAGGGGCGGAAGCCCGCCTCGACGGGCATGCCGGGGGCGATGGCGGCGGTCGCCAGTTCGGGGGCGGCCCGGGTGGTGTCGTCGACGACGGGGTCGATGAGGGCGGCGCGGTGCCAGCGGCTGCGGGTGAGGCGGGCGTCGCGCAGGTCGGTGCGGGTGAGGCGGGCGCGCCGGAGGTCGGCGTCGGTGAGGTTCGCGCCGCGCAGGTCGGCCCGGTCGAGGCGGGCGCCGGCGAGGCGGGCGCCGGTGAGGTCGGCCTGCTGGAGGTTGGCGCCGACGAGGCGGGTGTCGGTGAGGTCGGCTCCGGTGAGGTCGACGCCGGAGAAGTCCCGGTGGGAGAGGTCCTCGCCGGCGAGGCGGGCGCCGCGCAGGTCGGCGTGGGCGGGTACGCGCAGCCGGTCGCCGATGCGGACGGCGTTGGCGCGGGCGGTCTCGCCCGCCGCCGTGCGGCCCTCCAGGGTGTCGCGCACCCAGCGGGCGCACCGCTCGTGGTCGGCGAGGTCGCAGAGGAACTCGACGGCGAGGCGGCTGAGGGGCCGGGCGTGGAGGAGTCCGTACTGGCCCCGGTCGAGGTGTCGGGCGGCCTCGCGGGCGATGAGCCATTCCTCGACGGAGCCGTGGATGAAGTGGAACAGTCCCTCGTCGGTGCGGACGAGGAGGCTGCCCGCGCCGACGGCGTGGCCGAGTTCCAGGGCGGACCGGGGGGTCTCGGTGAGGCGGCTGAGGGTGCCGGCGACGGCGTCGGTGAGTTCGTCCAGGCGCAGCGCGGTGCGGCCGGACTCCCACAGGCGCCGGGCGAGGGCGGTGACGGCGGCCCACAGTTCGGGCAGGGCGAGGCCGGGCGGGGAGCCGGGGCCCTTGCTGCCGCGGTCGGCCTCGTACTGGAGCCAGGAGGTGAAGACGTCCTCGTAGAGCCGGGCGGGGCTGAGCGCGCGGCCGGCTCCGGCGACGGCGCGCAGCCGGTCGGTGCCGAGCTGGGCGACGAAGGACAGCAGCCGGGGGTTGCGGCACAGGGCGAGCAGGTCGGGGATGTTCCGCAGGAGGCGGTGGCGGCGTTCGGCGGCCTCCTCGTCGCCGTAGGTCTTGGCGAGGTAGGAGCGGATCTGGTCGGAGGTGAAGCCCTGCACGGACAGGATCCGGCGCTGCGGCAGCAGGCCGACGCGTTCTCCGAGGGCGGTGAGGACCTGTTCGTGGGACTTGAAGTGCTGGGTGCGGCTGGAGACCACGATCTTGGCGTTGTCGACGGCGGCGTCGAGGAGGACCTGGAGGTGGTCGGCCGCGCGGTCGTAGCTGACGCGGTTGACGAGTTCGTCGAAGCCGTCGAAGAGGAGGACGACGCGGCCCTGGGCGAGCATGTAGCGCAGGGCGCGCAGGTCGATGGTGTCGACGTCGTGGCCGGCGAGGTGGGCGGCGACGAGCCCTTCGAGGCTGTGGGCGCGGTCCAGGGTGCCCAGCGGGATGAGGATCGGGGTGAGGTGCGGCAGTTCCTCGGGGATGCGGCGGGCGAGTTCCCGCAGTGCGAAGGTCTTGCCGTGGCCGAAGTCGCCGAGGAGGAGGACGAAGCGGCCGTGGTCGGCCTCCAGCAGTTCCAGCAGGTCCTCGACGAGGTTGTCGTGCTCGGCGCCCGGGTCGCCGTCGGGCCGGTCGGCGTCGCGGTAGCGCTGGGGGAGGTAGCGGACGGGGGCGTAGCTGTCGCTGGCGAGGAGGCGGCCGGTCTGGGCGGTGACGTAGCCGCGCAGGTCGAGCAGGCCCTGGAACTCGGGGAAGCTGCGGACGCGGATGCCGTGGCGGACGGCGCGGTCGCGCAGGGCGGCGGCGGGGGCGGGGCCGTCGTGGACGATCTCGGCCTCCACGCCGGGGCCGGAGGCGTGCAGTTGGGCGGCGAACCGGTCGAGCTGGTCGTCGGTGGGGGTGCCGGGGTGGACGGCGATCCGCGCCTGGCGGACGACGCCCTCCTCCCGCCAGGTGGCCATGATCTGGGCCATGTCGCCGGGGGTGCGGCGGGGCACGTCCCGCAGCCGTACGCCGTCGCGGCGGGCCAGGCACACCTCCTTGACCCGTTCGGTCAGGGAGTCCGGGGGGTCGCCGTGCGGGGCGGGCCGGTCGGCGGGGCCGGGGCCGGCGGGGGCGGCGGGCGGTTCGGCGGCGGGGAAGATCCGGCCGGCGCGGGGCCAGCGGCCGGGGAACGCCTCCGGTCCGGTGCGGCCTCGGTCGTACCAGCGGGTGATGCCGTCGGCGGCGATGCGCAGGAGCTGGAAGCGGGCGGGGGCGGCCGCGCCGAGCAGGGGCAGGCCGGCGGCGGGGTCGGCGCCGGTGCCGGGCAGGCGGGTGTGGCTGGGGACGGTGCCGGTGGTGCGGGGGCCGCCGGTGGGGCCGTGGAGCAGCAGGTGGAGGCGGGGGCCGGCGAGTTCGGTGAGGGTGTCGGTGTCGACGAGGGCGCCGGGGCCGCCGTCGGCGTCGCCGGGGCGCGTCCCGCGGGTGAGGGGGTGGCGCAGGGCGCCGACGCGGAGCCAGCCCTCCTCCTCGTACGGGCGCAGCGCCTCGGCGAACCAGGCGGCCTGGTCGCGTCCGATGTGGCCGTACTGGTCCTCCAGGCGGTGGCTGTGGGCGAGGGAGGAGTTGAACCCGGCGACGACGGTGTGCAGTTCGGGCACCGGGAAGAGGGTCCAGGGCTGGTCGCTGTCGAAGACGGTGTCCAGGCCGTGGTAGAAGCTGCGGAACAGCCGGGTGTAGTGGCGCCATTTGGGCCAGTACGGGGGTTGCGGGGCGATCTCGTCGGCCTCGCAGGTGTGGAAGTAGGCGCGGCAGGCGGCCTGGTTGACGTCCTGGGCGCCGGGGACGACGACGACGCGCTGCGGCGGCAGGTCGAGCAGGGAGCGTAAGGAGGTGAGGAAGGCGAGGGCCTGGTCGCATTCGCGGGGGCTGCCGGACGCGGTGAGGTCGCCGGTGACGACGAGCAGGTCGGGGGCGGGTGCGCCGCTGTCGCGCAGGACGATGAGGTCGCCGCGGATCTCGCGCCGCAGGGCCTCCGGTTCGCGGCCGCGCCCGAAGTCGGGGCCGGCGAGGTGGAGGAGGGTCACGGCGTCCTGCGCGGCGGGGTCCTGCGCGCCCTGCGGGTAGCGGGGTGCCTTCTGCGGGCGGCGGCGGCCGGCCCAGCCGGGGCCGCCGATCCACCGCTGGGCGGGCAGGCGGGCCTCGGGGGTGACGGGGCGGCCGGTGCTGCGGGCGGTGGCCGCGTCGCCGGGGTAGCCGGGGCGGCGGGCGGGGCGGGCGTGGCCGTCGAGGGCCTGCTCGACGCGGGCCAGGAGGAGGGAGCGGGCGGCGGCGGCGTCCCGGACGCCGACGAGGTCGACGTAGGTGATGGTGGCGAGCAGCCCTTCGACGGGGATGTCGTCCACGCGGACGGTGAGCAGCCGCCGTTCCGGCGTCTCGGGGTCGGCCCGCAGGGCGGCGGTCCACTCCATGCGGCCGTAGGTGGAGCGTTCGTAGTGGCGGGAGAGGACGGCGACGACGGCGGCGGACTCGCTGACGCCGCGGTCCATGAAGTCGATGAAGTTGCTGCCCGGTACGAAGTCCCAGGCCTGTACGACGGTGCGGTATCCGGCCTCTTCGAGGGTCCAGGCGATCCAGGACGCCCATGCCTCGTCGGCCGGTGAGTAGCTGATGAAGAAGTCCAACCCGGTCGTGCACTGCCCCGCTTCGTCACCCGTCGGCATGTGTCCACATTAGGCCTCGGCCGGGTGCGCTGTCCGGGGGAAAACCTATGCTGATGGCCGTGACCTTCCTCAGACGTCTGCATCCGCTGGACTGGCTGGCCGGGGCGCTGTTGGTACTGGGGCTGCTCGCGGTGGCGACGGGGCTGCTGCCGTCCGGTCCGGCCGCGGACGTGCTGGCCAGGGTGGGGCCGCTGCTGGTGTTCCTGGCGACGGTGATCGTCCTGGCGGAACTGACGGGGAAGGCCGAGGTCTTCGACGTGGTGGCCACGTGGGTGGCGCGGGCCGGGAGGGGCAGTTACGTCCTGCTGTTCGGGCTGTGCGTGGTGTTCGCCTCGGTCACCACGATCACGCTCAATCTGGACACGACGGCGGTGCTGCTGACGCCCGTGATGCTGGCGCTGGCGACGCGGGTGGGCATCGCGGCGGTGCCGCTGGCGATGACGACGGTGTGGCTCGCGAACACGGCGAGCCTGCTGCTGCCGGTGTCGAACCTGACGAACCTGCTGGCCGCCGACCGGGTGGCGCTGTCGCCGTCGGGGATGGCGGCCGTGATGTGGCCGCCGCAGGTGGCGGCGATCGCGGCCACGATGGTGTGCCTGTGGGTGTTCTACTGGCGGCGCGGGGCCCGGGGCGAGGACCGCTACCTGCCGCCGGAGCCGCCGCGCCCCGCCGACCCGGTGCTGCTGCGGGTGTGCGCGGTGGTGTGCGGCGGGTTCCTGCTGGTGCTGCTGGCCGACCTGGTCCCGCTGTGGGTGGCGTCGACGGCGGCGGCGCTGGTGGTGGCCGCGGCGTTCGCCCGGCGCCGCCGCGAGGAGTTGCGGTGGTCGCTGGTGCCGTGGCGGCTGCTGGTGCTGGTGCCGGGGATGTTCCTGGTGGTGGAGACGGCCGGCGCGCTGGGCATGGACCGGCTGCTGGCGTCCGCGATCGGGGCGCAGGAGGGCCCGCTGGGGGTGCTGCGCACGGCGGCGGTCGGGGCGGGGTTCTCCAACGCGCTCAACAACCTCCCGGCGTACGTGGCCGGTGAGGCGGTGGTGCCGCCGGCCAACCACGAGCAGCTGCTGGGGCTGCTGATCGGCGTCAACGTGGGCCCGCTGGTCACCCCGTGGGCGTCGCTGGCGACGCTGCTGTGGTTCGAGCGCTGCCGGTGGCACGGGACCCGTATCGCGCTGGGCCGCTTCATGGGGACGAGCCTGGTGCTGGCGGCGTCCGGCACGGTGGCGGCGACGGTGGCGCTGGCGGCGACGTCCTGACGGCCGGGACGCCCCGGTGGAGCCGTGGCGTGGCGGTCAGGTGGTCGTCCGGAGCGCCGCGGCGACCTCTTCGAGGACGTAGCCGAGGGTCTCGGCCCGGGCGGCGACGAAGCTGCGCCCGGAGTCGGGGCCGCTGAAGCGGGGCCGGAAGGGCGCGCCGCGCAGGGTGCGCAGCTCCGCGCCGGCCTCGGCGGCGAGCAGTGCCCCGGGGGGCAGGTCGACGCCCTCGGCGCGGTAGCCGACGAACCCGTCGATGGTGCCCCGCGCGAGGAGGCTCCAGCCCAGCAGCGGGGCCCACAGTTGCAGGACGCGCCGGCAGCGCCGCTCCAGGGTGCCGCGCAGGGCGGCCGCGGTGCGGTCGGCGCGGTCCACGGCGTGGCCCTGGGTCCAGGCGAGCACGGGCCCGGGGCCGGGGAGGCGGCTGTGCGGGCCGCGCAGCCGCGTACCGTCGTCGTCGTGGGCGCCCTGTCCGGTGACGGCGTGCCAGGTGCGGCCGGTGACCGGCTCGTGGACGACGCCGACGACCGGGGTGTCCCCGACGCACAGGCCGATGCCGACGACGTACGCGGGCAGCCCGATCGCCACGTTGTTGCTGCCGTCCAGCGGGTCGACCAGCCAGGTGCGGCCGCTGCCGGTGTCCAGCAGCCCGGCCTCCTCGGAGAGGATCCGGTCCCGCGGGAAGTGCCGCCGCAGCCGGGTGAGGATCAGCTCCTCGGCCGCCAGGTCGAGGTCGGTGACGACGTCGCCGTGCGCTCCCTTGGTGCGTACGGCCCTGGCGTCGGCGAAGTGGCCCCGCAGCAGCCGTCCGGTCGCCTCGGCAGCGGCGACGGCGACCCGGCGCTCGGCCGTGAACGGGGGGCGGCGGGCGGTGTCAGGCGCGGCGTTGTGCATGGATCCTCCCCAGGGCCGTGCGCACGGCACGGACGGTGGCCTCGGTCCGTACAGCCGGCGGACCGTGCGGCGGGGCCGCCCGTCGAGCGGGCCGAGCGAGAGGTCCCGTCCGCCGGGCAGGGACCGTCCCAGGACGAGGGTGGCGGCGGAACGGCCCGGTGTCACCACGGTGGTGTGGAACTCGCCCGCGCCGAGCGCGTACGTCTCGCCCGCCGGGCTGGTGCGGACGGGGCCCTCCTCGCCGCGCACCAGCCGGGAGGTGGGCCGTATCTCGTCCACGCCGTCGGCGCCGCTGTGCACCTCGAAGACGCGGTGGGTGGGGGTGTCGGCGTCGTCCCGGACCCGCACCCGTACGTTGCCGACCTCGCCGTACAGGACGTGGCTGCGCAGTTCCCAGCTGTGGGCGTGGAGCGGGGGGACCTCGGCGGTGGGGCGGCCGGCGCCGAAGAGGTGGAGGCAGACGCCGTCGGCGCCCTCCCTGAGCAGCGGCAGGCACAGGAAGCCCAGCGGATGGCGGACGGCGGGCAGGTCCCGCTTGCCCGCGGCGATCTCCTCGAGGACCGGTACGAAGGTGTCGACGTGGGCGCGCATCGGGTCGTCGGGGGCGTCCATGGCCGGCGGTTCACCTCCCGTAGGGGTCCTCTGCGTGCAGGGCCTTGGCGATGACTTCGCCCACGTCGGCGTCGGTGAAGGTCCGGGGCAGCGGCAGCGCCAGCGCGTCGAACAGGGCGCGCACCTCGTCGACGGTCGGGGACAGGCTGAGCAGGGTGGCGTCGCGCAGGTCCAGCGTGGTGGCCTGCTCGCGGCTCTGGTGCAGCTCGGTCAGGTAGTAGTCGTACAGCGGCTGTCCGCGTCTGACCAGGAGGTTGACCCGCGAGGGGTCGTCCTGGGTGATGATCAGGCCGGAGTCCGACAGGTCGAAGCGGAGGGTCGGCACGGTCGACGACAGGTGGACGCTGATGTCGAGCGTGCTCAGCTGCATGCGGAACCAGCAGGCGGCGAGGACGGTCGCGTACGACTCCTTGCGGGTGCGGTCGGCGGTCCACAGGTCGGCGTTGTGGGGGCGGGTGCCGGAGAACATCCGGCGGAACTGGGCGTAGGCGTTGCAGGCCCGTTCGTCCGCCGGGTTCAGTATCTCGATCTTGACGTTGAGCTGGGAGCGGTTCTCCTTGGCGGCGCGTACGCACTGCGGGAGCGTGACGGCCCGGAGGTAGGTGCCGGTGCCGCCCTTGAAGTACCAGATGTTGGTGCCCTGGCGGGCTTCGCGGAGCGCTTCCCGGACCTCGTTGCCGGCGAGGGAGCGGACCATGGTGAGGTCCTCGATGGCGCGGCGGGTGCCGGCCATGGCCTCCTGGATGGCGTGCGGGCGGCGGGTGCGCTCGGAGAGCGAGCCGACGGCGAGGGCGCCGAGGACCACGAGGGTGGCGCCGGAGGCGAAGTCCGACTCGATGAGCCGGTCGCCGAAGATGTCGAGGATGCCGACGGTGAGGCCGATGCCGGCCGCGAAGACCACTTCGAAGTTGCGCAGGCAGAAGGCGACCGCGGCCTCCAGCCGGTTCGTGCGGTTCGTCCGCGCCGACGACGCCATGGGCACTCCCCCTCCCCCGATCGGAGAACCGATCGTAGAGAAGCGGGCCCGCGCCCGACAGGGCGCATGCGACGCGCACACCGGCACCGCGCGCGCCGGACATGGCGCAGCGCCTGCCGAAGGTCCGGTCGGGGACACGGCAGGCGCTGCTGTGTTCCGCACGCCGTTGTACGGGACGTCTGAGGGGTCCGAGCCGCCGGGCCCGTGCGGGCCGGCCGGTTCTCGGCACCCCGACTCTACCGCGCCCGCCCCCGCCCCGGTGCCACGGGAGCCCCGCCCGGACGGGGGGTGCTCCCGGCCCGTGGAGGGGAGACCTGTTCGCGGGCGCCCGGCCGGGCACCTGGCGCGGTGGCGGACGGGCGGGCTCCCTGCACGGTGCGCCCGGCTCCGGGAGCCGTGCCGGCCGGGGCGGCTCGCGGGTGTCCCCGCGGCGACCGCCCGGCCGGCGGGGCGTCAGACCGTGAGCGCGCGGTCCGTCGGGCGGATCGGGGCCGGCAGCTCGCTGGCGCCCGTCAGGTAGCGGTCCACGCCGCGCGCCGCGGAGCGGCCCTCGGCGATGGCCCAGACGATCAGCGACTGGCCGCGGCCGGCGTCACCGGCGACGAACACGCCGTCGACGTTGGTCGCGAAGTCGGCGTCGCGGGCGATGTTGCCGCGCTCGTCGAGCTCCAGGCCGAACTGCTGCACCAGGCCGTTGGCCTGGTCGGTGCCGGTGAAGCCCATGGCGAGGGTGACCAGCTGGGCCGGGATCTTCCGCTCGGTGCCGGGCTTCTGCTCCAGCTTGCCGTCCTTGAACTCGACCTCGACGAGGTGGAGGAACTGGACGTTGCCGTCCTCGTCGCCCTCGAAGTGGGTGGTGGAGACGGAGTAGACCCGCTCGCCGCCCTCCTCGTGCGCCGAGGTGACCTTGTACAGCATGGGGAAGGTCGGCCACGGCTGGTTCGCGTTCCGCTCCTCGCCCGGCCGCGGCATGATCTCCAGCTGCGTGACGGAGGCCGCGCCCTGGCGGTGGGCGGTGCCCACGCAGTCCGCGCCGGTGTCGCCGCCGCCGATGACGACGACGTGCTTGCCCTCCGCGGTGATGGGGGGCGCCACGAAGTCGCCCTCCTGCACCTTGTTGGCGAGCGGCAGGTACTCCATGGCGAAGTGGATGCCCTTGAGCTCCCGGCCCGGGACCGGCAGGTCGCGCGAGACGGTGGCACCGGCGGCGATGACGACCGCGTCGTACCGCCTGCGCAGCTTCGCGGCGTCGATGTCGACGCCGATCTCGATCTCGGTGCGGAACTTGGTGCCCTCCGCGCGCATCTGCTCGATGCGCCGGTTGATGTGCACCTTCTCCATCTTGAACTCGGGGATGCCGTACCGCAGCAGGCCGCCGATGCGGTCGGCCCGCTCGTACACGGCGACCGTGTGGCCGGCGCGGGTCAGCTGCTGCGCGGCGGCGAGGCCGGCCGGGCCGGAGCCGATGACGGCGACGGTCTTGCCGGACAGCCGCTCCGGCGGCTGCGGGGTGACGTCACCGGAGTCCCACGCCTTGTCGATGATCGAGACCTCGACGTTCTTGATGGTGACGGCGGGCTGGTTGATGCCCAGCACGCACGCCGCCTCGCAGGGCGCGGGGCACAGCCGCCCGGTGAACTCGGGGAAGTTGTTCGTGGCGTGCAGCCGCTCGGACGCGGCGGACCAGTCCTCGCGGTAGGCGTAGTCGTTCCACTCGGGGATCAGGTTCCCCAGCGGACAGCCGTTGTGGCAGAACGGGATGCCGCAGTCCATGCACCGGCCGGCCTGCTTGCTGATGATCGGCAGCAGGGAGCCGGGGACGTAGACCTCGTTCCAGTCCTTGACGCGCTCGGCCACGGGACGGGTCTTGGCGACCTCGCGCCCGGTGGTCAGGAAGCCCTTGGGGTCAGCCATTGGTCGCCGCCTCCATCATCTTCTCGGTGGTCTCCTGCTCGGAGAGACCGGCGAGCTCAGCGGCGTCCTTGGCGGCGAGCACTGCCTTGTACGTGGTCGGGATGATCTTGCTGAACCGGGCCACCGCGGTGTCCCAGTCGGCAAGGAGCTTCTCGGCGACGGTCGAGCCGGTCTCCTCGTGGTGGCGGCGCACGACGTCGTGCAGCCACACCTTGTCCGTCTCGTCCAGGGCCTCGACCGCGCCGAGGTTGCCGGAGTTGACATTGTCCGGGTCGAGGTCGACGACGTACGCGACGCCGCCCGACATACCGGCCGCGAAGTTGCGGCCCGTCTCGCCGAGCACCACCGCGTGACCGCCGGTCATGTACTCGCAGCCGTGGTCGCCCACGCCCTCGGAGACCACCAGCGCGCCGGAGTTGCGGACGCAGAAGCGTTCGCCGGTGCGGCCGCGCAGGAAGATCTCGCCGCCGGTCGCGCCGTACGCGATGGTGTTGCCCGCGATGGTCGAGTACTCGGCCAGGTGGTCGGCGCCCCGGTCGGGGCGGACGATCACACGGCCGCCGGACAGGCCCTTGCCGACGTAGTCGTTGGCGTCGCCCTCCAGGCGCAGCGTGATGCCGCGCGGCACGAAGGCGCCGAAGGACTGGCCGGCCGAGCCGGTGAAGGTGATGTCGATGGTGTCGTCGGGCAGGCCCGCGCCACCGAACTTCTTCGTCACCTCGTGGCCGAGCATGGTGCCGACCGTCCGGTTGATGTTGCGGATCGCGACCTGGGCGCGGACCGGGCGGGCCTCCTCGGCGGAGGACGCGCCGAGCGCCTCGGCGGCCAGCTGGATGAGCTGGTTGTCGAGCGCCTTCTCCAGGCCGTGGTCCTGCTCGACCAGGGCGTGGCGCACCGCGCCCTCGGGCAGCTCCGGCACGTAGAACAGCGGCTCCAGGTCGAGGCCCTGCGCCTTCCAGTGCGTGACGGCCCGCTCGGTGTCGAGCAGTTCGGCGTGGCCGACGGCCTCCTCCAGCGTGCGGAAGCCCAGCTCCGCGAGGAGCTCGCGCACCTCCTCCGCGATGAACCGGAAGAAGTTGACGACGTACTCGGCCTTGCCGGAGAAGCGGTCGCGCAGCACCGGGTTCTGGGTGGCGATGCCGACCGGGCAGGTGTCCAGGTGGCAGACGCGCATCATGACGCAGCCGGAGACGACGAGCGGCGCGGTCGCGAAACCGAACTCCTCGGCGCCGAGCAGCGCGGCGATGACGACGTCGCGGCCGGTCTTGAGCTGGCCGTCGGTCTGGACGACGATCCGGTCGCGCAGGCCGTTGAGCAGCAAGGTCTGCTGGGTCTCGGCGAGGCCGAGCTCCCAGGGGCCGCCCGCGTGCTTGAGCGAGGTGAGCGGGGAGGCGCCCGTACCGCCGTCGTGGCCGGAGATGAGGACGACGTCCGCGTGGGCCTTGGACACACCCGCGGCCACGGTCCCGACGCCGACCTCGGACACCAGCTTCACGTGGATGCGGGCGGCCGGGTTGGCGTTCTTGAGGTCGTGGATCAGCTGGGCCAGGTCCTCGATGGAGTAGATGTCGTGGTGCGGCGGCGGGGAGATCAGGCCGACGCCCGGGGTGGAGTGCCGGGTCTTGGCGACCCACGGGTAGACCTTGTGGCCGGGCAGCTGGCCGCCCTCGCCGGGCTTGGCGCCCTGGGCCATCTTGATCTGGATGTCGTCCGCGTTGACCAGGTACTCGGAGGTGACGCCGAAGCGGCCGGAGGCGACCTGCTTGATCGACGAGCGCCGCGCCGGGTCGTACAGGCGCTCCGGGTCCTCGCCGCCCTCACCGGTGTTGGACTTGCCGCCCAGCTGGTTCATGGCGATGGCGAGGGTCTCGTGCGCCTCCTGGGAGATGGAGCCGTACGACATGGCGCCGGTGGAGAAGCGCTTGACGATCTCGGACGCCGGCTCGACCTCCTCGACCGGGATCGAGGGGCGGTCGGACTTGAAGCCGAACAGACCGCGGAGCGTCATCAGGCGCTCGGACTGCTCGTTCACCCGGTCCGTGTACTTCTTGAAGATGTCGTAGCGGCCGGAGCGCGTGGCGTGCTGGAGACGGAAGACCGTCTCGGGGTCGAACAGGTGCGGCTCGCCCTCGCGGCGCCACTGGTACTCGCCGCCTATCTCCAGCGCGCGGTGCGCGGAGGGGACGCCGGAGGCGGGGTACGCCTTGGCGTGGCGGGCGGCGACCTCCTTGGCGACGACGTCCAGGCCGGCGCCGCCGATCTTGGTGGCGGTGCCGTTGAAGTACTTCTCGACGAAGGCCTCGTCCAGGCCGACGGCCTCGAAGACCTGCGCGCCGCGGTAGGAGGCGACGGTCGAGATGCCCATCTTGGACATGACCTTCAGGACGCCCTTGCCGAGGGCGTAGATCAGGTTGCGGATCGCCTGCTCGGGCTCCAGGCCCTCGACGAAGGTGCCGGCGCGGACCAGGTCCTCGACCGACTCCATGGCGAGGTACGGGTTGACGGCGGCGGCGCCGTAGCCGATGAGCAGCGCGACGTGGTGGACCTCGCGGACGTCACCGGCCTCGACCAGCAGGCCCACCTGGGTGCGCTGCTTGGTGCGGATGAGGTGGTGGTGGACCGCCGAGGTGAGCAGCAGCGACGGGATCGGCGCGTGCTCGGCGTCGGAGTGCCGGTCGGAGAGCACGATCAGGCGGGCGCCGCCCTCGATGGCGGCGTCGGCCTCGGCGCAGATCTCCTCGATGCGGGCGGCAAGGGCATCGCCGCCGCCGGAGACCCGGTAGAGGCCGGAGAGCGTGGCGGCCGTCATGCCGGGCATGTCGCCGTCGGCGTTGATGTGGATGAGCTTGGCCAGCTCGTCGTTGTCGATCACCGGGAACGGCAGGGTGACGCTGCGGCAGGACGCGGCGGTCGGCTCCAGCAGGTTGCCCTGGGGGCCGAGCGACGAGTGCAGCGAGGTGACGAGCTCCTCGCGGATGGCGTCCAGCGGCGGGTTGGTGACCTGCGCGAACAGCTGGGTGAAGTAGTCGAACAGCAGGCGCGGGCGCTCGGAGAGCGCGGCGATCGGCGAGTCCGTACCCATGGAGCCCAGGGGCTCACCGCCGGTGCGGGCCATCGGCGCGAGGATGACGCGCAGCTCTTCCTCGGTGTAGCCGAAAGTCTGCTGGCGGCGGGTGACCGAGGCGTGGGTGTGGACGATGTGCTCGCGCTCGGGGAGGTCCTCGAGCTCGATGATCCCGCTCTCCAGCCACTCCTGGTAGGGGTGCTCGGCGGCCAGGGCGGCCTTGATCTCGTCGTCCTCGATGATGCGGTGCTCGGCGGTGTCGACGAGGAACATCTTGCCGGGCTGGAGGCGGCCCTTGCGGACGACCTTGGCCGGGTCGATGTCGAGGACGCCGACCTCGGAGGACAGCACGACGAGGCCCTCGTCGGTGACCCAGTAGCGGCCGGGGCGCAGACCGTTGCGGTCGAGAACCGCGCCGACCTGGACGCCGTCGGTGAAGGTGACACACGCCGGGCCGTCCCAGGGCTCCATCATCGTGGAGTGGTACTGGTAGAAGGCGCGCCGGGCCGGGTCCATGGAGTCGTGGTTCTCCCACGCCTCGGGGACCATCATCAGGACGCTGTGCGGCAGCGAACGGCCGCCGAGGTGGAGCAGCTCCAGCACCTCGTCGAAGGAGGCGGAGTCGGAGGCGTCCGGCGTGCAGACCGGGAAGATCCGGTCCAGCTTCTCGGCCCCGAAGAGGTTCGAGACGAGCTGCGACTCACGGGCCCGCATCCAGTTGCGGTTGCCCTTGACCGTGTTGATCTCGCCGTTGTGGGCGACGAAGCGGTACGGGTGGGCCAGCGGCCAGCTCGGGAAGGTGTTGGTGGAGAACCGGGAGTGGACGAGCGCCACGGCGGTGGCGCAGCGGCGGTCCGACAGGTCCGGGAAGAACGGCTCCAGCTGCCCGGTGGTGAGCATGCCCTTGTAGACGATGGTGCGGGCGGAGAGCGAGGGGAAGTACACCCCGGCCTCGCGCTCGGCGCGCTTGCGCAGCACGAACGCCTTGCGGTCCAGGTCGATGCCGGTGCTCGTACCGCCGTCGCTCACGAAGAGCTGGCGGAAGGCGGGCATGGTGGAGCGGGCGGTGGCGCCGAGCAGCTCGGGGGCGACGGGGACCTCGCGCCAGCCGAGGACGGTGAGGTTCTCCTCGGCGGCGATCGTCTCGATCCGCGAGACGGCCTGTGCGGCGTCGTCCGCGGGGAGGAAGGCGATGCCGACGGCGTACTCGCCGGCTGCCGGGAGGGCGAAGTCGGTGACCTCGCGGAGGAACGCGTCCGGCACCTGGAACAGGATGCCCGCGCCGTCGCCGGAGTCGGGCTCGGAGCCGGTGGCGCCCCGGTGCTCCAGGTTGCGCAGAACGGTCAGCGCCTGCTCCACCAGCGCGTGGCTGGCGACACCGGTGAGGGTGGCAACGAAGCCGACACCGCAGGCGTCGTGCTCGTTGCGGGGGTCGTACATACCCTGCGGGGCGGGGCGACCGTCCATGGGCGACCAGGCGTCGGAACGCATCGGCTCTCCCGTCGTCGTCGTGGCTGGGGGCATCTCCCGGAGGAGGTCCGGGAGTGCGAGTACCAGAGGGACGACGTTGGCCCTCCGCAAAATTTCGTGCAGGTTACATGATGGAGTGCTTCTCGAAAAGCGGAAAGCTCGTTCCAACATGCGGACACCGCTGATGGCGGCGGGGTTTCACAAGCCTGACAGGCGGACGGACCGTCGGGAGATCGACACGCAGTGACCTGTGGGGGTGCCCGGGCTTCGTTGCCCGCAGCGTCTACGGCTCATGCCCTGTGGTGAGGGCTTCGAAACCGCCGGTTTACGGCTACTTATGTGCCGCGCTGCATAGTGTCTCATCGGAGGGCGGATAGAGCTATTGGACGTTCGTCACAACACCTTCGTCGGTTCCTCAACGGTACGGCAACGGTACGGCGAAGCCCCCTCGATCGCCTGTCGAGGGGGCTGAGCGGCGACGATCCGGTACGGATCAGACGGCCGCGCCGAACAGGGCGCCCAGCCCGTAGGTGACGGCCGCCGCCGCACCGCCGAGGGCCAGCTGGCGCAGACCGCTGTACCACCAGCTGCGTGCGGTCACCCGCGCCACCAGGGCGCCGCACGCGAACAGCCCGAGCAGCGCGAGCAGCACCGCCGGCCACAGGGCGGTGGCGCCCAGCAGGTAGGGCAGGACGGGCAGCAGCGCGCCCAGCGCGAACGACCCGAAGGACGACAGGGCCGCGACCGCCGGCGAGGGCAGGTCGTCGGGGTCGATGCCCAGCTCCTCGCGGGCGTGGATCTCCAGCGCCTGCTCCGGGTCCCTCGACAGCTGCATGGCGACCTCGCGGGCGAGCGCCGGCTCGACGCCGCGCGCCACGTACAGCGCCGCCAGCTCCTCCATCTCGTCCACCGGGTGCTTGCGCAACTGGTGCCGCTCCACGTCCAGTTCCGCCTGCACCAGCTCGCGCTGCGAGGCCACGGAGGTGTACTCGCCGGCGGCCATGGAGAACGCGCCGGCCGCGAGCCCCGCCAGGCCGGTGATCACGATGGTCTGCTGGGACACCGCGCCGCCCGCCACACCGGTCATCAGGGCGAGGTTGGAGACGAGACCGTCCATCGCGCCGAACACGGCGGGGCGGAGCCAGCCGCCGTTCACGTCGCGGTGGGTGTGGTTGTCGCGGTGCGCCTCGTGAAGCGTCGCCCCGGTCTCGATGATGGACACAACTATCCCCTTGTCGCCTTGTGTCGGCAGCGGGTCCGGATGACCCCGCTCCCCCCGACACCTTCGAAAATACGCGCCATGTAAGGGGCGCGCCAGCAAGGCAGGCTTTACTTACCCGGCGCTCCGGCCCGGCGGATCCCGGCCTGTCCTCCGGGGGCGCGATCCGGTTCCACGGGGACTCCCCCGGCGCTCCTGGGCCGCTCCGTCCGGGTGGTCCCGAGCCCGGTTCGCCGCCTGCTTCCCCGCCCGCTGCCCGGAGCGCTGCCCGGCCCGCCCACCGGCGGCTCGCGGAACTCCCCGGCTGCCCCCGGACATGCGCGCCGGGCGGCTGCGGCAGGCGGGTGACACCGCGGTGCGCACCGACAACCCGCACGCCGGGCGTGGCACACATCCAGGAATCGGATCGGTGCGCACGGAAGGGCCACGCCGATGGAGCCGACGGAGCCGATCGTCCGCGATCCCGCTGCTCGCGCCGACGCGGCGACAGTGCTCGACCGCGCGCGGGGGGCGCTGCTGGGGCTGGCCGTCGGTGACGCGCTCGGGGCCCCGGCCGAGAACATGCGGCCCTCGGAGATCCGCCGCCGCTGGGGCCGCATCGAGGGCTTCGTCAGCGAGGACCCGGCAGGCACGGACGACACCGAGTACGCGATCTTCTCGGGGCTGCTGCTCGCCCGGCACGGGTCGGCGCTGACCGTCCCGCAGGTCGAGAAGGCCTGGCACCGGTGGATCGCCGACCTCGACGAGGGCCCGTTCCGCGGCGCCGGGTTCAGCGAGCGCGGCACGCTGGAGAACCTCCGGCGCGGACTGGCCGCCCCCATCTCGGCCCAGCACCGGCACGCCTGGAGCGACGGGCTGGCCATGCGGGCGGCGCCCTTCGGCGTCTTCGCGGCGGGCCGCCCGGCGGAGGCGGCGCGGCTGGTCGCGATCGACGGCACGGTCAGCCACGAGGGCGAGGGCATCTACGGGGGCCAGGCCGTCGCGGCGGGCGTGGCGGCGGCCATGTCGGGCGCCGGACCCGCCTCGGTGATCGCGGCCGCGCTGTCGGTGGTGCCGATGGACTCCTGGACGGCCCGCTCCATGCGCCGCGCGGTGGTGGCGGCGCAGCGCGTCCAGCCCGACCCGCTGGCGCGGGAGCGGGCGGTCCGTTCGGCCGTGGTCATCGGCGGCTACCCCTGGACGGACCTGGCGCCGGAGGCCGTGGGGCTGGCGTTCGGCGCGTTCGCGGCGGCCCGCGGCGACTTCGTCACCTCGGTCCTGACGGCGGTCAACATGGGGCGGGACGCCGACACCACCGCCGCCGTGGCGGGCGCCCTGGCCGGCGCGATGTCCGGCGCCACGGCGATCCCCGCGGACTGGGCGGCCGCCATCGGCCCCGTACGCGGCAGCTGCCTGCCCTCGATGCGCGGCTACCACGTGCTGGACGTCGCGGAGCTGCTCACCCCGTACGACGAGACGGAGGCCCCCTGATGCCGCCCACGCCCCCGCAAGCCCCGCCGACCGGAGCCCCCGCCGACGAGGCACCGCACGGACGGGAGGGCCCGCCCCCGCCGGGAGGGACGCACCCGGCCGGGAGCGGTCGTACCGCCCGCGCCACCGCCCCGCCCGGCCCGGTGGACGGCCCCGCCGGCGACGGCACGCGGGGCTCCGGCCGCCCGCCCGCGCAGCACGCCGCCGCCCCGGGCCCCGCCCCGGCCACCGCCCCGGACCCCGCCCCGGACCCCGCGTCATCCGCCGCCACCGCTCCGCGCACCGCCCCCGCCCCCTCCCCCCGCCTCACGCCCGCCCCGGCAACCGCACCCGTCACCGCCGCCCCGGGCGCCGCGCCCGCCGCCGAGGACCGCGGCCTCCCCGCCCGCAAGGGACGGCGTACCGGCCCCGCCGGCACGAGGGGCACGGCCCGCACCACCCCGGCGTCCGCACCCCGCCGCATCGAGGGCCTCCTGCTCGGCCTCGCCTCCGGGGACGCCGCGGGGTGGCCCGCCGCCCGGCACCGCGCCGCCCGCATGCCCGAGTGGACCCGGCGCCTCACCCGGGAACTCGACACCTTCGCCGAGCAGAACGCCACCACCACCCTCCCCGTCCCGATCGCCCTCAACCAGCCGCCCGAGCCGCTGCGCCTCGGCCCCTCCGACGACGCCGAGTGGGCGGTGTTCACCGCCGAGACCCTGCTCACCGCGGCCGGGGAGCTGTTCCGCTCCCTGCCGCCCGCCCGCCGCCTGTGCGCGGCGGTCGACCTCGCCTGGAACTCCCTGGCCGCCGAGATCGCCGCGGCGTCCGACCGCGCGCCCGAGGTCGAGTCGGCCGTCCTGCCCCTGCGTGCCCGCATCTCCGTACGCGCCGGCCTCGGCAACCTCGCCACCGGTCTGCGCCCGCCCGCGACCGGCCACGACAACCCGCACTACTTCGACGACGCGGCCTGCGTGCGCGCCGCCGTCCTGGCGGTCGCCCACCCGGGGGACCCCCGCGCCGCCGCCGAACTGGCCGAGTTCGACGCCCGCTACACCCAGGACGGCGACGGCGTGCACGGCGCCCGCGCCATGGCCGCCGCCGTCGCCGCGGCGCTCGGCGGGGCGACGGCCGACGACGCCGTGGACGCCGCCCTCGCCCAGCTGCCGCCCGCCACCGAGATCGGCCGCAACGCCCGGCACGCCACCGGGCTCGCCCGCACCGCCGACGGCGCCTTCGCGCTCGTCCCGCTGCTGGAGCACCAGATCGTCGACCACGTCTACAGCTACGGGATCGCCGCCGCCGAGACCGTCCCGGTCGCCCTCGCCCTGACCACCGCGGCCCGCGGCGAGGTCACCGCGGCGGTGCCGGCGGCCGCCTGCCTGTCCCGGGTCGCCGACTCCGCGCCGGCCCTCGCGGGCGCCCTGACCGGAGCGCTCAGCGGCGGCGACGCGGTGCCCGCGACCTGGCGCGACGCCTGCCGCACGCTCGCGGGCTGCGCCCTGCCCCGGCTCAGGGGCACGGACCTGGTGGAACTCGCCGGGCAGCTCGCACACACGGAACTCGCCACCCCGGGTGGACAATTCCGACATGACGCCGAAACCCACACTCGAGGACAGGATCACCGGCAGCCTCGTCGGAGCAGCCGTCGGTGACGCGCTCGGCGGGGCGGTCGAGGGCTACAGCCCCGACCGGATCGCCGAGCGCCACGGAGGCCGCGTCACCGGCATCGTCGGCCCCTGGAACGGCGACGCGTGGCGCACCGCCCGCCCCATCGCCCCGTACCACAAGGGCGACGGACACGTCACCGACGACACCCTCATGACCCACGCGCTGGTCCGGGTCTACGACACCGTCCGCGACCATCTCGACGCCTACGCGGTGGCCGACCACCTCGTACCCGACCTGATCTCCACCCCGCGCTGGATCCCGGAGCTGGAGGCCGAGGCACTGCCCCTCCAGCGGATCTTCCTCGCCGAGAAGTGGCTGGTCGCGCGGCTCCACTACGGTCACGTCGATCCGCGCGAGGCAGGCACCGGGAACATCGTCAACTGCGGTGCGGCGATGTACATGGCACCCGTCGGCCTGGTCAACGCGGCCAACCCGGAGCGGGCGTACGCCGAGGCCCTCGACATCGCCGGTGCCCACCAGTCCTCCTACGGCCGTGAGGCCGCCGGAGTGTTCGCGGCGGCGGTCGCCGCGGCCTGCGCGCCCGGCGCGGATCCGGCCTCCGTCGTCGGCACGGCGCTGGGCCTGGCCAAGGACGGCACCCGCTCGGCGATCGAGGCGGTGGCGGAAGCCGCCGCCGGACACACCGACTTCGAGTCGGCCCTGCGCCCGCTGCGCGAGGCGGTCGCCCCCTTCGACACGGTCGGCCCGGACTACCGTTCGCCGTCCCTCGGCGCCCGCCGCCCCTCCCGGCTGCACGCCGTCGAAGAACTCCCCGTCGCCCTCGGGATGCTGCTGGTCGGCGAGGGCGACTACCGCCGCACGGTGCTGGGCGCCGTCAACTACGGCCGGGACTGCGACTCGATCGCCACCATGGCGGGGGCGATCGCGGGCGCGCTGCACGGGGAGGCGGCCGTCCCCGCCGTCTGGGCGAAACAGGTCGCGGAGGCCAGCCGGCTCGACCTGCACGCCCCGGCCGCGGTGCTGGCCGAGGTGGCCCACGAGGTCTTCATGCGCGACACGGCCCGGCGCCGGGCCCACGAGCGGGCGTTCGTCGCGCTCTCCCCCGTGCCCGGGGTGCCCCGGTGAACGTCCGTCTCACCTGGGTGCAGCCCGAGGACCTGGTCGGTCACGAACTGCGCCAGGCCGCCGAGGACGGCCGGGACGCCTCGGCCGTCGCCGCCCGCTGGCGCGCGGCCGGCGGCTCCCCCGCCCCCGCGGCGGCGGGCGCCTCTGCGGTCCCCGCGCCCCCGCACCTCAGGGCCCTCGCGGAACGCCTCCTCGACGAACTGGCCGCTCTGCCCGTCCCCCTGTCCCCGGCCGAACCCACCTCCCTTCCGCACATCAGGCGCCTCTGCCGGGACTGGCCCGCCACCCCCGCGGCACCCCCCGCGCCGGCGTCCGCCGCATCCCCTCCGCCCGGACCACCACCCGCACCCACCGCACCACCAGCACCACAAGCACCACAAGCACCACAAGCACCACCGGGACCGGACGCACCGGTGGCACCCCACGCCCCACCCGCACCGGAACCCGGACCGCCGGCCGACGCGACCGCGCGGCTGCACGCCGCCTGGCTGGGGCGGGCCGCCGGGTGCCTGCTCGGCAAGCCGGTCGAGAAGCTTCCGCTCCCCGCCATCCGGGCCCTCGCCCGCGCCACCGGCAACTGGCCGCTCACCACGTGGTTCACCGCCAAGGGCCTCCCCCCGGCGCTCGCCGCCGCCCACCCCTGGAACCGCCGCTCCGCCACCACCTCCCTCGCCGAGAACATCGACGGCATGCCGGAGGACGACGACCTCAACTACCCCCTCCTCAATCTCCTGCTCCTCCAGCGGTACGGCCCCGGCTTCCGCACCGCCGACGTCGGCCGCCTCTGGCTGGACGAACTTCCGGCCGGCCGCACCTTCACAGCCGAGCGCGTCGCCTACCGCAACCTCCTGTGCGGCCTGGAACCGCCGTTCACCGCCAGCCACCGCAACCCGTTCCGCGAGTGGATCGGCGCCCAGATCCGCGCGGACGTCCACGGCTGGACCCACCCGGGCGACCCGGCCGCCGCCGCCGAACAGGCGCACCGGGACGCCACCCTGACCCACACCGCCAACGGCGTGTACGGCGCCATGTTCACCGCGGCCGTCATCGCCACCGCCGCCTCCGGCACCGCCGACGTCCACCGGGCGCTCGCCACCGGGCTGACGGTCGTCCCACCCGACTCACGGCTGTCCCGCGCGGTCCGCTTCGGCATCGCGACGGCCCGCGCGCACCCCGACTTCGACACCGTCGCCGACCGGCTCCACACCGCCTACGGCTCCTACCACTGGGTACACGTCGTGCCGAACGCCGCCCTCCTCGCCGCCGCGCTCACCCACGCCGACGGCGACTTCAGCCTCTCCGTCTGCCGTGCCGTCTCCGGGGGGTGGGACACCGACTCCAACGGTGCCACCGCAGGCTCCGTCGCCGGTCTCCTGGCCGGCCGGCCCGAAAGGATCCCCGACCGCTGGACCGCTCCCCTCAAGAACCGCCTCGCCACCTCCGTCCCCCCGTTCGACGGCACCGGATTCGACACCCTCGCCACCCTCACCCACCGGCTCACCCGCCAGGAGGCACACCGCACATGACCCACATCGTGGTGCTCGGCAGCACCAACATGGACCTCGTCGCCTATGTGAGCCGCGCCCCCAAGCTCGGCGAGACCGTCACGGGACGCGAGTTCCGCACGGTCCCCGGCGGCAAGGGCGCCAACCAGGCGGTCGCCGCCGCCCGCGCCGGGGCGGAGGTGTCGATGATCGGCGCCGTCGGCTCCGACGAGTTCGGCACCCGGCTGCGGGCCGGGCTCACCGGCGCCGGTGTCGACACCGACCTGCTCCGCACCGTCGACGGCCCCTCCGGCACCGCCCACATCGTCGTCGACGACGAGGGCAGCAACGCCATCGTCGTCGTCCCCGGCGCCAACGGCACCGTCACCTCGCTGGCCCCCGGCGACGAGACCCTCATCGCCACCGGCACCGCCCTGCTCCTCCAACTGGAACTCCCCCTCTCCGCCGTCGTCGCCGGCGCCGAGGCCGCCCGCCGCCACGGCGTCCGCACGATCCTCACCCCCGCCCCCGCCCAGCCGCTGCCCCCCGAACTGCTCGCCGCCACCGACCTGCTGGTGCCCAACGAGCACGAGGCGGCGACCCTCACCGGCCACGCCGACCCGCACGCGGCCGCCGAGGCGCTGCTCCGCCACGTCCCGGAGGTCGTCATCACCCTCGGCGCCGCCGGCAGCCTGTACGCGGCCCGCGGCGCCGACCCGGTCACCGTCCCCGCCCCCCGGGTCCGGGCCGTCGACACCACCGCGGCGGGCGACACCTTCGTCGGCGCCCTGGCCGTCGCGCTCGGCGAGGGGACCCCCGTCCCCGACGCCCTCGCCTGGGCCTCGTCCGCCGCCGCCCTGTCCGTCCAGCGTCCCGGCGCCTCGTCCTCGATGCCGTACCGCACGGAGATCGACACCGCATGACCACCACCACCTCCTCCCCGGCCGCGCCCCCGCTCCAGGGGCTGCGGGTCCTCGACCTCGCCACCCTCTTCGCCGGCCCGCTGGCGGCGACCATGCTCGGCGACTTCGGTGCCGACGTCATCAAGGTCGAGCACCCCCGCAGACCCGACCCGTCCCGGGGCCACGGTCCCGCCAAGAACGGCGTCGGGCTCTGGTGGAAGCTCCTCGGCCGCAACAAGCGCACCATCACCCTCGACCTGTCCACCCCCGGCGGCCGGGCCACCCTGCTCCGCCTCGCCGCCACCGCCGACGTGGTCGTCGAGAACTTCCGCCCCGGGACCCTGGAGAAGTGGGGCCTCGGCTGGCCCGAACTCTCCGCCGCCAACGAGCGGCTGGTGCTGGCCCGGGTCACCGGCTTCGGGCAGTACGGCCCGTACGCCCGCCGTCCCGGCTTCGGCACGCTCGCCGAGGCCATGAGCGGCTTCGCCGCGATCACCGGCGAACCCGACGGCCCGCCGACGCTCCCGCCCTTCGGCCTCGCCGACTCCATCGCGGCCCTGGCCACCGCGTACGCCGTGATGACCGCCCTCCAGGCCCGCGCCACCACCGGCCACGGCCAGGTCGTCGACATGGCGATCATCGAACCGATCCTCATGGTCCTCGGCCCCCAGCCCCTCTGGTACGACCAGCTCGGCTACGTCCAGCCCCGGACCGGCAACCGCTCCCGGAACAACGCCCCCCGCAACACCTACCGCACCGCCGACGGCTCCTGGCTCGCCGTCTCCACCTCCGCCCAGTCCGTCGCGGAGCGCGTGATGCGCCTGGTCGGCCGGCCCGAACTGATCGCCGAGCCCTGGTTCGCCGAGGGCACCACCCGCGCCCAGCACGCGGACGTCCTCGACGAGGCGGTCGGCAGCTGGATCGCCCGGCACACCCGCGACGAGGCCATGGCCGCGTTCGAGAAGGCAGAGGCGGCGATCGCCCCGATCTACGACGTCCGCGACGTGCTGGCCGACCCCCAGTACCAGGCGCTCGACACGGTCACCGAGGTCGCCGACCCCGATCTCGGCCCGGTCCGTATGCAGAACGTCCTCTTCCGCCTCTCCGAGACCCCCGGCTCTATCCGCTGGACCGGCCGGCCCCACGGCGCCGACACCGACGCCGTCCTCACCGACCTCGGCCTGACCGAGTCCGAGATCGCCCGCCTCCGCTCCGAGGGCGCGCTGTGAGCGGCCCGGCCTCCGCCCCCGAGACGTGGCCACTGACCTGGTTGTACGCCCCCGGCGACCGGCCGGAGGTCGTCGGCAAGGCCCTCGCCTCGGGCGCCGACGTCGTGATCGTCGACCTGGAGGACGCGGTCCCCGCGGACCGCAGGGGCTACGCCCTCGCCGCCACGGCCGACCTGCTCTCCTCGCCCCACCCCGTACCGGTCCACGTCCGCCTCCCCAGCGCACACGACACCACGGCCATCACGGCGCTGGCCCCCCTGCCCGGCCTCGCCGCACTGCGTGTTCCCAAGGTGACACACGGCACTGACATCCGGCGGATCGCGGACCTCGCCCCCGGCGTCCCGCTGCACGCCCTGCTCGAATCCGCCCTGGCGATCGAGCACGCCCACGCCATCGCCACCGCCCACCCGGCCGTCCGCGGCATCGCCCTCGGCGAGGCGGACCTCCGCGCCGACCTGGGCGTACGCGACGACCGGGGCCTCGACTGGCCGCGCAGCCGCGTCGTGGTCGCCGCCCGGGCGGCAAACCTGCCACCGCCCGCCCAGTCCGTCCACCCCGACATCGGCGACCTCGACGGCCTCGCCGCGTCCTGCGCCCACGGCCGGGCGCTCGGCTTCCTGGGGCGTGCGGCGATCCACCCCCGGCAGCTGCCGGTCATCGAGCGGGCCTACCTGCCGACCGCCGAGGAGGTCGCGGCGGCGGAGGAGATCGTCAAGGCGGGCGCCGCCGACGCGGGCGCCCTCGCCCTGCCCGACGGCCGCTTCGTCGACGCGGCGGTCGCCGCCGCCGCCCACCGCACCCTGTCCCTGGCCAGGGCGCACCGCGCATGAAAGGGGGCGGCCGCCGGAACCCTCGGGTCCCGGCGGCCGCCCCGCACCATGAACTGGTCAGCCCTTCTCGGCCGACTCCGGCTTCGCGCCGGTCCCCTTCCGCCCCGCCGGGCCGGCCGGCGTCCCGGGGTCCGCCTCCGCCGCGTCGGTCGTCACGGCGTCGGCCGCGGCGGCGCCGGCCTTCGCCGTACCGTCCGTCTTCGCGGCGTCGGCCGTCTTCGCGGCACCTTCCGCCTTCGCGGCGTCGGCCTTCGCCAGGTCCGCGAGCGCCCCCGGCTCCACGACCTCCTCGCGGCCCGGCCGCAGCCGCGACGACAGAACGATGTACGTCACGGCCAGCACGAAGACCACGATCGCGGTCCACACGTTCAGCCGCAGGCCCAGGACGTGGTGCGCCTCGTCGACGCGCATGTACTCGATCCACCCGCGCCCGGCGCAGTAGGCGGCGACGTACAGGGCGAACGCCCGGCCGTGGCCCAGCCGGAAGCGGCGGTCCGCCCAGACGACCAGCAGCGCGACGCCGACGCACCACAGCGACTCGTACAGGAAGGTCGGATGGTAGAGCCCGGCCTCGCGGTTCGGGCCCTCGCTGATCTTCAGCGCCCACGGCAGGTCGGTGGGCCGGCCGTACAGCTCCTGGTTGAACCAGTTGCCCCAGCGCCCGATCGCCTGGGCGAGGGCGATGCCGGGCGCGATGGCGTCCGCGTACGCCGGCAGCGGGATGCCGCGGCGGCGGCAGCCGATCCAGGCGCCCACGGCACCGAGCGCGATGGCGCCCCAGATGCCGAGGCCGCCCTCCCAGATCTTGAAGGCGTCGACCCAGTTCTCACCCTCGCTGAAGTACAGCTGGTAGTCGGTGATGACGTGGTAGAGCCGGCCGCCGACGAGACCGAAGGGCACGGCCCACACGGCGATGTCGGCCACGGTGCCGGCTTTGCCGCCCCGGGCGAGCCAGCGCCTGTTGCCGTACCAGACGGCGACGAAGACACCGATGATGATGCAGAAGGCATAGCCGCGCAGCGGTACCGGTCCGAGATGGATCACACCGGTAGACGGGCTGGGAATGTAGGCAAGGTCCATGGCAGGTCCGACGCTACCCTGCCGGGCGGGAGACGGGGCAACCCGCCCGGCAAAGAGTGGATAACAGCGGCGGGCCCGCCGGGCTCAGCCGGAGGTGGGGGACGCGGGCGTCCCCGGCGAGGCGGGGGCGGCAGGGGACGGGAACGCCGTGCCGGGCTTCTTGCCCTTGTTCGCCTCGGCGACCCACTTCTTCAGGTTCTCGATGGAGATCTGTTCGTCGCCCTTGCTCGGGAAGATCGACTCCCCGTTGAGCAGCACCGTCGGCGTGCCGCGGAAGTCACCGCTGCGGAACGCCTCATTGGACTTGTTCACCCAGCCGTCGTGCGTGCCGCCGCTGACGCAGGAGCGGAAGGCGGGGGTGTCGAGGCCGGGCACCTTCGCCGCCAGCTCGAAGAGCTTGGCGTCCCGGGCGAAGGCGTCGTCCGGCTCGGGGGGCTGGTTCTGGTACAGCACGTCGTGGTAGGCGACGAACTTCCCGGAGTCCTGCGCGCAGGCCGCCGCGTTCGCCGCGTTGAGGGAGCCGCTGCCGCCCATGTTGCCGTCGATGATCGTGGCGAGGTGGTACTCGACCTTGATCTGGCCGGAGTCGGTCAGCTGGTGGATGGTGGCCCGGGCGGCGTTCTCGAACTGGGCGCAGGCCGGGCAGCGGAAGTCCTCCCAGATCGTGAGCGTGGAGGGGGCGTCGGTGGCGCCCACCGGGATGGCCAGCTGGTCCTTCCCGGTCGCGCCGGTGGGGGCGGCGACGGGACCGGAGCCGGAGCCGTCACCCTTGTCGCCGGTGTTGGCGGCGATGAGCCCGACGACCGCGGCCAGCCCGAGCACACCGACGACGGCCGCCGAGACGATCAGCGTGCGCCTGCGCTTGTCGCGGGCCTTCTGGCGCTCGCGTTCCTCCTGGAGCCGCGTCCGCGCGCTCCGCTTGCCTGCACTGTTCTTCTCGCTCACGCCCACAGCAACGAACCGGGGAGGCGCCCGCGCGCCTCCCCGGTCCACTTCCACCCGTACGAGCTACGGAACTCGCCGTACTCCGCGGGCGAGTTCGCCCGCCAGTTCCCGTACGGCGGCGATGCCCGCGGCGTGGTCGTCGGCGTCGAGCATCCGCTTGACGAACGCGGACCCGACGATGACCCCGTCGGCGAAGCCGGCGACCTCGGCGGCCTGGGCGGCGTTGGAGACGCCGAGGCCCACGCAGACCGGCAGGCCGGAGGTGGCGCGGGTGCGGCGCACCAGGTCGGCCGCCTCCTCGCCGACGGACTCGCGGGTGCCGGTGACACCCATCAGGGAGGCGGCGTAGACGAAGCCGGAGCCGGCCTCGGTGATGGTGGCGAGCCGCTCGTCCCTGCTGCTGGGCGCGACGACGAAGACGGTCGCCAGGCCGTGCTTGTCGGCGTGCTCGCGCCAGAGCGCGGACTCCTGGACCGGCAGGTCGGGGAGGATGCAGCCGGCACCGCCCGCGTCGGCGAGTTCGGCGGTGAAGCGCTCGACGCCGTACCGGTCGATGGGGTTCCAGTACGTCATGACGAGGACCGGCTTTCCGGTGGCCTCGTGCGCCTCGCGGACGGTGCGCATGACGTCGGCGATCCGCACGCCGCCGCGCAGGGCGATGTCGTCGGCGGTCTGGATGACGGGGCCGTCCAGGACCGGGTCGCTGTGCGGCAGGCCGATCTCCACCACGTCGGCGCCGCCGTCGAGGACCGCCTTGACGGCCTCGATGCCACCGTCGACGGTGGGGAAGCCCGCCGGGAGGTACGCGATGAGCGCGGCCCGGTTCTCGGCCTTGGCCTGCTCCAGGGTCTCGCTGAGGAGGTGGATGTTGCCGCTCACTTGGTTCCCCCCTGGATCGTGGTGTCCGTCTGGATCTCGGCGGCGCCGTCGTCGGCGGAGGCGTCGGCCTCGACCGGGGCGGCATCGGTGCCGTACAGGCCGAAGTAGCGGGCGGCGGTGTCCATGTCCTTGTCGCCGCGGCCGGAGAGGTTGACCACGATGAGCCCGTCCTCGCCGAGCTCCCGGCCCAGCTCCAGGGCGCCGGCGAGGGCGTGGGCCGACTCGATGGCCGGGATGATGCCCTCGGTGCGGGACAGCAGGCGCAGCGCCTGCATGGCCGCGTCGTCGGTCACCGCGCGGTACTCGCCGCGGCCGCTGTCCTTGAGGTACGAGTGCTCCGGGCCGATGCCCGGGTAGTCGAGCCCGGCGGAGATGGAGTACGGCTCGGTGATCTGGCCCTCGTCGTCCTGGAGGACGTAGGAGCGGGAGCCGTGCAGGATGCCGGGCTCCCCGGCGGTGAGGGTGGCGGCGTGCTCGCCGGTCTCCACGCCGTGGCCGGCGGGTTCGCAGCCGACCAGGCGCACGTCGGTGTCCTGGACGAAGGCGTGGAAGAGGCCGATGGCGTTGGAGCCGCCGCCGACGCAGGCGACGGCCGCGTCGGGCAGCCGGCCGGCCCGCTGGAGGATCTGGCGGCGGGCCTCGACGCCGATGACGCGGTGGAAGTCGCGGACCATGGCGGGGAAGGGGTGCGGCCCGGCGACCGTGCCGAACAGGTAGTGCGTGCGGTCGACGTTGGCGACCCAGTCGCGGAACGCCTCGTTGATGGCGTCCTTGAGGGTGCGGCTGCCGGACTTGACCGGGACGACCTCGGCGCCGAGCATCCGCATCCGGGCGACGTTCAGCGCCTGGCGCTGGGTGTCGATCTCGCCCATGTAGATGGTGCATTCGAGGCCGAACAGGGCGCAGGCGGTGGCGGTGGCGACGCCGTGCTGACCGGCTCCGGTCTCGGCGATGACCCGGGTCTTGCCCATGCGCTTGGTGAGCAGGGCCTGGCCCAGCACGTTGTTGATCTTGTGCGAGCCGGTGTGGTTGAGGTCCTCACGCTTGAGGAAGACGCGGGCGCCGCCCGCGTGCTCGGCGAACCGGGGCACCTCGGTGAGGGCGCTGGGGCGGCCGGTGTAGTTGGCCAGCAGGTCGTCGAGTTCGGCGGCGAACGCGGGGTCGTTCTTGGCCTTGTCGTACTCGACGGCGACCTCGTCGACCGCGGCGACGAGCGCCTCGGGGATGAACTTGCCGCCGTAGGCACCGAAGTAGCCCTCGGCGCTGGGGACCTGTCCCTCGGGGTCGGGAATGAAGAACTCGCTGGGCATGCGACATGCTCCTCTGCGGGGGCGGTCGCGCCCCCGGACGTCTTGGCTTGACGGTGGTCACGGTGTGCGCCGGCACCGCCCGTCGACCGCCGACGGCCCGTCCGTGCGGCCGCGTGGTGCCGCGGGACGGAGGGCTGTGGGTCAGCGGTGGGGGTGGCGCGCGGTGCGCGCCCGCCATCGCATGCCGTTGACCTGGCCGGGCTCGTCGCCGATGACGTAGCGGACGCGGCGCCCGTGCACGCGGCGGGCCGGGGCGCGGCAGCCGCGCGGGCGGCAGCCACGGGCCAGCCGGGCATAGGGGTCGCGCGAGGCGGTGGCGTCCGCCGGGACCGTGAGGTACGCGGGCGGGGTGGCCGTGCCGGGCCGGTCGAGGGCACGCGCGCCGAGGCTGGCCGCGGAGCCGGGGCACGCGCGCGGGGCGCCGTCCGTGTCACGGCCCGGGTACGCGCGCGTGGGGCCGTCCGTGCCGTGGCCCGGGTACGCCCGGGTGGTGCCGTCCGTGCCGTGGCCCGGGTACGCGGGCGTGGTGCCGTCCGCCGGGCACCCGTGCGCGGCGGCCGGCGCCTGCGCCGGGCGCGAGGGCGTCCGGTGCGGCGTCGCGGCGGCGACGGGGCGGGCGGCGGCGGTCATGGGGAGGGCTCAGCCCCGTCCGTGCCGGAGGGCCGGGTGGGCGCCGGCGGCGACCAGGTCGGCCACCGCGGACTTGGGGTCGCGGCCGGTGACCAGGGACTCGCCGACGAGCACGGCGTCCGCGCCCGCGTTGGCGTACGCGATCAGGTCGTGCGGGCCGCGGATGCCCGACTCGGCGATCTTCACGATGCCGGAGGGGATCTCGGGGCCGACCCGCTCGAAGGTGGTGCGGTCCACCTTGAGGGTCTTCAGGTTGCGCGCGTTGACGCCGATGACCCGGGCGCCCGCGTCGACGGCCCGCTCGACCTCGTCCTCGTCGTGCACCTCGACCAGCGGGGTGAGCCCGATGGACTCGGCCCGCTCGATCAGCGACTCCAGGGCGGGCTGCTCCAGGGCGGCGACGATCAGCAGGGCGAGGTCGGCGCCGTACGCCCGGGCCTCCCACAGCTGGTAGGCCGTGACGATGAAGTCCTTGCGCAGGACCGGGATGTCGACCTTGGCGCGCACGGCCTCCAGGTCGGCCAGGGAGCCGCCGAAGCGCCGCTGCTCGGTCAGGACGGAGATGACGGCGGCGCCGCCCGCCTCGTAGTCCGCGGCGAGCCCGGCGGGGTCGGCGATCGCGGCGAGCGCGCCCTTGGAGGGGCTGGAGCGCTTGACCTCGCAGATGACCTTGACGCCGTCGCCGCGCAGCGCGGCGGCACCGTCCTTGGCCTGGGGCGCCTTGGCCGCCCGCTCCTTGAGCTCGTCGAGGGATACCCGCGCCTGTCGCTCTGCGAGGTCGGCGCGAACGCCG
This sequence comes from Streptomyces noursei, assembly GCF_001646665.1. Lineage (GTDB taxonomy): Bacteria > Actinomycetota > Actinomycetes > Streptomycetales > Streptomycetaceae > Streptomyces > Streptomyces lavendulocolor. The sequence goes on along the minus strand of NZ_LWBU01000395.1, from coordinate 5,158 downwards.
TCGATGATCTCGTCGAGCACACTCACGCGAGAGGCCCCCTTCCGGGACGGTCATGTCGGATCAGGATCAGTCACCTCGATGGTATCCGTACCGGGGCCCAGAGTCCTCATCCGGCCGAGCGCACCGCTGTGAGCTGCGGTTTCACGGGGCGAGCGCCGCACCGAACGGCAGGTTCCGGACGACGGAGAAGAGTGCCACCACCACTCCGGCGGACCACCACCACACCGGCCCGGCGGTGAGGCGCACGGACACCCCCCGTACGGCTCCCACCAGCCAGAACACCATGGCCACCGCGAAGAGCAGGTACCCGGCGACGGCGACCGCGTTGGCGCCGAGGGCGGTGACGAGGTCCCCGTGCGCGAAGGCGTGGGCGCTGCGCAGGCCGCCGCAGCCGGGGCAGAGGATGCCGGTGAGGCGGAAGAGCGGGCAGACGGGGTAGTGCCCGGGTTCGTTGGGGTCGACCGCGCCGACGTACGCGAAGGCGGCGACGACTCCGGTGAGCACACCCAGGGGCGGTGCGATCCGCCGGACGAGCGAAGGCCGCCGCGACCCGTGCGGGCCCGGCACGGGCTGCGGGAGCGGCGCACGGCCCGGCTCCGGGACGGCATCGGGGGCAGCCGGCGACGCGGCCGCGGCCGGAGCGGCGGGAGCCGGCGGGGACGCGGCGGGAACGGTGGGCGGCGGCGGGGCGGGGGCGGCGGGCGACGGCTTGGGGTCCACCGGGTGATTGTCGCCGCTCATGCGCGAAGGCGCAGCCCGGCTGGTGCCGGACCGCGCCTCGTGCCGGGATGCACCCGTACGGCTCAGGCGTGGACGTCCGCGCGGCCGGTCTCCGGGGTGTGGTCCTTGCGGGCGGCCTCTGCACGGGCCCGGTCGAGCTCCGGCGTCGGCTTCTGACCCAGGCCGGCGAGCTTCATCGCGAATCCGACGACACCGCCGAGCAGGATGAGGGCCATGCCCGCCCAGAAGCCGAGCGGGTTGGCCGCCACCATGAAGGCACCGGCGACGCAGAAGCCGATGAAGGAGATGGTGACTCCGGTCCAGGCGGCCGGGGTGTGTCCGTGGTCGCTGCCCGCCATGAATTGCTCCTCGTTGCTGTTGCTCTGTGTACGGCCCCGCCGGGTGCGGACGCTCAGCGTCATTGTCCCGTACGCGCGCGTGCGGGGTGATCCGGGGGTCACCCAGTGCGGGGGCGTCAGGACTCGCGTGTGGGGTCCTCGCCGCGGTCCAGGGCCTTCCACAGGTCCTCGGGCCGCTCGGAGTCGGCGGGGGCGGGCCGGCGGCCGCCTCGGGCCGCGCGCGGGCCGGCCTCGCGCTCGTACCGCCCGGACATGGCGGGCCAGCCGCGGCCGTAGCGGAGGGCGAGCAGTCCGGCGGCGAGGATCAGCAGCGCGGCGGCGGCCGTGGCGTAGGGCCAGGCGGTGTGCGTGAGGGTGCCGATGCGGGCGGCGGCGTCCCCGGTGGTCGAGGCGGCCTTCTCGTCGAGCGCGGAGCGGTCGGAGGCGCCCAGGTACGCGGCGACGGCCGCGCCGGCTCCGCTCAGGGTGAGCAGCAGCGAGACGAGGAACCGGCCGGCGCGGCGTACCGCGAAGACGGCGACGAGGGCGGCGAGTCCCACGATGGCGAGGGCGGTCGGCACGCCGGTGATGTCGCCGCCGGCGGCGTCGAGCGGCACGGTGCCGCCGCCGACGGCGACGGTGCCCTCGGCCCAGGTCTGGCCCGAGGCGAGCAGCACGACGGCCGCGCCCACGGCGCCGAGGAGCAGGGCGGCGGCGAGGCTGCGGCGGCCGCCCGAAGCGGCCGCCGTCTCGTCCGCGCGGGTGGCACGGGGCTGGGGTACGGATGCGGCACTCACGTGACCCACTATCCCTTATGCCGTCATGCGTCCTTCATCCGGTTGGCGGTGTGGACGGCCCGCAGGACCGCCGCCGCCTTGTTGCGGCACTCGGTGTCCTCGGCGACCGGGTCGGAGTCGGCGACGACACCGGCGCCCGCCTGGACGTAGGCCGTGCCGTCGCGCAGCAGGGCGGTGCGGATGGCGATGGCGGTGTCGGAGTCGCCCGCGAAGTCCAGGTAGCCGACGCAGCCGCCGTACAGCCCGCGCCGGGTGGGCTCCAGTTCCTCGATGATCTGCATGGCGCGCGGCTTGGGCGCGCCGGAGAGGGTGCCGGCGGGGAAGCAGGCGGTGAGGACGTCGAAGGCGGTGCGGCCCTCGGCGACGCGGCCGGTGACGGTGGAGACGATGTGCATGACGTGCGAGTACCGCTCGATCGACATGAAGTCGACGACCTCGACGGAGCCGGGTTCGCAGACGCGGCCGAGGTCGTTGCGCCCGAGGTCGACGAGCATCAGGTGCTCGGCCCGCTCCTTGGGGTCGGCGATCAGCTCGTCGGCGAGGGCCTGGTCCTCCTGGGGGGTGGCCCCGCGCGGGCGTGTGCCGGCGATCGGGTGCACCATGGCGTGCCCGTCCTCGACCTTTACCAGGGCTTCGGGGCTGGACCCGACGACGTCGAAGCCGTCGAAGCGGAAGAGGTACATGTACGGGGACGGGTTGGTGGCCCGCAGCACCCGGTAGACGTCCAGGGCGCTCGCCGCGCAGGGGGTCTCGAAGCGCTGCGAGGGCACGACCTGGAAGGCCTCGCCGGCCCGGATGCGCTCCTTGACGTCCTCGACGGCCTCCTGGTAGGCCGTGCCGCCCCACAGGGCGGTGTACGGCGGCAGTTCGGAGGGCGGGAGGGCGGCGGGCTCGGTGCGCAGCGGCTCGGCGAGGTCGGCGGCCATGGCGTCGAGGCGGGCGACGGCGTCCGCGTACGCCTCGTCGACGCCGGTGTCGAGGTCGTTGTGGTTGATGGCGTTGGCGATCAGGATCACCGTGCCGTCCCAGTGGTCGAGCACGGCGAGGTCCGAGGTGAGCAGCATGGTCAGCTCGGGCAGCCGCAGGTCGTCACGGCCGTGATCGCCGATGCGCTCCAGACGGCGCACGATGTCGTAGCCCAGGTACCCGACCATGCCGCCGGTGAAGGGCGGCATCCCGGAGGCGAGGTCGCGTGGGGTGTGGAGGGCCTCCACGGTGGCGCGCAGCGCCTGGAGCGGGTCGCCGTCCACCGGGACGCCGACGGGCGGGGTGCCGAGCCAGTGGGCCCTGCCGTCGCGGGCGGTGAGGGTCGCGGAGCTGCGTACGCCGATGAAGGAGTAGCGGGACCAGGAGCGGCCGTTCTCGGCGGACTCCAGGAGGAAGGTGCCGGGGCGTTCGGCGGCGAGCTTGCGGTAGAGGCCGACCGGCGTGTCGCCGTCCGCGAGGAGGCGGCGGCTGACGGGGATGACGCGGCGGTCGGCCGCCAGCTTGCGGAAGGTCTCGAGATCCATGGCGCTACCTTCCCAGCGGGAGGACGTCGGCGTCGAAGCAGGTCCGGGCGCCGGTGTGGCAGGCGGCCCCGACCTGGTCGACCTTGACCAGGACGGTGTCGGCGTCGCAGTCGAGGGCGACGGACTTGACGTGCTGCACGTGCCCGGAGGTGTCGCCCTTGACCCAGTACTCCTGGCGGCTGCGGGACCAGTAGGTGCAGCGGCCGGTGGTGAGGGTGCGGTGCAGGGCCTCGTCGTCCATCCAGCCCAGCATGAGCACCTCGCCGGTGTCGTACTGCTGGGCGATGGCCGGGACCAGCCCGTCGGGGCTGCGCTTGAGACGGGCGGCGATGGCCGGGTCAAGGTTGCTGGTCATGTGGCCATTGTGCCGTGACGGCGGGGGCTTCCCGGTGGTGCGTCCACTGGGCGGACCACGGGGTCCGGCCGTACCCTGGCCCCCATGTCGACCCATGCCAAGCGTGAACGGCTCCTGCTCGCCGACCTCTTGGAGGCGGCGGGCCCCGATGCCCTGACCCTGTGCGAGGGGTGGAAGACGCGGGACCTGGCGGCCCATGTGGTGGTGCGCGAGCGCCGGCCGGACGCCGCCGCCGGGATACTGCTGGCGCCCCTGCGCAACCGCCTGGAGCAGGTGCAGGCGGAGTACGCGTCGAAGCCGTACGACGAACTGGTCCAGCTGATCCGGACGGGTCCGCCGCGGATGTCCCCGTACTCGATCAAGCAGGTGGACGAGGGCGCCAACACGGTCGAGTTCTACGTCCACGCCGAGGACGTCCGCCGGGCGCAGCGTGGCTGGACGGCGCGTGAGCTGGACCCTGTGTTCGCGGAGGCCCTGTGGGTCCGTCTGGAGAAGGCGGCGCGCATGCTGTGCCGCAAGGTGCCGGTGGGCCTGGTGCTGCGCCGTCCCAACGGCCAGACCACGGTCGCGCACCGGGGCACGCCGGTGGTGACGGTGACGGGCGAGCCGGGTGAGCTGACGATGTTCGTGTTCGGCCGCCAGGACGCGGCGGACGTCGAGGTGGAGGGGGACAAGGACGCCGTGGAGCGGCTGCACGGCACGAAGCAGCTGGGTATCTAGGGGGCGTCTCGCCGATCGTGCCGGGCTCCCGGCATGATCGGCGAGACACCCCCTAGGGCCCCGGCGGCCCGGACCCCGGTGCTCCCGGCGCCGTCCGGCGCGCCCGCTGCCGGTGGCGGCGGGCATCATCGGACGTACGCGGCCCGTGCGGCTCGTCCGGCTCGTGCACGGTCATGAGCGGCGGTCGTACGGGGTTGTGCGCGGCGCTCGGCCGGGCAGGAGGAGCACCATGATCAGAATTGCGATGACCAGCGTGTACGTCGACGACGAGGAGAGGGCTCACGCCTTCTACGGGGACGTGCTGGGGTTCGAGACCCGGACGAACCTCGATCTCGGCGGGGCGCGCTTCATCACGGTGGTCGCCCCCGGCCAGGACGTGGAGCTGCTGCTGGAGCCCGGGGACAGCCCCCTGGCGGAGCAGTACCGCCGGGGGCTGCGGGAGGCCGGGCTGCCGTGCATCGTGCTGGGGGTGGACGACCTGCGGGCCGAGCACGAGCGGCTGAGCGGGCTGGGTGTGCGGTTCACCCAGCCGCCCACGGAGCACGGGCCGGTGCTGTCGGCGGTGCTGGACGACACCGTCGGCAACCTCGTCCAGCTCACCCAGCCGCTCGCCCGGGACGGGGAAGCTGCCCCCGGGTCCTAGGTCGTGTCCGCAAAGTCTCGCCTGGCCCGCGGCGCCCTGCACGCGCGCTCGCGGCGTTGTCGTCGGTCACCATG
>NZ_LWBU01000394.1 GCF_001646665.1 Streptomyces noursei | reverse complement strand
CGCGACCCCCCCCCCCCCCCCCCCCCCCCCCCCCCCCCCCCCCGCCCCCCCCCCCCCCCCCCGCCCCCCCCGCGGGGCCCCCCCCCCCCCGGGCGGCCCCCCCCCCCCCGGCCTCTCCCCGGCCGCCCCCCCCCCGGGCCCCCCCCCCCCCCCCCCCCCCCCCGCCGCCCCCACCCCCGAGCGGCCCCCCCCCCCCGCCCCCCCCCTCGCGGGCCCCCCCCCTCCCCGGCCCCCGGCCCGCCCCGACCCCGCCCCCCGCCCCCACCACCCCGCGGCGGGGGGGCCGCCGGCGGCCCCCCCAACCCCGCCCCCCGCCGCTCGCCCCCTCGGGAAGAGGAGACAGGAAAACACCCCCATGCCTCCGTCCCACCGGCGCGGCCGCGCACCCCCCCGCCCCGCCGCAGCCGTATCCGGCCGGCCGGAGCCCCAGGCCCTGCCCCGTCGGCCCCACCGCCGCACCGTCC
>NZ_LWBU01000393.1 GCF_001646665.1 Streptomyces noursei | reverse complement strand
CCCCCCCCCCCCCCCCCCCCCGCCGCCCTCCGCGCGCCTCCTCCCCCCCCGCCACTGCCGCCCGCCCCCCCCCCCCCCCCCCCCCGCCCCCCCCCGGCCCCGCCCCGCCCGCCCGCCCGCCCCCCCCCCGCCCCGCTCGCCCCTCCTCCGGTCCCCCCCCCCGCTCCCCCCCCCCCCCCCCGCGCCCACCCGCCCCCCCCCCCACCCCCTCCCCGCCCACCACCCCACCATCTCCCCCTCCTCCCTCCCCCCCCCCCCCCCCCCGGCCTTCCTTGTCATGGCGCCGCGCCCCGCCCTTAGCCCCGCCTTCCCCCTCCCGCCCCCCCCCTCCCCCCCGCCCGCCCCGCCCCCCCCCAGCCCCCC
>NZ_LWBU01000392.1 GCF_001646665.1 Streptomyces noursei | reverse complement strand
GGGAACGAGAAGGAAGACAAGGCAAAGGGGGGAGGGGGGGGGTCGATGGATACGGCGGAGGCGGGGGCGGCGTTGGCCACGGAGCCCCCGCCCTGGACCGCCACACCGATGGTGACGGCCGCGACGCCCGCGGCGACGACCGCGGTCGTCCGTGAGAAAAGCTTCATGCGTAGGTGTCCTCGTCAGTGGTGAGGCAGGCCGAACCGGCGCCGTGATCTTGGAGTTCGGGCGCGTCCGAGCACCCGTCGGTGCGGGTGGGTTGTCGTGGTTTCGTGAGCGCCAGCTGTGGTGCGGGCCTTTGTGCGGAGGTGGGCGCCGTCGGCGTCGAACGCGCGTGCCGGCGGTCGGTCGTCCACCGGGGTGGATCGGGGCCGGCGGTACTTCGGAACAGGTCCGGTGACGAGGCGTCAGTGCGCGGCCTCGTCCCGGGCTGGCACGACCGTATGCCCGAAGCCCGGGTAAATCAACCTTCGTTGATTGATCCTCATCCAGGATTGATAACTCGGGGTTCGATCGCTAACGTCTCCCTCGGAAGATCACCGCCACGGGTTCCAGGGGGGACACATCCGGCTGGGGCCGAAGTGTCGGTTCCCGTCGAGTGTCTTGTTCCCGAGGCGATTCGACGCTGCGTCGCGCCGCCGCGGTGCGGTCCGCGCCTGCCTCACCACTCCCGTTCGCAGGGCATGCGTGTGCCCTCACGCGTCCCCGGACGTCGTACAGATGACGAGGAAACAGACACATGAAGCTTTTCTCACGG
>NZ_LWBU01000391.1 GCF_001646665.1 Streptomyces noursei | reverse complement strand
GGGGTTACTTGGCTGCGACGATCTGCAGCAGGGTGAAGTCACGGCCCTGGGGGTCGGCGGTCTCGCCGACGTTGTTCCAGGAGTTCTTCTTGAGGTTGTAGGACTGCTCTTCCTCGCCGGTGACCATGTGGACCTTGACGGCGTAGTCGTTGGCCTTGGCGCCGATGACAGCGGGGATTTCGAGGTCGAGGCGTCCGGTCTTCCCGGTGACCTTGAAGCAGAAGAGGCCGCGTCCGACGGGGTCGGCCTCGTCCATGCCGCGGGCGCGGATCTCGATGAGGCCGGGGGTGCCGCAGGTGGCGAGCGTGATGTGTCCGTCGCCGCTCTTCAGCTTGATGCCGCGTTCCTGGTAGATCCGGGCGGCGTCCGGGTACTCGAAGGTCTCCACGGCCAACGGGGGCAGTGGGGGGTCGATGGATACGGCGGAGGCGGGGGCGGCGTTGGCCACGGAGCCCCCGCCCTGGACCGCCACACCGATGGTGACGGCCGCGACGCCCGCGGCGACGACCGCGGTCGTCCGTGAGAAAAGCTTCATG
>NZ_LWBU01000390.1 GCF_001646665.1 Streptomyces noursei | reverse complement strand
TGAGCAGCCGGGCGGTGCGGCGGGTGTCGGCCGCGGGGGCGGGGGCGCGGGGGGCGGCGGCGGCGGGGGCGACACCGGGGCTGCGGGTGGTGGCGGGGGGGGGGGGCCAGCCGGCCTGGGGGAGGCGGGGGGGGGGGGCTTCGGCGAGCAGGGGGGGGGGGGCGGGCGGGGCGGCGGCGCGCACGCGCAGGGGGGGGGCGGGGGCGGGGGGGGCGGGGAGGGGGGGGAGGGGGGGGGGGGACGGGGGGGAGGCGGGCGGCAGGGGGCGGAGGGGGCAAACGGGCCGCCGAGCGGGAGCCGGCGCGCGGACCGAAGGAGGCGCCCCGCGGGGGGGGGGGCGGGCGGGGGGGGGCGATGCGGCGCAAGGAAGGGGGGGGGGGCGGGAGCCGGGGCGACGGGTGTGGGGAAGGCGGGGGGGCCGCCGGGTTTCCGGGGCAGCGGGGGGCGGGGGGGGGGGG
>NZ_LWBU01000389.1:1303-4008 GCF_001646665.1 Streptomyces noursei | reverse complement strand
CCGCGAGCGCGCGTGCAGGGCGCCGCGGGCCAGGCGAGACTTTGCGGACACGACCTAGGGCTTGGTCACGTCCGTCTCCGTGTCCTCCGGCTCCCGGCCCGGCGTCTTCAGGTCGAACCTGGTGATGGCGAAGCGGAAGATCGCGTAATAGACCACCGCGAAGGCCAGGCCGATGGGAATGATCAGCCACGGCTTCGTCGCCAGCCCCCAGTTGATCACGTAGTCGATCAGCCCGGCGGAGAAGCTGAATCCGTCCTTGACGCCGAACGCCCAGGTCACCGCCATGGAGACACCCGTCAGCAGGGCGTGGATCGCGTACAGCACCGGGGCGATGAACAGGAACGAGTACTCGATCGGCTCGGTGATCCCGGTGACGAACGAGGTGAGGGCCACCGACAGCATCAGGCCTCCGACCTCCTTGCGCCGGTGCGGCTTCGCGCAGTGCGTGATGGCGAGCGCCGCCGCGGGGAGGGCGAACATCATGATCGGGAAGAACCCCGTGGTGAACTGCCCCGCCTCCGGGTCGCCCGCCAGGAACATGCTGATGTCGCCGTGCACCACCGTGCCGTCCGGCTTGGTGTACGAGCCGAACTGGAACCAGACGGGCACGTTCAGGAACTGGTGCAGCCCGATGACCAGCAGCGCCCGGTTGGCCACCCCGAAGATCCCGGCGCCCCAGTAGTCCAGCCCCACCAGCCAGTCGCTGAAGCTCTCCAGCGCGTCACCGACCGGCGGCCACACGAAGAGGCACACCACCGCGAACGCGATCGCGATGAACGACATCAGGATCGGCACGAGCCTGCGGCCGTTGAAGAACCCCAGCCAGTCCACCAGCTTCGTCCGGTGGTACCGCTGCCACACGTACGCCGTGAGCAGTCCCATCACGATGCCGCCGAAGACCCCCGGATTCTGGTACGTGTACGCCACGAACGAGTCGTCCGCCCCCAGGCAGCCGCCGTTGACGTCCTCCGTGCCCGCCGGACAGTCCTTCGGGAAGGCCCGCAGCACGCCCCGGTAGACCAGGAACCCCGCCACCGCCGCCAGCGCGGTCGACCCGTCCGCCTTCTTCGCCATGCCGATCGCGACACCGACGCAGAACAGCAGCGGCAGCCCCAGGTCCGCGTCGAGCAGCGCGCCACCCGCACCCGCCATGACCCGGGCGACGTCGTCCCAGCCCAGCCCGTCCGCGCCGAACACGTCCGGCTGGCCCAGCCGGCTGAGGATGCCCGCCGCCGGCAGCACCGCGATCGGCAACTGGAGGCTGCGGCCCATCTTCTGCAGCCCCTGGAAGAGCCCGGCCCACCGCTTCTGCCGGGGTGCGGGCTTCGGCGCGGCCGCGCTCTCGGAGCTCATCGGAGGCCTCCTGGAAGACTGGTGTAGACCAGCTGCGATATCGTGGGCGCTGGTGATCGTCATCCTTCGGTACAACCGGGTAATGCGCCCGCGAAGATGGGCCAACCGTGCGTTACCGTGACGAAAGACCCAGGTGGGCCGAGCAGCGCTCAGTGGTCCGAAACGGCTCTTTGACGCAGGGAGAAAGACATGGCCAGCAAGGCTGAGAAGATCGTCGCCGGCCTCGGCGGCATCGACAACATCGAAGAGGTCGAGGGCTGCATCACCCGCCTGCGCACCGAGGTCGCCGACCCCGCCCTCGTCGACGAAGCCGCCCTGAAGGCTGCCGGCGCCCACGGCGTCGTCAAGATGGGCTCCGCGATCCAGGTCGTCATCGGCACCGACGCCGACCCGATCGCCGCCGAGATCGAAGACATGATGTGAGCACACCCGCTCACCCGTGAGGGGCCCGTTCCGGTACCGGAACGGGCCCCTCGCACATGGAGGACTAGGCTCCTCCCATGTCTCGAATCGACGGCCGCACCCCCGAACAGCTCCGCCCGGTCACCATCGAACGCGGATGGAGCAAGCACGCCGAGGGCTCCGTCCTCATCTCCTTCGGCGACACCAAGGTCTTCTGCACCGCCTCCGTCACCGAGGGCGTCCCCCGCTGGCGCAAGGGCAGCGGCGAAGGCTGGGTCACCGCCGAGTACTCGATGCTGCCCCGCTCCACCAACACCCGCGGCGACCGCGAGTCCGTGCGCGGCAGGATCGGCGGACGCACCCACGAGATCTCCCGCCTCATCGGCCGTTCCCTGCGAGCCGTCATCGACTACAAGGCCCTCGGCGAGAACACCATCGTCCTCGACTGCGACGTCCTCCAGGCCGACGGCGGCACCCGCACCGCCGCCATCACCGGCGCCTACGTCGCCCTCGCCGACGCCGTCGCCTGGGCCCAGGGCAAGAAGCTCGTGAAGGCCGGCCGCAAGCCGCTCACCGGCACCGTCGCCGCCGTGTCCGTCGGCATCGTCGACGGCACCCCGCTGCTCGACCTCTGCTACGAGGAGGACGTCCGCGCCGAGACCGACATGAACGTCGTCTGCACCGGCGACGGCCGGTTCGTCGAGGTCCAGGGCACCGCCGAGGCCGAGCCCTTCGACCGCAAGGAGCTCAACGCCCTCCTCGACCTCGCCACCGGAGGCTGCGCCGACCTCGCCGCCCTCCAGCGCGACGCCCTCGGCATCACCCTCTAGGCCGATACATCCAGGGAGTGCCCGCACCGTGCCGCCGTCCGGGCGGACGCCGGCACGGTGCGGACACCCCCGGCAACCACGGACGCCCCGGCCGGCGTCCTCGTCGGTACGGGCGTACGG
>NZ_LWBU01000389.1:604-1215 GCF_001646665.1 Streptomyces noursei | reverse complement strand
CCGCCGTACTCGCCCTGACCGCCGCGACCGGCTGCGGCGCACTCGACAAGGCCATGGACTGCGTCCAGGCGGCCGACGCCATCGCCACCAGCGTCGACAAGCTGGGCCGGGCCGTCTCGACCGCCACCGACGACCCCACCCGTCTCAACGAGTCCCTCGACGAGATCGACAGGGAGCTCGACAGCCTCAAGGACAAGACGGACAACGCCGACCTGTCCAAGGCCGTCGACGACCTCGGCAAGGGTGTCGAAAGCGTCCGCACCGCCGTCAGGGACGGCGACGCCACACCCGACATCAAGCCCGTCACCGACGCCGCCACCGAGATCGGCAAGGTCTGCACCCCGTAGATACTGGGGGCATGACCCGCCTGATCCTCGCCACCCGCAACGCAGGGAAGATCACCGAACTGCACGCGATCCTCGCCGACGCAGGACTCGACCACGAACTCGTCGGCGCGGACGCCTACCCCGAGATCCCCGACGTCAAGGAAACCGGCGTCACCTTCGCGCAGAACGCCCTGCTCAAGGCGCACACCCTCGCCAGGGCCACCGGCCTGCCCGCCATCGCCGACGACTCCGGCCTCTGCGTCGACGTCCTCGGCGGCGCCCCCG
>NZ_LWBU01000389.1:0-475 GCF_001646665.1 Streptomyces noursei | reverse complement strand
TCGCCCTCCCCGACGGCACCGAACGCGTCGTCGAGGGCCGCCTCTCCGGCACCCTGCGCCACACCCCGGCCGGCACCGGCGGCTTCGGGTACGACCCGATCCTCCAGCCGGACGGCGAGACCCGCACCTGCGCCGAACTGACGCCCGCCGAGAAGAACGCCATCAGCCACCGCGGCCGAGCCTTCCGCGCCCTGGTCCCGGTGGTCCGCGAGCTGGTCGGCTGAGGCGGTGCGGCGAAACGGGCGCGACACCTGATCGGTGCCGCGCCCGTCGCGTGTGGGCCCGGTGGGACTCGAACCCACGACACACCGGACCTAAACCGGCGCCCTCTGGCCAGCTGGGGTACGGACCCGCGACGGCTACTCTACTGGGCGCCCGCCGGCGCTGGTGAGCCGCGATCGGCCGCACGCCGGGCGGTCATGTCCGGCGTGCGGAACGCCGGTTGTGCGCCGGGCTAGGTCGTGTCCGTAAAGTC
>NZ_LWBU01000388.1 GCF_001646665.1 Streptomyces noursei | reverse complement strand
GAGGACGGCGTGGCCGCGGGTGAGGAGGTCGCGGCGGGTCTCGGCGGCGGTGTGGGCGGGGGGGCGGGCGGGGCGGGGGAGGAGCGGGGTGGGGGGGGGGGGGGGGGGGGGGTGGGGGGGGGGGGCAACAACCGGGGGGGGGACAACAGGCCGGTGGGTGGGGAGGGGGGGGGCGGGCAAGAGGGGGGGGAAGGAAGGGGGGGGGGGAGGGGGGGGGGGGGGGAAGGGGGGGGG
>NZ_LWBU01000387.1 GCF_001646665.1 Streptomyces noursei | reverse complement strand
GACCAAAGAGACAGAACCTAGCCGCAGTCACCCTCGCTCAGTCAGCCTCTCATCGGAGGCTCACCCGGAATGGCCCCGGCGGCCTTCGCCACGCGCACAGCCGCGGCCTCGCTGGCCTGCGCACGACTTCGACGCGCTGCTGCGTCAGCGACCGGACGGCACGTTCGAGCCGGCCCTCGCCACCGACGGGACGCCGGTGACTCCGCGGTCACCTTCACCCTGCGCCAGGGAGTACCTGCGCGGCACCCTCGCCTGCGAGCGATGCGCCTTCGACTACGGCTGGAACTGCTGCACCACCGCCGGGGGGCGGCTTCGTCGACGGGCACGTCGCCGCGCCGGAGGGGGAAGTCGATGTCGACTCCTGGAGCCATCCAGCTGGCCTGCGGCACCCACCGCCCCCTGGTGCTGACCTACCCGCGCTCCGGGCTGCACCAGGGAGCGGAGGCGTGGCGTACGTGCGCTGGCGGGCCGGGGAAAGCACACCTGGTTGGGCACTCGGGTCCGCGAGCGCACGCGAACAAGAGAGGCGCAGACCCTACGGTCCGGACAGGCACCGCAGAACGCAGGAGGCCCCGTTGCAGCGGGCCACCTCCGCAAGGTGGCACGGCCAACAGGTCGGCCACTGGTCTCCCTCCCGACCCCGACGATGAGGACTCTCGCGGCCCGGAGGGTGTACGACAAGAGGCAGGGCCCCGCGGATTCTTCCGCCGGGCCCTGCCGTCCGTCATTCCCTTCGGCGGTCAGGCAGAGGGGCGCCGCCTGGTGCCGCCGCCGCTGCCGTTCAACGGGATCAGGCTCTCCAGGTGAGCGCCCTTGACCCAGGAGCCCAGCAGGTCGCGGTGCACGGCCACGACATCCTGGCGCAGCGCCAGGCCGAGTGCGGCCCTCGTGAACGCGTGGCCGGTGGTGACGAACAGGGCGACGTCTGCGCCGTGCTCGAGACGGGCGGTGCCGACGAACTTCTGCATGTCCTGCGAGGACACGCTCCGGTGCGGTGCGTACTTCTTGCACTGGATGACCAGCTTGCGACCGTCGGCCAGGTAGCCGACCACGTCCGCGCCCAGATCGCCGCTCTTACCGCTGACAACGACGTCTCTGCAGCCGTCCCGCCAGCACAGCTCCGCGATGTAGGTCTCGAACTCCTGCCACGTCAGCGCGTCGACCTGCGCCATGGACAACTCGCGGGCCCGGGCCTCCTCCTGCGCCCGCCACGCCCGGTCCCGGCCGACCGCCTGGCGGTGCGCCCGCAGCAGCGCCCAGCCGGCCGCGCCCAGCACGGCCGCGGCGAATACGGCGACCAGGACGGGCCACACCATCGACCAGTTCCCGGCAACCCACACCACGGCGATCACCGCCGCCACCGCACCCCAGACCTGCAACTTCTTGCGGGTCTGCTTCTTCAAGCGCCGACGCCGTCGACGTGCCGCCATCACTCCCCCGGCTCCCTGGGCCCGTGCTCCGCTGTGCGCGCTGGCGGGCGCTGTCCGGCCCGTGCGTGTGCGGGGGCTCATCGGCTGGCCTGGGTGACGCCGCTCGCCAACTGCCCCAGGAAGTTCGCGATGCCCTCACCGGCCGGAGTGGGGGCGATCAGGACGCCCAGCGCCAGGACGATGACGACGGTCAGCTTCTCATCGAAGCGACTGCGGGCCTCCGTACGCCGCCGCAGCCGCCAGACGACGACGACTACGAGCAGTACCACCACGTTGATGGTCACCAATGGCCCGGCCTCCCCACCGACTCTCCCCCACGGACGGCTGGATGCCACCGCCAACGTTCCTGTGTAGCGGCAGGGTGGTGGTGTTGAAGGCGGGTTGCCGACGAATGGCACAAAGCCATCGGACCTGGCCGAATAGCACACGACGGGACACCGGCGGCTGCCTGGTTACCTCGCTGAGCGCCGCACGTTGCAGGATCTCAGCACTGTTGCACAGCAACGCTTGGCAACGTTCAGTAACCACAGCCTCTTGACCAGCCAATACGTCGTGCGAATAGTGTGGCTCGGGTGTTGCAGCCGAACGCTTCGACACCCCTGTTCCCCGATCTAGGGCTGCAACACCCTGAGGGTCGTTCATTCTGGTGCCCCCTTCCACCATCCGCTGGATGGGTGACAAGTCCTTGGCCCCTGAGTCGGGTTAAACGAATGGAGTACACGGTGGACCGTCCGTTGTTGTCGCTGAGATCGACGCTGGTGTTTCTGCTCGCCGCGCTGGCCGGCGCGGCGGCTGGCGGGCTAACGGCGCTGGCGGGGGAAGGCACGCCGCGCAGCGTGCTCGCGGGGCTCGCTGTCGCGGGGCTGGCGGTCCCGTTCTTCAACCACCTCATCGACTCCGACAACACCGCCATCCGGCCTCCGGCGCCTGCGGGCACCGGCAGCGGCGAGGGAGAGAGCAATGGCTGAGCTGAGGCCCTTGGGGGACGACCTCAACGACGCTTCCCGCGCGCTCGCACAGGCATTGCGGGAGCTGTTCGAAGGTCTGCAGGTGTCCGTCCGGCGGTACGCAGCCCGGCGGCGCCTCGACCCGGGCACGGTCTCGCGCTACCTGAACGGCACCCGGTTACCTCCCTGGCAGGTGATCAGCGACCTCTTCGCGGACGTGGCCGAGCACCGCGGAACGGCGGTGACCACCGAGGCCATCGAGCTCGTGCGCGGGCTGTACGGATCGGCAGTAGACGCCGCGTCCTCCCCCAAGCATGCGGTGGAGCTCCTGGAGCAGCAGCTGGCCGACGCAGATCGGGTCTCCCGGCGGTCCACCGTCCGCGGTGACGTCCTGGGCGACGCGCTGCTGGACCGGACACAGCGCATCGCCGACCTCGAGACACGGCTCAACCAGCTCGAGGCCGACCGCATCTTGGAACAGAAGCGGGCGGACGAACTCGCCGCGGCACACCCGAACATCTCCGGCCTCATCGCCGAGCGCAACGAGCTCCAGCAGGAAGTCGAGCGGCTAGGAACGGCCCTGCGGGAGGCACAGGCTCAGCGTGCCGCAGCCGAGGGGCGCTGCGATCTGCTCGAACGCCAGCTGGACGCCGTCGAGCAGGCTGTCACCCCTGTGGCGCTGCCCGCCGCACCACAGGGCATGCCCAAGATCCTCATCGTCGACGACCAGCCGGACAACCTGCTTGCGATGACCGCAGTTCTCGCCACGCTCGACCAGGAGCTCGTCACTGTCTCCTCCGGGCGGGAAGCGCTCAAGGCGCTGCTCGACCACGACGACTTCGCGGTCATCATCATGGACGTGCAGATGCCGGAGATGGACGGCTACGAGACCTGCGCTCACATTAAGCGCCGGCCCCGAACCCGCGACGTCCCCATCATCTTCCTGACCGCGATGGGCGTGGACTCCGAACACTCCGCCCGCGGATACGCAGCCGGCGCCGTCGACTACATCAGCAAGCCCTTCGACCCCTGGGCCCTGCGCGCCAAAGTCGCGGTGTTCACCTCCATCTACTTGGAGCGACGCACCACATAGATCGAGGTGGACGACCAGGGCGACGACCTCGTCGTCTAGCCCTGGCCGGGGGGCTGATTCTGTACGGCGGCGTCGGGATCGTCGGCGGCCGTCGGCAGCGCGGAGTGCCCCTCCGACCAGGCGTTGACCCATCCGCACACACCGCACGCGTACCGACCGTTGAGGCCGGACACCGCGGCGCCGCACGCGCGGCAGTCGGTATGCGTGATCTCCAGCTCGTTCCCGTTCCCGCCCGGCTTCGGCCCCTCCGCAGGGGCGTCGAGGGGTTCCGGGGCCCAGGAGGCCGGCTCGCGCCGGCGGGATGACGTCATTCCTCGCAGGATAGTGGCGGCGGGGCGGTAGCGGCACCGCTGACGGGCCCGCACTGGGCACACGACCACGAACCGTCCGGGCCCTGCTGGGCCGTCCCGCCGCATCTCGGGCACTGCACAGCATCCCCCTCTTCTTGCCGTCCGGGCATGCGCGTGCGCGTCCACGGTCAGCATGCCCGTCCCCGTCCCATGGGGGCATGCATCTTCCAGCCAGGGAGGCGGGTGAGGCGCGGCCCCGGTGGTCGAGGGTGGCTCCGGACCCGCGCGTGCACCCACCGGTCAACGAGCCGATCGGTCGCCCAGCCACCATTAGAACGCCGAAGTGCAGCTCGTCGATGTCTGTCCCCCGGCCAGCCGCTGGACTGAGGTGGCCAGTTCAACGGCTGGCCCCTCGCCCCGCCGCGTCACCTGTACGAGCGATGCAGCACCGGCCTCGGGGACATCGGTACAGCTGCTGGCATTGAGAACGATCATGATCGGCGACCACACCGGTCGAAGGCATCGCTGCTGTTCGCAGCAGGATCGCCGGGATGCTGCCGGGGTTGTTTACGCTCCGCTCGTACCGATGGGGCGCGGCTGCCGTTATGACCTGTTGGCGAAGCCGTTGCCTTGAAAGCGGCTACGGCGGTTAGTGCTCGGCGGCATGTCGCTCACCGATGCTGGCGCGCTTGGGATCTGCTGTGGAGACCGCCGAGCAAAAGACGTAAATATTGGACTTTAATGCTGTACGGCTAGGCTACGTCGCCGGGAGCTTCCGGACAGCTGCGTACGGCATGGCCGTGGAGGCCTCGACATAATAAACACCATACCTGTCTTTTTCTCTAGTGCTTTCATCTTCTTCCCTTTCGGCGGCAACCTCATCCGCCGGGATAAAGTTGGGAGAAGATGACATGGAGGTGTAGAAATCTGCCCCTTTGGCGTCCACCCAGCGCATGGTGTTGAAGTAGACCGGACGGCGCGTCACGTTTACGATGTTATTATTGTGGCGCAGCCTTCCGCGATGAGTCACAAACTCTCCACACTTATCGGGAGGGCAGTAGAGGGACCCTTCCTGTTTTTCCCACGAATAGTGGGGTATTGCAAATTCATCAATATCAACCTTGCCGCGGTCCATCCTCATAACTTCGATGCCGAGATGCGCCCCTATTTCATCAAATCCGGCGCCTGCTGGGAGCTGTATCACTTTTTCCATGCTGAATTCCTCTCCGGGTTCAAGCCAGGCTCCTGGGCCATAGAATTGCCCGGTGCTCACGGTTGTAATTTCAGGTGTTCCGGTGTAGAGCCTGGCGTCATCGCCCCATACCATGGCATCCCTACGATCTTGCAGACCTTGACCTTTTTCGGAGAACCGCGCCCGGGATCCGTAGACGTAGTAGTTGTCGTTGACAACATACGCCGCAACCTTGCCTGTGTTCTTTGCGTACAGGATCAGCGGCAGGTGAACGACTTGTCTATTTGGATCGCTAACTGGAGTACCAAAGCGAGCAGACAGTCTGAAGAGAAGCGGCACAGAGTTTGGTTGATAAACCGTTGAATACGCCAGATTGATTGTCGCCAGAAGCGCCGTAGCCACCACTCCGGCGGCGAACTTCTTCGGTTGCGGCAACCCCCTCCAAACCCTTTCCCTTAGGAGGAGAATCAGAGACCATACGGACCAGAGCCATAGCGGAGCATACAACAATAGATACAGAGTGAATTCTTTCTCCTGTAGCCATAGAATTAGCAACAGTGAGCAGATCGCTAGGGTAATAAGTGTCCCCAGGAGCACGATGGCCCCGGTGTACTTAAACTGACGCTTGCCGTAGAAGTCCAGTACCGCCAGTGCCGCCACCCCTTCCGCCGCTGCAGAAAGGATGAACAGGTAGCCGGTCATCCGTTGGGAAAAGGTCAGAGCGCCGAGGGCATCGGGTATGCCGATTAGGGCCAGCAGGGCCGTGGAGGAGAGCAGACCAATGATCAGAAGCGCGCCGGTGGTACGTCTCATCCATGTGCGGTCAGGCCACGTCCCGCTGTCTCCCCCGCGCCAGGATATGGATGAGCGGTCGTGCAGATCCATGTCCGTCGGGTAACCGAGGTGGCGAAGGACTCTCCGCAGATCCCGCAGCGACCACGCGCTTCCCACAGTCGCGCCGCCGACACTGACGTAGCGCAGCCCGCGACTGTCAGGCGGCTGGATAACCACCTTTTGCTTGTTCTCCATGGAGCCAGGCTCCAGCGCCTGCGGCGGTGCGCGCCAACCCTGATACGCCGAGCGGCGTCGGCGTCGGCGTCGGACCGACTGCAGCATAGATGGGCTCGATACATTCAGGGGATCGGCAAGTGCTTCGAGGACTGCTCCGGGTGCCTTGTGACCTGCCCGGTTTTAGGCTGGTCGTCCACCCTAGGAGGCAGCCTGGGAGGTGCTGTAATGCCGCGTCCCGTCTGGTCCGGTGCGATCAGCTTCGGTCTCGTGACCATTCCGATCAAGGTGTTGCCTGCGACCGAGTCCCACAGCATCAGCTTCCACCAGGTGCACGAGAAGGATGGCGGCCGGATCCGCTACCAGAAGGTGTGCACCCTGGACGACAACGTGCTGAGCCAGGACGAGATCGGACGTGGCTACGAGGTCGCGAAGGACAAGGTCATCCCGATCACGGACGCTGAGCTGGACGCGATGCCGCTGCCGACCGCGAAGGCGATCGAGATCGTCGCGTTCGTCCCCGCCTCCTCGATCGACCCCATCCGCATCGGCGACTCCTACTACCTCGCGGCGGACGGACAGGTCGCGGCCAAGCCCTACAAGCTGCTGCGCGAAGCCCTGGGCCGCTCCGCCCGGGTGGCCATCGCGAAATTCGCCTGGCACAACCGCGAGCGGCTGGGTCTGCTTCAGGTACTGGAAGGAGACGTGATCGCCCTGCACGCGATGCGATGGCCGGACGAGATCCGGGACGCGGCCGCGGTCGCACCGCCGGCCACTGACATCGACGACTCGGAGGTCGACGGAGCAGTCGCGCTCATCGACGCCATGACGACCGAGGACCTGACGCAGTTCCGCGATGAGTACCGCACCGCGCTGGAAGAGCTGATCAGCGCCAAGACCGAGCACCGCGCGCCGCAGCCGGTCGGCGCCGCTCCCGAGGCGGCCGGCGGGGAGGTCGTGGATCTGATGGCCGCGCTCAACGCCTCCGTGGAGCAGGCCCGGGCCACCCGCGGCGAGAGCGGGGAGCACGCCACCGTCCATGAGATGCCCCGGCCGAAGAAGACGGCCGCGAAGAAGACCGTGGCCAAGAAGACCACCGAGAAGACCCCCGCCCGCAAGAGCCGCAAGGCCGGCTGACCCGGTCCGCGCGGCGCGCCACAGGGCGCCGTCCTGCCGGCGGAAGGCCGGATCGCGGCCGCCGCGCCGCAGCACCCGGGCGGCACCCAGCGGCGCGCGGGCATGTTAAATCCGGCCGCACGAGGCGGTCAGGGGCTTCGGCGGGCGGCCGGAGCGGGCAGCCCCCGGCGCGGGCAGCCCCCGGCGCGGGCGGCGGCACCTAGAATCGGCCATGTGTCCGATTTTCGTCCAGTGCCGGTGGAGTCTCGGCCGTGGCGGCCGCGGGATGGTCCGGAGCCGAGCGTTCACAGCTGGCTGCCGGGCCAGCGACCGGCCCTGTACGTGTGGGACGGATCCCGCTGGCGGTACGCCGTTGTGCAGGCCCGGCAGACCTACGGCAACGGGCGGGTCGTGTACCAGCTGCTGATGCCGAGTTCGTCGGTGCGGTCGTACGAGTGGCCGCAGCCCGACCTGCGCGTCGCCCACCCTCCGCCGGGGCGCGATCCGGCGCCCGCCGCCCGCATCAATGCGGCCGACGCCTGAACGCCGCGTCGGCGGGTTCAGCGGTGGTAGAGGTAGCCGGTCATGCGGGAGCTGGCCTTGTCCGGGCTGCTCAGGGCGGTGCCGATCGTCTCAGGAGACAGGCCATCGGCCTCGACCGCGTGCGCGGCCTGGTGGGCGACGTCGCGGACCAGGCCTTCGAGCGTGGTCACGGCCTTCAGGACGGCGAGGGGCGCCTGCCCGGCGAGCCGGTACAGCTGCTCGTCCAGCCGCGTGAGTGTCTCGGCGAGTTCCTCGGGCAGGGGGACGGTCTGCCGCTCGACGGTGTCGATGTGCGCCCTCCAGTCGCCGTAGGCGCGGGAGGTGTCGAGGTCCTCCAGCTGGTCCTCGTCGATCGTGTCCCAGTCGATGGGATAGGGCTGGCCGCGCCAGCCGCACGCGCACGCCGCCCGACAGGCCGCCGCTCGCGGGCGGGATCCGTGGCCGGTGTAGGCCCACCATTCGCTGGTCCACCAGCCCGTTCCGGCGCCGCTGCCGCAGTCCAGGTAGACGGGCTTGGGCTCGCTGCCGTCGGCCAGGACCGCCCCGGTGATGCCCTCGTGGCACGACCCGAACGGCTCCACGCTCCACCCCACCGCACACCTCCCCCGGGGCCGGACACGCGCCGGCTCCCGCCCCCGACAATGCCCGCCTCCGCAGCCCCGCCGGGGGATGAACGGGCAAGACGACCGGAACGAGTACCGCCGGCCCCAGGTGCGCCCTGCGGCACCGCGCCGTCCGGCGCCCCAGCACGTGCGGCCGGTCAGTGCCTGTTCCTGCTCCGAATATGCCAGGGTGCTTTGGTGATCTCCTTCATCGGAGGTCGTTGGGCTAGATCTTTTGGAGAGCAGGAGCTGCTCCGCTTGCCCCAGTACTGTGGCTTCGATGACCGATTCTGAGATCGAGATCACCGCAGACCTGGTTCGCGAGCTGCTGCAGGAGCAGCATCCCGACCTTGCGGGGCTGGCCATCGGCGAGGTGGCGGGCGGCTGGGGCAACCAGATGTGGCGGCTCGGCGACGAGTTGGCCGTGCGCATGCAGCGCATGGCTCCCACCCCGGAGCTTCAGCTCAAGGAGCGCCGGTGGCTGCCTGTCTTGGCCCCACGCCTGCCGCTCCCGGTGCCGACCCCGGTGCGGATCGGTGAACCGTCTGCGCGCTTCCCCAAGCACTGGACCGTGATGACGTGGGTTCAAGGCGAGCCGCTGGACTACAGCTCGATCACCCGCGGCGACCACGCGGCCGACACCCTGGCGGGCTTCCTCAGGGCGCTCCATGTGGAGGCACCCGCCGAGGCGCCCACCATGTCGGACCGCGGCGCTCACCCCAGGAAGTGCACGGACGGCTTCGAGAAGTTCTTGCAAGGCGTTGCCCCCGGCGGCATTGCCGCCGACGTCCGGGCCGTCTGGGACGATGCCGTTGCGGCCCCCGAGTGGGAGGGCCCGCCGGTGTGGCTGCACGGTGACCTCCACCCCGCGAATGTTGTCGTCTCGGACGGAACGCTGTCGGGCGTGATCGATTTCGATGCCATGTTCGCCGGCGACCCGGCGTGGGACCTCGCGGCCGCATGGGTGCTCCTTCCTGCGGGCGCCGCCTCTCGATTCTTCGACGTGTACGCGCATGCGGACGAGGCGACGATCCGGCGCGCCCGAGGGCTGGCCGCCATGAAGAGCCTCTTCCTCATCCTTATGGGCCAGGCCGGAGATCGAGGCCTTCCGGGCGGTAAGCCGACCTGGGGGCCCGCGGGCCGGGCAGCGCTCGATCGTGTTCTGGCAGCGTGATGTAGGCACGGAGCATCGCTCGCGCGCTCTGCTCGCGGAGATGAATCGACCTCGCTGTCCTCCACGGGCTGGTCCACCCGTACTAGCCAAGTCGCCCCTCAAGGGGGGGCACTTGGCTACTCCGTCGCCGTCCAGCTCGGCCGCCACCCGCTTCCGCAGCCAGCGCGACCGCCTCCACTGCCTGGCACGACACACCGCAGGACAGAACACCGCATCGGGCCGCGCTCCCGGCCTCAGCCGTTCACCACAGCCCTGGCACCCTCGGACACTCGGCCAGCCTAGGCGCCAGGGCTACTCAGAACCGGAGATTTGGAATAGCCACTCAGGCGCCGGGTGGGCGGCGGGTGTCGGCGTACACCCGGGCCCGCACTCCCGCCTCGCCCGGAACCCGCCACACCGGAGTGACGCCGGAGGTCGCCCACAGTTGCTGAAGGCCCTCCATCACCGCTGCGACCGTCTCCTCGTCGGTCGCGGTGACGTCCAGGACCACCAGCCCCGGCTCGCCGATGTGCTGCTCGTCAATGTCCATGCCCCAACCGACGGCCGGACCCGGGCAGCCGGTTCGCCTCCCGCCGGCCGCGCCACCCGGACGAGCGACCCGCCACCCTGCCGCCAGGCGCACCACCTCCTCGCGCGGCTTTCCGCGGCGGGCACAGGTGGCCGCCCGGGCACTCGCCGGGTGATCACCTCTCACCTTCCGTCCCGTGACGCTCCGGACGGCAGTTGGTGGGGCATTAGACGACTTCTGTGCCTGAGCACGGCGCTGGCGCTGGCGTGCATGATCCCGGCCGCGGACACCAGCGCCTGCACCCATCACTGGTCGGGACCCCAGGTGTGCACCGCATGGAGGGCCGCAACGGCTGGAACACGGTGACGGCGATCTGGACGAACCCGCCGAAGTCCGAGAAGAAGCGGACGGTGTGGCTGACCCAGGACGGCGACCCGGTCGGCAAAGCGCAGACGGCACACCGCAAAGGCAAGACCCTCAGCTACACCTGGTCCGGCTTCGAGCAGGGCACCGACGCCACCATGTGCGTGCGCTTCAAGGGCATCAACCGCGTGGCCTGCGACAAGACTAAGTACATCGGCGACCGCGCCTCCTTCTAGCGTCACGCGCGGACCGGCGGCTCCCCGGCTCGAGCCGCCCGGGGAAGGGGTGTGGCGACGGCCAGCGGCATCTTCACCAGGGGCGGCGCGGCGGTGCGCGCCCGGGAGGGGCGGTCTGCTCGGCCAGACGCTCGCCCGCCGGCCGCGGGGAGGGTAGGCATGTGCTGCGGCCTCCTGGGTCCGGGATGACAGGACGGGACCTTGGGTGGCTGCCCCTGTGAGCTGATGTCCGCCCCGCGATGCCCCTCGCGGGGCGGACATCAGCACCACCCCCGGCGGCTCGGCGTGCTGTTCTGGACCCACGTGAATCCCTACGGCCGGTTCGAACTGGACTGAACAGACGCCTCGACCTGGACCCGGCCACCCGGGACGCCGTGCCCGGGGCGCACCCCGAGGGCAGGCCGGCTGCGGCCCCGGGGTGAGGAGCTGGGGGCCCCGATCTCCCGACGAGCTCAGTCACCACTGCTCAGTCAGTGGGTAAGAACCACGCTGGTCTCAGCCCCAGGTCTGGCCGGCCGGTTCCTTGATGGTGCGGTTGATCCGATTGAAGAAGTTGGTCAGCGCGATCTCCAGGTTGATCGCGCCGATCTGTTCCTCGGTGAAATGGGCGTTGACCCCTTCCCAGATCTCGTCGGTGACGCCCTCCGCACCGTCCTGCAGCCGGGTGGCGGCCTCGGCCAGCGCCAGTGCCGCGCGCTCCGCATCGGTGTAGAACGGCGCCTCGCGCCACGCCACCACATTGTGCAGGCGCTCATCAGTCTCACCAGCCTTCTTCCCTCCAGTGACACTGGCGTAGACGCACGCTGAGCAGCCGTTGATCTGGCTCGCTCGCAGGTGGACCAGCGTCAGCAGCTTCGGGTCGATGCCACCGGCGGCAATCACCTTGTGGAGGTGACCGATCGCAGTCCACAGGTCGGGGTTGTTCGTGTTCTTGTTCTTGAGCCGGTTCTCCATGTGAGCGTGCTCTCCTTGATCGGGGTTACGTTCCCGGGCCTGTACCCGTCACCCCTATGACGGAGCAGCTTCGAGAGAGGTAACAACATGTCCGGCACCCACGCCACAGATCCGATCGTCGGCGCCTTCGAGGCCCATCGCGACCGACTCCGAGGCGTCGCCTACCGCGTGCTCGGATCACACGCCGATGCGGAAGACGTGGTCCAGGAGGCATGGCTGCGTCTCTCCCGCCAGGACACCGCCACTATCGACAACCTCGGCGGCTGGCTGACCACCGTGGTCGGCCGCATCAGCCTCGATATCCTCCGGTCGGGCCGGACCCGCCCGGAGGTCTCCTTGGACGACCAGCTGTCCGAAGTCACCGTGACGCTGGATGACGCGCCTGCTCCGGAAGACCTCGTGGCGCTCGGGGACTCCGTGGGCCTCGCGCTCCTGACGGTACTCGACTCGCTGCGTCCGGACGAGCGGCTGGCGTTTGTACTGCACGACGTGTTCGCCGTGCCTCACGGGGAGATAGGCACGATTCTCGGCAAGTCCACCGACGCGACCAAGATGCTCACCAGTCGCGCCCGCCGGAAGGTGCAGAACGCCCAGCAGCCGACGAGCACCAGACAGCAGCGGCGCGAGGTGGTCCAAGCTTTCCTGGCCGCGGCCGGCGACGGTCATTTCGAGCAACTGCTGGAGGTTCTTCACCCTGAGGTGAAGTTCACCGTCCACACGCCGGACGGCACGTTCGTCACGCTCGGAGCCACCGAAGTCGCCACTCGCGCACGAGTGGCCGCCGGCGCGGCACGGGGGCATGCGGCGACCGTCAACGGTCTCCCCGGCGTCATCTCTTGGAGTGAAGACGGCACCCCGCTCTCCCTCCTCGCCTTCACTGTCGACGCGGGCCGCATCACCGAGATCACCGCCGTGACCGACCCGGCCAAACTCGCGCTCATGGAACTGCCGGACCTCATGTGACTTCCTGCCGGCGACGGCCGCTCGGACCATGCGGATCCCGCCGAGACGGTGGGTCTAGCCACCTAGTCAGCCAAGAGTGCGGGGCCGCCCACCACCGATCGGCAGGGCATCTTGCAGTACAGCGAGCGCCCGACGCCGGTGCCGCGCGATCAACAACCTCTGCGGTTCCGCCCGCCGCTTACCGTCCTGTCGGCAAAGGATCCGGACGAGGACACGATCACGGTCGGCAGCGGGCGTTGGAGCCCGGCAGCCGGAGCATCCCGCCGCGCGGTGCCGGCGCTCGCGGCGGGATGCTGAACTGGTGGGTCGTCCCGTCGCTGTCGCGCTGGCCCTCGCCGTCGCACGGCTGCCGCACGGCCCATCGTGGTGGTATGAGCCGAAGTTATGGACAGAGCTGATGGTTGTCCGTTGTCCGAGCTGCCCCGGCTTGCCGAGCTCCGGTGCGTTCCCACCCCTGCGCCCCCGTTGCGGACCAATCCAGCCCCGGGTCCGCCGCTACTTCAAGCCGTCCCCCGATGCGATCGCCGGGCTCAGCAGCCTCCTCGCGCCGGGGGACAGTTGCTGCTGAGACTTGGCCGAATCCGGCTCAGCAGCGTGGACCTCAGGTTCGGGGGATGGTCTGCGGGTACTGCCTGGCGGCGCCCAGTTCGCTCTAGGAGGGGGGCTGGCTGCGGTGTCGGAGTTTCGGGCCGCAGCGGCCCCCGGCGCCTCGCGACCCCGCCCCTACGAGTGTCCTGACTGCGCCGGTCTCGTTGCACCCGCCATGAAGAAGATCATCACCATCGCCTCCGTCGCGCTCGCCGCGGCCGCCGTGTCCGTGCCTGCTCACGCCGATAACGACTCCAACTTCGGCGGCGGCGTCAAGGCGGCCAACAACTGGAACTTCACCGCAGCCGCCGTCTGTCTTCAGGAAGTCGCCGTCGTTCCCGTCCTGGGCGAATCGGCCGGCGACCATGCCAACAACTGCTCCACCGGTAACGTCATCGACCACAGCGGCCGATAGCGGCTCCCCTCGCCGGAGGGTGTTCGGCAGGAACTGTGGGCCTACCTCGCGGTCCATCACGCGATCCGCCAGTTCGCGCACACCGCGGGCTCGCCCGGTCGGCAGTGGACACCGACCGTGTCTCCTACTGAAGTGTCTCCGCAGCATCTCGTCCCAGCTCGGAGCGACCGCCACCAAGCTCACCCGCTCCTACACCGAGGCCAGACAGGAAGCACGCAGCCGCCTCGTACCGACCCGCCGTAGCCGGGACTGCCCACGTGCCATCAAGAAGCCGAACCGATGGCCGGTGCTGAGGACCCGCCCAAGACGCGACACGGTGCAGCCCGGCCGCTGTCCCACAACCCCGCATCGGAGCCGAAGAGCACCCGCCGGGCAGGACAACCCGCGCAGAAGAACGCGCAAGCTCTGCCACCGGCTGCCAGCCCCTAATCGGGTTGTGCCAGCGCTTCGTCCCAGACGTTGCCGCCGTCTGCCCAGGTCCATAGCCACTGGCGCAGCGATGGCGCCGCATACCGCAAGCCGTGATGAGGGTCCTGGCCCCAGTCCGGTTCCCAGCCGTCGGCGTCCCAGAGCAGCACCGGGTGGTCAACCGCTATCAGCGAGACGTACCACTCCATCGTGCAACCGCCGCCCGTCAAGAAGAACCACGACGCCGACGCCAACCCCGCCCGCTCGGCGTGGATGGTTGTCGCGCAATGCCAGTCCGGCAGATGCCAATGTGGAACACGGCGCGGCGTCAGCGACGCAAGACCACCTTCCGGCCCGAATCCCCCGTTTCCGATCTCTGTGTAGATGCGGCGGAGCAATCCAGGCAGGGGATACCCGATGCTGCGTTCAGCAAGGTCCACTTCCGCGTTCGTGAGAGGCGGGAACGGCTGATCCGGGAGACACCCACGAGAGGCGGGCACGCTCTCCGAGCCCCACGCGAGTGCGTGCAGCCTCTTCAGAAGCGCGTCGTCGTCCGCAGCAGTGCGGTGCGCAACATCGGTCACGAGTCGGGACTGTAGTACGCTTCGCCCCTTCGTCGGCCCGCCAGGCCAGGTGAGATGCCGTCAGCACGTCCCGGGCAACCACCGAAGGTCGGAGCCAGCCTGTATTTCGGGCCGTCTCCCGCCACGCAGCCCTATGGCAACTGCATTGGCCAGCGGTGTCGCCGGGGATCGGCTCGCCGACGTCGGGGTCGACGGAGACGACGACCAGGGCGTGGATGTCCGCCTCGCTGGTGATGTTCTCCAGTTGCTTGGCGGCGGAGTCGGAGAAGGCGATCCTGGCGCGGCGCGGGCCGTGCTGCGGGGCCATCAGGCGACGGCCGGGCGCTGCGACGCGAGGCGGGCGAGGTGGGCCTCGCGCAGCTCCTCCCACGGGGTGCACTCCTCGACCCAGGGCAGACCGTTCGCGGCGATGTCCTCCAGGACGCCGGCGAACTGGTCGGCGGTGGCCCGAGTGCGGGCGGCGTACGCGCGTACGGCGTCGGCGGCCGCGGGGTCCAGCTGCTGCCGGGCGGTGTCGGCGGCGGGGGCCGGCTGTTCGCTCATCGAGGACTCCGGAGGGCGCGGAACGGGCGTGTCTCACCAAGGTATCGCCAGACCCTGGCTGCCCGAGGCCACTCCGGCGGAACCCGCGGTCGCAGACCCAGGACCCAGGTAAACCCCGGTCCGGCAGCGGTCGGCGTCGACCAGGGGAAACGCTGGAGCCAGGTCCAGCTGCTCCAGCTCGCCGGGGCCCGCTGGGGCAGCTAGCTGGCTGGCCACATGCCCTGCCGCTGGCTACCGACCATGACGACTGGACGGGTGTGAGGCATCAACTTTATGTGTCACGCTCCAGCCCTCGAACGGCCCCCCGGAGGGCGGTTCGAGGATCTAGAAACGGATAAACGCGCCCATACTCGGGGCGGCGTGACCCTTCCTCAAGGGGGCGTGACACCGGTGTCACGGCTCACGCTCCATAAGCGTGACCGTGGGTCTGGCGGGTTGCCGAAGGTGAGGTGCTCCCGGGGCGGGTGTCCGGTGACATCGAAGATGGAAGGATTGCCATCGAAGCCGGACCAATGGCGCCAGACAGTCAGCGCAACGGCGGGCTGGCTAGGGTTCGGTCGGACCGAGAGCCGGCGCGGGGGCTTGTTGCTGTTCCCCGATGGGAGACGGGACGCCCTGGGCATCGCCTGTGATCGTGAACTGGCCGGTGTAGCCGACGTCGGGTGGGTTCCCAAGAGCGATCGCGTACGTGTTGTCGGTGGGCAGGTCAGCGGGGATGACCCAGTTGTAGTGGTCCGAGGCGCCGTCCACGACGGCGATCTCCATTACCTGCTGCAGGGAGGTAGCGGATCCTCTCATCAGCCTGAGCGGCTGACTGCCGGGGGTCGCGTCGGACCAGAGGATCAAGTGGGGCTCGCCTGCCCGCCAGACGGCACCGGTGACGGGCTGGGAGAATCGGGGGGCCGCTGCGGCGGGCTGGGGCTGGGTCACGCCGGTGACAACGCTGTACACGAGGGCCAGCACGGCGGCAGCCAGCACCAAGTGTGGCCGTCGTCGGGCGGTAGTGAGGGTTTCCATGACCTGCCCAACGGACCTCGTAATCACAGGTCACGGAAGCGCATGGCTCACCAGGCGGTACCGGTCCAGCATCGATGGCAATCGGTCCATCTTCGGTGTCACAGGACAGCTGGCACGTGCACGGTGGGCAGGCGGCGCAGTCCGCGCAGCTGATGCAGAACCGGCGCGGGACGGCGGGACAGTCGCAGATGGGGTTGTGGGCGGGGTCGTCCTCGCCGGGATAGTACGTCTCGCCGAGCGGCGGCTCGGTCCACGCGTAGACGGTGCCGTCGGCGAGCAGCTCCTCGAAGTGCCGGCCGGTGCGCTGGAGGTGTTCCAGACCGCGACGACCTCCGGCTTCTGGTCGTGGTTCACGCCGGGCTCCCTGCGGCGTCAGCCGGCTCGGCGGCGCGGGTGAGGAGCGCGGCGGTGGCCTCGGGGTCGGCGGCGGCGAGCCGGGCCGCGACCGCCAGCTTGCCGGGCGCGGCGGCCGGGACCAGGCGGGCGAGCGTGGACAGCAGCGCGGCGTGCGCGAGGACGGGCTGCGGCAGGAGGCCGGCGGCGGCCTCGCGCGTGGCCGGGTCGGCGTAGTGCCCGCGGTGCGCGGCCAGGGCGTGGGCGAGCCAGGGCGTCGACGTCGGCCTGGACGTACCACCCGGCGCGGCGGGTGAGCTCGTCACGGACGGCTTCGTCGCCTTCGCGGGGCTCGGCCTGCTCCAGGGTGCAGGCGGGCTCTCCAAGGGGAAGGCGGGATCGTCTGCCGAGCATCGCAGCCGGCCGTCCCTCGCGGCACCGGTTGTCCAGCACGCCAGCAAGCCGACGTGCTGGCCCGTTTCATAGGTGACCGATGTTCCCCGAGGCCGGAGCCCGTCGTGGGCGCTCCGCTCAGCGTGCCGCCGCTGTGGTGACTCGTCCGCAACCGCGCCGCGGGGGTGATCGCGCACTGACGCCCCGCGGACCAGCGCTCTGGCCGCGGGCACTCTGCTGTGTCGGTTGGAGACGGCCGTCGTTGGATCTGTTGGAGCCAACAGGCTTCCCGCGCGCCGTGGATTGTCCGGATCCGCTTCGCCGGAGGGCTCTGACCTGCGGCGGAGCGGTCTGGATATCCATGGATATCCCGGGACGCCGGATTGCTGTCCGCGGGGGCGGATTTGCCGCTATTCATGTGGTCAGCAAGTTCGCGCCGCCGGTGCCGGTCGGCGCGGTGGCAACGACCGCGGCGCGGGTTTCGCCCGTTACGCGGAGCCAGGGGAGGCAGTGATGGTGGGGCGTCGGGAACAGCCGTTGGATCCGGGCGGGGGGCCGGTCGTGGAGTTCGCCGCGGGACTGCGCCAGTTGAGGCAGGACGCGGGGAGTCCCTCGTACGAGGCGATGTCGAAGCGGGTGAGGTACGGCAGGTCGACTCTGAACGCGGCGGCCGGCGGCGACAACCTGCCGTCGAAGGACGTGGCGCTGGCGTTCGTGCGGGCCTGTGGCGGCAACGAGCGGACGGTGCGGGAGTGGGACCGGCGCTGGGAGGCCACGAAGGCCCGGCTCGAGCAGGACCTGGAGGAGGAGGACGCGCAGGACGCGGCCCGGTCCGCGGCCGAGGAGCGCCCCGCGGCCGGCGAGCGCATCGACGCCGGCGGGGAGGGGACGCGGCTGGAGACGCTGCGTCCGCTGGGCCCGAACGACCCGCGCGAGGTGGGCGGTTTCAGGCTGCTGCGGTTCCTCGGGGCCGGGGCGATGGGACGCGTCTATCTGGGGGAGAGCCTGGGTGGCCGGCGGGTCGCGATCAAGGTGATCGACGGCACGCGGGGCGGGAACACGGAGTTCCGGGCCCGGTTCCGGCAGGAGATCGCCGCGGCCCGCCGGGTGCACGGCATGTTCACCGCGGCGGTGGTGGCGTCCGACCCGGACGCCGAGGACCCGTGGCTGGCCACCGAGTACGTGGCCGGGCCCTCGCTCCAGGAGATGGTGAGCGAACAGGGACCGATGCCCGTCGACACCGTGATCCGGCTGGCCGCGGGGATCGCCGAGGCACTGGCCGCCATCCACGGCGCCGACGTGGTGCACCGCGACCTGAAGCCGGGCAACGTGCTGGTGGCCAAGGACGGGCCGAAGGTCATCGACTTCGGCATCGCCCGCACCCGGGACGCCACCACCCTGACCCGTACGCAGATGCTGATGGGCACGCCCGGCTACGTGGCGCCCGAGCGGCTGACGAAGGGAAAGGTGGGGCCGGCGTGCGATGTGTTCTCCCTCGGCGCGCTGCTGGCGTTCGCCTCGACAGGCCGGCTGCCGTTCGGTACCGAGCCGTCGGAGATCGGCTTCCGGATCGTGCACGGCGAGCCCGACCTGGAGCCGGTGCCCGAGGACCTGCGGGAACTGGTCGCGTGGTGTTTGGCCAAGGATCCGGACGAACGCCCGAGCCCCCGGCAGGTAATCGACTGGTGCTGTGAACGCGCCGGTCAGCCGGGGCCGGGCTGGCTGCCCGCCCCGCTGACCGGGATGATCCGGCAGCGCGCCCGGGAGGCCGCCGAGATCCGTGTGCCCGACCCGGCACCGAAGGCGGGCGACTCCCGCCCCCGGGCCGCTCGGGTGATGCTCGCCACGGCGGCGGTGACGGCGGTCATCGCCCTCGTGGGAGCGCTGTTGAACCTGAACCCGCCGTCATGGCGGGGCAGCGCCAATCCGCCCAGCAGCAGCTCCCCGACCGGCGGTGCGACCGCCGGTGCGACGACAGGGCCGACCGGGGGCGCCACCGTGCCGGTCCCCACCTGGTCGGGCGGCAGCGCCTCGGGGGGCACCAACCAGGGGCCGACCGGCGGCACGGTCACCGGCGGCCCGGCCGGCGGGGCCACGGGAGGAAGTAGCAGCGGGCCGACCGGCGGCACGTCGGGCGGGCCCACGCAAGGCGCGACCACCGGGCCCACGGGCGGCAGGACGGCCGGCACCACCGTGGGTCCCGGGGGCGGGCCGTCGCCCGGCACGTCGGAGGGCAGCTCCCGGGGGCCCTCCGGAGGGACTTCGGAAGGCCCCTCGGACGGCACGGGCGAGTCCAAGAACCCGCCTGAGCCGATCCTGATGGGCACCTCCGTCTACGTCCAGCCCCGCTCCGAGACCGTGGACTGCACCAAGCCGATCACGTTCACCTTCTCCGCGACCGCCCGGCGTACCGGGACGATCACCTACACCTGGTACCCCGACGAGCGCCTGACCGACCGCGGCTACCGGCCCCGCACGGGCAGCATGACCTTCACCACCCCCAACACCCAGTACGAGACCTTCCAGGTCCAGCTCCAGGGCACCCAGTCCGGCCAGGTCGTGCAGGGCGAGATGGCTGTACAGGTCGACTCTCCCGAGATCGACCGGCAGAAGGTCGGCGACCAGTTCTACCTGACCTGCGCCTGACGCCCCGTCCAGGGCAGGCCCGCGCGCGGCCCATCCCCGGGCCTGCCCCCTGACGGCACATCCCTCTCCTCACCTCCCGGCGCGCGGTGTGCCACGCCGCGGCACGGCCCGGCCATGCCCAAAACCGGCCACCTGCCCGACCTTCGGCCGCAGAAGGCCTCGGAACGCCGTCCGTGCCTGGCCTGCCCGACCGACGTCCTTCTTGCCCTGCTCCCCTCCAAGGAGAAGTCCGATGCGTACCCGAACCCCCGTCGCCGCAGCGGCGAAGCTGGCCGCGGTCCTGGCGCTCGGCCTGCTGGCCATGCTGCTCGGCCCCACCGTGGTGCACCACTTGTCCTCCCCGCGGCCGGCCACCACGTCAGCGGCCCACCAGTCGCAGCCACCCGTCACTCGCCCGGCCGCCGGATCGGTCGCGCTGCAGCGCGGAGACACGCTCTGGTCGCTGGCCCGGCGCCATGGAACCACCGTCGCCGCCCTGCAGAAGGCCAACCGTCTGGGCCGCTCCACCCTCATCTACGCCGGACACCGCCTCCGCCTGCCGGCCGCGAACACAGCCCCCGGCACCAGGAAGGCCGACATCACGCCTGGAACCACCCGCGGGACTTCCGTCCGCGCCGCGGGCCGGGGCGGGGCCGCCGTGGCCTTCGCCCGGAGCCGGATCGGCACCCCCTACGTGTGGGGCGGCACCGGACGGGGCGGCTACGACTGCTCCGGCCTGGTCCAGGCCGCCTGGCGCTCCGCCGGCGTGAGGCTGCCCCGCACCACCTACGCCCAGGTTGGCGCCGGCACCCGTATCCGCCGCAGCGAACTGCGCCCTGGGGACCTGGTCTTCACCCGCAGCCTCGGCCACGTCCAGCTCTACGCCGGCAGCGGCCGGGTCCTGGAGGCCACCCGTCCGGTGGTGCGCTACGCCCCCCTGCCGGCCGACGGCAGCGTCACCGCCTACGTCCGCCCCGTCCGCCGCTGACAGGCACGCCGTACAGCTCAGGCCGTACCCGGGCCACAACCGCTCCGACGTCTGCAGCACACACCGCGCATTGTCCGGCCGCCTGCCCGCCGCACGGCGCTGACCTGCCCGCCGGACATCCGGACGCCCCAACCGGCCCGGATTCCCCCGCACATCCCGCCGAGCCAAGTGCTGCCGAGCATGCGCGACCGGTCTCGGCGGGCCCATCACCCGACAAGGAGAACAGCATGAACAAGCTCTGGCAGCGGTGCCGCGCCGCCGTCCCTTCCGCCCCCGCCGGATCGGGCCGGCCACGCTCCCGCTTCGTCCCGGGGCAGCGTCCTGACACCGGCACCCGGCGTAGCGCCGTGGTCGTCATGAGCCGTCACACCCGCCCCGGCAGGGTCCGCGGCCTGGCCGCCGCCCTGTTCCTGGCCGTCCTGGTCACCCTCCTGCAGAGCGCGCCGGCCCACGCCGAGCCCAGCCCGGTCCCCACCACCGCAAAGACCCGCTGCGCCCACGGCTTCGACCCGGACGAGTCCGCCGTCCTGCACCTGTCCGGCGGCCGGGGCACCACCTTCCCCTCGGATGCCCGGGGCCTGCGTCCCGGGGATGTCGTCCGCGTCGTTCCGCGCATGAACGACGAGGTCTCCACCAGCGGCTTCTGGTGGCAGCCCGCCGACGGCTCCAACTGGGTCACCCCCGCCGGCGCCGAGCCCCGGCAGCCCGCCGACGTCGGCTACCCCGCACCCGGCCTCAACGCGTACAGCCTCATCGGCCGCCTCACCGGCGCGCAGCCCTTCGAGGTCCTCAGCCGCCTTGGCTGCCGCCAGATCGGCACCTCCGGGAAGCTCGACCTGCGGATCAACGACCCCCAGGACTGGGACAACTTCGGCGCCTGGAACGTCGACATCCAGCTCTACCGCAACCCTCTGCAGGACGGCGGATTCGAGCAGCAGCGCACCTCCGCCGTCTCCCAGCCCTGGAACGTGGAAGGCCCCGACGTCAAAACCATCGTGAACAGGCCCGGCGGGGCCAACTCCGGCAGCAACGCCGCCGTCCTCAGCTCGCCCGGCACCCGCGTGTGGAACGCCCTGACCCAGCCCATCCCCGTCAGGCCCCACACCAACTACGTGATCACCGGGTTCTTCCGCACCTCCAGCAACGTCAACACAGCCTTCTTCGGAGTCCGCCTGCCTGGCGTCTGGCCGCCCACCGAACGCCACTTCGGCCCCGCACCCGCCTGGTGCCCGCCCACCACTCCCCGCTGCTACGGGCAGATCAGCGTCCGCTTCAACTCCGGCGACAACACCACCGTCACCGCCTTCGCCGGTTTCTGGGGCGTCGGAGCACCCGCACACATGTCCATCGACGACATCAACGTCCTCTCCAGCTGACCCCAGCCTCGGCAGGCCAGCGGTACCTCACCCCGCCCCGGACGCTGCCGGCGGCCCCACCCCGGCAGCGTCCGCCACCCCCCATACCCGGCCGTCTCCCACCACCACAAACCCACACCGCAACCCGAGAGGACAATCACTGATGCACCAGTTCTGGCGGCGCTGCGCCGCAGCCCTCCTACTCACCCTCACCGTGCTCGCCGGCATGCTGGCCGGCGCCACCCCCTCCACCGCAGACCCGCGGTCCTGCCCCACCGGCCAGGTCTGGCGCGACGCCCGGTCCGGCGGTGACCACACCTGCGTCGACCCGCGCACGCTCGGACGCCGGATGACCGGCTTCGACCCGGGCCGGCACGGCTTCCGCTTCAGCAACGACTTCCAGAGCAAACCGCTGTTCGACTTCCGCTTCGGCGGACTGTGCGGCGGGATGTCGTACCTGTCCCTGGACCACTTCCACACCGGCCGGCGCATCCCACAGCAGCAGACCCTCCCCGCCACCGGATCACCCCTGCACCAGAGCATCTACGGCCGTCAGGTGACGTCGATCGCCGACAACCTCGACAAGTGGGGCGAGCTCACCTTCAACCCGTTCGGATGGCGGAACCGCGAGTTCTTCACCTGGGGCCTGCAGGGCTTCGGCGGCGGACGGCTCCAGGAGCTGCGCGAGGCCATCGACGCCGGAACGCCCATGCCCCTGGGCCTGTTCAAGCCGGACGCCAACGTCTGGGGCCCACACCACCAGGTCGTCGCGGTCGGCTACGAACTCGGCCGCTACACCGGCGACCTCCGCAGCCACCAGCAGGACCTGAAAATCTTCGTGTACGACCCCAACTTCCCAGGCCGCACCCTGACGCTCGTCCCGCACCCCGACCGCAACGTCTTCAGCTACCTCGAAGAACCCCACAAGACCTGGCGCACCTACTTCGTCGACCATAGGTACCAGCCCCGCATGCCCCCCGCATTCCCCGACCCGGCCACCCCGGTCCCCGGACAGGTCACCGAACTCGTCCTCCACATCGGCACCGGCGGCGACGACCTGCGCGGCGGCAACGACAACGTGAACGCCACCATCCACGTCGCCGGCCGCCCGCCGCAGCACGCCCTCAACCTCAACAACAGCGCCCGCTGGATCGACCACTACCAGCAGACCGTCCGCATCCGCCTGAACCAGCCGGTCCCCGCCTCCCACATCACCGGCGTGCAGCTGAGCACCACCTCCGGCGGCGGCCTCGGCGGCGACAACTGGAACGTCAACCACCTGACCATCGCCACCGACCACGAGCACACCCTCTTCCACGCCCAGGCCAATCCCCTGGTCCGCTTCACCGGCGACAACCGCACCTTCACCGCTCGCATCAGCTGATCCCACAGAAGGAGGGCGGCACGGCCCCGGCCGGGCCGCCCAAGGGGAGCCCTCGGCGGATCGGCCCCGAGCGCGCTGGCCGGCGGTCGTCAGGTGCCGCCCCCGTCCGCGTCCCCCATAGCCCACCGGCTCTCATCCGGCCTCGGGGAACACACGAGCAGCCATTAGCGGTAGCGTCTGCTCCGCTATCGAGGACGCGGGTACAGGAGCGCTGCGCTTCGCCTCATGCGGACCTGTGCGTCCCGGCAGAAGCCGCTGTGGACGACGGCGCTTGCCGACGGGACGACGAGCGGATTGGGCACGACGTACGAACCGGCGCGGTGGACGCCCTCGGTCGGTACGACGAGGTCGTTGCCGACACCGAACAGCCGGTCCCCGGCCGCATCTGCTGTCTTGAAGAGCCCCGCGGACACCAGCCCGGGCGACGATGGTTCGGCTGGCCGGGCGACGCTTCCGCATTATTGTCTGGTCACCCGGAACAGATCTGTGAGACTCGTATACCAGTCTGACGCATTCGGGTGAACTTCCCGACGCGGACACTTCAGCCTGCGGACTCTGGTGGCATGTGGTGTGTACGCAGTCCCTCACACCAACCAGGAGATCAAATGGCCAACTCACGACTCACCTACGCTGCCAGCGGCACCTTTGTTGCCGTTCCGACGGCGTTTCCGCAGCTCGACCCCCGCGTGCAGGGATTCCTGAAGATGCCGTTCATGAATTCGCACGCACCAAACGATCACCCCCTCAAGCAGAGGACAACTTTCGACCCTAGCGTGATGCTGTGCGACTTTCAGGGCGTCGACCCCAAGGCGATGGACTTCTCTACCGTCGCCCGCGACGCCAAGATCCTGGCCAGCGCTGTACAGCGTGACCCCGAAGGGATCCGGCGTGCGATGAGCATCATGGGTCAACGTCAGGTAACCGCAAAGGACTTGGAGACGGTCACTGACATCCTCGAACCATTGGGGCTTACGGAGGCCGCTTCAGTGAGGGAAGGTGGAGGACTGTGGCCCGTTCTGATCCTGGCAGCCCTCGCGGTCGGCGCCAGTTGCAGCGCCCATTGCTCGGCCAAGAAAACCTCACCCAACAACCCGACTGACGTGCGTTGACCTCTTGGTCATGCCATCACTGACTTAGACGTCATCTCAATTGGTGAGGTGCCGTCGAACGAACGGTGCCGTTCCCAGGACGAGTGCGGCGAAGACGGTCAGTCGTTGTAGGCCAGGCTGAGCGGCGAGGTTGCTGTCCTGGATTCCATAGACCGCATACCAGTTGGCGGCGAGGTCGGTCGCCATGATGGCGCAGGCGAGGTCTGTCCCTCGGCGCCTGCCCCGGATCAGGAGCACGGCGGTGAGCGTGTCGAACAGCGCCAGCGACGACCAGTAGAGGTTGAGCCACCCTGGTGCCCAGTCGTACGGGTGCAGGCCGTGGCGGAGGAGGTCGGCCACGTGTGCGGAAGCGCCGACGAAGAGCAGAACGGCGGCGGTGGCGCAGGCCGATATGACCGCCCGGCGCGGGGTGTGGCGCATCCATCCGATCACGCTGTGGATCATCCCACCTGCGGGTGTGGCCCGTCAGGCCTACAGTCTGCGGCAGCAGATGAGGGCGGCCGCGATCCCGGCTAAGGCCAGGAACGCCGTCCCTGGTCAGCCCGGTCAGCAGCAGTGTCGCCGGGACCGGCGACCGCCCAGTGGCAGAACGGCGGGGGCGGCACATCGTGGACCCGGCGCAGCACGGCCGGAGCACTGAAGTCAGCAGTGGTGGAGGTAGCCGGTCATGCGGGAGCTGGCCTTGTCCGGGCTGATGCCCAGGGCGGTGCCGATCGTCTCGAGTGACAGATCATCGGCCTCGACCCCGTGCGCGGCCTGGTGGGCGACGTCGCGGACCAGGCCTTCGAGCGTGGTCACGGCCTTCAGGACGGCGAGGGGCGCCTGCCCGGCGAGCCGGTACAGCTGCTCGTCCAGCCGCGTAAGTGTCTCGGCGAGTTCCTCGGGCAGGGGGACGGTCTGCCGCTCGACGGTGTCGATGTGCGCCCTCCAGTCGCCGTAGGCGCGGGAGGTGTCGAGGTCCTCCAGCTGGTCCTCGTCGATCGTGTCCCAGTCGATGGGATAGGGCTGGCCGCGCCAGCCGCACGCGCACGCCGCCCGACAGGCCGCCGCTCGCGGGCGGGATCCGTGGCCGGTGTAGGCCCACCATTCGCTGGTCCACCAGCCCGTTCCGGCGCCGCTGCCGCAGTCCAGGTAGACGGGCTTGGGCTCGCTGCCGTCGGCCAGGACCGCCCCGGTGATGCCCTCGTGGCACGACCCGAACGGCTCCATCCTCCACCCCACCGCACACCTCCCCCGGGGCCGGACACGCGCCGGCTCCCGCCCCCGACAATGCCCGCCTCCGCAGCCCCGCCGGGGGATGAACGGGCAAGACGACCGGAACGAGTACCGCCGGCCCCAGGTGCGCCCTGCGGCACCGCGCCGTCCGGCGCCCCAGCACGTGCGGCCGGTCAGGCTCCGGGGTGGCGGCGGATGTCGGCGTACACCCGGGCCCGCACTAGAACGCGCGTACCGCGGGCGGCATGCCTGGGAAGTCTGCCGACTCGCTCACCGAGGCCCATTTCTCGACGTCGTCGAGCGCAGCACGGTAGACGCGCGTGAGATTGCGAACGGCCTCGGCGCCGAGTGGGAGGCGGAGCGGCGCGTCGGGGGTGTCGAGCATGTCGCGGATTACCTGGGCGGCGCGTGTCGGGTCACCCTCCTGTATGCCGTCGGCTTCGGCCATGTTCGTGCGCACGGCACCGACGGCCTCGTCGTAGATCGGGCTCTGCTGCACTGTGTTGAGCACGTCAGCGGCGTTGAATGCGGTGCGGAAGCGACTGGGCTCGACGATGAGGACACGGATGCCGAACGGTGCAATTTCGCCTGCGAGCGCCTCCGACCAGCCCTCGAGCGCGAACTTACCGGCCGAGTAGCTACCGACGGCGGGGAACGACATCCGCCCGCCCTGGCTGCTCATCTGCACGATCGCACCCGAGCGGCGCTCCCGCATATGGGGTAACACGGCACGCACAAAGGCGGCCGGGCCGAACAGGTGCTGCTCGAGCATGGCCCGCAGCGCGGCATCCGGGATCTCTTCGGCGGTGCCGACCTGTCCGGCACCGGCATTGTTGACGAGCACGTCGACGCGGCCGAACACCTTTAGTGCCCGCTGCACCACTGCGGCCGCTCCCGCCGTGTCGCGCACGTCGTGCTCAATGGCGAGGAGCCGAGCCCCGTACCGCGCCTTGAGCCCGTCGAACCGGACGGACCGTCGCGCGGTCCCGATCACCTGCTCGCCGGCCGCGAGTGCCGCCTCGGCGAGCGCCAGACCGAGGCCCGAACTCGCGCCGGTGATGATCCATGTCTTCGTTTCCTTCGTCGTGGTCATGGCCCTGACGCTAGAACTTCGAGTGCGCTTGAACGCAAGCCCCACTCAGGCCCGGGAGACGACGAGCGATCCGGCCCGCTTAATCGAACCGACCTGCTGCAACAGATGAGCGTGGGAGGCCGACGCGCGTACACCGCGCCGGACGCCTGAGCCGAGGACCACCAGGCGTCGTTTCTTATGGCTGTCGAAGCGGCGTGAGAATCTCCGGTCATGAGCTACGACCTTGCTGTCTGGGAAGGCACGAGGCCGGCGGATGACAAGACCGCTGGCCAGGTCTTCAGCGACCTCTACGCCCGATACATCGACAGCGGGACGGAAGCCTCCGTCCGGCCAAGCCGGGCCGCTCGGCCTACCGGGCGGGGACCGAATGTGGCAGAAGGTCCGGCACACCGAGATGGTGGACGTGGCCGTGATCGGCTACATCGGAGCGTCCGCCCGCCCCCGAAACCTCACCGTGCGGCTCCCGAACGGGCGCACCGCGCTCTCCCAGCGCCTCGGCGCCCTGCTGGCGAACGCGGCCGCACCGGCCCTGATCGCCGCCGGCCCGCGCGGCCACACCACGGCCGGCGACCGCTGACGAGCACCACGGCCGAGCTGGAGATAGAGGTCGCCAGCGGCACGACCCGGCACGCCGTGGTGACAGTTCTCCGCATCCGCATCCCGTGACTGCGCCGGCGGCAGCAGGCCCACGCCGCTGGGCCGGGCCTCCAGCGGTGCCCACCCTGCGTTGTCAGTGCTGCGTGGGAACCTGTACAGGCCCGGCGGCCACCCATAAGCCGATGCGCCGCCGGGCCTCTATCGGCGGGTGGAGAGGGACGGACGCTGGCACACGTCGGCGGTCTCCTACAACGAGACCAGCGCCGCGACGGCCAAGGCGCGCCGCGAAGCGGAGGGGGCGACGGCCGTGGAGATCGTGCGGGTCAGGCCCGGCAAGTAGAACGCGCCGTTCTGCAGGGGCTTCTGCGGACCTGGCCCAGCTGGTCGTGGGTCGCCGACGTGCCGATGCCCTCGCTCCAGAGCGCGGAGGCGAGGGCACGGGGCGGGGCTGACAAGGCGCTCACGGGGTGGTGATCCCGCCCGGCAGTTAGGTACCGGCTCGTAACGCCACGGTGGCCCCCGGACACTGGGCGGCCGCGGTGCGCCCGGCCGTCTCTGGGTTCGGCTCGGCCAGATGCGTCGGCGGCGGTCGGCCGTGGGTGAAGTGGAGCGATCACCGTCTGGCCGGGATGCTCGCGGGGTGGCCGGATCGCGGCCCGCCGAGCAGCTCTGACGCTTTCTGGCTGTCGAAGTCGCCGAACCGCGCACGGCGCGGGGTGGCCGGGCGCGGCGGGTTAGTGGTGCGGCGAACCTACCGGTTCCTTGGAGCGTTCGGTCTCGTCCTGGACGAGCAGGGAGAGCAGGGAGGCGACGGGGAGGCCTGCTTCTGCAGGGTGGCGCAGTACCTTGTCGGGTTCGATGCGGTACGTGTTCGTGCGCCCCTCGCGGGTGTGGGAGAGGTAGCCGTCCCGTTCGAGATCAGTGATGATCCGCGCGACGGCGCGCTCGGTCAGCCGACAGTGGGCGGCGATGTCGCGGATACGGACGTTCGGATCGTCGGCGATGGCCGCCAGGACGCGCGCGTGGCTGGTGATGAACGTCCATCCGGTGTGTGATTCAGGCACTCCAACCATGCCCAGCATTTTAGGGGACCCAGCTTGCCGGAACGCAATTACATGACATAAGTTGCATGCATTCGATGACGCATGTCCCCGGGTCGGGGCCACTGGAAGGGGTCGACAGGTGCTGAGGGACGAGGCTGTCACGCCTACGCTCATGACCGATAGCGGGCACGCCTCTGACGGGACCGGCGTGCAGCAGTACGCCTGGCGTGACGCCTGGGTGATCGCCGCCCGTGGCGACTACGACCTGTACTCGATCACACCGCTGGCAGACGCGCTGGCGGACGCGATCGAGAAGCACACCAAGGTGGTACTGGACGCCTCCGGCATCACCTTCGCCGACTCGACCCTGCTGAACCTGCTGATCCTGACGCACCAGGCAGGACCCTTGCGCGTAGCCGCACCGTCCAACCAGGTGCAGCGACTCCTCAAGATCACGGGCGTCGACGCCTACCTCCACGTCCGGGACACGGTCGACGACGCCGCCCTCGCATAACGCCCCGTCATTGCGGCGGCGTAGAGAGCGTCCTACGCCGAGGCCAGCCCTACGGCCCTCACGGGGCAGGACAAGCCGCGACTCGGGCACCTCGTCCTCGGGATCGAGTCGGGTGCCGCCGGGACAAGGTCACGTCCGGGCGATATGACGCTCGAGCGGGAGGGTGTCAGGCGA
>NZ_LWBU01000386.1 GCF_001646665.1 Streptomyces noursei | reverse complement strand
GCGACGCACCTTCATGGCGGGGGGCCCCCCCCGCCCCCGGGGAGGGGGGGGGGGGGGGCTGCCCGCCGCCCCCCCCCCCGCGGCCCCCCCCCCCCCCGGGGCCCCCCCCCCCGGCCTCCGCGGGGGGGGCGGCGGGGCGGCGGGCGCCGCCCGCGGGGGCGGGCGGGGGGTTCCGGGGGCCCGCTTCCGCGGCCCCGCCGCCCGCCGCCGGGGGGGCGGGGGGGGCGCCCGCCCCGGGGGGGGCCCCGCCGGCGGGGGCCCCGGGCCCCGGGCCGGCCGGCCCGCCCCCCCCGGCCCCCCGCCGGCGCCCCCGGGGGGCCGCCCCCCTCGGGCCGCCCCGCGGCCCGCCCGCGCCCCGCCACACCGCCGAGCCC
>NZ_LWBU01000385.1 GCF_001646665.1 Streptomyces noursei | reverse complement strand
TGCCTCGGCCCGGCTGCCACCGCCCTAACACCGGTCCTGCACTGGCGCGCCATGCCCGCAGAGGACGGTTCCACCTTCGGCGCCGTCCCGCCGTCCCGCCAGCAGTACACGGAAGCCGAAGAGGCGATCCGTCGGCTCCAGAGTCTCCTTGCCAGCATCGCCATCGCCTGACACCCTCCCGCTCACTCGATCGTCGATCGCCCGGACGTGACTAATCCCCGCAGCACCCTCGAGTCCGAGGACGAGGTGACCAACGCGGCACGTCCGCGACCTGGCCCAGCTGGCCCAGGCCCGCAGGAGCCCCTGCGGGACGGCGCGTTCTTACTCGCCGGGCTTGACCCGCACGATCTCCACGGCCGTGGCCCCCTCGACTTCGAGATAATTACAGAGTGCTACTTGTCGCTTGGCGACGGCTCGGGGATACAGGGCCTCCTCAACTGCCACCGGCTGCGACGTTCCTGCGCCGCAGCCAGTGCCACCACCGGCTCTGTGGCCGTGGGGTGGACACGGCTAGCGCTGTCTCCAGCGCGTTGCGGGTGCTCAAGGTATGCGGGTGCTCGCCGCCCAGGATGCGGACGCGGTCATCGAGGGTTCGGCGCAGCAGGTCTATCGCCTCGGTTTGCTGACCTGCACTGGTCAAAGCGAGAGCGAGGTTGTGGCGACTGGCAAGGGTATCCGGGTGCTCGGGGCTCAGGATGCGGGTGCGATCCTCCAGGGTCTGCCGGTGCATGCGCACTGCTTGTGCGTGCTCGCCCATCCCATCCAGCGCGAGACCGAGGCTGTCCCGGCTGGCCAGCGTGTGCGGATGCTCGTCGCCCAGAATGCGGGCGTGGTCGTTGAGCGCCTGCCGCAGCAGCTGTATCGCTTCCGTCTGCTCACCCGCCCTGGTCAGGGCGCTGGCGAGGTTGTGGCGGCTGAGCAGGGTGAGGTGGTGCTCGGGGCCCAGGACACGGATGCGGTCGTCAAGGGTGCTCCGGTGCATGCGCACCGCTTGTGCGTGCTCGCCCATCCCGTCTAGCGCGAGACCGAGGCTGTCCCGGCTGGCCAGCGTATGCGGATGCTCGGGGCCCAGGACACGGGTACGGTCGTTGAGGGTCTGCCGCAGCAGACCCACCGCCTCGGCATGCTCACCCGTCCCGTCCAAAGCGCATGCGAGGTCATTGCGGCTGGTCAAGGTATCGGGGTGCACGGGGCCCAGGATGCGGGTGCGGTCCTCCAGGGCCTGCCGGAGCAGGCGTATTGCCTCGGCCGGCTCTCCCATTCCGAACAAGGCATTGCCCAGGTTGTTACGGCTGGTCAAGGTACCGGGGTGCTCGGGGCCCAGCATGCGGGTCTCGACGTCGAGGACCCGTTCATGCAGCAGGCGCGCCGCACCGAAAGCGCCAGCCTTCTGCAGCACCTGCGCCAGGGCGTTGAGAGTGGTGCGGTGGTGTGTGGCGGTGCGCGGGTCCGCGTAGTCGAGCAGCAGAGGCAGGTGGGGGGCGAGGAGCACGGCTGCAGGCCAACCAGCGCGCCCGCGCTGGTTGGCCTCGTGCACGGCCGTGGTGAGCCGCTCGGCAAGGGCCCGGTGCCACACGGCGAGATCGGAGGTCTCGGCCGTGAGGGCGACAGCGTTGATCTCTCGGATCAAGGGATGCAGCACCACCTGCGCCCCCTCACTGCTGCCCGACGCCGGGCCGGTGCTGCCGGGAGAGTGGGGCAGGCCGAGGAGACCGTAGCGGTGCAGGCCGGCGAACGCGGCCTCCAGGGCCACCGCGGTGACGTCGTGTCCGGTGACGCCGGATAGCAGGTCCGGAGTGATCAGGGACAGTGGGACGGGGGCTTGAGCCAGCAGGGCCAGCAATCGCAACAAGGGGCGGCCCAAAGCGTTGCCCTCCCCGGCGAGCTGGTCCAAGGACACCTCCCAGGTGTGCCGCACCACGGCGCGGGCGACCTGCGGATGGGAGGCATTCGGGGGCGCCGCCCCCAACAAGAATGGCAGTTCCTGTTCCAGGGCCTGGCGGTAGGCGGCAAAGGTGCGGTAGCGGCTGGTGGGTCCGGCCAGATAGGTGCCGGCCGCGTGCAAAGCCAGTGGCAGCCCGCCCAGTCGCGCCGCCAGCTCCCGGGCCTGCTCGGCGGTGCCGGCCACGGGAGCAGCGTCCAGCAGGACCTGCCCCGCAGGTCGCACCGGCAGCGGCTCCAGTGGCAGCAGCTGTGCGCACGGACCCCAGGTCTGCTCGCTGCCATCCCGGCTGGTCACCACCAGCAGGCCCCGGCCGTGAGGACGGATCCAGCCGCGATAGTCGGCCACCGGCTCCCCTGCCGGGCCGATCTCGTGTGGCTCGTCGGCGTTGTCCACCACCAGCAGCCACCGCCGCACCCGGCCCAACTGTCGCCAGACCACATCCGGCAAGCTCGCCTGCCCCGCTCGTGCGGCCTCCAGCTCTGCCTCTGGCAGGCCGCAGGCCAGCGCCGCCTGCACCATCTGCTGCGCCAGCTCGGCACCGTCGCGCCAGCGCACCCAGAACACTCGCCAGCCCGCCGCCTCGGCCTGGCTGGCCAGTTGCGCGGCCACCATTGTCTTGCCCATCCCGCCGACCGCGCACAGCACCGCGAACCGGCCTTGTGGCCGCCGAAGCATGCCTGCCAGCACGGCGAGTTCTCCCTCACGCCCCCGCACGCGCTGAACATGCGGGGGGCGTAGCGAAGCCTGCTGGCCTCGGGCCAGTCGGCTCACCGGTGCCAGCCGCGCCGGGGGCCTTGCTGCGGCATCCAGATGCCGGCCCCACAGCAACAGCCCGATGCTGACCGCCACCAGCAGGGCGAACACCGGCCAGATCACCCACGCCTGCGCCGCCCAGCCAGGCACCGCGGCACTGGCGTAGTTGGTCACCGGCCCCAGAACAGCCGCCACCAATGCGGCCCCTCCCGCTACCGCCG
The DNA here is from genome assembly GCF_001646665.1 of Streptomyces noursei. Taxonomy (GTDB): domain Bacteria; phylum Actinomycetota; class Actinomycetes; order Streptomycetales; family Streptomycetaceae; genus Streptomyces; species Streptomyces lavendulocolor. The sequence continues at coordinate 25,074 of NZ_LWBU01000385.1, read as the reverse complement.
ACCCGGCCCACGCACCCCGTCTACGCCCCATGGTCTGCCACCTCCGTCCACCGTCACCAAGATGCTCCCGCCTGGATCACGTCCATGGAAGGTTGCGGGTGGTCACGACGCGGGCGGCGGTGTTGCTCCGGTTCAGCGGCCGGATGCCGAGCCTGCTGCTTGAACGCCTCATCCGCCGCGCGGCGCGGCCCGGGCACCAGGGCAGGCAGCAGGTCGAGCCGCTTGGCCACGACCATGTGTGCGCGGCCAGTCGCCGTGTGCCGGTTCCATCGTGCTGCTCGCGCGGGGGAACCAGGGCCCGGGCGGTCAGGGCTGCGCGACCGACGCCGCGCTGGACCTCACGACCGGCCGGGAGCTGTGGCACGTCCGGCGCGCCCCGGCCGACCTGACGGCGTCGCGACCGACATGGTTGCCGCCGGCAGCGGGCTCGCCGTGCTGCGGGACGGTGACGACCGCTGGGCACCTCGAGACGATCCGGCCTGCCGTGCCGGGATCGGAAGCCCTGCGCGGGTGTCGCTGGTCGTGGATCTCCTCAACGACGCCTGCGATGGGCGTCGGGACAGCGTCCCCGCAGCGATCTGGCGGGTGGTGGCTCTCGCCGCCACGTCCGCCGGCGACGTCGGCATCACGTACGCGCCTCCCGCACCCTGAGCGTCTAAAGAAGACCGGGGAGGTTCCCCAGGCTACCGTGAAGGGTGGGGCCGATCTTTCCCGGAGGGCTGAGCCGTGGCCTCACGCTCGCACCGCTTCCTGACGCCGGACGACCTTGGACCGCTGCTGCATATCGCCGCCCATGAGGACAACCACAGCCTGCGCACCGAAGCCCTCGCGGCGTGCGCCGCGCTCCCACTGGACGAACCGGCGGCGGAGGAGGTCTCGGAGCTGGTCCTCAGCCGTTTCCGGGCGGAGCCCCTGGTGCCGGACTCCGTGATCGAGGCGGCCGGACACCTCCCTGTCATCGAGGTGCGGGCCGTCCTGGAGGGGTGGGCCGCTGACGACGGCTCGGACCATCAAGACGCGGCGCGACGGGCGCTGGCCACCCGGGAGCGGCTCGCCGTCACACCTTCGGTACGGGGCGATCCGGACGAATTGTTTTCCGCACTGGGCGTGGAAGCGGTTGTGACCCGAAGCCTCCTGGACGGTCGTGGCTTCCCGTCCGACCTGTCCCCGCTCGCCTCCCTCTTCGAAAGTGAGAGGCAGCGGCTGCTGTCGGTGCTGATCGCAACCCTCGTGCATGCCGTGGATGAGGACGACGAGACCCTCCGGGCTGCCACTGAGCGCCTCGGACAGGTCGTCGCGGTGCTGCCGGACACGCCTGCGGCGGATCTCCCCCAGCTCCCTCGGGCGGTGCCCGACGCCCGGGCCGACTGGCTCGGCGCGGTGCTGAGCCTCGCGCCGCCAGCCGAGGTGGTCGGCAGTGCCGTCACACGACTCAGGGACGAGGACCCGGACAAACGCCTCGCCACGCTGCGAGAACTGTCCAAGGCGGCGCCTCACCTGGGCCGCCCTCCCGTGCGCTGGCCGGAGCCGACCTCCCGCCCCGGCGACTTCGCCCACTTGACATGGTTGCTGGAGCCGAGGACCGGATACGGGGAAGTCGGCGAGCCGGCCCCGGCCGCCCCGTTCCCCCCTCTCCCGTATGGGTTCGACGGACTCCCCTCTCCCGCACCGCCCCCGCAGCGCAAGGAGACCGTGCGCGAGGAGAAAAGGCAGCGCAAGGAGACCGTGCAGCCGTCGGGCCCGCCGGCCGGGCCCCTTGCGCCGCCCCCGGGGTACGGGGGCGCGGGAGGGCAGGCACGAGCCAAGGAGACAGGCCGTCACCCGGTGCCTGGTCGCGTCCTGGACTGGTTCAGGCGCAGAGGCGCCGAGCGCAGGGTTCTGATCCCAGCCGAGGAGTCTGTGCCTGGGGGCACCGTCACCACCCGCGAGGCCTACGCCCGTCTCGACGCCCCCCAGCACGTGGTGCCCGACGAAGCCTTCGAGCTGCGCGTAGGGCTGGCCCCGCTCCCCACACCCGAGGTCGTCCAGCCCGCCCCCCTCGCCGTCCCCGTCGACGCATTCACGCTCGACGTCTCTGTCCTCGCGCACGGCTTCGCCGTGGTCGGCGAGGACCCGCTCACCCTGCGCATGCGGGCCAGTCCGGACGACCCGTACCCGTACCGGATGCTCAGGCTCCGGGCGGTGGACGATCCGTCCCTGGCCGCGGAGCGAGTGATCATCGCGGTGTACGCGGTCGCCGGCAGCGTCATCGGGGTCGCCCACCGGACCGTATGGGTGGGGGAGGCGCCCGGGGAGCTGGCCGGTGACGAGCCGCCGCGGATGCAGGCGGCCGGAGGTGTATGGGTGCTGCCGGATGAGGCGGACGCCGGCACTCAACCAGATCTGGAAATCGTCGTGGCCCCGGGTAACGACAGCGACGGACGGCAGCACTACTGGCTGTACCGCTCACCGCACCCGGGCATCGGCGCCTGCGACAAGCCGATCGTGACCACGCTCGGCGGTGAGGCCGACTGGGCCCGCTCCGTCATGCGGGGCGTGCAGGAACGCAAGGACGCCTACGACCTAGCCCACTACCTCAAGGGCGTGGGCCGTGAGGCGAGCAGCGCCGTGCCGCAGGAGGTCTGGGCCGCCCTGCGGGCCGCAGGCAAACGCGCCGGTCCGCCGAGCGTGCTCCTGGCCACCTGGGATCCGTACATTCCCTGGGAACTGGCCCTGCTGTCCGAGCCGTTGGACCCGACGGCCCCAGCCCACCTCGGCGCCCAGGCAGCGGTCGGCCGCTGGATCTACGGCGACCGGCAGCGCACCCCAGCCCCGCCCGCGCATTTGCAACCCCGCACGATGTCCGTGGTGACCGGGGACTACGCCGTCGCCGAACTTAAGGAGGCAACGGCCGAGGCCAAGCACCTCATCCGGCACTACCGCGCGAACCCCGTCGACGCCACCACCGACCAGGTCCTCATGGCCCTGGACGGCGAGCGGGGGCCGGACATTCTCCACCTCGCCGTGCACGGGAAGTTCAGCACGGAAGAGCTGGAGGATGGTCTGCAGATGGTGGACGGCACGTACTTGAGCCGACGGTCCGTCAGCGGAGTGGAGGCCAGCGGGGTGCGGCTCGTGTTCCTCAACGCCTGCCAGGTCGGGCAGGGCCGCAGTGAGCTAGGCGCGTACACGGGCATGGTGCCCGCCTTTCTCAGCATCGGGGCGCAGGCGGCCGTCGCCCCGCTGTGGAACGTCGACGACAAGGTCGCCAAGAACTTCGCCCAGGGCTTCTACAAGGCCGTACTCGAGGGCGGCACGGCCCCCGCCGAGTACCTGCGCAGGCGGCGTGCCGGAACGCTCGGCTCGGCCGGGGCCGAGCTGTCGACCCCACTCGCCTACCTCTTCTTCGGCCACCCACGGTTGACCGTCCAGTGGACCGCAGAAGGCGCTTTAGCAGAACGGGAAGGAAAGGACGATGCCTGATCTCGAACGGGACGGACGCAGCGAACTCCCCTACGGTCTGGTGCTGCGCTCCTCGGAGGTCGGCGGCCGCGTCGGCGAGGTCCGCCGATCGGCCGCAGCCGGGACGCCGGTGCGCGACGCGGCCCCTGGCGGGCTGCCCGAGCAACTCCTCGCCGACCACGTCCCCGGGCCCGCCGCGCGGCTGCTGGGCACCGCGGCGCAGGAGGCCGGGATGCGTCCGCTGCTCACCGTGCCGCTGAGCGACTTGACCGTGCCACACCGCCCCGGCGGCCCCGATCGGAGCGGCGCTCCCGGCCCACACCTCCTGTTGGAGACGCCCGCGCCCCCGTCGGACGAGGGACAGGTCCTGCTGGAGGCAGATGCGACCGGCGTCGTGGAATGGGTGTTCCCCGAGGCGGCGATGCCGGGTGGCCGCCCGGACCGGGCCACCGGGGCCCAGACCTTCCGTGTGCCGATGAAGCAGTTCGCGCTCCCCGCGAGCGGGCAGGCGGCGGACCGGGGCATCGTCGGCTTCGGTGTCGGCAAGGTCCTGCACCTGCTGCGGTTCCCGATCGAGCGGGCGACCGGTCTCGCGGCCGACTTTGCGGTCAGCCGGTGGGAGAAGAAGCACCGCCCGTACGGGCTCCGGCTGACCACCCCGCAGACGTTCCTTGAGGCAGGCGAACAGGCAGGTGCCGGAGCCGGTGAAGGGCCTGGCGTGCAGGTGAGCGCGGGCCGGCTCGCCGAGCTCGCCGACCGGCCCTTCCTCCTCTTCGTCCACGGCACATTCAGCAGGTGCCGCACCGCCTTTCGCGGCATCGCCGACGACGAGCCGCTGCTGCACGACCTCCACCGGCGCTACGACGACCGCGTCCTGGTCTTCGACCATCCGACCGTCCACCTGGACCCGGTCGACAACGCGCGCTGGCTCCTGGAGCACCTGCCCACCGACCGGCGACTCACCCTCGACATAGTCACCCACTCCCGGGGCGGTCTCGTCGCCCGCCACCTGAGCCGGAACGGCCAGGCGGGCGCGGGAGGGCCCGCCCCTTCCGTCCGCACGCTGGTCCATGTCGCCACCCCCAACGCGGGCACGGCCCTCGCCGACAAGCAGCGACTGAGCAATCTGCTCGGCGTCTTCACCAATCTGCTCGGGTTTTTCCCGGAGGAACTGGTGAGCACCACCCTGGAGGTCGTCCTCGAAGTCGTGAAGCACGGTGCGACTGGTGTCCTCGGCGGACTGGACGGTCTTGCGGCGATGGACCCCGCGTCGGAGGGGCTCGGTGACCTCAACGCCTCCGCCGTCCCGACCGAGGGTTCGGTGCGCGCTGTAACGTCCGACTTCGAGCCCGCACGGGACGCGGCGTTGGCGATGCGCGCGCTCGACGGGCTGGTGGACCGGCTGTTCGGTGTCGGCAACGACCTCGTCGTACCGACCGAAGGCGTCCACCGCGCCGGTTCGTACGTCGTGCCCAATCCGCTCGTCGTCCCGTCGGCGAGCGCCGTCGTCCACAGCGGCTTCTTCCGGGACGCACAGGTCCGCATGGGCCTCTCCGAGTGGCTGCCGGGGAGCTGACCCCGCCCCGGACGTGCCGTTTGCCGCAGCACGGTAGAGGAGTCGCCCCGGGGCGCCCCAGCACGGGTACGACAGGAGTAGACCGCAAACTGCAAAGAGCCTTGCGGCGTGCCGTCTGCGCTTTGCCGTCCCGGTCGCCGTCCTGGGTCAGCCACACCGTCCCGCTTCTTCACGGACTTCGGCGGGTAGTCCAGATCGCCGTGAGCGTGTTCCAGCCGTTGCAGCCGTCCATGCGGATGCACACCTGGGGTCCCGACCAGTGATGGGTGCAGGCGCTGGTGTCCGCAGCCGCCGGCGGCGCAGCGATCTCCCACCGAGCGGGTTCCTCAAAACCGTTGGCCGCGCCGTGTCTAAAGCTCGGGTATGTGGGTGGGGTCGGGGCTGACGCGCTCGCCGCGGGCATCAAAGACGAAGAGGTTGCGTACGTCGACGAGGAGGGGCAGGTGCTGGCCCCGTTGATGGAAGCTCCCGGTACTGGCGCGGACGACGAGCTCGCCTCTGCTTATGGTGGGTGTGGCCGGGGCGGGTGCGGGGTGCGGCCCGGAGGCGCGGCGCTGCCGGGAGAGGGGCTCGCTGACGCGCTGGACGAGTTGCCGTGCCAGGCCCGAGGTACTTCTGCGGGTTGGGCGGAGCGGGGCTGGACCGAGGCCGGCGTGTGGCCACGCCTGCACACCGCCCTGTTGACCGAGCTTCGTCGCGCCAGCCTGCTGGACCTGGACGACTGCTCCGTGGACGGATCGCACGTCCGGGCGCTCAAAGGGGGGACCACGTCGGACCCTCGCCCGTCGATCGGGCCCGCTCTGGCTCGAAGCACCACCTGATCGTCGACCGTCACGGAAGCCCGCTCGCCGTCACGCTCACCGGCGGCAACCGGCACGACGTCACCCAGCTCCTTCCTCTGCTCGACGCCGTTCCGTCGATCCGGGGTCTGCGGGGGCGTCCCCGCCGCAAGCCCCGGCGTCTGTATGCCGACCGGGGCTACGACTTCGACAAGTACCGCCGCCTGCTGTGGAAGCACGGCATCAAGCCGATGATCGCCCGACGCGGCGTCGCTCACGGCTCCGGACTGGGCAAGGTGCGCTGGGTGGTCGAGCGCGCCTTCGCCTGGCTGCACCAGTTCAAACGGCTCCGCACCCGCTACGAGCGCCGCGCCGATCTCCACCAGGGCCTGCTCGAACTGGCCTGCAGCCTCATATGCCTGCGCCGCCTCCGAACTTCCTTCTGAAAGATCAGTAAGGGGCGACGCATAGAAGTTGGTGGCAGGGTACCGAAGTCGGGTTTCTGCCCTTGCGAGCTGAACTCAGGTGAGGTCGAAGGTGACGCTCACGGAGCCGTCCCAGTCCGGTGCCTCCACGAGCGTGAGGGTTCCATCCTCGGTCTCGACGACTCGCACCGTGATCCCGCCGCAGTCCTCACCTGGAAACGCAATGGAGAAGTGGGGATCCATCTCCATGAGGAAGTCCCAGCCCTCGCGTTGGGTCGCGTCAAGGGCGTTGGCATGCCGACCGGTCGCCCGCCACTTGCCGTCCGCGTCGACAGTGGCAGTGATGTTGATGTCGTACATCTCAAGGCAAATCGACTGATTAGCCCACCATTCGAGGCGGCCCTGACCCACGAATCGATCCATGAGCACACTATGCAACTGTGCAGGCCGACCGGGCGAGCCTGCACGGCTGCCGGCCGTCGTGGGACAGGCCGCGACACAGAATTGCATGGGGCAGACCGGACGGGCCCTCGACTCATCCGGCGGTACCCCATACGCCTTCGCCGCCTCGCGACCTCATTCTGAAACCATCAGTAACTCGAGACGGTCCGTGCAGGGCCGCACTGCTGCACCTACCAGCCGCGCGTCGGATGGCTCGGCCGTCCAGCCGCTGCCCGCCGCGCTGCCGGTGGCGGGGGCGTCCGGGTGACGTCGACGGAGGGGCCACTGGCCGCGTCTGGCATGCTCCGGGCGTTCGCTGTAGGGACGATGCGACGGTTACCACGGCCGCGGCATCGCCCCGCGAGCGTCATGACCGCGGGGGTGATGCTGACCCTCCGCACATTGTCCCCACCCGCACCCAGCTCTACTGACCCGCCAGCTCCGGGGCTCGGCGGGAAACCCGTCGCTGGGCGCTTCGGTGATCCGCCCGCATTTCCGCGATGACTCCGTGACCGCCTTCCTACAGAGGGAGTTCGTGGCGCGGGCACCGGGAGGGTGCGGGCTCGAGCAGCACGGACAAGAAGCCCATTCTCTCGGATCTGCGCGAGTTCGGTGCGATCGAGCAGGACGCGGACGTGGTGATCCTCCTGAACCGTCCCGACGCGTATGAGAAGGAGAGCGAGCGTGCCGGCGACACCGACCTCACCATCGCCAAGCACCTGCCCGGTGAGGTGTTCGGCGCGATCGTGGCCACTTGCGTCGTGATCAACGAAACTGCGGTGAGGTGCCCGGCAGTACCGCGTCGGCGAAGTGGCCGCAGCAAGGGCGCCTGCCGCTCGGCACAGACTGCGCGCTCGGCATCGCCGAGTGGCCGACGCCGACCCGCCGCACATCGTCCTCACCCGCATCCAGCTGTATTGACCCACCCGAGTCAGGGCCCGGCGGACGCTCGTCCGCCGGGCCCTTCGGCGTACACGGTGCAGTCGCAGCGGCGCCGGCGGGGAACGGCCGGGGGCGTCGCCGCGGCGGGCTGCCGTGTGACGCTCGGCCGCGGTGGGTAAGCCCTCTTCGTCGGTCCCCGCCCAGGGGGCCGGGGGTGGGGGTGCGTATGCTGCCGTCGCAGAACTCCGCTACTCCCGGGACCGGTTCGGCCGGGCCCCCGCAGCGCATGCTCGACGCCGAAATCGCGGCACTGTTCGAGGAGTACCGGACGTTGCGCGAGGAAGTCGCGTTACGGGTCGCGTCCCGCATGCACATGATCGGCTTCGCCGGCGTCGTCTCCGCCCTGCTGGCGGTCTCCAACCGGCCCACCTTCGGCGCCTTCAACCTGTACGTCGCCGGACTGGTCCTCCTCTTCGCCGTCCTATGGCTGCGCGGCGTCAACCTGGCGGTCCAGCGGCTGGGGCGCCACCTGCGCACGGTCGAGGAACGGATCAACTCCCTGGCCGCCGAAGCCTGGGGCGCCCCGGCCCCCGTCCTGACCTGGGAGACCAGCGCCCAGGCCGGCCGTCGAAGAGCACGCCGCCTGCCGCGCTGGACCGCCCGGCTGGGTGGCTGGTACACGAAGTGACCCCGTAGCGGCGGTGCCCGTACGGCAGGATGTGACCCCATGGCAAACGTTGTGGCTTTCCACGCCCACCCCGACGACGAGGTCCTCATGACAGGGGGCACGCTCGCCCGGGCGGCCGCCGAAGGACACCGCGTCGTGATCGTCGTCGCCACGGACGGCGAGATGGGCCCGTCGCCGGAACACGGCGAACCCCCGCGCCTGGCCGAACTACGGGCCAGCGCCGCCCTCCTGGGCGCCGCGCGGGTAGTCCACCTGGGCTACGCGGACAGCGGCAACGGCGGCGTGCTGCACCCCGACCCGCCGGACAGGCCCCGATTCGTGCGCGCCGATCCGGACGAGGCCGCCGAGCGGCTCGCCGCCATCCTCCGGACGGAACAGGCGGACGTCCTGCTCAGCTACGACGCCAACGGCGGCTACGGCCACCGCGACCACGTCAAAGTGCACGAGGTCGGCAGACGCGCCGCCCGACTCGCCGACGTGACCTTGCTGCTGGAGGCCACGATGCCCCGTGACCTGGTGGCCGCTCTGATGCGGCTGGTCGACCGGCTGCGCCTCCCACTGCGCCACGACGCCGTGTCCCGCACCGCGTACAGCCCCCGTTCGGCGATCACGCACCGCGTCGACGTCCGCCGGTACGCCCCGCAGAAACAGGCGGCCCTGGCCGCTCACCGCTCCCAGGTCCACGGCACCGGGCGGCTGGCCCCGGTCCTCCGCGCACTGGTACGGCTGCCGGCGCCCCTCTTCGGCCTGGTGCTGGGCCGCGAATGGTTCGTCGACTCCACCGGGACGTCCCGGTCCGAAACCGTCACGGGACTGTTCCGCCCGATCGGCCTCAGTACGGCGGCACGAGGCGGGGTGCAGGGGCGTGGCGCGTGACGCGCACGGTCCTGCCCGTGATTGAAGCTACAGCGAGCAACGAATGGCTACGACCCTGCCTCGACCGGAGAGGTAGCGCGGACCATTCCCGGCTCGTGCCCCTATAGCCTCAGACTGGCTGGGCTCTACCGGAGCACCCTCAGTAGCTGGGATTGCCTGCCGGGTGGCCCTGCGTCGTGGGGGCGCCCAAGCTCCGTAAGTCTCCGTGGCCTGCTGCGTCGGCGGCAGCGGGTGCTTCGGGCCGGGCAAAAGCGGCCAGCAGCGGGGGAGGGGTGCCCGGCGGCGGCCCGGAACGCTGGGCTCCGTGCATGTCGTGGGCGCGGACCAGTACCCCCGCCGTCACGCCTGCCCCTGCGTGAGGCGACCGCACCGCCCGGCCGTGGCTGAGGGAGAGCGGGCTGCTGCCGCGATGTGGCCCGGCCCGGCATCGCTATCCAGTGCTGCGGGCATCGTCGTGGCCGGACAGGCCGCAGCCACCTGACGCGCAGGAACCGCCCCGTCGACCGGCCGCACCAAGCGCGGCAGCACCCTCAGCGCCGGCCTGCCGTCGACATGCGTGACGGGCTACCGCCACGGCTGGATGTGCGCCGAGCCCGGCGAGCGCATCACGCCGACATTGCGCCGGCCGGCGGGTGCCGGATGTTGCGCCGCCGGAGCCAGGTGCGTATGGCTTTGGAGCTGCAGCCCTTGTCGGCGATGACGTGGTCGGGTCGCACCCTGGGCCCCCCGGCCCGGGCCGGGCACCCGCATCGCCTCCATCACGGCCGTGAACTGGGTGCAGTCGTTGGTGTTCCCGCCGGTGACGGTGAAGGCGAGCGGTCGGCCCAGAGCGTCGCAGGCCAGGTGGATCTTGTTGGTCAGGCCGCTCTGGACCGGCCGAGTCCTGGGGTGCGAAGCCCCCTTTTCGCGCTCCCGCCGCGTGCTGGTGGACCCGAACGATCGTGGAGTCGACCGACACCAGCCACTCGATGTCCCCGGTCGCGTCGGCCCTGGCCTGGGCGGCCCTGCGCATCCGCTCGAAGGTGCCGTCCTTGGCCCACCGGCGGAAGCAGGTGTGCAGCGTGGCCCAGGAGCCGTACCGCTCGGGCACGTCCCGCCAGGCCGAGCCGGTCCGAAACTTCCACACGATCCCGTTGAGGACCGTCCGGTCGTCCAGCCGTCTGCGGCCCCGCTCGGGCCGGGGCAGTAGTGGCTGCACGAACGCCCCCTCGGCATTGGACAGTTCATGGCGGCGTATCACCCGACCATGATCCCGACCGAAGATCATTTGACGACAAACCCTAGCCCGCGGCTCCGAGCAGCAGCAGTGTGTGCGGCCACAGGTCGTCGAGGACACTGGGGTCGTTCTTGAGCTTGGCGAACATGACCAGTCCTTCGATGTGGGCGACCACGGCCCGCGCGGTGGCCTCTGTCGCTCGCTCGCGGGGGACGGTTCCCTCATCGGCGGCGGCGCCGAGGGTGGCGGCGACGAGTGCGATCTGTTCGTCGAAGATTTCTTCCAGGCGGGCCCGCACGGCGGGCTCCTGCGTGGAGAGCTCCAGTGCGAGGTTGCCGAGGAGGCAGCCGTCGACCGTTCCCGAGGTCTCCTTCATCCGGCGCTGCAGCTGCGCCATGGTGTTCAGGAGTCGCCGCAGGCGGTCGAGGGCGGGGCCGGTGGCGGCCAGCTCGGTGGTCCAACAGGTGCGCTCGGAGTTCCAGTAAGCGTTGACGGCCTCGACCGTCAACGCCTGCTTGGACTCGAAGAAGTGGTAGAAACTGCCCTTCTTCACCTCTGCCTTGGCGCAGATCTCGGCGACACCGAGGCTGCTGTATCCACGGGTCCGCATCAGCGCCCCGGTGGCGTCGATGAGGCGGTCGCGTGCGGTGCTGGTGCGTCCCATGGACCGAGTATACGGCCGGTCAACTATTTGACCGACGGGCTGGGAAATAGTTGACCGGTCGCCTAGTGTCAGCCCCGTGTTGATCCGCACCGGATCACAGAAGACGAAGGGACACCCATGTCCGCACCACTTTCCGTCGTCATCGCCCATCACAGCGGCTACGGCCACACGCGGCGCCAGGCCGCCGCCGTCGCGGCCGGCGTTGATACGGTCCCCGGCGTGCGCGCTGAACTGCGGGACGTCGCCGCTCTGGACGACAGCCTCTGGGCGGCTCTCGAGGACGCTGACGCGATCATCTTCGGCTCGCCCACCTACATGGGGTCAACCTCCGCCGTCTTCCAGCGTTTCGCCGAGGCCAGCGGCAAGGTATGGGCCGAGCAGGGCTGGCAGGGCAAGCTCGCGGCCGGTTTCACCAACTCCGCCGGCATCAACGGCAACAAGGACAACGCCCTGCTCTCCTTGGCCGTCCTCGCCGCACAGCACGGCATGACCTGGGTCTCACTCGGCCTGCTCCCCGGCTGGGCCTACACCTCCACCGGCAGCCCGGACGACCTCAACCGTCTCGGCGGCTTCGTCGGCGCCATGGCCCAGTCCGCCTCCGACCTGGGCCCCGACCAGGCCCCCACGGACTCGGACCTGCGCACCGCCCACCACCTCGGCGCCCGCGTCGCCCGCACCGCTCTCCAGTTCGCCCGCGGCCGCGAGGCCGCCGCCCCGGCGGTGACCGCGTGACCCTCACACACAGCCCGGGCCGGCTCGGCGGTCTGCTGGGCATCGACCACCCCATCATCCAGGGCCCCTTCGGCGGCGGACTCTCCTCCGTCGCCCTCGCCGCCGCGGTCAGCGAGGGCGGTGGCCTCGGCTCCTACGGCGCGCACATCCTCACGCCCGAGGCGATCACAGGGCTCGTCACCGAGCTGAAGGCCGCGACGAGCCGGCCGTTCGCCGTGAACCTCTGGGTGCCGCTGGAGGGCGAGCGCTCTGCGCTGCCGGACCGAACGGTACTCACCGCCCACACCGAGCGGCTCCGCCCATACTACGACCAACTCGGCGCCGCCGCCCCCGCCTACGAGGACCTCGAGGCCCTGCCTGACTTCGACGACCAGGTCGACGCGCTCCTCGCCGCCGCGCCGCCCGTCATCAGCTTCGTCATGGGTATCCCGCCTCGCCGTGTCGTCGACGAGGCGCGCCGCCGAGGTATCGCCCTGATCGGTACGGCGACGACAGTGGACGAGGCCGTCGCCCTCGATGACGCGGGCCTCGATGCGATCGTGGCCTCGGGCAGCGACGCGGGCGGGCACCGCGGGGCGTTCCTCGCGCCCGTACGGGAGTCGCTGGTCGGCACCTTCTCGCTGGTGCCGCAGATCGCCGACGCCGTGACCGCGCCCGTCATCGCGGCGGGCGGCATTGCCGACGGCCGCGGCATCCGGGCCGCCCTCGCCCTCGGCGCCGACGCCGTGCAGATCGGTACCGCATTCCTCGCCACCCGGGAGTCCGGCGCAAGTGACGTCCACAGGCGTCGGCTCGGGACCCCAGCAGCCCGTACGACCGTCCTCACCCGGCTCTTCTCGGGCCGCACCGCCCGCGGCATACCCAACCGGTTCGTCCGCGACATGGCGGCGTACGAGGACGCCGTGCCGCCCTACCCCGTCCAGAACGCGCTGATGCAGCCCATCCGCCGGGCAGCCGCCGCCCAGGGGAGGCCGGAGTACGTGAACCTGTGGGCCGGGCAGGCAGCGGCGCTGGCCGGCGATGGCCTGCGCGCAAGGGAGTACCTGGCCCAGCTGGTCAAGGAGCTCCCGGGCCGAGGCGTTCCCTTCGGATCACCTCGCGCCCGTTGAAGATGCCCCTGCGGTGAAGCGCGGCCACCGGCCGCTGTGATCGAGTGGCGGTGTCATGCCACCGCCACTCGGTCACAGCATCGGCGGCTGGCGATCCGGTCGAGCGGACCCCTTCCACCGGACCAGCAGCACCGCGCAGCGCCGCTGACGAGAGCGCCACACACGGCACTTCGGTGTCGCTGGTCTCCTGCGGCGGCGACTGCCGCCTATTTCTTCCTCTCCTCGGTCGCCTGCTGGGTGCGGAGCGTCGCCTCGATGCGGTCGTTGCTGAGCCAGCGGAACAGGATCGGCCCGAGAGCGACGACGAGAGCGCCGGCGACGAGGAAGGGCCAGGACAACCCGAGTGCGCGGGCCAGCAGTCCGCCCAGGATCGCGCCGAGGGCGGAGGCCCCTGTCGAGAATGCGCGGAAAACTGCGGTGACGCGACCGAGCATCCGGTCCGGGATGAGCCGGGCCCGCAGGCTCACGGCGATGACCGAGTGGGTCACCACGACGAATCCATCCACCGCCATCAGTGCGCCGAGGACCACGACGCGGTCGGCAAGCCCCACGGCAGCGGTCGCCAGGCCGGATACGGCGGTGGTCCACAGCAAGGCCGTACCGGGGCGCGTGAGTCCACCGATGCGGTCGCCGTACGTGCCGCCGAGGAAGGCTCCGACCGCCCCGCCGGCAAGGACGAGACCGTAGGTGGCGGGGCTCGCGTCGAGGCGTTCGACCACGGTCAGGGAAATCAGGCCGTAGACGGCCGAGCTTGCCAGGTTGCCGACGCCGAACAGGACGCACAGGGACATGAGCAGGGGCGAGCCGGTGAAGCCACGCACTCCCGCTTTGAGATCTGTCACGAAGGTGGTCGGGGTCCTGTGGGCGCTCGCTCGCTGTGCGTAAGGGGGAGCACGGTCAGCAGCACTGCGGCCACGGCGTAGCCGGCTGCGCCCACGGCGAAGGGAGCGGCGACCGAGAGCGCGAACAGGCTGTCGCCGAGCGGGGCCGGCGAAGCTGTTGGCGACGGTGCAGGTCGCGTCGAGCCTGCCGTTGGCTCGTTCGAGCTGGTGATCTTCGACGAGGGTCGGTACCAGGGCGGAGGAGGTGTTGTCGTAGAGGGTTTCGGCGAGGCCGAACAGGAACGATAAGGCGTACAGCATGAGGAGATGCACGTGTCCTGTGGCCAGGGTCAAAGCCAGCAGGCCGACGCCCAGAGCCCCGGGTGGTGCTCGCCGTGCGGAGCCAGGACCATGCGATCGACGCGGTCCGCCAGCGTCCCCAGGGGTACGCAGAACAGCAGCCATGGCAGGTACTGCACGGCGGTGACTGTGGTGATGGCTAGGGGATCGCGGGTGAGGGTCAGGGCGACCAGTGGTGTGGCGGACAGCAGCATCCCGTCGGCCAGGTTCGATGCGGCCGTGGAAGCCCAGAATTGCCGGAACCGGCGCCAGGCAGCTCGATCGCGCGTCGAAGTGCTTGCAGTGCCGTGACGCTACCGTCGCCCCTTCGGGACCTCGGAACGCAGCCCGGTGCGCTGCCGGACGGAGGCTTGCGTTGCAGCACGACGTCCAAGGGCGCTGGCGCAACCAGCGGTCGCGCCCGGAGGGACACGGAGGTTCCACCTGCCCGCAGGAGCCGGGCCGGGCTCGTAGGCGACGTACGCCCCGGCTGCTCGAGTACGCCGCCGTCAGCGCGCGTGGTCGAGCAGGGTGCGCAGGACGGCTTCCGTGTGTGTCCAGAGCAGGGATCCCGCTGCGTCGGGGAGCAGATGCCGGGTTGCCGTCGGGAGCATCCCCGCCAGCGACGCGCCGAGGTCGGGAGGTGGACCGGGCTGGTGTCGTGCTGCCCGTACCAGAGGTCGATCGGGACGGTGATGCCGGCGAGGTCGAACGGCCAGCGGGCCATCGCGGAAGCGGTGTCGCGGGCGTAGCCCGCCGGGCCCTGGCTGAGGGCCTCGTCCATCGCGTGCCGGAAGGCTTGCCGGAAGACCGGGTCGGTGTAGACCGCGCGGTCGGCCTCGGGGCTCGTCGTGATGATCAGATCCCACAGTGCGTCGGCGCTGCCGAAGTCTGCGAAGGAGGCCGTAGCGGCGTCGGGGTCGGCCGCGACGGTGTCCACCATGGCTTTCACCTGCGGGGTCAGTGAGTGGGTGAAGCGAGGATGGGCGAGTTCGTCGCTGCCCGACACCACGGCGACGGCTTTCACCAGGCCGGCCGCCGCCAGGGCGAGGGCAAACGGAGCCCCCTGCGAGAACCCCACCACCGACGGCGCGTGCAGGGCGCGGTCCTGGATGAGGTGCCGCAGGTCGGTGGCCCAGTTGGACAGGGTGCGGCTGGGGGCCGGGTCGGAGGCTCCCAGGCCGGGGCGGTCCACGCTGACGAGCCGGACCCCGAATGTATCGACGGCATCGCCGCCGAAACCGAGCCACCTGCTGGTCGCCGCCCCCGGGCACAGCAATACGGGAGTGCCGTCGGCCGGCCCCCACTCCGCCCAGCCCAGGTGCCTGCCGTCCGGCAGCCGGGTCCGTCCGAGCCGAGCCGGCTCCCTCACGCCGTAATCCATGATCCGTATCGCCCCCTGCACCGCACG
This sequence comes from Streptomyces noursei, assembly GCF_001646665.1. GTDB lineage: Bacteria > Actinomycetota > Actinomycetes > Streptomycetales > Streptomycetaceae > Streptomyces > Streptomyces lavendulocolor. The sequence continues at coordinate 9,674 of NZ_LWBU01000385.1, read as the reverse complement.
CATCGCCGGCTTCCGCCTCTGACGGGTCACGTCGGCCCAGCGTCAAACACAATGATCCACCTGCCCGGCCGAGCCGCGCATCCCTCAGCCCGGCGACGGTGACACCTCGCGGACCCGCGGCCCGGGCGGACGGGGCCGGTGCCGCGCAGGTCGCCTCAAGCACGGGGGGTGCGGCACGCGTTCCCGAATCGACAGAAGAAGCATCGGAATGGTTGATTCCGTAACAACTCTTGTTTCAGCCACCCATAGCGAAATAATTGCTGTCAATTTTGCGATGAGCCGACGAATGATTCATCATCATGACTGCGCGTCAGATATCGGCGCGCCACGGGAGCGGGGGATCCGGAGTCTCCCCCGCACAACGCTCGATCCCGCCGGCGGCGAGTTCGTGGGCTTGCCCCGCCGCGGTGACTCCCACCCAGACACCTTCACCTAGGCAAAGGCCGCATGTCCGCCCATCAGCTATCGGACCTCATACGTTTCGCCCGTCACAACTCGCCCTTCTACCGGAAGCTCTACGCCTCCCTTCCGCCGGACGCCCATCGCCTCACCGACCTGCCGGTCGTCGACCAGGAGGCGTTCTGGGCGGCCAACACCCGCCACGGCAACCGTGTACTGACCGGTCCGCTCAGCGAGGCGACCGTCTACCAGACCGGCGGGACGACTGGCGCACCCAAGTTCTCCGTCTACACCCGTGACGAGTGGCGCACCTTCGTGACCGCCTTCGGCCACGGGCTCGTGGACGCAGGACTGCGCCCGGGGCACCGGGTCGCGGACCTGTTCTACGCCGGTGAGCTCTACGCCAGCTTCCTGTTCGTCCTGGACGCGCTCGCCCACTGCCCCGTCGACAACGTCCGTCTGCCGATCGGCGGCGCGGCACCCCTGGAGTCGACGGTCCCCACGCTGCGGGACTTCGCGGCCCAGGTCGTGGCGGGCACGCCGACCACCCTGTGCCGGCTGGCCGAGCACCTGATCGCGGCCGGTCTGCGGCTGGACGACGTGGAGCTGGTGCTCTTCGGCGGCGAGGCGCTCTTCGCCGACCAGCGGCGGCTGCTGGCCACCGCGTTCCCGAACGCCGCCGCGCGGTCCGTCGGTTACGCCAGCGTCGACGCCGGCCTGCTCGGGCGCCCCGTGCCGGGCCCTGACCCCCGGGTGCACCGGGCGTTCGCACCGTACTCGATCGTCGAGATCCTCGACGACGCGACGGACGAGCCCGTCACCGAACCGGGGCGTCCCGGGCGGGTCGTCGTGACCAGCCTCTTCCGCCGCCTCATGCCCGTCATCCGCTACCCGGCCGGCGACCGCGCCGAGTGGACCGACACCGAAGCCGGCCACTTCCGCATCCTCGGCCGCGCCGAGGAGGGCGTACGGGTGGGGCCCGTGTCCCTCTACGCGCGCGACGCGCAGGACGCCGTGGCCGACGCGGACACCACCGGCCGCGTCATCGGCATGCAGTTGGTCGTACGCCGCTGGGACGGCCGGGACGGGCTGGTCCTGCGCCTGGCCACCGCCCCGGGCGACGACGACCCGGCCGGCCTGGAGGAGCTCGCCGGGACGATCACGGCACGGTTGGAGAAGGCCCGGCCGCTATACCCGGACAGCGTCCGCGCCGGCTTCGTGCACCCGCTCGCCGTCGAGTGGGCGCGCCACCGTGACCTCGCCGTCAACGCGCGTACAGGCAAACTCGTCCGCGTGCTCGACGAGAGGCCGACGACATGAGCGGCCACCGCGCGGACCGCCCGGGCTCGCCGTCGGGAGGCGGACGGTGAACGCGGTGATCGCACCCGCGCACGGCGCCGACATCGCCGAACTGCGCCAGCTGTACTACGCCGTCTACGGGCCCCACTACCCCGTCGCCCTGGGCACCGACCCGGTGGCGATGGCCCGGCTCATCGAGGACCCGCACACGCTGTGGCTCGTCGCCCGCTGCCCGGACACCGGCGCGCTGGCCGCGTCGGCCGCCGTCCGCGGGGAACCGGGCGGGCGGGTCGGCCGACTGGAAGGGCTCGCCGTGCACCCCGACCACCGGTCCGGGGGCCTGGCCGCCCGCCTCACCGAAAGGCTGTGCGCCGGGACGCTGGCGGCGGGACGGCTGGACTCGGTGTACGCCACGGTGCGCACCGTCAGCCCCGGCCCGCAGCGCGTCGTCGCGCGCAACGGCTTCCGCCCGCTCGGCGTCCTGCCCAACGCGGTGGATCTGAGCAGCCGTGAGAGCCTCGCGCTCTACGCGCGTCACCGCCCGGGTGTGCTGGAGCGCCGCCATCCGGTGCGCGAGGTGCCCGCGCCGCTGCTCCCGCTCCTGCGGACCGTCGAGCGCTCGCTGGGCATGCGTTTCGACGGCAGGCGCGCGGTGGCCCCGGCCCGTGTGGCCGGGGGCGGTTCGACCGAGCAGCTGGAGACGATCGAGGCGCCCGCCTTCGTGCGCCGGCGCTTCCGCGAGCGGTTCCCGGACGCGGAGCGCTGGTTCTACCCGCTGCACACGCCCAACGTACTGCTCACGCCGGAGGACGGGCGATTCGAGGTGTACGCCTACCTCAACCGCACCGGCCGCTACTGCTCGCTCGTCGCCGCCCATCCCGATCCGGCCGCCGCGGCCGCGTACCTGGAACCCGTCACCCGGACCCTGACCAGGGCCGGCGCCGGGTACGTCGAGGCGCTGGTGCCGCTGGCGCACCACGAGGCGCTCTCGGCCTTCCTCGCCCAGGGGTTCGTGGCCGGTGCGCTGTACCCGGCGATGCGGCGGGAGGGGGACGGCTTCCACGACTACGCCGTGCTGTCCCGTGCCACGGAGCGGATCGACTTCCGTGACGTCGTCGTCGAGCCGCCGCTCCAGCCGTACCTGGACTGCTACCTGTCGGCCTGGGCATCGGCCCACCTGCCCCCTTTCGAGGTTGCCTCATGAACCCTCATCTCGCCCCGGTCGAGGTCCCCGACCCGGCCCTCCTGCCGCACGTGCAGCGGCTGTGCGACCTGGCCGACCCCTACGCCCACGGTCCCGCCGAGGACGGGCTGTTCGCTGCGGCCATGGCGGAGATCAACGCCTGGCACGCTGAACGGTCGCCGTTCTTCCGCTCGTTGTACGAGGCGACACCACCGGCGCTGCCGTACCGGACGCCGCTGGTGCACGCCGCTTTCTTCAAGCGCCACGAGGTGCTGTCCATCCCGCGCGACCGCGTGGACCTGCACCTGACGTCCTCGGGCACCACCGGCCAGAAGTCGCAGATGTTCTTCGACCGGTGGACCATCCGGGCGGCGCAGCGCATGGTGGCGCGGATCTTCGAGCGCAACGGGTGGATCACCCCGGACCAGGAGGTCAACTACCTCCTGTACAGCTACGAGCCGGCGCCCGCCCTCAATCTCGGCACCGCCTTCACCGACAACTACCTCTGCGACTTCGCGCCCGCCCGCTCGGTCGCGTATGCGCTGCGCAACACCGGCAAGGAGCACGAGTTCGACCCCTTCGGGTGCGTGGCGGCGCTGCAGCGCTTCGAGCGGGACGGCGCGCCGGTCCGCATCCTCGGCTTCCCCGCCTTCCTCTTCTTCACCATGGAGCGGATGCGGGCCATGGGCCTGCCGCCGCTGCGGCTGCCCGAGGGTTCGCTCGTGGTGCTGGGCGGCGGCTGGAAGGGCCATGCGGACCGGCGCATCGGCAAGGTGGAGCTGTACGCCCGCGTCAGCGAGCAGCTGGGCATCCCGGGGGAACGGATCCGCGACACGTTCGGCTCCGTCGAGCACTGCATCCCGTACATCGAGTGCAACCACCACCGGCTGCACGCACCGGTCTGGTCACGGGTGACCATCCGTTCCACGCGGACGCTCGAGCCGCTGCCGTACGGGGAGACGGGCTACCTGCACCTCGTGTCGCCCTACATCACCTCCGTACCGGCCCAGAGCGTCGTCATGGGCGACCTCGCCTCGGCGCAGCCTGGGGCGGCGTGCGGGTGCGAGCTGACCACCGACTGGTTCACCGTGCACGGCCGTGCCGGAGTGAGCCGCAACCGGAGCTGTGCGGTGGCCGCCGCCGAACTGATGAAGGGGATGTCATGACGATCGTGCAGCCGCACCGCGCCGACGCACACCACTACTGGCAGGGCGCTTTCATCGACGATGAGGAGGCCGGGCGGCGGCTGGCGGACCTCGCGGGGACGGTCGAGGACGCGCTCGGCACGCCGCTGGAGACGGAGGCCCTGCTCGGCGCGTGCGACGCCCTGGCCACCGCCCTCGCGGACCCGGTGCACCCGGTGCACGCCCGGCTCGCGCCCCATCTGCCCGAGGGTGAGGGTGCGGCGGTGCTCGCCGAGATCGCCGGCGCCTTCAGCCGGCGGGAGCTGACGCGCAAGCTCCGCCGTGAGCTCGGCGGTGCCGCGCCGCACCGGCTGAACCGTCCCGACGCGCGGGAAACGGTGTACGAGGCGTGGGCGCCCGTCGGACTGGTCGCGCACATCGCGCCGGGCAACGCCGCGACCGTCGCACCGCTCGGTGTCGTCGAGGGACTGCTCGCCGGGAACGTCAATGTCCTGAAGACCAGCGGCGGTGACACGCTGCTCGCCCAGCACCTGCTGGCCGAGCTGGCCGCGCTGGACCCGAGCGGCGCCGTGGCCGCCCGTGTCATCGTGCTGCGCTTCCCGTCCGCGCGGCAGGAGTGGCTGCGTCTGATGTGCGCGCCGGCCGACGCGGTCGCCGTCTGGGGCGGCGAGAGCGCGGTGGAGGGCGTTGCGGCCCATGTGCCTCCGGGCTGCCGGCTGGTGGAGTGGGGGCACCGCATCTCCTTCGCCTACCTCACGCGGGAAGCCTGGGGCGATGCCGGCACGCTCGAGTCGCTGGCGGACGACGTCTGCCTGTACGAGCAGCAGGCGTGCGCCAGTCCGCAGGTGGTCTACCTCGACACGGAGGACGACGCGGAGCTGTTCGCGTTCGCGGAGCGTTTCGCCGCGGTGCTGGCGGCGCGGGAGCCGGCCCCGGCCGATCATGCTCCGGACCTCGCCGAGGAGGCGGAACTGAGCACCACGGAGCTGCTCGCCCGGCTGGAGGAGCACCTCGGGCGGACCCGCGTGTTCGCCGCGCCGGACGGCTCGTGGCGGGTCATGGCCGACACCCGGCCCGCCCTCACCGCCTCGCCGCTGCACCGCAGCGTGTGGGTCAAGCCACTGCCGCGCAAGCGGCTGATCGGCACGCTGCGACCGATGCGCCGGTACCTGCAAACCATGGGTCTGGCGGGCGGTCGCGGTGATGTCGCCGAGCTCTCCCGTCTCGCACTGGCCGCCGGGGTCACACGCGTCACGCCCCTCGGCTCCATGCATGCGAGCTACTCGGGTGAACCGCACGACGGGGTGTACGCCCTGCAGCGCTACAGCCGCCGCGTGGCGGTGCGGGCCGACGAGCGGTTCGCCACCACCGCCTGCCTGGACGACCTGGCCAGGCCCGTCGTCCTCCCGCCGCCCTCGGGGCCCCTGGTCGGCAAGGAGGAGGCGCAGGAACGCGGGCGTCACGTCTCGCGGGAGGACGCCGAGCTGTACTTCCGCAGCGGCGGCACCACGGGCCTGCCCGCCCTGTCGCTGTTCAGCTACGACGACTACGACACGCAGATGCACGCCGCCGCCCGCGGTCTGCTCGCCGCGGGTTACGACCCGGTGCGCGACCGGACGGCGAACCTCTTCTACTGCGGCGGCATGTACGGCAGTTTCATCAGCTTCTTCTCCATCCTGGAGCGGCTCGGCGGCGTCCAGCTGCCGCTAGCGGCGGGCCCCGACCACCGGGCGACGGCCGAGGCGCTGATCGCCCACCGGGCGGACACGCTCTTCGGGATGCCGTCGTACCTGTGGCAGTTGCTGCACGACCAGGCGGACGCGCTGCGCTCCTACGGCGGCATCCGCAAGATCTTCTACGGCGGCGAGCACTTCACCGACGCGCAGCGGCGCACGCTGCGGGAGACCTTCGGCGTCGACGTCGTCCGTTCGCTGACGTACGGCAGCACCGATCTCGGCCCGCTCGGCTACCAGTGCACGGAGAGCACAGGCGGCGTGCACCACCTCCACGCCGACCTGCACACCATGGAGATCTTGGCGCTTGACTCGGACCGGCCGGTGCCGCCCGGCGAGACGGGCCGCCTGGTCTTCAGCACCCATGCCCGTCGCGGCCAGGACCTGGGCCGGTACGTCATCGGCGACCTCGGCCGCGCCGTTCCCGGACGCTGCCCCTGCGGCAGCCACGCCCCTCGCTTCGAGCTGCGCGGGCGGTTGGGTGACGTGATGCGGGTCGCCACGTACTTCCTCGACCACCGGCGCTTCGTGACCCTCGCCGGGGAAGAAGGCGGCTACCGGGGCGAACTGCAGATCGTGCTCGCCGGGCAGGACGCGCGCGAACGGCTCACCGTCCGCGTGGAGCGGTCCTGCGCGCCCGATCCCGAAGGGCTGCGGGCGGTCCTGCTGAGCGGCTACCCGGAGCTGCGCACGGCCGTGGAGGAGCGGCTGCTCGACCTGTCGGTCGAGGCGGTGGACGGCGCGGCACTAGACCGCAGCCCGAGGAGCGGCAAGCTGCGCTCGGTGGTGGACACGCGGGGGTAGCGGGCGGGCACGGCGCACGTCCCGGCAGGTCCCGTTCCCCCGCGGGACCCGGGGCGGGCGGGGCGCCGGACCGTCTGCCCGACGCCCTGCCCCCTGGTGGGGAGGGATCCTTGTGGCGGGGACGGCTGGGCGGCCGAGTGCGTGGGCATTGATGGCATACCGAGGCGCCGTGTGCCGAGGGGGATGCATGTCCGCGCAGCAGGACCCGGTGGCCAGTCCGGCCGAGCAGCTTTACGTCCAGACCCTGAACGCGCTATTGGAACGTACGGATGTGTCCCAGAGGGCCTTCGCCAAGAAATACGCCTTCAGCCCCGCGATGGTGTCCCGGTATCTCTCGGGGCAGCGCTTTCCCTCGCACCAGTTCGCCTCCGCCCTCCTCGACGCTCTCGTGCTGGCAGGCTGCCCGCCCCGCCCAGCCCGGCCGACGCGGCCGGGCCTCGCACCTGTGGGTCAGGGATCATCAGGGCGGCGTCGAGCCAGGCCGCGCCGCGGTGGACGAGGGCCCAGTGGACGAACAGCGGGCCGTACTCGCCGAAGGCCGCCGTGCCAGGGGTGTGGAAACGGCCGCCTCCGTAGAGGAGGCGGCCGCTGGGGCGCTCAGTCAGGCGGGGCTTTAGACGCGGTCCTGGAAGATCGTGTACCAGGGGTACGTCCCCACCACGGCGCCGTCGGCCGTCACGGCCTCCAGTGTGTAGAAGTACGTGTTCCCTTTCGTTGCCGTGAGGTCCGTCCACGTTCGGGCGTCGGCCGGGAGCAGTCCGTCGTGCTGGGGGTCGTACGCCTTGGTCGCGGGGTTCCACCGATTCACGCGGTAGCCGGTGACGGCGCCGCACTGGGTCGTGTCGGTGCACTGCCAGTCGACGGACGGGCGGGTGGCCGCCGGGTTGTGGCTGAGGCTGCCGAGGTTCCAGTCCCGGGTGACCGTCACGGAGGGCCGGACGTCGAGCTCGGTGGCCTCGACGGCGGTGATCTTAGGGTCGCTCGGGTGCAGCCCGTTGCCCCAGTGGTCCTTCGCGATCACCGCGTACACGCGTGTCTCGCCGTCCGGCAAGTTGCCGCAGACGATCGCGAGCGGGTTGCTCACACCCTCCCAGCAGCGGTCGGGGCCGAGCCACTTAACCGCGCCGTCGGCCTGCCTGGCGCCGGCCCACACCACGTACTCGTCGATGTCGTCCTCGGGCGAGGCGGCCCAGCTCACCAGCATTCCGTCGCTACGCGGGGTGACCTTCACGCTGGTGACCGGGCCCGGCGCCACCGTGTCACCGGTGCGGACGACGAGCGGGGCGGAGTACGCCGACTCGTTGTCGTCCGGGTCCACCGCCGTGACGGCGTACGTCACGTACGTGTTCTCGGGCATGTCCAGGTCGACGCACGCGCCCCCGTTGCCCGCCTCGTTGCTCCCCTCTTCGGCGCAGGCCACCTCGGTACGGGCGGCCGGGTCGAAGGTCTTGCCGGGCGAGCGGTAGACGCGGTAGTGCCCGCCGTTGTCCCAGTCCTCGACCCAGCGGCCGCCGGGCGCCGTCCAGTACACCGCGGTGGAGCCGGGACGGGCGACGGAGTTCAGGCCGGTCGGGGACCCCGGCGGTGTGCGGTCGACGCCGTCGCCGGCGACGGTGGCGTACGCCCCCGGGTTGCCGGACGCGTCGATGCCGCGGACGCGGTAGTACTGGTTCGCGTTCGTGGGCGCGCTGGTGCGGTACGACGTCGTAGTCGTCGTGGTGAGCAGCTCGAACGGGCCGGTAGCCGCGGACGAGGCATACACCTCGTACTTCGCCGCGTCGGCGACGGCCTGCCAGTTCAGTGTGGCCAGCCACGCGTCGCTGACGACCGTGAAACCGGTCGGGGCCGCCGGGCCCGTGCGGTCCACCGTCGCGGCGGTGACGTCCAGGCTGCCGGTGGACTCACGGCCAGCCTTGTCCACGGCGCGGACCTCGTAAAGGAAGGTCTGGCCGGTCGCGGGCGGCGCGTCGACGAAGGAGGGGGTGGTGAGCAGCGAGCTGCCGCTGACCTGCGCCCACGGGGTGTTGCTCAGCCGCCGGTAGACGCGGTACCCGGCGAGGTCCATCTCCTTGTTGGACGACCAGCGCAGCGTGGTCTTCGCGGTGTCTCGGCTGTACGCGGCGGTCAGACCAGTCGGGGCCAGCGGCTTGACCGTGTCGACGCTCGCCTCGGTGCGCGGGAGGTAGGTGAACCCGGCGTAGGCATAACCGGTCCAGGCGACGTAGTCCACGCGGATCGTGTGGCGGCCGGCCGGGATGGTGAGGTCCACGGCCTTGCGCACGGTGGTGGAGACGTTCTGCCACAGGTCGATCTTGCGCACGCCGTCGACGTAGACGCGCATGCCGTCCTGGGTGGCCGCGGACAGCCGGAACGGGCCGCCGGAACCGAAGTCCCGAGTGACGGACCAGCGGATGGAGAAGTTGTCGTTCGGCAGCGTGACGCCGGCCGGGTCGCCGGAGCCCATGTTTTCGGCGATGGCCGAGTCACAGGCGGTCAGCTTCGGGGTGCCGCTGAAAGAGGTGTTGGCGAAGTATTGCGCCGTCCAGACGGGAGAGGTGCAGGTCACGGCCGCGGAGGCCGGGGCGGCGGTAATCATGCCGCTGACGGCGGCGAGGACGGCCGTCGCGGCCAGCGTACTCAGCCGGGTACGAGTCATCACAGAGAAAGAGGCCCCTTTCGGACCAGGCGGATCAGGTGCAGTGTCAGACGCCTGTGTGACTCGTGAGGCGGTGGCGGGGTTGCCCCGACCCCCGTGCGTTTTTCGGAAGGGCGTCCGGATTCTTTCGGGGATGTGGCTCCGCGCCTCGGCCGTCGCTACCGCGACCACCTCGACCCGGTGCCGGAAGCGCCGGTACGCATACGACAACGCCCGGAACTCCTGCGGATCGGCGACCGAGCCGCGCGGTCCGGAGCGCGAGGCGTACGCGCGGCTGCTGGAGAAACTCGCCGAGCTCTACCCCGCTTCCTCGGTGACGGACCCGGCGGAAGCGCGGACTCTGTCCACAGCGCGGGGGCGAGGGCACCGGCACGTCCACGACCCCGGCCAGCTGGGCCCGCCCCGCGGGGGGAGCCCCTGCGGGACGGGCGCGCTCTACTTGCCGGGCTTGACCC
>NZ_LWBU01000384.1 GCF_001646665.1 Streptomyces noursei | reverse complement strand
ACTTTGCGGACACTCCCTAGACGCGTACAGGTCCCCGGGGGCGGAATCCGGTCCTGGGGAAGTCGGTTCGGTTCGGTCCGGTGCGGGTCCGTGCCGGGCCGCCGTCACTGCGGTGCCGGTACGCGGGCCTCGGGGCCGCCCGTACCGGCCGAGGCGCGGCGGGGACACGGTTTCCGGGCGAAGGCGCCCGCAACCCGTGCCGTGGCTGTCGCACCGCCGGGCGCCGGGCAGCGGGGCCTTCCGAACGGCCGGGCCTGCCCCGGCCGTCCGGCACCGGCCGGCCCACGACGGGCCGGGCGCCAGGGCCCCGGGCCCTCCGGCGGGCCGTCAGCCGGTCGGGGTGACGATGACGGCCGTCCCGTAGGCGCACACCTCGGTGCCCACGTCCGCCGCCTCCGAGACGTCGAACCGGAAGGCCAGGACGGCGTTGGCGCCACGCGCGCGTGCCTGTTCCGTCAGCCGTTCCATGGCCTGGTTGCGTGTCTCGACCAGGGTCTTGGTGAGCCCCTTCAGCTCGCCCCCGATCATCGACTTCAACCCGGCCCCGATCTGGCTCCCCAGGTGCCGCGAGCGCACGGTGAGCCCGAAGACCTCACCGACCACCTGCTGGACCTGGTGGCCGGGGACGTCGTTCGTGGTGACGATCAGGATGTCGGCCCCGGGCGACTGACCGCCCCCATAGTCTTCGATGCCCACGTGCGCACCTCCTCCTGGCGCCCACCCTGACCCGGACGGCGCGGCCGCGCACGCCGGAAGGCGCGAACGGGCAGTCACCGCCGCTTCGGCCGACCACCACGGGACGTGCGTACGGGGGTGAGCGGGCCGCCTGTCAGCAAGGGCGCCGTGCGTGGACGTACAGGTGCGGCTCGGGCTCCGCGTCGGGCCCGTGGGGGCGGTACAGGGCCGTGTGGTGGTGGACGACCTCCAGCCCCGCCTCCCGCAGCACCCGCAACTGGTCCTCGGTGGCCAGGCTGCTCACGGTGACCCTGTGGCCCATCCACACGATGTCCAGGCCCCTGACGTCACCCGGGACGGTCGCCATGGCGAACGCACCGCCGGGAGCCACCCACGAAGCCATCCTGCTCAGCGACCGCTCCACCTCCGGCTGGTCCATGACCAGCAGCGGGAAGAAGGCACACACCGCGTCGTACCCGCCCTCCGGCGCCCGGTAGGTGCGCACGTCGGCCTGCTCGAACGACGCGGCCGGGACACGCTCGCGGGCCAGCCGGACCATCCCGGCCGACACGTCGATCCCCGTGACGGCGTGCCCGGCGCCGGCCAGCCTCTCGGCGGCCGGCCGGCCGGTACCACTTCCCACGTCCAGGACGCGCGCCCCGGGCGGCAGACAGCCGACGAGCCAGTCCAGGGCGGCGAGTTGCCCCGGTACGTCGGCGAAGACCTCCTCGTAGCGGGCACCCACCGCGTCGAAGACGTCGGCGGCGGACGCACCGCCGGACCGTGGCACCTGGCTCACTCGGCCTCCTCCGTGTCACCCGGGACGGGGCCCGACGGTATCGCCGACGGCCGGCACCGGGCCAGGCCCCGGTCCTGACGCCGCGAAACCCGGTACCCCGGGGCCGTGCCGGCGGACGGTGTGCGAGGCTCGTGCCATGCGGTACATCATCATCGGTGCGGGCGCGGTCGGCGCCACCGTCGGCGGGCGCCTGGCCCGGGCCGGCAAAGAGGTCGTGCTGGTCGCCCGGGGCGCCCACGCGGAAGCCCTGCGGACGGACGGCCTGCGGCTCACCACCGCCGACGGCACCCACGTCCACCGGCTGCCGGTGGTGACCGGACCGGCCGAACTGGGCCCGCTGCGGCGCGACGACGTGCTGCTGCTCGCCGTGAAGACCCAGCACACCATCGACGCCCTCGACACCTGGGGCGACGCGGAGGTCGCGGGCGGCGGCACGGCGGCCCAGCGGCTGCCGGTGTTCTGCCTGCAGAACGGCGTGGAGAGCGAGCGGCTCGCACTCCGCAGGTTCGCCAGGGCGTACGGGATGTGCGTCTGGCTGCCGTCGACGTTCCTGCGGCCGGGCGTGGTCTCGGCGCTGTGCGCGCCGCTGACCGGCATCCTGCACATCGGGCGGGCGGCGGGCGGCAGCGACGCGCCGGCCGGGCGGGTGGCGGCCGACCTGGAGGCCGCCGGCTTCGAGGCCCCGGTCGTCGACGACGTGATGCGGTGGAAGTACGCGAAGCTGATCGGCAACCTGGGCAACGCGATCCAGGCGACGGCCGGCCCCGAACCCCACCCGGCGAAGGGCGCCCTGCTGGGGCGGGCGACCCGGGAGGCGGAGGAGGTCTTCGCGGCGGCGGGCATCGACTACGCCTCCCGCGAGGAACAGGCGAAGGCCCGCGACGGCAAGGTGGACCAGCCGCCCGGCGTGCGGGGCGGGTCGTCCTGGCAGAGCCTCGCCCGGGGCACCGGCTCGATCGAGGCGGACTACCTGAACGGGGAGATCTCGCTGCTCGGGCGGCTGCACGGCGTACCGACCCCGGTGAACGACGTACTGCGCCACGCCGCGAACATCTTCGCCCGCAAGGGGCTGCCGCCGGGTGCGATGTCCATCGAGGACCTCACGGCCCTCGCCGACGAGGCGGCCGCACGCGCCTCTGCCGACTGACTCCTCCAGCGCCCGACTCCTCTACCGCCCCACTCCTCGACCGTCCGGCAATTGACCGCCCGACTCTCGACCGACCGACTCGGCAGGCCACCCGACTCCTCGCCTCCCTGGCCCGTCGCGGGCCGGACTCCATGCCCGCCAGCCCGCCGCGCCGCCCGCCGCGCGGCCCCCGGCCCCGTACCGGCCATCGCTCCGACTTGATAGGCAAGTGACTGCTTGCCTATCGTGGGGGTGTGGCGGAGGATGTCTTCAAGGCGCTCGCCGACCCCACCCGCCGGCGCATCCTCGACGAGCTGGTGGAGCGGGACGGCCAGACCCTGTTCGAGATATGTACGCGGCTGGTGACGAAGCACGGGCTGGGGCTGTCGCGCCAGGCGATCAGCCAGCACCTGGCCGTCCTCGAGGCGGCGGGCCTGGTCGTCACGCGCCGTCAGGGCCGTTACAAGTTCCACGACGTGAACACCGAACCCCTGGAGCGCATCGTCACACGATGGCTCAGGCCCGACCCACCGGAGAAGACCTCATGAGGATCCATCTGTCCAGCGTCTTCGTCGACGACCAGGAGAAGGCGCTGCGCTTCTACACCGACGTGCTCGGCTTCGTGAAGAAGCACGACGTCCCGATGGGCGACGACCGGTGGCTGACCGTGGTCTCCCCGGAGGACCCCGACGGGACGGAACTGCTGCTCGAACCCTCCGGCCACCCCGCGGTGCGGCCGTACAAGACGGCCCTGGTCGAGGACGGCATCCCGGCCACCTCCTTCGCCGTGGACGACGTCCACGCGGAGTTCCGGCGGCTGCGCGGGCTCGGCGTGCGGTTCACCCAGGAGCCGCTGGAGATGGGCCCCATCACCACCGCGGTGCTCGACGACACCTGCGGGAACCTGATCCAGATCGTGCACAGCAAGTAGGCCGGCCCGCGGGAGGCGGTCGCGGGCCGGCACGCGGGCCGTGGCAGGATGGCCGGTCATGACCCTCCCCGACCACGGAAGTACGGTGCGTTCCGCCCTGCGGGACGCCTGCTCGGCGTCGTGGTCCGTCAGGGCGGACGCCGGTCGTCGCCTGGCGGGCACGGCCCAGGACGCCGAGGTGGCCGCCGTCCTGCTGCGGCTGCTGCTCGACGGGCAGGACACCTGGGTCACCCAGGAGACCGCGGAAGCCCTCCTCGAACGGGGTGACGAGACGGGCCTGAGGCTGGTGCTCGCCGCGCTCACGACCGCGGACGACGACACCGGCGACCACCTGCACGCCGCGGTCACCAACGTGTGCTGCCAGTCCGACGAGGGGCTGGAACGGCTCGGGACGCTGCTGGCCGCGCTGACCGGGGACGCCGACCCCCTGATCGGCGAGGAGGCGGGCGACATGCTCCGCGGGTGGGCCTTCCGTCGCTGAGCGGGCCCCGTCTCACCGGGGCCGGGCCGCGGGGCAGCGGGTCCGCACCGCGACGGCGCACCAGCCGGCGGCCACGGCGAGCGCCCCCACGACCAGCGCGGCCAGCAACGGAGCCTCGGGGCGCCAGCTCAGGGCGAGCCGGGTGCCCACGGCGACCAGCACGGTCGCCGTGCGCCCGGGAGCGTAGACGGGCAGCCGGGCGGCGGTCGCCCTCAGCGTCGCGGCGACCACCAGGCCCGTGACGCCCCACACGGCCAGATAGGGCCAGGCAGAGCCCGGGGCGGCGGGTGGCAGCCCGTACTCGTCCGGACCGAGGCGGAAGAGAGCCGTCGCCCAGCCCAGGCCCACCGCGAAGACGGTCACACCGACGACCCACAGGACGTGCCGCCGCAGCGGCCCGCGACGGACCGTCTCCTCGGCGGTCTGGTCCGGTTCACCGAAGAACAGAGAATCGATCACGCCTTCAGGGACGGTCCACGGCGCCGGAGCGTTGCCTCCGAACCGCCCCGCTCCGATGGCGGCGGCATTGTCAGACCCGTCTCGTAGCGTCGTGGGAGAGGGTCCGGAACGGCCGGGCCCCCGCACGTACGGGAGCGGGTCATGGGTGACATCAGAGTGGACAGGCGGCACCTGGACCGGTTGCTGGCCGACAGCGCCGGTACGTACGGCGCCCCCTACCAGCGGGTCTTCGCCGAGCTGGCCGAGACGCACCGTGGCAGGCCCGTCGAGGACATACTCCCGCGGCTCCGCCGGGCCGCCGACCGGGCGCTGCTCGAATTCACCCACGCCGATCTGCGCGAACAGGCCGCGGCGATCAGCACCGGTGAGCCGTACGTGCTGCGGGTCACCGTCACCTGAACACGGGGCGTACCGCAGTCGGCTCGGGGTTCGACTGCGGTACGCCCCGCACGGCGGACCGCAGGACGGGCCGGCCCGTGATCCCGCGTCTGCCCGGGCAGCCGGGCGGCATGCTGGGCCGCACGGGTGAACCCCACGGCTTCGCCGGAAGCGGCGGGTCCTGGACTGGCCGGGGCAGGACGCCGGACGGGATCAGGCGGTGCGGCCGGCGACGTGGCCGCCCGGATCGTCCGCCAGCGCCACGGCGGCCCTGGTCCGCTTGCCGACGGGCTGGCGCTCGATGGTGAAGCTCTGGCAGACGGCGACGACGATCTCCATGCCGTGCTGGCCGACCCGGCTCGCGTCCGCGGCCCTGGGGAACGGCAGTTCGGGGGCGCTGTCCCACACGGTCACCACGACCAGCCCGCCGCTGACCTCGAGATCCAGGAGGCAGGGGCCGGGCGCGTACTTGCAGACGTTGGTGACCAGCTCGCTGACCACCAGCTGCACCATGCCCATGGCCCGCTCCGACACCGGCAGGCCGTGGACGGCCTGGATGCGGGTGAGGAAGTCGCGGGCGAAGTCCCGCGCCATGCCGATGCACGAAGAATCGCCTTCGTACACGGCCGAGGCCGTCATCGGCCGGTCGTCGGCCGACACCCGGTCCGCCTCGTCGTGTGCATCCGCCATGCGGTACCCCCGTGCGCTCATGGGGCGCGACTACCCGCGAATTCACGCCACACACCCATGACGTCAGGACTCCGGTCGACGGCCGTTCGGACGGCCTGCGCCCAGGCGGTCCGGAACGCCGCGCGTCCAGCGCCGGTGGCATCTCACCGCGTCCGCACAGGCCCGCCGTGGGAACACCCGCTCCGCCACGGGAGCAGCCGGCCCCGCCCGCCCCGCCCAGGACGGGCAGCGCGGGCGGGGCGGGCAGGGGAGCCGAGCGGGAGAGGCGGCCGGGCTCAGGAGCCGGACGGGGCGACCATGGCGCGCAGGACGGTGCGCCAGTCCTCGTCCGGGTGCTCCCGCAGGGCCGGGGCGAGGCGCTCGGCGCGGTAGCGCCAGTGATGGTCGAGGTCGGGATGGACCTCGTCCGTCTCGCGGATCGCCCGGACGACACCGTCCCGCGCCTCCGGGTCACCGGCGTGCAGCAGCCCGGCCAGGTGCGTGGTGAGGTCCCGCCACGAGACGTGGCCCCCCACGGCGTTCGCCACCCCGTGCACGGGCGCGTCCAGGCAGGACGTCACCGCGCGGGCCAGCGCCGCCGCGTGCACCCACGGCGCGCCGTACCAGGCGTGGCCGTGGGAGCCCGGCGCCGGCAGGGTGACCGGCCGTCCCTCCCGTACCGCCTGGTAGAGCACCCCCGTGGCACCCCAGCGCAGCTGGTCGCGGAGCCGGTCGTGCGGGCCCCACACCAGCGGGGAGCGTACGGCGCTCGCACCTCCGCGCCCTCCGGTGCCGGCCGCGTCGAGCAGCAGCCGCTCGCAGTCCAGCTTGGCCCGGCCGTAGGGGCTCAGCGGCTGCCGCGACGGGGACTCCTCCTCCACCAGGTCCTCGGCGGGGTGCCCGTAGGCGTCGACGCTGCTGACGAAGACGAACGGACCGCGTTCCCAGGCCCGGACCATCGCCTCCATGGCGGCCACGTCCACCTCGGGGCGGGTGAACGTGCACGCCGCGTGGACCACCGCGTCGGCACGCGCGACCGCCGCGGCCAGGCCGTCCGGATCGGCGAGGTCGCCCTCGACGACGTCCACCCCGTCCCCGGCCACCAGGTGCGCGGACTCCGGCCGGGCGAGGGCCAGCACGGGACGCCCGCGCGCGGCGAGCTCCCGCAGGACGAACGCCCCGACCCCACCGGTGCCACCGGTGACCAGGACCGTCCCCTCCCGCGTACCGCGCAGACGCGCCCGGCGCGCGGGCACGGCAGCGGCGGCGGCGCGCTCCTCCGCGCGCCCGTCCAGGAGGGCGACGACCGCCCGGGGGGTACGGGCCTGCAGGACGTCCAGGCCGGTCAGCGGCAGCCGCAGCGCACCGCGCAGACGTTCCGCGAGCCGGACCGCGGCGAGCGAGTGCCCGCCCAGGACGAAGAAGTCGTCGTCCGGCCCGGGCGGCGGACAGCCCAGCACCGCCGCGAACGCCTCGGTCACCGCTTCCGCGCGCGGCCCGGCCGGAGCCGGGACGGACGGCATCCCGGGCAGCCGCGCGACGTCCGGCGCCCCCTGGGGCGTCCGGGGCACGGCGTCCAGCGGGGTCACGGTGACGGGCACCGACGCCGCC
This sequence comes from Streptomyces noursei, assembly GCF_001646665.1. GTDB lineage: Bacteria > Actinomycetota > Actinomycetes > Streptomycetales > Streptomycetaceae > Streptomyces > Streptomyces lavendulocolor. Next base: position 237,961 of record NZ_LWBU01000384.1, on the reverse strand, counting down.
GGCAGCGACGCCCGCAGGTAGGAGCGCAGTTCGGCGCGGGAGGGGCCACCGATGCGCCGCGGCACGGCGTAGGCCAGCAGCGGTCCGCCGGCCGGCTCGACGACGACGGCGTCGGCGACCTCGGGGTGCGCCCGCAGCAGCGCCTGCGCCGGATGCGCGTCCGGGCCGTCCGTACCGTCCGTGCCCCCTCCGCCGTCGGCGGAGTCCGTGCCGTCCGGGCGGCCGGCCGCGGTCCCGGCGCCCGGGCGCCCGGGGCCGTGCTCCGGGGCCGTAGCGGGCAGCCGGGACAGCCGCAGCCCCGGATCGGCGGCGACGGCGGTGAGCAGGGCCGCGTAGCCGTCGGCCAGCGCGGCGGCCGCCGGCTCGTCCAGCGCGGCGCGGCCGTATTGGACGAGCGCGGCGGGGCCCTCCGTGTCGAGCAGGCCGAACGACAGGTCGAACTTGGCCTCGCCGACGCCCACGTCCACGTACGTGCCCTCCGTGCCGGGCAGCCGCAATACCGTGGGCTCCGCCACCACGTCGGCGGTCACCCGCACCAGCGCCGTCCCGTCGGCGGCACGGGCCGCGGCACCCAGCCGTTCCACCACGAGGTCGAACGGCACGTCCCGGTGGCTCTGGGCCTCCAGCAGCGCGTCCCGCACCCGCTCCAGGAGCACGGTGAACGCCGGGTCCCCGGACGCGTCGACCCGCACCGGAAGGGTGTTGACGCACAGGCCCACCAGCTCCCGCATGTCCGTACCCCTGCGGTGGGTGCCGGCGACACCGATGAGCAGGTCGTCCTCGCCGGTGAGGCGGTGCAGGGCCGCGAAGGACGCGGCCAGGGCGACCGTGAACAGGGTGGCCCGGTGCGCGGCGCCCAGTGCGCGCAGCGCACCCGGGACGTGCGGGGCGAGCGGCAGGGTGCGGACGCCGGCGGGCCGTGCGGCCACGTCGGCGGGCGGCCGCACCGGGCGGGGCAGCGCCGGCGGCACGGCCCCCTCCAGGCGGGCGGTCCAGTGGCGCAGCCCCTCCTCGAACCGGTCGGCCGACGCGTGCTCGTGGCGGGCGAAGTCCGCGTAGCGGGGCGGAGCGGGGACCGGCTCCGGTTCCGTACCGCCGAGTGCGGCCGTGTAGAGCCGGGTCAGGTCACGCGCGACGACCTCCAGGGAGGCGCCGTCGACGGCGATGTGGTGGAAGGTCAGCAGCACCGTGTGGTCCTCCGGCCCGTGCCGCAGCACCAGCAGCCGGGGCAGGGGGCCGGCGGACAGGTCGAACGGCCGGCGCGCCTCCTCGACCAGCAGGTCCCGGGCGCGCTCGGGGTCCGCGTCCACCACCCGCGCCCCGATCGGGCCGGGTGCGGGCAGGGCCTCCTGGAAGGGTTCGCCCTCCCGCTGCCCGTACCGCGTCCGCAGGATCTCGTGACGCCGGACGAGCGCGGTCAGGGCGGTGCCCAGCGCTTCGACGTCCAGCGGGCCGCGCAGCCGGGTGGCGAACGGCACGCTGTAGGAGGCGTCGCCGTGCCCGAGCCGGTCCATCAGCCACATACGGCGCTGGGCGTGGGACAGCGGTGCCGGGCCGCCGTCCGTCCGGGCGCCCGTGGCCGGCGCGGTGGGCCGGCCCGCGCCACGGGCACGCGCGCGGCGCAGCAGCTCCTCCTGGAGGGCGGCCGAGGACCCGGCCGCCGGTGTGCCGCCGGGGGTCGACGAGCCGCCGGCGGGCTCCGGTGTGCCGACCGCCGGCAGCATGCCGCCGCCGGGTGTCGCCGTGTCGCCGGCCGCAGGGGTGTCACTGGCCATCGGGGTCCTCCTGGGCGCTCGGGCGCAGGTCGCTGTGGGCGTCGAGCAGGGCCCGCTCGACCAGGGCGGCCTGCCCGGCCACCGTGGGGGCGGCGAAGAAGTCGGCGAGCGCCACGTCGACGCCCAGCTCCTCGCGCAGGTCGTCGGTGACGACGAGCGCGAGCAGGGAGTGCCCGCCCAGCGCGAGGAAGTCGGCGTCGGGCCGGGTGACCTCGCGGCCCAGGGAGCGGCTCCAGATGTCCGCGACCGCCTGCTGCAACGGCGTCAGCGGCGCGGCCGGGAGCGCGGCGGTCCCGCCGGGGGCGAGATCGGCGAGGGCGCGCCGGTCGACCTTGCCCGAGGCCGTCAGCGGCAGCCGGCCGACGACCGTCACCTCGTCGGGGACCAGGTGCGCGGGCAGGGTCGCGGCGAGCCGCTCGCGCAGCGCGCCGGGCCGGGGCACCGGGCCGGGCGCCGCCACGACGAACGCGACGAGCCGGGCGTCGTCCGGCGAGGGCCGGTGCACGGTGACGGCCGCGTCCTCCACGTCGGGCTGCCGGCGCAGGGCGTGCTCGACCTCTCCCGGTTCGATGCGGAAGCCGCGTACCTTCACCTGGTCGTCGGTCCGGCCGTGGAAGTCGAGGTTTCCGTCCGGGCGTACGGAGACGATGTCACCGGTGCGGTACACCCGGCCGAGGCCGGGGCGGTCGACGAAGCGCTCGGCGGTCAGCGCGGGCAGGCCCGCGTAGCCGAGCGCCAGTCGGCTGCCACCGATCCACAGTTCGCCGCGCCCGCCGTCCGGGACCGGCCGGCCGGTGTCGTCCAGGACGTGCGCGGTCGCGCCCGCGACGGGCCGGCCGATCGGCACGTGCCCGTCGCAGTCCGCGGCGGTGACCCGGTGGGCGGTGGCGAAGGTGGTGGTCTCCGTGGGGCCGTAGCCGTTGACCAGCTCCAGCCAGGGGAACGCGCGCAGGACCCGCCCCGCGTGCTCCGCCGACAGCGCCTCGCCGCCCACCACGACCGTACGGAGCAGGGAGAACACCCGCGACCGGCGGGCGGCGAGCTGGTGGAAGAGGGCGGTGGTGAAGAACGCGACGGTCGCGCCGTGGCGTTCCACGTGCTGGGCGAGGTCCTCGAACGAGGGCTTCTCGACGGTGCACACCACCACGGCCGCGCCGTTGGCGAGGGCTCCCCACACCTCGAACGTCGAGGCGTCGAAGGTCGCGGGGGAGTGGAAGAGCACCCGGTCGCGGGGGGTGAGGGTGACGTACGCCGGCTCCGACAGCAGCTCGGCGACGGCCCGGTGCGGTACGCAGACGCCCTTCGGCCGCCCGGTCGAGCCGGAGGTGAACATGATGAACGCCAGCGCGTCGGGGCCCGGTTCGGGAGCCGGCGCCCGGGTCCCGGACAGCGGCTCCTCGGCCGGGAGAGCGAGCGTGGGGCCGGTGAGGGCCACCGACTCGAGGAGCTTGTCGTCGCCGACGGTCAGCGTCACCCCGGCGTCGGCCGCCATCGCCTCCGAGCGCGGGCGGGGGTGCGCCGGATCCAGCGGTACGCACGTGGCGCCCGCCCACCACAGGGCCAGCTGCGCGACGACGGTGCGCGCCGAGCGCGGCATGAGCAGCGCCACCCGGTCACCCGGCCGGACCCCGTGCTCGTGCAGGTGCGAGGCGAGGGACCGGGCCCAGGAGACGAGCCGCTCGTAGGTGAGCGTGGTGTCGCCGTCGGCCACGGCCAGGGCGTGCGGGTCGCGCGCGGCGTGCCACGCCACCAGGGCGGGCAGCCCGGCGGCGAACGGCGGCCGGGGACCGGCGGGTACGGCCCGGGCGGGGGATGTCGGCACGGCTTCCGCCTCCGGTGTGTCGTCGGTGCGGGGTACGAGGACGGTCATCTCAGGCCCCCGTTCCGCGCGCCGCGGCACGGCGGCGGTCGACGAGGGCGGCGACGGCCCGCAGGTCCGGCTGGCGCAGGAGCTCGGGCGCACGCAGGCGTACGCCGCACTCCTTCTCGATGACGGTCAGCAGCCGGGCGGCGACGATGGACGTGCCGCCGGCCTTGGTGAAGTTGTCGGTGAGCGCGGTCGCGGGCCGGGCCAGGAGGTCGCGCACGGCGTCGAGGACGATCCGCTCGCCGGGCGTGGCCGGGGCCGGAGCGTCCGCGCCCGCCGCGCCGGCGTCCGGGGCGCCGGTCCCGTCCGGGGCCGCCGCGTCGCGCGTCAGCGCCGCCCGGTCCACCTTGCCGTTGGCGTCCAGCGGGAAGGAGTCGACGATCCGCACGGCCGCGGGCACGGCCTGTTCGGGCAGCCAGTCCCGTACCGCCGTCAGCAACGCCTCGCCGGTGGTCGTGGCGCCCGCCGCGGGGCGCACGTACGCCACCAGGCGCGTCCGGCCGTCGGGCGTGCGGGGCGCGGTCACGACGGCTCCCCGCACGGCCGGGTCCTTCTCCAGCGCGGCCTCGACCTCGGCGGGCTCGATGCGTACGCCGCTGATCTTCACCTGGTCGTCGAGACGGCCGAGGAACTCCAGCAGGCCGTCCTGCCGCATCCGGACCCGGTCGCCGGTGCGGTACAGCCGGCTCACCCCCGGCAGGCCCGGGCCCGGCGCGGGCGCGGTGAAGCGGGCCGCGGTCAGCTCGGGGTCCAGGTATCCGAGGGCCAGGGCGGTGCCCTCGACGCGGAGTTCGCCCTCCTCGCCCCGGGGCACGGGGTGGCCGTCGGCGCCGGTGACGACGACGGTCACGCCCGGTATGGGGACGCCGATCGGCGGGGCACCCGTGCCGTCCGCCGCCGCGTCCGCGGCGCGCATGGCGTGGGTGGTGGTGACGACGGTGGCCTCGGCGGGACCGTAGGCGTTGTGGACCGTCGCGGTCACGTCCGGGCCCGGGCGGCGGCGCATCCGGTCGCCGCCGACGACGAGGTGACGCAGCGCCAGACCCTGCGGCCAGGGCTGTTCCAGCAGCGGCTCCACCATGGGCGTGGCGGCGACGCCCACGGTCACGGCGGCCTCGCGCCACCAGGAGACGAGCAGGTCGGTGTCCCAGCGGACGGCGTCGGGGGCGGGGACGAGCGCCGCCCCCGACGTCAGCCCGGCCCACAGCTCCAGCAGATGCGGGTCGAACGCGACGCCGATGAGCAGGGACTGCCGGTCGCCGGGCGCGAGGCCGGTCTCGGCGCGGTACCAGTCGAGGAGCGCGCCGAGCGACGGCTCTCCGACGACGACCGCCTTGGGCCGGCCCGTGGAGCCGGACGTCAGCACGGCGTAGAACGCCTCACGCGGTGCCCGGAGCGCGCCGGGACGCGGCGGCGCGGCGAAGGCCGCCACCACCGTGCCGGCCGCGTTGGCGCCCTCGCCCGGCAGGGCGAGCGCGATGTGCTCGGCCGCCCGGTGCGCGGGAGGGAGCAGTTCCGGGTCGCCGATCAGGCAGGCGACGTCCAGGTCCTCGGTGACGGCGCCGATCCGCCGCTCGCCGGGGCGCGGCCCCAGCGGCAGGTACACCGCGCCCAGCCGGGCCAGCGCCACGGCCGTCACGACCAGTGCGGCGGAGCGGTCCAGGCAGACCCCGACCAGCTCGCCGGGCCGCACGCGGTCGCGCAGGGCGTTCACGACCTCGTCGGCGGCGGCGTCGAGCTGCCGGTAGGTCCAGGTGTGGCCGCCGTCGGTCACCGCGGGCGCCTGCGGGGTGCGGCGCACCCAGGACTCGAAGAGGTCGAGCACCCCGGTCGTGGCGTCGTCGGGGAGCGCGGGGCCGTGGGCGACGCTGGGCGCTCCGGTGAGCGCGGCGTCGCCGGTCACCGGCCCGGCGGCGGGGAGGGAGGCTGTCGGCTGGATCATCAGGACTCCGTCGAAGTGGTGGCGGTGGCGGTGACGGCCGTACCGGTGGCGGCGGTGGCGGCGAGCGCCCCGGCCTGGTCGGCGAGCACCGGGTTGCGGAAGAAGAGCCGCATCGGCGGACGGTGTCCGAGCCGGGGCTCCAGCCAGGCCGCCAGCCGCGCGGCGAGCAGGGAGTGGCCGCCGGCCCGGAAGAAGTCGGTGGACGGGTCGAAGCGGTCGTGCTCCAGGACCTCGCGCCAGCCCGCGGTGAGCAGTTCGGTCATCGGGTCGGCGGGAGCCGCCGCACCGGCGCGGCGCTCGCCGTTCCCCGCGGCCGTGTCACCGCTGCCGGACGGGGCACCGGCGTCGCCGGGCGGGAGCGCCGCGCCGGCCGCACCGAGCTCCGCAGCCTTCCGGGCGAGCGCCGTCCGGTCCGGCTTGCCGCCCGCCAGGGTGGGCATCGCGTCGAGGCGCACCCAGCGCCCCGGGACGAGGGCGGCCGGGAGCCTGCGGCCGAGTTCCGCGTGCAGCGCCCGCTCGTCCCACGCGTCGCCCTGGTCGGGGCACTCCAGGAAGCCGACCAGCCGGGGGCCGCCGTTCGCCGACCGGTCCAGCACGACGGCGCAGGACCGGCCGCCGAGCGCGGCGGAGGCGGCCGCCTCGACCTCCTCCAGCTCGATGCGGTAACCGCGCAGCTTGACCTGGTTGTCCCGGCGGCCGAGGAAGTACAGCAGCCCGTCCAGGCCCCGGTAGCCCAGGTCGCCGGTGAGGTAGACCCGTTCACCGCCCAGTGCCTCGGGGTGGACGAAACGGGCGGCCGTCGCCTCCGGGTTGCCGACGTACCCCTCGGCGAGTCCGGCTCCGGCGATCGCGAGTTCGCCCACCGCGCCGTCCGGCAGGGGGCGGTGGTGCTCGTCCAGGACGTGGACCCGCTCGCCGGGCAGCTCGGTCCCGAGCGGGATCTCCGCCCCGTCGGCGAGGTCCTCCGGGGTGAGGGCGTGGACGGTGGAGGTGACGGCGGCCTCGGTGACGCCGTAGGCGTTGAGCACCGTCGCGTCGGTGTCCGCCATGAAGTCGCGCAGGACGTCCGCCGGGAGGCGTTCGCCGCCGAGCACCAGCAGCCGCGGCGACCAGCCGCCGTCCCGCAGGACGGGCCGCAGCTCGTCCCGGGTGGCGAGGAAGTAGCTGGTGGGGAGGTTGGCCACGGTGACGCGGGCCTGCGCCAGCAGCTCGGCCAGCTCGGTGCCCGTGGGTACCTCGCGCTCGGGCACGACGAGGCACGCCCCCGCGTACAGCGACGGCAGCACCTCCTCCAGCGCGACGTCGAACGACGGCTGGGCGAACAGCAGGACCCGGTCGCCGTGGCGCAGCCCGAACCTGTCGGCCACGCCGGTCAGATGGTTCGCGAGCGCCGCGCGGCCGACCGCGACGGGCTTGGGCGTACCGGTCGACCCGGAGGTGTGGATGACGTACGCGGCGCCCGGGACGGCGTCGGCGGCGTGCGCCTGCGGCAGCTCGGGTGCGTCGATCGGGGCGCTCGGCAGGCCGTCGGGGACCGTGACGGGGTGCTCGGCCGAGGTGAGGACCAGGGCCGGGCGCAGCCGGCCCAGCAGCAGCTCCAGCCGGGCGGGCGGGTCCGACGGCGAGAGCGGGCAGTGGACCGCGCCGGTGCGCAGGCAGGCGAGCAGCGCGACGATCGCGTCGACGCCGCGCGGGAGGACGGCGGCCACCGGCCGGCCGGCGGTCACCCCGGCGGCCAGCAGGCGCTCGGCGAGGGTGGCGACCCGGTCCTCCAGGTCCCCGTAGGTGAGCCTGCGGGCGCCGATCAGCATGGCCGGGAGGGACGCGTCGTGCGCGGTGAGGGCGTCGAGCGGGTCCGGTCCGGCGGGCCGTCCGGCGGCGGGGGCCGGCCCGGCGGGGACGGAGGCGGTGGCGGCCGGTGCGGTGGCCGGTGCAATGGCGGCGGCCGGTGCGGCGGAGGCGGTGGCGTCGTGCGGGGCCGCTGCGGTGGCCGGTGCGTCAGCGGTGCGGCCGGCCTCCGGGCGTACCGGCGCCAGGTCGGCCAGGGCGGTGCCCGGCGCGTCGAGGTAGGCGCGCAGGAGGTCCTGGAACCGGCCGGCGAGCAGCCGCACCACGTCCTCGCCGAACATGTCGGCGTCGTAGTCCCACACCAGGATCATGCCGGCGGCGCCGTGCCGGGGGCCGACCCCGCGGCGGTCGTCGGGCAGCAGCACCACGTCCAGGTCGAACCTGGTCGTACCGGTGTTGAAGCCCTCGAACAGGGTGACGTCCAGGTCGGGGACGTCGATCCGGGGCAGCTCGGCGTCGTGGGCGCTGAACATCACGTCGAACAGCGGGTTGTCGGCGCCCGACGTGTGCAGGCCGAGGGACCGGGTCAGTTCCTGGACCGGCACGTCCTGGTGCGGCAGCGCGCGGATGAGGACGTCGGTCACCTCGTCCATCGTCTCCTCGGCCGGTGCGGCAGGCTCCGGACGCAGCGGGAGGGGGATGGTGTTGACGAACATGCCGACCGTCTGCTCGTGCCCGCGGGGCCGGTTGCCGACCGCGGTGCCGACGACCAGCTGTGAACGGCCGCTGTGCCGGCGCAGGAGTTCGGCGAAGAGGCCGAGGAGGGTGGAGAACGGCGTCAGGCCGCGCTCCCGCGCGTGGTCGCGCAGGCGTTCCGCCAGGTCCGCGCCGATCGTCTGGCGCATCTGTCCGCCGTGGTGGCGGCGCCGGGCGCCGGGACGGGACAGACCGGGCAGCGGCAGGTCGTAGGAGAGGCCGCTCAGTTCGACGGTCCAGAACTCCAGCCCGGCACGCCGTGCCTCCTCCCGCGCGCCGTGCGCCTGGGCGGCGACGTGGTCGGCGTACGAGGGCGCCGGCGGCAGCGCGGCGGGCTCACCGAGGACGTGGGCGCGGTAGACGGTGAACACGTCGTCGAGCAGGATCGCGAACGAGTGGCCGTCGTGGATCAGATGGTGCTCGACGTGGACGAGCCGGTGGTGGTCGTCCGCGAGCCGTACCAGCGTCCAGCGGAGCAGGGGCGCCTCGTACGTGTCGAGCGGGGTCTCCGCCTCCGTACGCAGCAGCTCCTGGAAGGCGGCCTCGGGGTCCGTCGCGGTGCTCAGGTCGACCGTGCGCAGCCGGGGCTCGCAGTGGTCGGCGACCCGCTGGCCGGGCATGGCGCCGGTGACGGCGACCAGTTCCAGGCGGAGGCCCGCGTGCCGGTCGAGCGTGGCGGCGAGACCGTGGCGGAGGGCGTCGCGGTCGAGCGGGCCCCACAGGTCGAGGGCCGCGGTGAAGTTGTAGGCACGGCTGCCCGGCTGCACCTGTTCGTGCAGCCAGACGATCTCCTGCGAGGAGGAGAGCGGAAGCATGGGCGATCCCTGGGGTTCGTCGGGTCGGATGGAGTGCGCCGGGCACGGTCGTGTCCGGGCGTGGCGCGGGGCCGGTCGCGGATCGCGCGGGCCGGCCGGGTCGGTCGGTGTCACGGAGTCGGTCGGTGGCACGGAGCCGAGTCGCGCGGAGTCGGTGGGTGGCACGGTGAGTGGCACGGAGGACATGGGCGTCACGGAGGAGCCGGGCGCCACGGGGGGAACGGGCGTCACGTAAGGGGTCGGCCGGTGGCCGACGCCGCTTCCGTCGTCGTCCCGAGTGCGCCGGCGAGTGCGTCGAAGGCGTCGAGGGCGGTGCGGTCGTCCAGTACGGCGCGGTCCCACACCATGCGCAGCCGCAGTTCCGGTCCTTGGGTGACGGAGACCGCGAAGGGGCCGCGCACGGGTCTGCCGTCGACGTGGACCTCCCGTCCCCCGATCCCTGCCAGGCGGAGCGGCGGCCGCTGCCTGCTGTCGTCGACGGTCAGCAGCCCGTCGAGACGGCCGGACCAGCCGGATCCGGCCTCCCGGGCCGCGTGCACGACGGCGTCGAAGGGGACGTCGGCCCGGTCCAGGTCGTCCCACCAGGTGTCGGCGGTCACTTCGGCCCCGGAGGGGGCCCGCCCGGTCGCCGCCGGGAACACCACGGTGTTGAGGAAGCAGCCCAGCACCCGCTCGGCACCGGGGGGCCGGCCGCCCCACGGGTAGCCGAGCGGCACCACGTGACCGGGACCGTACAGGGCGCGCGCGGCCGCGCGGCAGGCGTCCAGCAGCTCGGGGAAGGGCACCCCGCCGGCGGGCGAGGGCAGCAGCGCGTGGGCCGAACCGCTCGGCCGCGCCCCGGCCGCGGGGGCGCCCGGCCGCGGTGCGGGGGACCGGTCGCGGACGGCCCGGAGCCGGTCGCCCCAGTAGGCCAGGGACTCGGGCGAGGCCGCCCGGTCCTCGGCGTCGAGCTGGAGCAGCACGGCCTCGCGGTAGGCGGCCAGGCCGGCGTCGACGTCCGCGGGCGCCGGGGCACCGGCCCCGGGCCCCTCGGCGTAGGCGGCGCCGAGTTCCTCGACGATTCGGGCGAGTGACGTACCGTCGCAGACGGCGTGGTCGAGGACGACGGCGAGCACCTCCCGCTCGGCGGCGGGCCCGCCCGGTCCGCCCTCCGCGCCACCGTCCGGTCCGGCGCCCGCGCCGGGGGCCGCACCGCCGTCACCGTCACCGTCACCGTTGCCGTCGCCGCACACCGTCCCGTCGTCGTCGATGAGGAACAGCCGCAGCGGCGGGCCGTCGGGGGTCCACGCGCTCAGCGCGCGGCGCAGGGCGGTGCCCGCCTCCTCGCCCGGCGCCCGGGGCACGCGTACGACGGGCACGTCCGGCCGCTCCACGCGGAGCACCGGCGTCCCGCGCACCACGCCCGGCCTGCCGCGCAGGACCGGGTGGAGGGCGGCGAGGCGCTCGGCCGCGGCGGCGAGGCGCACGGGGTCCACCGTGCCGCGCGGGAAGGCGAAGAACATCGGGACGAGGTCCGGCCGCCCGGTGGGGTCGAGGGCGCGCACCAGGATGAAGCGGCGCTGCGCCCCGGTGACGGGCAGCGTGACGCCCCCGTCGGGCGGGAGACCCCGGTAGCGAGCCAGGTACTGGCCCGAGATGCTGAGCACGTGATCCTCTCTGTCGTCCGGCCGACGGCGTGGCCGCGCGATGTGGTGTCCGGGCGCCGTGAGTCACCCGGGTGCGAACGGGTCCTTAAGAACGCGGTCCGGCGGGCTGCTGCCCTGCGGTCTGCTGCCCGGCGGCCGGTGGCTCAGTCGGGTGCGGTCCGGCGGGCAGGTCCCGCATCCGGAGCAGCGGGGAGAGCAGCAGCGGCAGCGGTACGGCGAGGAAACCGGCCGCGCAGCACCACAGCGCGGCGCCGGCGCCGAAGCGGTCGGCGAGCGCCCCGCCGGCCAGCGCCCCCAGCGGCAGCGTGCCCCACATGAGGAACCGCAGGGTCGCGTTCATCCGGCCCAGCAGGGCCGGCGGGCAGAGGGCCTGACGGAAGCTCACCTGCGCGACGTTGTACACGACGGCGCCGAAGAAGACGACGCCCGAGCCGAGCGCGAACACCACGGCGCCCCCCACCCGCTGCGACACCGGCCACAGCAGCGCGAACGGCCCCGTCACGAGTGCGGAGAGCCAGATGATCCGGGCCTGGCCCAGCTTCGCGGCGAGCGCGCCGGCGGCCAGCGCGCCCGCGAGTCCGCCGACGGCGGCGGCCGACAGTACGAGACCCACCGCGCCGGGTTCCAGGCCCAGCACGCGGACGAGGAACACCGTCTGGGTGGCCATCAGCAGCGCGGTGAAGAAGTTGCCGAGGCCGGTGGAAGCGGCGATCACCCGCAGCAGGGGCTGACCCAGCACGAAGCGCAGGCCCTCGGCGACATCGGCGCGCAGGGACCGGCCGGGGGCGGGTTCGGGGAGGGGTTCCTCCTTCCGGATGCCCCGGAGGAAGAGGGCGGACAGGGCGTATCCGGCGGCGTCGACCACGACGGCCAGGTGGGCGCCCACCAGCTGCACCAGACCGCCACCGATCCCGGGACCGGTGACCTGCGCCGACGAGCGCACGGTCTCCAGCGCCCCGTTGCCCTTGACCAGCATGTCCCTCGGCAGCAGGTGGGGCAGGAAGCTCTGGTGGGCCACGTCGAAGAAGACGGTCGCGACGCCGGTGACCAGGGCGACCACGTACAACTGCGCCATGGTGAGGACACCGGCGAGGGCCGCCGCCGGGACGCTCGCCATGGCCACGGCCCGGACGACGTCGGCCCGGACCATCAGCGGCAGCTTCCGCATGCGGTCGACCCAGGCGCCCGCGGGGAGTCCGATCACCAGGAACGCGGCGGTCTCGGCGGCCGTGAGCAGCCCCACCTCCAGCGCGGTCGCCTCGAGTACGAGCACCGCCACGAGTGGCAGGGCGACCAGGGTGACGTGGGCGCCGAGCTGCCCGGCCGCCGCCCCGGCCAGCAGCAGACGGAAGTCGCGCATACGCAGAGGGCCGCTGCTCACGGCCCGGGATGTGACGGACATGTGAACGACCTTCACTGAACGGTCGATCAGTAGTCAAAAGACGATGGACACTTTCGGTCGTTTCTTTCGACTGTTTGGTGTTGTGTCAGGAAAATCTTCAACCGTCCTGGGTGGCTGCCGGATGAATCGCGGGGGTGCCGGTCCAGTGGGGGCGGGTGATCAGGGGGAGTGACGGAGCGAAACCGACTGGCCACGCGTGCGATCACTTGATGATGTGTTCTGACCGAAAACAGTCATTGGAGCAGACCATGTGGTCGGAATCGCTCATTCCGACCGCTATGGCCGTGATGGACAGTCCGTGGAGCCCTTCTCAAGGGCCGCGCGGGGCATCTCACAGCCCCGCACCGCCGCCGCGCCCGCGCACCGCCCCGTCCCCGGTGTTCAGCCGCCGGACGAAGCCGGCCTGGGCCGCGAGGACCCCGTCGGCGTACAGCTGCCGGGGTGCGAAGACCGCGGTCAGTGTCAGGCGCCACCCCGAGCGCTCCACGTCGTGCTCCACCAGCGCGTGCGTGGCGTCCGGATGGTGAACGACGTGGAGGGACGCGGCGGGCAGGAGCCGGCGGTAGACGGCCTCCGTCTCGGCGACGTCCACGTTGACGTCCCGGCCGGCCAGCACCAGGAGGACCGGTGTACCCCGCATGGCCCGGAGGTCAGCCGTCGCGTCGGCGGTGTGGTTCCGGGTGATGAACGACCATCGCGCGGCCGTCACGTCGCCCCCGTCGCCGACCGCCGCGCGGTACTCGGCGTACGACGCCTTGCGCGCGAGCAGGGCGAGCGTGGTCTCCCGCCGCCGCAGCGCCGCGTCCCGCCGCTCCGCCGTGGCACCCTCCCGGCGCAGCTCGGCGAGGAGGTTGTACCGGCCCTGGCGCAGCCAGTTGACGGCCGGGGACACGGCGACGACGAACCGCAGACCCCGGTCGCGCGCCGCGACCTTGGGCAGCACCCAGCCCGCCTGGCTCGCCCCCCACAGGCCGACGCGGCGGCCGTCGAGGTCCGGGCGTGCGCGCGCCCAGGCCACGGCCGCCAGGGTCTCCTCCGCCCGATCCGCCATGCTCTGGTCGAGCCAGTCGCCCTCCGAACCGCCGACCCCGGGCTTGTCGAACGACAGGGACGCGTACCCCTCCCGGGCGAAGGACTCCCACAGCGGCCGGTAGAACGTCTCGTGCGTCGCGTCGACCGGGCCGTCGCCGTGCACGAAGACCACCACGCCGAAAGGCCCGTCGCCCGATGCTGGCAGGGCGAGCACCCCCCGGAGCAGCTTGCCGTCGTGCCGCAGCGACACCTTCTCCTCACGGAGCGCGTACGTGTTCTGCCACACCATCAGCCCTGCCGCCCCGACGCCCGCCAGCAGCGCCCCCACCAGGACCCAGACCCACACCGTCCACCGTCGTCCGCGCCGTCCGGGCGCCCGGAACCCCGCGATCATGTCCCACCCCTCACCAGTTTTCGCTCATGTCAAGAACGTTCGTTGCTAAAACGAGCGTATACTCTGCGTTCAGGTGGTGTGGTCCGGTGGACCCGACGAGAGGACGCGGCGATGGACAGGACCGAGGACGGGGCAGCGGTGGCCGGCGGCCGGCCGGTCATCCGCAGAGGCGTACCGCGGGGCGGTGAGGAGCGGGTGGCGGAGCTCTACTGGGAGGCGTTCGGCCGCAAGCTCTCCCCGGCGCTCGGCCCGCCCGAGGCGGGGCGCCGGTTCATCGCGGCCCACCTGCGGCACGACCGGGGCGTCACCGCGCTCATCGGCGACCGGGTGGTGGGTGTGGCCGGGTACCGGCTCGGCGACCGCGCGCTGACCGGCGGGAGCGCGAAGGACGTGCTGACGGAGTACGGTCTTCTCCGCGGTCTGCCGCGACTCGCGCTCCTCGCCCTCTTCGAGCGCGAACCCGCCGAGGGCGAACTCGTCATGGACGGCATCGCCGTGGACGCGGCGCACCGCGGCACCGGCATCGGCGGTCTGCTGCTGAAGGAGATCGCCGCCATCGCGGCCGACCACGGCTGCCACCGGATCCGCCTGGACGTCATCGACGCCAACCCCCGCGCCAAGGCGCTCTACGAGCGCCACGGCTTCGCCCCCGTCCGCACCGAGCGGACCCCCTACCTGCGCGGCCTCATGGGCTTCGGCGCGGTCACGACCATGCACCGCCGGGTCACCGCCGCGGACGCGCCGGACACGAAGGAGACACCGTGAACGCGACCACCGGCCACGCCGGCGACCCGGCCGACAGGCCGGAGATCCCCACCCGGCTGCTCGTCCACGCACTCGTCCGCGAGGACGGCACCGTGGACGCCGACGAGCTGTACACCGTCGCCGAGTCGCTGGGCATGACCGGCCAGCAGGTCAGACTGTGCGTCAAACGGCTCGTCACCGAGGGCCGTTTCACCCAGGAGGGCCGCGGCCGCGGTGCGACCCTCCGCGCCCTCGCCGACGCCACCGGGACCCTGGCGCCGGACGCCGCGTACCTCCGCCACGCCTACCGGCAGGACGCCGGACTCGCCCCGTGGGACGGCACGTGGCACCTGTTCGCCTTCGCCGTGCCCGAAACGCGCCGCACCGCCCGCGACGCCCTGCGCGAAAGCCTCCTCCATCTCGGCGCGGCGCCCGTCCAGAGCGGCCTGTACGTCACCGCCAACCCCGTCGCCGAACTCGTCGAGGCCCACGCCCGCCGGCTCGGCGTCCTCGACGCGCTCACCCGCCTCACCACCACCGACCTGCGCATCGGCGGCACCGACGAGCCGCGCGAACTCGCCGCCGCGCTCTGGCCGCTGGACCGGATCGCCGCCCGGTACGAACGGCTCGCGGACTTCGCGGCGTCCCGCCTCGCCCGCCTCACCCACGACCCGGAACCGTCGGACGCCGAGCGGCTCACCACCACCGTGGAGCTCGCCGCGCACGTCGGCGCGGCGATGACCCCCGACCCCCTCCTGCCTCCCGAGCTGCTGCCCGCCCCCTGGCCCGGCAGCCGCGCCCGCCGCCTGACGGCCGACTGCTGGCGGCACCTCCGGGCGGCCCGGGCGGGTGACCGGCCGTCGGACCTGCGCCTGTTCGCGCTCTACGCCGACGTACTCGACACTGGCTGATCAGCCGGCCGGACGCACGGTGCAGGCGGCGGGACGCACGGCTCGGTCGGCGGGGCGGGCGCACGGCTCAGGCGGCGGGGCGCACCGCCACCGCGTCGATCTCGAAGAGCATGCCGGGCAGCGCGAGCGCCGCCACCCCGCTCAGCGTCTGCGCCGGCAGGCGCTCGCCGAACGCCGCGTGCAGAGCCTTGCCGAGGACCTCCAGCTTCCCGGGGTCGTGGTCGACGACGTACGAGCCGAGCCGGACCACGTGCTCGAAGCCCAGACCGACGCCCTCCAGGGCGTGCCGCAGGTTGCCGAGCGACAACTCGACCTGCGCGGCGAAGTCTCCGGGCACGGGCGCTCCGGTGCCGTCGGAGGCGTACTGGCCCGCGATGAAGACGAGCTCGCCCGGCGCGGAGACCGCGTGGCTGTAGCCGAACGCGGCGGGGTCGTGCAGGGTGCCCGGGTTGGTGATGGTGCGCTGGTCCGTCGTCACTGCGGCGTGGTCCCTTCGGACGGGTACGTACGGTCACGGGCCGGCGGCGGCCACCGTCGGCACCCGTGCGAACGCGCGCCGGGAGCCGCCCATTCCCCCGTCCCGCACGAACGGATCCCCCGCTCGCCGGCCGGGGAGCGGCGACGCTCAGTCCGAGGCCGCGCCGAACCACTCGGACAGCCGGCCGCGCAACTCCCGCTGGTCGTCGCCGACCCAGGCCACATGACCGTCCGGCCGCAACAGCACGGCGGGTACGTCCAGTTCACCGGCCGCGTCAACGACGTGGTCGACCCGGCCGGACCACCCCGCCACCGACAGCCGGCCGGTCCGGTCGAGCAGCAGCCCGCGCCCGCCGTGCATCAGCCCGTACAGGCGCCCCCGCTCCAGCGCCACGTCCCGCAGCCGGCGGCCGACCAGGTCGTGGCCGCCGCCGAGGTCGTAACGGACCCCGATCGCGGTGATCTTCTCGATCAGGTACCGGTTCACCTCCTCGAAGTCCATGAGTTCGGCGAACAGCCGGCGCACCGACCGGGGACCCGCCTCGGGGGAGAGCAGCAGCATCTGCGCCCGGGTGTTGTCCAGCACGTCGGCCGCCACCGGCCGGCGTTCGGCCTCGTAGCTGTCCAGCAGCCCCACCGGCGCCCGGCCGCCGCCCTCCGCGGCCAGCTTCCAGCCGAGGTTGAACGCGTCCTGGATGCCGAGGTTGAGACCCTGCCCGCCGGTGGGCGGGTGGATGTGCGCCGCGTCCCCGGCCAGCAGCACCCGTCCCACCCGGTAGCGCTCGGCCAGCCGGGTGGCGTCGCCGAAGCGCGAGAGCCAGCGCGGCGAGTGCACCCCGAAGTCGGTCCCGGCGAACGCCCGGAGCTGCTGCCGGAACTCCTCCAGCGACGGCGGGGCCGTACGGTCCTCGGCCACCCCCTCGGCGGGCACGACGATGCGGTACATCCCCTTGTTGCCGTCCACGTCGGGGATGGCGCCGAACCGCATCTGCGTCCTGCGGACCTCCGCGACGACGGCCGCGATCCTCTCCGGGTCCTCGGTCGCCTCCATGTCGCCCAGCAGTGTCTCGACCGTGGCGGGTTCACCGGGGAAACCGACACCGAGCAGCTTGCGGACCGTGCTGCGGCCGCCGTCGCAGCCCACCAGGTAGCGCGAGCGCAGCCGCGTGCCGTCGGCCAGCTCGGCGGTCACCCCCCGCTCGTCCTGGTCGAGCCCGACCAGCTCGCAGCCGCGGCGGATCTCCGCCCCCGACGCGGCGGCGTGCTCGGCCAGCAGGCGCTCGGTGACCGTCTGCGGGATGGACAACACGTACGGGTGCGCGGTGTCGAGCCGGTCCGGCCACGGCGCGTCGATGCCGGCGAAGAACCCGCCGACCGCGACGGTCTCGCCGAGCGCCAGGAACCGCTCCAGCAGGCCGCGTTGGTCCATCACCTCCACGCTGCGCGCGTGCAGGCCACGCGCGCGGGACTGCTCGGTCGGCCGGTCCAGCCGGTCGAGCACCAGTGTGCTCACCCCGGCCAGCCGCAGTTCGCCCGCCAGCATCAGACCGGTCGGCCCGCCACCGACGACGATCACGTCGATCATGAGATCCCCCTCTTCCACGCCGCCGGCGCACCGCGTCCGGCGCGGTGCCCACTGCGACGAAGCAGTAGATACGTCGCAAAGCGTCGATTACCGGAGGTTCTGGCTCAGGCCGACGATTCTGCGTCATGACGGGGGCCTTGCCGCAAGGCCCCCCGTGCGCTATACGTTGAGAGTGGCAAGGAGCGGCTGACCTCCTTGCCTTCGCTGTTTCCGCCCCCCTCCGCACCGCTCACCCCCCCCGTGCCACCCGGTCCGCACCGCACCGCCCACCCTCCGTGCCACCCACCCCGCTCCTCGCCCCTCCGAGCGCCGGACGGGCCGCCGCGGCCACCGCCCCACCCCCCGGCCGGCCCCCGCACCCCGCTCCGCGACCTCCCCGAGCCGTCCGGCCACCCGCCCGGCTAGGATCCGGCCATGCCGCTGACCATGCAGGACGTGAACCGGTTCGAGGTCGCCAGGCCGCGCCTGGAAGCCATCGCCTACCGCCTCCTCGGCTCCGCGAGCGAGGCCGAGGACGCCGTACAGGAGACGTTCCTGCGCTGGCAGGCGACCGACGTCGGGCGCATCGAGGTGCCCGAGGCCTGGCTGACGAAGGTGCTCACCAACCTCTGCCTGAACCAGCTCACTTCGGCCCGCGCCCGGCGCGAGACGTACGTCGGCGAATGGCTGCCCGAGCCGCTGCTCGACGGCGACCCGATGCTCGGCCCGGCCGACACCGCGGAGCAGCGCGAGTCGGTCTCGTACGCGGTCCTCACCCTCATGGAGCGGCTGACGCCCAACGAGCGGGCGGTCTACGTGCTGCGCGAGGCCTTCGACTACCCGCACCGGGAGATCGCCGAGATCCTCGACGTCTCCGAGAGCGCCAGCCAGCAGATCTTCCACCGGGCCAAGAAGCACCTCGCGGACGGCCGGCCCCGCGCCGAGATCGACGCGGCCGCCGCCCGGCGGGTCGTCGAGGAGTTCCTGGCCGCCGCCACCACGGGCAGGACCGAGCCGCTCGTGAAGCTGCTCACCGCCGACGTCCTGGCGGTCGGCGACGGCGGCGGGAAGGTCCCGGCGCGCGCCCGGGCGGTCGAGGGCACCCTCGCGGTCGCCAAGTTCATGCGGGGACTGTTCAAGCCGGCACCGTCCAAGCGCGCCCTGGTCGGCGGCTCGCCCGAGATGTACGTGACGACCGCCAACGGGGACATCGCCGTCGTGGCGGTCGTCGACGGCCGGGTCGTCGGGATCATGTGCCTGGAGATCACCGGCGAGGGGATCGCCGCGTTCCGCAGCCAGGTCAACCCCGACAAGCTCCAGCGCGCGACCGAGGTGTGGGCCGCGACCGAGCACGGGGAACCGCTGTTCCGCGCCTTCTGACCGTCACGGGAAGCCCCCGCCCCCAGGTGTGAGCCGCTTCACACCGGGGGCCTGTCAGGAAACCGCGGGCCGCCCGGTTCATAGGGCGAAGCCGCGCACGACAAGGGGCGGGCCCGCGCAGACAGGAGCACCCACCATGCAGCACCGCATCATCGTCCTCGGCGCCGGATACACGGGAGCCGTCGCGGCCGGCCGCCTGGCCAGGCGGCTGCACCGCGACGACGTCGCCATCACGCTCGTCAACACCGAAACCGACTTCGTGGAGCGCGTCAGGCTGCACCAGCTCGCGGCCGGCCAGGACCTCAAGCCCCGGCCCCTCGCCGAGATGTTCCGGGGCACCGGTGTCCGGCCCCGGTGCGCCAAGGTCACCGGCATCGACGTCGACCGCAGGACGGTCACCGTCGCGGACGGGAACGGCGATGCCGAGGAACTGGAGTACGACACCCTCGTGTACGCCCTCGGCAGCGGCTGGAACGACCAGGGCGTCCCCGGCGTGGCCGAGCACGCCCACGAGCTGTCGAGCCGCCCCGGAGCGCTCCGGCTGCGGGAACGCCTGGCCGGCCTGGACGCCGGACGGCCGGTGGTCGTCGTCGGCGGCGGCCTCACCGGCCTGGAGGCCGCCACCGAGATCGCCGAGGCCCGCCCCGACCTCTCCGTCGCCCTCGCCGCCCGCGGCGGCCTCGGCGACTGGCTGTCGGACAAGGGACGCCGCCACCTGCGGAAGGTCCTCGACGGGCTCGGCATCACGGTCCACGAGCGGACCGCCGTCACCGGTGTGGAGGCCGACCGCGTCATCACCGCGGACGGCAGGGACCTCCCGTCCGCGGCCACCGTGTGGACCACCGGCTTCGCGGTCCACCCCATCGCGCGGGCCACCACCCTGGAGACCACCGGCACCGGCCTGATCGTGGTCGACGGGACCATGCGCTCGGTGTCGCACCCGGACGTGTACGCCGTCGGCGACGCGGCGCTCGTCATGGGCCCCGGGGACAAGCCGCTGCGCATGTCGTGCGCCTCCGGAGTCCCCACCGCGTGGCAGGCCGCCGACACCATCGCCGCACGCCTGACCGGTGGCAAGGTCCCCAGCCTCACGATCCGTTACTACAACCAGTGCATCTCGCTGGGCCGCAAGGACGGCCTGATCCAGTACGTCACCGCCGACGACCGGTCCGTCGGCGCGGCCCTGACCGGCCGGCCCGCGGCCGTCTACAAGGAGCTGATCTGCAAGGGCGCGGCCTGGGGCGTCGCCAACCCGCTCCTCGGCATGCCGGCCCGCCGGCGCCGCATCGTACGGGGAACGGCCAGGACCGGCTCACCGGCCGTCAGCGGCTCGGCCTGACGGGTTCGGGAAGCGGGCGCCCCACGCCGCAGGCGGGGCGCCCGCCCGCGGCAGGGGGCCCGCCGACGGTGCACGCCGGTCCCCGGCTACCGTGCGGCACATGCGTGCCCAGGACGAGATCACCCGACCCCCGCTCCGACTCCGCGACGTGGTCGCCCGCGGGGCGCTGTCCGGACTCGCCGCCGTCCCGCTGCTCGGGGCCCTTTCCCTGTGCGTCGGCGACCACCACGACCGAGAGACGTTCCTCGCCGTCGTCGGCGGCTTCGCCGCCTCCCTCGCAGGGGTCGGGACACTGTTCGGCCTCTTCCTGTGGTGGGCCTCCCAGGGGGACATCCGCCGCTGCCGGGACTGGCGGACCGTCAAGAGCCAGTCGGACGCCGTCACCGTCGCGGCCCCGGCGATGCTCCGGCTCGGGGTGTCGGCCCTCGTGCTCTTCCCCGGCGCCGTCGGCCTGTACCACCTCGTGGACGAGGCCCCGTACGGCAGTTGGCTGTACGGCGGCTGACGCCCCGGTGGCTCCGGGGCACGCAGTAGCATCCCCCGATGCCGGACATCGCAGCACCCTCGGCCGTTTCGCCACCGCCGACGAGGACGCCCCGGCGGCGCGCCCGGTACTGGAGGCGGCCGGCCTGCGCTGGATCGACGCCGACACAGCGGTCATCACCGTCAACCGGCCTGCACGTCCACCCCTTCGGCGCCCGCGTGCCCCTCCGCGTCGACACCCTGCTGTTCCACTGGCAGGGCCAGGGCAGGCCGTCCCGACGACGGGTCGTGGAGGACGCGGTGTCCCGTGGCGACTTCCGGACGATGGCCCCCGCCGGGGAGGCGGGCGCCTGGGCAGGGGTCGCCGGGGCCGCGGCGGTGGATCGCACACTTCACGACAAGTGAGAGCCGCCCGTCCAGGGCGGCGCACCGGCCGGGCCGGCGGGACGCTTCGGCGCGTTGTGCACGCGGCCCCCGGCGCCCGCCCGCCGCGCGGGGCACGGGCCCGCGAGCCACCCGCAGAGCCGCGTCCCTGCGCGTCGCGCGTGTTTCCCGCCGGGTCACGTCGTGACGGCCGCCCGGCACGCCACGGACGCGCGGGCCGCCGGGCAGAGCGCGGTGACCGAAAGAAGGAGCGTCCGCATCCGGGCAGGCCGGGCCGGTTCGCCGAATGACCGGTTTGCGGGTGGTTGCGGAGCGGACGACATCACTAGCGTCTGGTCGCGATGCACCGTCGACTCGACTCGCTCACACGGAGGTAAGGATGAAGATCGCCGCCAGGTTGTCCGCCCTGACCGGTGCCGTCGTGGTGGCGGTCACGCTGGCCGCGGCTCCCGCCACCGCCGGCCCGGCCGATGCGGAGGCCAAGTGCCCCGCCCGTCTGTCGCCCTCCACGACCGGCGGTGAGGCCGCGTGGAGCATCGAGTGCGTCGGAGGCAGGGTCGTCATCGACGGCTGGGTGAGGGACACGAAGGCGGACGGGAAGTGCGCCTTCGTGAAGGCGTTCGCGGCCTTCACCGACGGCCAGAGCCGCAAGGAGGCGAAGGCGTGTCCCAAGGACTCGCGGACCAAGTTCACTTGGGAGGCGTCGGGCACGGAGATCAACGCGTACTTGTACGTGGCGTAGGTCTCGCCGCGGTCCCTGCCGCGCGCTCCGCCCCGGCGGACGGTTTCACTCGCGGACCTTCTCCCCTCGGCTCGGCGCGGCCGGCGCCCCCGGGGTGTCGCACAACCCGGCACGCGCGGCCACGCCGACGACCGGGCACCGGCGGCCGAGCGGCCGACGCGGCAGGCGGCGGCTCACCGGGGCGCGACGTGTCCCGGTGATCGGCGCCCGGGCGTCCGGGGCTCATGTGGTGGCGGCGCCGCCGTCGAACGCGGTGCGCAGGAACGCCGCCGCCTGTTCCGCCGCGCGGCTCCCCGCGTCGAGCGTGCCCGCCATGGCGAAGAAGCCGTGCGTCACTCCCGGGCAGCGCGTCCGCGGGACGTCATGGCGGGGTCACACCTTCCGTACGGTGACGCCGGCCGCGGCCAGCGCGTCGGTCGCCGCCGCCGGTGCCGTGACGTCGGTGACGACGGCGTG
Source organism: Streptomyces noursei (assembly GCF_001646665.1). Classification (GTDB taxonomy): domain Bacteria; phylum Actinomycetota; class Actinomycetes; order Streptomycetales; family Streptomycetaceae; genus Streptomyces; species Streptomyces lavendulocolor. The sequence goes on along the minus strand of NZ_LWBU01000384.1, from coordinate 216,064 downwards.
GAGCGCGGTGGGCGGTGCGACGAACGCCAGCGCCGTGCGGGAGAACTTGGCCGCCTCGGCGACCGCGACGGTGCGGCGTGACGACGCCATCGCCGCCCGTTTGACGGCCGCGTCGGCGAGGTCGTAGGCGGTCAGACCGTCGTCGGCGGTGAGGCCGCAGCAGCCGATGACGGCCGTGTCGAAACGGACCGCCGCGAGGGACGCCTCCGTGAGGGGCCCGGTCAGCGCCAGCTCGCCGGGCCTCGGCTCGCCGCCCGGCAGGAGCAGCCGCACGGACGGGGCACCGGTCAGCGCGTTGGCGGCGTGCAGCGACAGTGGCATCACGGTGACACGACGGTCGCGCAGCGCCTTCGCGACCTCCAGGCACGTCGTCCCGCTGTCGAGGACGACGGACTCGCCGTCGGCGATGAGGGCGGCGACATCGGCGGCGATCCGGCGCTTGGCCTCCTCGCCCTCCCGCGCCCGCAGCCCGAACGGCGGTTCCTCGCCGCGCAGCAGCAGACTGCGCGCACCGCCGCGGAACCGTTCGAGCACCCCCTGATCGGCCAGGATCTCCAGATCGCGCCGCACCGTCATCTCGGAGCTGCCGGTGAGCCCGGCCAGTTCCGCCACGCTCAGTTCGTGCGCCTCCCGCAGGGCGTCGGCGATCCGGCGGTGTCGTTCCGTGGTTCCCATACGCGTATTGCACAGGATGCGTGTGCGAAAGTCAACGTATCGAACATGTTCCTTGTTCATTATGCTCGCGGTCATGAACAGAACCCTGCGGGCCGCCCGCCTCGCCACGTTCGCCTTCTTCGCCCTGAACGGCTTCGTGATGGGCATGTGGATCGTGCACATCCCCGCTGTCGAGTCGCGCACCGGGATCAGCCACGCCGTCCTGGGATGGCTGCTGTTGCTGCTGGGTGGCGGCGCGTTCGCCGGAATGCAGATGTGCGGCCGTCTCACCGACCGCCTCGGCGCCCGCCGGGTGGTGCCCGCGGGCGCCGTGCTGTGCAGCGCGGCGGTGGTGGCGCCCGCCCTGGCGGCCGACGCGCCCTGGCTCGGGGTCGCGCTGTTCCTGCTGGGCTTCGGCAACGGCTGCCTCGACGTCAGCATGAACACCCACGCCGTCCAGGTGGAGCGCGCCTACGGCCGACCGGTCATGTCCGCGTTCCACGCGGTGTTCTCGCTGGGCGGTGTGCTCGCCGCACTCGTCGGCGCGCGTCTGATCACCTGGGGGTGGGACCTCGGCGCGACCCTGACCGTCGTCGCCGCGACCGGCCTCCTGGTGACCCTCGTCGCCACACCCGCACTGCTCGGCCCGCCGCGAGGCGCCGGGAAGGGCGCCGCCACCACGGGGGAGGACAGCGCGACCGACGCGGCGGCCGCCGTCGCCGGCGCGACGGGCGAGGGCGCGCGCCCGGCCGGCCGGCGGCGCACGCCCCGGCGCGTGTGGGTCCTGGCCGTCCTGGCCCTGCTGCTGATGCTCTGCGAGGGCGTCGCCAACGACTGGAGCGTGCTGCACCTGGAGGACGTGCTGGGCGCGCCCGCCGCCACCGCCGCCTTCGCCTACGGGGCCTTCGCCACCGCCATGACGGTGGGCCGTCTGCTCACCGACCGGGTCGCCGCCCGTACCGGCCCGGTGTTCGTCGTCCGCTACGGCGCCGCCGCCGCAGGCGCCGGGCTGACCGTCGCCGCGCTGTCCCCGTGGGTGGTGCCCGCGCTCGCGGGCTGGGCCGTGTTCGGGCTCGGACTGTCCGGCTGCGTACCGCAGTTCTTCAGCGCCGCGGGCCACACCGACGAGGACGCGGCCGGCGCCCACGTCTCCCGGGTCGCCGGGCTCGGCTACCTCGGCATGCTGGCCGGGCCCGCCGTCATCGGCCCGCTGACCCACCTCGTACCGCTGAACCTCGCCCTGCTGCTCCCGGTGGCGCTCTGCGCGGTGGCCGCCGCGGCGGCCGGCGTGCTCCGCCCCGACACGCGGCCCGGGGCCGGAGCGGCCGTCCGGCCGGCGTCCGACGGACCGGCGGTCGGCACGAGTACGGCCTGAGGCCGGCCCCGCGGGCCCTCCTCGCCGGCGAGCCGTCCGCGTCGCCCCGTGTCGCCCGGTGCCACTCGGTGCCGCTCGGCGTCGGTTCGCCGGCACTGTCCCGTCGTCGCTCGTTCATGCGCGCAGCGATGGCGAGAGGGTGCCACGCGGGTCACTCGTGCGAGGTACACGGATTCCGGACATCGGTTGACCGGGACGGGAGACCAGGCACTCCGAGGCGTACGGCGGCCTCCCCGCCAAACATCGATTTTCCGTAGTTTCCGGTGACCGGCGGGCATCGTCACCCGTTTGCCCCACCCTCCCGTCGTCCATCACCTGGTTACGGAACCCGACGACAGGGGCTCAGATCATGGCTGAATGGACTCAGATCACCGGTGCTCTCACGGCGATCTCCGCGGGCTCTAGGACCAACGTGTGGGGGGTCAACTCCGCGGGGAACATCTACCGCTTCAGCGGGGACGACGCGGACCCCTGGATCAACATCCCCGGCGCCCTCAAGGACATCGGTGCGGCGGCGGACGGCACGGTGTGGGGGGTCAACTCCGCCGGGAACATCTACCGCTACACCGGTGACGAGAGCTCGACGACCTGGAAGCAGATCTCCGGTGGTCTGGCGCGCATCTCGGCCGGGTCGAGGACCAACGTGTGGGGGGTGAATTCGGGCGGCGGCATCTACCGCTACAGCGGCAACGACTCCAACCCGTGGATCAACATCCCCGGCGCGCTGACCGACATCGGTGCGGCGGCGGACGGCACGGTGTGGGGGGTCAACTCCGCCGGGAACATCTACCGCTACACCGGTGACGAGAGCTCGACGACCTGGAAGCAGATCTCCGGTGGTCTGGCGCGCATCTCGGCCGGGTCGAGGACCAACGTGTGGGGGGTGAACTCGGGCGGTGGCATCTACCGCTACACCGGTAACGACTCTAACCCGTGGATCAACATCCCCGGCGCGCTGACCGACATCGGTGCGGCCCCCGACGGCACGGTGTGGGGCGTCAACGCGGCCGGCAACATCTACCGCTACAGCGGCGACCAGCCCGGCTAGGCCGCCGCCGGCGTCGTCGCGCCGCCCGGCTCGGGACGCTTTCGCGGGAGTGGGACCCCCCATGTGCCCGGGCGCGCCGGCCCCCGGGCACACCGCTCCAGCCGCGTCCACCGGTGCGTCCACCGTGCCCGCACGGTGGGCGCACCGGTCCGTCCGGCGGCGCGTACGGATACGTGGAACGGCCGGCAGCCGGGCCCTCCGGGAGGGGAGGTCAGCGGCGACGGCGGGAGTGCCAGGAGGTGCCGATACCCGCGACGTGCAGTGCGAGCAGTGTCAGGCCCAGCAGCATGACGTTGCCCGAGGAGAACGTGTCGTTGGTGCCGATCTCGGCGGCGTTGATGAGGAAGGCGACGAAGAACAGAACGGCGGCGACGATGCCCAGCATGGGACGGCTCCCTTGTCGGATGCTCGATGTGCGGATGTTCGGTGCGTGGATGCGCGGATGCGCGCGTGTGCGGATGCGCGAAGCGGTGAAAGCGGCGGACGGTGCGGTGCAACGGTCCATGTGCCCCCGGATTCCGGCCGCAGACACGTTCGGGCCATCGCCGTGCCCGCACGGTGGGGGCACGGTTCCGCCGCCGACCGATGAGTTCGCGGCGCCGGGCCGGTCAACAGGGGCAGTGGCACACCCCCTGAGGAGACGGACATGACCGAGACCGAGACCGAGAGCCGGACCCTGGACGCGCCGGGCGCGACGCTCACCTACGACGTGCGGCACCCGGACGGTGACGGCACCGGCGGTCGGCCGCTGCTGCTGATCGGCTCGCCGATGGGCGCGGCCGGCTTCGCCTCGCTCGCCGCCCGCTTCACCGACCGCACCGTGGTGACCTACGACCCGCGCGGCACCGGCCGCAGCCCGCGCACCGACGGCGCCCCCCGGACGGCCCCCGAGGAGCACGCGGACGACGTGCGGCGCGTGATCGAGGCGCTCGGCCGCGGCCCGGTCGACCTGTTCGCGAGCAGCGGTGGCGCCGTGAACGCGCTCGCCCTGGTGGCCCGGCACGGCGAAAAGGTCGCGACGCTCGTCGCCCACGAGCCGCCCGTGGCGCGCGTGCTGCCCGACAGCGTGGCAGCACTGGGCGTGTGCGAGGACATCCACACCACCTACCTGCGGCAGGGCATGGGACCGGCGATGGCCAAGTTCATCGCCGCCGCGGGCCGGAAGGGCCTCTTCCCCGACGACTGGCGCGCGGAGCCGGCACCGGACCCGGCGGCCTTCGGCCTGCCGAGCGAGGACGACGGCTCGCGGGACGACCCCCTGCTGGGGCAGAACATGCTCGGCTGCACGGGCTTCGCCCCCGACACGGCCGCGCTGCTGGCCGCACCCACGCGCGTGGTCGTGGCGGCGGGCAAGGAGTCGGACGGGGAGTTCCCCGCCCGGGCGGCGGCGGAGATCGCCCGGCTGCTGGGCACCGCCCTGACGCTCTTCCCCAGCCACCACGGAGGCTTCCTCGGTGGCGAGTACGGGCAGCAGGGCGCCCCGGACGAGTTCGCCCTGACCCTGCGCGAAGTGCTGGACGGCGCGCGCTGATCCCTGCCGCGCCCCGCGTGCCCCGCCGTTCCCTCCCGGGCGCGCCCCGCCCCGCCCGGGTGCCGGACCGCCGTACGCGCCGGCACCCGGGCGCCGGGCGTCAGCCGAGGTGGACGCGGGCGGCGGCGATCGGACGGTCGGCCGCCCTGCGCGCGGTCGAGGAGTTCACGCTCCAGCGGTAGCCGGCGAAGAGCTTCGTGGTGGGATCCGCGTAGAACACGATGTGGCCGTACCCCACGCCGTTGTGCTCGGTCCACCCCGAGGCGCCCTCCGCCGGCTCCTCGATACGGGTGTCGGGGAAGCCCCGGTAGGTGGCCTCCGCGCCCGCGGAGGCGGCCGGGTTGCCGTGCGGGTCGCTGGTGCAGTCGATGATCTCGAAGACGTACGGGACGACACCCTCGCCGACCTGGCGGTCCGCCGGGGACGCCAGCGTGCCCTTGCGTTCCCGGATCATGACGATGTGCCCGGTGTACGGCTCGGTGGTCGTCTCCGGGTCGTAGTCGAAGGCGACCAGGTCCCCGGGCCGGAGGTTGACCGGCTTGGTGACCGCGGTGAAGTGCGGAACGGCCGCCGCGTTCGCGAAGCCCTCACGGAACTTCTCGGCGGTCGGGTAGAACTTGCCGGGCTCCGTCCTGAAGTGCTGGGCGAAGTACTCCCGGGTGGCCCACCCGTACGCCGTACCGGTGCCGTACGCGCGCTGGAGGACCATGGTCAGGAACGACGAGCACTGGGCGAACGCCGAGAACTGCTCCGGGTGGCCGGGCGCGCCCCAGGACAGTGCCGAGTTCTCGTTCGGGAACTGTCCCGCCGTCTTGTAGCGGTTCGCGCCGTCGCTCCAGGGACGAAGGCGCAGGTAGTCGACGAGGGCCTCGGCCTCGATCTGGTGCGGCGGCTTGAGCGGGTACGGGCTCGGCGCCGGCACGTCGGCCGCCGATGCGGTGCCCGACGCCGAGCCGGCCACCAGCGCGGCGGTGGCGCCGGCCAGTATTCCGCGGCGGCTGAGACGCTGCTGAGACATGGGTGTTCCCCCTGGTCGGTCATGGAGTTGGTGGTCGATACAACTTCCGGGATCCTAAGGCCTGATGACCCCATGGCCACCGGCTGCACCGACGGCCCGGCCCCCCCGGTCACCGGTTGCGCCCCCGCCCCCGCTCCCGCCCCCGGCCTCCGGCTCCCGAACGCCGGCCCCGGCAGCCGGGACCGGCGCCGAGCCACGGCTGCCCCGCCCCGCCCCGCCCCGGGACCGGCACAGGGCCCCCGGCGCAGCGGCCCCGGTCCTCGGTCGTCACACCGCTATCGCGTTGAGCGCGGCCGGTGATCCGGCCGGCGAGCCGACCGGAGGGAACGGGGGAGGGAACGCCGGGGAGCCCGCACGGCCGGGTGAGGACGGCGCCGCCTGGGGCGCGTACTCGTCCCACGCCCGCGCGAGCCGGTCCACCGCCTCCGACAGCACCTCCGGCGGCAGCATGTGGTGCAGCCGCAGGCACCGCGCGCTGCCGCCCAGCGCGTCCATCGTGGCACCCGGCAGCAGCGCCACCCCGTGCCGCAGCGCGACCTGGGCGAAGGCCACACCGTCGCCGTGCGGGAGGCGGACCCACAACGTCTGGCCGCCCCCGGCCGGTGGGCAGTTCCACGAGGGAAGCCGCCGCGCCAGTTCGGCCCGCAGGTGGTCGTGACGGGCGCGCAGCGTGCGTGCCCGCGCCGCCACGATCGGCGCGAAGCCGGCCAGCAGCCGGGTGGCCACCCACTGCGCCGGCACGTCCGTCCCGAGGTCGTGGAGGGCCTTGAGGCGGGCCAGCCGGGCGATCAGCGGCGCCGGACCCCGCACCCACCCGATCCGCAGCCCGCCCCACACCACCTTGCTCAGCGAGCCGACCGCGACCACGTCGCCGTACGAGGAGAGCGACGGAGACGGCGCCCCGGCCTCGAACGCCAGGTCCACCGGCACCTCGTCGTCCACCAGCGGCACGCCGAGCCGGTTCGCCGCCTCGACGAGCCGGCGGCCGGCCAGTGGCGGGAGGACCGCCCCGGTGGGGTTCTGGAAGCGGGGGATCACATAGGCCAGGGCCGGCCGGGGACGCTCCATCACCGCGACGGCCCCCGCCACGTCCACCCCCGCCGGCCCCACCTCGACCGGGTGCGGGACGGCCGCCGCCTCCCGGAACAGGTCCAGCGCCCCCGGATACGTCGGCGCCTCCACGAGGACCCCGTCACCCGGCGCCACCAGCAGCCGGGTCAGCAGCGACAGGGCCTGCTGGGCACCGGTGGTGACCAGTACCTGTTCCGGACCGGTCGGGACGCCGCGCGCCCCGTACCGCTCGGCGACCGCCTCCCGCAGGGCCGGCAGCCCCGCCGGGTGGTAGCCCAGGTCACCGGCCGGGAACGTCAGCGTCCGGTACGCCTCGGTCAGCTCGGTCGGCGGGTCCACCGGCGCCGCGCAGCTCATCAGGATCACGTCGTCCGGCGTCTCCAGCAGGTGCAGGAAGAGCGGGTTGGACGTCTCCCTGACCCGGGGGCCCGGCACCAGCGCGGCGGACGCCACGCGGGTCCCGCTGCCCTGCCGCCGCACCAGGCGCCCCTCCTGACGCAGGACGTCATAGGCCGCCACGACCGTCGTGCGCCCCACCGCGAGCGCACCGGCGAGCCGCCGGTCGGGCGGCAGCAGGGCCCCCGGGGCCGGCAGCCCCTCGTCGATCAACTGCCGCAGGCGGGCGGCGAGCAGCAGGTACAGCGGCCCCCGCCCGGCCGACCAGCGGCCGAGGCGGGCGACGAACTCGTCCAGGGGAGTGGCAATTGGTTCCATCGCCGGACCAATCTGCCGGGATTGGCCCTGTGCGCGCAAGCGGTTCGCCCGTTGACTGGATCCATGAGCGACGACACCGCGGCACTGCGGCCCGAGACCCTCGCCGTCCACCCGCCCAGGGTGCCGGTCACCGGCAGCACACCCCTCGGCGTCCCCCTGCACCAGGGGCACGTCTTCTCCTTCGACAGCGCGGACGCGATGGCCGACGCCTTCGACTCGCCCGGCACCTTCGTCTACAGCCGGCTGGGCAACCCCACCGTCCGCACCCTCGAGGACGCCGTCGCCCGGCTCGAAGGCGGAGCCGCCGCCCTCTCCTACGCCTCCGGGATGGGCGCCATCAACGGCCTGCTACTCGGCCTGCTCTCCGCCGGGGACCACGTGATCGCGCAACGGTGCCTCTACGGGGGCACGTACGCGCTCCTCACCGACCTCGCCGCGCGCCGGGGCATCGGGGTCACGTACGTCTCCGGAACCGACCCCGAGGAGGTGCGGCGGGCGCTGCGGCCCGAGACGCGCCTGCTCTACCTGGAGACCATCGCCAACCCCACCACCCGGGTCTGCGACCTGCCCGCGCTGATCGCCGTCGCCGCCGAGGCCGGTGTTCCCAGCGCCGTGGACAACACCTTCGCCTCACCCCTGCTGTGCCGGCCGATCGAGCACGGCGCCGACGTGGTGATCCACTCGGCGACCAAGTACCTCTCCGGACACGCGGACGTCCTCGGCGGGGTCGCCGTCTTCGCGGACGCCGGACTGTACGACCGCATCCGCCACTACGCGGTCGAACAGGGCGCCGTCACCGACCCGTTCGCCGCCTGGCTGACCCTGCGGGGGCTCCAGACCATGCCGCTGCGGGTCGAGCGGCAGAGCGCCACCGCCGCGGACCTGGCCGGCCGGCTCGCCGCGCATCCCGCGGTCGCGGCCGTACGCCACCCGGCGCTCGCCGGGCACCCCGACCACGCCGTCGCGCGCCGGCTGCTGCCGCGGGGCGGCGGCGGGGTCGTCTCCTTCGACCTCGCGGGCGGGCGCGAGGCGGGCCGCGCCTTCGTCGAGGCCGTCCGCCTGGCCGCCCTGACCGCCTCGCTCGGCGACGTGAAGACCCTGGTGATGCACCCGGCCTCCACGTCGCACCGCCAACTCGACGCGGCGGCCCTCGACGCCGCGGGCATCGGGCAGGGGACGGTACGGATGTCCGTCGGCGTCGAGCACGTCGACGACCTGTGGGCCGACCTGGAGCAGGCGCTCGCCCGGACCCCCGTGGACCCGGACCCCGTGAACCCGTGAACCGGCGGTGACCCCGGCCCGCCGGCCACCCGGGGGCGCGCCCCCACGGCGGGCCTCAGCCCCCGCCCTCCGGGCCGGTCCCCGCGGGCGGGCTCCCTTGAGCGGCGAGCAGGCGCAGCACCCGGTCCCGCACCCCGGGCGCAATGCCGTCCAGGCCGCGCATCACCCGCGCCCGTACGGCGTCCCGCTCGCCGGGCGGCAGGTCCTCCGCACCGAGCAGCAGCTCCAGCACGTCGTGCGCCAGGGAGGTGGCCCGCTCGCCCGGCGTGGTGACGAACGTGGTGACGGCCGGGCCGAGCCAGGTGTAGACGGGGTCCATGGCGTGCCGCACGACACCGTCGTTCGTGCCGCAGGAGACGTCCGCCTTGTGCCGGAGCTCGTCCCAGTACGTACGCGACCACCCCGGGCCGTCGTTGCCCGGCGGGTAGCGGTACAGCCAGTTCATGTCCATCGGCTCCGGCGGCCCCGGTGCGCCGGAGCGCAGGGTGAGCTCCAGCTCCCTGCCCCGCTCGCTCCGGGTGCGCCGCACCGAGAGGGACAGGGCGAAGTCCGTCCACTGCTCCTCGTCGAACGACGAGCGCCACAACAGCACATGACGGTGCCAGGCACTGGCGTGGTCGCTCCAGGACGCGAACAGCTCGCTCGCCGTGACCCGCTCCCGCAGCAGCAGGATCACCAGGACCAGGTTGGCCCCGTAGATGCCGTGGCGGGCCGACGTGCGCAGCCGCGGGGAGGCGGGGAAGCGCGTGGGCCGGTACGCGCGGTGGGTCTCCCGCGTCCGCTGCCCGTGCTGCTCCAGCACCTCGATGAGCAGACGCGCCAGCCGGTCCCGCTCGGCCGCGGGGATGCGGCGCACCATCGCCCCGGCGAAGCGCAGCATCTGCCGTGAGGACAGCGGCGCGTACGAGAGCAGGGTGTACGCCAGGTCGTCGTCGACGCTGCCGCGGGCGTCCGACAGGGACGGACGGTGCGTCAGGAGACTGGTGAGCACGTGCAGCGCCAGCCGGACCACCAGGTACTCGCCGAAGGTGGCGTGCAGGAACTCGTACGTGGCCAGTACGCGGCCGTCCCGCACCGACTGGGCGCGCTGGACGAAGAAGAAGCGGCCGAGGGCCACTTCGCCGGCGCCGAGCGGGGTGCGGAACCCGGAGTCCTCGGTGGCGGCCCGGCCCAGCAGCGCCGTCAGGTCCTCGTCGAGTTCGGCGGCCGACACCCACTGGCGGCGGCGGTTGTGCACCGCGAACGCGACCAGGGAGAGCCGCTGGAGTTCCCGTTCGGCGCGGGCCCCGGCCTCCTCGTCCGGGACGGCGGCGGGGGAGGGGCCGGCCTTGTCGATCTCCCGGCGGGCGAAGGACGTCAGCAGCTCCTCGTACAGCTCCGCCTCGTCGAAGGGGCCGTCGCCCGCCCGGCGCAGGGCGTTGTCGGCGGCGTCGTACAGCGCCAGCATCGTCAGCAGCAGCGGCTGCGCGGCGAGCGCCCCGTGCCGCTCGACGGCCTCCCAGGTCAGCGGCCGCAGCCCGCGGGCGGCGAAGCAGCCGGCGTTCGCCTCGTTCCACAGGGCGAGCCAGCGGCGGACCTGCTCCGGCCGGAACGGCTCAAGGCGCAGCGAGACCAGGCCGTCCGGGTACCTGGCCCGGTCGGCGACGGCGGTGCGGCTGGTCACCAGCGCCCGCACGGGGCGGCCCTGGTCCGCCTCGCGCCGCTGGAACCGGGCCACCCGGGTCAGGAAGTCGCTGTGGTGCACCCCGGTGGTCTGCAGCAGCTCGTCGAACCCGTCGAGGAGCAGGACGGGAACCGTGCCCCCGGCGGAGCGGACCAGTTCCGGCCAGGACGGCCGCTCCCCGGTCGCGGTACGCACCGCCTGTTCGATCTGGTCCTGCAGGTCGTCCTCCGCGCGCACGTCCCGCAGCGGCACCCGGACGGGCAGGAACCCGGCGGACGGCAGCCGCGCGGCGAGGACCCGCGTCAGCACGGACTTCCCCGCGCCCGGCTGCCCGAGCACCAGGAGCGGCGCGACGGCCGCCCCGGGCGACGTCAGCGCGCCGGCCAGGTAGGAGGTGAGGTCCCGGCGCACCGGGGCGTCCGCCCACCACGCCTCGGTCGCGGGTCCGCCGGGACCGGTCACCTCCCGCACCCGGAAGTCGGGGTCCAGGTACATCTCCCGCAACGCCGGCACCCGTACGCCCTCCGGGCCCGACGACGCGTCCAGCACCGGCCGGGTCAGCACGGCCTCGGACGCGCGGGCCAGCGCCGCGGCGACGTCGGCGGGGGGACGCGCCGTCCGCGCCAGGCCGGCGAGGAGCTCGGTGACGCCCCCGAGGGAGCGGCGCACCTCGTCCCGGGTGGCGCGGTGCTCCAGCTGCGTCGTCCAGAACCCGAACTCGGGGGCCTCCTGGGCGAGCCGGGCGTACAGGGACTCGTACTGCCGGACCGCCTCGCGCGGCAGCTCGGCGCGGATCACGTGCCGGGCCGCGTCCCGGACGGCCGGCGGCCGGGCGCTCCAGGCACGGAGCCCCTCGGCGAAGTCGAGGAACCTGGCCGACAGGCCCTCGTACCAGCCCCGCAACTGCTCGGTGACCGCCTCGAAGGGGCGGTGGGGCGCGGGACTCGGGGCGTCCACGGCGGCCAGCGCCCGGGCGAACGCGGCGCCCCGCTCCGCCGCCCCCGGGGCGCCCGCCAGGGCGAGCTGTTCGCCCCGGGTCAGCTCCAGGTCCTCCAGCCGCACGGGCGGGTCCCGCTCCTCCAGGGCCTGGAACCAGGCGAGGACGACGATCACGGTGTGCGCGGCGTGCAGCAGCTCGGTGCGCTCGGCCCGGCCGTCGGCCAGGCCCAGGCGTCTGCCGACGCCCCGCACGGCGCCGCGCCCGAGCGCCAGCACGCTGCCCCGGGCGTCGGCGATCCGCACGAGCCCGTCGCCCACCCCGCCCGTCGCGACGTTCAGCGCCCCGCCGAGCGCCCGGTCCAGCGCGGCGACGGCGGGCGGATCACCGCCGAGCAGCGTCAACGCGTCCGAGAACGACAGCAGCCTGCGTACCCCCACCCTGCCCCCATGATCCGTACGTCGGTAGCGACGGCCCCGCGGACCCCACCAGCACTCTGGCACAGCGGCGCGCCGCCGGGACACTGTTCGCCCAACGCGCCCCGGGCCGCTGGGACGAGGGTCCCGGCCGGGGCCGGCTCACAACCGGCCCTACCGGTGCCGGTGCCCCTCGGCGGGGCGCCCGTCGGCCGGCCCGGTGGCGGCGGCCCGGACGCTGTCGCGCACGGCCGCGTGGACAGCTCGGGCGAGGCGCGCGCCCCACAGGGAGCGCGGTCCGGCGAAGGCGTACGCCTCCCGGCCATCGCCAGGCACGCGGGCCGCGACGCACACGGCGTCGGTGGGAGTGCCGGAACAGTCGTACCCGGCGTCCAGCAGCGCCTGCACCTTGGCCTCCGTGGCGGTGCCCACCGCGTTCACCAACGCCGCGTCGGTGAGCGCCACGGGCAGGGCGGCGACGATGTTCACCGTCCCCGGAGGGGCGGGCAGCGGTGACCCCTCGGCCGGTGAGGCGGCCCAGCCGCGCACCCCCACCGCCGCCGTCACCACCGCTTCCGCACCCGCGTCGTGCGCGTGGGCGTGGTGCGCGACGTCGGCGGCCGTCATCAGCCCCACTCCAGGCGCGGACTCGCCCGCTTCACGGGCCAGTTCGGCGAGGTGCCGCTCCGGGTCGGTGCGCCGGTAGCCGTGGACGACCTGGGCGTTGAGCACCCAGGACCGCTCGCCGATCCCACCGCCCAGCACCGCGCTGCTGATCATCCGCCAGCCGGGGCCGGCCCGCCACAACAGGGCGCCGAGCCGTTCGCCGTCCTCGGTGCGCGTCAGGCGTTCCACGGACAGACCGCCCGCGGTGCGGGGCGGCGGCAGGACGGCGGTCACGGGCGGGGGCTCCTTGCTGGGTCGGTCCCGGCGATCGTACGGGCCCGCTGCCGGCCGCCCGGAACGGGGCCCGTCCCGCGGGCCCGGCGGGCCGTCAGCGCACGATCTTGACCCCGAAGGGCCGGCCGCCGAGGGCGAGGTTGACGGCCATGTGGAAGTGGGCGTACATCTCCATGCCCCGCGCGGCGTGCAGGCTGCCGAGGTCGAGGATGTCGCGCCAGCCGTAGAGGCGCAGCAGCGCCGTGGCGGTCTCCTTGGCATCGGGATGGTCCCCGGCCACGAACATGGTGTGATCGCCGGAACCGACGGTGTTCGGCGCGACGACGGTCTGCTGCTCCTGGGTGACGAAGGCCTTGACGACCTTGGTGGCGGGCAGCGCGCGCTGGATCTGTTCGGCGAGGCTGTCCGTGTCGAGCGTGGCCAGACGCGGCATCACGCCCCAAGGGGTGGGCCAGGGGTGCTCGGTGTCGCCTTCCTGCTGGTAGACGTAGGGGACGGCGTAGTCGATGAGCGTCTTCCCGGCCAGTGCCGGGCCCGGCAGGGCGGTCAGGGCGGCGACCGCGTTGGCGCCGTCGATCCCGTTGACGACCACCTCGCCGGCCGCCGCCGCGTCCGCGAACGTGGCCAGGGTCAGCTCGGGATGGTCGGCCAGGAAGCCGGCGAACGGCGGTGTGCCCATCATGTCGGGTTCGGTGCGGGCCAGGGTCGCCCCGGGGTCGCGCGTCCCGACGGTGACGTCGTGGCCGAGTCCGGCCAGCGCGGTGGCGTGGCAGCGGGCGCCGGCCCCCGTACCGAGAATTGCGATCTTCATGGTGCGTCCTCCACGTGCTCTGCCGGGGCGTCGACCCTGGTGCGTCGCGTTCGTTGCTACGCGTCCCAGTGAAGGGCGCTTTTAGGTCACCCCATGTCCTAAAACGCCCAGCAGGGGAAGGTTGCGGCGGAAGGCCCTTCTCCGTGGGTCTTCCGTCCTTCGTGGCGTACGTCGGCCGGGCCGCCGGCGCGGCGGAAGCCGGCGCTCCGTGGCCGTGCCCTACGGGCGCCGGTGACCGGGGGAGAGGGCGCAGGTGGGCAGCGGGTCGGCGGCCGACGGGCCGGCCGGCAGGGGGCAGGCGGGCGGGCGACCGAGGCACCGGTCGCCTGCCCGCCGCGGCGAAGGTGTCAGAGCGCGGCCAGTCGGTCCACGAGCAGTTCCGTCCTCCGCTCGGCGTCCTCCGGCGGCAGCCTTCCCGCCCTGGTCAGGGTCGCCAGCCCGTGCAGGGCCGCCCAGAACGTCTCGGTGAACAGGCCCGGGTGGACACCGTCCCCGGCGACTTCCCCGAGGCTCTCCAGCAGGGCTGCGAAGGCGTCCTTCAGTGGTTCGGGGGTGTCCTCCACGGCGAAGGCCAGGCCGCCGTCGAGCCGGAACATGGCGTCGTAGACCGCCGGGTTGCGTTCGGCGAAGTCGAGATAGGTCCGGGCGAGAGCGGTGACCCGGGCGCGCGGGCCGTCCGCGGCGGATGCCGCCGCCCGCAGCGACACGGCCATCTCGGCGGCGCCTTGGAGGGCGACGGCGCCGATGATCTCGCGTTTGCCGCGGAAGTGACTGTAGAGGACGGGCTGGCTGTACTCGATGCGCTCGGCGAGCCGACGGGTGGTGACCGCGTCCCAGCCCTGCTGTTCGGCGAGTTCGCGGGCCGTCGCCACGATGAGGCGCTCGCGGTCCGCCCGTTCCCGCTCCTTGCGTTCCTGTACTGACATGAGGAGATCCTAGCAGTGCTAGACAATCGAGCGGCAGTAGTACTAGCGTTGCCTTGTCACCTAGCGGCGCTAGATTTTTGAGGGGTCATCATGCTCAACGCACTCGAGGTCTTCACCACCGTGCTCGTCGGCGTGATGGTGGGGGTGGAGTTCTCGGTCGCCTTCGTCATCAACCCGATCCTCAACGCCCTGCCGGAGGACAGCGGTCAGCTCGGCCGCGCCCATGGGGGCCGGATGCTCGGCGCCGTGATGCCGGTCTGGTACATCGGCTCGCTCGTCCTGGTCGCGGCCTGGGCCATCGCCGGACGGCACCACTCCGGCGCCGGCCTCGTGGTCACCGCGGGCGCGCTGCTGATCCTCAGCGTGATCATGTCGATCCTGCTGCTGGTCCCGATCAACAACCGGGGCAAGACGTGGACCCCCGAGAACCGGCCCGCCGACTGGAAGCAGCAGATGAATCGCTGGGACCGCTTCCACTACGTCCGCGTCGCCGTCATCATCGCCGCATTCACCCTGCTGGTCGCCGCCCTCGCCTGAGCCCGGCGCCGTCCGGCACCGTACGGGTGGCGTACGGCCCACGCCGCGCGGCGGACGCGGCGAGGCACCGCCGTACCGGCACCCGTCGGTACGGCTGCCGGCGCCCCTCCGAACCGCTGCCGCGGCCGCACCGGGCGGCGGCCATGCCCGCCGATCGGCACGTACGGCACGACGGATCCCCGCACGAGAGACGCTGCTCTCGGCACGAGGACCGGAGCGAGGATCGGCGAGGGACGGAAACCGCTCGTCGATCACACCCCATGACGCGCCCTACGAGGGCCTCGCGCCCTCGAACGCCCAGGACTCGATGTCGCGGTAGCGGATCGGGCCCGGGCCGCGGCCGAAGTTGCTGCCGACCAGGTGCAGACGCTCGGCCGGCCAGGTGCGGCCGGTGAACCCGGACAGGCTCTCCGCGGCCCGGACCGCGCTCGAAGCGTCGTCGCGGCGGGAGCGGGCGAGCGTCAGATGGGGGTTGAGCGGCCGGTCCGTGAAGGGGACCCCGTGCTCCGCGACCAGCGCCCGCACCTCTCCCGCGAGCAGGTGCAGCCCTTCGACGTCCCCGCCGATCCCGCTCCACAGCACGCGTTCGTCGAAATGCCCGCCACCCCGCAAGGACAGCAGCAACGGCGCCTTTCGAGCCGCGAGTTCCGCGAGCGGAGGCCGCAACCCCGCGACCGCCTCCCTCGGCAGCTCGCCGAGGAACGCCAGGGTGATGTGCCAGTCCTCGATGCGGTTCCACCGCATCTGCGGATGGGCGTCATAGGCGGGCCGCAACGCCTGCTCCAGTTCCTGTTTCGCGTCGTCGGGCGGCGCCAGGGCTATGAAGACGCGGACGGTCGCGGCGGCCGGGGTCTCTTCGTTCACGAGGGAATTCGTACACCACCGGCGCCCGCAACCGTCGTCCGGCCCGGCCTCACCCGGCACGGCCCGCCACCGTATGCCGAGGAGGGGCAGAGGAGGGCGTTGTCAGAGGCGTGCGGTTGACTGGGGGCAGGATCGAACGACGACTGATCATGGGGGACACGCGGTGGAGAACGACGACACTCCGCACACGCCGGACGCGGCATGGCTGGAGGCGCGCCTGGGTGAAGGCTCGCTCTGGCGACCCGACGAGGCCGGCCTCCCCGCCGAACTGACGCATGCGGGCACGAGGGAGTTCTTGCGCACCGTCGGCTTCCCGGCCGTCCGACTCGACGCCGTGGGAATCGACACCAGCCATCTGCGGGACGCGGACAGCAGGATTCCGTTCGACTCCGACGAGATCTACGGGAACCGCTACCCCGACGACGACTCCCCGCCGAAGAACTTCTCCTTCACCATCGCCCTCCACGGCGACCAGCACCTGATGCTCGAAGCGGCCGACGGTGGCATCACCCACTACGACCCCAATGGCTGGGACCACGCCGACGGGTGGCAGGGACCGGCCGCCGAGTCCCTGCCTTCGCTGGCCGTGCTTCTCGCGCTGATGGCCGAGGCGTCGCCCGCCCTGGAGTCGCCCGACGACGCGACACGCGAGGCCGCCGCCGCCCGCCTCCGGACACGCATGATCGCCCACGACCTCGACGTGGACGGATGCGGTTTCTGGGACGAGGTCTTCGACTGCCTGGGCTGACCCGCACATCGGCGACCGACCCGCGCGGCGCGTGCCCGGACGCGCTCGGGCCGGCCGTCGCGGGGCGGGACGGGTTGTGCGTCCATGTGCCGTCAGTCGATGACAGCGGTGGCTTCCATCTCGACGAGGTGCTCGGGTACGTCCAGCGCCGCGACGCCCAGCAGGGTGGCCGGCGGTGCGGAGGTGGCCCCGAGTTTCGCGACCGCCCGGGTGATCCCTTCCATGAGCAAAGGCATCATGTCCGGGCTCCAGTCGGCGACGTAGACGGTCAGCTTCGCCACGTTGTCGAGGGAGGCGCCGACTTCGGCCAGCGCGGTGCCGATGTTGAGGTAGCACTGTTCGGCCTGAGTGGCGAGGTCACCCTCGCCGACCGTGACACCGTCGGCATCCCAGGCGACCTGGCCCGCGATGAAGACCAGCTTCGAGCCGGTCGCGACCGACACCTGATGGTAGGCATCGATCTTCGGCAGTCCGACGGGGTTCACCAGGGTGATGGGCATGTTGCTTCCTTCTTGTCGGCGAACGCCGCGACGCGGTCGCTCTCTTGTGGTTACTTCGGAACCGTAAGAGAGTGTTCGCTGACATGGAAGAACGCACTTTTCAGTGACTGGGGAACCTTATGGTGACCAAGCAGCTCCCAGGCTCGCCCGACGAAGCGGACGTGAGGCGTGCCGACTCGCTCGCACGGGAGATCTTCTCGGACCTCGCCAACAAATGGGCCCTCCTGATCATCGAGGCCCTGGGGGAAAGCACCCTGCGCTTCGGCGAGCTGCGGGACGAGGTCGAGGGCATCAGCCACAAGATGCTCACCCAGAACCTGCGCATGCTGGAGCGCAACGGCCTCATCGAGCGGACGGTGCACCCGGTGGTGCCGCCGCGGGTCGAGTACACCCTCACCGAACCGGGCCAGGCCCTGCGGGTGACCATCGACGGGCTGTGCGACTGGACCCACCGGTACCTGGGTCACATCGAGACCTCCCGCCACCGCTTCGACGACTGACGGGTCGGGTCCGGACCCCTTACCACGCCGCTGCCGGTGCCCGCCCCCGCGAGAGGCACGGGGGAGCGGGCACAGCGCACGGGGCGGAAGGCTCGTCCCGGGTACACGTCGGCGCGCCGGATGTCAGCAGCCGTGGGCCCACCGGTGGGAGTCGCCGCGGTCGTTGGCCGCGCCGTTGTAGTTGACCTCCTGGCCGGGGGTGAGGCACAGGGTCATCGCGCCGCCCTGCCCGGCCTCGTCGAAGACCTGCACGTGGGCGGGGATGCCCGGGCCCTCGATGCCGTGGTTGGCCCACGAGGAGTCGTCGGCGGCGATGTTGCTCTCCCACCAACCGTCGTCGCCCGACCAGTTCGCCCGCTGGCCCTGGTAGTCGGCGTGCTCCCAGGCGCAGAAATGGCCGCTGGGGCAGTCGGCCGCGCCGGCCGGCGTCGCTGCGGCGAGGCTGCCGGTGAGTACGAGGAGGGCCGCAGTGGCGGAGGTGAGCAGCCTGGTGATGGTCATGAGGGTTCGTTGCCTTTCTGGCTTTGTGGTGGGGCGGTCGGCCAGGAGGCCGGCCGCGCGCCGCACCGCGCGGTCGCGCAGGCGGTCGTGGGTGGTGATGTCGCCGCGGTGCGCGGCGCGGACCTCCGCGAGCCGGGCCGGCTCCAGTCGGGCCCGCAGCCGCTCGAGGCCGGCGGCCCGGACACATGAGGTGTCGTGGTCGTCGCAGGCCGCCCGCCGAGCGAGCGCGGCCCGGTAGTCGGCATCCTCACGGAGGCGGGCCTGCGCCTCGGGGCGCAGGTTGTTGACGGTGACCTCTGCGCGGAACCATCGTTCTTGGTCGCCGTAGAGGTACCTGTGCGCTGCGGCCAGGCAGCCGTCGGTGTGGGCGCGGACGGTGTAACCGGTGTTGAGCGTGATCGCCAGTTCGGTTGGTCCGGTTCCGAACAGCACCTCTTGCCGCGGGGGCGGCCCGGCGGCGTCCCGGGCGTGCAGGCACCGGTGCACGAGGATCCGCTGAGCGGCCGCGATCATGTCGCCGCGGCCCTTCTCCGAGGCAGGCAGTGCCGGCCCCGGCCGCGCCGCGCAGGCACCGGCGAGGAACAACGTCAACGCGGCAGCCACCATGGCCCTGCCTCGGGCTCGCACCGAGGAAGCACTGATCGTCACATCGCTTCAAACGATCACATGGTGCCGAGGGTGCGGCGGGCAGCCGACATGCCACGGAAGTGGGACGGCAGGCCAGGACATCGACGGTGGCGTGGCTGGCCCATGGGTGCGACACCCGTGGCAACGCCCGGACCGCCACCGGCACCGCCACCATCACCGAACGGGGCCGGAGCCCGTACACGGGCAGAACTGCGGTGGCTCGGAAGGCCGGTGGTGCCCGGTGAAGGGCACCAACGGCAAGGTCACCTCCTTCCCCTACGACACCCAGGGCGACCTGCCGGAGGCCGGCACCTCGCCGGACGGGGTCCCGCTGCGTGCCGCCGGGGGTGCACCGGGCCGGCTCGGCGACTGCCCGCCGGAGAGGGCTCGTGCGACCGGCCCCGGAGCACCGCGGTGCGGCTCCTTCAGGATCCGGACGGGCGGACGACTCCCGTCTCGTAGGCGAAGACCGCGGCCTGAGTGCGGTCGCGCAGGCCGAGTTTGACCAGGATCCGGCTGACATGGGTCTTCACGGTCTGTTCCGCCACCACCAGGCGCTCGGCCATCTCCGCGTTCGACAGGCCGTGGGCGATCAGGGAGAGGACCTCGGTCTCGCGCTCGGTGAGACCGGCGACGCGGTCCTTGAGCGGTCCGCGCGGGGCTTTGGTCATGCGGGAGAACTCCGCGATCAGGCGCTTGGTGATGGTCGGGGCCAGCAGGGCGTCGCCCCCCGCGACGACACGCACCGCGTGGGCGAGCTCGGCCGCCGAGGCGTCCTTGAGGAGGAAGCCGGACGCGCCTGCGCGCAGGGCGTCGTAGACGTACTCGTCGAGGTCGAAGGTGGTCAGCACCAGCACCTTGACGGGGCTCCCCGGCTCCTCGGTGAGGCGGCGAGTGGCTTCGATACCGCCGATCCCCGGCATGCGGATGTCCATCAGGACGACATCGGGGGCCAGTTGCGCGACCTTGGCGATCGCGTCGGCCCCGTCCACGGCCTGGCCGACGACCTCGATGTCCGGCTCGGCGCCCAGGAGCACCGTGAACCCCTGGCGGACCATCGCCTGGTCGTCGGCGATCAGTACGCGGATGGTGGGCGTCGTCATGCGGGGTCCCCCAGGGGTTCGGCCGACGCGGGCTCGGTCGGCAGGATCGCGGTCACTTCCCAGCCGCCGTCCGGGGTCGGACCGGTGGCCAGGTCGCCGCCCAGCATGGCCGTGCGCTCACGCATGCCGAGCAGGCCGTGGCCCGCGCCGGGCGAGGGCGCGACGGGTCGTTCGGGCGCGACGTTGGTGACCCGGACGGAGACCCCGGACGGCAGGTAGGCGGTGTCCACCCGGACCGGGGCGCCCGGCGCGTGCCTCATCGCGTTGCTGAGCGCCTCCTGAACGATACGGAACGCCGACAGGGCGACTCCCGGCGGCAGGGGCCGGGGCCGGCCCGTGGTGCCGGTGGTGACGATGAGTCCGGCGGCGCGCACGCCGGCGAGCAGTTCGTCGAGCCGGTCGAGGCCGGGCTGCGGGGCGTGCCGGGTGTCACCGTCCGGGTCCTCGGAGCGCAGCACGCCCAGTACGCGCCGGAGTTCGACGAGCGCGTCGACGGCGCTGCGCCGGATTCCCGCGAGGTTCTCCGTGAGTTCGTCGGAGGGGTTCTCGACGAGGTGCGGGGCGACTTGGGCCTGGATGGAGATGACCGACATGTGGTGGGCGACGACGTCGTGCAGTTCGCGGGCGATGCGCTGGCGCTCCTCCAGCAGGGTGCGCCGGGCCCGCTCCTCCGCGGTGCGTTCCTCCTGGGCCTCCAGCGCGCTGCGGGCCACCTGGCGGCCGCGGAGCGAGGCACCCACGACGACGGCGACGAGCAGGATCGCGACCGTGACCTTGCGGGCGTACGGGCTGAGGCCGGATTCGTACACACCGCACGCCAGGACCACGACCACGCTGATCGTCAGCACCTCGGCGGCGACCCGCAGCCGTACGCGCAACGCCACTCCGCACAGCACCACGGCGTGCAGGGTGAGCCCGGTGGCGGTCCAGGGTTCCGGGTGCAGCGGTACGTCCGGCGCGTTCCATGGGGCGGCCGTGGGCAGTTCGTGCGTGCGGGCGATCCAGGCGACGGCGACCATGGCGAAGGTGGAGGCCCACCAGGCCGGAAGCGGCCGGAACAGTACGGCGACGAATGCCGAGGCCTGGATCAGGGAGAGCAGCAGGCCCAGTTCCATGCCCATGCCGTAGCCGCCGGCGTACTCCTCGGCGTTGATGACGAGGGCGAGCGCCGCGCACACGACCATCAGCACGACGACGGCCGGGAGCCAGTCGCCCATGGGGCGGGTGGGCCTGCCGTCGGACGGCCGCCGGGCGCCGCCCGCCCAGAGGTCCTGGACCAGCGTGCGGGTCAGCGCCCGGACGCCCGTCACCGGTCGCTTCGTCATGTTCCCCCACTTGTTCACTGTTCCCACCCTAGGCATCGCGCACCGCCTCCGACGGGGCCGGACGCCCCTGGGCCACGACCCGGCCGCCGGAGGGACGCCGGGGTTGTTCGTACGTACGGAAGGCCGACCGGCAGATCAGCAGGGCCGCCGCGAACAGCGGCAGCCACAGGAGCCGGGCGACGATCCAGCCGGCGCCGTCCGGAGGAGTGTGCAGGCCGGTCAGGGGCCGCCCCGCGAGCAGACCCAGCGCGGTGACGGCGATCATGGCGGTCTGGTGCCAGAGGAAGACCGTCATCGCGCAGAGGTTCACCAGCGCGGCCGCGGCCCACACCGCCGGCCGCCGCAGGACCCGGCGCAGCGGTCCGATCAGCAGCAGAGCGGCGCCGCACTGGGCGAGGCCGAAGGTGACCGCCGCGAGTGTGGGCGGGTTGAGGTTGGAGATCGCGGCGCCGGGCACGCCGACCATGGAGGCCGGGTAGCCGGCGACGAGGACCAGCCCGGCGGTGGCCGCCGAGCCGCCGAGCAGCAGACCCCAGCCGGCCCGGCGGCCCGGCAGCGCACGCGCCCAGGAGGCGCCCAGGCAGTACGGGACGAGCCACCCGGCGGCCACGTTGATCCAGCTGAGCACGGCCGGGCCGTCCAATCCGAAGCGGAACACGTCGACGTACAGCACGAGCGCCAGCGGCCACAGCGGATGGAGCCTCCGCACCAGCGGGGTCACGGCGGTCAGCGCAGCGAAGACGAGCAGGAACCACAGCGGCGACCACACCAGCTTGACCAGGGCCAGTACGGTCGCGAGGCCGACGCCGGAGGCCAGCGTGAGCACGGCGACGACCGCCCACAGCGCGACGACGGCGGTGACCGGCCGCGACAGCCGCGCCAGGCGCGCGCCGAGCCACCGGCCGTACGACCCGCCACGGGCGCGGGTGGAGTCCAGACCGCGCGCGGCCGCGTACCCGCCCACCAGGAAGAAGACGGCGAGGGTCTGGAACGCCCAGGAGACGGGTGCGAGGTGCGGCATGTACTGGAGCGGGCTCGCGGTGCGCACGGTGCCGCTGTCGGCGACCAGGGCGGTCACGAGCCAGTGGCCCAGCACCACGCCGAGGATGGCGAGGGCGCGCAGGGCGTCGACGGCCCGGTCGCGCCCGGGGGGAGTGGCGGATTCGATCCGCCGGACGAGGTCACGCAAGGCTCGTCCCCTTCCCGGCGACGATGCGGGCGATGTTCTTCAAGGGCACGGAGCCCGGCGCGAGGTAGTCGCTGTGGCCGCCGGCGCCCGCGTCGAAGCGGCGCGCGCCGAATTTGGCGTCCATCGGGTCCGTCCCGAAGCCGGCCGTCACGCACGGCAGGGGCAGCCGCCCGTGCGGCACGCCGGCGATCCAGTCGCCAGCGCCCCGGCCCGCCCAGACGAGGGCCCGGGTGCGCAGGTGCCGCACATGGTCGGCGCCTGTGCCGGGGCTGCCGTACAGCACGATGTCGGCGACGGGCAGGCCCGGTGCCGCGCGGGCGCAGACGACCGAGCCGTAGGAGTGGCACAAGAGCGTGATGCGGGCGGCGGGTCTGGCGCCCCGCAAGCCGTCGACGAAGGCGCGCAGCCCCGGCGCGGCGTCCTCGGCCCGGCCGGTCGTGAGGGCGTCCGTGCTGACGGTGCCGGGCGTCTTGTAGCCCATCCAGGCGACGACGGCGGCCCGGCCGGACGCCCCGCCCAGCTCGCGCAGCAGCGCCTCGGCGCCGGTGCGGAAGCGGCCGTAGGTGTCCAGACCGGTGTCCGAGCCCGGGACGAGCACGGCGATCCGCTCCGCGCGCGCCAGGTCGCCGAATACCTCGACGGTACGGCCGCCGTCCCGGCCGTCGAAGACGAGGAAGCGGCGGTCCGGTGCGGCCATGGACCGCAGCGCGCCGGCCCGTCGCGCGTCGCCGTGTCCGGCGGCGGTACGGGCGGCGGCGCGGATGCCGTCGCGGGCCGCGGCGTACCGCTCCTCGAGGGCCGCCGGGGTGGCGGACGTCAGAGGCCCGAGGACGGAGGGGGCGGGCGCGGGCGCCGGGACCGCGGCGGGACGCGCGGCGCCCGACAGCGGCAGGGCCACGGAGGCGGCGACGAGCGCGGCGAGCAGGGTGCGGCGCGGGCGGGACGCCATGCGGAAGGTCCTTTCGTACCGGGGGTGTTGGGCTTTCCGGTGCCGAAATTAGTGATCATGTCCGCTGGTCGGCGTCCCTCCCGGGAGCGCACCTGGGGCGTAGCTCCGAAGTACTACGGGTAGGGGGCTCGGCCTCCGGGCCCGGCCCCGGTCGCGCCGCTCTTGTGTCAGCTCGTGGCGCCGCCGTGGTTCCGCAGGACGTGCAGAGCCCTGTCGAGGGCCGAGTCCCTCTTCTTGTCGAACTCCTCCTTCGTGAAGACCGGCTCAGTGAGGTGCGGTGGGATGCCCGCGCCGTCGAAGGTCCTGCCGGACCCGGTCAGGAACTCCTCGTTCGGCAACCAGGCCGACATGCCGTTGGGGAGCTTGCGCGACATGACGTCCGAGAAGACGCCCTGTGTGGGCTGCCCGATCCGGATCGTCCGGCCGGGCCGGTCCATGAGGGCCTGGGTGAAGGTCTCGCCCGCGCTGACGGTCGAGCCGCCGGTCAGCACGGCGATCGGACCGGTGTAACGGGGGCTTTGGGCGGGTGCGACGTACGCGGGCTGGGGGCGAGTGTGCCGGGTGGGGTCGGCGGGGTCGTTGCGGGCCCGCTTGGAGTAGGCGACGTAGGGGATGTCGGTGAGGCGCTCGGCGATGCGAATTCCCAGGGCGTCGGAGCCGCCGCCGTTGATCCGCAGATCGATGATCAGACCCTCTAGGCGCTGGATGCGCTCCTGGCTGAGGACCGTGTCCAACGCCCTGTCGAGCTCGGCGAGCTGGGCGGCGTAGGGGGCGCCGGCGCCCGCGTATCCGCCGAAGCCGGATATCCGCAAGTAGCCCTGCCCGTCGGACAGGTCGGCGTAGGTGATCCGCCCGTTGGCGAATTCCTGGAGGTTCCGGGCGTCCTCGAGGTCGCGCTCCACGATGAACTTCTTGACCTTGGCGTCCAGCTCCGCGGTGGGCGGCACGGTGCCGGGGCGTCCTTGCGCGAAGACGCGGGCACCGTCCTGAACGGCGACATGGGAGTCGTACAAGGGCTTCACCATCTCGCTGAAGACGGCGAAGAGCTCGTCCCTGGTCGTCTCCACGTGCACTTTGGGCCGGTACTGGTCGCGCACGGCGTGCCAGTCGATGCCCTTGGCGGAGAAGAAGGGGTAGTTCTCCTCGAAGGACTGCCAGAAGACGTCGAAGGCGGCGAGCGGATCCTCGGGGACCGGACGGGTGCAGGCGTCGGGCAGTTTCTGGATCCGGTGCAGGTTCCGGTCGCCGACGGAGCCGTCCGCCCGTATGGACCCGCGGTCACGGCCTCCTTGCGTGCGCACGGTGAGGACGGTGCCGTCGGGCGTGGTGTACGTGCCGGGGCCGGTCCGCCGCGCGGAGTCGCCCTTGAGGCAGCTGACGGAGGTGGTCTGGTACTCCTGGAGAGTTCCGTTCCGGATGGACAGCACCGTGCCGTAGCCGTCCATGCGCCAGATTCCGTCGGCGGTCGGCTGTTGGGCGACGGCTGCCGGCGCGGCCCCGCCGGCGAGGGCCATGACGAGGGCGGTGGCCGTGACAATGCGCACGATGTTGCCTTTTCTCTAAGGGACTTGCTCGGGCACCCTCACGATCGCCGACACGGCGTTCCCCGGGCCATCCGGCTGGCTGGTCGATCACTGGTAGGGCCAGCCCCCCACCACCGGCGGTCTCCGGGGGCCGAACGCGCACGCTCCAGACCTCGTCGGCGTGCCGACCGGAGCCGGCACGGGGGCGGGGGCGGGGGCGGGGCGAAGGCTTGGGCGGGGGCTTGGGCGGGTGTCGGCTCCGGGGCCGGCAAAGGCCGCGCGCCGCGGTTCTTCCGTCGTACGACGCTTCCGGTGTGGCCCGGCCGCCTCACCCCGTCCGGGTGAGGCGGCCGGGTGCCCGCGGGCGGCAGTCTCGGAGTGACCGAAGTGTCCGGAGTGACCGGAGAGCGCAGGGCGGCGTGGTGGCGCCGGCACGAGCACGTGCCGGCGGAAACGCGGTCGGCATCCCGTGCGTACCGGGCAGCGCCGACCGGGAAAGGGTGACCGTCCATGTGCCGGTGGCTGGCGTACTCGGGGAGCCCCCTGCTCCTCGACACCATTCTCTACAAGCCCGCCCACTCACTGATCGACCAGAGCCTTCACTCCCGGCTCGGCGTCGAGACCACCAACGGGGACGGCTTCGGCGTCGGCTGGTACACACCGGACGCCGAGGACGGCACTCCCGCGGTCGTCCGTGACGTCGGCCCGGCCTGGAACAACCGCAATCTGCGGGAGATCGCCGGCCACGTCAGTTCCCCGCTGTTCTTCGCCCACATCAGGGCCTCGACCGGCACGGCGGTCCAGCAGACCAACTCCCATCCCTTCCGGCACGGCCGCTGGATGTGGATGCACAACGGGGCCATAGCCGGCTTCCCCGTCATCCGGCGCGACCTCTGCCTGGCCGTGGACCCCTCCTTGTTCACGAGCATCGAGGGGTCCACGGACTCCGAGGTGATGTTCTACCTCGCGCTCACGTTCGGGCTGCGGGACGACCCGCCGCAGGCGGTCGCCCGCATGGTCGGGTTCGTCGAGCGGACGGCGCGCGAGCACGGCGTGGCGCACCCGCTCCAGATGACCGTCGCGACGACCGACGGCACGGCCGTGTGGGCGTTCCGGTACGCCAGCGAGGGCACCGCCCGGTCGCTGTTCTACAGCAGCAGGATCCAGGCACTGCAGGCGCTGCACCCGGACGTCGCCTTCCTGCGGGACCTGTCCGAGGAAACCCGGCTGGTCGTGTCGGAACCGCTGGGAGAACTGCCGGGGGCGTGGAACGAGGTCCCCGAGCACAGCTACGGCGTCGTACGGCAGGGAGCGGACGAACTGCATCCGTTCGCCCCCGTCCCGTGACGGCGACGAGCGGGGTCACACCCGGCGGGTGATCCGCCGGGGCGGCGGGTGCGGTGAGATGGGAGTCCGGCCGGCTCGCCGCTGTACGGGCCCGCACGGCGACGTGCCGTACGGCGACGTGTCGTACCCCCGACGTGCTGTACGGGGGACGATGGCGACGTACGCCCCGCGCAGGCTCACACGCCCACCCACAGGGCCACGGACGAAGAGGGACGCCCATGACCGATCCAGCGGCATCCGGAGCCGGGCCGGGCGGTGGGCCGGAGGCCGGGCCCGGCGGTGGGCGGGCAGCGGACCGGAGGGGATCGGACGGCAGGGGAGCGGACCGGGGGCGGCGGGCGGCGGGCGTCGTCCTCGCGCGGGCGGTGGGCGTCGCCGCGGGCCTCGTGGCCGCCTACTACCTGATCCCCCTCGAGGGGGGCAGGACGGGCGCGGCGTCGGCGCTGCTGATCTGCGGGCTGCTCGCGGTCGTCGTGATCCTGGTGTGGGAGGCGCGGGCCATCACACGGTCGGCCCTGCCCCGCCTGAAGGCCGTCGAGGCCCTGGCCACCACGCTGGCGCTGTACCTGGTGCTCTTCGCCAGCGCCTACTACCTGCTGGAGCGCTCCTCCCCGGGATCCTTCAGCGAACCGCTGACCAAGACGGACGCCCTGTACTTCACCCTGACCACATTCTCCACGGTCGGGTTCGGCGACATCACCGCCGACTCCCAGACGGGGCGCGTGGTGACGATGCTGCAGATGTTCGGCGGGCTGATGCTCGTCGGCGTCGCGGCACGACTCCTCGCCGGCGCGGTACAGGCGGGACTGCGGCGTCAGGGCCGCGAACCGCCGCCGGAGTAGGCCGCGGCACGGAAGCGTCCGACCGTCACGGGAACAGCCCATCAGGAGGTGTGATCCATGGCCCTGCCACACATGATGACGGTCCCGCCGACACCGTCCGAGAGGGCGGCGCACGGCAGGAGCGTACGCTCCCGTGCCACGCGCTCCTCGCACGGCCGGTTCGAGAGGGACGCGGAACGGGTCGACCCCGTGGCAGTGGTCGAGCGGCAGTCCGCCTCACGCCTGCCCGAGCTGGTGCCCATCCGCTACGGGCGCATGCTCGAGTCCCCGTTCCGGTTCTACCGCGGCGCGGCGGCGATCATGGCGGCCGACCTCGGCCCCCTGCCGCACACCGGGCTGACGGTCCAGCTCTGCGGAGACGCCCATCTGCTCAACTTCCGGCTGCTGGCGTCACCCGAGCGCCGGCTGGTCTTCGACATCAACGACTTCGACGAGACCCTGCCCGGACCGTTCGAATGGGACGTGAAGCGGCTGGCGGCCAGCTTCGCCATCGCCGCCCGGGCCGACGGCTTCTCGGTCAAGGAGCAGAACGCCGCCGTGCGGGCGTGCGTCCAGGCGTACCGGGAAAGGATCCGCAAGTTCGCCGGGATGCGTGCCCTGGACGTCTGGTACGCGCAGGACGACGCCGACCGCATGAGGCTGCTGCTCGCCTCGTCGATGAGCAAGGACGTCCGGCGCCGCACCGCGGAAGCCACCGCCAAGGCGCGCACCCGCACCCACCTTCAGGCCTTCGCGCAGCTCACCCGGGTCACCGGGGAAGGCCGGCGCATCACCCCCGACCCGCCTCTCATCACCCCGCTCCGGGACCTGCTGACCGACCCGACCGGCGACGACCGGCGCCGGCTCGGGGCCCTGCTGGACCGGTACGAGGAAAGCCTCTCCTCGGAGCGCCGCCACCTCCTGCGCCAGTACCACCTGGTCGACGTGGCCAGGAAGGTGGTGGGCGTCGGCAGCGTCGGAACGCGCTGCTGGATCCTGCTCCTGCTCGGCAGGAACGACGACGACCCCCTGCTGCTCCAGGCCAAGGAGGCCCAGCGGTCCGTGCTCGCCGAGCACACGGACGCCGAGCACTACGACAACGAGGGCCGCCGGGTGGTGGCGGGGCAGCGCCTCATGCAGACCACCAGCGACATCTTCCTGGGCTGGACGCACGTCGTCGGCCTCGACGGCCGCGGGCGGGACTTCTACGTCCGCCAGCTGCGGGACTGGAAGGGCATCGCCCGGCCGGACACCATGGACCCCGCCATGCTGCGCCTCTTCGCCCAGCTGTGCGGCGCCGGCCTGGCCCGCGCCCACGCCCGGTCCGGCGACCCCGTGGCCATCGGCGCCTACCTGGGCGGCAGCGACCGGTTCGACCGGGCACTCGCCGAGTTCGCCCAGGCCTACGCCGACCGGAACGAACGGGACTTCGAGGCGCTGGGCGCCGCGGCCCGTTCGGGCAGGATCCACGCCGAGTTCCCCGACTGACGCGAAGTCGTCCCGCGTCCGCGCCGTACCGCGCCCGCTGCGAAGCGGATGCGGTACGGCGCGGGTGCGAGCGGGGTGGTACGGCGCGGACGGCACGGTACGACGCGGACGACGGGGACGGCGCGGTACGGCGCCGTACGGCGGCGCGGCACGGGGGCACAGTGGGTGCCGCTGGGGCGCCGCTCACTCGGGAAGCCGGCGCATCTCCATGACGGTGAGCCCGAGCGACTGGCAGCGGGCCAGCAGGCCGTACAGCTGCGCCTCGTCGACGACCGGTCCGAACAGTACGGTCTGGCCGGACATCGTCACGTGTTCCAGCTCCGGAAACGCCTTCGTCAGCGGTTCCGACATGTGTCCTTCGACGCGGATCTCGTAGCGCATCAGCTGCTCCCCGCTGGCGGCCCCGGGACAGGCGGGTTCGGCGTACCACTCGATCCTCCGTCCCGTGGCCCCCTGCGGCCTCACCCCGCAGAGGTGACCGCGTGGCCGGGCCGGGCGGGCCGCGCCGACGCGGCCCGGCAGGCACGCCGGAACTTCGGCGCAGGTCGGCATGTCGGCAGGTCTGCATGTCGGCATAGGGGGAAGCGGCCCGTCACAGCAGCCGGTGCTCGCGGGCGCGGCGTACCGCGTCATTGCGCCGGTTGACCGCCAGCTTGCGGTAGACGCTCTTGAGATGCGTCTTGACGGTGTTCGCCGACACCTGGAGGTCGGCGGCGATGTCCTCGGTCGACATCATCTGCGCCAGCCGCCGCAGCACGTCGAGCTCCCGTGTACTGAGCTCCTCCAGGACCGGCGGCGGACCCTCCTCCTCCGGCCGGGCCGGTGCCCCGGGCGTCGCGGGGCGGGGGGCGAGCCACCCCTCGGCCAGACCGCGCAGGGGCGCCGAGCCCAGGAGCGGCCGCAGCCACGGTCCGGCCTCGAAGAAGGGGCGCCGCACCCGTTCGCGGCGCGCCTCCTGAAGGGCCTGGGCGACCAGCCGGCGCGCCGCCCCGTAATCCTCCGCCAGGTGCGCCGCCTGCGCCCGCACCAGCAGGGCCCGGACTGTCAGTGCGGGGCCGGGCCCGGCGCGGCCCCGGGGCGGCAGGGCGGCGAGCAGGTCCTCCACCGCGACGGACTCGCCGATCGCCAGCCGGGCCCGGGCGACCTCCACGGCGCACGCCGGCTCGTCCTCGGGCACGGTGCCCAGCAGCCTGGCGGCCGCCTCCGGTCTGCCCTCCGCCAGGTGGGCGGCCGAGGCGACCAGTGCGGTGCACCCGTCCGCCCAGGGCGAGGCCACATCGGTCGTGATCGCCGGTTCCACCGCACGCAGCGCGGTGCGCGGCTCCCCGCGGGCCAGCAGCAGACGCGCGGTGACGAGGGCGCGGGCCGCCCGTGCCACGGGGTCCCGGGTCCCGTGGGGCGCCCCGGCCGGCGCGTCCAGGAGGCGCTGGGCCCTGTCCAGCTCGTTGCGCTCGACGGCGACGCCGGCGAGGACCAGCCGCCCGACGCCCGAACCGGCCGTCGGCTCCTCGCTGCACCGCTCCGCCGCCGAGACGGCCGTCAGCGCCTTGCGCTCGGCCCTGGCGAGCCGCCCGTTCAGGTAGTCGATCAGCGCCAGGCCGCCCAGCGCGTCCTGGAGCGGCAGGGCCGTCGAGGGGCCGCCGGCGGTGGTGGCCACCTGGGACAGCGCGGCCTGCGCGTCGTCGAAGCGCCCCGCCCACAGCCGCGTCGATCCCACATGGGCGAGCAGGAGGGCGGTCAGTTCCGGATGCTTGTCCAGGAGGTGCGCGGGGACCTCTTCGCGTACGCTCCGGGCGGCCTCCGCCGCCGCGTCGGCCCTTCCCGGCGCACCGGCGAGCCGCGCCGCGAGGGCTTCCAGCAGGGCGCAGCTCAGCCGGGCCGCCGCCCCGTCGGGCCCGTCCCCGCGCAGGCCCTCCTCGGCGCGGCGCACATGGGTCAGGCCCCGGTCGACGTCGGACCGCGTCAGGTCGCGCGCCGCCCGGACGAGTTCGGGCGCGGGGCCGGCGGCCTCCGGCCCCATGCGGGAGAACAGCTCCGTGAGGTCGGCGGAGCGAAGCCCGGTGAACAGCTGGCCGATGGCGAGGTCGTCCACCAGGGCGCCGGCGGTGAACGCCCAGTCGCCCGCCGCCGCCCCGTGCGCCAGGGTCTCCTCCAGCGGCCCGCCGCGCCGCAGCCAGTGCGCCGCCCTCCGGTGCAGCTCGGGCTCGCAACCGGGGCTCCGCAGGCGCAGGTGGGCGCGGAGGATCTCGGCGAACAGCGGGTGGAGGCGGTACCAGGCGTGGCCGAGGTGCTCGACGAACGCGTTCTCGCGGTGGAGCTCCCGCAGGATGGCCTCCGCATCGGCCCGTCCGGTCAGCGCGTCCACCAGCGGCGGACGGAACCGCTCCAGAACGCTGACCTTCAGCAGGAGGTCCTGCTTCTCGGGCGACTGCCGTTCGAGCACCTCGGCCAGAAGGAAGTCCGCGACGGTGGTCCGGTCCGCCTCGAACTCCTTCACGTACCTCTCCGGCGCGGGGCTCTCGCCGGCCGCCAGGGCGCTCAGCCGCAGGCCGGCCGCCCACCCCCCGGTGCGCCGCAGCAGGGAACGTACGGCCTCCGCGGGGAGGCTGAGCCCGTGCGTCTCCAGCAGCGCGGAGGCCTCGTCGGGGGTGAAGGCCAGCTCCGCGCCCCGGATCTCGGTCAGGTCGCCGGCCGCCCGGTAGCGGTGCAGCGGGAGGAGCGGTTCGGTACGGGTGACCAGGACGAGCCGCATGCCCCGCCCCGCGTGGTGCAGGACGAATTCCAGGTGGCGCGCGAACTCGGGGTCCGTCACCCGGTCGAACTCGTCCAGCACCACGATCACCGGCCGGTCGCGCGTGCTCAGGAAGGAGGCCAGACGCACCAGCAGCCCGTGGTCCACACGACCGGCCTCCGTGGGGCAGCCGATCTGCGCGGGCAGCTCGATCCCCGAGAGCCGCAGCGCCTGGAGCAGGTAGGCCCACAGCATGCCGGGCCCCGGATCCGCCGCGTCGGTCGTGAGCCAGGCGACCGGTTCGTCCCGGCCGGCGACCCAGTGGGCGACGAGCAGGGTCTTGCCCGCGCCGGCGGCACCGTTGACCATGGTCAGCGATGTCCCCATCGCCTGGTCGAGGTGCCTGATCAGGCGATTCCGCGGCAGGAACGTCACCGGCAGCGTCGGTGTCGCGAACCGGGTCTGCAGGAACGGCTCTCCCTGGGGATCGGCTGGCGGCCAGGCCGGACTCGTACCGTTCTTCTCGATTCCGGCCATGGCGCCATCACCACCGTCCGTCCGGCTCCGGCAACGCTCCTGCGCCCAGCATCGCAGCCCGGCCACGTCCGTGCGCGCCGCGCGCCCGTACGCAGGGGCTTCAGAGGCTGCGGGCGGTGATGTCGCCGTAGGCGGTGGTGGCCCGGACCTCCAGATCGGCGTGGGGGCCCTCGCTGTTCCTGAGGGCGTTGTGGATGCGGCCGTATCCGGTGGAGGCGTCGAGGGACGCGGAGGTGCCGGAGGCGGCGGTGAGGGTGATGTCACCGGATTCGGTGCGCAGGGCGACCGTGCCGCGGACGGCTTCGCCGACCCGGAGGTCGCCCTTCTGGGTGCGGATCTCGGCGGGGCCGCCGAGGCGGCCGACCGTGATGTCGCCGGCCATGAGGGTGAGGCGGGCGCTCGCGGTCTCGTCGAGCTTGAGCGGCCCCTGGGCGCATTCGACGGTGACGTCGCCGAGCCGGCCGACGCCGCGGATGTCGGCGGCGGCCGCCGTGGCCTCGACGTGGGAGCCGGCGGGCAGCTGGACGGTGATCTCCACGGATCCCGAGGTGCCGAGGACCGGGTTCTTCGCCGGCGCGCCGTCGATGCGCAGGACGCCGTCGGCGAGGGTGACCGTGGTCCGCTCGGCGGCCCTGACGTCGCGGTCCTTGGCGGGGTCGGCCGGCAGGACCTCCACGACGGTGTCGGCGCGGTCGGCGGCGATGAGGCGGATGTGCCCGGCCGGGATGTCCAGGACGGCGGAGACCGGGGCGGGGGTGGCGAACTTCTGCATGGTGAGCTCCTGTGGCATGTCGTTTCCGATGACAGAAACGCTACGTTGCGTTCGGCAAGTCGGCAACATTCTCGTTGCGTATAATCAACAAAAGAGCAGCTCAACCGCCTGATTTCGTTGCATTGGCCTTGGAGGTAACGCAATGCTCCTCTCGAATTTGATTGCAATGACCTGAGGGTGAAAGCTATGCTGCGCGGACGTGCGGATCATCGAGGAGGACACGGTGCCGGGAGGCAGACTCACCCAGCAGGAACGGCAGCAGATCGCGCTGGGACTGGCCGACGGCCTCGCCTACGCGGAGATCGCCAGGCGCCTCGACCGCCCTACCTCGACGATCACGCGTGAAGTGATGCGGAACGGTGGCCCCACCGCCTACCGCGCCGACCTGGCCCACCGCGCCACGGAGCGTCGCGCCCGGCGGCGCAGGCAGGTGGCGTCCCGCGGTCTCACGGGGGCGCCCCCGCAGGTCCACGGGCGTGACGCGGAGGCCGTGCGCGAGTACGAGGAGGTGCTCACCACCGTGATGATGGCGTCGGGCATGCCCAAGATGATGTCCCGGGTGATGGCCTGCCTCACCCTGACCGACAGCGGCAGCCTCACCGCCTCCGAGCTGGTCCAGCGCCTCCAGGTCAGCCCGGCGTCCATCTCGAAGGCGATCGCGTTCCTCGACAGCCAGGGCCTCGTCCGCCGGGAACGCGACGAGCGCCGCCGGGAACGGTACGTCGTCGACGACGACATCTGGTACCGGTCGATGATGGCCAGCGCCCGGTCCACCGCCCAGATCGTCGAGATCGCCCGCCAGGGCGTCGGCGTCCTCGGCCCGGGCACCCCCGCCGCCACCCGCCTCGAGAACGTGGCGCGCTTCCTGGACTTCGTCTCCGAAAGCATCGCCCGGGCCGCTGAACAGGCCCGCGCCATCCTCCACACGAAACCCGCAGCCCCCGCGGAGAGCGGCGCCCCCGCACCACCCCCCGCACACCCCGGGGACGCGGCCGCGCGGCAGCGGCCGGACGACGAATCCTGACCCCGGGTGTCGCCCCGCCGCGAGTCGCCCTCACGCGCCGCGCGTCACGTAACGCGACGGCACCGACTCGGCCCGTCGGTCCACCTCGGCGGCCATGGTGGTCACCGGATGCGACGTGGGACCGCAGTGGGCCGTGGACGGTGCCTGGAAGAGCATCCTCGCCGCGGGCGTGGGAGCGGCGGAAATCGACGACGATCGCGACTGGACGGTGTCCATCGACTTCATCTTCGTCCATGGACTCGACCGTCCGGGCCCACCGGCACGCTGCCGGATCATGCGGAGCAGGTGCATCAGCCGCCCCGCGCGATGGCGCGGGTTGACCACCCGAACCGCCGGGCTCGCCGCGTGTGGTGGGTGGACCGTGGCGGTCACAGCCCGTTCGGAGCCACCAGCACAATCACCATGACGGTCACGAGCAAGAGCACCACTCCTCCGTGGAGAAGCATGGCGACGGTCGCCTTGATCTTGAAGGCCGTGCTCCATGGCCTGCGATGCCGGAGCGCCGCCGAGCATGACACCCACAGCCCCGGCAGTGCGACGATGGGCGCCGCGAGGGCCCCGACCCCCAGCCAGGTCGTCTCGGTCTGAGCTCCCAGCAGCCACGCGAGCAGGCAGGCGACCTGGGCGATGAATAGCCGGCGGGCGCGTGACACCCGGTCGCGGGGGGCGGCGGTCGGTGGGGGCTGAGACGGTCGCGGCGGTACGTAGGGGGCCTGCCGCGTCCGGGCCGTGGGGGCGGGCTGGTGCAGTGCCGCGCGCATCGACTCCGCGTCCGGATAGCGGTGGGCGGGCTCTTTGGCCAGGGCGCGGGCCAGTACGGCCTCCACCGCCGGGCCTGCCGCGATGCCCAGGGAGGCAAGGGTGGGCGGCGGAGCGTTGAGGTGCTGGTATACGAGCGCGTAGCTGGAGTCCGCCTCGAAGGGGAGCCGTCCGGCGAGCATCTGAAACAGCATCACACCGACCGAGTAGAGATCGGACCGGCCGTCGATGTCGGAGCGGCCCAGCAGTTGCTCGGGCGACATGAAGTGCGGGGTGCCGATCAACAGGCCGGTTCGTGTGAGGGCGGCACCGGCCCCCGCTGCGGCCCGGGCGATGCCGAAGTCCGCCACCTTCGCCGTCCCGTCCGCCGCCAGCAGCACGTTGCCCGGCTTGATGTCACGGTGCACCAGTCCGTGCGCGTGGGCCACTGCGAGCCCGGCCAGCACGTGTGATGCGAGATGCAGGGCCTGCGCAACCGGCAGGGGATGCCCTGCGCGCAGCAGATCCGCGAGGCTGGAACCGTCGACGAGCTCCATCACGATGTACGGGACGGGCTCGTCCCCCATGTCGTGGACCGCCACCACATGCGGATGGCTGATGGCGGCCATGGCCTGCGCCTCGCGTCGGAACCGGGCCGGATATCCGCCGTCGGACGACAGACCGGTCTTCATCGCCTTGAGAGCGACCATCCGGGCCAGCTTCGTGTCGTAGGCCCGGAAGACATCGGCCATGCCGCCGCTGCCGAGCTTCGCCTCGATCCGGTAGCGGCCGCCGGCCAGCACCGCCCCGGGTCCCAGTGTGTCCCCCACAGGGCCGAGCATGGCACAAATAACGTATACGTCAGTAGAGTTGAGCATTCCGCCGGGGTGGGGACCGTTGATGTGCTAGGCCGTGTATCGAAAGTGGATCTTGACCTATGAATGATCGTGTTTCATGGGGCAGGGAGATCTCACGGATGAACAGTGGGCTGTGCTGGAGCCGCTGTTGCCGACGGGGGCGAAGGTGGGGCGGCCGCCCGTCTGGCCGCGGCGGCAGCTGGTCGACGGCATACGGTTCCGTGTCCGGACCGGTGTTCCGTGGCGGGATGTGCCCGTCGAGTACGGGCCGTGGGGCCGGATCTACGACTTGTTCCGCCGGTGGCGGCGGGATGGCACCTGGCACCGGGTTCTCACCCGGCTCCAGGCTCTGGCCGACGCGCAGGGGGTGATCTCGTGGGACCTGAGCGTCGACTCCACGGTGTGTCGCGCTCATCAACATGCGGCCGGGGCCCGAGAGCACGGTGACCTGCAGAAGGAACCGCCGGGCGGTGTCGTCACCGAGCCTCGTGATCACGGACTGGGACGCTGGCGCGGCGGGTTCACCACCAAACTGCACTTGGCTGTCGAGCAGGGCCAGAAGCCTCTATCGATCGTGGTGACGGCCGGGCAGCGCGGCGACTCGCCACAGTTCGAGGCCGTGCTGGAGAAGATCCGCGTGCCCCGCGTCGGGGTGGGCCGGCCACGCATTCGCCCGTACCGCGTGCGCGCTGACAAGGCTTACGCCTCCCGCAGGAATCGCGCCTACCTGCGTAGACGAGGCATCCGCTGCACCATCCCGGACAAGGCCGACCAGGCGCGTCACCGCAAGCAGCGCGGATACCGCGGCGGTCGGCCGCCGAAGTTCGACCCGGTCGACTACCGCGAGCGCCACGCGGTCGAGTGAGGCATCAATCGCCTCAAAAGGCATCGTGCCGTGGCCACGAGATACGACGAACTCGCGGTTCGTTACGAGGCAACCGTTCTCGTCGCGGCCATCAACGAGTGGTTGTGACCAGCATATTCGAGACACATCCTAGACCGCTGCCTTCCGCATCCCAGTCAGAAAGCCCCTGATCGCGGCCAGTTCCCGCTCGTCGTATCCCCGCAGCAGGTCCACCGCCCG
Source organism: Streptomyces noursei (assembly GCF_001646665.1). Taxonomy (GTDB): domain Bacteria; phylum Actinomycetota; class Actinomycetes; order Streptomycetales; family Streptomycetaceae; genus Streptomyces; species Streptomyces lavendulocolor. The sequence goes on along the minus strand of NZ_LWBU01000384.1, from coordinate 179,954 downwards.
ATCGATGAGCGGTCCGAAGTGGGACCAGCCGAGGGCGATCGCCCGCTCGTCCACTTCGATGGTGACCTTGCGGCGGTCCCGCGCATCCCGCACCCGCCGCACATGCCCGGCCCGTTCCAGGCGGTCGACCAGTGCTGTGGTTCCTGCCGAGTTGAGCCCAAGGGCGGTGCCCAGGTGCCCTGCTGTGGTCTCCTCGCCGGCGCGGGCGGCGTCCATCAGGGCGATCAGCGCACGCACGTCGGTGGGGTGCATGCCGTTGCGCTGTGCGAACCGGGTGCTGTGCCTGCCCAGGTCGACGGCCACCGCGCGCAGCAGGTGGACGATCTCCATCTCGGGCCCCGGCTCGGCTCGTTCGACGAGTTCCTCACCCTCCTGATCGGGCACGGACCACCTCCACGTATCATCTCGCCCAACAAGTATCTTGCTGAGCGAGATAATAGAGGAGTCGCCGTTCATGAACGCTCGCGATACCTACGACGCCGACAACTTCCTCATGGCCTACGACAAGGTCATGACCAAGTGGCCTGCCGCTCGCGAGACGGCGACCATTCCCACGCCCTTCGGCACGACACACGTCAACGTATGCGGCCCGGCCGACAGGCCCTCGCTCGTCCTCCTGCCCGGCGGAGGGGGCGCAACCTCCGCGTCCTGGTACGCGCAGGCGGCCGAACTGTCTCGCACCCACCGGGTGTTCGCCGTCGACCTGATCGGCGCCCCCGGACGCAGCACTCCCGACGGCGACCGCCGCCCCCGTACGGTCGCCGACCTGTCGGCCTGGCTGGACGCGCTCCTCGACGGCCTCGGAGTGGCCGAGACCGACCTGGGCGGACACTCGTACGGCGCCTGGATCGCGCTGCATCACGCCATGCGCGCGCCCGACCGGATACGCCGCCTGGCCCTTCTGGACCCGACCCAGTGCTTCGCCGGGTTCAGTCCGGCCTACCTGCTGCACGCACTGCCCATGCTGCTGCGGAACACACCCCGCCGGGTCCGCGCCTTCCTGGAGTGGGAGACCAAAGGCTCCGCCCTCGATCCCGACTGGCTCGCCCTCCAGGAGGCGGCCGCCGGTTTCCCCTCTTTCCGACCCGTAGCCGGGCTGCGCCCGGCACCGGACGCCCTGCGCGGCCTGGACCTGCCGGTCCTGTTGCTCCTCGCCGGAAGCAGCAGGACCCATGACCCCTCCAAGGTGGCCGCCCGCGCCGAGGCGCTGCTGCCACGCGTCGCAACGACCGTGCTGCCGGATGTGTCCCATCACGCGCTTCCACACGCCATCCCGCCCGAGGCGAACCGCAGCCTCGCCGGCTTCCTGGAACGGTCCGGTGACTGAGTCTCAGCCCGCCCCGGGCACCGCACCGTGAAAATCAACCCTCGTTCAGCTCCGCTAATAGCACTTCCGATACTCGGCCTAGGGGCCGTCCAGTGCGGTGACCGCATCGATCAGCGCTCCGACCTCCGATCCGTCCGGCCCGGGCGGTCACGGCACGAACGGTGGTCTGCCGGTTCCGCTTCCGGTGCCTTTGGTCTCTGCCCCGCTCAACCTTGGCACGTGAGAACCCGGAAATCGCTGTGGAGTCGGCACCGTGCCGAGATCCGCCCTGCGCTTCGTCACCTCGGCTGTTCAAGGCGGGCAGATGTTTCGACTGCCTCGGTCATGCAACAGTGCCACTGATCGGCGGCCGCGGCCATCGCCATGTCCCACGCGGACCCGGCATCGCGCGGTATGGGCCAGACCATCGGATCATGGGGGTGCCGTGGATGCTCACGAGAAGCCGGACGGCCTGAAATGCCCGTCTGGCAGGCCGTCAGTACGCCGGGCTACCCTCGATCAGCGGGCTTTGACGCTGCAGCGCCCCGCTGTCGCACTAAGGGGTTGGGCGGCCTCGCCGTCGCCGGGACGACGCAGGGCGATCATGAAGAAGCTCGGACAGGTCCCAGCAACGGCGTAAGGAGAGACATGGGTACTGCGCGGCTTCGTGCTGGAGTTGTTGTGTCGACCTTGGTAGTGGCGGGGGCGATGGTGGGGCCCCCGGCAACCGCTGCTTCGGCGCCGCCGAACTGCAATCCAGGACTCCTGTGCCTCTACCGGGACTTCCAGTACCGGAGCGGCCAGTTGAATGTCCTGTCGCACAACCTCGCCAACGCCGGCACCAGTGGCTACTCCCGGTCTCTTGGTCTCTTCAACAACGTGACGTCGTCCCTCTCGAACCAGACCGACATGCGAGTCTGCCTGTACAGCGGACAGAACCGGACAGGGGACGTCATGGCGGTCGGTCCGCACGAGAACTGGGACCAGCTTCCGTTCTGGGCCGTTGACGACATCGAGTCCGTCTTCAAGTGTGAGTGACCAGGCAGCGGCCCGACCCGGACGTGCGTGCCTCCGCCTCGCACTGGGCGGGGCCGAAACACCGGCTTTCTACGGCACTTGGAGGTACGTGCCGAGTCCGGCGGGCTGCCCGGCACCGTCGGCCTGCTCCACCGCAGCGTCCATCCGATCAGGTGGCCCCGCGGGGGCCGATACCCGGCCACGGCCCGGGGCGGCCGGTGTCCTCGGTGACCCGTGGGGTGATCGGGTGCGCCGGTCATGTTGACCGGGCGGCCCGGGCGGGGGTGCGGAGGAGGCGTACGGCTGCCGCAGGGCGACCGTGTGGCCCATCCGTCGGGGGTACGGAGGAGGGGGCCGCCGTGCTCCCGCGCGCCGGTCGTCGGGCCTTGCCGCCACCCGGCGGCGGCGGGAAGAGTCGGCGCCCGGCACCGGACAGGTGCGGCACGGCGACACAGGACCCGTCCCGAAGGGGGAACGCGGGCATGCAGCGATCGCGACTCAGGACATGGCTCATGGCGGTGACCTCGACCGTCCTCGCGGCGGGAGTGGCGCTGACCCCGGTGGGGCCGGCCGCGGCCGACCCCGCCGGGGTGCAGCGCACCCTCGACTGGGAGCAGTCGTCCGACCGGACGCTCCCCACCGCGGCACCACCGCAGTTCATCAAGCAGTGGGCCACGCCGTACGGAGCGACGAACATCACCGGTCCCACGCGCGACGGCGCCCACGCCGCCCGCTTCGAGCTGCGCAAGTCGGACCCGGTCGTCTCCAGCAGCAAGCGGGCCGAGATCTCCCAGCGCGACGAGCAACCGGTGGGCGCGGACCGGTGGTACGGCTTCAGCATCAATCTGGACAGCACCTGGAGCTACGACACCTCGGCGGAGATCGTGAGCCAGTGGCACCAGTGCGACACCGACTGCCCCGGGGGTTCACCGCCCCTGGCCCTGCTCACCGACGAAGGGCGCTGGAAGATCGACTTCCGCGGCCAGTTCATCGACCTGGGTCCGTACACCACCGGGGTCTGGGTCGACTGGGTGTTCCACGTGACCTGGCGTACGGATAGCACGGGCGTACTGCAGGTGTGGAAGAACGGTGAGCGCGTCGTCCACCGCACGGGCGCGACACACGGTGGGGGACCCCGCTCCCCGTACTTCAAGTTCGGCATCTACAAGTGGGACTGGAACACCGGAGCCCCCTCGAGCGTCACCCAGCGGGTACTGCGCTACGACGCCCTGCGCCTCGGTGACGAGCGCGCCACCCACGCCGACGTCGCTCCCCAGCGGACCTGCTCGCGCGGGGCGCCCGTGGCCTCCGCTTCCGCCACGACGTACGAGGCAGCCAACCCGCCGGCCAACGCCGTCGACGGTGACCTGACCACCCGCTGGTCCGGCCAGGGCTTCGGCGCCGCCCTGATCCTCGACACGGGCGCGGTCCGCCGGCTGTGCGGCGCGACGGTGGCATGGCACCGGGGCGACCTGCGCTGGAACGACTACACCATCCACGTCTCCCAGGACGGCGTGTCGTACACGAAGGCGTGGGAGGGCCGCAGCTCGGGCACGACCACGGCGCCCGAGGCGGTGCTCTTCACCCCCGGCTCCCTGGACGCCCGCTACCTCAAGATCTCCTTCTGGGCCAATCCCGAGAACGACTGGGCCAGCATCACCGAGGCGGGCGCGCTGGGACTCTGACGGCCCGCAGCGCGAGCGCGGTCCGCCGAGGGGCACGGCTCGGCGCCGGGGAGCGGACCGGCCCCGCGCGGTACGGGGGTACGGGTGGGGCGCGGTACGGGTGTCGTCCGGTGCGACCGGGCGGCGCCCGCGCGGCCGTACCGGACGGGCACCGCCCGCCGCACGGGGTCAGCCGTCGTGCAGCGCGGCCCGCCGCCCGGCCCGGCCGCCGTGGCACCCCCCTCTGCTCCGTTCGCACCATCCGCGATGGCGTGGTCCCGGCGGGCGGGTCACGGTGGGCAGGGCGTCGGCCGACTTCACCGGCGCCGTCGACCCACGGTGAGGGAGTTCAACGCATGTCCGGACGGAACACGACGCTACGCAGCCTGCACGACGTGGGCCTCGCCGCCTGGTTCGGCGGGTCCCTGATGGGAGCGGTCGGACTGAACGGCGCGGCGCAGGACGAGGGAGGCACCTGGGCCACCACCGCGCGGATCGCCAGCTCCGGCTGGGCGAAGTGGACGCCCGTCAACGCCGCGGCCATCGCGGCCCACCTGTTCGGCTCCGGCGGCATGCTGGCGGTGAACGCGCCACGCGTCGCCACCCAGCAGGGTGTCGCCGCCTCCACGCTCGCCAAGACCGTGCTGACCGGCGCCGCGCTCGCGGCCACGGCGTACAGCCGGGTCCTGGGCAAGAAGATCGAACTCGCCGCGTCGTCCGACCCCGAGGACGCGGCAAAGGCGGCCAAGCACCCGATCGACACCGACAAGGCCCAGCGTCAGCTCGCCTGCATGCAGTGGGCGGTGCCGGCCCTGACCGGCGGCCTGCTGATCCTCAACGCCCTGCACGGCGAGCAGCAGCGCCCCGCCGAGCAGGCCCACGGCATGTGGCAGCGTGCCCGTTCCCTGACGCCGGCCATGATGCCATCCTTCCCGGACTGGCACCTGACCCACTGATCCCCCCCGCCCCCGCCCCACCGGCGCGCCGCGAACACCGCGCCGCCACCGGCACCCGGCTCCCCGCCACCGCCACCCGGCCCCGGCACCCCGCGCCGCTGAGCGGTCACCCACCCAGCGGTCAGCCGGTCGACCGGTCAGCCAGTCGGCCGGTCGACCGGTCAGCCGGGCGGCCGGGCGGTGTGGTCGGGGTGCCGGCGCGTGCGGCGGGCTTCCTTCATCTCCGCCTCGTACAGGTGGTCGCGCCCGCCCGCGAGCCTGCGTACCAGCTCCTGCTCGATGTCGGCGAACGGCCGGTAGTAGGTGCGGTTGTAGGCCTCGACGATCTGGAACGTCCAGTGTCCCGGGATCACGTTGCGGCCCAGGATCTCGCGTTCCACCAGGTCGGCCGCCTCGTCGTGGCCGGCCTCGCGCAGCAGCCGGACGGCGTTGTCCAGCTCCAGGTCGGCGGTGCCGGTGAGCTGGTGGAAGCCGTAGAGGTGGCCGCGGGCCCGTTCCGTGGTCTCCAGGGCCTTCGACAGCGAGCCGAGCGCCTCCACCGTCCTGTCCGAGACCCCGTCCGGGCGCCGGTGGGCCGCGTCCGGCCCGTCGATCATTTCGTCGTCCACGTCGCCCGTATGCCCCCCGCACCCGCCGATCATGACCGTGTCACTCGATCGGGGCCGGGGCCGGGGCCGGGGCCTCGGGCCGGCGGCGGGGTGCCGGTGCGCCGGCGGGCTCAGTCGCCGGCCACCACGGTGAAGCCCAGCGAGGCGGTCCCCTGCTGCCCCCAGTCGGTGGTGACATCGGCCGTGAGACGGTAGCTCCCCGCCTCGTCCAGGCTGTCGCCGAAGTTGAACAGTGTGATGCTCGGCGGGCGGCAGCGCTCGCTGGTGTGGGTCCGTACGACGGTACCGGCCCGGGTGAGCTCCCACCGGACGTAGCAACCGGTGTCGATGCGGCCGGTCCGGTCGTAGACCTCCGTGTCGGCCCCCGGGGTCGCGCCCCGCCGATAGGTGTCGGGTCCGATCCTGCCGCGGCTGCCCATGTCGATCGAGACGTTCAGCGGTCCGGAGTGCTCGGGGGCCCGGGCCCCGGTGTCGTCCGGGGCGTCGGGCTCGTCCTGGGCCCGGCCGCCCTCCGCGGGGCCGTCCGCCCGGCCGCCTTCCGTGGGTGCGTCGGCCCGGCCGCCCTCAGGGCCGTCGGAAGCCGGCGGGTCCTGCCGTGCGTCCGGGGCCGTGGGCGCGTCGTTCCCCGTCGGCGCGGGCGCCGCGGCCTCGTCGTCCGGGCGGGGCACCGCAGTCCACGACGGTACGGGCGGTGCGGCGTCCTGCCGGGTGCCGGGGCCGTCGGACCGGCCGCCGGGGGCGAAGAAGGTGCTCCAGTACGGGGGGATCAGGCCGAAGGCCGCCACCACCAGGCCCAGTAACGCGAGCACCATCATCGTGGTCGCCCAGTTCCTGCCCGCGGTGGAATTCTCGGACGTCATACCGGTCCCCTTGCTCACGCCCCCGCGCACGGCCCCGCCGGTCACCCACCGGAGCCGCGGAGCCGTGTCCCGGCCCTTCCCCTCGTGGACCGGGCCACCAGTGTAGGAGCGGCGACGGCCGCCGGAAGCGGTTCGCGGAAACCCGCGCGGGGGAGGGGGCGCGGCCCGGCGGACACCTCGCGGTCTCCCGGCGTACGGGGCCGTACCGGCGCCCTCACCGCCGTCTTCACGCCAACTCGCGCGATCGGGGAATAACCCGCTCCGACGAGAAAGGCTTGGCCAACGGGTGACGCACCGACAAAGAGGGGCGCGCATTCCGGCCACCCGGCCCCGACATGACGGTCCTCACGGTGGACTGGCCAAGTCGGCGTGGTTCTAATTGGCGGGCCCATCCGGAGCTGGGGACCTGCCGTCCGGACGGGCTTCACGGGGGACTGCGAGGAGGACATCGAACCGGAAAGGCCGTGCCGCCGTCCGAAGGCGGCCGTGTCGCGCTGCCGCCGCCTTTCGCGGGACCAACTCCACTTGCTTCTTCAACTCTCCCGGTTTCAACCAATGGTATCCGGCCGCACGAGTCCCACCGCAACCCGGCGGAACTCGGCTGAGAGGGACGGCAATGACGGACAACAGTCGCACGACCCGGTCACCCCGGGACGCCGACCGGTTCGAGAAATTCCCGCTGACCGAGATCCAGTACGCCTACTGGGTCGGCCGGGGCTCCAACTTCGTCCTGGGCAACGTGGCGCCCCACGCGTACTTCGAACTCGAAGGCCGCCGGCTCGACCCGCAGGTGCTCACACGGGCCTGGCGGACCCTGATCGAGCGGCACGACATGCTCCGCGCGATCGTGGACGAGGACGGCGGGCAACGCGTCCTCGCCACCGTCCCGGAGTTCGAGGTGCGATGTACCGACCTGCGGTCGGCGCCGCCCGACGAGGCGGAACGGGCCCTGACCGCCGTACGCGAGGAGATGTCCCACCACGTCTACACGGCCGCCGACTGGCCGTTGTTCGACATCCGTCTCTCGCGCCTCCCCGAGCACGACCGGCTGCACGTCAGCCTGGACCTCCTCATGGTCGACCTGGCCAGCCTCACCCTGCTGTTCAGCGAGTGGAGCGCGCTGTGCAAGGACCCCGGGCTCCGGCTGCCCCCGGTCGACGTGACGTTCCGCGACTACGCACTGGCCCTCGAACGCGGCTCCCAGGCCCCCCGGCACCGCAACGCCCTCGACTACTGGACCTCCCGCGCCACCACCCTCGCCCCGCCACCGGACCTGCCGCTGGCGAAGTCGCCCGTCGGCGTCCACAAGCCGCGCTTCACCCACCGCGAGTACCACCTGCCCGAGGCGGACTGGAAGCGCCTGCAGGAACGCTGCGAGGCCCGCGGCCTGACCCCGACCGCCGTACTCGCCGCGATCTTCTCCGAGGTCCTCGCGGTGTGGAGCGGCACCCGGCGCTTCACCCTCAACCTCACCCTCTTCAACCGTCTGCCCCTGCTGCTGGAGCGGAACGAGGCCGGCAAACGCATCGTCCACCCCCACCTGCGCCGCATGGTCGGCGACTTCACCTCCATCTGCCTGCTGGAGATGGACGCGTCCACGGGCCGCTCGCTCACCGAACGCGCCGAGGCCACCCAGACCCAGCTCCAGAAGGACCTGCGGCACCGGCAGGTCAGCGCGCTCCAGACACTGCGCGAACGCCGCAGGCTCGGACTCCAGAGCGGCTTCGACACGATGCCCGTGGTGTTCACCAGCGGTCTGGGCACCGCGGCGGACGTCTCGGACGCCATGGCGTACTTCGGCGACATCTCCTACCGCGTCAGCCAGACGCCGCAGGTGTGGCTCGACCACCAGGTGGTCGACTTCACCGGATCCCTCGACCTGACCTGGGACTGCGTCGAGGAACTCTTCCCCGAGGGCCTCCTCGACGACATGTTCACCACCTACTGCCAAGCGGTCGCCCGGCTGGCCCGCGAGGACACGACGTGGGACCAGGAACTGGCCGTCGCGCTCCCCGCGCACCAGCTCACCGGCCGCGAGCGGGCCAACACCACCGACGGCCCGCGCCCCACCGGACTGCTGCACGAGCCGTTCCTGGACCGCGCCGCCGCCCATCCCGAGCGGCCCGCCGTACTGACCGCCACCCGGGAGGTCTCCTACGGTGAACTCGCCGCCCGCGCCGACGCCGTACGGCACCGGGTCGCCGACGCCACCCGCGGCGAGCAACTGCGGGACCGGCTCGTCGGCATCACCCTCGACAAGGGCCCGGAGCAGGTGGCCGCCGCGTACGGCGTGATGATGGCCGGCGCCGCGTACCTCCCGGTCGGCACCGCCCTCCCCGCGCACCGCCGGACCCGCATCCTGCGCGACGGAGCGGCGGCCGGCATCGTCACCGACAGCGCCCTGGACACCGCCCTGGAGTGGCCCGACGGCATCGCCCGCGTCCTCGCCGACCGGGCACCGCACCCGTCCGGCGCGGACGGCGCCGACCGCCGCCCCCCGGGTCCCGCCCGCCCCGGCGACCTCGCCTACGTCCTGTACACCTCGGGCTCCACCGGCAGCCCCAAGGGCGTCATGATCGAGCACGGCGCGGTGCTGAACACCGTGGCCGACATCAACGACCGCTTCGGCGTCGGGCCCGACGACCGGGTGTTCGGCCTCGCCGACCTGGGCTTCGACCTCTCCGTGTACGACGTGTTCGGCACCCATGCCGCGGGCGCCGCGCTCGTGCTGCCCGACCCGGACATGCGCTCGGAGCCCGCCCACTGGGCGAAGGTGATGACCCAGCACGGTGTGACAGTGTGGAACTCCGTGCCCGCCCAGATGCAGATGCTGGTGGAACACCTCGAAGCGGGCGGGGAGGTCCCCGAGCGGCTCCGGCTGGTGCTCCTCAGCGGCGACTGGATCCCCGTCGACCTGCCCCGCCGCATCCACGACCTGTGGCCGGACGCCGACGTCGTCAGCCTCGGCGGCGCGACCGAGGCGTCCATCTGGTCCATCCACCACCGTGTCGACGAGGTGCCGCGGGGCGCCAGGAGCGTGCCGTACGGCGTCCCGCTGCGCAACCAGACCTTCCACGTGCTGGACGAGCGGATGGAACCCTGCCCGGTGTGGACCGCCGGACAGCTCTACATCGGCGGCACCGGCCTGGCACGCGGCTACTGGGGCGACGAGGAGCGCACCGCGGCGAGCTTCGTGCGGCACCCCCGCACCGGCGAACGCCTCTACCGCACCGGTGACTTCGGGCGGTACACCGCCGACGGCACCATCGAGTTCCTCGGCCGCCGGGACGGCCAGGTCAAGATCAACGGCCACCGGGTGGAACTCGGCGAGATCGAGACGACGCTCTCCCAGCACCCGGGCGTCGACGCGTCCGTCGTGGTGAGGACGACCGACGGCGCGGGCGCCGCCCGCCTGCACGGGTACGTCGTGCCCTCGCCCCGGGACGAGACGCTCTTCGTCACCGAACGGGCGGAGCCCGAGACCGCCCGGGACCGGTGGCGGGCGGTCCGCTCGGCCGCCGGCCGGCCCGCCGAGGGCCCCGGACCCGAGGCGCTGCGCTCCGCCTGGGACGTGCTGAACGAGGTCCACACCGTCGCCACCGCGGCCGCGTTCCGCTCCTTCGGCCTGCCCCACACCCCCGGAGCGGCCTTCGACCCCGCCGCACTGCGCGGCGCGGGGGTCGCCCCGCGGTACGAACGCTGGCTGGCCCGGGCCGTCACCGCCCTGGAGGCGACCGGCCACCTGCGCCCCGGCCCCGGCGGACCGACCGTGGCCCGGGAGCTGCCCGCCGCCCTGCCGCCCGGGCTGAAGCAGCGGGCGCGCGTCACCCTCGGCGAGGTCCTGGGCATCGAGGAGGACGTCACCGACTGGATGCTCACGCTCGCCGACGGGCTGGCCGACGTCCTCACCCAGAGCGTCCACTCGGCGGAGCTGTACGCCTCCGACCGCACCCCCGGCGTCTACGACCGGCTCTTCGGCCCCACCTACGCGGCCGCGGCCGCAGCCGTCGGAGCGCTCGCCGAACGGTGGCCGGCGGACCGTCCGCTGAAGGCCATGGAGGTGGGCTCCGGGTACGGCTCGCTCACCCGGCACCTCCTGCCGCTCCTGCCGGCCGACCGCACCGAGTACCTCTTCACGGACATCTCGCGCTACTTCACGGACCGCGCCCGCGGCGTGTTCGCGGACCACCCGGCCCTGCGGTACGAGGTGTTCGACCTCGACCTGCCGCCCACCGTCCAGGGATTCGGCGACCAGAGCGCGGACCTCCTCGTCGCGGCCAGCGTGCTCCACGACATGCGGCGGATCCGGCCCACCCTGAAGAACCTGCGGTCCATGACCGCACCCGGCGGCATCCTGCTCATGGTCGAACAGACCACCTTCCACCCGTGGTTCGACCTCGTCATGGGACTCCAGCAGGGCTTCGACAACTTCGAGGACACCGAACTGCGCCGGGACCACTGCCTGCTGTCCCGCGAACAGTGGCACGCCGAACTCACCGCGGCCGGCTTCGACCGTGCCGAGGTCCTCACCACCCGCGGCGGCCCGGGCTCCGTCGGCTTCGACGTCATCGTCGCGCAGGCACCGGACACCCGCCGCAGGTTCGCGCCCGAGGCGCTGCGGGACTTCGCCGCCGAGCGCCTGCCCCGGCACATGGTGCCGGCGCAGATCCTCGCCCTGGACGAACTGCCGCTGAGCCCCACCGGCAAGGTGGACCGCGCCGCACTCGCCAAGGCCGGCGCGCGCGGCGCCTCCCGCGGCAGGCCCGCGAAACCGCCGCGCACCGACCGGCAGCGCAAGCTCGCCGAGATCTGGCGCGAGGTGCTCGGGCTGAACCAGGTGAACCTGGACGACGACTTCCTCGACGCGGGCGGCGACTCGCTGCTCGCCGCGCGGCTCGTCGCCCACCTCCAGTCCGCGTTCGACGTCACCGTGCCGGTCGGCACGGTCCTCCAGTACACGACGGTCGAGGCGCTCGACGGCCACCTCGAGCAGCTCCTCGGACCGTCCGAGCCCATGCCCGGGGAGAAGTGATGAACCAGACGCAGCAGACCGGCCCCGCCCCCGCGGCCCGGGCCGACCGGGAGCCGCCCGGCCGCCCGGCGGCCGGCGCCGTCACCGCGTGGGTCGTGGCCTTCCTCGCCGAGATCCTCGACGTCCCCGCCACCGACGTCGACCCCGCCACGCCCCTCGACGAACTGGGCGTCGACTCGGCCACCACCCTCGTGCTGTGCGCCGGGCTCGCCGCGGAGTTCGGCGTCCCGGTACGCCCCCGGGACGTCCTCGACCACTTCACCGCGGACGCCCTCGGCCGGCACCTGGCGGCTCCGCTGCCCGCGGGAGTGTGAGCCCGACGTGAACGACGCCATGCCGCCCCGCTGGATCCTCGGCGGGGCACCCCGGCCGGCCGCCCCCCTGCTCTACTGCTTCCCGCACGGGGGCGGCTCGGCCGCCGAGTACCTGCGCTGGGCACGCGACGTGCGCAACGCCGAGACCCGCGTGGTGCAGCTGCCGGGACGCGGCTCGCGCGTGGACGAACCGGTCCTCACGTCGATGGACGCGCTCGTCGGGGCGTTCCTCGACGCCGCCCCGCCGCCCGGCCGTGAGCCCTTCGTGTTCTTCGGGCACAGCTTCGGCTCGCTCCTCGCCTTCGAGATCACCAGGGCACTGCGGGCGGCCGGACGGCCCGGGCCCGCGCACCTCGTCGTCTCCGGCTACCCGGCCCCGCACCTGCCCAGGACCCCGTCACGGCTGCACCAGCTGGGCGACCGGGAGCTGATGGAGACCGTCGCCGGGCTGCACGGCGGCATCCCGGAGGAGCTGATGGCCTGCGACGAGCTGGTCACGCTCGCCGCGCGCGCCCTGCGGGCCGACTACGAGGTGCTGGAGACGTACGTACACCGCCCGCAGGAGCCCCTGTCCGTCCCGGTGACCGTGCTGGGCGGCACGGACGACCGGGTGACCGCCGAACAGCTCGACGCCTGGCGGGAGGTGACGGACGCCCACGTGACGGTACGGCGCTTCCCCGGCGGCCACTTCTACCTGCGCGACCGGCCCGCCCCCGTCCTGCGGGTGCTGGCCGGCGTGCTCGGTGCGGTGGCCACGGGGGAGAGGAACGTCCCGTGCTGACCTTCGCGGCCGCCTCGCTCGTGCTGATCATGATCCCGGGGCCGGACCAGGCCCTGATCACCCGCAGCGCGCTCGCGGCGGGGCGCAGGGCCGGCCTGCTGACGATGGTGGGCGGCGTCCTCGGCCTGGTCGTGCACGTGGGTGCGGCCGTGCTCGGCATCTCGGCCGTGCTGCTCGCCTCGGCGACCGCGTTCACCGTGCTGAAGGTCGTCGGGGCGGTGTACCTCGTCTGGATGGGCGTGGCGACACTCCGCGCCGCCCGCCGGACGCTGCGGGAGGCGCCCGGGGACGAGACGCCGGAGCGGGACCCGGCCGTCGGCCGGTACGTGCGCCACGGCTTCCTCTCCAACGCCCTCAACCCGAAGGTCGCGCTCTTCTTCGTGACGTTCCTGCCGCAGTTCCTGCCGCCCACGGGGAACGTCCTGCCACGGGCGATGGCGCTGTCCCTGGTGTTCGCGGCGCTGTACCTGATGTGGTTCAGCCTGTACGTGGTCACGGTCGACCGGCTGGGAAGGGTGCTGCGCAGGCCCCGGGTGCGGGCGCGCATCGAGCAGGTCACCGGCGTCCTCCTGATCGGCTTCGCGGTACGGCTCGCCCTCCAGTCGCCCTGACGGTCCGGCCCCGGGGCCCGCGGGCCGACCGGTACGCGCCCCGGGGTACGGACGCCTGCGCGTCGCGGTCGTACGCGGCGCGCGGACGCACGCGGGGCCGGGGCCCGGCCGGGCCCCGGCACCGCGTACGCCGGTCATGGCCCGCCTCAGGCGCCGCCGTGCTCCAGGGGCCGCAGCCGGGACCGCGACTCCTCGTGCCCGCCGGTGCCGGCCCGGATGCCGGCCGCCCGGTCCATCCGGGACCACCCGGTGCCCTCCTCGGCGTTCACCCGCTCACGTACGTCCGTGAGTCCGAAGCACGCGGAGAGCCGGTCCTCGTCCGCCACCGACAGGACGTCCCGGTGGCGGACGTCCACCGCTGCCGCCGCCTCCACGGCCGCCACGGTGAACGGCACCCGGATCCGGTCGGTGCCGGGGACGGCCTCCCGCAAGGGGACGAAGACCTCGCCCGGCCCCGACGTGCCACCGCGCACGCAGGCCCACTCGGCCCGGCCGGTGGTGTCGTCCACCAGTACCCGGACCACGTCCCCGATCTTGACGCCGTCCGCGCCGTACACGGGCCGGCCGGCCAGCGTTCCGAGCTGCTCCTGGGAAATCACCATCGCTCCTCGAACTGCCCTGCCGCGACCTGTCGCCGGGCTCCTTGCCCCCGTCGGCGCCGGTAAACGCCCGGGGCGGGGCGAGCCGGCCGAATCGGTCGGAAAACGCGGGTGTAGCCCGCCGGAAGCCGGGCAGCAGAGTCTCGACGCGCTCGGTCGGCCACCCCCCTCCCGGCCCGCACCGAGCCAAACAGGGCCCCGTCGTCCCCATCCCCCCGGGAGACGGCGGGGCCCGCCCCCCACCTGAGGGTCGCGGTGGGGGAGGGCAGGCGCCGGCATCAGGCGTAGACGACCCGCACCGTCCGGAAACCCAGCGAGCGCAGCAGGCCCTCCAGCATGCTCGTCGTGTTCTTCTCCGCCCGCGCGACCAGCCCGCTCTCCTCGGCCGCCTCGGCGATGCGCTGGGAGGCCAGGCGGTGCACGGCCCGCTCGTCGGCCGGGTTGTCGGAGAACAGGTCGCCGAGACGGTCCAGCAGGCCGCGCTGCTTCGACACCGCGTACGACCGGTCCGGGTCCAGGGCGGGCGCGCCCAGCGCGGCACGGGGCAGGCGCAGCGTCACGGAGGTGCGCTCCTCGTCCACCACCACGCTCTCGGGGCCGGTGCGGCCCAGGTCGACGTAGGCCCCCACCGTGCCGGCGGCGACGTACAGCGTTCGGGTGCCGCGCACGGCGTCGGGGAGGTACTTGGCGTCCTTCTCCAGGTCGACGACGATCTGGAAGGTGCCCACCGCGCCCTCGTGGCGGCTCATGTCCTGGATCGATTCGAGCAGCGCGGGCCCCGAACGGTCCTTCGTCTCCTCGCCGAAGAGATCGTTCAGGCCGGGTACCAGGCTGAAGCGCCCCGCCAGCACCAGGAGCAGCACCAGGCACACGAGGACCGCGAGGATCGTGAACGGCCACCCGGGTCCGGCACGGCGGGTACCGGACGGGCGACGGCGTGTTTCGTCGAGGGTCTCCACGGGCTCCGGATGCCCGGGCCGGCCATGAACACTCCCGGCGTGTCCCACGGGGCCGGGGCGCACCCCGCCGACCTGAGCGGGCGCCCCCGGAATCGCTCGGCCCATGTGCTGGAACCGGGACGAATTATGCATTTCTCTGTCATGGCATCGAGGGGTGGCTGCGCACCCGCGCCGCCATGCCCCTGCACCCCGACGCCAAGGGGCCAGGGCGATCGGCGCCGCCCTCGCGGCCGCCTTCCGGGGCGCTGCTCCGCAAGCCGGCCGCCCCTCCGGCGCCTGACGGTCCGCCCGCCGCCGGTCACACGTCCCAGGTGACCGGGAGGCTCTTCACCCCGTGGATGTCCGCGGTCTCGGGGCGCACGGCGACCTCCTCGGCGGGTACGGCCAGGCGCAGTGTGGGGAAGCGGCGGATCAGCGCGGAGAGCGCGACCCGCATCTCGACACGGGCCAGCTGCTGGCCCAGGCACAGGTGGATGCCGTGGCCGAAGGCCAGGTGTCCGCCCTCCCGCCGCCGGACGTCCAATGCCTGCGGGTCGGTGAAGCGCTCGGGGTCGCGGTTCGCGGTGTTGTACGACAGGACGACCGTCGTGCCCGCCTCGACGAGCTGCCCGCCCACCTCGACGTCCACCAGCGCGGTCCGCATGAACGACTTGGCGACGCTGAGGTGGCGCAGCAGCTCCTCCACCGCCCCGTCGACCAGAGCGGGATCGGCGCGCAGCGCGGCGAGCTGGTCCGGGTGCTCCAGCAGCGCGAAGGTGCCGAGGGACAGCATGTTCGCGGTGGTGTCGAACCCGGCCGCCAGCAGGATCAGGCTGATGCCCTGAAGCTCCTCGTCGGTCAGGTCGCCGTCGGTCAGCTCGCTGAGCACGTCGTCGGTGGGGTCGGCGCGCTTGGCGGCCACCAGCCGTGCGAGATAGTCCTGCACCGCGGTGTAGGCCGCCAGCAGGTCCTCGTCGCCCGTCTCCCCGTTCATGAACGCGTCGATCTGCTCCTGGAAGGAGTCCCGGTCCTCGTACGGCACCCCCAGCAGTTCGCAGATGACGATGGTGGGGATCGGCTTGGCGAACGCGGTCACCAGGTCCGCCGGCGGTCCGGCCTGCTCCATGGCGTCGAGGCATGCGGTGGTGATCTGCTCGATGCGCTCGGTGAGCAGCCGCATCCGCCGTGCGGTGAACCTGCTCACCAAGGGTTTGCGGTAGCGCTCGTGCTGGGGTTCGTCCATCAGGAGGAACTCGCCGGGTGGCGCCGGCGGAAGGGCGAAGTCGACCACGTTCAGCAGATCCTTGCGTGAGCTGAAGCGCGGGTCGGCCAGGACCGAACGCACCAGGTCGTACCCGGTGATCAGCCAGCCGGGCTTTCCCCCGGGGTGCGTATAGCGGCTGATGGGGGCGTGGCGGCGAGCCTCCGTCAGCTCCGCCGGCGGGTCGAAGGGACAGCCGGGACGGCGCTGGGCCGGCAGGGCCGTGACGGTGTGCGGGGGCTCGCTCATGACCGGTCCTCATCTCGCGGTGGCACGTGTTCGACGTGCCCCGAAAGCTACGTTGCGTTCACTGCTCCGTCAATGACCACCCAGTCATAACTGCACGTCAAAGCCGGTTAATTGATGCAATGGTGCTGAAGCCGAACGCAATGCGGCGTTGCAATGAATGACGGTGAAGGTACGAGGCGGTGCCCCGTGGCGCGCCCCGGCCCCGAACGGGCGGCGGCATCCGCCCGCCGGTCACGGCACGGGCCCCGGACGGCCCGGGGCCCTACTCGTTCGGCCGGGGGTGCAGCACCTCGGCCGTCACCGCGCGGTCCACCTCGTCCCGGTCCAGACCGAACGCACCCGCGTGCTCGGCCAGCGCCGCCTCGTACTCCTCGGCCGCCTGCCGCCACGGCGACCACGCCTCCTCGCTGTACCCCTCCGCCGTCGCGTGCGCCTGTGCGGCCACCGACGCCAGCTTCAGCTCCACCAGCCGGGCGTACGACTCCCCGCGTGCCTGATCCTGATCATCTGTCACGCCCGGGATCCTAAGCCGCCGCCCGCGCCGGAACCCGCCTTGACCCGGCCGGTGCGGCACCCGCGCCGTGGCACTCCCCCTCCCGCGCCCGCCGGCGACGCGGGCGGCCCGCCCTGCCCCGGGGGCCGCACCACCCCCGGGGGCTTGCCTCAGGCGCCGGACGAGGGGAGCTCCTTCAGTTCGTCGACGGCCTGCCGGAGGGTGACGGCCTCGGTGTGGATGACGGTCCCGGGCTGGAGGAGACCGGACTCGCCGCCGTCGGGACGCACCTGGATGGTGCGCTCGCCGAGGTACACGTAGGTCTTCGCGTCGAAGATCCACTCGGTGCGGGCCCCCGAGGTCTCGTCCAGGCGCGCGACGGCGACGCCGTGGCGGCCGACGGCGTCGACGGCGTCCTTCACCTGCACGACGCCCGGGATCTTCGCCGCCGCCTTGTACAGCGCGGTGTTCAGCGCGGCGGGCGGCAGTGACTCCCTCAGCAGGTCACCGATGGTCGTGAAGGCCTGCTGGTCGGGGCTGTTGCCCATGCCTTCGGTCTCCTTGTAGATCTTCGCCAGGAGGGCGTCGGGGTCGGTCGGCAGGGTGGCGAGGTAGTCGTAGGTGGGCGCGTTGAGGTACGCCGGTTGCCGCTCGCCCTTCTCGTTGATCCGGTCGAGCTTCTCGCCGCCGGGCGGGGAGACGGCGGGGTCGATCAGCCAGCCCTGGGAGCCGTCGGTGGAGTTCCACACCTGGCGCCGGTGGATCCCGTGGCTGGCCAGCGTGGTCTTGTCGCCGACGGTCTTCTCGTAGGTGGTGCCGACCTTGCTCTCGATGTACACGTACTGGCCCGGGCGGACCGTGATCCGCGGGGCCTTGGCCGAGGCGAGGGAGATGCGCTGCAGGAGCTGCGGCACGCCCTCGCTGGTGCCCGTGCCGAGCGGAGCGGTGAGCGCCGGCCCGGTGTCCGCTTCCCCGCCGCCGCTCCCGCCGAGGGTGAGGACGGCCGCGGCCGCCAGGGCCAGCGAGCACGCGGCGACGGGCAGGAGGACCGCCCTGCGCGCGAACCTGCCGCGTACCGGCGCCGCGGCCGGGGGGACGGGCGCGGCGGGCGCGGTGTCCCGGGTGTCCTGTTCGATGAAGGCCATGAGTTCCTCCTTGTGAAAGGCATGGCGGCCCGCGGGGAGGTCGGCTTCCGCGAGGGAGAGCAGGGGCTCGCCCTCGGGCCACTCGTCAGGCGTGTGGCGGGCATGACGCGAACGGAACTGACGCATGGTCACCGGGTTCCTTCCTGTGCGGGCCGGGCCGCGATCGTGCGGTCCCCTCTTGTCTGCCGGTTCAGCGGCCCGGGTTCCCGGAAGGAGCCCAGGAGTTGTTCGTCGGCGGATCGCCGCAGCTTCTTGCGTGCCCGGGAGAGCCGGGAGCGCACCGTGCCCACCGGGATGTCCAGGGCCCGCGCCGCGGCGGCGTAGTCCAGGCCCTGCCACAGGCACAGACTCAGCACTTCCCGCTCGCTTCGGCGCAGTCCGGCCAGGGCGCACACGGTGGCGGCGAGGCGGTCGCGGTCGTCCAGGCGCCCGGCCACCTCGTCGGCGTGGTCGGCCACGGTCGCCCCCGACCTGGCGTCGAGGGCGCGGGCGGCCGCGGCGGCCGCCGCCTTGTAGCGCCGGTTGCCGCGCGACTGGGCGCGTACGAGATTGGTGGCGATGCCCAGCAGCCACGGGCGTACGCTCCCGCCGTCCGCCTCGAGGCGCAGACGGCCGCGCCAGGCCTCCATGAAGGTCGCGGAGACGATGTCCTCGGCGGCCGACCAGTCGGCGGTCAACCGGTAGGCGTGGTTGTAGACGGTCTTCGCGTACTGGTCGAAGAGTTCCGCGAAGGCCTGCGGATCACCCGCCCGGATACGCGCGCGCATGGTTGTGGTCACCTCTGTCAGCTGTCGGTCCACGGGGCGGGGTTCCCGAGACGTACGTCACAGTAGGGCGCGCCGGCCGTCCGGCCCGGTCTGCCCCCTCCGCCCACGGCACCAGGACGACCCTGCCCACCACGGCGCCGGACCCGGCCGGCGGTACGGCCGCGCCGACCGGGGCCGGCGGGAGGCGCGCGGCGGCCCGGGGGGACTTCCCCGGCGCGGTCGAGGGCGGTGCGCCGCGGTGCGCATGTCCCCGCCCGGGACGGCTCCCCGGACGGCTCGGGGGCCGGGTCACGGCGGGGCGTCGCCCCGGTGGCCCTCCTGGAGCAGCAGTTCGTCGAGGTCCTTCAACCGGTCCAGGCCGCGCACCGCCTGCGTCATCCGGTGGTTCCCCTCCAGCCGGGCGCGGTGGCGGTGCAGGAAGGCCCAGTAGCCCGCCGTGTACGGGCAGGCCAGCTCGCCCACGCGTTCGGTGGGCCGGTAGGCGCAGCCGCCGCAGAAGTCGCTCATGCGGTGGATGTAGGCGCCGCCCGAGGTGTACGGCTTCGTCGTCATCCGGCCGCCGTCGGCGTACTGCGACATGCCGATGACGTTCGGCACCATCACCCAGTCGTACCCGTCCACGAAGCAGCGGTGGAACCAGTCCATCACCGCCCGGGGGTCCCAGCCGCGCTGCAGGGCGTACCCCCCGAGCAGCATCAGCCGGGGGATGTGGTGCGTCCAGCCCCGGTCGCGCACGTCGGCCAGCGCCGTCGCCAGGCACCGCGCCGTGACCGCGTCGGCGTCCAGCTCCAGGAACCAGCCGGGCAGGGGCGCCCGGTGCCCCAGGGCGTTGCCCCGGCGGTAGTCGTCACCGAAGTACCAGTACAACTGCCAGACGTACTCGCGCCACCCGGCGACCTGCCGGACGAACCCCTCCACGCTGTTGACGGGCGCCCGCCCCGCCCGCCAGGCGTCCTCCGCGCGCTCCACGCACTCGGCGGGGTGCAGCAGGCCGAGGTTGAGCGACGAGGACAGCAGGCTGTGGCTCATCACCGGGTCGTCCGCGAGCATCGCGTCCTCGTGCGCCCCGAACCCGGCGAGCCGGTGCTCCACGAACCGCCGCAACGCCGCCAGCGCCTCGCGCCGGGTGGCCGGGAAGCGGCGCGGCCCGTCCCGGCCGACGAGGCGCACGGTGCCGTCGCGCTCCCAGCGGTCGAGGTCGTGCCGTACGCCCTCGTCGATGTCGTCCTCACGGGGACGGAAGGGCCGTGGGGCCGCGAGCGTACGGGCGCCCTTCGGCGGCGGCAGGCGGTTGTCGTGGTCGTGGTTCCACCGTCCGCCCGCCGGGGCGTCACCGTCCATCAGCAGCTGGTGGTCCCGCCGGACCCACCGGTAGAAGTCCTCCTGGAGCAGGCGCCGGCCGCCGTGGCCGTCGGCCCAGGCGCGGAAGTCGTCGTGCGCGACGAGGAAACCGCGGGCGGGCAGCACGCGGACCCCGTCCAGGGACCGGACGAACCGCAGCGCCGCGTGGGAGGTCGGGTGGTGCACCGTCACCGGCCCGCCACCGGTCGCCTCGCGGAGCCCCTCCCGGTAGGTGTCGGCGCGGACGTAGCGCACCCGGTCGCCGAGCTCGGCGGCCCGGTGGCGCATCGCGGACAGGATCAGGTGTGCCTTCGCGCGGTGGAAGCGCCGGCGGCGGAACACGGACAGCGCCTCGACCATCACCAGCGGCGCGTCCCCGGCCGGGCCCTCGGAGCCGGGCGACAGGAAGTGCGGCCCGAGCTGGTCGCCGAACAGCCAGTGGTGGGTGGCCATGCGGGTGTCGCCTCCGTCCGGCTGCGCACGGATCCGTGCGGACCCGTGCGGACCCTGGGTCCTGCCCGGCGACCCGCACCTGCCGCGCGTCGCCCCTCGAACGCCCGTCCCGGCGGTCGTGGGTCCAGCATCACCGGGGTCCGCCGCCCGCGCACGTCCTCCTGGGCCGGGCGGACGGGCGCGGGCCGGCGGTGCTCCGGACGAGTCCCCCGCCCCCGGGCCGTCCCACCCGTCGGCCCCACCCGCCGGCCCCAGCCGTCCCGCCCGCCGGACCCGCCCGGTCCCCGGCCGGCCCGCCCCACGACGGAGCGGGCGTCACCCACGGTGGAGGCACGCGGCGACGGTCAGGAAGACGAGGAGGTTCGGCACCGCCCTGACCCGCGCGTGCGCCCAGGGCTTGCGCCGCCCGTGCTCCCGGACGACCACGAACCCGGCGCGGACGCCGATCGTCTCGACGGCCGACCAGGGCAGCACTCCTCTGCGCCGGGTGGATATACCGGCGGCTTCCAGCGTGAACGGGCCGTGGCCGATCCTCCGCCCCGCCCGTACGGCCGCCCACGCCCGCCCGCCCTGGTTACGGGCGATGGCCTCGGAGATCAGGGGCGCCCACGTCCCGTGGTCCGCGAAGAAGTCGGTGATCCGTGTCCTCGCGCCGTCGGGGGCGACCAGGGTGGAGGTGTGCGCGCTCCTGAGCGGGGTCTGCGTCCCCTTGTAGGCGATCACCTCCTGGATCGTCTCCTGGTAGTGGACCGCCTCGTCCCAGCGGACCGCGAACATCCGGCCGGGGCCCATGTCCACGAGCAGGCCCTCCTCGAAGAGGTGCAGGCGCCGGCCACCCAGCTTCTTCCGGGCGTTGGGGCTGTTGAGCAGGGCTCCGGCGGCCATCACGGCGATGAAGAGGGGGTACAGCGCGAGCGCCCATGCGACCAGGAGCCACAGCACGACGCCCCCGGCGGCGAGGCACGCGACGGCCGTCACGGAAGCGGCGACGAACAGCCCCCGGTGGTCCTCCCGCACGGCGACCTCCCTGCGGGGCGGGAAGGTGTGCTCGAGCCGGCCGAGGGCCGTGCGGGCGGCCAGTCGGGCGGCTTCGGGGGACGGGGGTGCCGGAACACTCATACCGGGCCTCGGTTTCCTGGGGGACGCCCCTCGCCTCGGGGGACGTCTCAGTCGGTCGTGTCATCGATGAGCCGGGCGAGGAGACGGGCCCGGGGAACCATCCGCGCCACGTCGACGTACTCGCCGTCCGCGTGAGCCCCGGCGCCCACGCCCCCCAGGCCGTCCAGCGTCGGACAACCCACCGCGGCGGTCAGGTTGCCGTCCGACGCGCCGCCGACGGCGACCCCGCGCAACGGCTCCTGGCCCAGTTCGGCGGCGAGCCGGCAGGCCAGCGCGAACAGGCCCGCCGACGACTCCGCTTCCATGGGCGGCCGTTGCCTGCCGCCCAGTACCTCCAGCCGCGCCCCGGGCGTCCGGGCGGTGAGCCCCCGCATCAGGGCGTCGACCCGGTCCTGCGCCGCCGCGGTCGGCGCGCGCACGTCCACCGACACCCGCGCCAGCGCGGGGACCGTGTTGCGGGTGGTGCCCGCCGTCAGCAGGGTGGGCGTGACGGTCGTGGAGCCGAGGGCGGGCCCGCCGTCGCCGGCCGTACCCGGCGACGCCCCCAAGGCCGCGACGGCCAGCACCTGATGAGCCGCCTCGACCGCCGCGTTGACGCCCCGGTGGGGGTCCTGACCCGCGTGCGCCGCCCGGCCGCGCACCACGACCTCGTACCGGGACGTGCCCTTGCGGGCGGTCTTCAGGGCACCCGACGCGTCCGCGGACGCCTCCATGACGAAGGCCGCCGCACAGCCGCGCGCGGCGTCCTCGATCAGCTGCCGGGACGTCGGGGACCCGACCTCCTCGTCCCCGTTGACCAGGACGCACACCCCGTCCGGGGACGGCAGCGAGGCCAGTGCGTGGAAGAGCTGCACCAGGCCCGCCTTCATGTCCAGGACCCCGGGACCGCGAGCGATCCCGCCGTCCGACGACCAGGGGAGCCGCCGCAGCGAACCCACCGGCCACACCGTGTCGTGGTGCCCCAGCAGCAGCACCCGCGGGGTGCCGAGGACCCACCGCAGATGGGTCGCACCGCCGATCACGATCGTCTCCGGCGCGGCTCCCAGCAACCTCGTCCCCAGCGCCCCGACCACCCCGGCACTGCGCGCCACCGCCGCGTGATCGGCCGAGAAGGACTCGCAGGTCACGAGCTCCTCCAGATCGGCCAGCATCGCCGGCAGCGCCAGTACGCCCGGCCGGGTCACCGGTCCCGCCCCGTCCCGTCCCCGCGACCCACCACCACACGACTCCCCTCCGGTACGCGCCCCGTGGGGCGCCGAAGCGGCGGAGCGCGGCTCTTGCGGAGCGCCGCCGCGTCAACGACGGTAGGGCGGCGGCCGGTATGCCACCAGCGACGGGTTCGCATGGGAGCCATGCGCACCAGGCATGGGTCGAGGGAGGACGACGAGGGCCGGAGAAGCGTCCGGCGGGGGAGGTCCATGTTCGACGTCGACGCGCTGCGGGTGCTCGTGGCGGTGGCCGAGAGCGGCTCGTTCACGAAGGCGGCGGTACGGCTCAACTACACCCAGTCCGCGGTGTCCCGCCGGATCGCCGCACTGGAACAGCAGGCCGGGGGACCGCTGTTCGACCGGCTCCCCCGGGGCGTACGGCTCAGCCCCGCCGGCCGCACGCTGCACCGGCACGCCCTGGAGGTGTTCGACCGGATGGCGCGGGCCCGGCGGGAACTGGCCGCGCTCCACGCCGGGCACGGAGGACTGCTGCACCTGGGCGCGTTCGCCACCGCCAACGTCTCGCTGGTGCCCACCGCCCTGCGGGCGCTCGCGGAGGCCCGGCCGGACATCGAGGTCGTCGCGGTCGAAGGCCCCACCGACACGCTGATGGCACGCCTCGCCGACAGGGCGCTCGACCTCGCCGTGGTCAGCGACTACCCGTCCGGACTGCCCTCGGCAGAGGGCGTCACGACCGGCGCGCTGTGCGAGGACGAACTGCTCGTCGCACTCCCGCGTGAGCACCGCCTGGCCGGACCCGGCCCCGTCGACCTGCGGGAACTGCGCGACGAGGCCTGGGTCCAGAGCGCGTACGGGGACCGCCCCACCCTCCTCGCCGACGCCTTCGCCCGGGCGGGCTTCACCCCCAGGAAGATCATCCGCATCGCGGAGTGGACCGGCAAGTTCGGCTACGTGGCCGCCGGCCTGGGCGTGGCGCTCGTCCCCTCGCTCGCCACCTGGGCCGTCCCCGGCGAACTCGTCCTGCGCCGCCTCACCGACCCGGCCCTGCGCCGCACCGTCCACGTGGCACTGCCCACCGCCCCACTGCCCGCCGCACTCGAACTGCGGGACCTGCTGCACGCCACCGCCGGCCGGCCGGACCGTGAGGACGGCCGCAACCCCCGGCCGTGAGCGCCTGCCCGGCGCCTGCCCGGCGCCCCCCACGGAAGGGCGCCGGGCCCCTCGGTAAAATCGTCGGCGGACTGCGCCCGACCGACCGGGACGGCGCAAGGTCAGCGCACTGTCGACCACAGGGCATGCTCCGCACAGCACCGACCGCTCCAGACCTGCCCCCGACCGGCCGTGTGCCGCCCGCCCCGGAGACCTTCGTGCTGAGTGCCGACCCCACGCTGCCCACCGAGACCCCCCGGCCCGCCCCCGCCCGTACCCCCCTGCGGAACCGGATCGTGACGGGCGGCGCCCCCGCCCGGCCGGCCCTCACCGGGGCGCTCTACAGCTTCACCGCCGCCACCACCGGCCTCCTCGTCCTCGCCGCGATCGGCGCGGTCATCCACGAGCCGGTACTGATACCCCCGCTGGCCGCCAGCGCCGCCCTGGTGCACAGCGCTCCCACGCTGCCCCTCGCCCAGCCCCGCTCGGTCCTCGCGGGCCACCTCATCGGCGCCGCCGTCGGCTACACGGCGCTCGCCCTCGCGGGCAGCAGCCCGTGGGCGGCGGCGATCGCCGCGGGGGTCACCCTCGCCCTGCTGATGGTCGCCCGCGCCCCGCACTCCCCGGCCTGCGCCACCACCGTCGTCATCGTCCTCCAGACCCCTGAGGCCGGCCGGTTCGTCCCGCTGCTGACCGGCGCCGCGACGCTCCTGATCCTCGCCGAGTACGCCGCCTCCCGCCTCCGCCCCCGGGCCCCGAGGTACCCCGCCTACTGGTGGTGACCCCGGCCCGACCGCGGCCCATCACCCACGCCCACCCGATCGAGCACCGGAGCACACTGGCAGGATGCCAGGGGAAGCGCCGGCCGACGGCCGTGGCTTCGACGAGAACCCGGACGACGCGAGGAGCGCCCTGAAGTGACCGGCCTGCTGCGAGGGCCATGGGGAGTGCTCCTCGGACTCGCGAACCTGCTCGGCTGCTACGTCTCCTACGGAGCGCTCGCCGCCCGGCCGCAGGGGGAGTGGGACGAGCAGACGCTGACGGGCGTCGAGTTCGCGTCGGCGCTGCTGGTCGTGCTCGGCGCCGGTACCTTCCTGCTCGCCCTGGTCCCCGTGCGGCGGCGCACCCTCAGCCCCTGGTGGCTGGCGCCGTCCCTGCTCTTCCTGGCGGTGGGCGCGGCACGCTGGGCGTACGTCGCGCTCGCCCATCCGCAGGGCCCCGGCGGCTGAGCGGGGCGGCCGCCCGCCGGTGGCCGTCAGGGTGTGTGGGGGCCGCTCTTCAGGGTCTTCCAGGTGCCGTCCTTCACCGTGTGCACGGTGAACCGGCGGTTGACGGTGTCGCCGTACGCGTCGAAGGCGACGGGCCCCGTGAAGCCGTCGAACGACACACCCGCGACGGCTCCGGGCATCCTGGACCGGGCGTTGGGCGGGAGGGTGCCCCCGTTCGCCGCCGCCACGGCCTTCACCGCCTCGATGACGGCCCAGGTGGCGTCGTACGCGTAGGCGCCGTACGTGCCCGCGCCCTCCTGGTACCCCGCCTCGCGGTACTGGGCGAGGAACGCCGGCCCGCGCGCCAGCTCCTCGGCGGGAGCGCCGATGGAGGTGGCCAGGTCGCCCTCCGCCCGGGTGTTGCTCCGGACGTACTGCGGGTCGAAGATGCCGTCGCCGCCCATCAGCGGGATGCCCGCGCCGGCCTCCTTGAGCCGCTGGGAGAGCGGTGCCGCGGTGGTGTAGTAGCCGCCGAAGTACACGGCCTGGGCGCCCGAGGCCCTGATCTTCACGGCGAGGGCGGTGAAGTCGCCGCCGCCGCTGCCGACGTGCTCGGTGCCGACGACGGTCCCGCCAAGCGCGCGGAACTCGCTCGTGAACCCGGTGGCCAGACCGGCGCCGTGGTCGGAGCGGTCGTCGATCACGAACACCTTGGTCTTCCGGGCGTCCTGGTACAGGTACCGGGCGGCGTACGGCCCCTGGTCCACGTCCGTGCCGACGGTGCGGAAGTACGTCTCGTACTGGCGGGTCCTCGTGCCGGCGGCCCAGCCGGGACCGTGCGTCAGGGCGGGGTTGGTGTTCGCGGGCGAGACGTTGACGAGACCGGCCTCGCCGAGGGGGCCGAGCATGGACGAGGCGACGGCCGAATTGAGCGGCCCCACGACGGCCAGCACCTTGTCGTCGGCGACGAACCGGGTGGCGTTCTCCTGCCCCTTGGCGGGCTGTGCCGCGTCGTCGAGGGCCTTGATCTCGAACGTGACGCCGGGCACGTGACGCGTCCGGTTGGCGGTCCTGACCGCCAGGTCGGCGGAGTTCTTGATACCGGCGCCGAGGAAGGTCAGGTCGCCGGTGAGCGGTGCGTCGACACCGATGACGACCCGGGTGGCGGGCGATCCCGCGCCGCCTCCCGTGCCGGCGGCGCCGCCCGCGCCGCCGTTCCTGCCGCCGCCCGGGGTGTCTCGGGTGAGGCTCCAGGTCAGGACCCCGGCGGCGAGGGTGGCCAGGGCGACGGCCAGGACGGCGGACCGCCGGCCCAGGGCACGGCGCCGGGCGGTGCCGCCCTCGCCCCCCGCCCCTCCGGGGCGTCCAGCACCGAGCGACACAGCGTCCTCGGGCGGGGGCACGGGGTTGGCCGGGGCGGTGGGCCGGTCGGGCAGGGGCAGCCCCGTACCGCCGGACGTGGGCGCGGTGGAGGCGTCCCCGGCCGGCGGCTTCCCGTCGGGCACCGTGGGGGTGGGGGCGGTTTCCGTCACGGCGTCCGGCGCCGGTACGGGCTTCGGGACCGGTACGGGCTCCGGGGGCGGTGCTTGCTCCGGGGCCGGCACGGGCAGTCCGGCCCCTGATCCGTTCCGCGACCCGGGACGCGACCCGGCGCCCGGCCCGGTGCCGCGCAGGACCGGGGCCAGGAGCTCAGCGGCTTCGGCGGCACCGGCGCGCTGCGCGGGGTCCTTGGTGAGGAGCGCGTCCAGGACGGGCGCCAGGGGACCGGCATGGACCGGCGGCCGGTGGGGGCGGGTGAAGACGGCGATGGCGAGGGCGTGGAGCCCGTCGGCGTCGAACGGGGGGTGGCCCTCGACGGCGTGGTAGAGCGTGGCGCCCAGCGCCCACAGGTCGTTGGCCGGTGTCGGGCGCTTGCCCTCCAACTGTTCCGGCGGCATGTAGTGCGGGGTGCCGATGACGACCCCGCTGTGGCTGAGCTTCGTGGTGGCGTCCGCGAGGTGGGCGATGCCGAAGTCGGTGAGGACGACGCGGTCCTTGGTGAGGAGCACGTTGTCCGGTTTGATGTCGCGGTGGACGATCCGTGCCTCGTGCGCCTCGGTGAGGGCGTCGAGCATGGCGGAGCCGATCTCGGCCACCCGGTGCACGGGCAGCCGGCCCTGCTCACGGATCGCCGCGGCGAGGGACTGCCCGCGGACGAACTCCATGACGATGACGGGCGCGCCGTCGTGCTCCACGACGTCGTGGATGGTGATGATCCCGGGATGGCTCAGGGTGACCGCCGCCCGGGCCTCACCAGTGAAGCGCCGCAGCAGCGTGCTCCGGTCGCCGTCGTCCATCCCCGGGGGGAAGAGGATCTCCTTGATGGCGACTTCTCGCCCGAAGAGCTGCTGGTCGATGCCCCGCCAGACCCGGCCCATGCCGCCCTGGCCGATCCGCTCGACGAGCTGGTAGCGCCCGGCGATGAGCCCGGGGTTGTCCTCTGTCACGCGCACACTCTAGGACCTGATCGGCCGATCGGGTGACGAACCGGGGCCCGCCCGGACCGCGGCGACGCTCACGACGCGGCGGGAGCGTGGGGTGGGGGAGGGGGCGGGGGCGGCGGATGGGGCGGCCGGGGCGGGACGCGGTCGCGGGTCGGGGCCGACGCCGGAAGAGGCGGGGGTGGCGGGGGCTCCGACGGAGGACGGATGCGCTGCCGGGGCGGGAGCCGGACCGGGGCCGGGGGCGGAGACGCGGGCGGCGGAGGGACGGACGGTTCGACGGCCGGCAGCAGCGGCCCACCCGAACGCAACCGCTCGACGGTCAGCCCGGCGCGGCGACGCGCCCGCGGATCGTCGTCGCGCTCGTACCGCAACCGCACCCCGGCGAACCCCAGGTTCTCGACGGCCGACAACCGGTAGCCCAGGGCGCCGGCGATCTCGTCGATCCGTCGCCGCTCCGCGGCACCCGCCCCACCGGGCAGCAACTCGACGTGCGCGCGCCCGTCGAAGCGCGAGCGCACCTCGTCGTCCTCCACCGCGCCCCCACTCCCTCCACCACCGGGCAGCCGGTCACCGCCCCGCTTTCCGGCCCCCGATCGTCCCACACGCAGACGCCGTTGCCGCGGACGGCCGCCCTCGCCCCGCCGCGGGGACGGGTCGGTTCGGTCACGCGGGCGAGGACCCGGCACAGCCATGGGAGGTCCGGTACGGCGAGTCCGCGCCATGCGGGGAAGCCGCCCGTCCGGCCCGGACACGTCGTGGCGGCCGGGCCCGGCAGTTGTCCTGTCGGCCGTCGGTCCCGAGCGCAGGTCGTCCGGGACCGTTACAACAGGGCGGTCACGCTGTCCTGTATCGACGCCACGTCCGCCGCGACGGCGGCTGTCGTGTGGACGCCCGGCGCGATGAAACCGAGCCAGCGCAGAAGGAGGTTCGGGCGGGGCTCGTTCCGGGCGAGTTCCGCCTGGACCTGCTCCCCGGCCTCGACGAGCTGAGGTCCGTCCTCGTAGTGCTCCGAGTTCCGGCGGAGCTCGTCCAACAGCTGGTCCACCGCGGCGCGCAGCTCCTCGACGGCCGCCTCCCGGTCGGCCGTGGGCGCCGGGCCCGTGACGGTGGAGTGCCCTACGGCGACCGTGCTCCGGTCGATCCGCATGTCACGACCCGCTTCGATTCTGCTGCTGTGGCTCGCGCTGCCCTGGTCCCTGTGTTCCGACATCACGTCACCTCCGTTGAGCAGGCTGAACCGTTCTCGGCGGAGCGCTGCTCCCGGCCCGGACACTGGAGCGGTTGATGGAGATGTCACGACCCGCGAACAGACCGGTGTTGTATATCGTCGTCTGCCGCTGGATCAGTTCATGGGTATCAATGTTGTGGTCCTCCATGAACTGAACCAGGGAGTCCAGGACTCGGTGTTCGACCGTCTTCGAGTACAGCTCCTCGTCGATTTCCTGGAAGTGGCGGTAATAGAGCCCGCTGCTGGCGGCCTCCCGGAGGCTGAACTCGGCACCGTAGTTGAAGGACCGCACGCGGATCCTGCGTTCCTGGCGGCGCTGCTCACGTCCTTCGGACAGTGGGGCGAACAGGTCGTCCCGTACCGCGAAGGGCGCGCGCAGGAGCAGATAGGGCGTGCGCAGACCTGCCTCGCCCACGAGCCGGCACCACTGCCGCAGGGTGGGCGAACCCAGCAGTGCGTCCACCGTCCGGTATTCCTGGCGCACCGGCGTCAGGAGGCAGTTGCTGCCCTCGATGAACGCGATGGATCGGTCCGGAAGCAAGGTGCACCGCAGGAACAGCGTACTGACCAATTCGCCTCCCCACCCCGCGACACGGATGGCGAGATAGGGTCGGGCCGTGCCTCTGCCGTGCTCGCGCAGTTCCCGCAGCAGGGATTCCGACACGTGCGCTCCGGGCGGCCCGCCCGTATGGGGAAGCAGTTCGCCGCGCGTGCGTTCGTCCACTCCCAGCAGCAGGTCGGCGCCGTTGACCAGCAGTACGTGGGCCAGGTCCAGACCGGGAAGGCCGAGCTCGCCGACTCGGGCGGAGAGATATCGGTCGAGTTCGTGGACGGTGAACGGGACGACCTGCCGGCCCGGCTCGGCCCGCGCGGTGTTCAGAGCGAACGACCATGTGCTGTAGGTGACTCCGTGCCCCACGAAGGGTGGGTAGGACGACGAGATGAGTACGTTGCCGCGGTCGCGGAGCTCTATGGCGTCCACACGAGCGGCGTCCCGCGCGTTGGTCGGACGAGGTGCCCGATGAGGGTCGAAGTTCTCCCTCTTGAGCTGCCGGGAGACCACGTGGTAGTGCGCCGAGACGAATTCGGTGGCCACGATCGCCCAGGCGATGAGGAACCCCAGGAAGGCCACGGTGTAGCCCGCGGCGCCGCTCACGGCGAACGCGAGCGCCAGGGCGATGAGCCCGGTGCACAGAAGGACCGTGAGCAGGATGTCCCGGCGCCTGTGTCGCCGCTGCGCCGCCAGGGCATGCCGCAGCACGCATCCCATGCTCACACCCGGCGATGACGCCACTGCCTTTCGCGGCTCTTTGACGATGCGGTCCACGGCACTGCGGGCGAGTGTGACATCGGTGTACATGGCGGCACACAGATACCGTGTGACGTCGTAACCGGCGAATGCGGCCGTCGATGCCGGTGGTGCTGCGGCCGAGGGTTCGGGCGGCGGCATCTCCTCGTACGGATTCCGGGCCGGCCAAGGAGGAACGGGCTGGCTTCGCAGAGGCGCGCCGCCTCGCGAATCGCTGGACGGGTCCATTGTCTTTGCCTCTGTGCTCAACGGCGATTGCGGCGGAATGGCACCGTGGGAATGACGGGAGTGGGGCCGCGGGCGGTCTTCGGATGTGGCAGTGATCCGCCCGGCCACCTAGGGGGTCTGAGCAGGGCGCGTGCGCCGGGAAGATCGGCGTTCCTCCCGCTCACCAAGAAGGGGGTGGCACTTCCGGTCGACTCGCTCAGACCGTCGGAGGTGAGTCCCATTCTAACTCCTGCTCCGGATCTGCACGTCCTCGATTTCACCGCCTGTGCGCTCAAATAGCTTTCTGCGAAGGCCATTTGTTGACGCTTCAGTCAGTCAGTGCTGATCGATCGCAAGGGTGTGGACGCCGGACCGCGCTATCCGCGTCCCACCGCCGGGCGCCCGGGTGCCGGGGACGGTGTGGCGGTTCCCGTCCTCAGCCGGCGCTGCTGTCGAACGTCCGGGCGGCCAGCCGGTGAGCCTGGCGTACGAGCGCGCTGAAGAGCAGGAACACCGGCAGGGCGGTGCCCGTGCTCAGCGTCTGGCCGCGGAAGCGCTCGTCCAGGACGAACAGCCAGGCGCACACCGCGAACGGCATGAGCACCGACAGGGCGATCCACACGAGGTTCAGCAGCCCCCAGCCGTGCTGGGCCAGGTCCCCGTGCACCCGGTTCCCGCCCGGGGCCAGTCGCCGGAAGCCGGCCGCGGCCGTCAGGGCGAGGACCGCGCTCAGCGCGGCGATCACCGCGAAGACGGTTCTGAATGGTCCTCCCCACAGGACGCACACCACGCTCAGGGCGATGAACGCCGCCCCCAGGCCCGTGTAGGCCCGTGCCACCGAACGCCGGCCCTCCATGTCGAAGTCCGCCACGCGGTCCCTCCCTCGGAGTCAGGGCCACAGTACGGTCGGCCCCCCGCCATGACCAGGGCGCGAGAGGCGGGATGGCCGGATACGGGCAGCGGCAGACTTTCGGCGCCGGCGGTCGACGAACTCTCCCCTCGATCTCTGCAGAAAATCTGTCGTGGCCGGTGTAGACATTGCTTCGGGTCGGGGCTAGGGTTGTGTCCGAAGCCACGAGATCCAGTAAGGCGCGGCAGAGACGAACTGGCGCGCACGCAGGAGCGGCACGGCGGCGGAGCGATGGGGCCGGAAGGTAGGCAGGGTCCCCTCGCTGGCCGCCGGGCCGGGCGGCCCACGGGGCCGTGAGCAGTACCCGTGTTTCCAGCAGCACGAAAGAAGAAGGAGGCAGACGCCATCAGAGGATCGCCCGGGTGAGGAAGCTTCACCGCCCGGGTACCGCAAGACCCCGGATTGGAAGGTGGTCCCCGGTCACGCAACCGCGATCCCCGCACGCCCGGCCTCCCGGCCGGAGCCGCGGAACAAGAACGCCGGCGCAGCAGCAAGCCGGCAGATGGTGTTGAAATCCCTCGGGGCCCTGGTTGCCGCATGGCGACCAGGGCCCCTCGACCGCGTTCCCCCAGGAAGGTGCAGATGACCAAACACGACCCGCTCGACCGTCTCGACGACGACGACTACCCCGCCTACACCATGGGCAGAGCCGCCGAGCTCCTCGGCACCACCCCCGCGTTCCTGCGCGCCATCGGGGAAGCCCGGCTGATCACCCCGCTCCGCTCCGAAGGCGGACACCGCCGCTTCTCCCGCTACCAGCTGCGCATCGCCGCCCGCGCCCGCGAACTCGTCGACCAGGGCACCCCCGTCGAAGCCGCCTGCCGGATCGTCATCCTCGAGGACCAGCTCGAAGAAGCGAAGCGCATCAACGAGGAGCTGCGCCACGCCGCCGCGGCCCAGCGGCCCCGCCGCACCGCGGACACCTGAAGCGTCCCCGCGTCCCGGCCGCCCGCCGACGCGACTCCACCGCGTCACTGTCCCGCTCGGTGATCACTGAAGCCATGAGGGCCGGACCGTGCCGCTGACACTCGCCGATCCGGTCCGTCGGGGTGGACGGCACCATGCCCGGCCGCTGCAGCACCATCCCGACCTGCCGTCGTGCGTGACCGGTGTGTGGCGACCGGTTGACCATGGGGCCGCGCGGCTTGTCCGGGCGCCGACCAGTGTCTGACTGCCTCGCCCGTACCAGGCCGGCGCAAACCCGGTCTGGAGTCCAGTCAGGACATGGCCCGGGTCGCCATCACTGTCCTGGGCGCCCTCGGGACGAACACCTCTGCGCGGCCGCGGTGGCCGGGCCTAGGCGTTCGGCGTCGACGGTGACCTGCCGGCGCACCTTGGTGGCGGCCCGGCCGCCGAGGTGGGGCGCAATGCCGGCCGGTGGTCGACGGCATCCGCCCGACTTGGTCTGTTCCGGCTCCGGGCCGGTCGTCTCCTCGTTAGGCCACCGAGGCAGGGCCGTGGACGGCGCTGCCCAGGACGAAGTCTTCGCACCCGCTGACGGCGCCTGCCGAGCCGAGCGGGCGCGCAGGCAGCGCCGCCGGCCGCCCCCGGCCTCTCGCCGATCCGCTGCACGATCTCCCGGGTGGAGCCGGCGACGGTCGCGCAGCCCACCCGTACAGTCATCGCGTCTGGCCCTCGATGGCCTCGCCCCCCTGAATGACCTGCTCCGTCCAGATGATCTTGCCGTTCGTGGTGTAGCGCGTGCCCCACCGCTGGGCGAGCTGGGCCACGATGAGCAGGCCGCGTCCGCCCTCGTCGGTGGTCCGGGCATGGCGCAGGCGGGGTGCCGTGCTGCCGGCGTCGGAGACCTCGCAGATGAGGCCGCGATCACGGATCAGGCGCAGGCCGACCGGTCCGGCCGCGTGGCGGATGGCGTTGGTGACCAGTTCGCTGACGATCAGCTCCGTGGTGAAGGCCAGGTCCGGCATGCCCCACACCTCCAGTTGCCGGACGACGAGCCCGCGGGCGTGGGCGACGGCGGCCGGGTCGCTGGGCAGGTCCCAGGAGACGACCCGTTCCGCCGCCAGGACGTGGGTCCGGGCGAGCAGCAGGGCCACGTCGTCGGACGGCGGGCCCGTCAGCAGGGCGTCGACCGCGCCCTGGCCGATCTCCTCCAGCCCCGTCCCGCGGACGGCGAGGGCCTCGCCCAGCCGGTCGAGCCCCACGTCGATGTCCCGGTCGTAGGTCTCGATGAGGCCGTCCGTGTAGAGGGCGATGAGGCTGCCCTCGGGCAGCTCCACCTCGGTGGACTCGAAGGGCAGGTACCCGAGGCCCAGGGGCGGTCCGGCGGGCAGGTCGAGGAGGGCCGGGGTGCCGTCGGGGCTGACGATCACGGGCGGGAGATGGCCGGCCCGGGCCAGCGTGCACCGTCTGCTGGCCGGGTCGTACACGGCGTACAGGCACGTGGCGCCCAGGAAAGCGGCGCCCGCCGTCTCGTCGCCGCCCGCCGCGGGCTCCTTGTCGCCGTACGCCCCGAGGTGGCCGATGACCAGGTCGTCCAGATGGGCCAGCAGTTCGTCCGGGGGCAGGTCCAGGTCGGCGAGCGTACGGACCGCCGTGCGCAGGCGTCCCATGGTGGCCGCCGCGTTCATGCCGTGGCCGACGACGTCCCCGACGACCAGGGCGACCCGGGCCCCGGACAGCGGGATCACGTCGAACCAGTCGCCGCCCACCCCGCTGGGGGCGTCCGCGGGCAGGTACCAGGACGCCACCTCCAGCGCGGAACCCCCGGCCAGCTCGTGCGGCAGCAGGTAGCGCTGCATGGAGCGGGCGGCGGTGCGCTCACGGGTGAAGCGGCGCGCGTTGTCGACGGACACGGCCGCCCGCGACACGAGTTCCTCGGCGAGACGCACGTCGTCGTCCTCGAACGGGCCCGTGCGGTCGGTGCGGGCGAACGTCGCCACGCCGAGGGTGACACCGCGCGCCCGCACCGGCACGACCATCAGTGAGCGGAAGTCGAAGTCACGGAGCGTGGAGCCCAGCGACTCGTCCTCCGTCACCCAGGCGCTGTGGGTGAGGTCCAGGACCCGCTCCACCAGCGTCCGGCTCTCCATCAGGCACTGGGTGACGGGCGAGAGACGAGCACGCCGCACCGTTCCGCCCACGGGCAGGCTCGCCTCCGGGCAGCCCTCGCGCACCGACTGCTGGCCCGCCCGGCGGATCACCGGCGTCATGTCCACCGGCCCGGGGGCCGGCTCCTCGCCCCGCATGACCGAGTCCAGCAGGTCGACGGCGACGAACTCGGCGACGGAGGGCACCGCCTCGTCCGCCAGTTCCTGCGCGGTCCGCGTGATCTCCAGCGTGCTGCCGATCCGGGCGCCGGCGTTGTTCAGCAGCGCCAGGCGCTCCTGGGCCCGCCAGCGCTCGGTGACGTCGACGACCATGTAGGAGACGCCGACGATGCGGCCCTTGCGGTCCCTCATGCCGAAGAAGGAGGCGGAGCAGGCGCGCGTGCGGTCGGGGTCGAGGTGGCTGGGGCCGCGATACTCGTGGTCGAGCACCGGCTCCCCGGTCTCCAGGACTCTGTGCATCTGCTTCTCGAACGCCTCCGCCTCTGCCTCCGGCAGGACGTCCCTGACCTGCCGGCCCAGCCGTCGTTCGAGCGGGATGAGGCGCTCCAGCGGCTCGTTCACCCAGACGTAGCGCAGGTCCGCGTCCAGGACGGCCATGCCGATCGGCGCGTTGTTGAGGAAGGGCGTCACCATCAGCTGGCTCACGCCGCCCCCCGGCATGCGCCAGAAGGCGCGTTTGGGCGGCCGGCCGACGAACCTGCCGAAGACCAGTGCGGCGGCCGTGGCGACCAGGACGCCCGGGACCATCTCGTAGATTCCCGACTCCAGCGGTCCGAGCAGGGGATTGATGTCGTCCCAGAACAGGACCGTGGCCGCGCCCGACACGATCCCGGCCATGGCCCCGGCCCACGTCATGCGCGGCCAGTACAGGGACAGGAGGACCACCGGCCCGAAGGCGGCGCCGAAGCCGGCCCACGCCTGGCCGACGATGTCCAGCAGCCCGCCGCGTCTGAGCGCGATCACGTAGGCCACCAGGATCACCACGACGACGGCGGCCCGGCCGACCCGTACCAGGGTCCGGTCCCCGGCCCGCCGATGCAGGAACGCGCGGTAGAAGTCCTCCGTGAGGGCGGTCGACGACACCAGGAGCTGGCTGTCGGCGGTCGACATGATCGCGGCCAGCACGGCGATCAGCATCACGCCGGCGACCCAGGGGGTGAGCAGAGTCCGGGCCAGGGCGATGTACACCGTGTCGGGCTGGGTGAGCGGGGTGTCCAGCTGCGCGATGCCCACCAGGCCGACGAGGGTGGCGCCGGCGAGTACCACGGCGACCCAGGCCGTGCCGATCCGGCGGGCCGCCGGTACGGCCCCGGTGCTGCGGATGCCCATGAATCGGGCCAGGATGTGCGGCTGTCCGAAGTAGCCCAGGCCCCAGGCGAGCAACGAGATCGTGGCCACGACCCCGAGGGAGCCGCCCGCCGACCACTGCCCGTCCGCGTAACCCACCCTGGCGCCCATGTCGAGCAGCTGCGGGCTCCTGGTGTCGATGCCCTCGCCCAGGTCCCCGAAGCCGCCGAGCACGGCGACGCCGGTCAGGGGCAGCACGATCAGCGCGAGGAACATCAGGGTCCCCTGCATCACGTGCGTCATGCTCACGGCCAGGAAGCCGCCCAGGCCCGCGTAGACGACGATCACCAGGGCGGTCAGCGTCACCCCGAGGCCGAAGCCGACGTCGAAGACCTGCTCGAGCAGCAGTCCGCCGGCCACCAGTCCGCCGGCCACGTAGACGGTGAAGAACACCAGGGTGACGGCGGCCGACACCAGCCGGAGCATCCGGGTGCGGTCCTCGAACCGTTCCTCCAGATAGGCCGACAGGCTCACGGCGTTCTCGGCCCGCTCGGTGTAGGTGCGCAGCCGCGGCGCGACGAACAGCCAGTTGAGGTAGGTGCCGATGACGAGGCCCACGGCGATCCAGCCGGCGCCGAGCCCGGCCGCGTACACCGCTCCGGGCAGCGCGAGGAACAGCCAGCCGGACATGTCGCTGGCCCCGGCGGACAGGGCCGCGACGAACGCGCTGAGCCTGCGTCCGCCGAGGGCGAAGTCGGCGAACGTGTGAGTCCGGCGGTACGCCCAGACACCCGTTCCGATCATGGCGGCCACGTACAGGAGGAACGTGGTGAGGATCGGAGCACTCACATCGAACATGTGGCCCTCGCCTGCGCGGGTCGTCATAGGACGGGCGCGGCCATCGGCACGCCTGGCATTTTTGTCTGCCCTTCCGTACAAATGTACAGATCCAAGGTGCGGCGTACCGATCGGTGCGTCCGCCGCACGGGGCAGTGCCCCGTTCGGACGGGGCGACCGGGCGGGGGCAGTCGAACGTCGGTCGGGGACATGCTCTTCGGTCAAGTGCTGTCGTGTGCCGGCACGCCCAGCATGAGCAGCGTCACGTCGTCGTCATGGGCTTCCGTGTCCGGTATGAGTGTCCTCACCAGCCGGGCCGCGGCCCGGTCCAGGGCCTCCGCATCGGCGGGGGCGCCCTTCAGCGCGAGGTCGAGCGTGTGGACGAGGACGTCGATCTGGGCGTCGATGTCGGTGCCGGGCCGCTCGACCAGCCCGTCGGTGTACAGCACGAGGGTGCTGCCAGGCACCAACGGGTGGCTCGCCTCCTCGAACGGCAGCCCGCTGCCGGCCGGGTCGTTGACGCCCAGCGGCACCCCGACCGGCGCCCCCAGCCTGCGAGCGTGCCCGTCGGGGGGCACGACGATGACGGGGAGGTGCCCGGCGGAGCACAGGGTGACCTCGCCCGCCTCCTGGTCGATCACCAGGTAGAGGCAGGTGACCAACTGGCCGGCCAGGTCGTTGACGAAGGCGTCCAGTCCGGTCATGAGCTCACCGGGGGTGCAGCCGGTGCGGGCCAGGGCGTGGGAGGCGGCGCGCAGCTGACCCATCACGGCCGCGGCCTCCAGGCCACGCCCCATCACGTCGCCGATGACGACGCCGGTGCGGCGCTCGTCGAGGGGGATGATGTCGAACCAGTCGCCGCCGACTCCGGGGTCACGGACGGAGGCCAGGTACCGGTGGGCGCTGGGCAGGTACGGCAGCAGGGGTGGCTCCCCCATGAGGCTGTGCTGCAGGGTGTAGGCGATATGCCGTTGCTGCTCGTAGCGCTCGGCGCGCTCGGCTTCCAGCCGCCTGCGCTCGGTGATGTCCCGCACGGTCAGCACGACGAGGGTCTGCTGCTCCGACTGGAGGCTGCTGACGCTCACCTCGACGGGGAACTCGGAGCCGTCGCGGCGCAGCCCGTACAGGTCCCGGTCCAGGACCGTGGGCTGCGGATCGCGCAGGCGCAGATAGGCACGGAGAAGGGCGCCGTGCCGGCGGCGCCGCGCGGCGGGCACCAGGCCGACCACCTCGGTGCCGACGAGGTCGCCGGGCGCGCAGCCGAACAGGTGCCGCACCTGGGTGTTGGCCATGACGATGACGCCGTCGCCGTCCGTGATGAGGGTGGCGTCGGGTGCGGACTCCAGCAGGGCGGTGAACCGGCGGTGGGACCGCTGGACCTCGCGCTGGGCCGCGACGCGTTCGGTGATGTCGGTGACCACGCCACCCACGGCGTACGGCACACCGGACGCGTCACTGATCGGGAACAGGCTGGAAAGGAACTCCCGAGTGCCGCCCGGCAGGGTGAACACCTCCACCCGCTGCACGGGCCGGCCCTCCGCCAGCATCGCGCGGTCGGAGGCCCGCGCCTTGCGTGCCAGGTCGGACGGCATGACGTCCTGGTCGAGGCGGCCCAGGACCTGGTCGCGGGTCAGGTTCAGGATCTGCTCGAACGTGGTGTTGACCGCCAGGTAGCGGCCCTCCAGGTCCTTGATGAAGACCACCGCGGGGGTGTGGTCCATGAAGGCCTGCAGCAGTTCGTTCTGGCGCACCTGCCAGGCGAGACGGGCATGAGCGACCTCGACACGGCGGCCCACGGTCAGGGACATGAAGATCACCGCGGTGAACACGGACACGTGGCCGGCCACCAGCAGTGCGGTGCCGAGCCGCGGCCCGAACACCGCCGCGTCCTCGCCCGCCAGGACGAGCCAGCCCAGCAGCGGCGGGACGACCACGACGGTCAGGAGCAGCCAGCGCCCCAGTGCGCCGGTCGTCCCGGCGTTCAGCACCAGGCCCGTGAGACCTTCGTCGGGCCGGGTCAGGAACATAGCGGTGGCCAGCAGCACCAGGGCGACCGCGGTGTGCAGGGCCATGCCCGTGTAGGCGCCGAACCGCTCCAGCTGGGGTACCTCGTATGCGGCGCCGTACAGCCTGAGCATGGCGAGTGCCCCGACGGCCAGGCCGGGGACCTGGCCGGCCCAGGCGGGGACCCGGGGCGTACTGGCACACAGAGCCCCGGCGCCGGCGAGCGCCAGGGCGACGGCCGTGTTCGGGCCCATCCGTCCGGGCGACCCCGTCTGGGTGCGGGCGGTGTCGTCGTCGAAGATCAGCTCGTCGATGCCCAGGCTCGTCCCGGTGGCGTACTCCGCGAGGGTGAGCACGCCGAGCAGGCCGGCGAAGACCGCCGCCCCGCGGGCCGCGACGACCGCCCGCGGCCGGACCGGCCGACGGCCGATCACCCACAGGGAGAGGCCCAGCGCGACGAGGGCCAGGGCGGTGTTGACCTTCATGGACACCGCGACACCGGGCAGCACGCTCTTCAGCACCTCGGTGTCGGTGACCCATCCGGCCAGGCCGAGCAGGCCCAGCAGCGCGGCGCCCAGAGCCGCGGCCCCGGCCACCGCGTGCGCGGTGGCCAGAACGGGGGAGCGGAACGGCAGGATTTCGGCCTGCTGCGCGCTGCGCGCGCCAGGCAGTCCGGGCATCTGCTCTCCGCCTGTCACCGCATTCTCGTCCCTGCCTGACGGCCACCGGACATCACAAATCATCCCAGTAATAGGAAAGGGTACGCGTGGATCTTTGAGGGCGCCCGACCCCGCCGAAGGACGGTGACATGGGTGTGGCCGGTCCGCTTCCTGAGACCGGCCACGGTCACGGCGCCCTCGCGGCGTAGCCTTTCCCGCGCCTACGGCCTGGGCGGCATGGATGACGACGAGGGGTGCTCATGTGCGTGAGGTTGCTCTTCGTCCTTCCGGAGCCGGGGCATGTGAGGCACAGCGCACCGTGAAAGAGGTTCGGTCAGCCGGCGAGCCGGCGAAGATCTGCCACGCCAGGAGTGACTTCGCCGCGAGGCTGAGGACCAGGTAGGCCTTCCCGCCGTACGCGTAGTCGGACCACCGGCCGGCTCCGCGGTACGGCGTGTGGCGGGCACGCCGACTGCTTCGGGTCAGTGCGCTTCTTCCGGTTCTCCGCAGACGGTACACACGCCAGGTTTCATGATCCCTTCGTGGAAGTCGTGGTAGAACCCGCCTGGCCCCTCGTAGTCACGCATCGCTCTGCCCGTGCAGTTCCGGTGTTGCGCGATCCGGCACCGGCCACAGCAATCGTGACTCCTGATGGACTCCTTCGCCTTCTTGCTGCATGCCCGGTGGCCGCAGGCCCGGTACCCGCCGGAGCCGCTGCTCGCGTGGGTGCCGAAGCTGCCCGGGTCGTCACGGAATCGGTCGATGACCGCCTCGGCCGACTCGTCGGTGGCACGCGACCGTGCGTTCACGACGAGTTGGCCGACGAATGCGGCTGCGCCCAGAGCGATCCATCGCCAATTGCCACGCATCTGCTTCCCTCTGGTCGTCGGTTCATCGGCGACGGTACCGGCTCCCGCCGCCTGCCGGGGACGGGTGCGTCCTCGTCGTCCCCTCGCATTGGCCCACGCGGCCTCCGGCCGGTGCGTGCACACCGGGCCGGCACCAGTAGGCCCAGTCCGGCCGACCGAGCACGGCAGGGCAGGAAGCACCACGGCCTCGTCGACGGGCCGGGCAGTCAGGACCGCGGGCCGTGCCGTCAGTGGATGTCGTGGCCGGGATGGGCACGGTCGTACGCGTGCCGTGCCTCGGCGATCACGGCACGGTGGGCGAGCGACCAGTCCGCGAGTGCCTTGACGAGGTGGGTGAGGCCGGCTCCCGTCTCGGTCAGGCGGTAGTCGACCTGCGCCGGGACGGTCGGATACACCGTGCGCAGGACCAGACCGTCGCGTTCGAGCCTCCGCACCGTCAGGGTGAGCATGCGCTGGGAGATGCCGTCGATCGCGCGCTGCAGCTCGCGGAACCGGCGCGGTCCGCCCGCGAGTTCGACGACCACGAGCACCGACCACTTGTCCCCGATGCGGTCCAGGACGTCACGGATGCCGCAGTCGGGGTGGTCCGCGCGTCCGCAGGGGTCGAGTGCGGCGGGGCTGGTGGTTACCCCGGTGTGCGTGGGTGACATCGAAGTGCCTTCTTGTCGGTGCGGGGGGTGCGGTCGAGGATCAAGCGTAGTTACCGATGAGAACCACGCGACGGAAGACCGGTAGACATGATCTTGGTGACAGGGGCGAACGGGAGCCTGGGCTCGGCCACTCTCGCGGCGCTGCGCGCCCGCGGCACGGTCGCCTCGGGCGGCAGCCGTACACCGGGCGAGGGAATGCGGCGGCTCGACTTCGACGACCCGGCGGGCCTCGACCTGACCGGCGTGTCGACCCTGGTGCTGATCTCCGCCGGGTACGCCGAGGACGACCAGGTCGTCGCACGGCACACGGCGGCCCTGGACGCCGCCGTGCGCGATGGCGTCCACCACGTCGTCTACACGAGCCTGGCCGGTGCGGGCGACCACCTCGGGTTCGCCCTCGCGCACCGCGCCACCGAACGCCTCGTACGGGCGAGCGGATTGCCCTGGACGATCCTGCGCAACGGCCTCTACGCCGAACTCTTCGGCGGTCTGTTGATGTGGACCGACCAGGGGGTGGAGTCCGCGTTCGGCGACGGCGCCCTGAGCGCGGTCCCGCGGCAGGATCTCGCCGAGGCGGCGGCCGTCGTCGCGTCGCACCCGGCACGGCACGCCGGACGCGTGTACGACCTCGTCGGTACGCCGGTCACGGCGGACCGGGTGGCCGGCCGGCTCGGCGTACCGCACCGCTCCATCGGCCTGGCCGAGTACCGGCGCAGGCTGCTCCACGAGACGCCGGGCCTCCTGCCGTTCCAGCCGCCCATGCTCGCCTCGATCGCCACGGCCGTCCGGCACGGCTTCCTGGACGGTACGGGTCCCGACCTCACGTCCCTCCTGGGCCGGCCGTCCCGCGATCCCCTCGCCGCGGCCGTCGCCGCCGCGTCCGCAGCGAGGCCGGCAGCAGGCGTCCGGACCGGTACGGCAGGCGTCCGGTGACCGGGACGGTGGGGGAGGGGTGTGGAAATTGGGTGACAGGCCGCCGCCGGCCATGGACGGTGACGCCGTCAGTGGCGGGGCAGGAGGCGGGACATGGCGGACGGCGGCAGTGACGGGTTGGCCGCCGCCGACGAGGCCGTCTGCCGGTCCGCGTCGGTGAGGAGGGCGGCGACGAGCGGAGGGGGGAGCGCCGGGTGGGCGGCGGCCACCGGCCTCGTCCGCGCGTCGTCCAGGCAGGGGAGGAGGGCGGCGGCGGTCGCATGACGGTGGCGTGCGATCTCACGGAGGGCCTTGCGCACCACGGGCCGGCGCCCGGCCAGCTCTTCGAGCAGTGCTGGGGACGCGTCGGGGTTGGCGGCCACCGCGGCCGCGACCCGGTCGCCGTGCCGGCGCACCATCGCACGCAACCGGGCTTCCGCAAGGCCCGGGTGCCCGGCGACGGAGGCGACGACCTTCGCGTCGGGATCGGCGGCCAGCATGTCCCGCACGTCCGCCGGCAGATCACGCCGCTGCGCCACGAGCATCCGCACGGCCGGGTTGCCCGACCGGGCCAGTTCTCCGACCTCGGCCGGTGACGCGGCGGCGATGCGCGGCAGCGGTTCGGCGGGGAGCCGGACCGTGTCCGCGAGGCGGTCGAGGACGTCGAGCGGCACGCGCGGGTTGTGCGCCGCCGCGCGCCGTACGGCCGGGTCGCGGTCGGCGGCCGGCACGCGTACCAGTGCGTCGCCGAGCACGGCGTTCGCGGCGAGTTCGGCCCGTACACCGGCGACGGGGTCCGCGACGAGCCGCCGGCACACCTCGGCGGGCAGGTCCGGACGGGCCGCGAGCGCCTGGCGCAGCAGCCGGGACGGGTGATCGGCCAGGGCGGCGACGGCGTGCACCGGAGTGGCGGGGTTCTGGAGCGCCGCCAGCCGTATGTCGTGCACGGCGGACTCGTGGGAGCCGTCGCACGAAGCGCCCGGCAACAGGTCGCCGTGGGGCAGCGGGCCGCGCGGATCGTGGACCGACGGGCCCTCCCCGCGGTCGCAGACCGGGCACCGCTGAAGCGGAGGCAGGCCGTCGCCGGTGACCAGCGCCGCCAGCACGGCGGCCGGCGCCGCCTCGTTGGCCGCCACCGCGCGGCGCACATCGGCATGCGGGTGCGCCGCCAGCCCGGCGGGCCATCGTGACGTCGTCCACAGCGCCAGTTCCACGACCACCCCGAGTTCGGGGTCCGTGGCGAGTGTCTCGACCACGTCGGAGGGCAGGTCCGGGCAGGCGGCGAGCCGCTCCCGGCGCGCGACGACCGGACCGGTCACCAGGAGGCGAGCCCACCACGGTTCACCGGCGCCCCTGTCGAGCAGGGCGAGGGCCGCATCCGGCCGGGTCACCGGATCGATGTCGGCGGCGGTCAGATGTCCTCCGTACGCGAGGGGCACCGCGCTCTCCTCGACGCGGGCGACCAGCGCGACCGCCTGGTCATGGGTGAGGTCGGCGCGGCGGGCCAGCACACCGGCGATGTCGGTGTCGGCGACGGCGACCAGCCGGTCCATCAACTCCGCCGGCAGCGCCGGGTTCTCGGCGAGGCCGCACAGGAGAACGTTCACGGCGGGCATCATGCCGCGTCCGCACACCGCGCCGCGCGCCGTTTTCCGGTGACGGGGTGACGGGGTGACGGGGTGACGCGGTGACGCGGTGAGGCCGCTCGGCTGTTCAGGTGCGGCCGCGGCGGCGCGGTGCGGCCGGCGACGTGAGCGGCCGTCGCCCCGCGCCGTCGGCGCGCCCGGTCACGTGAGTTCGTGGATTTCCACGATGCCCCGCCCGCGCCGCCCACGACAGTCTGGTGCCCGGGCAAGCGCCCCGCACCTTCCACCCTCGCAGAGCCGGGAGTCACCCATGCGCATCACCACCATGGCGGTCGCCTCCGCCCTCGCCGCCGTCACCGTCGTCGGAGGCCCCGCCGTCGCGCACGCCGCCGACCCGGACGCCGGTACCGGTGCCGGTGCCGGTGCCGGTGCCGCCACCGTGAGCGGAACGCACCCGACCACCGCTCGTACCGCCGCGCCCGCCGCGGCCGCCGGGTGGCGGGAAGGCCCGTACAGCGACCCGGAGATCGCCGCGGCGGCCGCGCAGCTCACCATCGGCATCGGCCGGGCAACCGCCTACTACCTGGTCCAGGTCTGGGACACCGTGCGGCAGACCACCAACTGGTGGATCCACTACACGTGAGCCGCACCGCGGCCGCCCGTGACGCGCACCGTTCCACCGCACCCGCACCCGCACACCGTTTCCACCCCATGCGAAAGGCAACCGTGAAGACCAACACGCCGTCACCCGCCGCCCGCGCCCCGCGCGGAGCCGCCAGGGTGCTCCTGACCGCCATGCTCGCCCTGGCCGGCGCGGGGGCCCTCACCTCCCCGGCAGCCGCCCATCCCGTCCAGGAGGACGTGCCGCGGGGCAAGCCCGCCGCGGCCGTGTCCCCGCCGGACGCCCAGGCCGCCCGCAGCACCCGGGTGGTGTTCGACAATCAGACCGCCGGCGGGATGCAGCGCGTCCAGGCGGAACTCCAGCACGGCTGCTGGACGTCCCTGGTGCCCGAGTACGTCCCCGGCCACCGGGCGGGCCAGTGGGAGAGCGAATCCTGCGGCATGATGACGGGGACGGAGGGGCGGGCCTCGTTCTCGGTGCCCGGTGGCGAGGTCGCCGTTTACTGGAACAACCCGTACGTCGGCAGCAACAGTTACGACTGCACCGCACCGTCCGGTTACCGCTGCGTAAGGGACTCGTCGACCGGCGGCGGGAACAATGCCACCGTCCGCTTCCGGCTCTCCGGCGGACCGGCCGCGGCCGCCCGGTCCACCACCGGCGCGTCGGCCCCCGCCCCGTCGGCCACGGTCGCCTCCGCCCCGGCCCCGTCCGCCACGATTCCGTCCGCCCCCGTCCGGT
The DNA here is from genome assembly GCF_001646665.1 of Streptomyces noursei. Classification (GTDB taxonomy): domain Bacteria; phylum Actinomycetota; class Actinomycetes; order Streptomycetales; family Streptomycetaceae; genus Streptomyces; species Streptomyces lavendulocolor. The sequence continues at coordinate 135,542 of NZ_LWBU01000384.1, read as the reverse complement.
CCGCCGCCGTTCCGCCTGCTGCCGCGCCGGCGGCCGGGCCCGCGTCCGCCCTGGCCGGACCTCCGGTGGCCCAGGCGGCCCGCAGCACGCACGTGACGTTCAACAACCACACCGACCGCCTGATGCTCCGCACCGACGCGCGTCTGGCGTGGGGGGTGTGGACGGCCAACCAGTACCCGCCGGAGTCCATCCCGCCGGGCAACACCCGCTCCTGGCAGAGCGAGTCCGAAGGGTTCGCGACCGGGACCGAGGGCGAGGCGACGTACGTCCTCCAGGGCGTCGGCAACGTCCGGATCAAGTGGAACAACCCCTATGTGGGGAGCAACAGTTACGAGTGCTCCGCGCCCGCCGGCTACCAGTGCAGGCGGTCCGGCGGCGGCGGTGACAACGCCAGCCCGGTGTTCACCCTGTCCTGACCGTACGGTGCCCCTCCTCCCGCCCCGGCACACGGCGAGGGGAGGGGCGCGCGCGTGCCGTGAACGTGCCGTGCCGTGCCGTGCCCGCCAGGTCAGCCGGGCGGCGGCGGCGCGGCCGGCTCCGCCTCCCGGGCCAGTACGGGCGCCAGCTGCGCCCGCCGCGTCACGCCCAACTTGCGGTACGCGCTGGTCAGATGGGTCTCCACGGTGCGGCGGGTGAGGTGCAGCGCGGCGGAGATGTGGGCGTTGGTGTGCCCCGCGGCCGCCAGTTCCACCACGCGCAGCTCGGCGGCGGTCAGCGCCGGACAGCCGGTCATCGCGCGGGGCCGGCCGCGCACCCGCCCCTCGCGCAGGGCCTCCTCCACCACACCGAGGAGCCGGCCGGCGAGGACCGGCGGGGCGCCGTTCACGGCACCGCCGCCGGGTACCGGGGCGGCGGTCCCGCACAGCCGCTCCGCCACGGCGTGCGCCTCACGCAGCGCGTCGCGGCCCTTGCGGCCGTTGCCCGCCTCGATGTGGGCCCGCCCCAGGTCCACCAGCGTCTCGGCCAGTTCCACGGGCGCCGGGCCGGACCGCAGCGACTCGGCGGCCTCGGTCAGCGATTCGAGGGCCGACCGCCCGCCCACCGCAGCGGCGTGCGCCCGCAGCGCCCGGCCGACCGTCCGGGGGGTCCCCCAGGTCCGGGCGTGGCGCAGCTCCTCCTCGGCGAGCTCGCGCGCCTCCCGCCGCCGCCCGAGCCGTACCAGCGCGAGCGCCGCACCGGAACGCCACGGGGTGGCCACCGGGCTGACGAAGTCACGGGCGGCCTGGCCCGCCCCGCACGCCAGGTGGTCCTCGTACGCCGCCGCCCAGTTGCAGTCCGCCGCGTGCAGCAGCGCCCGCGCGTACCGCAACTCGTTCCACTCCCAGGAACTGTCGGCACCGGACGGGCCCGGGCCGGCGAGGACCTCCCACGCCCGGGCACGCCGGCCGGCCTCCGCGTGGGCGGTCGCCACCATCGCCACCAGGTGCGGCAGGCGTACGCCCTGCCCGGCGGACGCCTCCACCAGAGGGGCGTTCTCGGCGACGACCCGGGAGAAGTCCCCCGCCCACAGGGCCGCCTCGGCCCGCACGCTGAGCAGGCACTGCACGCCCGCGTCCGTCAGGTCCGGGGGCGTGGGCGCCGCCGGCAGGCACCCGTCCGCGAGCGCCCGCGCCTCGGGCAGGTGGTCCGCCCACTGCAGGAGGGTCGCCGCGCTGCCCAGCCAGGCGGTGCGCAGGCGCGGGTCCACCGGCGCGGCGAGACGCTTCCGTACCCGCCGGACCGCCTCGGCCGCCGAACAGAGCCCGGCGCCGGCCTCGTACTCGGTGATCAGACCGCACACCAGCGGCTCGATGGTCACCGGGGCCGTCGGCGCCAGGGCGTGCAGCCGGGCGACGGCGCTGCGCCATGCCGCGGCGTCGTGGGAGGAGATGAGCGCGCCGAGGGTCTGCAGCACCTGGACCAGCTCGTCGTCGGCGCCGCGGCTCGCCTGGTGCAGGACCCGCAGCGCGGTGTCGGTGCGGCGGCCGGCGACGAGGGCCGCGCTGAGGGCGGGCGCCGCGGCGGCCCGTTCCCGGACGTCGGTGTGCAGTTCCAGCCCGGTGCGGAGCCTGCGGATGCCGGCGGCGGCACTGTGCGGGAGCTCCAGCGCGCCGAGCCGCAGGCTGAGGTCGGCCCGCCGGTCCGGGGGATGCGGGCCGCTCAGGGCGTGGCGCAGGTACGCGGTGGCCTCCGCGACACGACCGGCGCCGGCGGCCTCCTCCGCGGCCTCGGCCAGCGAGCGGGCCATCCAGCCCTCGCCGGGCCGGTCGACGCGCAGGAGCCGGGACGCCACGGTCGTCGCGGGTGCCCCGCTCTCGTCGAGCAGCCGGGCGATGCGCGCGTGCAGGGCGGCGGTCTCCCCGGGTTCGGCGGCGGCGAGGACGGCCTCCCGCGCCAGGGGGTGGCGCAGCATCCGGCCGAGCCGGCGCACCGAGCGGGCGCTCGGCGGACGCCCGTGCGGGCAGAGGTCCGCGACCTGGTCGAGAAGGCCGGGCCCGTCGGGCGTCCCGCCGTCGGCCGCGACGGCGAGCGCGAGGCACACGTGGCGCGAGCGCGGATCGGCCCGGTGCCGGAGCCAGCCGGTGATGGTCTCGCGGTAACGGCTGCGCGCCGGGCCGGACGGCGGGCGGGGGAGCGGGCCTTCCCCGAGGTCGGCCACGAGCGCCCGCACCAGGGCCGGAATGCCCGCCCCCGCCTCGACGCAGGTCGCGGCCTGCTCCTCGGTCAGCCCGGCGGCACGGGCGATGCGGGTGACGGCCTGCGCGCCGAGCGAACGGAGGCGGACGGTCGTGCCCGTGGCGGGCGGCAGGGGCGTCGGCTCCGACTGGTCGAGGCACTCGGTCAGCACCAGCGCCACGGGCAGGCCGGTGATGCGGCGCGCCAGGTAGCCGATCCAGCGCCGCGACGGCTCGTCCGCGTGGTGCAGGTCGTCCACCGCGAGCAGCACCGGCCGCTCGGCCGAGGACCGGGCCAGGCACGCCACCAGCCGGTGGAGGACGAGCTGTTCGTCCGGTCCGGCCGGAGCCGAGAACGGTACGGCGCCGTCGCCCGGGAACACCTGCCGGACCAGTCCGAACGGGAACCCCGCCTCCTCCGGTACGCAGCGCGCCCGCGCGACCCGCATGGCCCCGCCGGCGGACTCCCGCCGTACGATCGCGTCCAGCGCGGCGGTCCTGCCCATCCCGGCCGCCGAAGCCAGCAGCACCCAGCGTCCCTCGCCGGCCCGCGCGGCGGTCGCGGCCGCCGCCGCCGTACCGAGCACTTCGTCTCGCTCCACCAGCACCTGTCACGTCCCCCTTCGATTCCCCGAGCGGTTCCCGCGTGCACCCGTTCGTCCACTGGTCAGGTGGACGGGCTCCGGTGGAAATCATGGCGGGCCGTCGGCCTTCGAGGGGCCGGGCGTCGGCCGGATCGACCGGGCGGCGCCGGTCGTGGCCGGGCCCCGGCGCAGGGTCCCACCGCCGGTTCGCCCGCGCCGCACCGCGGCGGAACTCCGCGCGCCCTGGTGCGCCCCGCCGGATGCGCGGGTCGCCACCGAACGGCCGAAACTGGTCGCGGGTGCGGGTGCGGGTGCGGGTGCGGGTGCGGGGCGCGGGCGGTTGCGGTTGCGGCTACGGCGGCGCGCCGGATGCCGTGGCCGCCGGCCGAGGGCCGGGGCGGTGCGGCCGCTCGCCGGGACCGCGTGGCTGCCGGCCGTCGGCCGGGCCGGTGCCGTTGGGGCCCGCAACGCATTTGGCGCGGCTGACCCCTTCGGCATGCCGGACGCGGCCCCGGGGCGGACCGCATGACCGCCGGCCGAGGGCCGGGCCGGTGCCGCTGCTCGCCGGGAACCGTGGCCCGCTCGCCGGCCCGACCGTCCGGCGTCATCACGGCCACGTGTTCCACGCCGTGCGCGCCGGGACGCCGCTCTCCGCGCCCTCCGGCGCCGCTCGCCGGAGGTCACGACCACGGCCGACACGGTCGCGGTGTTGAACGGCGGCCGGATGCGGTACGGGTCGCCCCGGTGCGCGACGGCGGTGTCGGGGCGCGTCGTACTCCGTCCCCGGCGCCCGCCGTGGCCGCTCGGGACCCCCCTCTGCCGGGGCCGGGAGGCGGCCGCCCTCGGCGGCGTAAAGGCGTCGCCGGACCGTCCGGCCGCGTGGAAGGATCGGCTCATGGAGTCGCGACTGCCGTTCGGGGATGCCTTACGGGCCGCTCTGGGGCCGCCCCGGCGCTCGCGCCGACTGGCCAGCAGCCCCCGGTCGCGCGTCTGGCACGTCGAACTGCCGGGAACGGAAGCGGTGGTGAAGCAGCTCGTCGACGGCCCCGGGGCCGACGAGCGGTACGCACGCGAGGTGGCTGCCCTGCGCATCGCCGGCCGGGCCGCGCCTCCCGTGGTCCCCGCCGTACTGGCCACCGATCCGGCCGAGCGGGTCGTCGTCCTGGAGCATCTGGGTCACCGGCGCCCTGCCCCGGACTGGATCGTCGGCCACGCGGGCGCGCTGGCGCGGCTGCACGCCACCGCGCGTCCCGGTGACGCCGGGGACCTGCCCCGGTGGCAGGGCCCGACAGCGGCCGATGCCGGGTCCTTCCTGCGGCTGGCGGAGTCCTTGGAGGTGCCTGTCCCCGACGGCGTGCCCGGCGAACTCGACGACCTCGTCGCACGGCTCGGCCGGGCGCCCGGGTACGCGCTCCTCCACGGCGACCCCTGCCCCGGCAACGACCTCCACACCGACGCGGGCATCAGGTTCATCGACTTCGAGCAGGCCTCACTCGGCAGCGGGCTGATGGAACTGGCCTACTTCCGCATCGGGTTCCCCACCTGCTGGTGCGTCACGTCGGCGTCGGAGCCGCTGCTGGAACGGGCGGAACGCGCCTACCGCGAGCAGTGGTACGCCTCGACCGGCGCCGACGTCCCGGACGGGCTCGCCGACGCATGCGCCGGCTGGCTCCTGCGCGGCGACGCCCTGGTGCAGCGGGCCGGGCGCGACGGCACGGACCACCTGGCCCGGATCCCGCACGAGGACTGGACGTGGGGCACCGCGACCGCCCGGCAGCGGCTCGTCCACCGGCTCGGAGTGGTCGGCCGGATGGCGGCCGGCCGCGCCCCCCTCGCCGGCCTCGGCCTCCTCAGCGGTGCCGTGCGCCGGCGGATGCTCGCCCGCTGGCCCACGCTGCGGCCGGTCCCGGCGGAGCGCCCGTAGAGGCCACGCCCGCCGCTCGGTACGGTCCCGTGCAGGACCGCCGTTGTCCGGGTCCGGCGGCGTCCGGGTCCGGCGGTGTGTACCGGTCCGGCGGTGTACGGGGGCGCCGGTGGTTCCGGTGGGGGGCCGGGGACGCCGGTGTCCGGGTCCGCCGAAAACGGACCCGGACGGGGGAGTGCGGTTCAGCCGGCGTACGTCTCGTACTCGGCGATCCTCGGGGTGCCGGTGGACCCGGTGATCTCGAAGGTGATCTTCTGGAGCGAGGTCCGCGCGAAGGAGATGACGCCCGCCCCGCTGCCGGAGGTCAGGACGGCGCCGGTGTCGGCGTTGACGAGCCGCCAGGAGCCGATGGCGCCCGCGGAGCCGGTGGCCTCACGGATGACGACGCGGGACACCGCGGTGGGGGAGCCCCACTTGATGGACACCGAACCGGTCGGGCCGGCCGGTGACCAGTAGGTGCTCGTGTTGCCGTCCCGCACGTTGCCGTAGCTGGTGCCGTCGGCCTTGCTGGAACCGTCGGAGCCGGCACCGATGCTGAGGTTGGTGCCACTGGGCTGGGTGGGCGTCGGGGTCGGCGTGGGGGTCGGGGTGGGTGTGGGAGTGGGGGTCGGCGTCGGGGTCGGGGTCGGGTCCGGCGTCTGGGGAGTGCAGTTGCCGTCCGACACCCGCAGCCCCTTGTCGGCGCCCGCGGTACGGCTCACGACGTCCGGTACGCAGCCGGCCGCGTCCAGCGTGTAGGAGTACGGGATGCCGACGGTCGTGTTGGACTGCGGGTTGGGCCCGGCGGGGTTGTGGTCACCCTCGCGGGCGGACCAGGTCACGTTGTCGAAGATGTTGCCGGCGACCTGCCAGTAGCCGGCCGCGTCGGTGTAGAAGGTGCCGAGGACGTCCTTGGAGTCCTCGAAGTAGTTGTTGTCCACCTTGGCGCGCGCCCCGGCCCGGGAGTTGATGCCCGACTCGTTGAGGCTCCTGTAGTGGTTGTTGTAGATGTGGGCGATGCCGCCGCGCAGCAGCGGTGCGCGGGAGTCGATGTTCTCGTACAGGTTGTGGTGGAAGGTCACGTAGCCGTTGGAGGTGTCGGTCTCGCTGGAGCCGATCAGGCCGCCGCGGCCGGAGTTGCGCAGGGTGCTGTAGGAGAGGGTGACGTACTGGGTGTTGTCCTTCATGTCGAAGAGGCCGTCGTAGCCCTCCGACTCGCCGCCCGACGCCTCCAGGGTGACGTGGTCGACCCAGACGTTGCGTACGTTGCTCTCCATGCCGATGGCGTCGCCGCCGTTCGACGTGGGGGAACCCGACTTCTTGACGTTCCGCACCGTCACGTTCTGGATGACGATGTTGCGGGAGTCGCGGATGTGGATGCCCACCTGGTCGAAGACGGCTCCGCCCCCGACTCCGACGATGGTGACGTTGCTGATCTGCTTCAGCTCGATCACGCCGGCGGCGGTGCTGCAACTGGTGCCCGACACCTTGCCGGTGTTGCCGTGGTTGATCGTCCCCTCCACCTGGATGGTGATCGGGGTGCTGCTGCTGGCCCGGCCGCACAGTGCCGCGTGGATCGCGGTTCCCGTGGTGGCCCGCACGGTCTGCCCACCGGCTCCGCCGGTGGTCCCGCCGTTCTGGGTCGCGAAACCGGTGGCGCCGGCGGCGGCCGCCGACGCTTCCGGTGCCGGCAGGAACGCACCCGCGGCGCCCGCGAGGGCCGCGACGGCCAGTGCCGAGCCGCATCGCAGTCCGACTGTTCGTCTCATTGGTGGCTCACCTCTCGTCTTCGCCTGTCGGCGGCGCCAGGAGGGCGGCGCCGCTCGCCACCGTCGGCTCGGCCGGGCGACGGCGGATGACTCGGGAAAGCGCTTTCTGGCCGCGACGATAGGGGCCGCCTCCGGGAGTGACAAGGTTCCGCGCACGATCAGATTCAGAAACAGGAATGAGGGGCACGCGAAGTCACCTTCTTGGACATCAAGCTGACCGTCGTTCAGATGCGGGGACGAATAGCTCGCGCCCGCGCCTGCCACCGCTCGGTCGGGCGGGCCCTGGACTGCACGTACCCCTGTTCCGTGGCGCACCGTCACCGAGCCGGACTCGAAGATCGGATCCAGTCCGTACGGCGCGATCCCGAACGGTGTCGGCCGGGGGCGTGACAGGTCCCGAAATGCCTACCGCGGACGGAAGCCGGCGTCCGCGCCCTCTGCCGGGCCGGTGCCGCACGGTCGGGGGTCGTAAGCGGCGCACACGGTCGGACGGTGACGGCGCCGCGGGATGCCCGGACGCCCCTACGTGCCGGACGGGATCCGGCGCGTCACTCCGCCGGGTCGTTGCGCCGTGCGTAGGCACGGGCCGCGCGGGCGCGGTCGCCGCAGCGGGTGGAGCACCAGTGCCGCCGGCCATGGGTGCGCAGCAGGAAGCGGTCGCACGGAGCGGACTTGCAGGCGGCGAGCAGCGCGGCGTCCGGGCCGGTGAGCAGGTCGGCGGCGTCGGCGGCGAGGATGGCCAGCGCGTGGTTGACGGCCTGGTCGGTGGGGTGGGCGTGGACGCGGCGCAGCCCCCGCTCGCCGTCCCAGGCGAGCGGGGGAGCGGTGGGCACCGCCGTGAGCGCCTGGTTGACCGCCCGCAAGGACTCCTCGGGCGGGGCGGCGCCTTCGACGTGCGCGGCGAACAGGGCCCGCACATGGCCGCGCAAGGTCCGCATCCGCTGCGCGCACACCTCGTACAACTGCACGTCCGGGGTGGTCAGGCTGTGGGTGGCCAGCCAGCGCATCGCGGACGCGGGGACGGCGAGCAGGTCGTAGCTCTGGCCGGCGGGCAGGGTCGTGGCGGTGTCGGCGAAGTCCAGGGAACGGTACGTGTCGGCACCAGGAGTGGGGGGCAGCGCGGCGTGCGGGGTGTCGGCGGCTGCGGTCTCTTCCATGTCCTCATGTTATCGCTTGCTCTTTTCCGTGACATCCGCCTAGTGTGGCTCACGGTAAATACGTCTCCTATCCGTGAGGAACATGAGTATGCTCGGGCATGACGCCAATGAGTTCCCGGTCCGCGTTCTCGGCGGCCCGACCGCCCTCTTCGAGTACGGCGGCCTGCGCTTCCTGACCGACCCGACGTTCGACGCCCCCGGGGACTACCCCTCGGCGGGGCCGACGCTGACGAAGACCGCCTCCTCCGCCGCCACCCCGGCCGACCTCGGCCCCATCGACGTGGTGCTGCTCTCGCACGACGAGCACGCCGACAACCTCGACACCGCCGGCAGGGCCCTCCTCGCCGACGTCCCGCTCACCCTGACCACCCCCGGCGGCGGGCAGCGCCTCGGCGGCAACGCCAAGGGCCTGGCCGACTGGGAGTCCGTCGAACTGTCCCGCCCCGGCGGCGGCACCATCACGGTCACCGGGGTCCCCGCCGTCCACGGTCCCGGCAAGCGCGAGGAGATCGAGCCGATAACCGGCCAGGTCGTCGGCTTCGTGCTGACCGGCCAGGGACTGCCCAGCGTCTACGTCAGCGGAGACAACGCCTCGCTCGACGCCGTCGAGGAGATCGCGGAACGCTTCGCCCCGGTGGACACCGCCATCCTCTTCGCCGGAGCCCCGCGCTTCCCCATGCTCTTCGGCGGCGGACTGCTCGTCCTGGACAGCGCCCAGGCCACCGAGGCCGCCCGAACCCTCGGCGCCCGCCGCGTGGTGCCGGTCCACCACGACAGCTGGGCCCACTTCACCGAGGGCCGCGACGAGCTGGAAGCCGCCTTCACCAGCGCCGGCCTGGCCGACCGCCTGGACCGGGACTGGCTCCAGCGCGCCTGACACCGGCGGATCGCGCGACGCCCGGCATCACACGCCGCCTCCGCGGACGGCCGCCCGGCCGCCGGCGCTCACCGCCCGGACACCGCCCCTCACGGCCGGGCGAGACTTTGCGGACGCGGCCTTAGGCCGTGTATCGAAAGTCGATCTTGGGCTGTGAATGATCACGGTTCATGGGTCGAGGAGATCTCACATACGAACAGTGGGCAATGCTGGAGCCGTTGCTGCCGAGGGGGGCGAAGGCCGGGCGGCCACCGGTCTGGCCCCGGCGGCAGCTGATCGACGGCATACGGTTCCGGGTCCGGACCGGTGTTCCGTGGCGGGACGTGCCCGTCGAGTACGGACCGTGGAACCGGGTCTACGCGGTCCGCCGATGGCAGCGGAACGGCATCTGGCACCGCATTCTTACCCGCCTTCAGTCCCTGGCCGACGCGAAGGGGGCGATCGTGCGGGACCTGAATGTCGACTCCACGGTCTGCCGCGCCCACCAGCATGCGGCCGGAGCCCGAAGGCAGGGTGACCTGCAGAAGGAACCACCGGGCGGTGTCCATGAAGAGCCCGGAGACCACGGACTGGGACGGTCGCGCGGCGGGTTCACCACCAAGCTGCACCTGGCCGTCGAGCAGGGCCAGAAGCCCATGGCGATCGTGGTGACCGCCGGGCAGCGCGGGGACTCGCCGCAGTTCGAACCCGTCTTGGCAAAGGTCCGTGTGCCCCGCATAGGGCCGGGCCGGTCACGCGTCCGCCCCCACCGGGTCCGCGCGGACAAGGCGTACGCCTCCCGCAAGAACCGTGCATACCTGCGCCGCCGCGGGATCCGCTGCACCATTCCCGACAAGGCCGACCAGGTGCGCAACCGCCAAAAACCGGACCCCGCGGTGGTCGGCCACCGCGCTTCGACCCGGTCGACTACCGCCAGCGGCACGCGGTGGAGTGCCGGATCAACCGCCTCAAGAGACACCGGGCGGTCGCCACGCGATACGACAAGCTCGCCGTCCGCTGCGAGGCGACAGTCCTGGTCGCGGCGATCAACGAGTGGCTGTACTTCACTGAAAAGGCATGGGGGCCCACGGCAACGCCTCCCGCCATCCCTGCCGATCGTGAGCCCAGTCCATCATCACCTGGGCGGTGGGCTCTTCCGGGCCGAACACTTCATGAAGCCTTGGGACGTGGGCCTGGTGGTGCTTGTCTGCACTGCCTTCGCGGTACTCGACCTGGTAGCTGAGGTCGTCGTTCAGGTACACCTGAATGTAGTGCTGATCCACAGGCTCCAGATCGAGTCTTTCCAGGATCACAAACCGGTGCGACAGGTTCATCTCGGACAGCAGGTCGTGCAGAGCCTCCTCGGTCGGATCGTCCACGATACGACCACTGGCTTCAACTGCACGCAGTACTGGCTTCAGCATGCACGCGACTGTACCGACCCGCAGGATTCAGCTGCCCAGCAGTGCACTTCCGCAACAGGCCCTAAAGGGTGTTGCAGAAGGCTCAGTTCTGGGCATTTTGCCTGTATGGGCGGGGTGTTGCGGCTGAGTCGGTATGGGTTGAGACGTTCACGGGCTTGCGGATGGATCGGTTTGCGAAGCTGGTGAAGGCAGTGAAGGAGCGGGGCGGGAACGGGCCTGGTGGTGGCCGTCCGTGGTGCCTGCCGCCGCCGGATCGAGTGCTGCTGGTGGCCATGTACTACCGCACGAACCTCACCGTGCGGCAGCTCGCTCCGCTGTTCGGGGTCTCGCCGGCCACGGTCTGCCGGGTCATCCAGCGGCTCCGTCCGCTGCTGGCGCTCCAGCGGGCTCCGCGGCCGGTGGTGGACACCGAACGGTTGTGGATTGTGGACGACACCCTGATCCCGGTCCGCGACCGGAAGATCGGCGCCTCGTCCCGCAACTACCGGTTCTCGGCGAACGTGCAGGTCATCATCGGCGCAGACACCCGCCTGGTCATCGCAGCGGCCCGGCCGGTGCCGGGCAGCAAGGCCGACGCGCACGTCTGGCGCGAGTCGGACCTGCCCGCCCTGGCGGCGAGCACGACGGTGATCGCGGACGGCGCCTACCTCGGCACCGGCCTGATCGTTCCGCACCGCAGGAGAGCCGGCCGCCCCCTTCTGCGCGGGCAGGAGGAGGACAACGCCGAGCACCGGCGGGTCAGGGCCCGTGTCGAGCACACCTTTGCCCGGATGAAGAACTGGAAGATCTTGCGCGACTGTCGGCAGCGAGGCGACGGACTTCACCATGCCGTCCAGGCCGTCGCCGCCATGCACAACCTCGCCATGACCCGGTGAACCAGCCGGTCAGGCACCACTTCCGCCTGCCGAAGCCCGACCTTCCGCAACACCCTTTAGCGCCGGGCGCCGTCCGTGAGTGCCGCCGCCGCGGCGCGGGCGAAGCCCTCCGGGTTGTCCAGCATGATGTTGTGCCCGCAGTCGGGGACCGGGACCACGGCCACCCCCGCGTCGACGAGCGCATCCGTGCCGGGCAGCGGGCCGTCGGCCTCCGGCAGCAGGTAGGCGCGGGGGATCGGCAGGTCCAGGAGGAGCTCACGCATGGTGGGGACGGTGCCGCGGGTGAGGTGGACCGCGCTGCGGTACAGCGCCTCCCGGCCGGCCAGGCGCATCGTGGACCACCATTCGGGGCCGGCCAGGTCGCGGGTCTCCTTCCAGCCGTGGGCCAGGAAGTCCGGCTCGGTGTACGCGGCGATCCCGCTGCTGCCCATGGTGCCGGGCGCGGGCGGGATCGGGTCGAGGTTGGCGTCGACCAGGACCAGGCGGGAGACCAGCCGGGGGTGCCGGGCGGCCAGCACGACGGCCACCGAGCCGCCCATACTGTGCGCGATGACCTCGGCTCCCGTGACACCCGCGCGGTTCAGGGCCTCGGCGAGGGCGTCGGCATGCGCCTCGAGGGTGTAGTCGAAGTCCGCGGGCCGGTCGCTGATGCCGTGTCCCAACAGGTCGATGAGCAGCGACCGGTGCCCGGCCAGCAGGGGATGGACCGCCGCCTGCGTGAAGTAGACGGACGAGGTGGCGCCCAGTCCGTGCACGTAGACGCGTGAGGGTTCCCGTCCCGGCAGCTCGACCCAGCGGATCCGGTCACCTTCGGGCGTCACGGCTGCCTGGCGCACAGTTTGCTCCTCCGCTGTCCGGCTCGATGGATTGGAGGGACGACGATAGCCGGACGATCATGGTGTGTCACCGCCGGTCCTGGCCGGGCCCGGCCCGTCCGTAAGGCAGTTGTGCGTCCGGACACGCACACACCGCGCCCGATCGCGTCCCCGCACGGGCCGCCCGCACGTGGCGTGCAGCGCCGTCCAGCGGCGGACCTGTGAGGTTCCGCTCACCCTCTCGTGCGGATTCGCCGGGCGAGCGGTGCGGGTGCCAGGATGCCCGCATGGATGTAGTGAGCAGGAACAATGTCACTGTCACCGGCAGGGCCGACGGCCCTGTGGTGATGCTGGCGCACGGGTTCGGCTGCGACCAGAACATGTGGCGGCTCGTGGTGCCCGCACTGGCCGCCCGTTTCCGTGTGGTCCTGTTCGACTACGTCGGGTCCGGTTCGTCGGATCTCGCCGCCTGGAGTCCCGAGCGTTACGGCTCGCTGGACGGCTACGCCCAGGACGTACTGGACATCTGCCAGGAGCTGGATCTTCGAGAGGTGGCGTTCGTCGGGCACTCGGTGAGTGCGATGACGGGCGTCCTCGCCGCGGCCCGGGAGCCGGAGCGCTTCGCGAGGCTCGTGCTGCTGGTGCCCTCCCCCCGGTACATCGACGACGGCGACTACAAGGGCGGCTTCAGCGCCGAGGACATCGAGGAACTGCTGGAGTCCCTCGAGTCCAACTACCTGGGATGGTCGGCGCACATGGCTCCCGTGATCATGGGCAACGCCGACAGGCCCGAGCTCGGTGAGGAGTTGACCAACAGCTTCTGCCGTACGGACCCCGACATCGCCCGCGTCTTCGCACGCACCACGTTCCTGTCCGACAGCCGGCAGGACCTGGCGTCCGTCACGGCGCCCACGCTGATCCTCGAATGCGCCGAGGACGTCATCGCACCGCGGGAAGTGGGGGCCTACGTGCACGCCGCCATTCCCGGCAGCCGCCTGGTGACGCTGAAGGCGACGGGCCACTGTCCGCAACTCAGCGCGCCGGAGGCCACCGCCGACGCCGTCATCGACTTCCTGGCCCCGGCATGATGTGCCGCACGGAGCAGGACCCTCCGCCCGACACGCACCGCGACTCCCGGCGCGGCCCTCACCCGACGGACGGCACGGCGTCCGACGCGGAGTTCAGCGCGCTGCTGGAGGACGACGTGGAAGACCTGTACGAGAACGCTCCCTGCGGGTACGTCTCCACCCTGCTCGACGGGAAGATAGCGAAGGTGAACGCCACCCTGCTGGGGTGGCTCGGCCACTCCCGCGAGCAGGTCATCGGCAGGAAGAGGTTCACCGACCTGCTCACGGTCGGCGGGAAGCTGTACCACGAGACCCACTTCGCTCCGCTGCTGCGCATGCAGGGCGAGGTGAACTCCATCGCCTTCGAACTCAAGGCCGCCGACGGGTCCCGGCTGCCCGTGCTCGTCTCCTCCAAGGTGAAGGCCGGGAGCGACGGCCAGCCCCAGCTGATCCGCACGACGATCGTCGACGCCCGGGACCGCCGGTCGTACGAGAACGAGCTGCTGCACCGCAAACGGGAGGCCGACAAGGCCCGGCACGAGGCGGAGCAGGCACGGAAGGAGGCGGAGGAGGCGCGGCAGGAGGCCGAACGCGACAGGAACCGCCTCCAGAGCGTCCTCGCCGTGCTCCAGCGCAGTCTGGTGCCCCCGACCCTCCCGCAGCCGGAGGGCATGGAAGCGGCCGCGTACTACCACACCGCCTCGGTGGACCAGGTCGGCGGCGACTTCTACGACCTGTTCCCCCTGGGGGACGGACGCTGGTGCTTCTTCCTCGGCGACGTGTGCGGCAAGGGCCCCGAAGCGGCGGCCGTCACGTCCCTGACCAGGTACACGCTACGCGCGGCTGCCATACACGACCCCGATCCGGTCACCGTTCTCACCACGCTCAACACCGTGCTGCACCAGCACTACAACAGGGGCGACCCCCGCTACTGCACGGCCGTCTTCGGCACCCTCACCCCCGGCCCCACCGGCGCGACGGTGCACCTGGCCAGCGGGGGCCACCCCCCGGCGGTGCTCATGCGGGCCGACGGCACGGCCGAGTACCTCCCGACACCGGGTGGCCTGCTCGTGGGCATCCTGCCCAATGCCCCGTTCACCGCCACCAGCCGGGACCTGGCTCCGGGCGACACCCTCGTCCTGTACACGGACGGCCTGACCGAAGCCCGCATCGGCCCCGACGGCACCCGTTACGGCGACGAAGCGCTGCTGGAATACGCCTCCGACCTCGCCCCCGTCACCGCCCACAAGGCAGTGGGCGCGCTGACCACCCTCCTGGAGAGCTTCGGCGACGGCCTCGACGACGACACCGCCATCCTCACCCTCGGCATCAACCCCACCGCACCCACCGGACCCACCGAAGAAGCGACGTGCCGCACCTGACCACCAGCACCGGAACCACCCTGACCGGACCCGTCGTCACCGTCGCGGGCGACCTCGACCACCGGAGCGCCGCCCGCCTGCGTGACGCCCTCCGCGACATCCCCCTCCGACCGGGTGAAACCCTCCTCCTGGACCTGCACGGCCTGACCTTCTGCGACTCCAGCGGCATCTCCGTGTTCATCGCCGCCCACCGCCGGGCGGAGAACGCACAGGCGCGGATGGCGCTCCAGCAGGTCCCCGACACCGTCGCGCGGGTCCTCACCGTCGTCGGCCTCGATCAGGTCTTCGAGATCCGTCCCGGCGCGGGCACGGGGAACACCGGCACGCGGGCGAGCGCCTGACACCACCGCACCGGAGGAGTCCGGCGGTACGGGTGCCCCGCCGCCCCTCCCGTCGTCGTCCTCCGTCCCGTCCTCCGCCCGTACCGCCCCACGCCACACCGGCCGGTGCCCGGGTGCCGCCGGACGGGGACGACCCGGTGCACTCTGATCCTTCGAGGCGAACGCCCACCGGTCAGGCGGAGGTGTCCAACCATCGTGCAGGGGCATGAGCAGGAGCACCGGCGGCACGCCTTGGTGGCCGTACCGATCGGTCTGATCGTGGTCGTCACGGTGGTGGACATCCTCGCTCCGCCGGAGGTTCACCTCGGGCCGTTCCTGGTCGCCGCGCCGGCCGTCACGGCGTCGTTCGCCGGCCCGAGGACGACCGCCTGCATCGGCCTGCTCGCCGTCCTGGCCCAAGCGGCCGTCGCGGTGGTGCGCACCAGCCTCACGGACCTGAACCACACGTTCCAGATCATCGCGCTCATCCTGATCTCCGTGTTCGTCACCTTCTTCTCGCACCTCCGGGAGCGGCACGAGAAGGAGATGACGCAACTGCGCCTGGTCGCCCAGGCCGCCCAGGAGGTCGTCCTGCGCCCCCTGCCGGCCCGCATCGGCACCCTGCGCGTCGCCTCGGTGTACCTGGCGGCCGAGGAGGAGGCGCAGATCGGTGGCGACCTGTTCGCCGCCGCGCGTACCGCCCGGGGCACTCGGCTGATCATCGGTGACGTACGGGGCAAGGGGATGGAAGCCGTCGGGGACGCGGCCCTCGTTCTCGGCGCCTTCCGCGCCGCCGCCCACCGGCAGGACGAACTCCCGCTGCTCGTCACCTACCTGGAGGGCACGGTCTCCTCCGACCTGGACGACCCGGAGTCGGCCGGGGCGCGGCAAGGACGGCGACCGGGGCAGCCGGGCAAGGGGGAGCGGCCGGGGAAGGCGGAGCCGCCGGGGCTGCCGGAGCGGCCGGCGCAGACGGGCGAGGCGTTCATCACCGCCGCCCTGCTCGACATCCCGGACACCGCACCGGTGCTCCACCTGGTCAACTGCGGCCACCCGCCGCCGCTGCTCCTCCGTGACGGCCGGGTGACCAGTCTCGACGTGCGCGTACCCGCGCCACCGCTCGGACTGACCGAGTTCGCCGACCCCGCCGCCCTGGTGCCCGAGACGTTCCCCTTCGCGGCCGGCGACCTGGTCCTGCTCTACACCGACGGCGTCATCGAGGCGCGGGACGCTTCCGGCGCCTTCTACCCCCTGGCGGAGCGGATCAGTGCCTTCGCCGACGAGGACCCGCAGGCGCTCCTGCGGAGCCTGCGCCGTGACCTGCTCGCCCACACACCCCACGGGCGGCTCGGCGACGACGCCGCGATGGTCGCGATCCGGCGCATGCCCGGGAAGTGACGGCCCGGAGCCGCCCGTACGACGAAAATCGCTGGAGCGGCGGCGCGGTGTGCCACTACCGTGCTGCCGAACCTCGTCGTCCAGCCAAGGACCTGCCGTTGTACACCCTGTGAGACCCCCCGAGAGCTGATCTGTCGCGCGTCGCGCATGTGCGCCGCGCTGCTTCCTGCTGCGGACTTCTCACTGGAACCGGTGTACTTCTGTGCTCAACACCTGGGTGGTCGCTCCCACCTGCCTTCCTACCGTCATCCGCCGTTGCCACGCCTGCGCGTTCGAGCGCTTCCGGGTGGACGGCAAATTCCGTGTCAACGCGCACCACAAGGTCCTCGACGTGTGGCTCCTCGCGCTCTGCTCCACCTGCGGGGCGACCACGAAGCTCACGATCCTGGAACGGGTGAACGTGCGGTCCGTGCGGCCCGGGCTGCTGGACCGGCTGCACGACAACGACGCCGCCCTGGCGGCCGAGTTGCTCCAGGATCCGGACGTGCGGCGCCGCAACCGCATCGTCCTCGACTGGGAGGGCGCCTGGAGCCTCGACACCGGGGGTTCGGATCACCGGGACCGCGAGGTGATCGACGTCGCGGTCCGTTTCGCGGCGCGCATTCCCGTCCGGCCGGTGCGACTGATCGCCGACGGTTGCGGGCTTTCGCGGGCCGAGGTCGAGCGACTGATCGGGGACGGGAAGATCGTGTCGGCGGTCCGGCTGAGCGGCCGGGTCTCCGGCGACTTCACCTTCACGCTCAAACGCTGAGCCCCCTTCCCGGGGGTCGGGGCCCGGGGCCCGTCCGGCGAATGCCGCCGGGCGGGCCCCTGCCCCCAAGCCGCTGTCCCGCCCTGAAGCCGCTCTCCCGTCGGGACCTCGCCGGCCCGCTGCCCGGTCCGCCGACCAGGCGTCCGCCTCGGGCCGAGGTGGGGTGGGGATGGTATGGACCTGACAACGTTGTACCGATACGCTGGCGGCGCGTCCTTGAGAGCGCTCTCACCCCCCATTCCCGGGGCCCGGACGGCGACGGGCCCGCCATCTCCCGGAGGAACCCCCATGAGACGCTTACCCGCCCTTCGTGCCGCCGTGGCGGCGCTCCTGCTCACCACCGCACTGTCCGGAACCGGGGCCCACGCCGCGGCCGCCGGGCCCGCCGACGAGCCCCTGCCCGCGGCGGCCGGTCTCCTCGACGGCATGCGCACCGACCTCGGTCTGACGCGGCAGCAGGCGGAGCGGCGCCTGGCGGCCGAGCGGGCCGCCACGGCGCTGGAGACGCGGGCCGAGCGCGCCGCGGGCCACGCGTACGGCGGCTCCTGGTTCGACCCGGACGAGGAACGCCTCGTCGTCGCCGTGACCGACCGTCAGAAGGCCGCCGACATACGCGCGCTCGGTGCCGACGTCCGGCTCGTCACCCACAGCGCGGCCCGCCTCGACGCCGTCAAGAAGCGCATCGACGCCCTGCCCGCCCCCGCCGGAGTGGCCGGCTGGCACGTCGACCCGCGGGTGAACGGCGTCGTCGTCACCGTGGTACGGGCCGACCGCAACGGCCCCGCCGTCCGCGCCTTCGTCGAACGGGCCCGCCGGGCCGGCCCCGTCGTGGTCGCCGAAGCGGAACGGGCGCCGGTCACGTACGCCGCGGGCACCGTCGGCGGCGACCCCTACTACACCGGCAACGTCCGCTGTTCCATCGGCTTCTCGGTCCACGGCGGCTTCGTCACCGCCGGTCACTGCGGCCGTGCGGGTGCGGCGGTGCGCGGCTGGGACGGGTCCGCGATGGGCACCTTCCAGGGCTCCTCCTTCCCCGGCGACGACTACGCCTACGTCAGCATCCACAGCGGCTGGTGGACGGTCCCGGTGGTGCTCGGCTGGGGCACCGTGCCGGACCGCCTTGTGCGCGGGTCCGCCGAGGCTCCCGTCGGCGCGTCCATCTGCCGGTCCGGTTCCACCACGCGGTGGCACTGCGGCACGGTCCTGGCGAAGAACGAGACCGTCAACTACAGCCAGGGCGCCGTCCACCAGATGACGAAGACCAGCGTGTGCGCCGAGGGCGGCGACTCGGGGGGCGCGTTCATCAGCGGTGACCAGGCGCAGGGCGTGACGTCGGGCGGGTGGGGCAACTGCGCCTCCGGCGGCGAGACGTGGTTCCAGCCGGTCAACGAGATCCTCGGCCGCTACGGGCTGCGGCTCCACACCGCCTGACCCCCGGACACCGCCTGACCCCGGACACCGGCCGGGCGCCGCCGCGCACCGCGGCGGCGCCCCGCCTCCCGTGCCGGGCGCGCCGTCCCGCGGCCCGGCAGGGCACGACGGCCACCGCCCGCCCGCCGGCCCGCCGGCCGCCCGCGGCGGGGCGCTCAGGCGCCGGAACGGGGGAGGAGGCCGGTGTAGGGGCGTACGTCGATCACCGTCATGCCCGCCGCGTGCGCCGCTTCGATGCCCTCGTCGCTGTCCTCGTACACCGTGCAGCGCGACGGATGGGCGCCGAGCAGCTCCGCCGCGCGCAGGAAGATGTCGGGCGCGGGCTTGCCCCGGTCGACGTCGTCACGGGTCACCAGGGCGTCGAAGTGCTCGCTGAACGGCTGGTGGCGCAACGTCGCCTCGATGACGTGACGCGCTCCGCCGGACGCCACCGCCATGGGGACCCGGCCGTGCATGGCCTCGACGATCCGCAGCACCTCGGGGTGCGGGCGCACGGTGTGGGCGTTCTCCAGGAACATCCGGTCGCGGTCGGCGACGAGGTCCTCGACGGGGCGCGACAGGGCGAGGGAGCGCTCGTCGACCAGGGTGCGGATCATCTCCGCCGACGACAGGCCCGTACGGGCGTCGAACCACTCCTGTTCCAGGTCGACGCCTTCCGGGGACAGTACGGCCGCCATGGCCCGGTAGTTGGCGTACTGGCTGTCGACCAGGGTGCCGTCCCAGTCGAAGAGCAGGCAGTTGGCGTGGCGGGGGGCGAGATCGGGGTGCATGCGCGAGACGCTTTCTGGTTCCGGGTACGGATCGGTGCGGGTGCGGGTGCGGGTCGATCGGTGCGGTCGGGTCGGACGGGGCGGGCGAGGCGGGGCCGGTTCGTCGGGTTGGGATAGGTCGGGTTCGGGGAGCGGCCGGTGGTCCCGTACGGGAAGAGCGGCCTTCAGTCGGCGTAGGACGCGGCTGCCGCCGGGCGCGCGGTCGCCACCAGTGGCTTACCCCGGGTCTCGGGCATCCATCGCGCCAGCGCCAGGGCCGACGCGCCCGTGATGGCCGCGTACAGCGCGAACGTCCCGGCCAGCGACAGCTGCTGGACCAGCGGCAGGAACGTCGTGGCGACCACGAAGTCGGCCGCCCAGTGCGCCGCGGTGGCCAGGCTCATCAGCGCTCCCCGCACCTCCGAGGGGTAGATCTCCGAGATGTACACCCAGAACACGGCGGCGGGGCCGATCGCCCCGGCCGTGATGAAGACGCACAGCAGGAGAGCGGTCACGGTGCCCTCGTGCCCGAGGAGACCGGCGAGGGTGATCCCGAGCGCGGTGAGCGCCATGACGACGAGGCCGCCGATCATCAGCGGTCGCCGTCCCCAGCGGTCGAGGAACAGCACGGTGACGATCGTGGCCGCGACGTTGCACGCCCCCACCAGGATCGAGCCGATGATGCCCCCTGCCGACGTGAGGCCGCTGGAGGCGAGGATCGTCGGCGCGTAGTAGATGGCCGTGTTGAGGCCGGTGAGGTGCACCAGGATCGCGATCGCCAGGCCCAGCGCCACCCACCGCCGGCCGGCACGGGCGCACGCCGCCCGCAGCCCCGGGCCGCGCGTCCGGCCCTGCGCCGGCCGCCCGTCGCCGGGCACGCCGGCCGCCCGGCCCCGTACCGCGCCGCCCTGCGCCGCCGCGCCCCGCGCCTCCGGGTGCACCGGCGGCGGGGTGCCTTCCAGTTCGATGCCGAGCCGGGCCGCCGCCAGGGCCGCCCGCGGGCCGTGGCCCCTGCTGTGCAGCCAGTCCGGGGATTCCGGCACGAGGAACATCCCGGCCAGCAGCAGGAGGGCCGGCACGCTGCCCACGGCAAGCATCGCCCGCCAGGCCCCGGACGGTTCGAGCGCGTAGGCGACGACGTAGGACAGCAGCAGCCCGATGGTGATCATGAGCTGGTTGAGCGTCACCAGCGCGCCCCGGCGGGCCGGCGGCGCGATCTCCGAGATGTACAGCGGTACCGCGAACGACGTGGCGCCCAGGGACAGGCCGACGAGGAAGCGCCCGGCGAGGAGCAGCCCGGGGCCTGTGGCGGCCGCGGACGCGAGGGTGCCCACCGCATACACCGCGGCCGCCGCCCCGATCACGGGGAGCCGGCCGAAACGGTCCGCGAACCGCCCGCTGCTGGGAGCCGTCAGCGCGGCTCCCAGCAGGGCGGCGGACACGGCGGCGCCCTGCGCCCAGGCGGACAGGCCGTAGTCGGCGCTGACGAGCGGCAGGGCACCGGCGATGACGCCCGTGCCGTAGCCGAACAGCAGCCCTCCGATGGACGCCACGCACACCGTGAGGGTGCGGGTGGCCGCCGGCGATGCCGTCGCCGTCACAGGGCGGCCGACGCGTCGTCCGCGGTGTTGACGGCGGCGCCGCCGGCGGCCGCGGACGCCACCAGGGCGCTGCCCACCCGGGCGGTGCGCCGGGAGTCGGAGAGCGGCATCGGCGCGGGGACCCCGTCGCGTACGGCCCGGGCGAACGCTTCGAGCTGCAACTGGTAGTGGTCGGCCGCCGGGACGGTCTCCTCGCGGACCCCGTCATGGGTGAGGACGGTGACGACGCCGTCCTCCCCGGACATGGCCCACGCGTTGCGCACCATGACGGTGCCCCGGGTGCCCTGGAGTTCGTACGCGGCACGGGGGCCGTAGTCGATGCTGTAGTCGACGACCGCCGAACGGCCCTCGCCGAAGTCCATCGTCGCGACCGCGCTGGTCTCGACCGCGAGGCCGGGGCGGCTGCTGAAACGGGCCCGCACCCGCCGGGGCGCCCGGCCGAAGAACAGCAGCGGGGCGTCGACGGCGTAGCAGCCGACGTCCCAGGTGGCTCCGCCGCCCAGGTCGGGGTCGAGCCGGATGTTGCCGCTGCCGCTCTCGATGCGGTACGCGAACGAGGCCCGGAAGACGCGCAGTTCGCCGATCTCGCCGGAGGCGAGGATCTCGGCGGCACGCCGCTGCTGCGGGTGGAAGCGGTACATGAACGCCTCCATCACGGTCCGCGACGCGGCCTCGGCCGCCTTCTCGATCCGCGCGCAGCCGTCCTCGTCCATCGCCATGGGCTTCTCGACCAGCACGTGCTTGCCGGCCTCCAGCGCCCGCAGGGTCCACTCGACGTGGTCGGTGTTCGGCAGCGGTACGTAGACGGCGTCGATCGCGGGATCGGCCAGGAGCGCCGCGTAGTCCCGGTGGGCGGCGGCACCGAACGGCCGGCCCAGCTCCGCCGCGGCGGCCGCCCGTCCGGGCCGGCTCGCGACGGCCGTGAGCGCGCAGCCGTCCGTGGCCGCGATGGCCGGCATCAGATGGGTGGCGATGTAGGAGGTGGCGCCGAGGACGCCCCAGCGCAGGGTGCCGTCGTCCTGGGGCCGTACCGTCGTGCCTGGCTCGTGCGTCATGCGTTGTCCTCTTGGATGAACCGGGCCGCGCGTTCGGCGACGGCGGCGACTGCTGCGTGGATGTTGCCGGTGATCATGTTCGGGACGACGGAGGCGTCGGCGACGCGCAGTCCGCTCACGCCCCGCACCCGCAGCCTCGGGTCGACGACCGCGCCGCCGTCCCCGTCCATGCCGATCCGGCAGGTGCCGACCGGGTGGAACTGCGTCTGGGCGTGGGCGCGCACGAACGCCTCCAGCTCCCGCCGGGTCGCCGTGGCGCCGAGCGGGGGCCGCCCGGTGGTCAGTCCGGCGAGCGGGTCGGTGGCGGCGATGTCCCGGGCGATGCGCACCCCCTCCACCAGGACGTCGACATCGGCCGGGTGGGTGAGGTAGGCCGGGTCGATCAGCGGGTGCGCCTCGGGGTCGGCCGAGGCCAGGGTGAGCCGGCCGCGGCTGAGGGGCCGGGTGACGCCGGGGCCGATGGTGAAGCCGTGGCCGAGGCGGGCCGCGTTGTTGAGGTCTTTCATCGGCGCGAAGGACAGCTGCACCTCGGGCTCCTCCGAGGCGCTGCCGAGGCGGACGAAACCGCCGGCCTCGCCGAGGTTGGAGGAGTCGGCGACGGGGTGGCCGTCGGCGGTGTCGTAGGCGAGCGAGACCTGCACGTGGTCGTGGAGGTTCGCGCCGACGCCCGGCAGGTCCACGGCCACCGGGATGCCCAGCGCCGCAAGGTCGCCGGCCGGGCCCAGGCCGCTGAGCAGCAGCAGTTGCGGCGCGGCGACGGCCCCGGCGCACACCACGACCTCGGTGGTGCACCGCGCCGTCGTCACCGCGCCGCCGTGCCGGAACCGGACGCCCGTGACCCGGTCGCCCTCCAGCACGAGGGCGTGCGCGGACGCCTCCGTCACGAGCGTGAGGCCGGGCCGGTCGAGGGCGGGCGCGAGATGGGTGCGGGCGGTGTTGCCGCGGCGGGCCGGGGCACCGGGTGCGGCGGCGGTACGGGTCGTGCGGTAGAGGCCCACGCCCTCCTGCCGGCCGGCGTTGAAGTCCGGGTTGCCCGGCAGCCCGTACTTCTGCGCGGCTTCGACGAAGGCGGCCGCGAACGGGTGGGGTTCGGTGTTCCGGGCGACCGGCAGTTTGCCGTACGGCGTGTCGTGGGCGGGGCCCTCCAGGGCCTCCAGATGGGGCAGGACGTGGTGGGCGTTCCAGGTCTCGCCGCCCCAGCGCTGCCAGGTGTCGAAGTCGGAGGCCGCGCCACGGACGTGGACCATGGCGTTGATTGCCCCGGATCCGCCGACGACCCGGCCGCGGGGCCAGGCGAGGCGTCTGCCGTCGAGGGCGGTCTGCGGGACGGTGCGGTAGCCCCAGTCGAGTTCGCCGCCGAGCAGCGACGGCCAGGAGGCGGGCCGGGCGATCCGCGGGTCGGTGTCGGCCGGTCCGGCCTCCAGCAGCAGGACGCTGCGGCCGGGATCCTCACTCAGCCGGGCGGCGACGACGCTGCCGGCCGCGCCCGCGCCGACCACGATGTAGTCGTAGGTGCTGAAACGTTCCATGGGTGTTCCTTCACTGCACTGGGCAGGGGGGACGGGCGACCGGGTGGTCAGGTCGCGAGGAATCCGCCGTCGACGCCGATGACCTGCCCGTTGACGTACGAGGAGGAGGCGGAGAACAGCCAGAGCGCCACGTCCGCCACGTGGCGCGGGGTGCCGATCTCACCGGACGGGATGAGGCCGCGCCAGGTGGTCGCCCCGCCCACGGCCGCCTCCGAGGCGGCGAGCATGTCGGACTCGATGGGGCCCGGGGCGACGGCGTTGACACGGATGCCCTCGTGGGCGTGCTCCAAGGCCGCCATGCGGGTCAGGGCGACGGCGGCCTGCTTGGAGGCGACGTACGCGCCGATGCCCGGGAAGACGGTCCTGACGCCGTGCACCGACGTGTTGTTGACGATGCTGCCGCCGCCCTGGGCGGACATGATCCGCAGTTCCTCCCGCATGCACAGCCACAGCCCGCGGGCGTTGACGGCGAAGGTGCGGTCGAAGTCCTCGGGGGTCAGGTCGGTGAGCCGTCCGTCGCCGGGGATCCCGGCGTTGTTGAACGCGCAGTCGACCCGCCCGTACCGCTCGAGCGCCCGGGTGAACAGTGCCCGGACATCGGCGGGACTCGTCACGTCGCAGCGGACGAAGTGCGCCTCGCCGCCCCGGTCCCGGATCTCGCGCTCGGTCCCGGCGCCCCGCTCCTCGCTGCGGGCGGCGATGACGACACGCATCCCGGCCTCCGCGAACGCGAGCGCGGACGCGCGGCCGATGCCCTTGCTGCCGCCGGTGACGACCACGACCGCCTTCTCCGGCGGAGCCGGCCCGGTGGGGCCTGCGGTCATCGGTCCGCCCCGACGGGCAGGCCCGGGCGGCCGGCGTCCGTGCCCAGCAGGCGGGCCATGCCGTCGCAGGCACGTCCGATCTCGGCCTCGGTCACGTCGTTGAGGAAGCACACCTGGCCGATCGTGGTGAGCATCGGCAGGTTCTGCATGCCGTCGCGGTGCAGGACCGTGTCCGCGAGGCCTTCCAGGACGAGTGCGACGTCGCAGAAGAGCGGGTGCGACGGCTCGAGCCCCATGCGCCGCGCGACGGCGACGATGCGGTCGAACTGGTCGCCGTCGATCAGGCCCCGGCCCGCGGCGATCAGGGCGGAGAAGACGCAGTCCATGGCCACGGCCTCGCCGTGCAGCAGCTCGGGAAGCGCCCGCATCTCCACCAGGGGCGAGAAGGAGTGTCCGTAGTCGACGGAACGCTTGAGGTCCTTCTCCCACAGATTGGGCTGGAGTTCCTCGGCCATCCCCGCGATGGCACGGCCGATGACCTCGTCGGCCACGGTCCCCGGAAGCCCTTCGCCGCCCGGCTCGGGGTCCTGGAAGCGCGTCTCGATCAGCTCCGCGCCGTATTCCTCCAGGAGTTCGAACAACCGGAGGTCCTTGATCAGGGCCATCTTGAAGATCTCGCCCATCCCGTTGCGCAGTTGCCGGTCCGGGACGGTGGCGAGGAAGGAGCGGTCGATCAGCGTCCTCGGGGGAGGGGTGTAGGCCCCGAGACGGTTGCGGTACCCGCCGTAGTTGATCCCCGACTTGGCGGCGACGCTGACGTCGACCTGACCGAGGAGGGTGGTCGGTACGCGGACGAACGGGATGCCGCGCCGGTAGAGGCTCGCGGCCAGCCCCACCACGTCGGCCACGACGCCGCCGCCGATGACGATCGGCGGTGAGCTGAGCCGGTTGGTGCCGACCTCGTTGAGTTTGTTGACGACTTCCAGAACGCGCTCGATGGACTTGTTCTCCTCCGAGCCGGGAAGCGTCAGGTAATCGACTTTCACGTCGTTCTTCGAGAAATAGGCGCGGACCGCGGTGCCGTACAACTCCTCGACGGAATGGTCGAGAATGACGAGGCGGGTCCCGGAACCGCGACCGCCGCCGGGAATCGTGAGGAGTTCGGGGTTATCCGGATTCAGCAGGCCGTGCGACTCGACTATCTCGTACTCGACGGGTAATTCCGTCTGGATCTTCCAACTCTGCTGACGTGAGGCGTGGTTCATGGTGGTTCTCCCTCTCACTGACACAGCGTTCGGTTTGTTGCACGTCGAAACATACAGCCGGAGCGTGGCGCAGCCAATCGGGCGTTATGCCCTCTTCGCTCCGCTTGTCCGTGCAGATGATGTGGGTGATGGTTCGGTTCTGTTGCCCTCCCGCTCGACCGGACCGGCGAAGGCGCTGACGTGCGCGGTGACTTGAATGGCCTCCCCCGCCGGTCGGCCGGCCCCCGGATCGCCGCCCTCCATGGGCTTCGGGCCCGCCTCGACGGGGCTGAAAAAATGCGGTCGATCGGCCCCGGTGCAGGTCGCATTCCTGGTATACGGGACGAGTTCGTATACGATTTAACTACTACCCGTGTGGCATATCTCACCACTTATGAAGCCGCCTGATCCTACGATTTGAGACGGGCGCCGGGTGAAACAGAACAGGCCGGCCGGAATGACCGCCGGTAACACCGGTCCGCACCATCCAGCCGCGTCCGGGAGGGCTCGAATCGCCGCGGTCGCCGGCTGTTGCCGGCTCGGGTTCAGGACGATGGCTGTAGCCAGCGCCGCGCCGCGGCGAGATTCACCTCGATGTCATCGCTCCAGGAGCAGACCTCCAGCCATGAGAGGTAGCCGCCTTGCGCGAAGACCAGGACCTCGCCAGGGCACTCGCCGGTTTCGGTGAACAGCTGTGCGTCGGCAGCCACGACGGTGCTGGGGCCCGTTGGCGCGGGCTCCACCGCGTCGGTGTCCAGGTCGAAGTAGGCAGTGCCGCAACCGCACTCACAGCGGGATTGCACCCTGAGCCGGGGCACCTGCCGTCGGAGGGCGACGTGAACGGGCTCGTCCGGGTTCAGGACGAGGTCAAGCACGTCGGCTACGTCCTCGGGCAGGCTGTCAGTCATGCCGCCACCGTAGCTGACCAGCAGCTTTGGGCTTCGACCGATGTCGGTCCGCCGACCCGACGCTCACAGGTCCAGGGCCGGGTCCGTTCCGGCCTCCAGCCCCGGCGCGCGGTCCTCACCCGCCGCCGGTGCGCCGCCCGGCCGCGCCGCCCTGTGGCGCCGTCACCTGCCCCGCTGCCGTGACTGGTTCGACCGTTCCGGCTGGTTCGGCTGGTTCGGCTGTCCGGCGGAAGGCGGTCCGGTAGGCGTGCGGACGGTGGCCCGTGTGACGGGCGAAGAGGGCGGCGAACGTGCCGGGGTCCTGGTAGCCGACGGTGGCCGCGATCGCGGCCACCGTGCGGTCGGTGGTCTCCAGCAGATGGCGGGCGCGGCGGACGCGGGAGGCCTGCAGATGCGCCAGCGGGCTGCGGCCGGTCTCCTCGCCGAAGCGGCGCAGCAGCGTGCGCGTGCTGACCCGGAAGGCCGCCGCGAGCGCGGCGAGGTCGTACCGCTCGGCGAGGTTCTGGTCGAGGCGCCGCATGACCTGCTGGGCGAACTCCCGGCCGGGCTGCGGCAGGAGCCGCGGATCGACGTACGGGGTCTGTGAGGAGCGCGCGTCGTCGACCAGGGCCACCCGGGCGGTGGTCCGGGCCACCCCGGCGCCGTGGTGCCGGCGGATCAGGTCCAGTGCGAAGTCGTACATGGAGCTGAAGGCGGCCGTGGTCGTCACCCCCGAGTCGGTGACGACCAGGTGCTCGGGCCGTACGTCGGCGCCCGGGCAGCGCCTGGCCAGTTCCGCGGCGTGCAGCCAGGAGGTGGTGGCCCGGCGCCCGTCGAGGAGCCCCGCCTCGGCGAGCAGGAACGCGCCGACGCAGAGGGAGACGACGGCGGTCCCGGCCGCGGCCCGCTCGCGGATCACCGCGATCTCGGGGGCGAGCCGGGCGAGCCGCGCGTCGAGGTCCGTGCCCGGGCTCAGTTCGAACCCGGGAACCACCAGTACGTCGGCCTCTCGCGGGGGGCGTACGTCCAGACCCGCGCCGCCCGAGGCGGTGACCCGGCGGCGGGGAGAGACGACCGACACCAGGCAGCCGGGCGCGTCCGGCCCGGCGACGTGCCCGGCCATGGTCAACAGGTCCGGGACGCTGAACACCTCGGACGCGAAACACCCCGGGTACGCCAGGACCGCCACCCGCAGCGCGCCCGCGCCCGTGCCTTCGTCCTGCTGCCGCGCCGCCTCCACCATCGCCCCCCGTGTCCGCCGGTGCACCGGCCGGTCGTCGCCGGCCCGGTGTCGTCGGCCGCGCGTCATGCGGCCCGCTCGCCGGGTGGCGAGATTACCCCGGGCCCTGGCGATCCCGCCCCTCACGCCGCGGCCGGACCCGCAGCAGGCTGGGGCCCATGAGCGTCGACGATCCGATCACCGACTTCACCCGCCGGAGCGTGGCCGTGGAGGGGGTGGAGAAGACGGTGTACGTGGCCGGGGCCGGGCCCGCGGTCGTGGTGCTGCCCGAGATGCCGGGCATCAGCCCCGACGTCCTGCGGCTCGCGCGCTGGGTGCGCGACGCGGGCTTCACCGTCCACGTGCCGTCCCTGTTCGGCACCGACGGTGCCTTCCCCACGGTCGAGGGCGGCCGGGAGGTGGTGCGCCGTGCCTGCGTCAGCGCGGAGTTCGCCGCCTTCGCCGGGGGCGGCACCAGCCCCGTGACGCACTGGCTGCGCGGCCTGGCGCGCCAGGCCCACGCCGCGTGCGGGGGCCCGGGGGTGGGCGCGATCGGCCTGTGCTTCACCGGCAACTTCGCCCTCACCATGGCCCTGGAGCCGGCGGTGATCGCCCCGGTGGTCAACCATCCGTCGCTGCCGCTCGACGACCCGGGCGGACTGGAACTCGACCCGGCGGACGCGCGGGCGGTGCGCGACCGGCTCGACCGCGACGGGCTCACCGTCCTCGCGTACCGCTTCGAGGGGGACCGCTGGTGCACGGGCCGGCGCTTCGCGGCCTACCGGGCGCTGCTCGGCGACGCCTTCGACGGCCGCGTCCTGCCGGCAGCCGCCGCCAACCCGGCCCCGCCGCCCTTCTTCGCCGACCTGGTCGGCACCCCGCACAGCGTCGTCACCGCCCACTTCGTGGACGAGGCGGGCCACCCCACCGTCCGGGCCCGTGACGAGATCCTCGGGTTCCTCACCGACCGCCTGCGGGCAGGCGGTTGATCACGTCCGCCCCCGGCGCGGTGGGGCGAGGCGGGGCGGCGGGCTCAGAAGGCGGCGGGAGGCAGCGGGAGCGGCAGCCCGGGAAGGCCGTCGATGCTCTGCGCGATGTGCTCCTTCTTGGCGAAGTACGCGCTGAGGGAGGCGTCGTCCTCCCGGGCGAAGCGCCTGCCGTGCAGGTCGCGGTCCTCGTCGTACGACATGAACGGCACCCCGTACCCGCAGGAGTCCCGTATCAGTCCGGCCGTCACCACGATGATCGCGCGCAGCCCGTGCAGGGCCGGGTCGATGTCGGGGAAGTGGGCGAGCAGTTCGGGGAAGCGCGGGTCGTCCCGGAAGACGGGCTCGCCCTTGCCGTGTACCCGGACGATGTTGGGCGGGCCCTGGAAGGCGCACCACATGAGTGTGATCCGGCCGTTCTCCCGCAGGTGTGCGACGGTCTCGGCGGTGCTGCCGGCGAAGTCGAGGTAGGCGACCCGCTCCTCGTCGAGCACCACGAAGGAGCCCTTCAGGCCCTTGGGGGAGAGGTTGACCGTACCGTCGCCGGTCAGCGGGGCGGTCGCCGTGAAGAACATCGGTTGCTGCTCGATGAAGGTGCGCAGCCGGCCGTCGATACGCGCGTAAGTCTTTCCCATGTCCAAGGATTATGTAGGGAAGTATTTCGCCTGTCCCATGACCGTGCCGGACGTCCGGCAGTCCTGACCGAACACCCCGTCAGGTGCGGAAACGCGCCTGATCGGGCGGGAGGACGATCAGGTCGCCGGCCGCGCCGCTCGACAGGACGCAGAGCCCGTGGCCGGTCAGAACTGCCAGGACCGCGGCGCGCACGATCGACTCCGAGTGCCCTCCGGGGACGTGTGCGCCGTTCTGCTCCGACCGCCCGCCCAGCGCGGTCCAGTGGATCAACACCCCGGACGGAACGTCGCTGACGCGCATGCCGGGTGTCACGTCGTCAGCCGCGTCCAGGAGGCAGAACCCGGCACGCTGCAGCACGCACCGGACCTGTAACGCCAGGGGGGTCGTAGCTGCGGACACACCATGCCCGTGCCCGTATTGCGTGCACGTAGTCCACCCTCGGGCGCCGCTGACCGCCCCGGCGTCGGGGCCGGCGCCGCCCGCCCGGTCGTCATGGCTCGACGACGACCTGGATCGTACGCACGCGTCAGCACTCGTGGCGATCCGTGGCCGGCGGCCGATCGGCGGGCCCTTGCGCCGACGTGACGACGGCTGCCAGGTCCGCGCCCGCCCGCAGCAGCGCGACGGTCCGTGCGGCGATCAGGTCCAGGCGCCGTCGCAGGATGCGCTCCGTCTCCTCCGCGCCGTCCAGCCGGTGCAGGGACGCCATGATGTCGCGTACGGCGGGAATGCCGTGACCGGACCCGCGGAGGGCCGCGACGATCCGGGCCGCCCGGATCGCCGGAAGCCCGTAGCGACGGGCCCGCAGTGCCGTCACCCGCTCGGGGGCGACGAGGCCTTCCAGCTCCCAGAACCGCAGGGTCGAGGGACGCACGCCGAGCGCCGCGGCCAGTTGCGTGATCGTCATCGCGTCGCTCTCCTGCTCCGGCTCAGGAGTGTCCGTCTCCGACCGGATGGCGTGCAGTGCTCGTTGGGCCCGCAGAGCCTCGTCCCGCTCCCGCGCGAGCCGGACGTGCACCCCGCCGATCGCCGCGGCCGCCGTCTCGACCGTCGCCGTCCGCAGCTCCGTGAGCATCTTCCGGGCCGAGACGGGCCCGACAGCACCGGCGAGTCCCCGATAGGCGCGGAGAGCCCGCACGTGGGCCGAGGTGTACGACCGGTAACCGTTGCTCGATCGAGCGGCCGGGGGGATGACTCCCGACCGTTCCAGATCGCGGACCTGTTGCACCGAGTACCCGGACTCCCTGGCGACATCGACCGTCCTCAGCGGCACGTGCCGGGAACCGCTCGCGTCCTCTCCCACCGGCCAACCCCACATAAGCACTTGAAGGTCATGCTTGAACCATGAGTATGGAACAGATCATCGCGACCGTGCGAGGCTTCGACGGCGCACTCGTGCTCGTCCCGGAGCCGGGAGGCGACTTCCCCGAAGTCGCCTGGGGGGACGCGTTCTTCTACTACGCCCCGGACGGCCGGACCCCCGAGAACGTCCAGCCCTACGGAACGATCGTCACCAAGGACTACCCGGACGACGCCGCTTCCGACCTCGACCCTCCGGGCCGCTGGCGCGTCAACGTCCACGTCGACCGTGCGACGTTCCAGGACCTCACCGGAGAGGAACCACGCCGCATCAGCCGTCCGCGCGACCACGCAGCCGTCGACATCGTGCTGCCCCACCCCGTCTATGGCCCGCTCGGCTGGGTCTCCGTCGTCAACCCCGGCGAGAGGACGACCGGCCTGGTCGTCCAACTGCTGCGCCACGCTCATGAAGCCGCCCGGACCCGCTTCACACGCCGCCACCCCCCGGGCCCCGCCTGACGCTGCACCGGCGCCGCGGGCGTCGTACACGGCGCCGACGGGTGACCGGTCGCCCCTGACGCGCCGGCCGCACCGTCGCTGTACGGACCCGCCCCGCGTCATCCGGACGCTGCGCACCCGCGGTGGAGCCGGACCGCGCCCGGCACTGCCCGCGCCCGGCGGGTTCGGCCCCGGCAGGAGGCTGCGGGCGCGACAGGTGCTCGCGAGTGCCGTGGGACGCCGGCCGTGGGGCTGGTCCTCGACACGCCGGCTCATAGGTACTGGCGGACCCAGGCGTGACCGTCGGCCATGGCGGTGGCGAGCCGGACGGCGCCGCGTGCGACGACGGGTTCCGGGTGGTCGATCCGGGTGACGGTGCACGCATGCCACAGTTCGGGCAGGGAGTGTTCCCGC
Organism: Streptomyces noursei; assembly: GCF_001646665.1. Classification (GTDB taxonomy): domain Bacteria; phylum Actinomycetota; class Actinomycetes; order Streptomycetales; family Streptomycetaceae; genus Streptomyces; species Streptomyces lavendulocolor. The sequence goes on along the minus strand of NZ_LWBU01000384.1, from coordinate 104,275 downwards.
GCGGCCTCCAGCGCGGTGTCCCAGTAGCCCCGGTAGGTGAGGGTGCCTCCCGCGACGCGGACGGCGTGCGGATTCAGCATGTTGATCAGCGAGGCGAGAGCCAGCCCGAACGCATGGCCCGCCGCGTGCACGATGGCTTGCACACGGCGGTCCCCTGTGGAGAGCGCGGTGTGGATCTGTCCGGGCGGCATTCGGGCCGCACTCACGATGGCGCCCCCGCCGGCCAGTTCGTCGAGCCGGCGCACGCCCTGTGGTGTGGTCTGCGGAAGACTGCCGATCTCGCCGGCCCAGCCGCGGGCCCCGCGGACGACTCGCCCCTCGGACAAGTACGCCGATCCCACGGCTGTCCCGCACACCACCACGGCGGCGGTGGCGTCCACGGGCAGCGTGGCCGTCTCCTGCGCGAGCGCTGCCCTGATGTCGTTGACCAGGAGCGAGCAGGGGGCTTGGGTGACCGGGCCGTTCCAGCCGGCGCGTTGCGGCAGAACGTCGGAGACCTCGACCCGGCCACTCTCGACCAGCCCCGGGACCGCCACGCCCAGTGCCGTAGGCTCCAGCCGGTGTTCGACGAGGAACTCCTCGATGGCCTTCTCGAGCTCGGCAGGGCCGGTCTCCGGCCCGGTGCCGACCCGCCGGCTGATGTCAGCCCCAAGCAGCTCCCCGCCCTGGGCGAGCATCAGCATCTTCGTTCCGCCGACATCGACACCCACCGCCGCACGCCGCACAGTCCCGCCCTTCGTCTGGGCACGCGCACGGCCGGTGCACCGCGCCACCTGCCCCGCACTCTGCCAGGGCATGATCGCGTACGCTGCGCATTCGCCGTGTTCGAAGGGGGACCATGCGCAGGATCCACAGGCAGTTGCTCGCCGCCCTGGCAGCCGTCATCGCCGTGGGCGGGGGGTCGCTGGTCGTGCACGACTGGATGGAGGAGGCCGAGCGGGAACGGCGACGGGAGTCGATTCGCGTCGCCGCGGAGGGCATCTTCCAGGCCAGGGCGGACAAGAAGGACGCCGAGTGGCGCAGGTTCGCGGCCCCCACGGGCCGTGAGTGGAGTCATGCACGCGCCAAGGTCACCCTGACCGACGTGGAGATCCAGGGGGCGCGGGCCAAGGTCCGGATCCAGGAGATCACGACGCCCTACACGACCGACCGCTCCGGCGCCGACCCACGGCCGGACGTGCCGTGGGCGGGGCAGTACGTGTACGTGTTCGAGCCGGCCGGCGAAGGGTGGAAGTTCGTCAAGGACGTCAGCAAGGAGGAGTTCGGCTCCTGACCGACTGCCGCCGGCCGGACCGGGGTACGGCGCCGCGCGTGAGACAGGCCCCGTCCCGTTCGGGGCCGGGAACCGCCGGCCGGGGCCGTGCCCCCGCCCCGCGCCGGCGACCTTCGCGAGCCGACGGGCCACCGGGGGGCGGGCCCCTGTCAGTGGCCGCTGTCATGATGCGGAGCATGGGGCCGAACATGGTGGTCGGTGTGCTGACCGATGTCGAGGAAGAGCATGCCGAGGCGCTGCGCGGCGACTTCGACGCGATCGGGACGTTGCTGGAGCGGGCCGGAGCGGCCCCATGGACGGAACCGGACCGTGTCGACGCACGGGAGACGGAGTTCGAGATGTGGGGCTACTCCGGACTGCACGCGGTTCGCCGTCTCGCCGTCCACCTCGCGGACGACGGCCGCCTGCCCGAGCCGCTGCCGCTCGGCGGGGCCCGCGCGACCGACGATCCGCTCCTGCGTGAGGTGTACCGGACTCCGCCCGACGAGGAACGCCCCGGGCCGTTCGACCACCTGGTCCACCACTCCGACTGCGAGGGCTACTACGTCCCCGTCGACCTCCCGCACGTCATCGTCGACAAGGCCGCCCCGGGCGGCTACGTGGGCTCCTCCGTGCGGCTGCTCGCCGAGGTCCGCGAGATCGCCCGGGCTCTCGGCCTGGACGAGCGTCTGGACCCGAACTCCGAAGAGGTATCGGCGGCGGTCGAAGCCGGTACACCCGCCCCTGGCGGCCGGCAGCGCTACCGCGTCGAGTCCTACGTCTGCCTCCAGCTCCTCCACGCCGCCGAGCTCTCCGTCACCGCCGGCTCGGCCATAGCCCTCGTGTAGGTGGGTGAGCGGGGTGCGCCCCCGCGGATGGCCGCCCAGCGGGCGCGACGGCAATGCGCCGCTTCGGCGGCGGCGGCCGGTGCGTGCCGCGTTCTTCAGAAGCGGTCCGTGCCGAAGACGTTCCGCGCCGCCGCCACCAGTTCCCGGCGGGCCGCCAGGTGGTTCTCCTTGCGCGTCTCCCTCTCGCGGCCGGCGGCCTCCCACTGGTGTCGGGTCATGTTCAGCAGGAGAGCCGTGTGGTCGTCGTCGAACCCGGGCAGGCCGCCGAGAGCCTGCTCCGCTTCCGCGTACGCCGATGACGCCGCCCGACGCGCGTGCGGGGCGTCCTGGTCCACCTCCCAGAGGGCCTCGACCGCCTCGCGCGCCCGGACCGCTGCCGCCTCGCCCTGCTTGGCCCGCCTGTGCAGCTCCTTCCAGGCGCGCCGCGCGGGCGCGGACCGCTGAGCCGTCCAGTACGTGCGCCCCACGGCCTTGCGGACGTCGTCGATGGGAACGAGAAGCGGCGCCGGGGCCGCCAGTTCGGCCTCCGCGTGGGCGAGCGTGAACGCGTGCCACCGCCGCCGGGTCTCCGGCACGGAGTCCGTGGTGTAGAGCTGGTCCGCGGCCTCCATGCACTCGCTGGCGGCCCGCAGGTAGGCCGCCAGGAGCGACCAGCGGCGGTCGTAGAGGGCCTGATGGTGTGTGGCCTCCGCCGCTATCTGCGCGGCCTGCTGGGCGGCCTTCGCCTGGGCCTGGCCGCCACGCGCCTGGACCCATCCGCCGAGCACCGTGCCCAGAGCCGTGCCGCCCACGGCGATGGCGCCGATCAACGCCGAAGTGATACTGGCGTCCATGCCAAACCCCCTGATCCCCGTCGTCGGTGCACTCGGCCGTCCGCCGGCCGCCACCTGATACCCGGCGAACGACCATAACCGTGTGCGGGACCCGGCGGACGTGACGGATGCGCGATTGACGGCGAGCGGTGGGGGAAGCCGAGGGGGCGCCGCCCCTCGGCGCCGTCGGCCCATCCGGGCCGGCGAAGGAAGGCCAAGGAAACGGAGGCCCCCATGACGGAACACCCGCAGTTGCTGCAGACCGTGCTGGACACCACGGAACCCAGGGAACTCGCCGAGTTCTACCGCCAATTGCTCGGGTACTTCTACCGCCCCGGTGACGAGCCGCCCCAGGACGGCGGTGAGGACGAGAGGGACTGGCTCGTCCTGCGCGACGCCGAGGGCGGGGCGAGGCTGGCGTTCCAGCGGGTCGACGAGCTCCCTCGGACCACCTGGCCCCGGCACGACGTTCCCATGCAACTCCATCTGGACTGCACGGTTCCGGACGTGGACGCGCTCCACCGGCAGCGCGCGCGGGCCGAGGCACTGGGCGCCCGTCTCCTGCTCGACCGGCACGACGACCCCGACGAACCGCTGTACGTGCTGGCGGACCCCTCGGGTCACCCGTTCTGCGTCTTCGTCGCCTGACCCGACCCACGGGCAAGGCCGGTCCGCGCCGTGGAAAACGCCGGGAAACGCCTTGCCCGCCCCGACCAGGCCGTGGAAAAGTGACCCGCGGTCTGCGCCCCGCGGACCGCACTCACGGTGAGGAACGACAGCCAATGATCCCGGCGTCCCCCAGCGGCCGCCGCCGGCACTGAGCAGTCCGCTGCACAGCGGGCGCCTCGGTCCGCCCGGCACGACGTCCCGCACGGCGGCCCCACGGTGCGGTGTCCACCGCAACGCCCATGCCGATCACGAGACTTCGTGAGGTCGAACCCACCATGGACACGCAGGTCCAGAACTTCGCCGTCGCCAACCTCCGCCGCCGCCCCGTCGTCGTCGAGACCGGCGGTTTCGTCGCCGGCTTCAGCCCCGGCAGCGACAGCCCGTACCTCAACTACGCCACCCCGCTGCCCGGAACCGAACCGACCGGGCGGGACATCACGGCACTGATCGCCGTGTTCCGCGAGCACGGCCTGCTGCCGCGGCTGGAGTTCTGCCCGGAGGCCGCCCCCGGGGTGGCGCCCGCCCTGCGGGCATCGGGCTTCGCGACCGAGGCGGTGCACGAGTACCTCGTCTGCACCCCCGCCACACTGGCGGCCCCCCGGTCCGCCGACGCCCCGCGCGTGGAAGTCCCGGTCACCGACGAGGAGTACACCGCGCTGGACGCCGCGCTGTCCGAGGCGTTCGGCGGCGTCTTCGCCCCTTCCGCGCAGGGCGCGGACCGGTTGAGGCGCACCCAGCGCACTGGAGGAGCGGTGCGTTTCGTCCGCGCCCCGGAGGGCGGCTGCGCCGGCGGAGCCTCCTGCTCCCCGCCCGCCGAGGGCACCGCCGAACTGTCAGGTGTCGGTACCCGCCCGGCCCACCGCGGCCGCGGCGTCGCCGCCGCCGTGACCGCCGCGCTGAGCGGAGCGATGTTCACCCGGGGGGCCGGATCGGTCTGGCTCGAGTACGGCGGCGAGGGCTCCCGCCGCGTCTACGAACGCGTCGGCTTCACGCCCGGGGGCACCCGCCTCTACCTCTCGCTGCCCCAGCGACAGCGCGACTGAGGGCACGGTCCCGCCCCCGGGCGACGCCCCGCGCCGGGCCCGGTCCTGGCCCACGCGCCGCCCCAAGTAGGGCTCGGTCCCGGCGCGCGCGCCGCCCCGAGCCGGGCACGACCCCCCGCCTGGGCGCCCCCCGAGCCGGGCACGGTCCCGTGCCCGCGCGACGCCCCGAGCCCTCACGCCGCCGGTTGCGACGGCCTGCGCGAGCGTGCCGTCCCGGCCGCGCCCCCGGCCGCCGCGGCCCCGCGCCCGTGCCTGCGCCGCGACGCGTCACCCGGCCGCCGGACCGCGATCTACGGTGTTCCGTGTGACAACCGTGAACCCGAGCGTCGACGCGCTCCTCGCCGACATACCCGCCCTCGCGCCCTACGCCCGCAAGGCCACCCTGCTCCGCCCGCGAACGGGCCGGCCCACCGCACGCGACAGCCACGTGGGCGGCCCGCTGCTGTGGCCGGCCGAGGAGGAATGGCCCGTGTGCCGAGGGCCGCACCTGGTCGAGGTACGGGAGAAGCTCTCCGAGCAGGAGCGCGAGGCATGGCAGCGGACGGACCGCGCCATGCGCGACCGACGGGCGGGCAGGCCGAACAGCGCGTACGAACTCACCCACGAGGAGGCCGCACTCCAGACCCGCATCATGGACGGCGCGGGCGCCCTCGACATGCGCACCTGGGAGCGGATCCGCAGGGTGCCGGTCCCCGCCGACCCGGGAGTGCCGATGGTCGCGGTGTTGCAGCTCCGCGCACAGGACGCCCCCACCCTCGACTGGCCGGAGGGCATGGACGTCCTTCAGGTCCTGTGGTGCCCGCAGGAGCACTCCGACCTGCCCGGTCAGGCGCACTACTGGGGACCCGCCGTCGAGATGCGCCACCGCCCTGCGGCACTGACCGGCACCCTCGCGGAACCTCCCGCGCCGCCGGCCGACGCCGTGGCGCGGTACGTGCCGCGGCCCTGCCTCCTCGACCCGGTCGAGGTCACCGACCTGCCCGACCAGGACGAACTGCCGGACGAACTGGTGGCCGAGGCCGAGGCCTGGGCGGAGGACCGCGACGCCGAGTACCACCGCGTCCTGTCCTGCCAGGAGGGGTGGAAGGCCGGTGGCTGGCCCAGCTGGCACCTGACGGACCTCATGCGCATCGACTGCCCGGCCTGCGGGGCACGCAGCCGGCTCCTCCTGACGTTCGACAGCGGCCATGACCCGGACCTCAACGTCGGCCGCTTCGGTGAACTGCGCGTTTTCACGTGCCCGGTGGACGCCACGCACCCGCTCCGCCTGAACATCCAGTAGCGGCCGGCCGCACGGCATGCCGGCCGTCGGCCCCCGGGGCGCCACGCCCGGCGCCCGGCCGTGCGGCGGCGCGCCTCCCCGCGGGTCGACTTCCAGGTGCGCTGACCCCATCCCCCCGGCGGCCCTCCCTCCGCCGGCTCAGCGCGGCACGGCGCGGCCGAGCCGGCGTGGGCGGGGCGGCGGCACCCCGCACGGCCGGAAACGGCCCGGACACGGCCCGGACCCGGGGCCGCACGCGGGCCGTCGGTAGAGTCGGGCCCATGCAGCGCACGACCATCGACGGCGTCACCGTCCTGTGGGCCCCCGGCCCGGCCCCGCTCGCCGCCGCACTCACCTTCGGGTGCGGAGCCCGGGACGAGACCTTCCGCACCATCGGGGTGACCCACCTCATCGAGCACCTGGTGATGAGCACGCTGCCCCGGCTGCACCACGAACACAACGCCTCCGTCGACCTGGAGGCCACCCGGTTCACCGCCTCCGGACGCCCGGAACAGATCACCGCGTTCCTGGCGGCGGTCTGCGCCGCCCTGTCCGACCTGCCGCTCGACCGGATCCCGCACGAGGCGGGCGTGCTCACCGCCGAGGCGTCCTCGGTCACGTTCCCCGCCGCCGCCTTCCTGCTCAACCAGCGGTACGGTGCCCGGGGGCCCGGCCTCGCGCCCTACATCGGGCCCGGCCACGACCGGCTTCCCCCGGACACCGTCCAGGCGCACGCCGCCGCGTACTTCACCCGCGCGAACGCCGTCCTCCAACTCACCGGCCCCCCGCCCGAAGAACTGCGGCTCCCGCTGCCCGAGGGCCGGCCGCCGCACCGCACGGCCCCGGCCGCACGTACCGGCGCGTCCTGGGACGAGGCGCCGATCGAGGGCGCCGGCATAGCCCTGGCGATGCCCCTGGGCTCACCGGCCGCCGCCCTCGGCCTCGCGCTCCTCGAACACCGGCTCACCGATGTCGCACGGCACCGCCGAGGCCTGAGCTACGCCGTCCTGGCCGAGTCGTGCCCGCGCGACGCGCACACCATGGACGCCCTGGTCGCGCTGGACTCCCGTCCCGGGCACGACGCCGAGACAGCTGAGCTGCTCTGGCAGGAAACGCTGCGCCTGGGCCGCGAACTGCCCACCGAGGACGAGCTCGCGGAGGAGATCGAGGGTTTCCGGGAGAGTTACGAGGACCCGCGCGCCGTCCAGGCCGAGCTGGACCTGGCGGCCTCCCGCGAGCTGTCCGGCCTGCCGGCACGGGACGCCGCCACCCGGCTGGCCGGCTTGCGCTCCGTCGCGCCCGAGGAGATACGCGCCTGCTTCGCGCGGGCGTTGACCACCGCTCAGCTGGTCGTCGCACCGGACGTCGAGCCCCGGCTGACCGGCCCGGACGGCCGGCCGCTGCCCCGGGGTGGCTGCTGCGCGCCAGGACCGCTGCCCGCGGGCGAGGTGTTCCGGCCGCCCCTGCTGGCGCGCGCCAGGTACGGCGCCGCGCGCCGGTCCCGGCTGGTGCTGACCGACGACGGTGTGGCGGAGCTCGACGGGGCCGGGCGACCGCACCGTATGCCCTTCGACGAGATCGTCGGCGTGGAGCGGGACGGTGACGACCGCACCCTCTTCGGCGCGTCCGGCTGCCTGATCGAACTCTCGCCCCAGAAGTACAGCGGCTGCGGCAAGGTCGTCCGGGCGGTGGACGCGGCGGTGCCCGCCGGCCTCGCGTACGAGGTCTCGGACCTGGTGCCGCAGGAGCGCGAGGAGACCCGGCCCCCGAGCCCGGGAAGGCTCTCCAGGACGTGAGCCCGCCACCGGAGACCCCGGCCCGTGTGACAAGGGCGGTCGACGGGACGCGCGCACGGAGGAGAATCGCGCCATGCGCATTCTGATCATCACCGCCGGATCACGCGGAGACGTCGCACCCTTCACCGGGCTGGGGCGGCGCCTGCTGGACGCGGGGCATCAGGTCGCCGTGGCCGCCCACCCGGAGTTCGCCGCACTCGTCGGGGCCTGCGGTCTCGACCACCGGCCCGTGCCGGGAGACCCGCGGGAGCTGATCCGGGCCTGGTCCCGGGCGGCCTCACGCGACGAGGTCCGGGCGCTCACCAGGGCGTACGCGGACGGGCTCGCCGACGGGGTGGAGCAGGCCGTGGCGGGCGGAACCGACCTCCTGCTCACCCCCTTCGGCCCGGCACCGCTCGCCCTGACGGCCGGCGAAGCGCTCGGCGTCCCCGTCATCGGCACCTACCTCACACCGGCGTTCGCCACGCGGCACTTCCCGCTGCCCGGCGCACACCGCACCGGCGACCCGGGGCCGGAGGGCAACCTGGCGGCGGGCCGCGACGTGCTGAAACGCGCCGAAGGGGTCTTCGCCGGCGCCGTGACCCGGCTGCGCGCCCGCCTCGGGCTGCCCGCCGGTGCGCCCGCCCCTGTGGGGGACCTCCGGCCGGTCTTCCACGGCTACAGCCCGCTGGTGGTGCCGCGCCCCGACGACTGGCCGTCCCGGGTCGACGTGGCGGGCTACTGGTGGCCCGCCAGGCCGGCCGGCTGGCAACCCCCGGGCGGACTGGCCGACTTCCTCCGGGCGGGCCCGCCCCCGGTGTTCATCGGGTTCGGCAGCATGGCCCCGGGACACGGGGAACGGCTCGGTGAGCTGGTGGCCGCGGCAGTGAAGCGGGCACGCGTGCGCGCCGTGGTGCAGGCGGGGTGGGCCGGGCTGAGTGGCGGCGGCGACGACGTCCTGGCCGTCGGCGACGTCCCGCACGACTGGCTGTTCCCCCGTACCGCGGCCGTCGTCCACCACGCCGGGGCCGGTACCACCGGGGCGGGACTGCGGGCCGGGGTACCCGCCGTACCCGTACCCGTCATGGCCGACCAGCCGTTCTGGGCCTCCCGGCTCCACCGGCTGGGAGTCGCCCCCCGGCCGGTGCCGTTCCAGGACCTCACCGCCGAGGCCCTCGCCGACGCCCTCACCGCCTGCCTCTCCGAGCCCGCCCACCGCCGGCGCGCGGCCGAACTCGCCGCCGGGATCGCCGAGGAGGACGGGACCGCTCCGCTGCTGGCCCGGATCGCCTCGCTGGAGTGAGCACGACGGGCGGGGCTCAGCGGCGGAGCGCCGTCGTCATGCCGTCGAAGCCGGGGAGCTCCCCGGCCGTCCCCGCCACGACCGGACGCCACGTGGCACCGGGGTCACGGCGGTCACCGTCCACCCTCCGTGACCGCGGTCAGGCGAGGGTGGCGACGCCGACGCCGATGGCGATGAACAGCCAGCCGGTGGTCAGTTCCCAGCGGTGGCGGACCTTGGGCCGGGCGAGCAGGGAGCGCAGCCGGGCGGCGACGAGGACCAGACCGAACCAGTAGACGACGCCGATGACGACGTCCAGGATCCCCAGGAAGAAGATCTGCCGGGTGAGCGAACCGCTGCCGTTGACGAACTGCGGCAGGATGCTGAGGAAGAACAGCGCCGCCTTGGGGTTGAGGACGTTCGTCAGGAAACCCTGCGTGAAGCCCGACCGCCAGCGGCTCCGGGCGGACCCCTCCTCCTCGGCCGGCCGGCCGGGCTCCGCCGGTGCCGCGGTGACCGGCCCGTCCGTGTGCCGCCGTTCGCGCGCGGCCCGGTGCGCGGCGAGCACCGCCCGTACACCCAGGTAGACGAGATAGGCCGCGCCCAGCAGCTTGATGGCGTCGTACACCGCGGGGGAGCGGGCGGCGACCACCGACAGCCCGACGGCGGCCGCCAGCATGTGCACGCACAGGCCGGCCTGGGCGCCCAGCGCCGCGGCCCGCCCCTTCGAGGGGTGCTCGGCAGCCGATCTCACCACCACCAGGAAGTCCGGGCCGGGGACCACGTAGGCCACCAGCACGACGCCGAGGAAGCCGACGAGGTCGACCGACATGCGCTCTCCTCCATCCGCCCCGGAGCGGGTCCGCCCCGGGGCCGTTCTCGTCCGGGGGCCCGGGCGCGCACGGCGCCGCGGGCCCGGTCAGGCGGCCAGGCTCCGTGCGCCGGCCACCGAGGCGACCGCCTCGTCGAGTATCGCCAGTCCCCGCTCCAGCTGCCCGTCGGGCACGGTCAGCGGCGGCAGTACCTTGGCCACCTCGTCGTTCGGTCCGGCCGTCTCCACCAGCAGACCGCCCCGGTAGGCGGCGTCGCACACCGCGCGCGCCTGCCCCGGGCGGTCGAAGGGCAGGCCCCACGCCAGGCCCCGGCCCCGGGGGGCCGGCAGCCCGTGCCGCCGGGCGGTGTCCGCCAGCGCGTCGCCGACCCGCTGCCCCAGCGCCCTCGTCCTGGCCTCCAGCACGCCGTCGGACCAGAACAGTTCCAGCGCCCGCGCGGCGGTGACGAACGCCGGGTTGTAGCCGCGGAAGGTGCCGTTGTGCTCGCCTGGCTTCCAGACGTCGTACTGGGGGCGGATCAGCGTCAGGGCCATGGGCGTCCCGTACCCGCTGATGGACTTGGACAGGCAGACGATGTCCGGCACGATTCCCGCGTCCTCGAAGGAGAAGAACGGCCCCGTGCGCCCGCAGCCCATCTGGATGTCGTCCACCACCAGCAGCGTGCCGTGGTCGCGGGCCCAGGCGGCGAGCGCCCGCAGCCACGCCGGACGGGCCGGGTTGACGCCGCCCTCGCCCTGCACGGTCTCCACCACCACGGCCGCGGGCGGTCCCGCCTCGGTGGCCGTGTCCAGCGACCGGGCGAGCCGGCTCACCGCCCGTTCGTCGTCGTCGGCGGGGTCGTCGTACGGCAGCGGCACGGTGTGCGGCAGGGGCACCCCCGCACCGGCCCGCTTGACCGGGTTGGCGGTGACGGCCAGGGCGCCCAGCGTCATCCCGTGGAAGCCGCGCTCGAAGTAGGCGACGGTGTGGCGGCCGGTGACCTTCCGGGCCAGCTTCAGCGCGGCCTCGACGGCGTTGGTGCCGCCCGGCCCGGGGAACTGGACGCGGTGGTCCATGCCGCGCGGGACGAGGACCAGGTCGCGCAGCCGCTCCAGGAAGGTGCGTTTGGCGGCGGTGTGCATGTCGAGCCCGTGGGTGACGCCGTCGCCGCCCAGGTACTCCAGCAGCGCCGCCTTGAGGGCGGGCGGGTTGTGGCCGTAGTTGAGGGCGCCCGCGCCGGCGAAGAAGTCGATCCACGACCGTCCGTCCTCGTCGCGCAGTACGGCGCCGTGCCCGGTGGTGAACACGGCGGGCCAGGCCCGGCTGTAGCTGCGTACCTCTGATTCCATGGTGCCGAAGACGCTCGTATCCATCTCTGCTCATCCCTGTCGGACGTCGGTGCGTGCACGGGTGCGGGTCGCGGAGTGCGGGGTGTGCGTACGGGGTGTGTACGCGTGCGGGAGCGGCCGTTCCGGCGGCGCGCCCCGGACGGGTGCTCAGCCGGCCACGGCGTGCTGGTGGCGCCGGTAGAGCACCAGGGCCCGGGCGTCCGGGTCCTGACGGGTCCACAGGGCGCGGCCGATCAGCAGGGTGTGGTCGAACGCGGTGGGCGCCCGGTCGAGCCGGCACACCACGGTGGCGGCCGTCCCGTCCAGCACCGGGCAGCCGTCCTGGTCCCGGTGGGCGACGCCCTGGAAGCGTTCGGCCGCCGGGAGCCGGGCGAACCGGTCCATCAGGTCCCGCTGCTGCCAGCTGAGGATGTTGACGGCGAAGCTCCCGTGGTCGCGGGCGTGCCGCACGGTACGGCCGCCGCTGGCGAGCGAGACGAGCAGGGCGGGCGGGTCGGTCGACAGCGACAGCACCGCGCTGGCGGTGCAGCCGACCGGTCCGCCGGGGCTGCCGGTCGTGATGACGGCGATGCCGGTGGCGAGCTGCGCCATGGCGGTGCAGAACTCCTCACGGCCGGGCAGCTGGGTGGTGTGGGGGGCGGTGGTCGCGGTCACGTCACCGGGTTCCTTCCGGGAGGGGCGCGCGGCGGGCGCCGGGTGTGGTCGGGTCCGCGGGCATGGTCCGGTCCGCGGGTGCGGCGGGGCGGGATGCGGCGGGGGCGGCCGGGGCGGCCGGGCGGGCCGTGTCCAGGGCGGCGAGCACGGCGTTGCGGTCGGTCTTGCCGTTGAGATTGAGGGGCAGTTCGGTGAGGCGCAGCAGGGTGCGCGGCACCATGTAGGCGGGCAGCCGCTCGTGGAGGGCGTCCAGCAGCGGCGCCGGGTCCGGGGCCTCCCCGGTGTAGACGGCCTCCAGGGCCGGGGCCGCCCGGTCGGTGCGGGCCACCACGACCGCGTCGACGACACCGGGCCGGGAGCGGAGCGCCTCCTCCACCTCGCCCAGCTCCACCCGGTAGCCGCTCAGCTTGACCTGGCTGTCGAGGCGGCCCAGGTGCAGCAGGCCGTCGCCGGTCCGCGCCACCCGGTCCCCGGTCCGGTACCAGTGGGCGTCCGTCAGCGGGCCCTCCTCGTACGGCCGCAGGCCCCCGCCCGGCTCACCCGCGGCGAACCGGCCGGGGTCGTCCGCCGGGTCGAGGTAGCCGGGGAACCGCTGCGCCCCGCGCACCAGCAGTTCGCCCTCCTCGGCGGGGCACATCCGCTCGTCCACCACCAGGGCCTCGGCACCGGGGTGGGGGGTGCCGATGGGGAGGGTGCCGTTGCCGGTGCGGGGCCAGTCGGCCGGATCGGCGGGGAGGCGGTAGCCGGTGCAGGTGACGGTCAGTTCGGTGGGGCCGTACAGGTTCTCCAGGCGTGCCCCGGGAGCGGCCGCGGCCCACGACCGCGCCTGCCGCAGGGTGAGCGGTTCGCCGGCGAAGGCCGCGTACCGCAGGGTCGGCATCGCGCCGGGCGGCAGCCGCCGCAGCCGGGCGGCCAGCGAGACGACCGACGGCACCGAGAACCAGTGCGTCAGTGCGTGCCGCGCCACGAACCCGGCGGGGTCCAGCAGCTCGTCCCGCGTGGGCACGACGAGCGCCGCGCCGGTGCTCCAGGCGACGAACATGTCGAAGACGGAGGGGTCGAAGGTCAGGTCGAAGGTCTGCGACAGCCGGCTGTCGGGCCCGGCGCCGGTCCGCGCGACGGCGTGGTCGAGGTAGGCGTCGGTGTTCGCGTGCCGGATCACCACTCCCTTCGGGCGGCCGGTGGAGCCGGAGGTGAAGAGGATGTACGCGGTGTCCCGCGGGCCGGGGCCCGGCAGGCCGCCGAGGTCGGGCGCACCCGCGCCGTCCGTGAGCGCCACCGGGACGACGGGCACGGCTCCGCCCGCGGGACGGGCGTCCGCCTCCGCGTCGGCCAGCACCATCTCGGCGCCGGCGTGCCGCACGACCGTCTCGTTGCGGCCCGGAGGGGCCGCCGGGTTGAGCGGCACCACGGCCGCGCCCAGCCGTTGCACGGCCAGGTAGGCGGCGTACGTCACGGGGGTGCGCACCGCCAGCAGCGCGACCCGGCGGGGCGGCCGCCCGCCGGGCCCCGGCCGGGCGGTGCGCAGCCGGGCGGCCAGCGTCTCGGCGCGGGCGCGCAGTTCGCCGTACGACAGCGTCGTGGCTCCCACGGTGAGCGCCGTGCGGTCGGGGTGGCGGTGGGCCGTGCGGGCGAAGCGGTCCCACAGGGTGAGCGGCTGGGCCGGCATCGCGGTCACCCTCCCTGCCGGGCGTGGGAACGGGCGGCGGGACGGGCCGTGGGCACGCCGTAACCGTGCGCGGCGTGCAGCGGCGAGGCCGCCGCCTCCGCCTCGGCCAGGGCGGTGAACGCCCCGCCGACCAGGGACGGCCGGGGCCGGCCGCGGCGGGCCGAGTTGGCGGCGAAGCGGAGGAGGCGGGGCAGCTCCCGCCACTTGGCGGTGGTCGTGCCGATCGCGTCCCGTTCCGCGGGGGAGAGCGCGTCGTCCGCCGCGGCCAGCAGATGGGCGTCGCGGAACAGATGGTGCTGCGCCGCCGCCCACACGTCCTCCAGCACCCCCCGGGCGCCGCCGTCCCCGAGGTCGGCCAGGAGCAGCCGCGCGGTCTCCTCCAGGGCGCCGGCTCCGGTGAGCCACGGCCCGCCGGGCAGCCGCTCGTCGGTGCTGCCCGGCTCCTCGGCGAGCCACTGGTACGTCTCGTACGGCGGCGGGGCGACCGGGAACCCGTACGCGAGCGCGTTGCGGGTGCGGTGCACCTCGGACAGCCCGCGCGGGAAGCCCAGCAGCGCGGTGAACTCGTCGGCGGACAGTTCCCCGGAGAACGGTTCCTGGGACGCGCCACCGTCGAACAGCGCGGAGAAGCCGTCCACCACGTGCCAGGCGCCCTCCGGCGTACGGCCGTCCACCAGGACCAGGTGGGGGGCGTGCTCGTCGGGCGCACCGGACAGCCAGGGCAGGGCGCCGCTGTCGGCGACGACCAGGACCCGGCCCAGCCGGTCCAGTTCGGCGGTGATGCCCGCGAGGGCGGTCTCGGCGTCGGGGGCGCCGCGGTAGCCGAGCCGCCGCCCGCCGGGCAGGTTGTTCAGGGCACGGTCGTGGTGCGAGAAGCGCCCGGTGACGGGGTCCACCGCCAGCCGCACCGAGCGGGCCAGCAGGTCGGTGGAGCCGGGGGCGCGTGCGGCCAGGTAGGCGGCCAGGTTCTCGGTGTAGCAGCTCAGGCCCAGACTGGCGGGGGCGGTGGGATCGGTACGCATGGGGTCCTCCACGGAAGGGGTCGCAGCGGCCCGGCGGCGGGAGCGGCCGTGCGGCGGTCGGGCCCGGGGGGCCGGGTCGGGCGGGTTCGGGACGGCCTCGGGGCGGTCGGGTCGGGGGGCGCTGGGACGGTCGGGTCGGGTGCGGTCGGGACGGCCGGGGCGGGGTCAGGTCGGTCGGATGGCCGGGTCGGGCGGGTCAGGCGCGGTCGGTCGTTGCGGTCGGGACCGGGCCGGTGGCGCGATGCGAGTGCGTCACGGGTGGGGCGGTGGTACGGGACGGTCCGGCGGGTTCCGGCGGGCCGAAGGCACAGGCCAGGGCGGCGGGTTCGGGGCCCGCCCCGGCCGGCCGGGGGAGCCGGCACCACCGCAGGGAGCCCCAGGCGCCGGCCGGTGCGTCCGGGTCGGCGGGCACCCGCCAGGGCGCGCCGGCCAGGCCGGTGCCGCGCGCCTTCACGCACGCCTCCTGCACGGCCCAGACCCGGGCGAAGGCGAGGGCGGCCGGGCCCGGTGCCATGGCCGTCAGACGGGCCGCCGTCCGCGGCGCGCAGCAGCGCCGCAGCATCCGGGGCGACGGCGGCACCGGCACCTGCACGTCCACGCCGACGTCAGCCCCGGCGCCCACGGCCGCCACCGCGTACGGGCCGCTGTGCGACACGCTGATGCCCGTGCCGGGCGAGCCGGGCAGCCGGGGCCGCCCGCCCGGCTCGGGGACCACGGGCCCCCGGGCGCCCTCCTCACCGAGCAGCCCGGCGAGCAGGTGGCGCACCAGCGCCCGGCCTGCCAGGTGCTCGGCGGCCCGCCAGGGCGGCATCCCGGCGGCCGCCCGCCGCTCCTCGGGCCGCAGCCGGTCCAGGACCCGGGGAGCGGCCAGCACCCGGTCCGACCGGGCGAGCGCGAGGACGATGCCGGGCGCCGGCCTCCAGAGCCGGACGACCGGGTCGACGGGGCCCGTGGAACCTGCGACGTCACCGGCGGCGACGGAACAGGCCGGGCCCCGGGCGGGGCGGGCCTCCGGGCCGCCGCCCGGCCGGAACCGGGCGGCGCGGGCGTCAGACAAGGGTGGTCTCCTGGTCGAGCAGGCTCAGCGAACCGTTGGCCAGGTGGAGCCGGTCGTTGCCGTAGTTGAGCGAGGCGGACCGCAGGTCGCGCAGGGCGCGCTCCAGCGCGAGCGGCTGGTTGCGCAGGTAGCCGTGGCGCAGACCCACCAGCTCGACGAGTTCCTCCACGGCCGCCGGGCACTGCTCGGAGGCCGTCACCTTCAGCGCGTTGACCAGGAGCTGCCACGGGGCGCCACCCCGTTCCCGTTCGGAGAGCGTGCCGTAGACGTCGGCCGTATGGCTCAGCATGGCCTGCACGGTGTCGATCCGCTGACGGGCACGGGACAGCCGGGTCAGCAGCAGCTCGCTCTTCAGGTCGCGGCGGCGCCGCTCCTCCGGGCTGCGCAGCAGGCGCAGGGTGCGGGACAGCGCGCCGGCGGCCGTGCCCAGCCAGCAGGCGCTCCAGCCCAGGTGGGCGAGCGGCGCGAAGACGTCGACGGTCACGCGGCGGAAGTCACCGGGCGCGCCCACCACCTGGTCGTGCGGGACCGCCCCGGTGAACCGCATGGGCACGCTGTGCGTCCCGCGCATGCCCATCGGGTCCCAGCCGCCGAGGACCTGCACGTCCAGCTGGTCGCGTTCCGCGTAGACCAGCGACACCTGGCCCTCGGAGGTGGCGCCGGGCGCGAGGGCGGTGATGAGGTAGGCGTCGGCGTGGGCGCCGCCGGTGACGATCGGCGCCATCCGGTCCAGCTCGATCAGGTCGCCCTCGCGCCGGGTGGCGGTGCCGGAGCTGAGCAGGTGCCCGCCCTTGCCCGCCTCGGTGGTGACCGACCCCAGGTACAGGTCGCCCCGGGCGACCCGCGGCAGCACCCGTTCGCGCAGCTCCTCGGAGGCGTGGTGGACCAGCGCCGCCACCTGCTGGCCGTGCATGGCGAACACCATGGCGGCCGACATGTCCTGACGGGCGATCAGCTGCGAGACGGCCAGGAGGTCGGGCACGGTGCCGCCGAGACCGCCGTAGCGGGCCGGCACCAGCAGGCCGAGGAGCCCGGAGGAGCGCATCGCGGTCAGACCCTGCGTGGGGAAGGCCGCCTTCTCGTCGCACTCGGCCGCGTGCCTCTCCACCGTGCCGAGCACGGGTTCCAGGCGCTCGGCGAGAGCGGGGCCGAGGGCCCTCACCGGGCGTCCACCACGGCGGAACGCGCGTGCTGCACGGCCTCCCAGAGCGACCCGGCCGTCTCGAAGTTGGCGTCGGTGAGCTGGTCGTCGGGGAGCGTCACCCCGCAGTTGTCCTCCAGGTCGAAGACGAGGTCGATGGCCTGCATCGAGTTGAGGCCGAGGTCCCGCAGCCGGTCCTCCGGGCGCAGTTCCTGCCCGGGCGCGAGGTAGCGCAGGTGGGGACGGAGGGTGTCGGTGAACGCCTGGTCCATGGTGGGTCTCCTGAAGTGGTGTGCGGTGCGGGTACGGGAGGTGGTGCGGCGGGGCGGCTGTGCCCCCCCCGCGGCGCCGGAGCGGTGGACGGGGCACGTACGGCAGAGGCGACGGGCGGTCCGAGGGCGGTGCGGCCGGTCAGCCGGCGGCAGGGCGCCGGACGAACGTCAGCCGGTCGCTGCGCACGACCCGCCCGCCGTCGGTGACGATCTCGGCCGGCGCCGGGTGGCCCAGGAACAGCACGAGGCTGGCGTGCAGCCCGTAGGCGCCGGTGTTCGGTACGGCGAGGAGGTCGCCGGGGGCGACGGCGGGCAGGTCGTGCGAGCGCGCCCACATGTCGAGCGGGGTGCACAGCGGACCGCAGATCATCGCCGGTCCGGGCGGTTCACCGCCGTCCCGGCCCCGCGCCCCGGCGCCGTCCGGCGGGCCGTCCGCTGCGGCGGCACCCGGCGCACCGGCGCCCGCCGGGACCACGTCCGGATGGAGCGGCGGTACGCGGCGCAGCCCGGCCATGCCGCCGAGGTGGTTGATGCCGGTGTCCAGGACGACGACCCGCTGCCCGTGGGACTGTTTGACGTCCAGCACCCTGGTCAGCAGCCGCCCGCAGGTGGCCGTGAGGTAGCGGCCGGACTCGAAGGCGACGGAGGGCGCGCCCCGCCGCCAGCCGGGCAGCGCCGCGTCCAGTGCGCCGGCCAGCCGATCCGCGAGCCCGGGGTAGGCCGGCAGCTCGCCGGAGCGGGCGTACGGGGCGCCGAAGCCGCCGCCGAGGTCGACGGTGCGCAGCGGCACGCCCAGGGCCTCGTGCAGGGTCCGGGCCACGGCGATGGCCTCGCCGAACGAGTCGCCCAGCGCCTGCTCGTCGCTGATGTTGGTGGCGAGGTAGAGGTGGAGCCCGGTGATGCGGGCGTGGTCGCCCCCGGCGTACCGCTCGGGATGTGCGGCGATGTGGCCGGCGTCGGCGCCGAACGCCGAGGGGTCGCCGGTCATCCGCAGTCCGGCGCCGCGGCTGCCGCCGCCCGGGTTGACGCGCAGCAGGTAGCCCGCGCGCACACCGTGCCGGGCGGCGGCGCGGTCCAACTGGCCGATGCCGTACAGGGAGTCCACGGCGAAGTCGCGCACCCCGGCGGCGAGCGCCCCGTCCAGGTCCTCGTCGCGCTTGCCCGGGCCGGTGTAGAGGATGTCGCCGGCCGGCACCCCGGCCTCCAGGGCGGCGTCCAGTTCGCCCGGCGAGCTGACCTCGGCCCGGCAGCCGAGCGCGTACAGGGCGGCCACCACGGCCGGGTGCGGGTTGGCCTTGAGCGAGTAGTACAGCTCGCTGGGTTCCGGCAGCCAGGACCGCAGCCGGGCGTGCGCCGCGCGCACGGCGTCCAGGTCGTAGACGTACGCCGGCGTCGCCGTCCCCGGCGGCAGCGGAACGTCCGGCGGCAGAGGGGCCGGAGCCTGCGCGGCGGACGCGGCGCGGACCTGCCCGGCGGCGACCTGCGCGGCGGGTGTTTCGCCGGGTACGGGCGGGCGGGTACGGGGCGTGGTGTCGGTCACGGCCGGCCCTCCGTCAGCTGCCCGGCCAGCACGGCCTTCGCCGTCTTGCCGTTGGCGTTGACCGGCAGTTCCTCGACCGAGCGGCACACCGGGGGCACCTTGAAGTCCTCCAGGTGCTCGCGCAGCCGGGGCAGGACGGTGGCGGGGTCGGCGGTGCCGGTGACCACCAGGACGGCCTGCGGCCGTGTGCCGTCGGGGGGCAGGACGGCCGCGGTGTCCACGTCGGGCAGCCGCCGGGCGGCCGCCTCGACCTCGATGGCGCTGACCCGGAAGCCGTCCTGCTTGTAGATGTCGTCGCGGCGGCCGGCGAAGTACAGCCGCCCGTCCTCGTCGGTCCATCCGTAGTCGCCGGTGCACAGTTCGGGGAAGAGGCCGTCCCGGCGGGGGAAGCGGGCGGCGGTCAGCTCGGGCCGGCGCCAGTAGCCGGCCATCACGTTCGGCCCCCGCACGGTGATCTCACCGACCTCGCCGGCCGGCAGCCGCTCGCCCGCCTCGTCGACCACGAACACCTCGGTGCCGGTCAGCGGCAGGCCGCAGCTCCCCGGCCGGACCAGGTCCTCGTCCGGTTCGGCGATGGTGAGGCGCTTGCACTCGGTGAGCCCGAACATGAGCTGGACCCGCAGCCCCGGCAGCACCTCGCGCAGCCCGTCGGGGATGTCGGAGGGCAGGGCGGCACCGGTGTTGGTGAGCAGCCGCAGCGGGGGCCGGGGGCCGCCGCGCCGCCGCAGCAGCCGCAGCAGCGCCCCGGAGACCGGCGGGACGGCCGGCAGGACGGTCGCCCTGCTGCGCACCAGGTTGGCCAGGAGCGCGGGACCGGACTCGGCGGCCGAGCCGAGCCACACGTGGCTGCCGGCGAGCGCGGAGAGGAACACCTGGTAGAGCCCGTAGTCGAAGGAGAGCGGCAGCGGGCAGTAGACGACGTCGTCGGCGCGGTAGGCCAGCCGTTCCGCGATGGCGTGGACGGCGAACATCATCTGCTGGTGGGTGGAGACCACGGCCTTGGGCATGGCAGTGGTGCCGGAGGTGTAGATGAGGCAGACCGGATCGACCGGCAACGGTCCGTCGGTGTCGGTGTCGGTGTCGGTGTCGGTGTCGGTGGCGGTGTCGGTGGCGCCGGGGGTGGCGCCGTCGGCGTCCGCTCCCGGCCGGCGCGTTCCCGCCCCGGCCGGCTCGGCAGCCGTCTTCGACGGTCCGGTGCCGAACGTCTCCGGCCCGGTGACGGGCACCCCCGCCTCGCGGACGGCGTCCCGCGTGGCGGCGGAGGCGGCGACGGCCAGGGCCGGTTCGCAGTCGTCCAGTACGTGGCGCAGCACGTCCCCGCGCACCTGCTCGTGCAGGACGGAGAAGACGACGCCGAGCCGGGAGGCCCCGAACAGCAGGGGCACCAGGGCGGGACCGGCGTCGCTGGTCACCACCAGCCGGTCGCCGCGCCGCAGTCCGCGCTCGCGGAGCACCACCGCGCAGCGGTGACTGGCGTCGATCAGTTCGGCTCGGCTGAGGGTGACCTCCCCGCAGGTGACCGCGGGGGCGTCCCGGTCGGCGGTGGGAGCGTCGAGGAGGTCGTGCAGCACGGTGGCGTGCGGGCGGGTGTTCACGCGCGGCTCGCCTCCTTACCGGTGACGGTGCGCAGGACGAGGCCGGCCAGGCCGTCGACGCGGCGCAGCACGTCCGCCTCCAGGTCGCCGGGGGCGAACTCGACGCCGTAGGCGTCCTCCAGCCGCTCCACCGTCTCCACCATCTGGAAGGAGGCGAAGCCGTCGAGTTCGGTCAGGTCGTCGCGGCCGGCGACCGCCTCGGGCGCGATGCCCAGGACGTCGGCGACGGTGTCCACCACCGTCTCGCGTACGCGTGCGGGGTCGAGGGACATGGTGGTGGCCTCTCCGGGCGGGGTACGGGTGGCGTCGACGGCGGACCGGGCGTCCGCTCGGAGCAGTTCCGCCAGCGCGGTGTGGATCTGCGGCGGTACGGGGCGGCCGCGCTGCACCCGCCGCGCGGCCAGGTAGCACTGGCCGGCCAGGGCGTCCCAGGCGGCGGCCCGTTCGGCAGCGGTGCGCGCGAGGGGGGAGCCCGGCCTGTGGTGGGCCGCCCATGCGGCGTGCAGCCGGCGCGTACGGTTCAGCAGCCAGGTCTCCAGCAGCAGCGCCGTGCACGCCTCCCGCTGGTCGGGGTGGTCGCGGAAGGCGGCGGCGTAGCGTTCCGGGGCGTCGCCCGCCAGCAGCAGCGCCGCGTCCCGCGCGTTCTCGTCGAGGACCAGGTCCACCTGCGGACGGGCGGGCGGCACGGGGCGTACCGCGACGGGCAGGGCGGGCGATCCGTCGAACAGGGCGGCCGCCTCCGCGCGGGCGAAGGCGCACACCACCGGCTCCGCCTGGCCGTAGGGCGTCTGGTTGTCGTAGGCGTCCACCGCCTCGACGCGGGCGCCCCCGTCCACGGCCCTGAGCAGCACGCTGTGGTCCATGTGCTGGTGGCCGTGGTACGGCAGCCACGGCATGCGGTGCGCGTCGCCGACCACGTACAGGGGGCTGCCGTCCTCGGGGAGCAGCTCCAGCAGTGCCCTGCCCTCCGTCACCGGACGGCCGGCGCGCAGGGAGAGGCCGAGGAGGTGGCCCATCGTGCGGATCTGGTCGGCCGGGGGCTGTTCGACGGTGGGCAGCCGCCCGGGGCCGGCGGAGCGCGGGGCGAAGCCCGTCCGCGCGCCCAGCTCCAGGTGGGAGCCCGGCCCGTGGGCCGCGTCGGCCAGGACCGCGGCGTTCACCTGGATGCAGTCCAGCGCCGTGGTGTCGATGCCGCGGATGGCCTCGGCCAGCGGCTGGGCGGCGGCGACCGCGGGGTCGGTAAGCGCCCCGGGGCCGGCGGGACCGGTCGTGGGGCCCGGCAGCGTCGTGTTCACGCGGCGCGCCTTCCGGTGGGGGCCGAGTCCCGCACGATGTCCGCCAGGTCGCCGACCGTGTAGACACCGGCGAGCCGCTCGTCGGGGATGGTGATGCCGAAGGACTCCTCGATGTCCTCCAGCACCTGCACGATGGCCATCGAGTCCATCCGCAGGTCCTGTTCCAGCCGGGTCTCGGGGGCCGGGGAGCCCGCACCGGCGGGAAGGTGTTCGGTACGTGCCCGTATCAGCGGGGTGAGGCGGGCCATGACGTCGGTCGCGATCACGTGGGGTTTCCTCCGCAGACGGAAGCGGGATGGGCGGGGGAGCCGGCGGGCGGTCGACGGGGTCGCCGCGGGCGCCGTGGTACGGGAGGGGGAGAGTGGTGACGGGCCAGACGGCCGGCACCGCGAGGGGTGGTGGCGCGTCCGGGCGCCGCCGCCGACGGGTCGGCGCCGGCCGGTGGTTGCGGCCGGCCGAGGCCGGCGGGTGTCGGGGGGAGGGGGGTGCGTTCGGTGCGGGAGCACCGGTCACGCTGCTGGACGGGGCGTGCGGTGCCGCCGCCGTACGCGCTGGGGCGGCCTGCCGGAACGGTGTTCCGGCGGCTTTCGGAAAGGGCGGGGTGAATTACCGCGCCGGGACGGTGCGACGGATGGCGCGACAGCGGAAGAAGCGTCCCACGGAAGCAGATTCGGCGAAGTCGGCTCTGCGCCGGGATGCGCTTCCCATGCGAGTCACCCCTTCCGGTGATTCGTTGTTCCGTGGCTTGGCCACGGGCACATGCAACAGGTTTACACGAGCGACGGTACGACTAGCCACACCTCCCGTTCTCCATGCCCGGCCGACCATGAAGTGTCCAAAAATAGAGTCCGAGTGGAGACCCGCCGACCGGCCGGTGCGGGTTGCCGGGCGGCGACCGTGAACGGCCGTTCCGCCGGGCCGAAGTTGCTGCTGGAGGCCACCGCGCGCCGTCCACGACGTGCGCGGCCGGAGGCGGCGCGCGGTGTCTCCGCGAGCGTTCGAATGATCTTCGCGCTCATGCGGAAACCAGCCAGACGAAATACCGACAACGCTTTTCACCTGCCCTTCGGTCGGCCCGGGTAAAGAATTTCCGCGAGGCCTGGCGCCGTCGCGATCCACTGTGCTAGACAGATCGCACACCTGACGCGTCGCATCGGCACGTCGAAATCCGGTGTCTCTCGGCGCGCGTTCGCGCGGACACCTGGATTCGCGCAGCATCGCCCGCGTACCGGCATACCGGCGCACCGAAAAAAACCCACCGGCATGTTATTCCGCCCTCGCAGTGGCGCGGATCCATTGTTCCCTCGGAATTCATCAATACGTCGTCCGAGCCGAACCGAGCCGAATGGAACGCACCCGCACCCGCACCGAGCCGAGCTCCGAAAGGTCTCCATGAACGACCTCGACCCCCACCAGGCATCCGGCCCCGACACCCACGGCGTCACCCTCCGCCCGCCCCGCCCCGCAGACGCGCCGGCGGTCTGGCGACTGGTGAGTGAATCCGACATCCTGGACACCAACAGCCTCTACTACTACAACCTCTGGTTCCGCGACTTCGCCGACACGTCCGTCGTCGCGGTCACCGGCGACGGCCGCGTGGCCGGGTTCGTCACCGCCTACGTACGCCCGTCCCGGCCGGACACCCTCATGGCCTGGCAGTCGGCCGTCGACCCCGGCCACCGTGCGCCCGGACTCGCCGTACGGATGATGCACGAACTCGCCGACCGCACCGCCGGCCGGGGCGTGACCTGCTTCGAGACCACCGTCAACCCCGGCAACCGCGCCGTCGCGCTCATGCTGCGGAGGTTCGCCCACGAGCGCCGGCTCGACGTGCGCACCGAAGTCCTGTTCGGCACCGACGACTTCCCCGGCGACGGCTCCCGCCCCCACCCGCCGGAGGTGCTGTACCGCATGACCCCGGCCGAGCCCGTCCCACGACACCGTGCTGCCGCCGGCTCGACCGCGGCAGCCGCCGTCCCCGCACGATGAGCCGCGCGTCCCTCCACGTCACCGTGGACGACGGCCTCGCCCTCGTCACCATCACCGGCAGCGGTGAAGGCAACGCCCTCGGCGGCACGTTCTGGACGGAGCTGGAGCACGTCATGGCAACCGCCGCGGCCCGCGACGACATCCGCGCCGTCGCGCTCACCGGCGAGGGCGCCACCTTCTCCGTCGGCATGGACCTGCGCTGGTACGTCGTACGCCTCCGGCGCGCCGAGCGTTCCGGGGACCGGGCCTTCATGGACGACGACGTCCGGCGGCTCCAGCGAGCCGTGACCGCGGTCGCCGCCTGCCCCAAGCCGGTCGTCGCCCTCATCGACGGCGAGTGCACCGGGGCCGCCCTGGAACTGGTCAGCGCCTGCGACATCCGCTACGCCACCCACCGGGCCACCTTCGCCCTCCCGGAGGCCCAACTGGGCGTCGTCGCCGACCTCGGCGGCCTCCAGCGCCTGCCCCTCCTCGTCAACCAGGGCCATCTGCGGGAGCTGGCGTTCACCGGCCGCACCATCGGCGCCGAACGCGCCGCGCGCATCGGCCTCGTCAACGACGTGTACGCGAGCCCCGCGGCCCTGCACGACGCGGCCAGAACCCTCACCGACGAACTGCGCCGGCACCCCGCCCACGTCATGGAGGGCGTCAAGCGCACCCTCGACGACGCCCACCAGGACGCGGTACGGCGCGGCCTCGACCACTGCGCCCGCTGGAACGGCGCACACACCGGGGCCGACGGACTGCGCAAGGCCATGAGTGCCCGGCTGGAGACCGCGACCGCGACCGCGCCCTGAACCGGAGCACACCCGACCCTTCCCGCACCCCCCCCACACACACCGAGAGGGACACCGGATGGACATGAACGGACCTCCCCGGCACCGGCCCGCCCCGGTCCGCCGCCGGACGCGCGCCACCCTGGTCAGCGGCCTCGCCCCGCGCTTCACGCTCATGATCGGCGACCCGCGCGTCGTCACCGCCCCGCACGTGTCCTGCGTCGAGGACACGATCGACGTCCACTACCCCGAGACCCGCATCAGCTGCCGGCTCCGGCGGCTCCCGGCCACCGGCGCCCTGCTCTGCGCCTTCCGCGTCACCCACCTCGCCCCCGACGGCACCGCGGAGGAGCACCACCACCTCGACCTCACCCTCGCCGGCCCCACCGGGTCCGCCGCCCAGCGCGAGGCCGTCCTGAGCCACCTGCACGCCTTCCGGTGCGCGGCCGCCGCCTCCCGCGTCCGGGCGGCCACCCGCGTCCTGCGCGGCGACCCCCACCTCCACCGGCCGGTCGTCCACACCTTCCTGGCGGCCGCCTGACACCTGCGGCCCCGGAACTGCGGCCGCCGCTCGGCCCCGGGCGGAGCCGGCAACCGACGCGCGGGCGGCCGCGTGACCGGAGCCGCCTGTGCGGCGTTGGCCCGGCAGAGCCTCTTCTGAAAGGACATGTCGATGACTCATGGTTGGGCGTCCACACTCGCGGCGGCGGCCGGTGCCGCGGGCCTGGTGGTCGCGGGAGCCTCGACGGCTTCCGCGACCACCGTCATCGGGTTCGGCAACTCCGCGATCGGCAACGCCTGTACGAACCTGGGCTCAGCCGCGGCGAACGGGGTCACGGCCGCGGGTCCCGGGGTCGTCACCGCGCTGGTGGCCGCCGTCCCGTACGCGAGCGCGACCAATCAGTGCGGCAACCTGGGGATCCCCCTCCGGCCCCTGGAGGACCGGCTGGTCGTGCAGGCCGTCGAGTCGTAGCGGCGGCGCCGGAAGGATCCACCCCCCGGCCGGCGGCCGCGCCGGCCGGGGGGCCTTCCGCGCCTCAGACCAGGTGTTGCCCCGCCGCCAGCCCGCGGTAGAGGGCGTCGGTCGCGAGCAGTCGCTCGTGGGTGCCGGCGGCCCGGACCCGCCCGGATTCCAGCAGCAGGATCTGGTCGGCCCGGGTGACCGTCGACAGCCGGTGGGCGATCACCATGACCGTGGTGGTGCGGCCGACGTCCGCGAGGGTCTCGTGCAGCGCCGCTTCATTGGCGGCGTCGAGCTGCGAGGTCGCCTCGTCCAGCAGGAGGAGCCGGGGACGGCGCAGGAGGGCGCGCGCGATGGCCACCCTCTGCCGTTCACCACCGGACAGGGTGCTCCCGCGGTGCCCGACCGGGGTGTCGAGGCCGTCGGGCAGACGTGCCACGAGCGAGTCCAGGCGCGTGCGGCGGAGGATGTCGTACACCTGCGCCTCGTCGGCTTCCGGGGCGTTCAGGAGGAGGTTGTCCCGCAGGGTGCCGGAGAGGATCGGCGCGTCCTGCTCGACGTAACCGATGAGCGCGCGCAGGCGGGTCAGGGGGCGGTCCGCGATGTCCTCCCCGTCGAGGAGGATGCGGCCCCGGTCTGGCCGGTAGAAACGTTCCAGCAGGGAGAAGACGGTGGTCTTGCCCGCTCCGGACGGTCCGACCAGGGCGGTGGTGGTCCTCGGCGGCACCTCGAAGGTCAGGTCCTCGTGCACGGGCGGGGCGCCGGGGCCGTAGGAGAAGCGCACCCCCTGGAAGGTGACGCGCGCCGGCGGGTGCGGCTCCTGCGGGAGGACCGGGGCCCCGGCCGGGAGGCCGACCGGCTCGGTGCCCATGGCATGCACCTCGTCGATACGCGCGGCGGCGGCCGATCCGGTCTGCAACAGGCCGACCGACTCGACGAGCTGCCCGATCCGGGGGGTGAGGGCGAAGACGTAGAGGAGGAAGGCGATGAGGGTCGATACGGTGATCGTGCCGGTCGCCACGCGCGCGCCCCCCACGCCCAGGACGACGAGGAAGGACAGTTGCACGGCGACGGTGGAGGTGGTGGCCGACAGCGCCTGCCACCCGGCGGCCCGGGTGCCGGCGCGACGGGCGTCCTCGGCCGCTCGGTGCAGACCGGCCGTCTCCCGGCCCTCCGCACCGGCCGCCTTGACGGTGCGCAGGGCGCCCAGGGTGCGTTCGAGCCGGGAGCCCATGCGGCCGACCGCCTCCTGGGTCTGGCGGGCGGCCCGGGCGATGGGCGGCACGGCCGCGGCGACGGTCGCACCGGTCAGCGCGATCGTGGCCAGCATGATGCTCAGCAGCACCGGATCCAGCAGCGCCATGAGCACCAGCGCCGCCAGCACGACCAGCAGGCCGCTGCCCGCGGAGGCGATCGAGCGCGTGGCGACCTGCCGCAGCACCGTGGTGTCCGACGTCACCCGGGAGATCAGCTCACCGGGCTCGGTGCCGGTCAGCTCGGCCAGCCGCAGCCGCAGGAGGCGCTCCGACAGGCGCCGACGCGCCGTGCACGCGACCGACTCCGCGGTGCGTTCCAGCACGTACTGCCCCAGCGCGGCGGTCGCGGCGCCCACCACGACCAGGGCACTGAGCACGGCCAGTGCGCCCAGGGCGGGCCGGCCGTCGCCCAGCGCGTCCACCATCCGCTTGACCACCAGCGGTTGCGCGAGTGCCAGCAGGCTCCCGGCCAGCGACAGCGCGCTGCCGAGGACGATGCCGGAGCCGTGCGGCCTCAGGTGGGACAGCACGATCCAGGGGCGTGCCCGGGCGTCGCGCACGGACGCGCCGGGCCCGCCGCCGGGACCGGAACCAGCGGCGGACGCCGGGGCGCGACCCGGAGCGTGGCCCGTCGTGGGCTCCGGGGCGGAAGCGCTCCCGGCGGCCTCCGGTCCGCCGGACGGGCGGTCCCCGGTGGCGGCCGGCGGCTTCGGGCGGCGGACCGTCCGCCCGGGCGCGGGCGGTCCCGGGGGAGGCTCCGCGAACGAGGGGGAGGAGGCCACCGGCGCTCAGTCCACCATGAAGAACCGCTGGAAGTAGTCGGCCGGTGCTCCCTCGCCGACGAGGACCCCCTCCGCCTCCACCCAGGCGTGCGCGGCGAACGGCGGCTGGGTGCGCACCCCGACGCACCAGGTCGGCCACTGACCGCGCAGGCGGCACAGCAGCACGGTGGCCAGCGACCGGGGGAGGCACCCCTGTTGCCCTCCCGCCGACAGGCTGACGGCCAGGACGGTGTCGCGGGCGCGGGTGGCCTCGGCGAGCGTCGCCGGTCGCGCGCCCTTGCGCAGCCGCTGCAGTACGCCGCGGATACGGGCCGGGGGCCGGCGGGCCAGGACGTGGGCGCAGAGGACGACCAGCCGGGTCACCAGCCGCGCGCCGAGGGGGACCGACCGCGGGTCGTGCGGCATGACTTGCGAGGTGGACACTGCTTCACCCTTCGGACACGGTGGCTGCGGGCACGGTGCGGACGCGGTCGGGGTATCAGGCGGTCAGCAGCCGGGCGGCCCGCAGTTCCTCCAGGATGCGGGCGATGTCCTCCTCGACCTGTTCGGCGCTCACGTCGTACGTGTCGGTGAGTGCCGTCACCGCCTGTTCGGTGCTCGTGCCCTCGAGGAGGGTGCGCACGATGAGGGCGGCGGTGGGGTTGAGGGTGTAGTACTCGCCGCTGCTCTGATCGAGCAGGGCCATACCGTATTCGGTGTCGGCCGTCACCACGCCGGGCCGCAGGTTCATCGTCATGCCGGGATGCCTCCCATGTCGGTTCGGGGCCGGCCCCTCCGGCCGGCGGATTCCTCCCTGGAGCGCAGCCAGACCTCGCAGCCGACGGTGGCGTGCAGGAGCGCGCTCTCCAGGTCGGCGGCGAGGGGACGGCGGCACCATTCGCGCAGGGTCTCCACGTCGATGAGGCCGAGGCGCCGCAGTCGGGCGTCGTCCCACAGGGCGAGCAGCGACGACCGGTGCCTGCGCAGCCCGGTCTCCTCCTCGAAGGCCGCGTGTGCCTTGGTGGTCCGCAGACGGCTGACGTCGGGCACGACGCCCCGCATGGCCTCCTCGATCAGCGGCTTGTACCGCCAGGGGGTGACCCGTTCCTCCGGGCGGACGGCGAGCGCCGCCTCGATGAGGAGGTCGTCGTAGTACGGGGAGGCGAAGGTGACGCCCAGGGGCTCGGACATCTGCTGGACGTGCCGGGCGAAGCGGGCGAGGGTGCGTATCGTCACCAGCTCGCGGTGCACACCGTGCCCGTCGCCCAGCGCCTGAGCCTCCGGCGCCTGCGCACGGATGAGATCCCGCACGGCCTCCACGGCCCGGCCGGTGGCCCACGGGGGGAGCCGTGGCGGGGTGCCCCACTCGAAGAGGGGCACCGACATGGGCGGCTGCGGCAGGGTGAGGTCGCGGGCCACCTGCCGCAGCCAGGCCCCGTACGAGCGGCCGTCGAGCAGCTGCCGCACCGCCGTCCGGCGCGACCACCGGTGCCTGGACACGAACCCGCGGGCGTGCCGCCATCCCGTACGGGGGTGCCGGCGCAGCAGACCGTGGACATGGGCGCCGGCACCGGCGAACAGCTCGTCCCCGCCCATCCCGCTCAGGTGCACCGAGGAGCCGCGCTCCGCGGCCCGTTCGATGATGTACATGCGCCGGTGGCGGTTGACGGAGTACATCGACGGGGTGTCGAGGTCGTCCTCGAGTTCGTGCACGCCGTCGAAGGTCAGGGGCACGGCGGTCGCCGGCACCACATGGTGTTCCAGCGCGTTCGGCGGGTGCAGCGCCTCCGCCGTGCGCCGCGCGTAGGTGACGTCGTCCCCCAGGACGTCGTGGATGGCGGCGGTGTACGCGACGACCTCGGCTCCCGAGCGGACCGCGGTGCACACCACCGCGGTGGAGTCCACCCCGCCGAGATCGGCACTGACCGGTGCCCCGTCCGCTACGCGCACCGCGACCGCGTCGGCCAGCCGGTCGCGGACCAGCCCGGCGCCCTCGGCCAGGGACAGCTCGGCCGGCGGCGGCGACCAGCACCGGCTCGTACGGACGTGCCCGTCGTGGTCGAGCCTGAGGCGGTGGTCGCCGGGCACGACGTCGACGCCGCGCCAGACGGTCTGCGCGGTCAGGGGATGCAGGATGCCGGGGCTGAGCAGCTGGACGGCCAGCCGGCCCTCGTCCGGCTCCGCCCCGGCCAGGTCGGCCAGGACGTCGGCGCGGTCACCGGCGACGTACGCGCCGTGCGCGCCGCGTGCCGGTGCCACGAAAAGGCTGCGCACGCCGCTGACGGTGCCGCGGACCAGGACGTCGCCGTCGAAACTCGCGAGCAGATGGTGACTGCCGGGCCAGGTACGGGCGAGCCGCTCGGCCGCCTCGGGGGACCCGCCGCCCGCCGCGCGCTCCGCTTCCCGCTCCGTCACCGCGTGCTGTCCCAGCACGCACAGCCGGGTCCGTCCGCACACGGCCGTGGTCATGCCGCGCGCCGGCCAGCGCCCCAGCAGCCAGGGCCGGCCCGAGGCGTGCCGGATCTCCTGCACCGCACCCGACCCGGCCCGCGCGGCCAGGCTCGCCACGGCGTCGGTGTCCGGGAGGACCAGGAACCAACTGGCCCCTGTGGGAAATGGCGTGCCGGTCGTCATGCACAGGCCCCTCTAGGTCGATGCGTGCCAGCGGTACGGGGACGAGCGTGGGCGGCGCGAACACGCCGCCCACGCTCCGGATCCGGGTCCCCTCAGGACGGGCCGTCAGTTGCCGGCCCGTCCGCGGGGCGAGGGATGGGCCGGATCACAGCAGGCTGTGGCCGCCCAGCAGGTCGGGGCTGCCCGTGCCGGCCAGACCGGTGACCTTCTGGAAGTCGCCGACCTTCGTGAGCGTGGGACGCTCGTAAGCCATCGTCATACCCTTTCGTCGTGGGTTGAGCAGGGCTGATGGTGCTTCATGCGTGAGCCGGCGGCCCTTCCTGATCCGCCAGGGCGCCGCCGACGCAGTGCACAAAGCTAGGCGCCGGCATTTCCTCGAGCAACGGCGCACACAAGCCAATCGCCACCCCGCCCCCACGGCCGTTTCTCCGCGTTCCACGTGCATGTTGCACGTCCGCCCGAACGGTTGGTCATACTCCCGGCCGGACGGGGTATGAGAGGGGCCTTTTCCGCGGGCAAACGTATTTCGAGCCATGGACGGAACGTCACGGCAGTGCGGGCCGTGGCCTCGCCGGGCCTTCGACGTGCGGTGACGGACGCGCGGCGCGTGGGGGGAGGGAGGCGTTCCGGACAGACGGGCCCCCGCCGTCCGGGAAGGCACGCTTGCGTGCGTCCGGGGTGACGGCGACCGCAGCCGCCGCCCCCTGTGCCGTTGCGCCGCGGCCCCGGCCGACGTGCTGTCGTGCGACCGGGGCGGTGACGCTCTTCGGCGGCGGGCCCTCCGCGGACCCCTGGAGGCGACCGTGGTCGAACCCCGTCCCGCGAAGGCTCGTTGCGCCGGCTCGGCCCACCGGGTGCGGCGGCTTCCTGTCAACGGCGCCCCGCGGGGGCGGCGGCCTCTGTGGTGGACCGTCGGACCCGCGGCCGGCGTTCCCCTCCCGGCCGCAGCCGCCGCGCCAAGGGGGATCGTGTGGGCCCGCGCCGTCCCTTCCCCGGCGAACGGGTCATCGTCAGGGACGGGAGCAGCGGCGCACACGGCCGCAGGCGCGGAGCCGGCTCTTCAGTACGGCAGCTCCTTACGGTCCGCCCCGCTCCTCGCCGCGGCCGCGTGCAGCGCCCGCAGCGCCACAAGCAGGACACCGACGTCGTCCAGGTAGACCGGGTCCGGGATCAGGTCGACCGGCGACACCGTGTAGACCACGGCCGCCCAGAACAGGGCCTTCGACTGCAACGGCACCCCGGCGTCCAGCAGCAGCCGGCGGGCCCGGAAGACCCGTACGAGCAGAACCGCCGCGCACACGGCCACGACGAGAGCGAGAACCACGGCCACCACGAGCCAGGAAGAGCTGTCCATGGTGCCCTTGTACCCGTGCGGGTCGCGGCCGCACCGATCCCTTGCCCCCGCGGCGCGAGCGGGACGGCCGACACCCGCCGGGTGGCTGCGCCCCGTCAGGTCTCCCGCAGGGACGGCCACTCGGTGAACCGCCGGCCGATTACGCGGGCGCCGATATTCCCTGCGAGGGGTGCCGCCTTGTCCCTAGGCTCTGCCTCCGATGAAGAGACGTGTGCAGTTCACCGAACAGGTTGCGCGCTTCCGCGCATACATGCCGATCGATGACCGCGAGAGGTTCCAGCGTCTCGTCGACAGGATCACCGCCGATCCCGAGGGCGCCGACAGTCACCTCGCCTACACGAACGACACGGTCACGCGTGCGGCGTGGGAGGATCGCGTGACGGTGCACTACGTCGTCACGGCCTTCTTCGTGGTCTTCATCGAGCTGGACATCTACGACCCGTCCCGCGGCTTCAACGAGGTGTGACCGTACCGGCGACGCTCACGACGCCTCCTGCACGCGGGGCCGTGCCGTGCCGGCGCGGGCACCGGTGCGGGTCGCCCCGATACCGGCGACGACCACGAAGACGACTCCGGCCGCGGGCAGCAGGCCGGGCGCCTGGCCGAGCACGAGCAGGCCCGCGACGAGGGCGATGGCGGGCTCCAGGCTCATCAGGGTGCCGAAGGCCGAGGTGGTCAGGCGGCGCAGGGCGAGGAACTCGAGGATGAACGGTCCGACGACGCTCAGCGAGGCCAGGCCCAACATGACGGCGAGGAGCTGCCACGTCACGCGGCCCAGGTCGGTGGGGGCGGCGACGAGAAGGCCGAGGACGCCGGCGACGGGCATGGACAGGGCCAGGCCGCCCAGGCCGGTGACGGTGTCGCCGACCCGTTGGGTCAGGAGGATGTAACCCGCCCAGCAGGCCGCCGCGGCCAGCGCGAAGCCCACTCCGACCGCGTCGCCGCCGCCGTGCCAGGGCTCGGTCAGCAGCACGACGCCCAGCGCGGCCGCCGCGGTCCAGCGCTTGCGCCCGCCCCCGGATCCGTACAGGGACACGGCGAGGGGGCCGAGGAACTCCAGGGCGCTGGCGGTGCCGAGCGGCAGGCGGGAGGCCGCGAGCATGAAGAACACCATCATGCCGGCGGTCACCGCCCCCAGGGCCGTGCAGGCCAGCAGGTCGCGGCGCGCGAAGTCGCGGGGGCGCGGCCGCACCAGGAGCAGGAGCAGCAGGCCCGCCCACGCCAGGCGCAGCCCCACGGTGCCCAGGGCACCGAGCCGGTCGAGCAGGGTCACGGACAGGGCGAGGCCCAGCTGGATGCCGGACATGGACCCCAGGGCCATGAGGACTCCGCCCTCGGGACCGCGCAGGCGGCCGGGGCGGGACGTGTCGGGGAGGGCGATCGTGCTCATGGGCTCCAGTAGATGTCCCCAGCACCGTTCGTGTCCACGTGCCGATCATGGACATACCGTTCGATGATCACGAACAATGGAGGGATGGAGACACGACGGCTGCTGCTGCTGGTGGAACTGTCCAGGCTCGGGTCGATGCGGGCGGTGGCCGAGGCGCAGGGCACGACGACGTCGACGGTGTCGCAGCAGATCTCGGTGCTGGCACGGGAGATGGGCACCGCCCTGATCGAACCGCACGGGCGGCAGGTGCGCCTCACCCCGGCCGGCCGGAGGCTGACCGAACACGCCACGGCGATCCTCGCCGCCGTCGAGGCGGCCCGCCTGGACCTCGCTCCCGGAGCGGAACCGAACGGCACCGTGCGCATCGCCGGGTTCGCCACCGCGATCCGCGCGTTCCTCCTGCCGCTCGTCACCGAGCTGGCCGCGAGCCACCCCCGGGTCCACGTCCTCGTCCGCGAACACGAACCGGCGGAGGCGCTGGCTCTGCTGGCCGCGGACGAGACCGATCTGGCACTCACCTACGACTACAACCTCGCCCCTGCCGCCGGTGACCCCGCGATCCACGCCACCCCGCTCTGGACCGCCCGATGGGGGCTGGGCGTACCCGCGCACCCGGACACCGGCGGCGCGACCACGACACCGGAGGTCTTCACCCGCTTCCGCGAGCACGACTGGATCGTCAACTCCCGCAACAACGCCGATGAGACCGTCATCCGCACGCTCGCCTCGATGGCGGGGTTCACGCCCCGCATCACGCACCGGGCCGACAGCCTCGACCTGGTCCAGGGCATGATCACCGCACATCTCGGCGTCGGACTGCTGCCCCAGGACACGGCCCTCCTCCCCGGCGTGCGGCTCCTGCCCCTGACCGAGCCCGACGTGGTGCTCCGGGCCCACGCCGTGGCCCGGCACGGCCGGTTGGACTGGCCCCCGCTCGCCCTGGTCACCGACCTGCTCAGCCGCCGAGCCACGCACCCCGACCACTGACACCCGCCCCGACCGGGATTTTCCGGCCGCGGCGCGTTGAGGCGGCCGGGCCCGGGAGCTGCCTTCACGCAAGGACCGGACGGTGAGCGGGCGTACGGCTGTCCTCCGCCGTCGAGAGCAGGAAGTCCAGGAAGTACCCGGCGAGGGGGATGTTCAGGAGGGGTTCCAGGAAGAGGAACTGCCCTTGAGGGTTCACCTCGAGCCACACCGGCTCACCGTCGGGCGTCAGCTTGAGGTCGATGGCCCCCATGCGCAGTCCGAGCGCCCGGAGCGCCGACCGGGCCTTCCGCGCCGTTTCCTCGGGTACCTCCCACCACGAGATCGGTATGGTGAGGTCGGCCCGCCAGTCGAGCTTCTCCGTCCGCAACAGCGCCGCGTACATCCGGTCACCGAAGACGTTCAGTCTGATGTGCTCGTTGCCCTCGACGTATTCCTGGTAGATGGCGGGGCAGGCCGCGTAGGAGGCTGCGGATATGGACGCCGGGTCGTCGAGGTACTGGGTGAAGATCAATGGGCCCGACGTGCCGACGACGGGCTTCACGATCATACGGCCGACGTGCCGCAGGAAGGACACGACTTCGTCGCGCGACTGCGTCACCAGTGTCCGTGGGACCCGGAACCCCGCCCGCTGCGCGACGGCCATCTGGTACAGCTTGTCGGATGCGCGGTCGGTTGCTTCGGGATGAGAGACCCATTCCCCGGCGAATTCGGTGCAGAGAATTCCTGTCAGCGCGCCGCGGCAGTCGTTGTTGACGAGATTGCGTTCAGATGTGCTCACCCTGCTTTCCGCGTCCTTCTGGGCTGCCCGTACACGGCGCCACCAGATGACGGAAGCGTCCTCCAGGCGCACCAGCCGCCCGTCGGAGGCGCGCAGAGTGGTGGGGGAGTCCCCGTGCGAGCTCCAGGACAGGCCTTGTTGCCCGCTGAGTCGGTCGCACTCGATGATGTGGAAATCCCGGTACCCTCGTTTGCGCGCCTCGTTCTGCACTGCGAGAGCGTGGATGTCGTCCTGCAGTGAAATGGTGAGGATCATTATTCGGGACAGACGTCGCTCTTGTCGGAACATCCGCACGAGCATCCTTCGGTGCCGACGGCCCGCATATCACTGGCGGACATGTCGAGACCGGTCGTCTGCTTGACGAGAGACTCCCACGTCTTCAGTTGTTCCGGTGTTTCCAGCCGCACGAAGGAGTCGGGCTGGCATTCCAGGACGACCGGGGGAGGGTTCGGCACGAGCTTCTCTTCATCGACGGGTTTGCCGAGCTGAATCTCAGGCATCATCATCAACTCCGATGGCACATAGGGTTCTTCATCTCACTTTAGTCCGGTGTGTGCACCCCGCAACATTGACCCGAGGAGCCCCGGTCGGTGAATACCCGCGGTGGGTACCCTTTGCCCCGGAGGGGGCGGTGGGAGAGGGCTGCACCACCGGGAACGGTCGCCGGTCAGGTGCCTGGCGGGGTGGGACGCAGGGCGAGCAGGGCGATGTCGTCGGTGCTGCCGGCGCCGAGGCCGAGAATCAGCTCGTCACAGAAGACGTCGAGGGGTGCCTGGGCGAGGGCAGCGGTGTGCCGGCGCAGGCGGGTCATGGCGTCGCTGAGGGATTCCCCCGGGCGTTCGATCAGACCGTCGGTGAACATGAGCAGGGTGGAGAGGGGTGGCAGCGGGTCGCGGGCGGTGGGTCGGGGAAGGGTGCTGTCCACGCCGATGAGGAGACCGGAGGCGGTGTCCAGGTAGTGGGTGTCGCCGTTGGGACACGTCAGCAGCAGGGGGAGGTGTCCGGCGGAGGAGTGGTGCACTTCCCATGGGCCGCTGCGGGGGCCTTTGACGAGGGCGTACGCGCAGGTCGCGGTGGAGTGCGGGTAAAGGGTGAGAGTGGCGAGGTCGAGGCGGCGCAGTACCTCCGAGGGCCGGTCCTGGCAGTCGACGGCGATGCCGCGGAGCATGTTGCGCAGTTGACTCATCGTCACGGCTGCGGTCAGGTCGTGCCCGGAGACGTCTCCGATGACGAGCGCCGTGTCGCCGCCGGGCAGGGTGAAGGCGTCGAACCAGTCGCCGCCCACCTGCGCGGTGGTACTCGACGGGGCGTAGCGGGCGGTGATCTCCATGGACGGGATGTGCGGCAGGCGAGGCAACAGGGAGCGCTGAAGGCGCTCGGCTGCGGTACGGGTGTGCTGGTGCAGACGGGCATTGTCGACACTCAGGGAGATGCCTTTCACGAGGTCGGCGACGAGGAGCGCGTCCTGCTCGGTGAAGGGATCGTCGTGGTCGGTGCGTACGACGATCAGGGCGCCCAGCACCTCGCGGCGGGCCCTCAGGGGTGCCATGATCGTGCTGCCGGCGCCCAGCTGCCGGAACAACTCCAGCTGCCGGGCGTCCAGGGCGCTTTCCGCCTGGTCCGGCGAGGGAATGTGGGTGATCAGCAGGGGCCCCGCGCCGTTCAGCACCCGGGCCAGCGGTCCCCGCGCGTTCTCGGACAGCGGGGGCAGCCTGCCGAGGTCCACCCCGGCGTTCAGTGCCCGGGGCTCGCGGTGGACGACGCAGACCCGTTCGGCATCCCCGTGCTCGTCGAGCAGGTCGACCACGCACCAGGCGGCCGTCCGCCGGGTGAGGACGTGGCACACCCGCCGCAGTCCCTCGCGCAGGTCGAGTGTGCTCGACAGCGCGCTGGTGGTGTCGGCCAGCAGACTCAACCGCTCCCAGCTCCGTGCCGCCTTCTCACCACCGGCCCGCGGCGCCGTTGCCGCGCCGGTGGGCAGCCGCACCGAGAGCCCGGGGCCGGGACGTGATGCCGGCCGGTCCTCCCCGGGGGCCATTGCTCTGGGCATGAACTGGCCGACCCGCACCGTGCGGCCGTCCACCGCCTCCTGGCTCTGGACGTGCAGACGCACAGGGACCAGGTGGCCGTCGTGGTGCAACGCCGGCAGTGGGATGGACCGGCCCATGATCCTGGACCGGCCGGTCAGCCGGAGGGCGGTGAACCCGGCCCGATGACGCTCGCGCAGATGCTCGGGAATCAGCACGGTCAACGGCCGGCCGATCAGCTCGTCGCTCTGCCATCCCAGCAGGTCGGCCAGAGCGGCGTTGGCCGCGATGATCCGGCCGTCGTCGTCGGCCGCGACGGTCGGGACGCTGCTGTCCTCCACGTCGCCGGCATCCCATGGCGCCAGTTCGGCGGAGGCGGCGTCCGGCACGCCGGGCAGCAGCGTCCACGCGGTGGGCGGACCTCCGGAGAGCTGAGTGCCCAGTTGGTCGAGCACCCACTGGTAGTGGCTCCGCACGTGCGGCGGAGCCGGGAGGGTGAGCAGGGATCCCAGCTGCGCCGCCGCGTCGCCGTGTTCGAGCACGTGCCGCAACGTGTCCAGGGCCGGCGCGGTGTCCAGGGGAAAGCTGATGTCCAGGCTCACTGTGGCGCCGCCGGTGACCGTCTCCTCCAGCGCGGATGTCATGCACGCGTTGATCACGTCGGCCACATCGATGGCGACCAGCAACTCGTGGCTCGACACCCCGGCGCACTCCTCGACGCAGGTGGTCAGCGTCAGCTCGCGCAGCATCTCGTCACCGTGCTGCTGCGCCGCGCGGAACACGATGCCGGGCATGTCGATCAGTGTCACGGTCGCGGTCCGCCCGTACATCGGCACGGAACCCCACCCGGACGTGGGTGGCACCGGGGCCTTGGGCCACAGCTCGAACCAGACCGTCTTGCGGCCCTCCCCGACATGGGCCCCATGACTCGAAGCCAGCTCCTCGACCACGGCAAGGCCCCGCCCGGCACCGGCGTACGGCCTGCGCTCCCGCGGCACGAGCGGGCGGTCCGGCCGACCGTCGCCGACGCGTACGCGCACCTGTCCCTCGTGCGACCAGACCCGCACCTCCACCTCGGTACGCGCGTGCAGCACCGCGTTGGTCACCAGCTCACTGGCCAGCAGCTCGGCGGTGTCCACCACCTCCGCCGCGGCACCACGCAATGCCGACCGCACGAACCGCCGAGCCAGCGGCACACTGTGCGTCTCCGGAGGAAAACACCGAATGAGAACCCCGGGTGGACTAGAGCTATCCATAGCCCTATCAATCCCTCCGAAGGCGGGAATCTAACTGTCCG
This sequence comes from Streptomyces noursei, assembly GCF_001646665.1. Classification (GTDB taxonomy): domain Bacteria; phylum Actinomycetota; class Actinomycetes; order Streptomycetales; family Streptomycetaceae; genus Streptomyces; species Streptomyces lavendulocolor. The sequence goes on along the minus strand of NZ_LWBU01000384.1, from coordinate 66,717 downwards.
GTGCAGCGTGATCCGCCGATGCGGGCAGGTCGCCGGGGAACTGCCTGCCACCTGCGGTACCGGACAACCGCTGGCGGGCGTATGGCGGCCGGCGGTCACTGTCGTCTCCCGGCAGGTGCGGACCAGCCGGATGCGGGGAAGCGGTGCCTCCTCGACGCCGGGCGCGAGCAATCGGCAGGCACGTCCCCGGGTGGACCGGCGTTGCCCTCGTCGCCCCCTGCGCCTGGGCGCCTCAGACGTCGCGGCGGCGTACGGCGAGGGCGGCGATGTCGTCGTCGAGGCGTCCCCGGCTGTAGCGGAGGAGATCGCGGTGGAGGACCCTGAGCAGCTCGCGCGGCGGGGCCGGGGGCTGCCGTCGCATCCAGGCCGTCAGCGGGAAGAACTCGCCGTCGCGGGCGCGGGCCTCGGCGATCCCGTCGGTGTAGAGGAGCAACAGGTCGTCGGGGGCGAAGTCGAAGGAGTCGACGGTGTAGTGGTCGCCGATGAGTTCCGCGAGGCTGAGCAGGGGCGACGGCGTGGCCGCCTCCAGGACGCGGAGGCTTCTGCGGTTCAGGAGCAGCGGTGGGGGGTGCCCGCAGTTGAGGATGTGGATGCGTCCGCCCTCGTGCGGGATCTCGACGAGGAGAGCGGTGGCGAAACGCTCCATGGGCCCCTCGGGAGGGAACGCGGCGTTGTACCGGGTACTGCTGGCGTCCATTCTGCGGGCGACCTCCACCATGTCGGTCTCCCCGTACGCCGCCTCCCGGAAGGCGTTGACGATCGCCGCGGCCGCGCCCACGGCCGGCAGGCCCTTGCCCCGCACGTCACCGATGAGGAGCCTGACCCCGTACGGCGTGTCGACCACCTCGTAGAAATCCCCGCCGATCCGGGCCTCCGCCGCCGCCGCGAGGTACAGCGACTCGATCTCGACGTTCCCGAAGCGGCGTGGCATCGGGCTCAGCACCACCTGCTGCGCCGCGTCGGCGACGAGCCGCACCTGGAACAGGGTGCGCTCCCGCTGGAGCCGGACATGGCTGCCGTACGCGGCGGCCACGGTGACCGCGACGATCCCCGCCGCCGTCCACCACGTACCGAGATCGGGGAAGACGAAGCCGAGGCCGATCATCAGGCAGAGGCAGACCGTCCCCAGCAGGACGGTCGGCAGGACCGGCCACATGGCGGCGGCCAGGGCCGGCGCCGCGGGCAGGAGGCGGCTGAAGGCCATCTCCGGCGGAGTGGCGTAGGCCAGGCTGGCGATCACGATGGTCAGGATGACCGGTGACAGCCGCACGAGCGACCCCCGGCCGTAGCGCCGACGGAGCCGTGGCCATGCAGACTCGATCACGCTTTCCAGAATATCTGCGCATTAGGGGCATAGCGTCTCGGCGGACGGAGCCGGGTGCCGTCTCGGACGGCGTGGCCGGACGGTCGGAAATCGTATGACTGTTCCCTTTGTCGGGCGCTCCCGTCGGCGGTGGCCGGTCGCCGGTCGGCGGGCGGGCGACGAGGGGCCTACACCCCGCCCGTGCGCCCGACCGCCTCGGACGACGGCCCCCGTCATCCCTCCGCGGCGGGGGCGGAACGCGCCGCCGCGCGGGCGAAGGCCAGGGCGACGAGGGTCAGGCCCCCCAGCGCCGCCGCCGTGCCCGGGTACCCGCCGAGTGCGAGACCGACGCCGCCGAGCCCCGCACCCAGGAAGACGCCGAAGCTCATCCCGGCCGCGTTGAGACTCAGGGCCGTGCCCCGCAGCGCGCCGCAGCGGCGCACCAGCAGCGTGGTGACGCAGGCCGCCACCGTCGCGTGACCGGCTCCGACGAGGGCCGTCAGCGGCAGGGCGAGCAGCAGCGACCGGGTGTAGAACACCCCCACCAGGGCCGCCAGCGCCACCAGCAGGGCCAGCGTCATCAGCCGCTCACCGGACACCTTCGGCCGCTCGGCGCTCAGCAGCCGGCCGGCGACGAGGTTGCCGAGGAAGAACGAGGTTCCGCTCAGCGTCCAGACGAGGGCGAAGGGGCCGGGGGCGAGTCCGAAGCGCTCGTCGTAGAACGCCGCCAGGTAGGCGAGGTACCCCATGAACGCCGCCGTGCGCAGCATGGCCACGAAGAGCAGTGGCACCACCCCGGGGAGGGCCCCCAGCAGCGTGAAGGAGGCGAGGTAGCCCGGCCACGCCGCCTTCTCCCCGTCCTTCTCCCCGTTCTTCTCGCCGTGGGCCCCGGGGCGCTCGGCACGGCGGCCCCGGACGACGAAGAGCACGGCGAGTACGGCGGCGACGGCGGCGATCGCCCACAGGTCGCCCTGCCAGCCCCACAGCACGGCCGGCAGCGCCACGAGCGGCGCGGCCAGCAGGGCGGTGAGCGACTGGGTGGCGGTGATGAGGGTCGCCGCCCGGCCCGCGGCGGCGTCATGGTCGAAGCGGTCGGCGGCCGCAGCGGTCAGCGCCGGGTTGAGGACGGCCGTACCGGCGCCGACGAGCAGGCAGAACGCGGCCAGCAGCAGGAACTCGCCGGTCGCGCCGAGAGCGGCGGAAAGGGCCAGCACGGCGAGCCCGCCGGCCGCCGCCCAGTCCTTGCGCACCCGGTCGATCAGGGGGGCGAGGGCCGTGCCCACGGCCAGGGCGGCCAGACCGCCGAGGCCGCGCAGCTGGCCCATGGCCGCGACGCCGCCGTCCGACGCGTGGGCGATGGGGACGAGGAAGGTGCTGAAGATCGTGAACGGCACCAGTCCCACGGCCGAGGCGAGCATGAACGGCCACAGGGTGCGGGCCATCCGCAGGTCGCCGGGGACGGCGCCGGTGCTCACGTCCGCGTGCGCCTCCACCGCCGGGCCCTTGGTCTCGCTGCTCATGCGCCCGCCGCCCGGTACCGGTACAGCGCGGTCGCGTCCGCGCTGAACTGGGAGAAGGGGAACGGCTCGGCGGACAGCGCGGTGACACCGGCACCCAGGAAGGCGCGGGCGACGGCACTGCCGGACTGCGCGTACACGACGAACGGCAGTCCGTGCTTGCGGCAGTGCTCCAGGATGACGTCGAAGCTGCCGTTGCTGAGCGTCATGCCCGTGGCGACCACGGCGTCCGCCTCGGCGAGCACCTGGGACATGTCGTCGGTGACCGGGTCGCCCCAGTGGGTGGTGCGCAGGTTGAAGTCGCAGGGCAGCGGGACGCCGCCCTGCTCGCGTATCGCCGCGACCAGCGGGTTGACGACGCCGATGAGCGCGACCTTCGCACCGGCGGGAATGTCGAGCAGCCCGGCGACGGCCGCGTCCCGGGCCTCGGCGCGCGTCTCGGGCGTGCCGGTCGGGAGGGTGACCGTCTCGGCGGCGGGGGAGCCGCGGTGCGGCTGGACGCGGGCCAGGTAGGCGTCGAGGGCGGCGATGCGTACCGGTGCCGACTCGTGCCGGACCAGGTGGTCGAGGGTGTGGCCGGAGGCGTCCGCGCAGAAGTCGGGGGTGAGCTCGCCGGTCTCGAAGGAGCAGGCACCGAAGGCGTCCCCCGACCGCAGCAGCAGGTAGCTGTTGCGGTAGGTGACCTCGGTGCCGGCCAGCCGGGTGGTGTGGTGGAGATGGAACGCGCTGGTGACGGCGAGCTCCTGGGGCGGCGGTCCGTAGGCGCCGTCGAGGACGGCCTGCCGGAGGTCGGCCACGGAGTGCGGCTGCATCGGAGACATGGAGGGTGCTTTCTGGTGCGTCATGGCCGCTGTGGCCATGGGTGGACAGGGGAGTGGGGCGGGGAAGCCCCTGCTCGGGGAGGAGTAAGAGGGCCGGCTCAGGGGGAGGTCGGCCAGGAGCTCGGGCCGGTACGGCAGCTCCGCCAGGGCCGGGCGTCCGGCGGGCTGGAAGCAGAGCAGCAGGGAGCGCCGGTCCCGGGTGGAGGTGTTGGGGCCCGAGCGGTGCACGACGAGGCCGGGGAGGGCAGGCGGACGCGGGCGCGGCGTGGCGGCTCAGACCGCGCCGGGGACCAACAGCGGTTCGCCGCGCAGCAGTGCGCTGTCGCGGGGCGGCCAGTCCATCGTCGACCAGGGGTGTCGCAGCTCCTGCCGCTCCGTGACCTCGTGGGGGCGCATGGCGCCCAGGCCGCGCGCCCGGTCGTGGTGGGCGTAGGCGCTGTCGACGTAGCGGTGGCCGGTGTCGGCGGCGAGGAAGACGTACGTCCTGGAGTCGTCGCGCCGCCGTTCCCACAGCGTGGCCAGATAGGCCGCGCCCGCGGAGAGGCCGGCGAAGATGCCGCTGGCCCGCAGGAGTTCGACGGCGCCGGACATGGCGTAGTCGAAGTTCACCCAGTGGATCCGGTCGTACAGCTCGTGGCGGACGTTCCGGAACGGGATGGAGCTGCCGATCCCCGCGATGATCATGTCGGGGTCGGAGACGTGCTCGGCGCCGAACGTGACGCTGCCGAACGGCTGGACGCCCACGAGCGTCACGTCACGCCCGGCCTCGCGCAGGTAGGTGGCGATGGCGCCGGTCGACGCGCCGGTGCCGACTCCGCCCACCAGGGCCAGCGCACCCTCCGGGACCTCCTTGCCGATCAGGTCGGCGACGTCCCGGTAGCCGAGGTAGTGGATGGAGTCGTGGTACTGGCGCATCCAGTGGTAGTCGGGGTTCTCGCGCAGCAGTTCGCCGATCCGCTCCACGCGCAGGTTCTGGTCGAGGCGCAGGTTCTTGGAGGGGCGGACCTGTTCCAGCGTGGCGCCCAGGATCTGCAGCTGGACGCGGAGCGTCCGGTCCACCGTCGTCGAGCCGACGATGTGGCACTTCAGTCCGTGGCGGTGGCAGGCGAGGGCCAGCGCGTGGGCGTAGATGCCACTGGAGCTGTCGATGAGCGTGTCACCGGGTGAGACCTGGCCGGTGTCCAGGAGGTGGCGTACGGCGCCGAGCGCGGAGTAGAGCTTCATCGTCTCGAAGCGCAGGCAGACCGCGCCGGGCGGAACGGTCACCACGTCGGGTTCCTTGACCGCTTCGGCTATGTGCTCGTGCATGTCCCTCTCCTCCGGGTCAGGCGGTGTCGTCGCGGCGCAGCAGCTCGAAGAGGTACGCCTGACAGTTGTCGCCCTCCCAGGTCTGGCGGTGCGTGATCCGCGGCGAGAATCCGGCCTCGATGGCGTACTTGACGATGTTTCTGAGCTCCGAGGTGTTGGACACGACCAGGTGCACCTCCCCGCCGGGGGCGAGCAGGTCGCGGTCGACGATCTGGTCGAAGAAGCGCGCCACGATCTCGAAGCCCACGCAGACGTTGCGGACGACCGTCGGGTCGTCGCTGGTCCTGGTGCTGACGGCCGGTGGGTTGAACGTGATGACGTCCAGCCGGGTGGTGGCGGGGAACTCCTCGAAGAGGTTGGAGACCAGGAGGCGGAAGACCGTACCGGGCCGGTCGCCGGCCAGGAGCTCGTAGTGGGCGGCGGCCGTGGCGACGCTGTCGGGATGGATGTCGGCGGCGTAGACCTCGCGGGCCCCCTTGACTCCCGCGATCACGGCTTCGACGCCGAGTCCGGCGCCGATGGCGGCGTACGACCGCCCTTCCACCCGGATGGTGCCGTCCAGCAGCCGGTCGTGGACGATGCGGCTGGTGTCGCCGGGCTTGAAGACGCCGGGCGGCAGCTGGAACGTCCAGCCGTTGTAGGTGTACGTGCGCGGGGTGTGGATGTCGGACGGGGAGCCGTTGATGGCCAGGATCTCGTCCCGGGGCAGCGTGTCGGGCAGCGAGTCGAGCAGGGCCCGGGCCTCGGCCTCGGCTGTCTTCGGGTGGCTCATGTGTCCTCCGTGGTCAGGGGTGAATGACTGAAGTGCGTGGCGGGGGGGTGGGGAGCGGTGGTGCGCGCGGGCCGTCAGGAGCCGGACGGGGTCGCGGTCGCGGACACGGCGGTGGCCGCGGCCGTCGCGGCCGGGGCGTCGGCCGCGAGGGCCGAACCGAGGTCCATGGCGCGGACCAGTTCCTTGGTCGGGGTGGCCCGGGGCGCGCCGAGGATCCGCTCGGGTGAACCGGTCTCGACGACGTGGCCGGCGTCGATGACGACGATGTGGTGGGCGACCGCGGCGAGCAGCTCCAGGTCGTGACTCACCCAGAGCAGCGCCGTGCCGTGCTGCTCGCGGAGCCGCGCGAGTTCGGCGACGACCGCTTCGGTGGCGTCGGCGTCCAGGGCGGTGGTGATCTCGTCGCAGACCAGTACGTCGGGGGTGGCGAGTGCGGCGCGGGCGAGTGCGGCGCGTTGCAGTTCGCCACCGGACAGGCCGCCGGGGCGCCGCTCGACGGTGGTCGCGTCCAGCCCGAGCCGGCTCAGCAGGGCGAGGGCCTCCCCCCGCGCCGCGTCGGCGTCCAGGCCGCGCAGTCGTACGGCGGTACGGGCGACCTGCTCGGCCACCGGGCGCCGCTCGTCGAAGGAGCTGCGGACCTCCTGCCAGACGTACTGCACGCGCCGCTTCTGCTCCGTGCTGCGGCGGCGCAGCACCGGCAGGGGAGCGCCGTCCAGGAGGACCGAGCCGCGGTGCCGTTCGTGGAGTCCGGCGACACAGCGGGCCAGGGTGGTCTTCCCGCTGCCGGACAGGCCGGCCACGCCGACACAGGCCCCGGCGGGCAGGCGGAGGTCGACCCCGTGCAGGACCGGGCCGCGGCCCCGGCCGTGGAGGTGCGCGGAGAGGTCCCGCACCTCCAGCAGGGGCACGCCGTCCGACGCGGATGCGTCGTCCGGCACCGAGGTGCCCTTCCGCACCGGCACGTCGCCCGTCACCGCCGTGCCGCCGGTCACCGCTGCGTCGCCCGTCACCGCCGTGCCGTCCGGCCCGGTGGGCGTGTGGCGCGTGGCGGTGACCGGGCGGCGGGCGGGCAGGGTGTCCGCCGGGCTGCCCTGGGCGGTCACCCGTCCGCGCCGGAGCACGACCACGTGGTCGGCCAGGGCGCGCACCAGGTCGTGGTCGTGGCTGAGGAGCAGGACGGCCGGGCCGGTACGGGCGAGCGCGGCCAGCTCGTCGGCCAGCCGCATCCGGGTCACCGTGTCCAGCCCGGTGCTGGGCTCGTCGAGCACCAGCACCCGCGGGCGGCACACCAGGGTCTGGGCGAGCGCGACGCGCTGGCGCTGACCGCCGGAGAACTGGTGCGGGAAGCGCCGTCGGGTGTCCCGCCCGTCGGGCAGTTGCGCGGCCCGGAGTGCCGCGGCGGCAAGGGCCTGGGGCCGGTCGCCCGGGTGGTGCAGCCGGGCGAGTTCGGCGAGGACGGCTCCGCCGCGGCGGGCCGGGTTGAGGGCGCTGCCCGGATGCTGGGGCATGTACGCGACGAGGCGCCCGCGCAGGCCGGTGGCCGCCTCCGGCGTGACGCCGTCCGCGTCGACGACCGTGACGGCCCCGGCCTCCACCCGTCCGCCGAGGCGCACACCGGGTCCGCACTCGCCCAGCAGCGCCAGGGCCGCCGTGGTCTTGCCGCTGCCGGAGGGGCCGACGAGCGCGGTGACGCGGCCCTCGTACAGGTCGAAGTCGACCCCGTCGAGGAGCAGGGCGTCCCCGGCTCGTGCGGTGAGCCCGCGCACCGTGACCAGGGGGGTCTTCGCGGTCATCACACGGCCTCCTGCGTACGGCGGGAGCGGGCCAGCAGGCGGTCGGCGAGCAGGTTGAGCCCCACGGTGAACATGACGAGCATCGCGGCGGGCGCGAGCACCGCCCACGGCTGGAGCAGCAGCGCCTCACGGCTGCGGGAGATGCTCACCGCCCAGTCGGGCGCGGTCGGGTCCAGGCCGAGGCCGAGGAAGTTCGCCGAGCCGACGAGGAAGACCGCGAGGGTGATGCGGGTGCCGATGTCGGCGGCCACGGGGGAGAGCACCGAGCGTGCCACGTGGTCGAGTTGGATACGGACACGGGACTCGCCCTGTACGCGCAGCGCCTCGGTGACGGGGCCGCTGGCGGCGTCCAGGGCGGCGGCGCGCACCAGGCGTGCCACGGGCGGGACGTTGACGGCCGCGACGGCGAGCGCGATGGCGACGGGGGAGCCGCGCCAGCCCACCGCCACCACGCTGATCACCAGCAGGGTCGGCAGCGGGAGCAGCACGTCGAGCGGGCGGATCAGCAGCTCGTCGGCCCAGCGGCGGCGGGCCGACGCCGCCAGCAGGCCCACGGCCCCGCCGACCAGGTAGGCGACCGCCACCGCGCCGAGCGCCATGCCGAGCGCGCTGCGCCCGCCGTGCAGCAGCAGCGCGAGGACGTCGCGCCCCAACCCATCGGTGCCCAGAGGGTGTTCGCCGCCACCGGGCGCGTACGGGGCGAACACCCCGGGCCGGGCCGGCTCGGCGCACCACGGGCCCAGCAGGGCGACGCCCAGCGGCAGCGCGAGCAGCGCCACGCCGGCCGGGGCCGTCGGCAGGTTCACGCGCTTCACCGGAGCACCTCCGTCCGTGGTACGAGTCGATGGGAGACGAGGTCGGCCGCCAGGCTGAAGAGCAGGGCCGCGGCGGCGACCACCAGGGCCAGGCCCTGGACCGTGGGCACGTCCCGTGCCTCGACGGCGTCGACGAGCGCGGTCGCCACGCCGGGGATCGCGAAGACCGCCTCGACGATCAGCACCCCGCCGACCAGGTTGTCGCCCACGCGGGCCAGTTCCTGGATGCCGGGCACGGCCGCGTTGGGCAGGACGTGCCGCAGCAGCAGGGTCCGGCGCGGCACGCCCAGGCGCCGCGCCTGGGTGACGTAACCGGCCCTCAGGACCGTCACCATGCCGGCCCGCACCTGCCGGGACAGCAGGCAGATCATGCGGGCCGCGACCACCCCGACCGGCAGGACCAGCAGTGCGGGCCGCGCGATCAGGTCGGCCGCGCCCACCCCCACCCAGGTCGCGGGCAGCCAGCCGAGCCGGAGCGACAGCCCGGCCACGAGCAGCAGCGCCAGGACGAAGTCGGGCACGGCGTTGAGCGCGAGCGTCACCGAGGTGACCGCCCGGTCCAGGCGGCCGCCCTCCCGCAGCCCGGACGCGATGCCGAGCAGCACCGCGAGGGGGACGACCACCGCGAGGGTGACGGCGGCGAGCAGCAGCGTGATGCCGGCCGACCCTGCCAGGACGTCCAGCACCGGGCCGCCGCTCACCAGCGACGTGCCGAGGTCGCCGGTGAGCACGCCCCCGGCCCAGTCGGTGAAGCGCTCCAGGGCCGGCCGGTCCAGCCCGAGCTGTTCGCGCAGCGCCGCCACCTGCTCGGGCGTGGCGTCCTCGTCGTTGCGGACGTCGGCCGCGTCACCGGGCAGCAGCGACGTCAGCAGGAACACCAGCACCGTGAGCAGGGCGAGTTGTACGCCTCCGAGGGCGAGGCGCTGCAGGGCGTACCCACGCATCGTCAGGCCAGCCACACCTTGTCGAAGCGGGCGGAGTCGAGGGTGTTGGGCGGGGCCGCCTCGACGCCGCGCACACGGGAGGAGACCGCGTTCAGCCAGTCGGGGTGGCCCCACATCAGCAGGCCGCCCTCGTCGTGGACGGTGCGCTGGAGCTGCCCGTACAGCCGGGTGCGTTCGCCCTCGTCGGTCGTCGCCCGAGCCTTCGCGAAGGCCGCGTCGAAGTCCTTGCGGCGCCACCCGGAGGCGTTGAAGGCCGACGTGGTCAGCAGACGGTCGTTGAGGTACGTCGGGATCGACATGGCGCCGGAACGGTGGCTGCCCATCACGCCCTTGGTGAGCTGGTCCTTGAAGTACGTCTCCGAGGAGCCGGTCGTCACCTTGATCCGCAGGCCGGCGTCGGCGGCCTGCTCGGCGAAGAGGGTCGCGGCCTCCACGAACCCGGTGGCGGCGGAGGAGGTGTAGATGGACAGCGTCCTGTTCAGCATGCCGGTCTTCTTCAGCAGGGCCCGCGCCTCGGCGACGTCCCGCTTCCGCTGCGGTATGTCCTCGGGGTAGTACTGGTAGCCCTTGCCGAACATGTCGTTCCCGACGACGCCCCGGCCCGCCAGGACGACCTCGACCAGCTTCTCCCGGTCGGCGAGCAGCTTGAACGCCAGGGTGACGTCGGGGTCGTCGAAGGGCTCCTGGTCGCACTTCATGACGATGGCGTGGGCCGTGCTGCCCTTGGCCGCGACGATCCGTACGGACGTGTCGGCGGCGGCGGTACGGGCGAAGGTCGGCGTCATCTCGTAGCCGTACTCCGCCTGGCCTCCCCGCAGGGCGTTGCCGCGGGCGTCGGCGTCGGCGGAGAGGATGTGCAGCTCGTCGACGTACGCCCCGCCGTCCCAGTGGTCGTCGAAGCGCTCGGCGACGAACGACCGGCCGGCCCGGAAGGACTTCAGCCGGAACGCGCCGGTGCCCACGGGCCTGGCCGGGTCGCGGTAGCGGGCACTGACGACGGCGGTGCCCAAAGTGCCCAGCAGGGCGGGGAATTCGGCGCTCGGACGGCTGAGGGCGATCTCGACCGTGTTGCCGCCGACGCCCCGGCTCTTCTTCAGGTCGATGACCGACAGCATGCCCTGCGCGAAGTGGTCGGTCGCCTTGGGATCGAGGATCCGGCCGAAGCTGAACAGCACGTCCTCGGGCGTGAGCTTCTTCCCGTCGTGGAAGAGCGCCTCCCGGAGGGTGAAGCGCCACACGGTCGCGTCGGCGTTGGACTCCCACTTCGCGGCGAGCCGGGGGACCGGCGCCATGTCGGCGTCCAGGTCCACGAGCCGGTCGAACAGCGCCTTCGTCCGCGCCATGTCGATGGCCAGGGCCTCGGCGTGCGGGTCGATGGTCTCGAGCTCGCCGCCGCCCGTGAACAGGGCACGGAACCGGCCGCCGCGCCGCGGCTCCGCCTTGCCGCCGCCGGCCGCACCGCCGTCGCCGGAGCCGCCGCCACCGCACCCGGCCAGGGCCAGGGCACCGGCGGCGGCGCCGGTCAGGGCGAGGAAGTCTCGACGGTTACGCAAGATCGACATGCTGCTCCCAGGGGATCACGTGGAGTGGTCCCCGCACCACGGCCGCGGACGGGCGGAGGGTGCGGGGCCCGGACAGCATCCTGTATATGAAAATGATTGTCAACATCGTCTGATGGTCCGACAGTCCGGTCCCGCCGGTCGGCGCCTGTGGTAGCTTGCGCAGGCCAGTCGTACTCCGTACGCATGTACGTGAGTCAGGGAATCCGGTGCGAACCCGGAACTGACGCGCAGCGGTGAGGGCGACGGGCGCGGCAACCACGCCACTGGGCCGGACGACGGCCCGGGAAGGCGCCGCGTCCGGCTGACCCCGAGTCCGAATACCTGCTGGCACGTTCCGTACGGACGGGCCCCGCGCATGGGCCCTCGACGCCGAGGATCTGCCGTGCCCCTCACGCACCCCACCCGTTCCTTCGCCGCGCTCCTGTGCGCGGCCCTCCCGCTGACCGGCTGCGCCGGCGCCCCCGGATCCGGCGGCCCGCCCTCCTCCGCGACACGCACGCTCGACAACTGCGGACGCACGGTGGAGATCGAGGGGGACGGACCGCGGCGGGCCGTGTCGCTCAACCAGGGCACCACCGAGATCATGCTGTCGCTCGGACTGGCCGGCCGGATGGCTGGAACCGCCACCTGGACCGACCCCGTGATGAAGGGCCTGGAGAAGGCGAACGCCGGCGTACCGCGCCTCGCCGAGAACAACCCCTCCTTCGAGAAGGTCCTCGCCGTCGAACCCGACTTCGTCGCCGCCTCGTTCGCCTCCACCCTCGGCAAGGGCGGCGTCGCCACCCGGGAGCAGTTCGCACAGCTGGGCGTGCCCACCTACCTCTCCCCGTCCGACTGCCGGGGAAAGGACAACAGCGGTGACGGGGACGGCGTCCGCACCGAGCCGCTGGGCATGGACACCGTGTACGGCGAAGTGCGCGACATCGCCCGCGTCTTCGGCGCCGAGGCACGCGGCGAGGCACTGGTCCGGAGCCTCGAGGCCCGGGTCACCAGGGCGACCGCGGGGCTCGACGCGTCGGACGTCACCCTGCTCTACTGGTTCTCCGACGCCAAGTCCCCCTACATGGCCGGATGCTGCGGCGCCCCCGGCATCATCACCCGGGAACTCGGCGCGAAGAACGTCTTCGACGACACCGCCGAGGAATGGCCCCAGATCAACTGGGAGACCGTGGCCGACCGCAACCCCGACGTCCTCGTCATCGGCGACCTCACCCGCAAGGCGCAGAGCGGGGAGAGCGCGGCGAGGAAGATCGAGTTCCTGGAGTCCGATCCGGTCACCCGCACCATGGACGCCGTCAAGCACAAGCGGTACGTCCTCGTCAGCGGCCAGTCCATGAACCCGACGATCCGCACGGTCGAGGGCATCGAGCAGGTCGCCGCCGGACTTCGGCGGTTCGGCACGGCGAAGTGACGGCCGCCCTGCTGCGCACGGCGGCGGGCCTCGCGGTGCTCGCCGCGTCCGTCGCCCTCGCCATCACCATCGGACCGGCCGACATCGGCGTCACCGACGTCTGGTCCGTCGTCGCCTCCCACCTCGGCGGGGACGCCACCGGCCTCTCACCCATCCGCGACGGCATCGTGTGGAACCTGCGGCTGCCGCGCACCCTGCTGGCCGCCGTGTGCGGCGCCGGGCTGGCCCTCTGCGGGGCCGTGATGCAGTCGCTGCTGCGCAACCCGCTCGCCGACCCCTTCGTCCTGGGCGTCTCCTCCGGGGCCTCCACCGGAGCGGTCGTCGTGGTCGTCCTCGGCTTCGGCGGCGGAGCCCTCTCCGTCTCCGCGGGAGCCTTCGCGGGCGCGGTGTGCTCGTTCGCCGCCATGCTGCTCCTCAGCCACGTCCTCGGCGGCACCACCGACCGGGTCGTACTGTCCGGCGTCGCCGCCATGCAGCTGTTCTCCGCGCTCACCTCCTTCGTCGTGGTCACCTCGGCCGACGCCGAGACCACCCGCGGGGTGCTGTTCTGGCTGCTCGGCTCGCTCGGCGGCGCCGGCTGGACCGACGTGTGGCTGTGCCTGGCCGCCCTGGCACTCGGCCTCGCCGTCTGCCTGGGCCACGGCCGGACGCTGGACGCGTTCGCCTTCGGCCAGGACGCGGCCGCCACCCTCGGTGTGGACGTCGCCCGGGCGCGGGCGGTCCTGCTCTGCGTCACCGCACTGCTCACCGCCGCCCTGGTCAGCTCGGCCGGAGCCATCGGCTTCGTCGGCCTGGTGCTGCCGCACGCCGCCCGGGCCCTCACCGGACCGGGCCACGGGCGTCTGCTGCCCGCCGCCGCGCTCGGTGGAGCCGTCTTCCTGGTCTGGGTCGACACCCTCGCCAGGACCGTCATCGCACCGCAGGAGGTCCCCGTCGGCGTGGTGACCTCCCTGGTCGGCGTCCCCGCTTTCGTCCTCGTCCTGTACCGCACCCGGAGAACCCGCCGATGACCCTCGCCGCCGACCGCGTCACCCGCACAGCCGGCAGCACGCCCCTCCTCGACGGCGTCAGCATCACCCCGCCCCCCGGCGCCATGACCGGCCTGCTCGGCCCCAACGGCTCGGGCAAGTCCACCCTGTTGCGCCTGCTGTGCGGGGTGACCGCCCCCGCCGCCGGCGCGGTCACCCTCGACGGCCGGCCCCTGGACCAGCTGCGCCGCAGGGACGTCGCCCGGCGGGTGGCCGTCGTCGAGCAGCAGGCGGACACCCTCGTCGAGCTGACGGTCGCCGACGTCGTACGCCTCGGCCGCATCCCCCACCGGCGGGCCTGGGCACCCCCGGCCGAACCGGACGACCGGGCCGTCCGCGACGCCTTGGAGCGCACCGGCCTCGCCGACCGGGCGGACCGGCCCTGGCACACCCTGTCGGGAGGCGAGCGCCAGCGCGCACAGATCGCCCGGGCCCTCGCGCAGGAACCCCGCGAGCTCCTCCTCGACGAGCCGACGAACCACCTCGACATCCAGCACCAGCACGACCTGCTGCACCTCGTCCGCACGCTGCCCGTCACCAGCGTCGTCGCCCTGCACGACCTCAACCTCGCCGCCATGTACTGCGATCACGTCGTGGTCCTGCGGCGGGGCCGCGTCGTTGCCGCGGGCACACCCGGCGAGGTCCTCACCGAGGCGCTGATCGCCGACGTCTACGGCGTACGGGCGGTCGTCACCGATCCCGACACCGACGGCCGCCCGCACATCCGGGTGGTGGGGACCCTGTCCCGCGGACACTGAAGGACACCGGGACCGGACGCTCGGGAGGGCCGGGCCCGTCCCGAGGGCCGGCCTCCGGAGACCGGGCCCTCCAGAGACCGGGCCCTCCCGAGGAGCCGGGCCCTGCCGAGGACCGGGCCCTGCCGAGGACCGTTCCGCGGCCCGGGGCCGGCGGCCCGGCCGCCGTTCCGCGGCACTCCGCGTGCCCGTCAGCGCAGCGCGCTCCGCCGCTGCCAGTCGGCCCACGAGAGGTTCCACGCGCCGAAGCCGTTGCCCGGCGCGACGACGCCCTTGGTGTCCTTGCCGGTGATCTCGAACGGATCGCCCACCCGCACCTGGCCGTAGAACCAGGCCGCGTCGGCGTCGCCCATCCCTATGCAGCCCGAACTCCGGTTGGCCCTGCCGAGGTGGCGGGCGTTCCAGGGGGCGGCGTGCGCGTACATGCCCGACCAGGTGAGCCGCATCGAGTGGTCGACCATCTTGTCGTAGGCGTTGCCCAGGCCGACCGTCTCGGAGTTCATGTTGATGGTGCCCTCCTTCGCCATGAGGACGGCGGTCCCGCGCCAGGAGCGCCGGTCACCGCCGGGCGTACCGCCGGAGACCGGGATGCGCCGCACGGCCCTGCCGTCGCGCACGAGCGTGAGGTGGTGGTCGTCGAGGTCCACCTCGACGACCTGCCGGGCGCCGACGGTGAAGGTGGTGGTGTAGTCGCGCACGAACCAGCCGCCGTCGCCGGAGTCGGTGCCGTTCAGCCGGGCGTCCAGGGTGACCTTGGTGCCGGGCTTCCAGTAGTGCTCGGGCCGCCAGTCCACCCGGTCCCTGCCCGACCAGTCGCGCACCCATCCCCAGGAACCCCGGGTGCCGTTCGAGGTGGTGACCGTCAACTGCCTCTCGACCTCCGCCCGGTTCTCGACGGGATGGTCGAAGACGAGCGAGATCGGCTGCGCCACGCCCACGGTGGCGCCGTTCCCCGGCCGCCTGTCGACCTTGTTGACCTTGTCGGCCGGAGCGGTGGCGAAGGACGCCCGGCTCGTGCCGGCGGTACCGCCAGGGCTCACCGTCGCCGCCGTGACCGTGTACGCCGTGCCGGGCACGGCCCTGCGCCCGGAGAGCCACGTGAGGCCGTCGGACGCCACCTCGCCGGTGAGCCGGCGGCCCTCGCCGTCGGTCACGGTCACCGAGGTGAGGCGCCCGCCCGCCGCGGTGACCTTCACCCGCTCCCCGGCGGCGGCCTGACGGCCCGTCGGGGTGACCGTCACGGTGACGGGCCGGTCTCCGCCCTTGCCGGTGGCGCGGGTGTCCGCCGGTGCCGGAGCCGGCCGTGCGGAGCAGGCGACCGCCAGCGGTACGAGCAGGGCCGCGGCGAGGACGGTACGCACCGGGGCGTGGACGCGGACACGTGTGCGGGGCAACTGGACCTCCTGAGGGAACGGACGAGAGCCGGCGAGGAAGGGCCGGGGCAGTCCGTGCCGTGACTGTAGAGCCGGGGAAGTCCAGGTCAGCGGGGTGCGGACGATGTGACGGGGACTGGTGAGGAACGCTCATGGTCCGGTCACATTCGCCGAGCGGAACGGTCACGACCGGCGGTGAGCATCTCGTTCGACCCCGTGACGGACCGGGGAGAAGGAGAGGCCACACCGTGTCAGCGCTGCTCGTACCGCCCCGCCGCCCCCACGAGGAGGGCGGTCGCGCCCCGAGGCTGGAGCGCATCACCCCCGCGGCCCACCGAGCCTTCCTCGCCTCCCGCGACGGCGCGGCGCTCGGCGCCGGCTTCCTGCAGTGCCCGTCCTGGGGCGACGTCAAGGAGGGCTGGCACACCCGGTTGCTCGGCTGGGGGCCCGACCCGGGGGCCGGCCGCCTGACGGGAGTGGCCCTGGTGCTGCTGCGGCAGTTCCCGGGCACCCGCAAGTACTTCGCCTACCTTCCCGAGGGACCCGTCGCCGACTGGGAGGACCCGCACGTCGACGGCTGGCTCGACCCCCTGCTGGAACACCTGCGCGCCGAGGGCGCCTTCGCCGTACGCATCGGACCCTCCCCGGCCTACCGCAGCTGGGACGCCGCCCGCCTGAAGTCGCTGAGCGGCCCGGGCCGGCGCCTGGCCGACGTCCTCGCCAGCGAGGTCGACCCGCTCGGCACCGCGGTCGCCGAACGGCTGCGCGCCCGCGGCTGGCACCGCTGCGGCGGTGACGGGCCCACCGGCGACGGGGACGCCCAGCCGCGGCACGTCTTCCGCGTGCCGCTCGCCGGGCGCACCACCGAGCACCTGTGGTCCGGGCTCAACCAGGAGTGGCGGCGCAACGTCCGGCGCGCCCGCAAGGAGGGCGTGGAGGTGGTCGTGGGCAGTGCGGCCGACCTGCCCGCCTTCTACCGGCTGCTGCGGATCACCGAGGAGCGCGACGGCTTCCGGCTCGGCCGCTCACTCGCGTACTACGAACGCCAGTACGCGGCCCTCAACGCCGAGGAGCCAGGCCGGATGAAGCTCTACCTGGCCCGCCATCAGGGAGAGGTCCTCGCCGCCCACACCATGATCACCGTGGGCCGCAAGGTCTGGTACCAGACCGGCGCCTCCGCCGACCACCGCCGGGAGGTGCGCCCCTCCAACGCCCTGCAGTGGCGGATGCTGCTGGACGCCCACGCGGCCGGCGCTGACGTCTACGACATGCGCGGGGTACCCTCCACCCTTGATCCGGACGAACGTGCGTACGGGCTGCTGCGGTGGAAGCTCGGCACCGGCGGGCGGGTCGTCGAGACGTTGGGGGAATGGGAGAAGACCGTGGGCGGAACCGCCAACCAGACGCTTTACCGCGCCTTCCAGGCGTACTTGAACCGCCGGTGAGGCCGCCCACGGACACCGGCAGGGCGCACGGCCCCGCCGGTACGGCAGCGGACGCCGGCGACGCCCAGGGGACCGTACCGGAGGAGGACGCACCCGAGGGCGTACCGAGGGACGCGCCGAAGGACACACCGAAGGACGCACGGAAGGCGGCCTCCACGGCACGCAGCAGTGCCGTCATGGCCGCCGGCTCCCTGGTCTCCCGGGGCACCGGCTTCGCCCGGTCCGCCGTGGTCGCCGCGGCGCTCGGCACCATCGGCCCGACCGCCGACGGCTACGCGGTCGGCAACTCCCTGCCCACCATCGTCTACATGCTGCTCCTCGGCGGCGCGCTGAACGCCGTCTTCGTACCCGAACTGGTCAGGGCGGCCAAGGAGCACGACGACGGCGGAGCCGCGTACACCGACCGGCTCATCACGGTCTGCGTCGTCGCCCTGCTCGCGATCACCGCGACCGCCGTGTGGGCGGCACCCGCGATCGTCGACGCCTACACCGACTACACCGGCCGGCAGGCGGCCATGACGACCGCGTTCGCCCGTTACTGCCTGCCCCAGATCTTCTTCCTCGGACTGTTCACCCTGCTGGGCCAAGTGCTCAACGCGCGCGGCCGGTTCGGCGCCATGATGTGGGCACCGGTCCTCAACAACGTCGTCGTCATCGGCGTCTTCGGAGTGTTCCTGGCCCTGGCCATGGGCGGCGGGGACACGCTCGACGCGACCGAGACCGCGCTGCTCGGCTGGGGCACCACCGCCGGGATCGCCGTCCAGGCACTCGCCCTCGTCCCGGCGCTGCGCGCGGCCCGCTTCCGCTGGCGGCCCCGCTTCGACTGGCGGGGCAGCGGACTGACCCGCCCCCTGCGGTCGGCAGGCTGGCTGGTGCTGCTGGTCCTCGCCAACCAGGCCGCCTACTGGGTCACGACCCGGCTGGCCACCACCGCCGGCCTCCAGGGAGGCCCCGGCTACAGCGCGTACAACAACGCCTATGTCCTGTGGGTCGTCCCGCACGGCATCATCACGGTCTCCCTCATGACCGCGCTGCTGCCCCGGATGAGCGCGGCGGCCGCCGACAAGGACACCGCCGCCCTGCGCCGGGACGTCTCGCACGCCCTGCGCGCCTCGGCCGCCGCGGTCGTCCCCGCCGCCTGCGCGCTGCTCGCCCTCGCCCAGCCGGTGATGGCCCTCGTCTTCGGCCACGGCAGGACGAGCGCGGGCGACACGGCCGCCATGGCGGGCATCCTGATGGCGTTCGCGCCCGGACTCGCCGCCATGTCGGGCCAGTACGTGCTCTCCCGCACCTTCTACGCGCTCGGCGACACCCGTACGCCCTTCCTGATCAACCTGGTGATCGTCGCCCTCAACGCGGGCCTGTCCGTGACCGCCGCCCAACTGCTGCCGGCCCGCTGGGCGGTGACGGGAATGGCGGCCGCGTACTCCGTGGCCCTCTTCGCGGGCTGGGCCCTCACCGGCCGGATGCTGAGCCGGCGGCTGGCCGTCACCCGGCCGTGGCGGTCGTCCCCCGTCGCGGCGCACGCACGGCTGCTGCTCGCCGCCGTGCCCGCCACCGCGCTGGGCCACCTCGCAGCGTCCGGGGCCGCGCGGGCGGGCGTCGCCGTCGCCACGGCCGCCGGAGCGGCCGTCGTCCTGCTCGTCTTCGTGCTGCTCGCCAGGCCGCTGCGGCTGACCGAACTCCACGCGCTCCTCTCCGGCGTACGCCGCAGAGCGGCCCGGCGCTGAACCACCATTGAGGAGACCGCTGATGCCCCGCGTACTGCTCATCGAGGACGACCCCGCCGTCCGGGAAGGCGTCGAACTGGGCCTGCGCCGCCGTGGCCACGACGTGCGGTCGGCCGCCACCGGCGAGGCGGGACTCGAGGCGCTGAGCGAGTTCCGCCCCGACCTGCTGCTGCTGGACCTGATGCTGCCCGGGATGAACGGAGTGCAGGTCTGCCGGCGCGTCCGGGAGAACAGCCAGCTGCCCATCATCATGCTGACCGCGCGCGGCGACGACTTCGACATGATCGTGGGCCTGGAGGCCGGAGCCGACGACTACATCGTCAAGCCGGCCCGCCCCGAGGTGCTCGAGGCGCGCATCCGCGCCGTGCTGCGCCGTATCGAACCCACCGACACGGAACGCCCGGCCACCCGCGTCCACGGCGACCTCACCATCGACCGGGCCGCGCTGACGGTCACCAAGGCCGGCCGGCGCCTCGCGCTCGCCCCCTCGGAGCTGAAGCTCCTGCTCCACCTCTCCGCCGCCCCGGAACAGGTCTTCAGCCGCCAGCAACTGCTGGAGCACGTCTGGGAGCACAGCTACCACGCCGACGCGCGCCTGGTCGACGCGTGCGTCCGCCGGCTGCGCAACAAGATCGAGGACGACTCCGGCACGCCCCGCTACGTCCAGACGCTGCGCGGCTTCGGCTACCGCTTCGGGCCGCTGTGAGCCCGGCCCCCACCGCCGGCGTCCCGGCCCCCGACGGCGGGTCGCCGGTGCACGACGGCGCCGAGCACCCCGAGGGCGGGGGAGGGCGCCGGGACCCGGGAGGGCGGAGACGGGCGCGGTGGAGCTGGGCGTTCGGGCTGCGCACCCGCCTGACCCTGGCGTTCCTGCTGGTCGCGGCCGTCAGCGCCGGCACCACCGCGGCGCTGACCTACCGGGAGGCCCGCAGCGCCCTGCTGCAGACCGCGCAGGACACGGCCGTCTCGTCGTTCCGCGACGAGGTCCGGCAGACCGGCTTCCCCATGCCCCTCCAGGCCGAGGGCATCGAAGGAGTCCTGCGCGACATCGCCCGCAAAGGCAGGCCGCACCCCTGGGTCGCCTTCGCCGAGTACGGCTCGATCCGCGCCTCCTCCGGCACCAGCCCCGTCTCCGGGGTCATCACCCCGCAGCTGCGGCGGGCCGCACGGGCCAATCCCCACGGCAGCTTCCAGCGGGTCGTCAAGGACGGCGTCCCGTACCTGACCATCGCCATGCCCACGGTCTTCCCGACCGGTCCCGAGGGCGTGCTGCCCACCGGCCTTGTCCTGTACGCCGTCATGCGGATGACGGACGAGCAGATCAACGTCGAGGCGCTGCTGACCGCCGCCCGCGACGGCGCCCTGCCCGGACTCGTCGTCGCCCTGCTGCCCGGCCTGCTCGCCGCCCGCAGCGTGCTGCGTCCGGTGCGGGAGCTGCGCCGGGCCGCCCGGAGCATGGGCAGCGGCAGACTCGACACCCGCATCCAGGTGCGCGGCGGCGACGAACTGGCCGACCTCGCCCGTACCTTCAACGAGTCCGCGGAACAGCTCGAGCACTCCGTCCGGGAACTGCGCCAGGCCGAGGCGCGGGCCCGCCGTTTCGCGTCCGACGTCTCGCACGAGCTGCGCACCCCGCTCGCCGGCATGCTGGCGGTCACCGAGGTGCTCGACGAGGACGCCGGGCGGCTTGACCCCGACACCGCCCGCGCGGTGCGGCTGATCAGCTCGGAAACCGGGAAACTCGCCGGACTCGTCGAGGACCTGATGGAGATCTCCCGCTTCGACGCACGCGCGGCCGAGCTGAACACCGACGAGCTCGACGCGGCGGAGGCCGTCCGCAAGACGCTGGAGAACCGGCACTGGACGGACGGCCGCGTACGCACCGAGCTGCCCGAAGGGATCCGCGTACGGCTCGACCCGCGCCGCTTCGACGTCGTCGTCGCCAACCTCGTCGGCAACGCGCTGCGGCACGGCGGCACGCCCGTCACCGTACGGCTGCGCCGCGGGACCGGCTCCGACGGCGTGCCCCTGCTGGTCACCGAAGTGGCCGACAACGGTCCCGGCATCCGGCCCGAAGCGCTGCCCCACATCTTCGACCGCTTCTACAAGGCGGACGCGGCCCGCACCCGCTCGGAGGGCAGCGGTCTCGGCCTGGCGATCACCCTGGAGAACGTCAGGCTGCACCGGGGGACCGTCCGCGCGGGGAACCGGCCGGAGGGAGGCGCCGTCTTCACCGTCGAGATACCGCTGCACACGGAAGGGGACGGCCGGTGAGGCACGGGCACGTACGCCGGTGGGCGCTCGCCGCCGCGCCGGTGGGCGCCCTGCTGCTGGCCGGATGCGGCATCCAGGGAACCGGCGTCGTCGAAGCGGGCGGGCCGGCCAGCGTGCGGGTCGGCCCCGACCCCGACTTCGACGCCCTGCTGTTCTTCCGGCTGCCGGACGGAGAACTGACGCCCGTCGTCCGGTCGTTCCCACCCGCGAACGCGTTCCCCGACGAGTACGAGCAGACCGGGGGGCCGGTTCTGCCCCGGTCGCCGGAGAGGGCGGTCCTGGCACTGCTGGCGGGCCCGGCGAAGGAGGACGAGGCCGCCGGGCTCAGCACGTCGCTGCCCCGGACCACCACGGCCGGCGGCGTCCGGGTCCGGTCCGCCGCGGACGGGCGGGTGCTGGTAAACCTCCCCCTCGCGCTCGGCGCCCTGGACGCGACGGCGGTGCGCCAGCTGATCTGCACCGCCGCCTACAGCAAGGACCGCGACGGCCGCGTCACGGTGCTGGTGAAGGGCCGGGACGGAGTGACGGCGACCGGCATCTGCGGCCTGGACCTCAACGGCGAGGACCCCGGACCCACGCCCACCGCCGTCGCGACCCGCGGCCGGACGGCACCGCCCGGCCCGACCCCCTGACGGGGACGGACGACCGAAGGCGCCGTCCCCCGGCGCACGGCATCCCCGTGGCAGTACACGGTCCGGTGCGGTGAGAGGACGACGGTGGCGGTGGTGTCGCCGCTCCAGACGCGGCCACGCCCGTTGCAGCGGGGAGTGAGGTACGACCACTCCAGATTGCCGGCGATCACCGAGTGCAGGGCTTCGACGTACCGGCACACCGCCGGCGACGCCGGGTCACCAGGTCGGCCGGCAAGCGGGCCACTAATCAAGTTTGACTAGTCGGGTTTCCGGGCATACCGTCGACGAGTCAGCAACCTGCACAAGGGGGATTCATGACCGTACTGCCCGACACCGGCTTCACGCCGTCCGCCGAGGACCGCGCCGGCCTGGACGCCTGGTTCGCCGCGTACGACGAGGCCGGCGCCCGGCGCGACATCGCCCGCATGGCCGACATGGCGGTCTTCCCGCTCAACCTGGTCAGCGACGACTCCCAGGGCGACGGCCGTACCGCTCAGTGGAGCCGCGAACAGTTCATCGACACCATGAGCCAGGTCATGAGCGACAGCGGCGACCAGCCGATCTCCTTCGCGTCGACCCGCACCCCGGTCTTCCTGAGCCCGTCGATGGCCGTGGTGTTCACCGACTCGACCATGACGGCCGGTGAGGAGACGCACCGACTGCGGTACGCCGACATCCTCGTTCGGCGCGGTGGGACCTGGGCCTTCCAGACGATGATCCAGAGCGGCTGGGGCGACGGCCTGGGCTGACCTCAGGCGCCGGCGGCGCGAAAGGCGCTGGGGCTGCGGCCCTTGAGGCGCTTGAACGCGGCGCTGAAGCCGAAAGCGTCGGCGTAGCCGACCGATCTGCCGATCTGGGCGATGCTGAGACTGGTGTCGGTCAGCAGCGCCTCGGCCTCGTCCATGCGGCACTCGGTGACGTAGGCGAGGGGCGGACGCCCCATCAGCTTGGTGAAGCGCTTGGCGAACAGCGCCCGGGAGACACCGGCTCGAGTGGCCAGCGACGCCACCGTCCACGCCTCGGCGGGCCGGTCGTGGAAGGCCTGCAGCGCAGGGGCGAGGACGGGGTCGGTGAGGCCCCGGTACCAGCTGGGCGCGTCGGCACCCGCCCGGTCGAACCAGCTGCGCAGCGTGCACACCAGGGCCCAGTCGAGGAGCCGGTCCATCAACGCCTGCGACCCGGCGGACAGTCGGGCCGCGTCAGCGGCGGCCGTCTCCAGCCAGGCACAGACCTCGACGTCCTCCTTGATGACCAGGACCGGCGGCAGGGCGCGCAGCAGCCGCTCGTGCCGGTGGCCCGAGGCCCGGTAGGCCCCCACGATCAGCGCGGTCGCCTTCTCCGGGTCGTCGGCGCTCCACCGGATGCCGGCGAGTTCCTGGGCGGCGCACTCGGACTTCGCGGTGAAGCAGGCGATTTCGTACGCCTCGTGGGAGCCGTGGACGCTGCCGGGGCGGTCGGCGAGATGGAACGGTGCGGAGCCGTTCACGATGGCCGTATGCCCCACGCCGACCGCCCGCTCGGTACCGTCGGGCAGCATCAGCGTGCCCCCGCCGCGCAGCACACTGATCATCGTGAGTGGCGCGTCGTCGGCGAAGCGGATCGTCCAGGGGGCCGTCAGCACGGCATGGCTGACGACCGAGCCCTCCGCCCGTATGCCGCTCAGGAGCGAACTCAAAGGATCCACAAGAAGCACCGTAGACGATCTCCTATGCCTTGGAGGGCTTTTCCCATGGATCATCCACGGCCCCGCGGCTGTACTGGACACATCGAACCGACCGGGACCACCCAGGAGACACCGTGACGCAGCAGGACACCACCAAGGCCAGGACAGCACTCGTGGTCGTCGCACACCACCGCACCGATTCCCTCACCGCGCACACGGCCCGCCGTGCCGCCGCCCGGCTCGAAGCCGCCGGATACCGCATCGACCTCCTCGACCTGCACGCCGAGGGATTCGACCCGCGGATGAACACCTCGGACCAGCCGGACTGGGGCGACAGGGACAAGCCCTACTCGGACGAAGTGCGCGCCCACATGCGGCGCATCCTCGATGCCGACGTCGTCGTGGCCGTCTTCCCGGTGTACTGGCAGAGCGTGCCCGCCATCCTCAAGGGCTGGATCGACCGCGTATGGAACTACGGGTTCGCCTACGGCCGCAGCAAGCCCCGCCTCGCCGGCAAGCGCATGCTGTGGCTGGGCCTGGCCGGTGCCACCGGCGCCGATCCGATCGTGGACGGGATGCGAACCGTCCTCGAGACCAACCTGAGCGAAGGCATCGCCTACTACTGCGGCTTCTCCCACTCCACCGTCGGCCTGCTCACCGACGCGGAGGACCGCCCCCAGCGCGTCGACGCCGAGGGCAACCTCCTGATCGGCGCGGCGGTCGCGGGCGCCGAACGAGAGGCGCAGTACGCCGATTTCGACCGGCGCGCCGACGAGTTCGTGGAAAAGTTCATCGCCGAGGAGCGTGTGTCGGCCTGACCGCCCGTAGACCTACGGGGTGCTGAACGCTCGTGGGGGGTGGCATGGGCACGGGATCGCTCAGGTACGAGCAGGTTTTCGGGGCCCTGAGGGGTGAGAAGGTCTACGACATCCGGATCGCCGGGTACACCGACCGGGACGAACGAGTGCCCCGGTTCACCCCGCTGGGCCGCCAGGTGTACTTGGCCCTGGACTCGGGCGGTCACGTCCTGCTGGAGTCCCTCGGCAACCACGGTCAGCTGTCCATCAGAAAGGTGACGGACTACGAGTTCCCGCACGAGCTCGCCGGAGGGGACGAGGAGTTCACCGTGGGCGGCTGCGGCCCGCAGTATCTCGGTGATCTCACCGACCAGTCCGTCGTCGCCGTCCGCTACGTCCTCAACGCTGAATCCGACACGGCTGCCGGCACGGTCCGCTGCGCCGAGTTCGAGTTCGCGTACAAGCAGCGCCTCTTCGTCGACCCCGGCTATCACTGGGGCATTCGCCTCCAAGGAGCCGGGGCCTACGAGACCTGGCTCGCCGACGAACGGGAGAACCCTGGCCCGCTCGGGCCCCTGACGGAACACCGCTGGACCCCATGACCTGCCAGGCAACCGGACGGTCGGGCCCCTGCGGACACGGTCCGCAGGGGCCCGACCGCTCGCCCGTGACGACCAGGTTGCTCCGATCTGGCGGGCCACAAGCGCAACGGCACACGATTCGGTGCACCATGACCGACCACCACACCTACGGCACAGCACATACACCGTCGGCGAGTTGGTCCGGCTCGTCAGCGGCCACCTGGGACTCGTCTTCATCGAGCACGACAGCCCCTACCGGGGCAGCTACCACCTCGCCGACAGCCGCCGCGGACGGATCGAGATTCAGCCCAATCCGATCCCCGGCGACGACGGCGAGGACGACCTTCATGCCGCCGAACACCCAGCCGTCGAAGTGCTGTTGCTCCACGACCACGCCGGTGGCGAACCCCGCCCTGCATACCCGCTTGGCCTCCATCGAAGGGCTCATCCATCTGAGCCATAAGGCCATGTGAACAGATCGGTTGGCGGGTGGTGGAGGACCGCCTCACCGCCGACTCTCCGCCTCCCGACTCCACCGGCGCCTCCTGCCCGGACGGAGCGGTGAACCGCGGCGTGACCTGCGGCGTCCTTCCCGCCATGCACACCTTCTTCAGCGGCGTGGGCCAGCTGGCCAGGTTCACGGTCCTCCAGGCGCGGTGCTGCGCGTATGCCGTGGCGCTCCTCGGCGGGATCGCGGTGTCACGGGCGCTGCCCGACCTCCCGGTCGCGCGGTACGACCTGGTACTCGTCTACGGGCTGCTGCTCACGTGGGCCGCCCGCCGCCTGGGGTGGGAAAGCCGGCGCGACACGATGGTGATCGCGGTGTGCCATGTCGTGGGGCTGCTGTTCGAATTGATCAAGGTGCGCCTGGGCTCCTGGAGCTATCCCGAGGACGCGGTGACGAAGATCGCCGGTGTGCCCCTGTACGGCGGGTTCATGTACGCCGCGGTGGCCGGTTACGTCTGCCGCGCATGGCACCTGTTCGAGCTGCGCTTCACCGGATACCGCGCGGCGGCGACCGCCGTCGTCGCTGCCGCGGTGTACGTCAACTTCTTCACGCACCACTGGCTGCCCGACCTCCGGTGGCCCCTGGCCGCCGCGATGGTCGCCGTGACCGCCGGGGCCTGGGTCGGGTTCACGGTGGGCCGGCGCCGCTACCGTATGCCGTTGGCGGTCTCCTTCGTCCTGATCGGCTTCTTCCTGTGGGTCGCCGAGAACGCCGCCACCTATGTCGGTGCCTGGAGCTACCCGCATCAGCTCGACGGGTGGGAACCGGTGGCGCTCACCAAGTTCGGTGCGTGGGCCCTGCTCATCAGCGTGACCTTCGTCCTGGCCGAGCGGATGAAGGCGGTGACGGTCGCTCCCCGGACCACCGGCGGGTGACCGCGGCGACCGACGCGCCCCCGCGGGGCCCGTGGCGCCGGCCGGGCGCACCCGAAGAGGGAGCCCGGCCGAGTACCGGGCCGCGCACCAGCACGAAGCGTGAGCGCCTGGGGTGCCGGGACCCCGCCGCAGCTGACCCGGCCTTGCGGGCGGCCCGGTGCAGAGACGCAGCGGTTCGCGCCGCCGATGTCCGCACCACGACGTCCGCGGCTCCGTGGCCGGTCGCGGAGACGTGCTCGACGCCCCACCGGCGTCACCGACCAAGATCGCCGGGGCGTCCTGCGGTCCGGTGAGGCCGCCCGCGGTGGACGCGACGAGGCCATCGGGCATTCGCTGGTCGCACAGCCCGACGGCCAAGGATCGTCCCGCAAACCCGCCGATGTCGGTTCCAGCTGTGATGTGGAGGGGAAGCTCAGGCGTCACTGGGGCCGGGGACCCAGCCGGTGCGCTGGGCCCATGCGTCAGCGCGTCGGATGATGTCCCATACGAAGGCATCCTTCGCTTGGACGTAGCCGGGCCGGTCGTTGTGGAACCGGGCCGCGCAGCGCCGTTTGGCCGCCGCGTACTCGGTCACGGCAGACGTGTGGCAGCGGAGGTAGTCGCGAAACAGGAGGGGGAACTGCTGGGAGAAAGTGCCCAGCTGCCGCACGTGCACGTGTGTGCGCTGCTGACCTGGTGGTTCCCGGAAATATCGCTTGGTCCGTTCGGGGTTGTCCGCCCGGTACACGAAACCCATGCCGGTGAGCGGGACCAGGAACTCGTCCGTCGGCTCCAGCGACGGCACTGAGATCTGGATGTCGATCACCGGCTTGGCCGCCAGCCCCGGCACCGAGGTGGACCCGATGTGGTCGATACGAACCGCGGTGTCACCGAGGGCTGCACGCAGGCCCACGCCCCACGTGGCGAACATGCCTGGCCAAGCGGGGTCGTAGGGCATGATCTCGACCGGCTCTCCCATACTGAGGAGTGTTCCACGCCTTGCTGCGCCATGACCCGGGAGCGTTGGGCGGAGCGAGATGAGGGCCGGGCCGGGCAGGGTGGCCGCGGTCGCCTCAGCTCCTTGTCACCCTGCAGTCGTACGAGGCGGCACCGGACCCGCTGTACGCCTCCATGTCGAGGTAGTAGGTGCCCGTGCCGGACGCGGTGCGGGTGAAGGACAGGGACTCGTCGGTGCCGGCCCCGTCGTTGACGGAGCGTTCCAGGGTGCTGCCGTTCGCGTCGAGCCAGTACAGGTCCGCGTCGTAGGCGGAGGGGACCGCGCAGTTCACCGCGACCGTCTGCCCGGCAGGCACGGTGATCTTGAAGTAGTCGCGGTCGCTGGTCGATCTCATGCCGCCGGTCAGGGAGGCGGGGAAGGTGAGGGAGGTGGCGTCGTCGGCCGTGTCACGGGTGTCGTTGGGCTCGCTCTCGGCGAGCACGGTGCCGCCGCCCTGGCCGCCGCAGTCGCTCACCGGAGTCCCGCTGTACAGGTTGGTGTCGGCGATCCCGTTCGTGACGCTGCGGAGGTAGTAGCCGCATGTGGGACGGTTCTTGAAGTCGAAGGTCGAGCCGGGCGTCAGCCGCCAGATCTTGAAGCCCGAGTAGGTCAGCGGCCTCCTGTCGACCGCTTGCTCCGGCTGGTGGTCGGCGAGGACGACGTAGGCGTCCTTCCCGTACTGGGTCGCCATGCCGTTGCGGTCGAGGAACAGTGAGCCACCGCCCTCCTCCACCCCGACGCCCCAGGCGGCGCCCCCCGGCGCGAGACCGTCCTTCACCGCGCGGGCGAGGAAGGACATCGTGCGGCCCATCCGGTCGCGGGTCACGAAGTGCGAGTCGTTGATGACGGACCCGTAGTTCGCCCAGGCGAACATGCCGGTGGTGAAGCTGATGTACCGGTCGTAGGGGTTGGCGAGTGCTTCGGCGCTGGTGACACTGCCGTTGCAGGCGTCGTACACGATGGGGCTGTTGATGTGGTGGCCCGCACTGCCGCCGCCGGAGCCGCCGCCCTTGGCGACCACGGACTCGACGGACGCCTCGAGCGCGGTCCCCTTCCAGGCGGCGTACCGGCACTGGTCGCCGCCGGCGAAGTAGACGAACTCGGCGTTCCGGACGTCGGTGTTGACCTGGCTGTTGTTGCCGTCGGCCGCTGCCGTCAGCGTCCACGTCGTACAGGAATTCACTCCGGCCGACGCGGTGATCGTGTCGCACTCCGGGGTCCTGCTGCCGGAGGTCGGGGCGGATCCGGCCAGGACCACGACGTCGAGGGTCCCGGTGCCGCCGCGTATCTCGTCGACGGCTCTGGTCATCGTGGCCGCCACGACGCCGCCTGCTCCGTTCATCGTGAAGGCCGGGCCGTTCCACGCGCCGCGGCTGACGTCCGCGGTGTTGCCGAGGCGGATCCTGTCGGCCGCCGCATGCGCGGGCTGCTGCGCCGTCAGTACGGAGGCCATGGCGGTGAGCACGACGGCGGCCGCCGAGCAGGACCTGAGTGGACGGTGTGTCATCTGCACTCCTGGGAGGGTGGGGGAGGGGTTGGCCTGATTCCGCGGTCACCTCTCGATGGCCTCGGGTTGGTAGCGGAACATACAACTGGTGTCCGGGCAGGGGAAGATGTACGTCCGGATGAACTTCTCGGGCTGTCGATCGAGGCGCCAAAGCAGTACAAAACGCTCGAAAGGGCGGCGAGATTCAGCCTCCGCGCCCTGTTACGTGAACGTAATGGGCCTTACATCTAGCCACTGAGTGGGTTCCTCTGTAACTTCGCAGCAGTGTCTGGCGGCCAGTGTCCGTCGGCAGAAAATCACCGAGAGGCTCCACGCGATGAACGCTCGCTTCGTACGTCCTGCGGCGGCCGCCGCTGTCACGGCGGCCATGTTCGTCTCTATGACCGCCTGTGGAGGCGATGGACCCGCCGCTCCGTCCGGCGGGAAGGTCGTCGTCGCCGGCGAGGAGATCGTGAAGGACGAGAAGCTGCACGATCTGCTGCCCGAGAAGATCAAGAAGGCGGGGGAGGTGCGCGTCGCGACCGACGTGCCGTACCCGCCGTTCGAGATGTTCGTGAAGGAGGGCGAGCCCGCCCTGACCGGCCTGGACTACGACCTGGGCCAGGCGCTGGGCGGGAAGCTCGGCGTGAGATTCGCCTTCACGCCCCAGAAGTTCGACGGCATCGTGCCCGCTCTCCAGGCGGGCAAGTTCGACGTCGCCATGTCCGCGATCACCGACAACAAGGAACGCCAGAAGGTCGTCGACTTCGTCGACTACTCCCGGTCCGGCTCCGGGGTCCTGGTCGCCGAAGGCAACCCGTCCCGGATCACCACCCTGAACGACCTGTGCGGGAAGAAGGTCGCCGTCCAGGCGGCGACCAACCAGCTCGACCTGCTCAAGACGCGCCAGGCCACCTGCTCCGCCGCGGGCAGGGGGACGATGGACATCCAGACCTTCCCCAAGGACTCCGACGCCCAACTGGCCCTGCGCTCCGGCAAGGTCGTCGCCCAGGTCCTGACCAAGCCCGCCGCGGGCTGGGTCGCCAAGACCGCCGACAAGGGCGCGGCGTTCGACCTGGTCGAGGACCCCGCCGCACCCGGCGGCTACAACGCCTCGCCCAACGGCATCGCCGTCAGCAAGCAGCTGCCCGAGCTGACGGACGCGATCCAGAAGGCGCTGCAGGCGCTCATCGACGACGGCACCCTGACCGCGATCTACCAGCAGTACGGGGTCGCCTCGATCGCCGTCCAGAAGGCCACCAAGAACGCGGCGGTGGACTAGGGATGACCAGCACGACCAAGATTCCGCAGACGCCCGCCGGCACGGCCCAGCCGCCCGCCACGGAACTCGACATCGTCCCCGTCCGCAACTACGGGCGCTGGACGGCGGCCGTCGCCTCGCTGATGGCCCTCGTCGGCCTGATCGGCTCCCTCGCCAAGAACGACAACGTCCGCTGGGACGTCGTCGGGCAGTACCTCTTCGCCGACCTCATCTTCGACGGCCTGGCCACCACCCTGTGGCTGACGGCGGCCGCCATGCTCCTCGGCCTGGCGCTCGGCACGCTGATCGCCGTCATGAGGCTCTCCTCCAGTCCCGTCCTGTACGGTCTGGCCACCGCGTTCGTCTGGGTCTTCCGGGGCACACCGCTGCTGGTGCAGATCATCTTCTGGGGCTATGCCGCCGCCCTGTACAAGTACGTGAAGATCGGCATCCCCTTCACCGACATCACGTTCTTCCAGGCGGAGACGAACGCCCTGCTGACGCCGGCCATCGCCGCCCTCCTGGCGCTGGGCCTCAACGAGGCCGCGTACGCCTCCGAGATCGTCCGCGCGGGCATCCAGTCCGTCGACCCCGGCCAGGCCGAGGCCGCCCACTCGCTCGGCATGCGCCCCGCGCTGACCATGCGCCGGATCGTGCTGCCCCAGGCGATGCGGGTGATCATCCCGCCGATGGGCAACGAGACCATCAACATGCTGAAGATGACGGCCCTCGTCTCCGTCATCTCCGCCCACGACCTGATGTCCAACATCCAGGACGTGTACGCCCAGAACTACCAGGTCATCCCCATGCTGGTCGTCGCCAGCATCTGGTACCTGGCCCTCGTCACCCTGCTCGGCGTTCCCCAGGCGTGGCTGGAACGACGCTACGGCCGCGGCACCACCCGCGCCGGACACGCCTCCGCCTTCCGGCGCCTCCTCGGCGGAACCACGGCGCGGCCGGGCAAGAACAGCAAGGAGCAGAACCGATGAGCACCCCCATGGTGCGCGCCGAAGGCGTCCGCAAGCACTTCGGCGGACTCGAGGTCCTCAAGGGCATCGACCTCACCGTGGAACGCGGCCAGGTCTGCTGCCTCCTCGGCCCCTCCGGATCGGGCAAGTCCACCTTCCTGCGCTGCATCAACCACCTCGACAAGGTCGACGGCGGCCGGCTCACCGTCGACGGAGAACTCGTCGGATACCGCCAGCAGGGCAACAAGCTCCATGAACTGCGCGAGCGCGAGGTCGCCGACCGCCGTCGCGACATCGGCATGGTCTTCCAGCGGTTCAACCTGTTCCCGCACATGACCGCCGTCGAGAACGTCATGGAGGCCCCCGTCAAGGTCGCCGCGGTCTCCCGGAACGACGCCCGGGAGCAGGCCCACGCCCTGCTCGACCGGGTCGGCCTCGGCGACCGCGCCCGTCACTACCCCGCCCAGCTGTCCGGCGGACAGCAGCAGCGTGTCGCCATCGCGCGCGCACTCGCCATGAAACCCAAGCTCATGCTGTTCGACGAGCCCACGTCCGCGCTCGACCCCGAACTCGTCGGGGACGTCCTGGACGTCATGCGGCAACTCGCCGCCGACGGCATGACCATGGTCGTCGTCACCCACGAGATCGGCTTCGCCCGCGAGGTCGGCGACACCGCCGTCTTCATGGACGAAGGCGTCGTCGTGGAAGCGGGGGACCCCCGCCGCGTGCTCGTCGACCCGGAGCAGGAGCGCACCCGCGCGTTCCTGTCCAAGGTCCTGTGAGCGCCCCCACCCGCCGACCGGCGAGTCCCGAGCGCCTCCTCGGCCTGGCCCGAGCCCGCCGCTCCCGCTACCTCCACGACCTCGAGCAGCTCGTCTGCATCGACTCCGGCTCCTACAGCGCCACGGGCGTGAACGCGGTCGCCGACTGGGTCGAGCGCCGTCTCGAACTCATCGGGTTCGACGTCGAACGCGTCCGCTTCCCGCCCGCGCCGGACGGCCGCCGGACCGGCGACGCACTCGTCGGCCGACGGCGCGGTGCGCTTCCCGAGTCGGCGGGCGGCCGGAGGATCATCCTCGCCGGGCACATGGACACCGTCTTCGAGGACGGCACCGCCGCCGGCCGTCCCTTCCGTCTCGACGGGTCCACGGCGCACGGCCCCGGCGTCAGCGACGACAAGGGCGGCCTGCTCGCCGGCCTCACCGCGCTGGAGATGCTCGGCGAACTGGGCGCCGACGCCTACGACGAGCTGGTCTTCCTCGCCACCCCCGACGAGGAGATCGGATCGCCCGCCAGCCGCGCGCTGATCGAGAGCACCGCCAAGGGAATGCACTACGGTCTCGGGCTCGAATGCGCCCGCGAGAACGGCGACCTCGTCATCGCCCGCAAGGGCGTCGCCGACTTCCGCCTCACCGTCACCGGCCGGGCGGCCCACGCCGGCATCGAACCGGAGCGCGGCGCCAACGCGGCCCTCGCCGCCGCCCACCTCACCGTCGCACTCCAGGCCCTCAACGGCCACTGGGACGACGTCACCGTCAACGTCGGTGTCGTACGCGCCGGCACCCGCGCCAACATCGTGTGCCCCCAGGCGGAACTGCGCATCGAGGTACGGGCCGCCACCACGGCCGACATCCGGCGCGTCACCCGGGCCATCCAGGAAGCCGCCGACCACCCGGGCGTCCCCGGCGTCACCGTCGAGGTGGAACAGCTCGACCTCTGCCCGCCCATGGAGGACACCCCGGCCTCCCGGCGCATGTTCGGCCTCGCACGGCGCGCGGCCCGCTCGGCCGGGATCGACATCGGCGCCGCCGCGACCGGCGGTGTGGGGGACGCCAACCTCATCGCGGGAGCGGGAGTCCCGGTCCTGGACGGCCTGGGACCCGTCGGAGGCGCCGACCACACGCCCCAGGAGTGGCTCGACACCACCAGCGTCCCCCAGCGCATCGCCCTGCTCGCCGCTCTGATCATCTCCCTCGGCGACATCGGCACCCACTGAAAGCGGTCGGCGCCTGGAGAGGGAGCCCCCGCTTCCGTGAGGAAGCCCCCTGCTGAACGGAAGCCGCGCTTCCGGGAGGTGGGGCGCTTCCCTCCACCGCCCCGTCCCGATCACCCCAGCCGCACCCGCGGCGGCCACCGCCGTCCGCCGCCCCGGCCGTACGAACACCCCACCCACTCTCCCGACCCGGAGGCACCATGCGCGTCCCTTCCGCTCCCGCACGCCGCACCGTCCTCGCCTGCGGCATCGCCGCGGCCCTCCTCGCCGGTGCGTCCGCCGCGAGTGCCGACCCCCGGCCCGCCCGGAACCACGCAGGATCCCTCGTCCTGATCGGCGGAGCCCTGAAGGAGAACAACACCCAGGTCTACGGCGAGATCATCAAGCGGGCCGGCGGCCCGAAGGCCCGCATCGGCGTCATCACCGCCGCCTCCGTGCCCGAGAGCCAGGACCCCCACGCCGGCGATCCCGCCCGGTGCAGCAACTCGGCCTGCAACGGCGCCTATTACGCCGACCTCTTCAAGCGGCACGGCGCCGCGGACGCCCAGTGGATACCACTCGACATCGACCACGTGGCCAACGCCGACTCGGACTCCGTCGTCGCACAGGTCGAGTCCATGAGCGGATTCTTCTTCGGCGGCGGTGACCAGTACCGCTACGTCACCACCCTCCTGCGCGGCGAGGAACACACTGACTCCAAGGTGCTCGCCGCCATCCGTGCCAAGCTCGCCCGCGGCGCCGTCGTGTCCGGGTCCTCCGCCGGCGCGCAGATCGCCTCCGGCCCCGACATGGTCAGCGGCGGAGAGTCCTACGAGGGACTCCGGGACGGCAGCGCGCCCGGCTACTTCGACGACCCGGCCAGACTCGGCTACATCCCCCGGGGCGGCTTCGGCTTCCTGCGCTCCGGACTCATCGACACCCACACCGGGGCCTACGGCCGCGAGGGCCGGGCACTGCGTCTCGCCTCCGACACCGGCCACGACCGCGTCTACGCCCTGGAGGAGAACACCGCCCTGGTGGTCGACCGGCCAGGCACCCGCTACGAACGTATGACCGTCCTCGGCCCGACCGGCGTCGCCGTCCTCGACCTGCGCGGCGCCCGCGCCCACGAGTCGGCGGGAGCCTGGTCCCTCCGCAAGGCCCGGTACAGCTACCTCACCGACAAGGACCAGTACGACGCACACACCTGGACGCCTCGGGTCCACCCGGACAAGCAGCGCCTGACCCCCACCGCCACGAACCCCGTGCCGGCCAACAACGACGTCTTCCACTCGGCCGCCAACCCCGACGGCACCCCCTACTCCCTCCGCACCACCGCCCGCGCCCTCGCCGCGACCCGGGCGCAGAACAGCGCGACGGCGACCACCTTCGAGACCGGACCGCGGTTCACGGTCACCCTCACCAAGGCGCGTGGATTCGCCGCCTTCACCGCAGACGGCGCCGGCGCCGGGACTCTCGTCTCCCTGCGGATCGACATCA
The DNA here is from genome assembly GCF_001646665.1 of Streptomyces noursei. GTDB lineage: Bacteria > Actinomycetota > Actinomycetes > Streptomycetales > Streptomycetaceae > Streptomyces > Streptomyces lavendulocolor. The sequence continues at coordinate 32,647 of NZ_LWBU01000384.1, read as the reverse complement.
CGGCGAAGTGACCGGCGAAGCGGCGGGCCGGCCTCCCGGAACGGGCCGGCTCGCCACCTCGCGCGCCGCCACCGGTTCACGGCCCGGCGGCCACGACACCCACCTGCCCGGCCGCCGGACGCGGGAGCGCCGCGACCGTTCCCGTACACGGACGCCGGTACCGGGGTGCCGGCACCCCACAGGCGCCCGGCCCTCACGCCGCCCACCGCCGTGAGCGGCCCCCGTGCTACAGCAGGCCGGTGCGGCGGGCGATGCTCTCGGCCTTCTTCATCCGCTCGTGACCGTCGCCGCCGATCCGGTCGAGGACGGCGGCGACGAGCGACTCCACGACCGCCAGGGCCGGGACCAGGCTGTCGTACGGGGAGTCCGAGGAGACCTGCGTGATGAGCACGACGTCGGCGTGGGCGGCGGCGGGGGAGAGCCACGGGTCGGTGAACACGATGACCTTGCCGCCCCGCTCCCGGGTCAGTTCGGCGATGAGGGTCTTGTCGGCCTCGTACCGCCGGTAGTCGAACAGTACGGTGACGTCACGCCGGGCGAGCTGCGTCAGGAAGGACGTCCGTTCCACGTCCCTGTGCGGCAGAAGGCTCACCTGGTCGCGGAACTGCATCAGGTGCATGCCCAGGTACTCGGCCATGAGGTGGGTGAACCGTCCCCCGGCCACATGCACCCGGCGCCGAGGATCGCCGAGGAGGCCCACCGCGTCCTCGAACTCGTGCGCGGCCACCTCGTCGAAGGTCTGGGCGACGGCCTGCTGCACCAGCACGGCCCGCTCGCCCAGATGCGCCGCCGCGGAGTCCCGTGGAGCCCCCTCCCGCGCCCGCTCCGACGATTCCGCGGGCGTGTAGAGGGTGATCGGCGAGGCGTTGCGGGCGTCCAGCTCCGAGCGGAGAGCCGCCTGCAGATCGGGGAAGCCCCGGAAACCCAGCCGCGAAGCACACCTCAGCACCGTGGGCGCCGACACGCCGGCCCGCTCCGCGATGGTTGCGACGGTCTCGAAGACCGCTGCCGGATAGCCCGCGAGCAGAACGCGCGCGACCTTGCGCTCCGCCGGGCTCAGCTCGCCGAGCCTGGTGCGGATCTCGTCGGCCAGCGTGGCGCTCATGGCTTTCCTTCCTGCGGCGCGGGATCACCGATGGCTGCCCGCAGCCGTCGGGGCCACCCCCTACGGCTTCCCACGTTTCAGAACATCGTGTTTCAAAGGTCAAATGTACCGTCCATTACGACCCTGGCACAGCCCCCCTCGTGCCCTGGCGGCGCCACGGCGCTCGCCGCTTGGCTCCGCCGGCCCGTACGACGTGCGCCTCACACCGGAGGTGCTGCGGCGCGGCGGCCGGGATCCGGTCCTCCGCCGGCAGGGCGGCGTCCTGTGGCGCGCTCACGGCCCCAGGCGCCCCGGCCGGAGTGCAGGGCCCGTCCGCCGACCGCCCGGATCACCGCCTACCCGGCCGACGGATCGACGTAGGTCGGCGGGATGTTCATCATCGACGGCTGGACGGAACGGGGCGTACGGCGGTCGAGGGAGCCCGCCACGCGGCGCGGACAGCGTGCGGCGCCCCACCGGCCGCCGGGGCGTGGTGCGGACCGGTCGAGGCGCTGGCGGGTCTGCGGGGCGGAAAGCGTCCCCGCCACCCGGGAGGCGGCGACCTGACTGCTCGGGGCAGGCGCCAACGTGAGCCTGGAACACAGGAACTGACGATATGTTGGAACACGTGGACTCAGTGCGAGTGCGACCGATGCGCGAGGAAGACCTCAGGCCGGCGGAACGAGTGTCGGCGGTGACCTTCCACGATGCGGACCGGCGGAGCAGAAGAGTCAGCGAACCCGAGATCGAACCGCGCTCGGCGGCGCAGTCGGAGCAGTGGATCGAGCGCATGGGTCACTTCCTCGCCGAGGACCCCGGGGGCTGCTGGGTGGCGGTGGAGCGGGACGAGGAAGTCGTCGGGTTCGCCATCTCGCAGAACCGCGGGGAGCTCTGGTACCTGGCCACGTACGGCGTTCTCACCGGCCGGCAGGGGAAGGGCATCGGCAAGCGGCTGATGGACGCCGTCCTGGCGCACGCGGGCGGCCGCCGGGGCATGTTCTCCTCGACCGTCCATCCCGGGGCGACCCGGCGCTACCGGCTGGCGGGCTTCACCCTCCACCCGCAGATGCGCATGGTCGGCACCGTCGACCGATCCACGCTTCCCGCGGTCGGCGGCCTCCGGGACGGCGAGGCGTCCGACCTGGAGTGGATGGACCGGCTGGACGAGGAACTGCGCGGCGCCGGCCACGGCCCGGATCACGCCTACATGCTGCGCACCTTGCGGCTGGTCGTGTCACGCGACGTGAAGGTCAAGCCGGGGTACGCGTACATCGACGGGCGGGGACGCGCCGTGCTGCTCGCCGCGGCCGACGAGGAGGCCGCGCAGGGACTGCTGTGGGAGGCCTTGGCGTCCTCCGAGGGGGACACCCTGGTCAACTGCATCACCACGGCCAATCACTGGGCCGTCGACGTCGGGCTCGCCGCCCGTCTGGACCTCGGCCAGGAGGGCTATCTCGCCGTCCGCGGCATGACCGCCCCCGCGCCCTATCTGGCCAGCGGGCACTTCCTCTGACCCGAGCCCTTCGCGGCGGGCCGCCCCGCAGGCCGACGCGGCGCACACGGTGACCGACACCGCGTGCGCCGCGCTCACGTCCGGCGCCTTCGCCGCTCCACGACCGGAACATGCCCGGTCCCGGTGCCCGGGCCAGGTGGGATCATGGCCGCCCGGCCCTGGTGGACGTCGTGGAGCGGGGAGGCCGGGCCGCCCGATCCTGCCTCAGCAGGTGTCGGCGACGGCGTCGATCTTCTTGCCGAATCCGGTGTCGTACCGGGCGGCGTAGTGGCCCCTGCTGACCGAGCGGCAGACCTTCTGCCCGCCACTCCAGTCGATGAAGGCACCGGACCGGTTCGCGATGAAGGAATACGAGTGGTCGCGCCAGGCCGCGGGCAGGTCCTTGTATCCGCCCGTCCAGTTGTACTGAGCGCCGCTGTGGGACACGCCCGTCCAAAGGCAGATCGCATTGGAGGGGCACGTGGCGTTCGTGCTGCTCGGAACCGCCTGCGCGGTCTGGCCGGTGGTCAGTGTGGCCAACGCCAGGACGCCGGCGATCATGACTGAGCGCATGGGCTTGCTTGCCTTCATCTGAGGACTCCTCGTTGATGGACTACCGATTGCTGCGGCTTTCCGAAGACGGCCCGGCCGGGCTGCGCATCGACGCACCACCCGCCCGCGAGTCCGTTCACCGCACCTCTCACGCCCCGGCGGTCTGCCGGGCCGCGGAGGCCGGGCGCACCTTCAGGCGGTGGCATCCACCACCCCGGGACGCGCGAACACCATGAATGTTCCGGGCTGCCGGCACCGGCGGCCACGGCCTTAAGCCATGGCTTAAGGCCAGGCGTCCACGCTGCGCGCGGCGCTATCGGTTCCCGGCCAGCAGTTCCCGGCCCAGGGCAGTGGCCAGGTGCAGCACGGAACCACCACGCCGGCTGGTGGTGATGAGGCGTGCGTCGCGCAGCGCCTTGGTGTGCTGGCTGGCGGCCGCCTGGGAGACACCGAGCCGCGCGGCCAGTTCAGTGGTGCTGCACCCGTCGGCGGCCACGCGCAGCGCGGCGGCCCGGGTGCGCCCGAGCAGGGCGCCCAGGGGATCCGCGGTCGGTGGGCCCGCGGGGTGCCACAGCGCGGCACCCGTCACCGGGTCGGTCACGGCGGGTACGGTGAGCCGCGGCGCCGCCGCGTCGTCGCCAGGGTCGTACAGCAGGCTGAACGCACGCCAGGAGAACAGCGTCGGCACCAGGATCAGCCCTCTGCCGCCCAGATGGACCTCGACGGGGCGCGGGTGGCGAATCTCCAGCACGGGTGCGCACCAGCGCACCAGCGGAGGGCTGAGAGCAGCCAGCAGCGCCTCGACTCCCCCTTCCAGGAACGTGCGGGCGTGCTGCGCCCGTACGGCGTCCAGCTGTTGCCGGGCAGCCGCCCAGTACGGTGCGACCGCCACTCGATGACAAGCCACGAGGCCGGCCGCCACCGCCTTCACGCGATTCCGACGTGCCAGGGAACGCTGCGGGCGGATCCGGAGGCAAGGCGGTCTTTGCCCGGGAGCTGCCGGCAGTGGCACTGGCCGGCCGCCAGGCGGACCGGGTCATGCCCTCGTGACCGGCATCGGCATCGGCGAAGCCCTTATGCCCACCCGGCGAACGCCCGGAAGGATTCAGCCCTTGCTGAGCCGGCTTCTCGCGTACTGCCCGAGGAACGTGAAGGTCCCGCCCCGTACTTGATGGAGGAAGAGGCCCTCCTTGTCGTAGGCCCCTCCGTCGACCACGGAGTAGGAGAGCGTCCGGGTGATGCCCTGGTAGCGGATCTCCTGTGCGCGCCGGATGATGGAACCCCTGTCCGTGACGGGCGTCCGGCCGTTCGTCATGGCATCGGCGATGAAGCGAACCGCGTCGTACGCCTCCGCGGCCCACCGGGGGGGCATCGTCCCGAACTTCCCGCGGTAGGTGGTGGTGAACTCACTGGCGGCAGGTGTGCGGGCGGCCTCGACGAACGGCGTGGTGAACACCCAGCCCTCCGCGGTGACGCCCGCCGTGCGCAGGAACCGCGGGCCGAAGCCCTGCCGGATGCCCATCCGTGCGCCGGTGTATCCCGTCGACGCGAGGGCCCGTGCGAGGGCGGCGGCGCGCAGCTCGTCTCCGGTGAACAGCAGAGCGTCGGCGCGGGCGGCCTTCACCTCTGCGGCGAGGGCCCCGGCGTTCATCGCCCGTCCGACGGCCCTGACCGTGGCTGTGCGGCCGGCGTTCCGCAGGGCCGTGGCGACCTGCCGGCAGATGTTCCAGCTCAGGTCGCCCTGTGCCCGGTCATCGAGAAGCACCACCCGGCGCGCACCGACGGTGCGGCTCAGATGGGTGATGCAGGGGACCGCCATCAGCTGGTCATGAACGCGACCGGGAATGTACGCACGGGGGTTGACGTCCTCGACGATCCTTCTGTTGGCGTCCACACCCGGTGACACGGCCACCGTGGGCAGCGACGCCTCGTGGTACGTCAGCACGGCGGCGAGCGCGCAGGCGTCGGTGGTCGGCCCCACCACCGCCCGCACGGAGGCGTCGTCGACGAGCCGCCGGGCGACACCGGCCGCGCGGGACGGGACGCCCCCGTCGTCATGGACGGTCAGGGCGAGCCGGAAAGGTGTGGAGCGCCGGGCGTTCACGTCATCGACGGCGATACGTGCCCCGTTCCGCTGCGCCTGTCCAGCTGCTGCGGCCGCCCCCGACAGATCCCCGTGAAGAGCCAGCGTCAGCACCGGCCGGTCCTGTGCGGCGTCCCTTTCCGCCCCAGAGGTACCGGGCCGCGTCCGGACCCACCACAGTGCGCCTGCGCCCGCTGCGGCGGCCCCAGCGGCCGAGCCGAGTGCGAGGAAGCGCCGGCGGGTGGGTATGCCCGGCAGTCCGGTGCCGATGGGCACCGCGGTCACCGTCTCGGCGTCCGACAGGCGGGCCTTCGGGGGCGGGGGCGAAACCTCGGTCGTCCCGCCGGCGGCGGCGATGCGCAGAACCTGCGCCGACCTGTCGGCGATGAGGCGGACGACCGGTTCGGGGAGCCACGGCCCGGCGGCGTCCTGAATTCCGCCGAGGGCGGCGCGCACGGCTGCTGGACCGGGCCGATGCTGCGGCTGCTTGGCGAGACAGGCTCTGAGCAGGGGCGTCAGCTCACCCGGTACACCGTCGAGGTCGGGTTGCTCGGTCACCGTGCGCAGCAGCGCGGCGGCAGCGAGCCCGCCGCCGAAAGGACGTACACCGGCGGCGGCGTAGGCCAGCACGCAGCCCAGGGAGAACACATCGCTGGGCGGGCCGATCTCCGCGGGCCGGGCCTGGGCCTGCTCCGGGGAGAGGAAGCCCGGTGAACCGACGACCATGCCGCTGGAGGTGAGGGCCGTGGCGTCGGCGGAGCGGGCGATGCCGAAGTCGATCAGACGGGGGCCGTCCACGCCGAGCAGGATGTTGCCCGGCTTGACGTCGCGGTGGACCAGGCCGGCCCGGTGCACCGCCTCCAGCGCCTCGGCCAGCCGGGCGCCCAGGAACCGCACGGTGGAGTGCGGCAGCGGCCCGTGGAGACCGACGGCCTCGGCGAGGGACGGGCCGGGCACGAAAGCGGTCGCCAGCCATGGCTCCCGCGCGTCCGGGTCCGCGTCCAGCAACGGCGCCACCCAGGGGCTGACCACCCCCCGGGCGGCGTCGGCCTCGCGACGGAACCGTGCCCGGAAGGCCGCGTCCCCGACGTGAGCGGCATGGATGACCTTGACCGCCGCGACCACGCCGGACGGTGATCGAGCCAGGTACACGACACCCATGCCGCCCGCCCCCAGCCGGGCGAGAACGCGGAACGGGCCCGCCCCGGCCGGGTCGCCCGGACGCAGCGGACGCATCAGGAGGGGACCGAGACCGGAGCCGGGCCGTGGCACCGGAAGGCGCCCCGTTCGACCCGCCACCGGAACACGCCGTTGTCGGCGCCGATGACGAACTCACCCGTCTTCGCGCGGAAGGCGAACTTCTTGGTGATGCCCTGGTACGGCGTGCCGCGTACGGCGGCCAGCAGGGCGGCGCGGGTCGGGCGGGCGCGGCCCAGCCGCTCCAGACCGGCGAGCAGCATGTTCGTGACGTCGTACGCCTCGACGGAGTACCGCGCGGGCACCGCCCCGAAGCGCCGCCGGTGCGCGGCGGTGAACGCCGCCCCGGCCGGCAGGAGCGCGGGGTCGGCGGCCGGGGCCACCGCGACCCATCCCTCGGCGGCCCGGCCGGCCGCGGTGAGGAACCGTTCACCGAGGAGCGGGTGGGCGGAGACGCGTGCCCCGGCGAAGCGGCGGTCATGGAGGACCTTGGCGATCAGCGCCGCTCGGTCGGGGTAACCGGCGAAGACGACCGAGTCGGCACCTGCCGCCAGCAGGGCGTCCACGGGCGGGCGGAAGTCGCTGCGCAAGGCGCTGACGACTTCCGGTACTTGCGGATGTCCGTCCCGGTGCAGCACCTTGCTGAGGGTGCTGCTGATCTCCCAGGCGTGGTCGTCGGCCGCGCGGTCGTCGACGATCCCGACCCGCCGCGACCCGGCGGACCCCCGCAGGTGGACGTTGAGGTAGAACGCCAGAAGACTGTCGGGGACGCGGGCGTGCAGGAAGGAGCGGTACCCCTGGAGGGCGAGGGCGATCGATCCGGGGGAGACGGCGACCACCGGAACCAGAGCCGTGTCGTACGCCACCAGGGAGGCCTCCGCGGTGGTGTCGGTGGTGGGGCCCACGACGGCGAGCACCGTGGGATCCGCCGCCAGCGTCTTCGCCACGCGGAGCGCGGCTCGTGGATCGCCGCCGTCGTCCTCTGCCCTGACGGCGAGTGTGTACGGACGGTTCCGGCGGGCGTTGAACCGCTCCACCGCGAGCCGCAGCCCGCGCTCCTGAGCCAGGCCGGTGGCCTTGTCCCCGCCGCTCAGGTCGGCGTGCAGCGCGAGCGTGCAGGGCGAGCGGCGTGGATGTCCGGCCGGTGCGGGGCCCTCGCGGTCGAGGGCCGCCCACAGCGCCGTTCCACCCCCCGCCACCACCAGGGCCGCCCCTCCTGCCAGCGCCAGGAACCGCCGGCGTCCCGTCGTGGAACCCGGCCCGCCGGCCGGGGCCCCGTCCGCGTCGGCCGGATCGGCGTGCCCGGCGCCCGGCGGGACACGTTCACCCCCGCTACCGGCGGCGTCATCGCCGACGGCCCCCTCCGACACCTCGGTGTCGTCGATCCCGGGCAGCGCCAGCGCGTGGGCCGAACGCTCGGCGATGAGCCGGAGTACCGGTTCGGCGAGCCACCGGACGGGACCCTCCGCGGCGCGCCCGCCCTCCGCCAGGGCGTGGTGCACCTCCGCGGCGGTCGGGCGGTGCCGCGGATCCTTCTCCAGGCAGCCGCCGACCACACCGGCCACTTCCTCCGGAACGCCGTCGGTGTCCGGGAAGTCGTGCACGGTCCGGTACAGCAGAGCGTCGACGGGTCCGCCACCGAAGGGGGCCCTGCCGGTCGCTGCGTACATGAGGACGCACCCGAGGGAGAACACGTCACCGGCCGGGCCGACCACCGGTACGTCCCGGCCGCCGGCCTGCTCGGGCGCCAGATAACCGGGCGTACCCACCACGACCCCGGTGGCCGTGAGTGAGGTGTCCTCGGGAGCCCGGGCGATCCCGAAGTCGATGAGCCGCGGCCCGTCGTGAGCCAGGAGCACGTTGCCGGGCTTGAGGTCCCGGTGGACGAGCCCGGCGGCATGGAGGTCGTCGAGCGCTTCGGCCAGACGGGCCCCGAGCACCCGCAGCCCGTGCGACGGGAGCGGCCCGTGCAGCGCGACGGCCTCGGCGAGCGACGGCCCGGGCACGAACTCGGTGGCCAGCCAGGGCTCGGCGGCATCCGGATCCGCGTCGGCCAGGCTTACCGACCAACGGCTGGTGACCCGCCGGGCGACCTCCACCTCCCGCCGGAACCGGTCCCGGAAGCCGGTGTCATCGGCGTATTCGCCCTGGATGACCTTGAGCGCCACCAGGGCTCCGCCCGGAGTACGCGCAAGGTAGACGACGCCCATGCCTCCCGCTCCGAGCCGGCCGAGCAGTCGGTGCCCCGCGATGCGCGCGGGGTCGGATCCACACAGCGCGTCCATCACCCCTCCTTGCCCGTACGCGTCTTGACACGCCCGGTCATCTGGGGAAGTGACTGGGTGACCCAGCGGTTCAGCTCCTCGGCGGTATGGCCCGCCGCCCCTTTCACGGACACTCCGACGGTGACGGTCCCGACCCGCGCGACGCTCCAGACATAGGGGTGGGCTCCTTCGCGGGTGACGTACATGCCCCGTTCGTAGACGTTGTCGTCCGCCCATTGCTGGCCCCGCAGGCCGAAGGGCGTTCCGGTCGATCCGAGCTCCGTCAGTCGTTCACCGGGCCGGATCTCCTGTTCGCGGCAGCGCAGCACCTCCTCAAGGGTGGTCGACAACTGCTCGTCGGCGCCGAGTTCGGAGGTGTGGACGGTCGCCACGGCGGTCACACGGACCGTGCCCTTCCCGTCCCGGCCGGGCAGTTCGGCGTACCGGGACAGTGATGCCCACACCCCCGCGGGCAACGGCTCACGCTGCCACCGGCACTTCCCGTCCAGCACGGCGACGGTGCGGGGCCGGCTCTCGGCCACAGCCTGTGGCACGAACTCCGGCCCCCAGTCGGCCGGCCGCAGGACGACGTGGTCCACCAACTCCTCCGCCTGACGGGCGCTCTTCGGCGCTCGGTCGGGATCCGCGGTGAACCGCTCGGCGGAGGGACTGCCGGGTTGCGACGAAGGGGACGGGGAGCGCGGTGGCGAAGACGCACCGCCGCCCCCGGACGCGCCGCCCGAGCAGCCCGACAGCATGATTGCGGCTGCCGAAGCGGCGACCACCCGGCGTCGCCGACCACGCCTGTTGGCAAACGTTCTCGCACCGGACACGTGCCCCCCTCGAACCCTTCGGCTCCCCCTGGCGCAGATCGTACGGCGATGACGCCCCGCGTGGGAGCCGCTCCGGATACACGGAACGCCCCCGGGGCCTCCGTGCCGTGGGGCCGGGCCGATGCTCCGGCGAAACGGCACGAACACCCCGCCGTCCCGGCCGCGGCTGTGCTGTGTTGCCGCGGCCTGTCCGGCCCTGCGTCGTGCAGGTGCGGCGGCTCGGGGGGGTGGGGGCGCGGGTGTCGGGCTGGTCGTACCGGTATTGCGCTGGCGTGCAACCACACCATCGATTCCCACGATGCAAGCGCTTGTGGACACCGCGGCAGGAGGTCACGCTCTCTACGGGGCGTGCCGATCCGGGCGGGCACGAGGAGACGCGGATGAGTGCGGGGGCTCCTACGGGGGACCGGCCATGCGCGTTCGCCCCCGGAGGGGACCGGGCGGGGAGGGGTGAGAATGGGTTGGCTCGCGTTCGGATACTTCCTTTCCTACATTCCCTACGTACTGCTGCTCAAGGCACTGACGAACGGCATTCCCCCGTTCGCCGGCGAGCCGGTGGACGGGCTGGTGCTACTGCCGGCGGCGGCTCTCGGCCAGCTGGCCGCCATGCCCGTCTTCCTGCTGGCCAGCGGGTGGTGGCGTCACGCACGCCGGCCCGCTGTCCCCGACCCCGACCGCTCCAGGTCCGCGACCTGGAGCCTGGTGTGGGCGGGGTTCTTCACCTCCCTCGTCATCGGTGCCACCACGCTCAACTTCACCTTCACCCACGTTTCGGTCCTGTTCGTCCTGCTGCTCATGCGCGGGGGAGTCCTGATCACCTCTCCGCTCATCGACAAGGCCCGGCAGCGGCACGTGCCCTCCTCGGCATGGGCCGCCCTGCTGCTGAGCCTGGCCGCGGTGCTGGTGGCGGTCAGCGGTGTCCGGGACTTCCACCTCCCGCTGCTCGCGGCGACGAGCGTGGGCGTCTACCTCGTCTGCTACGCCGCCCGGTTCGAGATCATGAGCCGTGTGGCGAAATCCGGCGCGGTGGCCACCGACCGCCGGTACTTCGTCGTGGAGCACGCCACCGCCCCCCTCTGGCTCGCCGTGCTGCTGGCAGCCGGGGCCCTGGCCGGCCAGCCGGGACTGCGCGCCGGCTTCACCACCTTCCTCACGACCCCGCCCGCCTGGACGGCCGCCGCGGTAGGAGTCGCCTACGAGGCCCTGTTCGTCTTCGGCACACTGATCTACCTCGACCGCCGCGCGTTCTCCTGGTGCGTACCGGTCAACCGCTGCGCCAGCCTCCTCTCGGGCCTGGCAGCCGCCTACCTGCTGCACCACACGGCAGGGCTGCCCACCCCGACGGACGCCGAACTGCTGGCACTGGTCCTGATCGTCGCCGCGATCGGTGCTCTGAGCCATCCGGCGGCGTCGCGGTGGCGCCGCCCGGCCGGGCCGACGCAACGAGTGCTGTTCGTCTGCGGCGGCAACACCTTCCGCTCACCCCTCGCCGCCTCGATGGCCCGCAGCGAGGCGCGGCGGTACGGGAAGGCCGGGGCCGCCCTGCGGATCACCAGCGCGGGGCTGGGGGCCACGGCGTGGCGGTGGGGGGCGCCGATGTCCCCGCACACCGGCCCGGTCCTCGCCGGTCTGGGCATACGCCCGGCACTCGGTCCGGGACACCCCCGGCTGCGCCGTGCCCGTCCGCTCACCCCGCGGCTGTGCCGGAGCAGCACGCACATCTACTGCATGACCCGGGAGCACCGGGACGCGCTCCTCACGCTGGTACCGGACGTGGAGGGCCGTACCCTGTGCCTCGACCCGGACCTCGACATCACCGACCCGCACGGCGGATCGGCCGAGGCCCACCTGCGCTGCGCCCAGCACATCCAGCGGGCGGTCAGGCAGCGTCTGCACCAGCTGATCGGCACCGGTTGAAGGGATGGGGGCGCCGAGCGCCTGCTTCCGTACACCGAACGCCGCAGCGGCGGTGCGGTCGCTGGAGGAGACGGACGGCCGATCCCCGCTCCGGGCGGAGCCCCCCGGGTGTCCGACGGAGTCGACGCCAAGCGCGGGGAACCGGTCGTCGTCCTCGGCCTAGCCCGGGAATCCCTGCCGGACGATGTGCCGCGCCACCACGCTGCGGGGGCCGGCGAGCTCGGCGGTGATCGAGCCGCCCCGGTCGTCCGTCATGGTCACCGCCGCCGCACGGGCGTCGCCGAGGAGGAGGCAGGCGCGCCGGAGGTGCGTCGGCGGGTGGGTCGAGTCGACGCTGTGTCCGCGCAGCGCGCCGACGCGGCGCTGGCGCTCGTACTCGTCCTCCGGGATGGACTCCGTCTCCGCGGCGAGGCGTTCCCACAGTCCGTCCGCCCGGTCCCCGGTCGCGGTGCCGCGCCGGACGACCTGGGCCGCGTTGCCCTCCCGTCGCAGTGTCGTCACGACCGAGTCGGCGACGAGGAGCCGGTCCATCAGTCCGACGGCGGCCTCGGTGGAACCGGCACGGGCGGCCGCGGAGTCCGCGAGGTACTCCGCGCGCTGGGTGGCCCGGAGGGACAGCCGGTCGAGCAGGGCGAGCGCACCGTGGACCGCCGCGCGGGGCGGCAGGGAGAGCAGGTTGACGAGCAGGTCGAGGAGGGACGGGTCCGGCGTGGGCGCGAAGTAGTAGCGCCAGGTGGTCAGGGAGCGGTACGCGGTCGCGAGCACCCGGCCGTGCCGGGCGTCCCCGTTGCTGTAGTGGCCGAACTCGTGCCCCAGCAGGGCGATCCGCTGCTGGGGCGTGAGGATCTCCCAGAGCGGCAGCCCCAGCGTCAGCACTCGCCGGCCGCGCACGCCGCGGGTCGTCACGCTCGCGTTGACGCCACCGTCCACCACGACAAGGTCGGCACCCCGGGTCCCCACGACGCCGGCGACCTCGTCGATCAACGCGTACAGCGCCGGGGCGTCCGCCCGCGCCAGGACCGGCGTGCCGTCCTCGGGCAGGCGGTACGGCCGGGGCCGGAGCGTCCACGCCAGCGCCAGCAGGAACACGCCCACGGCCATCAGGGGACGGCCCCATCCCGTCACGAGGAACCACGTCCCGCCCGCCGCGAGTAGGACCGTGACACCGTGCACGAGCAGGGCGATCGCATAGGCGGCGAGTGCGGCCGGGTCACGCCTCGGGGCCGGAACTGCGCCGCCGGTCATCTCGGCGAGCAGTTGTTCGCCATGGCGGCGTGCCAGGGCACGCCGCGCCTTCCCCAATCGCCCGCGGTCCTCCTCGGGCGGCACCGGATCGACGTTCCAGTCGCACTCGGAGCACCAGACGACGAACCGCCCGCCGCCCTGCACCGCGCCTCCGCACCGGGGGCACCGTCGTGCCGTCTCCCGTGTGTTCGTGCTCATCGGCACGCTCCCCCTCCTCGACCTCTCCCCAGAAGTCGTTCGATTGTTCGGTGTGCAGCTGATCACGAACGGGCGGGCGCGTAAAGCGGATCCGGCCCGCAGGCATACCGCGGCCACACCCCGGAGAGCGGGTGAGGCCTCATACCACGGACCCTCCCGGGACAGCCGCGATGCGGCGGTTCTCGAGCCGTCGGCAAGGACTCCGCCGGCGGCTCGCGGCCGCCACCGCGACCGGAGCCCGCCTGCCGCGCAGGCGCCCGCGGCCACGGCGGACGCACCGTACCGCCGATGACGCGGACGCCGGTGACCCTGCCTTCGGCAGCTCCGGATGGCGGAGGCCGGGTGGCGGGGCGGGGCGCGAGGGCGGACGGTGTTCGGGACCCGCCGTCGAGCCCGGAGGCGCACGCCATGCCGTCCTACGAGGGAATCCTCAGCTGGATCTTCTGCCAGTCGCCCCGTTCGAACCACAACGTTCCCGGTGTGCCGGAGCTCGATGTCGTGACGCTGCGGTGGAACGGTGAGCAGGTCGCCCGGCGGGAGATGGAGCAGGGCGAGACGTGGTCGCTGGATGTCACCCGGCCGCTGCCCGGCCCGGCGACGGTCGAGGTGGTGGTGCGGCCCAACGAGGACGGCAGCGTAGAGGACGTCATCGGCTCGGTGCAGTTGAGCGCCGCCGACGTGGGCACGGGCCTTGCCGCCACCGACTTCCACGAGGCCCGTTTCGACGAGGCCGGGGCCCAGTACGAGCTGACCTACAAGGTCAGGCAGATCGACGACGTACCCGGACCTGCCCCGACCCCCGCCCCCGCCCCTGCCGACGGGGTCCTCAGCTGGATCTTCTGCGAGTCACCGCGCTCGAACCACAACGTTCCCGGTGTGCCGGAGGTCGATGTCGTGACGCTGCGGTGGAACGGTGAGCAGGTCGCCCGGCGGGAGATGGAGCAGGGCGAGACGTGGTCGCTGGATGTCACCCGGCCGCTGCCCGGCCCGGCGACGGTCGAGGTGGTGGTGCGGCCCAACGAGGACGGCAGCGTAGAGGACGTCATCGGCTCGGTGCAGCTGGCCACATCACTCGCGGGCGCCGGCTTCCAGGTGGCCCGCTTCGACGACGCCGGTGCGCGTTACGAACTGACCTACCGGGTGAACCCGCACGATCCCGGCGACGGCTGAAGCGCCTGGCGCGGGAGCAGGGCCGCTGCCCCCGACTCCGCCGGTGGGCCAGGAACGTGGACGTACGGCCGTGGCCTCCTGGACGGGCTCACCCAGCCGTGAGCCACGGCACGGCGGCGCGACAACCGGGGAACGCGCCGGTATCAATGCCTCCATGGGAGGCGAAGCGCGTCGGAAGCGGGAAGGCCCGCCGCCCCGGCACTGGGCGTCGCGGCAGGCCCGGCGCCTCCGCGAGAGCGGGCCGGGCAGGCTGTGGCGCGGCTTGTGGGGCCAGCTCACGGAGGCCGACTTCTTCAACCACGCGCTCCAGCTGGCCGCGCTCGCCCTGTTGTGCTTCTTCCCGATGCTCATCGTGCTCACGGAGGCCACGGGGCGGGACACCACCACGGTCGTCGTGCGATGGCTGGGGCTGAACCAGGAGGCGGCGGAGGCCGTGGCGTCGCTCTTCGTGCCCGGACCCGGGGCGGACACCGTGACGGTGGTGAGCGGCTTCCTCATGGCACTGGGGGCCATGGCCGTGGCGGGCACTCTCCAGAGCTGGTACCAGACGCTGTTCGACGTCCCACATCGGGGCTGGCACGACGTCACGATCCAGTTGGTCTGGCTCGTGTACCTCCTGCTCTTCACCGCGGTCCAGAGTGCGCTGGGCCGGGTGGCGGAAGGGCTGCCACTGCAAAGCCTGGCGGGCTGGGCCTGGGCGGCCGCCTTCTGGTGGAGCACGGTATGGGTGCTCCTGTCCGGCGCCGTCCGGTGGCGTGCCCTCCTGCCCGCCGCGCTGGTCACCAGCGTGTGCTGGACGGGTCTGGGCGTGTTCTCGGCGCGCTACTTCTCGTCGGCGATCGTGGCGAACGAACAGCGGTACGGCCCCGTCGGCGTCGTCATGATCATTATCTCCTGGCTGGTGGCGGTCGGGGTGGTCATCCACCTGGGCGCGGTGATCGGCCAAATGCTCAGCGGTCACGCGCGCCCGCCGAAGCCGTCGCCCCCCGCCCCCTGACCACGGGCAGCGGAGGCCCGCAGGACCGAACGCTCCGAAGGCGGACCACCCTCCGCCGCGGTGCAAGAACTCGGAATGACGCGCCCGTTGCCGTGGAAGACCGGCCTCGCCCACCGTCGGCCGGCCCCATCCAGTACACCGACCTGACGCTGCGCACACGGCGAGCCTGGAACACCGGCAGTACGACGCCGGGCGTACGTCATCACCACCGAGCGTCCTCGCAGCAGTGCGCAGCCCGGCACTTGAGCGGTGGGAGGCCGGGACGTCGTCCGCAACGGCCAACCGGCGGGCGACTGCGAAAATCGCTGTCCTTCACCGGAGGACGGTGATAGATCTCCGGCGTGGACAAGAATCCTGAGTTCCCTGATCTGCTGCGACTGATCGATGAACGGTCGACCGCCTTCCGCACCGCGGTCGCCGCCGCGCCCACCCTCGACGCACCGGTGCCGACCTGCCCGGGGTGGACGCTGTTCGATCTGGTGAAGCACCTGGGTGGGGGAGACCGTTACTGGGCCGCCATCGTCGGCGCGGGGCCTGCCGACGCTCCCCCGGCCGAGGCCGCCGCCGCGCGCGCCGCGCTGGAAGTGCCGCGGGACCGTGACGCCCTGCTGGCCTGGCTGGCCGCGTCGACCCGGCTTCTGCTGAGCGCCCTGCGCGAGGCAGGACCGGACGCCGGCTGCTGGGCGTGGTGGAGTGCCCTGCAGACGCCGCGGACCTCTGGCGGAGTGGCCCGGCACCGGGTCCAGGAGAGCGCCGTGCACACCTATGACGCCCTGCTCGCCGCGGGCGACCCGCAGCCGCTGCCGGCCGAGGTCGCACTCGACGGTGTCGAGGAGTTCCTGTTCACCTGCGTCGCGACGGCCAGCGCCTGGCCACACAAGCCCACGGCCTTCGACTTCCACACCACCGAGGGCCGCTCCTGGCGCCTCACGGTCGACGGCGACGGCGCACGCTCCACCCGTATCTCCGCACCCACTGCCGCGGCCGGCGAGGACCCAGACGCAGCCGGCGCCTCCGTACGTGGCACGGCCAGTGAGCTGGTCCTCTACTTGTACGACCGTATCCCCGCCGAATCCTTGCACGTCGATGGAGACGCAGGGCTGCTCGACCTGCTCCGCGCCTGGGAACCGGAGGAGTAGGACGTGGCGAGGACGGTTGGTCGCGCCTCCAGCCGGTAGCACACGGCGGGTTCGCTTGCGGGGAATCGGGCACAGCAGAACCGCACGAGAGCGGGTACCGCCGCGCTCCCCGACTGCCGTCATCGCACGAACCGGTGCACGGTGCGCGGGCGGCCCCCTGCCAGCGGGAGTGCGCGAACCCGGCACCCGACAGCCACCAGTGGACGCCCCCCCGCCTCTGTACGACGGGAAGGGCTACTCCTGGAGCAAAGCACGCACTGTTCTGCCGGCGGCAGAACACCGGCCAGACCGGGCTCGGCGATCACTACAGTCCAGTCCCGTGACGATGATGACGACGCGTACGGTCGAGTATCCGGCCGACGGTTTGACGATGATCGGGCACCTCGCGCTCCCGGCCGGTGTCGACCGTCGGCCTGCGGTGCTGATCGGACCAGAGGGCATGGGGCTCAGCGACGTCGAGCGCCGCCGGGCCGATGCGCTCGCCGAACTGGGTTATGTGGCGCTGGCCTTCGACCTTCACGGCGGGCGCTATCTGGGCGATCCCGAGGAGATGCTGGCCCGTTGTCTGCCGCTGCTTGCCGATCCCGACCGGATGCGGGGCATCGGCCATGCGGCGCTCGACGTGCTGCTCACCGAACCGCGGACCGACCCCGACCGGATCGCCGCCATCGGCTACGGAACCGGGGGCGCCGTCGCGCTGGAACTCGGGCGCGGCGGCGTCGACCTGCGCGCGATCGGGACAGTCAACGCACTGACCACGGGCCGGCCGGGCGAGGCGGCAAGCATTCGCTGCCCGGTATGGGCCGGGGTCGGTTCGGAAGACCCGATCATGCCGCCCGCGCAACGGAACGCGTTCACCGCGGAGATGCAGGCCGCGGGCGTCGACTGGCGCCTGGCTGTCTACGGCGGCGCCCTGCACGCCTTCCACCACCCACCGGTCGATCACCCCGTGGTCCCCGGCGTCGGCCACCACCCACGCCACGCACAGCGAGCCTGGCGCGACGTCGTCGACTTGCTCGCCGAGTGCCTGCCCGTGACGGAGGACCTGGGGCACGACCCCGGTAAGCATCCTGGCGCCGGACGCTGAAGGCTCCCTTACTCCGGTCCGCACCGGCAGAACCACATCGTGACCAGTGCATTCCCGGTTCCCTCAGGGAGGGCCGGCGGTCGGTGCACAGCGTCGCCCGGCGAGAAGGTCGATTCCAGGTCCCCAGACGTAAGGGGTGTTCCTGGCCGTCGTGCACGAAGTACTCGCTGCTGGAGCGCGGCGCTCCTGCCAGGTGCCCTCACGGGGGCAGGTACGCGCGCGTCCGCCGCCCCGTGCCACCGCGTTCCCACGCCGTCACCGGCCCGCAGTGGCGCAGTGGGGGTCGCCGTGACGCCGAGCGGGCCCGGCCGCTTCCGCTGCGCGTCGACGAGGGGGCCGCCGGTCGTGGCCTGCCTGTCGGGCAGCAGGGTGGTGACGCTTGGGGGAGGAGCGGCCACCGCCCTGTCCCGATGCGGTGGCCATCCCTGGCGGAACCTGCCAAAGCGTCTCCTCAACGGAATCGGTCAGGGGAGGATCTCGATGTATCCGTCGGTTCCGTGTACGCGGATGCGCTGGCCGTCCTTGATCAGACCGGTGGCCTGCTCCACGCCTACGACGGCCGGCAAGCCGTACTCCCTGGCGATCACCGCGCCGTGGGTCATCAGACCGCCCACCTCCGTCACCAGGCCCGCTATGCCGACGAACAGGGGTGACCAACTGGGGTCGGTGAAGGCCGTGACCAGGATGTCGCCCGGTTCGAGATCGGCCTGCGCCATGTCCAGGACGACGCGGGCCCGCCCCTCGATGGTCCCGCCGGAAACCGGCAGGCCGACCAGGGCACCGGCCGGCGCGTCGTCGCGTCGGTAGGTGCCGTTGACGGTCTCGCCCTCCGAGGTGAGGACGCGGGGCGGCCTGAGCGCGTGGTACGACCGGAACGCCTCCTTGCGCCGCTGGATGAGCCGGCCGTCGACCCGCTTGGACCGCACGAGGTCGTGGAGCTCCTGGAAGGTGAGGTAGAAGATGTCCTCCTCGTCGCCGAGCACGCCGGCCCGCACGAGACACCGGGCCTCTGCCATCAAGGCCTGCTTGTAGACGAAGTAGCGGCTGATGATGCCGTACTTGGGGTACTCCCGGTAGCCGATGAAGGTCCGGACCCGGTCGATCATCTTCTTGGTCTCGTCCGCTTTGCTCTCCCCGTCGGGCAGGGCCCGCAGGCGGGTCAGCACCTCCTGTTCCTTCTTCAGCGCCTTCTGCCGGCCTTCCTCGAAGCGCCGCTCGGCCGCGCCCGGCTCGAAGTTCCTGACGTTGTCGAGGATCGCGGGCACGAGCGTGCTGGGGCGTTCGCGCCAGCGGGGCCTCGTGATGTCGATCTCTCCGACGCAGCGCATGCCGTACCGGTCGAGATAGGCCTCGATGGCGTCGCGCGCTTCGGGCCCGCCCGCGAACCTCGCCAACTCGTCGAGGAAGTCGTCATCTTCGACGGTCTGCAGGAACTCCACCACCTCCGGATGGGGACGGATCACGTCCGCGACGTCGAGCAGCTCCAATCCCATCTGCGAGGTGATGTTGTCAGGCGCGGACAGCGTGAGGGTGTCGGCCGCGTTCTTCTCGCCCAGCCACTCGTACAGTTTGTCGTTGAGCCACCACGTGGACTCCATGCCCGCCATGATCGCCTGAAGGCTCAGCGGATCGGTGAGGACCCGTTTGTGCTCCTCGAAGGCCTGCAGCAGGAAGTCGAACAACGCCGGTCCGCACTTCCCGGCGATGTCACGCCGCAGAGTGACGACGGACTTCTCGCTGCGCTCGATCAGCCGGGTGACGACGGCCGCGTCGGTTTCGATCGGGGTGGGCGCGCCGCCGACGGGACGGCCGCCGGGCTCGGGGTCCGGGAAGGAGGGGACGAAGTCGTCCCGGTCGAGGACCGTCTCCAGTGCGTCCCTGGTCAACGGATCGGACCTCCCCACGAGGTCCATGAGGCCGGCGCGGCTCGCGGGCGAGGACAGCGCGCGGGTGGCGTCGACGAAGAGCCTCCCGCCCGCGTCGTGCATCGGCGCCATAGCCGTCAGCTTCCACAGGGACAGCCCCAGGGGCTTCATGGGGTCGGTCATCATCTGCTGATGTCCGACGGAGACGTAGACGTGATTCGCCTCGTCGTCGGTCTCGGGGATGGGGAACAGCGTCGTGATCGGCCGGCTCTGCACGATCCAAAAGCCGTCACCGGCCAGGCACCACTCGATGTCCTGCGGGCTGCCGAAGTGCTCCTCGATCCGGCGCCCGAGCTGTACCAGCCGTACGACCTGTTCGTCGGTCAGCGCCGGCTGCTCCTGCTGCCGAGCGTCGATCGCCCTGGTCCGCGTGCCGCCGTTCGGCAGTGCGTGCACGGCACGCTCCTTGGCGGCGATCGTCCTTGCGACGATCCGGCCGTCCCGCACCTTGTAGACATCCGGGTTCACCAGGCCGGAGACCAAGGCCTCGCCCAGCCCGAAGCCGGCGTCGACGGTGGCGACCTTCCGGTTGCCCGAGACCGGATCAGCCGTGAACAGGATGCCGGCCGCCTGGGAGAACACCATCCGCTGTACGACCACGGCCATGTGGACCGCGCGGTGATCGATGCCGTTGCGCCGGCGGTAGGTCACGGCCCGCTCGGTGAACAGTGAGGCCCAGCACCGGCTGACGTGCCGGAGAATCGCCTCCGGCCCGACGACGTTCAGGTACGTGTCCTGCTGGCCGGCGAAGGACGCCGTCGGCAGGTCTTCCGCCGTCGCGCTGGACCGCACTGCGTAGGCCGCCTGTTCGCCGACCCGGGCGAGCGCGCGGGTGATCGCCGTCGCGAGATCGCCCGGAATGGTGAACTCTTCGATGGCCCGGCGGATCTGCGCGCTGAGACTCCGGACCGCCCCTTGGTCGTCGGGATGCAGCAGTGACAGCTGATCGAGGCGGTCCCCGATCGACGGCGCTTCCGCCACGATCCGCCGGAAGGCGTCAGTCGTCACGCAGAAGCCGCCTGGCACGCTGACGCCTTCGATCCGCGACAGCACGCCCAGGTGCGCGCCCTTGCCGCCGACGCCCGCGACCTGTGTCTCGTCGACCTCCTGAAGGTCCCGCACGAACTGCTCACTCATCGCGACACCCCCGAGGCGGCCGGGCTCCGTCGTCCTGCGTCTGCCGCTCGGGTCGGCAGCGTCTTCAGCGCTGCCGAACAGCCGGCCGAGCAGGTCCTCATATCCAACACACGCACCTCGTGTCCCCGTTTCCGCAGGTTGTGGTCTCGGCCGACGATTCTGCGCCCTGGCAGGGGCCTTGCCGCAAGCCCCCCGATGCGCTATACCTTGGGAGAGGCAAGGAGATCTCTCTCCTTGCCTTCGGTGTTTTCCGGGGAGCCACTCGTGGTACCAACCGGCCACGTCAGCACCGAGTGGAGTTCATCGACTGAAGCTTGCTCGACGGGCCCCACCGCAGTGGACGCCATCGAGTGAACTCCGCGCTGGTGCGTACCGCAGTGAGGACCTGCCGGACGAAGACGATGACCGTGCGGGCGATTCTGTCCACCGCCTCCGGCCGGACTGCGCCCGGCCGCGCAGGGTGGTCACGGGGGAGCTGCCCGAGGGCCTTTAGGGCGAAGGATCCGTCGCATGGCTCCGGGTCGATGCCGCGCGGGCCGGTGACCGGGACGATGATCCGCTCCGCCGCGTCCGCGCGCAGTGCGCAGCCGCGGATCGGCGCCGGCCGAGCCGGCGGTCGTGTGGGTGTCGTCGGCTTCCTTGGACGGCAGGTGGCTGGAGGCGCTGAGCACAACGGCTTACGCCCGGGGGCTGTAGGGGTCGTTGCGCGGACTCGATCAGCAGGGGTGCGACCTCATCGTCGCCTCCCTGCTGACGGAGGGGCTGGGGCTGGGGATCGTCAACCGGCTGGGCCGGGCCGCGGGGTCCCGTGCCTTGGCTTCGGAGGACCCCCGCGGGGCGGGTCAGAGGGCGGCGGTGGCTGCCGCGTCGAGGCCGCGGGTGGCAACGAGCCGGGCGCTGCCGTCGGCCAGCCGGTAGGACAGCCCGACCACGGCTGTCCGGCCTTCGGTCACCGCGTCGGCCAGTACACGAGAGCGCTCCAGGAGCAGGTCCACGGTGTGTTCGATGTGCTCGGCGAGGATTTCCTCGGCGCTCTCACGGCCGGCGGCGCGGGCGGCCAGCACACTGGGGGTGACGCGCTCGACGACGTCGCGGACGAATCCGCTCGGAGTCCGTCCGTCCCTGAGGGCGGAGCAGGCCGCGGCGACGGCGCCGCACGAGTCGTGGCCGAGGACGACGACCAGCGGCGCGCCCAGAACGCTCACGCCGAACTCGATCGAGCCGAGCACTTCGGTGCCGGCGACGTGGCCGGCAGTGCGGACCACGAACAGATCGCCCAGGCCACGGTCGAAGATGATCTCGGCGGCCAGCCGGGAGTCGGAGCAGCCGAACAGCACAGCGAACGGTTGCTGGGACGGTGCGGTCTCGCTGCGGCGGGCGGCGTCCTGGTTCGGATGCTCGGCGGTACCGGCGACGAAGCGCTGGTTGCCGGCCATGAGCAGGTCGAAGGCGTCACGGGGCGTCGGGGTGTGGATCTCAGTCATGGCGGCAGCGTACGAGGCGGCACCGGCTACCGCACCACCTGGTCCCGCCGGGGCCCGGGTGGTGCGGCTGTACCCGGCGGGCGCAGCCCGGCCTCCCGCGCTGCTTCCCCCGCAGAGATGCCGTATGCCGTCGCTGCTGGCATCTTCTGGCTTAGCTTCTGTCTGCGCGGTGAGGCACCGTTGGTTCAGTGTTGGAGAGCGCAGTCATCTGCTGCCAGGTGCAGGTGACGAAGGGTTTCCAGTTCGGTGGTGGGGAAGGCGTGCAGCTGCCACTTCTGGAGGTAGCCGTCCTCGCCGTGGGTTCGCCGCACCTTCTCGGCAGCCATCAGGACCGCATGTGCCAGGGATGTGCGAGGACGTGTGGACGTCCACACGAGGGCGCCCTTCCCGTCCGGTGCGTCAAAGCTGGTCGACATGTCCGGGAAGCGACGGATCGTGATGTGCACGTCGTTGTTTCGGCGACGAAGAATCCACCGCGCCTCTGCCGGCTCGAGGTCGAACGAGAACCGCTGGATGCCAAGGGGGCCGTAGAGGCCCGTCACGCCTTTCAACAAGTCGGCGAGCGCGTTTGTGCCGTAGCTGACGATGTCCCGATGCTTCGTCGAGCCGTCCCAGATCCTGCACGTCGCCCAGCCGGAGCCGCTCAGCTCCCAGCCGAAGTGCAAGGACCTCGTCACTGAATCCCCCCGATCGTTTGCGGACAACGTTACAACGGTGCTGAAGACGTGGGACGTCCTGGTACGCCACTCATCCGTGCGTATCCGCCAGTCCGTCGCAGAAGTGGTCCCGGCCGGCCCGCCGCAGCGCGGTGTCGCGCCCGGCGGCGAGGCAGGTGCAGTTCGCCGTCGTGGCGGTGAAGCCGACCGCGCTGTCCGGGGGCAGGCCGAGCAGGTCAAGCAGCCAGGCGCCGGCGATGTCCTCCGCCGCCGCGTACGCGGGCGAGAGGGTGCGCATCACGCAGTTCTGCCCCCAGGCGCTGACCAGCCAGTCCGTGGCGGGTGCGGCCGGTTCGGTGCCACCGACGACGAGGCCGTAGAAGCGTCCGCCGGGAAGGCGGTGAGCCCCGGCTCTCAGGCCGTGACCAGGAGGTCGACGACGTCGGTGGGGGCGCTCGGGTCCTCGGGCAGGTCGGCGCCGAGCGCGCGCACGATCTCGTCGACCCAGGCGCGGGTGGGGGACCTGGCGGTCGGGCAGGGCGGCCAGCCAGCCGAGGGCGTGGCCGTGTGCCTGTCGGAGCGCCCTTTCGCGCGCGTCCATACCTCGGACTATGGGACAGTCGTCGTCTACCCGCACGCGCGGCCCGGGACTCCGGGGTGGCTAGGGTTCGGTCGCATGACCGACCCCGTTCTGCACCTGCTGCGCACCCGACCCGACCTGGCCGAACTGGCGGCCTTCCCGTTCAACTTCGACGTGGAACGGGTGTACCACGTCGAGGACGTGCGGCTGGCGTCCGGTGCGCCGCTGGAGCCGATAGCGGGTGACGACACCGGGGGGACGTACTTCCTGTGCGCGTGCGCAGCCGTCCTCCACGCCTCCTCCGAGGGCGAGGCCGTGCTGATGGCCGACGGCGTCGGCGAGGCGCTGGAGATGCTCGTCCGGCTGCCCGATTGGTGCGAGGGCCTCACCACCGACCTGGACGAGGATGGCATGATCGCGGCGGTGCGTGCCTCCGACGACGAGGCGCGCGAGGAGTTCGCGCCCGAACTGGACGCGCAGCGGGAGGCGTTGCTCAGCGGTCTCGGTCTGCCGCGAAGGCCCCTGGTCGAGCTGTTCGCCATGGCGGAGTCCGCGGCCGGGCGCACCGATCCGCACCATGTCCTGCTCAACGCGCGCGACCTCTGCGCGTACCGGCTCGACGAGTCCTACCACCTGTCCCTGCGCGACATCGTTCTGGGCCCCGGTCGCGAGGCGCTGGGACGCGTGCGGGCCGGTGCCCCCGGCGCGCGCGACGCGGCGGCCGGGGACGCGGTGCTGCGGGCAGGGGTGCTGTGGGCGGCGTACGAGGACCGGCGCGACGACGATCTGCCGCTGCTCCGTTTCCTGCTGGAGCGGGAGGTTGTGGGACGGGAGGTCCCCGAGCGGGAGGAGGCCGTCGGTGCGGAGGGATACGAGACGCGGTGGCTCGCGGCGGTGCTGGTGGCGTCGTACGGGCGCGACGAGGACGCTCAGCTGCTGCGTTCGGCGACGTCCGCAGCGACCGGCGGTGGCGGCGGAGCTGTCGATTGGGCGCGTGTCCAGGAGGCCGAGCGGTTCGGCCCGGCCGCGCAGAGCCCGTTCACCTGGGTTGAGCTGGCCCGCCGGCAGGGCCGGATCGAACATGCCCGGGCCGCCCTCATCCGTCTGCTGGACGACACGGGCCCGGACGCCGGGCGGCTGAGGAAGCTGAGCCGTGCCCTGGAGCGTGTCGGTGACCACGCGCAGGCGGCCCGTGCCCAGGTCTACCTGCTCTCGCTCCAGGACTCGGCATGGGACCGCGCGTCGGAGGCGTACGTCCTCGCCCGGGTGGAGCGCGGCAGGGGCGACCTCGCGGCCGCCGCGCGTGCGTTGCACCGGGCGCGGACGGCGGTCGGCGTGGAGGGCGGCGCGCCGGACGACACGGTCGCCCAGTGGCACCGCAGGGGGCTCGGCCGGTTGATCACCGAGCAGCACCTGGAGCTGGTACTGGCCGCCGTCGAGGCGGGTGACGCGGACCTCGCACGTACGACGATGGCGCACGGGAGGTATCTGCTGGACCGGATCGGCGCGGAGTCGGCAAAGACCCTCAGCGGTCTGTCCACGCGGGCCAAGTGGGCGGTGGCTGGGCTCCGCCGGGGCGGTGCCTGAGTCCGCGACGGCGTCCTTGGCCGACACGGCTGAGAGGCAGGCTGACCCCAACAGGTCGTCGTGTGCTTCGATGTCCGGAGCAGCGACTGCGGGGTGATCACTTGTGCTGTGACCGCATACGTTCACCGGGTTGGGTATCCGTGACGCCAGGAGCTGAGCTGCTGTCCGAGACGGCTTGTACTCTCCACTCATTCGACGATCGGACGATCACGGACACGGGCATGCGGGCACGGGGCGGGCGTCCAGGGGCGGGAGCGCGGGGATTTCGATGAGTGACGCACATCCGATACGAAGCCGCAGACCCGGCCTTTCGGTCGGTGCGCGGATTATCGCCGGAGTCGTCCTCGCCGCGATTGGGGCCGTCGGCGCCTGGCTCCAGCACGACGCTCCCGGCCGGAGTGCGGAGCCGCGTACGGAGTTCACCGCGAACAACCCGCCCGCCGGTCTGCCCACCGCGCTCACCACCGGCCAGCACCTCCACTGGTCCCGCTGCACCTCGCCGCCCACCGCGCGCACGGGCTACGACTGCGCCGCCATGAAGGCCCCCCTCGACTACCGGAAACCAGATGGCAGGACGATTGACGTCGCCCTGATCCGCCGTAAGGCCACCGGCCCGAACGCCCGGCGCATCGGCTCACTCGTCCTCAACTTCGGCGGCCCGGGCGTGTCCGGCGTGAGCGGATTGCCCGAACGACTCAACCAGTACAAGCCGCTCCTCGACCGCTACGACCTGGTCTCCTTCGACCCGCGCGGCGTTGGCGCAACCATCCCCGTGCGCTGCGGCAAGACCGCGGACGACACCGGCTACGACGGGGCCGACGCCTGCGCCGAGCATTCCGGGGCGCTCCTCCCGTACATCGGCACCTCGCACACCGCGCGCGACCTCGACCTGATGCGCTACCTCCTCGGCGACGAGCGGCTGCACTACTTCGGCGTCTCGTACGGAACGGCGCTCGGCGCGGTCTACGCCCACCTGTACCCGTCGCACGTCGGACGGCTCGTCCTCGAAGCGTCCGTCGATCCGACCGAGGACCTCAACGAGGAGCAGGTGTCGCAGGTCAAGGCGGTCCAGGCGGCGTTCGACCGGTTCGCTGCGCACTGCGCGGCCCGTATCCGCCACTGCCCGACCGGCGATGGGCCCGAGGAGGCCGCGCGACGCATGGCGCGCCTGGCCGACCGCCTGGAGAAGACGCCCGCCCCGGCCGGCGGCGGAAGGAACCTCGACGCCGACGACCTCGCGCACACCGTCAGCGACCATCTCGACCTCGGCACAGACGGCTGGTCGCCGCTCGCCAAGGCCCTTACCGCGCTCATCGACCACAACGACGGCGGTCCGCTGAGCAAGGGCTCGGACGACATCGGCTCCGCTGACCGCGCAGCGACCCCGCGCGACAGCAGCCGCGCCGCCCAGACCGCGATCACCTGCGCGGACTCCAACCTGCGCCCTGGCTTCGAACGCCTCGACAGGGACGAGGCCCGCATCAAAGCCGCCTCACCTGTCTTCGGCGCGGCCTGGTCCACCGGCGTCTACCTCTGTTACGACTGGCCGTTCGACGGCGAGCGCGCCACGCCCCAGGTGAACGCCGACGGCGCGGCCCCCGTCCTGGTGGTCGGCGGCACCGGCGACCCGACTACCCCATATCCCGGCGCCCGCCACATGGCACGCGCCCTGGGCGACGGTGTCGGCGTGCTCCTGACGGCCGAGGAGGAGGGCCACGGCACATACCCGCAGAACCGCTGCGTCACGGAGGCGGTCGACAAATACCTCCGCACGGGCCGCACCCCGGCCGTGGGGACGGTGTGCCGGGGCAGCATGTCCTGAGGCCCGTACGGATCCGCCGGGCGGCCGTCAGCACACCGGTTTGTTCGCAGGGGCCCTAGGCGTGCACCACCACACCGCCCGGTCCGAGCCGTGCACGGTCATTCCGGGGTGATCTCATCGACCGCCGCACCGCGCCGTCGACCCACCAGCGCCCGCATGCCCGCGTAGTGCCGCTGCCAGTCGATCGGCCAGGCTGGGCACCAGTCCGGATCGATTTCCGCGAGCTGCGCGGCCCGGTCCTCGCTCAGCGCGCCCGGAGCGACTGCCCCCACCGGCCGCCCGCGGCCCCTGAAGGGCCTTTGCTCCGCCTGGCTCAGCGACGCTCGCGGGCCCGCTCCGGGTCCTTTCCGAGGCCGCCTTTCCTGCGGAGGTTTGCCATGTGCTGACCGATCGGCACGGGGCTGCCGTCGGCCGGGTCGTCCCAGACGGCGTCCTGCCGCGGTGCGAGGTGCCCGGTCGCCCGCCGGTATGAGCGCAGCGTGGCGAGCTTGTTCTCCCACGCTTCCTCGCCCGGCTCGCACACCACCGCTGAGGGGCGCTCAGGCCACCGAAGCGGTGGCCCTGACCTGGGCCACCGGCAGAAGTGGGGTTATGCCGGTGGCCACGGGGCCAGACAGAACGTTCAGTGGCTGTTGAAGGGCTCCGGAACGTCCCAGTCGCCGCAGTCGACTTCCACTCCGTCGTCGACTCGGCACTCCTTCACCTCGAACGGGTCCCACGAGTCGAGGCCCTGGCGGACGTAGGAGTACGTCTGCGTCTTCTCGTTCTGGTAGCCGGAGGCGGTGAGCGGCCCGTACGCGCCGCTGGTGCCTCCCACCGCCCAGCGCCAGCGGAAGTAGAGGCGACCGCTGGCGCCGTCCGGCTGCGAGTCGGTGATCGTCACCTTCGCGTAGCCAGTGTCGGACGCTGTGCCGCCGTACCAGAACTCGCCATGTGCCCAGGCCCCCACCACATCGGCTCCGGTACCGGTCGCGTTCCACCCGGTGGCCGCCTGAGCGGTGCCCGCGGAGGCGCATACCCCTGCCAGTGCCAGCGCCCCACTGGTCACGACGAGCGCCCAGCTACGCGAAGTCCTCTGATCTTTCTTCCGTTGCACGTTGATCCCCTCGTTCCTGATGAACATGCCCGACACTCCCGAGAGCCGCTAACTGCCCCACAAACGCTGCTGGAGGTGAACGAAGCCACCTGGCGAGGCACTCAGAAGTAGGTGTTCCAGCAGTTGGCACGGGTCGTGATGTCCGTGCCCCGCTGTGTGCACGTCGTGACCCTGTAGACGCGCGACGCGTCAACATAGACACCCGCTCCGGGACCGTTGTCGGCGCCGTTGGCGTCATAGGCATAGGCCAGGCGAGTGCCAGCGGAGTTGTAGGCACTCGCAACAACCCGCCGTGCGTCTGCATCGCCGTCTTCGACGTAGAAGAGGTCCTGGGTCATGTCCAGCACAGCATGCCCAAGGTAGGACGGGCTGGTGTAACAGCGAATCGCTTCGGCGTGCGCGGCCGTCTGGCCGATGAAGAGCAGCGTGCTGACGAGTCCGGCCCACAACGGCAAGGGCACGATTGTTCATGCTGTTGATCCCTTCTTTGCTGTATCGGCCGCCTTATCGTCCCCTCAGGAAATCAAGGACACCCGCCAATAGCGGCGCGTACGGACTTCGGCAAACCTCAACGCCCGGTTTGTAGGGCAACAGACTGCTGTAGCGCTCACCGTACGGCTTGTATAAATGCGAACCTGCGCCCGGGAAGGAACCCGTGCGCGGGTCCAGATAGTCGGTAGAGGTGACTTCCCCGCCGACACCTCCGCCCGGCAGCTGGAGCCCGCGGCCGCCGACGCGGTCCGTGCGTACGCGGCCAAGACCCGCGCCGACGCCAGTACGCCGATGAAGTCGAGCGTGTGCGCCTTCTGTACTGGGTGACCGCCCTTCGGGCCGTGGTCGTCGTCGCCTACCTCGAGGTTTGACCCGCGACGTCCTGGACCAGGTCGGCGTACGGCCGGCCGCCGCGCCGGAGGGGCTACGTTCACACCGGCCCAGCCCGGTTCGCAACCGTCACCACCACCGCCATCCGCGTACAAAGGCGCACGAAGGACGTACCTTCAACATACAAAAACCGTACGAAAGTGGATCTCGAGGCGGAGCACCACACGACGGGGCAGGGCCGGACCAAGGGCGCGGCCAACCGGTGGTCGCTGAGTTCGGCGGAGAGGCAGCACGGGCCTGCAGGGGCCGCCAGGGCGCGGATGTCGGGCAGTCGCTCGTACGGCAGCGCGAAGATGTGGGCCGGAGCGCCGCCGGCTCTCACTGCCTCAAAGGGGGAGAAGGCGCTGGAACACCAGCGCGAAAGTCCGTGGCAGAGCCTCGTCGGCCGGCTGGTGGAGGTGGTGCGGGAGGCGAGGGCCTGGGCCGCTCACGCGGCGGCTTCACCAGCAACATCCACCTGAGCGCGGACGGCTACTGTCGCCCGCTGTCCTTGATCGTCACACCCGGGCAGCGAGCCGACTGCACCCAGTTCGTTCCGGTGCTGGAAAAGATCCGGGTCCCCCGCCTCGGACTGGGCAGACCCCGCAAGAAGCCCGACAGCGTCGCGGCCGACAAGGCTTACAGCAACGGCCCTTGCCGTCAGTACCTGCGGCGGCGCGGCATCCGACACACGATCCCGGAGAAAGCCGACAGTCAGGCCGCCCGCCTGCGGAAAGGATCGCGAGGTGGCCAGCCACCGGGCTTCGACGAAGAGCGGTACAAGAAGCGCAACACCGTGGAGAGGGCCATCAACAAGCTGAAGAACTCCCGCGCCGTCGCGACCCGTTACGACAAGCGCGGATACGTCTTCCTCGGCACCGTCACCGCGGCCGCCCTCGTCATCTGGCTCCGCACATGATCAGTCAGCCCGTCCGGGACCTCGTCGTCAGCGACCCGGAAGACCCCCTGCACGGCCGACGAGCCAGACGGCGATCCGCTCCTTGAACTCGCGGTTGACGTAGGGGCTGTCGTAACGCGTGATCCACTCCAGGTGCCGCAGGACGTTCTGTGAGCGGTCCGGGTGATGCACCACGAGCACGTCGATGCCGGTCTCGCCCGTCGAGGCTGCGACGTACACGCTGCCGTCCAGAGCCATCATGCCGAAGCCCGGGTGGCCCGAGTGCACGCCCAGGAACGCCGATGCCGCGCCTCGGCCCATGATGTCCCAGCGATCCAGCAGCCGGACCCGGGTCCAGAGCGCCGGTGCAGTGTTGCCGCTGTGCAGGTGCTGCAGAGTGGCCCGATGCGAACGGGTGCCCTGCGGAAGCTGCACGAGAAACTCGCGCCGGTAGTCGAAAAGGCCCAAGGAGAGCGCCAGGTCGTACCAGTCCGCATTGAGCCGCTCGACCAGCCGCGAGGTGTCGTATCGGTGCGAGAAGCCTCCGGCCAGGTCCTCCGCACCGTATCCGAGGACGAACGGCATCGTGCCCGCTGGCACAGCGTTGGGGATCACCTCAAGGCCAGCCCGCCGCAGAGGCCGGTACACCTTGCGGTCACGTTCCTGAATACCCATCGATCCATGTTCTACCAGGGGCCAGCAACCCCCGTCCCGCCATTTTCCTCCACCTCCACGTGATCGACCGGACAGCTCCTAGTTGTATTGGTGTGACGATCCGTGCTGACCATCTGGACTCGGATGACGTGGCGGAGCTGATACGGCAAGGGGCGGGCCCGGCGCCGGGGAAGCCGCCGGTGGCGTGGTAGCCGGGCCAGTACCCCGCAAACGAGAGCCGAGTGGCGGAGCCAATAGGACCTTTCGGCACCTCACCGCCCCAACGGTCGACAGATTCGACCCCTTGGCGTTCCTTGCGAAGACCACGCAGGGTGCCTTCCGTGTAGACCAGTTCAACGGACGCATCCGCCGCGGCGAGACCCGCTCCCACCCTGGATCGGTTGGCCCTGGTGAAGACGACCTTGACCTTGTGATGGACGAGCCGGGCGACCGGCTGCCGCTGCTCACCGCTGGTGAGGCGCGCGCCGTCGTGGCGCTCCTCGGCTACCTCCAAGACGGCGCGGAGCTGCCAGACGTGGCCGTGTGGGCGAGCGAGCTACAGGGCCGGCTACTCCGGCGCATTCCGGCAGACGCGTAGGGGCTCGCACCAGCCCGGTGTGGCGCTTCGCCCGTGCCGGGGAGCCGTTGGACACGCACCAGGCGGAGGGGGCGACCGATCCGTGTCCTGGCTGGACCGGGGGCAGTTGAGTGTCTGAAGCCAGCCCAGGAAAGGTGTCCATGTGAGGAAGGGTTCAACTGCCGCAGCCGTCGCGCTCTCGGCAGGGATGGTTGTCGGCTGCGCCGGTAGCGCGCCGCCACCTCGATCATCGGTGCGGGTAATGCAGCATTCAACAACTTGTGCCGTAATGCGACCGGGCCCGGGCCGCAGGCGGCCACCGCCGCGGGAAGTGGCAGCGCCACCGGCCTGGCCGCCGCCATCCCTGTGAGCAACCCGGCCAACCAGTGCGGAAACCTTGGGGCGGGACTCGCCACCTACATTCTTGTCCCAACCAGGATGCTGCCGCGGTAGGGCACGGCCAAGGGGTTCCGCGGTGAGGCTCGCGCCGTCGGGGCGCTGGTGGGACCCCTTCAAAGCGGCGTGGAGCTGTTGGGTGCGGCCGTGTGGAGAGCGAGCTAGGGCCGGGGCCGGCTACTGCGGCGCATCCCGTCCCCGTGACGGCGCTGCGCCCCTCAGGCGAGTGATCTGCTCTCGCGCGCTTCCCAGGGCGGTGCTGGCCTCGGATGCACGCCCTACCCGCGCCCGCTCCGTGGCGGCTCCGACCCCTGAGCGCGGCCGCCGCGCGCATTAGGCGAGTGATCACCCGGCGGAGGGGGTATCGGAGTCGGCCCTACGCCGGGTCGCTCCTCGCAGACGGCGGACTCGTCCGATAGATCCCGCTGGGGTGTCCGGTGCTCATGGGGGATCCGTTGATGATCGAAAACGGGCATAGGATGGCGCTCGTGGAGAACATCGGGGCAGAGATCGAAGAATTGGTGAAGGAAGCGGAACGGCTGATCCGCGATCACGTGTGGGTCCTGTCGTTCGACGACCGTACCGTCGCGGCGAAGGCCGCTGCCGATCTGTTCGCCGCCGTGGGCAACCCGGAGACCCAGCAGAGCTTGCCCGAGGTCGAACGGCTGGAGCACCTGCGGGAAGCGCTCGCTGCTGTGGCCATCGCCCTGGCCCACGTCCACGGGCGCCTTGCCTGGTTCCTCGGCGCCGCTGCCACAGCCCTTTCGCCGGTCCTGCACTGGCGTGCGATGCCTGCTGAGGACGGCGCCACCTTCGGCGCCGTCCCGCCGTCCCTTGAGGAATACGTGGAAGCCGAAGAGGCGATCCGCCGGCTCCAAAGCATCCTTGCCAGCATCACCATCGCCTGACGCCACTCGCCCGGGCGCGACCCAGTCGGTGGTGCTGCCAAAGGTGTGGCGGTGGTGGACGAAACGGGTCTTGGTGCCCTCGCTGACCCGCACCACGACGCCCTCGTCCGCCCACGTCTTCAGCCAGCTGGCGACCGTCCGCGCGGGCCGCCGCGACACCCCGCTCCTACGCGGTTGCCCGGCCGCCGCTGGCCTTCGCCGCGGGGGCCGGTTCCGGGGCCGTGACGCCGAGCGCGCCCAGCCGCTCCCGCTGCGCCTCGACACCGGCGTCGCGCCCTGACCGTCGCCGGCTGACTCGCCCATCCGCCCGGCCCGGGGCACGCTGGGAGGCGTGAGCAGCGCGCCGATCGTCGTGCACCGGCCCTCCCGTTCGGGCGGCCGGCGAGTCACCGTGCACCGGCACGGCCAGGACGAGATCCTCGGCACCGCCTACAGCGACCACGACCTGGTCGTCTTCCTCGAGGGCGCCGGTATCACCGAACCCGACGCCGTCCTGGACGGCCCGCGGTGGGTGGAGTGGCGCGACGGGCCTGCTCACCAGTTCAGTGCCGCCTGATGCGCAGGGACGGCGGCGCTGCCCCGGGCCGGCCTGTCCATCCGCAGTGGCTGCCCAGGGGCGGTAGGGCGCGGTCGGCCGGGGCACCGCTGGCGACCGCTGAAGGCGGCCTGCCGTGCGCGGGCGGGTGGCGGCCGTGGTCGGGCTAGTCAGCGGGCTGATGGCTGCCGTGCGGCCGTCCGGGCCTTTGGGGATGCGCAGGCCGCACACCCCCGCCGGTATCAAGAGCTCTGAGGAGGGGGAAGGACGATG
>NZ_LWBU01000383.1 GCF_001646665.1 Streptomyces noursei | reverse complement strand
CGGGCTCCGGTGGGGGAGGGGGCGCCGGCGTCGGGGTGGGACTCGGCGAGCAGGTGTCACCGCCCGCCCCGGAGACCACCGGGGCGGACGTACCCGGTCCGACGTGGGCGACGGCGCAGGCGTCCGCCGCCGCGGGCAGCGGGACGGCCAGCAGCCAGCCGAGGGCGGCGGCCGACAGGAGCCGGGCGGCGAGGGTTCCGTACACGCGCAAGAGCATGATCGTTCAACGGCCCGGAGGTGCTCCGAAGCATCGCAATTCCCCTGATGGAGGGGTTTTCCGGCCGGTGCCGTTACCCGCCCGCGGGAGAAATTTTCCGGCGCGTTGAACGCGCGGCGCCCCGCCACCCGTACATAGGGCCATGAACGGCGCACCTGGCGTCGCCAAACTACCTCGATACTCACGGGAGTTGACATGAAGACCTGGCGGAACGCCTCGCTCGCGCTGTCCGCGGCGGCCGTGCTCGCGCTGACGACGGCGTGCGGTCAGGAGAAGGGTGACCAGGCCCCCGCCGGCTCGGTCGGCGCCGCCGCACCGGCGGGTGCGCCCGCCGAGAACGGCGCCGGATACGGCTCCGGTTCCGGATACGGCTCCGGCGCGGGTTCCGGGGGGCAGGCGGCGGCCGCCAAGCCGGCCGGCCAGCTCGCCGTGTGGGACAGCAAGGAACTCGGCAAGGTCGTCACCGACAGCGAGGGCCTCACGCTCTACCGCTTCGACAAGGACACGCCGAACCCGCCCAAGTCCAACTGCGAGGGCGACTGCGCGAAGGCCTGGCCCGTGGTGGCCGCCGACGGCGCCAAGCCCCCGGCCGGGGTGGACGCCTCCCTGATGGGGGAGATCACCCGCGCCGACGGCACCAAGCAACTGACCATCGACGGCTGGCCGATGTACCGGTACATCAAGGACAGCAAGCCGGGCGACGTCAAGGGCCAGGGTGTCGGCGGCACCTGGTTCGCGGCCGCCCCCGACGGCAAGAAGGCGGCCCTGTCGGGCGGCGGCGACGAGGGGGCCGCTGACGACGAGGGTGCCGGTGACGAGGGGGCGGCCGAGGACCAGGGCGGCGAGGGCGGAGGCTCGGCGGCCGACCTGGCGGGCCTGTCCGTCCGCAAGGACCCCAAGCTCGGCGAGATCGTCGTCGACAAGAACGGCATGACGGTCTACCGCTTCGAGAAGGACTCGGCGTGGCCCATGAAGACCGCCTGCACCGGCGAGTGCCTGGAGAAGTGGCCGGTCGTCGCGCCCGTCGAGAAGAACGACACCGAGGGCATCTCCCTCAAGGGCTACGTCACCTTCGACCGCCCCGACGGCATCAAGCAGCAGACCATCGACTGCTGGCCGCTGTACACCTTCGCGGGCGACAAGAAGCCCGGTGACACCAACGGCCAGGGCGTCGGCGGTACCTGGTACGCCATCTCGCCGGCCGGAAAGATGGTCGGGGCGCCCAAGTAGAGTCCCCACGCGCGTCCCGACCCGGGGTCCGGCCCAGCCGGCCCGGACCCCTCGCCGGCCCGCCGTCCCACGCCCCCCGCGTGGCCGGCGGGCCGGTCGTACGCGTCCCCGCGCACCCGCCGGGGCGGTACCGTGCACGGGGCCCGTCGAACGGTCGGGAACACCGCACGTGCCGGGGTCCGATGACCGGGACGTGTGACCAAGAACGGATCGATAATTTCCGTTTCCCCTCGCTCTCCAGGCGGGCGATCAGTAGCCTCGGCTCGAACACTGGCCATGAACACGGCCGCATCCCGTGGCGACTTGTTGGAGACATCGATGGAGCGTCCCGCCTGGGCCCCGCCGGGCATCGATATTTCGGTGCCGAGCGTGTCCCGCATTTACGACTACTACCTGGGCGGCTCGCACAACTTCGAAGTGGACCGGGAAGCGGCCCGCAAGGCCATGGAATTCGTGCCGGGACTTCCCAAAGTCATGCAGGCCAACCGCGCCTTCATGCGCCGGGCGGTCCGGTACGCGGTGGACGAGGGCATCACCCAGTTCCTCGACATCGGCTCCGGCATCCCCACCTTCGGCAACGTCCACGAAGTGGCCCAGTCCGCCGACCCCGCCGCCCGCGTCCTGTACGTCGACCACGACCCGGTCGCCGTCGCCCACAGCCGGGCGGTCCTGGAGGGCAACGAGAACGCCGGCGTCGTCGCCGCCGACCTGCGCAAGCCGCAGGACATACTGGACTCGCCCGAGGCGGGCCGGCTCCTCGACCCGGACCGCCCCGTGGCGCTGCTGCTGGTGTCCGTCCTGCACTTCGTGGAGGACGCGGACGAGCCGCACCGCGCCGTCGCCGAGCTGCGCGACGCCCTGGCGCCCGGCAGCCTGCTGATCATCAGCCACGCGGCGTACGAGGGCATGCCGCTGCCGCAGGAGCGGGTGGGCGGCGCGGTGGGCGTCTACCGCGACATCCGCAACCCTCTGGTGATGCGGACGCGCGCGGAGATCGCGCGCTTCTTCGACGGGTTCGCGCTGGTGGATCCGGGGCTCGTCAAGATGCCGGAGTGGCGGCCGGAGAATCCGGTCGACCAGGAGGATCCATACGCCTTCTCGGGCTTCGCAGGGGTGGGGCGCAAGGCGTGAACATGCCGGCGCAGGCCCCCGGTTCCGCCGCGGAGCCGGACGGTCTGGAGGACAGACTCCAGCGGTTCGCGACCATCTGGAGCCGGGCCGTCTTCCCCGTCACGGCCACGTCGCTGACCCGCCCCGAGATAGAGCGGCACCTGCTCCCCCTGGCCCGCGACCTGAGCGACGCCCTGCACGGGCGGCCGTTCGACCCGGCGCCCGCGCACCGCGTGGGCGCCGCCCTGGTGGCGGCCCACTGCACCGACCCGGACGCGCTCAGCCGCAGCCTCGGCGTGGTCGACTCGTACCTGGTGCTGTACTGCGGCGGCGACGGGGAGCCGGAGGAGCTGCGGGCCCGCTGCGCCCGGCTCCAGCACGCCCTGGCGGCGGGCTTCGCGCAGGCGCTGCGCGAGCGGACCCTCGTGGAGCAGGAGGCCATCGCCCGCTCGGCGCTCGTGGCCCGCACCTTCGCCGAGCAGGCCCTGCACGCCACCGAGGCCCGCTTCCGGGCCGTGTTCGAGGGCGCCGCCCTCGGCATCGGCATCGCCGACCTCGACGGCAACGTCCTGGAGGTCAACGGGGCCCTCACCCGCATGTTCGGCGGCCTGGAGCACCACGTCCGGGGCCGCAAGGTCAGCGAGTGGGTGCACCCCGAGGACGCGCCGCACGTCTGGAAGCTGTACGGCGAGCTGGTCCGGGGCGAGCGGGACGACTTCCGGGTCGAGAAGGCCTTCTACCGGGGCGACGGCACCGTCCTGTGGACCAACCTGACCGTCTCCCTGCTGCGGGACGCCGACGGGGTCCCCCAGTACCAGCTGGCGCTGATGGAGGACACCACCGAGCGCCGGCTGCTCAACCTGCGGCTGCGGTACGAGGCGACGCACGACGCGCTGACCGGTCTGCCCAACCGGACCCTGTTCTTCGAACGGCTGGACAAGGTGCTGTCCTCGGGCGACGGCACCCGCTTCGGCCTGTGCTACCTCGACCTCGACGGCTTCAAGGCCATCAACGACAGCCTCGGCCACGCGGCCGGCGACCGGCTGCTCGTCGAGGTCGCCGACCGCCTCCAGAGCGTCGCGACCCGGCCGGGGGAGATGGTCGCCCGCCTCGGCGGCGACGAGTTCGTGGCGCTCACCACCGGCACGGACACCGAGCAGCAGGCCGACGAGCTGGCCCACCGCATCCTCGGCGCCCTGGCCACGCCCGTCCGGCTGGACGGCCGCGAGCTGACCGTGCGCGGCAGCGTCGGCATCGTCGAGGGGCCGGCCGGCGAGCGGGGGCCGGCGGAGGTGCTGCGCAGCGCCGACATCACCATGTACCGGGCCAAGGCGGCGGGGGGCAACCGCTTCGAGCGGGCCGACCCCGAGGCGGACGCCCGCGCCATCACCCGGCACGGCCTGACCACCGCGCTGCCCGCGGCACTGGACCGGGGCGAGTTCTTCATCGAGTACCAGCCGCTGGTGCACCTCGGCGACGGCAGTGTGCACGGCGCGGAGGCGCTGGTGCGCTGGTGCCACCCGCAGCACGGCGTGCTCGGCCCGGACCGGTTCATCCCGCTCGCCGAGCACACCGGCCTCATCGTGCCGCTCGGCCGCTGGGTGCTCCAGGAGGCGGTGCGCCAGGCACGGTTCTGGAACCGGAGCCACGCCGACGGCGGCCCCCTGCGCATCAACGTCAACCTGTCGCCCACGCAGCTGCACCACCCGAACCTGGTCGCCGACACCGTCGACGTACTGGAGCGGTCGGGGCTCGACCCGGGCGCGCTGTGCCTGGAGGTGACCGAGTCCGCGCTGATCGGCGCCGACGAGGACCTGCTCAAGCCGCTGCGGCAGCTGGCCGACATGGGCGTGGACATAGCGCTGGACGACTTCGGCACGGGCTACTCGAACCTGGCCAACCTGCGCAGGCTCCCGGTCAGCGTGCTGAAGCTGGACCGCTCCTTCACCCAGAGCATGCAGCAGCACCCGATCGACCCGGTCGACCTCAAGATCGTCGAAGGGATCGTCTCCCTGGCGCACAGTCTGGAGCTCGCGGTCACGGTGGAGGGCGTCGAAACCGGCGCCCAGGCCGAGCAGTTGCGCGAGCTGGGCTGCGACACGGCCCAGGGCTGGTACTACGCCCGCCCCGGCGCCCCGGACCGCATCCACTCCCTGGTCCTGGCCGACGCGGTGTGACCCCCTCCGCCGGCGCGGGCGGGCCCTCCCGGCCCGCCCCCGGGCCCCCGGCACGGGCCCGCGCCGGCTTCCGTCCGCCCCCCGGGCCGGCCCCGGCCGGGGGTCAGCCCAGCACCAGCAGCACCGCCAGCGCGACGAGCAGGGAGTCGATGCGGTCCAGCAGGCCGCCGGAGCCGGGCAGCCAGTCACCGGCGTCCTTCGCCCGCGCACCCCGCTTGACCATGGACTCGAGGAGGTCGCCGGCCGGGCCGCCGACCGCCACCGCGACCGCCATCGGCCAGCCGGTCGCGGACAGCACGGCCAGCGTGCCGAGGCCCGCCACGGCCCCCGCCAGCGTCCCGCTCCACCGCTTGGCCGGTGAGAGCGGCGACAACCGCGGCCCGCCCAGTCTCCGGCCCGCGAAGTACGCCACGATGTCGGCGACCGAGACCGCGACGAACAGCGCCAGCCCGTCCGCCCCGAGCGGCACCAGCGCGGCCAGCACACCCAGCCACACCAGCCCCAGCAGCCCGGCACCGAGCCGGCGCAGACCGTCGTCGGCGTCACCGGCCACGAGCGGCACCGCGGCGATCGCGAGCGCCCCGGCCGCGGCCACCCGGAACACCTCCCCCGGCGCCAGCCAGGCGGCCAGCACCACGCCCACCACCGCGCCCGCCAGCACCGCCCGGTCCGCCCGCCCCAGCCGCACCAGCCCGCCGTACTCCACCACCGCGATCACCCCGACCGCGCAGGCGATGGCCGCCGTACCGGGGCGGCCCCACCAGAACGCGGCCGTGACCAGCGGCACCCCGACCGCCCAGGCGCACCACCTGACCAGCAGCTCACGCCGCCGGGACGCCGCCACCGCGACGCCGCTCAGCGCCAGCGCCCCACCGAGGAAGGGCGCCAGCGAGGCCACGGTGGTCACCGGGCGCCACCGGCGACGGGCAGTCCCGCGGGTGCCGCCGCGCCGGACGCGCCCGGGCCGGGCCGCAGCGCGTCCAGGGCCGCCCCGAACGCGGCCACGATGCGCGCGTTCTCGGCGGTGTCCCGGACCGCGACGCGCACGGTGCGGCCCCGGTACTCCGGCGACAGCGGCGACAGGTCGCGCAGGTACACGTCGTGGCGGCGGCACTCGGCCACCAGCCGCGCGGCACTCGGCCCACCGGACGGCAGGGTCACCGAGAGGAAGTTCGCCACGGACTCCTCCACCACCAGGGACCCGTCCAGCCCGGCCAGGCCGGCGGCCAGCCGCCCGCGCAGCACGTGGGTGCGCTGCCGGCACGCCCGGTAGTGCTCCGGGTCCCGCAGGGCCGCCACCGCCGCGAGCTGCGCCGGGAGGCTCACCTGCCACGGCGGTGTCCACCGCCGCAGCGACGCCCCGGTGTCCGGCTCGGCCACCAGGTACGCGGCCCGCACGCCCGACAGCGCGTACATCTTGGACAGCGAGCTGCACACCACGACCCGCCGGTCCGTCGCGGCGAGTTCCGCCAGCGACTCGCCCATGCCGACGTAGCCGAGGTACGCCTCGTCGATCCACCAGCGGGTCCGCTCCGGCGCGCCGGCGATCACCGCACGCAGCTCGGCGGCCGGTGCGTGGCGCCCGGTCGGGTTGTTCGGGTTGACCACCACCACGAGGTCGTACCGCCCCGCCGCGACGGCCGCGGACAGCCGCTCCGGATCGATCCGCCAGCCCTCCTCGCGGCGCAGCCGGAACCGGTCCACCCGGCAGCCGATCACCCGCTCGGTGACATGGGCGTACTCGCCGTAGCCCGGGTCCATCAGCAGCACCCTGCTGTCCGGCGTCAGCCACCGCCCGAACGCCCGGAAGATCAGGTCGGACGATCCGGCGCCCACCGCGAGGGTCTCCACGGGCAGCGCCCGGGCCGTGGCGATCTCCGCCAGCAGGCCCTCGGCGCCGGTCGGCGGCGAGGTGCGGGCGGCCCAGTCAGGGTCTTCCGCGAGCGCCGCCCGCACACCGGGGGCGGGCGGGAACCAGGCGTCCAGCACATCGGCCGCGACCACCCGGTGGCGCCGGTGCAGGTCGCGGAAGTCCGTGCCGATGGCGGTGAACGAGGCGCCGCCGTGCTCGCAGCCGTCCGGCCGGGGCTCGAACGCCACGTCCAGCCGCCAGTCCACCCGCGACCGCAGGCGCTCCACCACACCGCCGTGACGGTCCCTCACCACCCGCGTCAGCGCGGCCACCTCACCGGTCAGCACCTCGAACGTCACCGCACCCGCGCGGACGGTGCGGCCCACCGGGCGCAGACCGGCGGACACGTACATGTCGAGCAGCTCGGTGCGCCCCATCGCCACCACCCGGCGCCCGCCCCGGGCGGCGATCCAGCGCAGCGCCGCGTACATCAGCAGTGGCGCCGCCGCGGTGGACCGCCAGCGCGGCTCGACGGTGAGGATGCGGACCTCGAACACGTCCGGCTCCGCCAGCAGCGGCAACTCCTCGCGGTCCAGGTACTTGTCGAGCCCGTACCGGCCCAGCCAGGGCGGGGTCAGGCTGACGAAGCCGAGGCGGGCCTCGCCGCGCGCCGCGACCAGGTAGACGTTGTCGCCGTCCAGCCCGTCGCGGAGCCGGCCGGCCGGATCGGGCGCGTGCTGGCCCAACTCCTCTGCGTACACCCGGTGACGCAGTTCGTGGATCCACTCCAGATCCTCCGGGGTGGCAGTACGGAGCTGCACGTCACGCCTCATGGACACCTTCTTCCGACGCGGGCTTGGGACGCCCCATCGTCGAAGAACGCGGACCGGCCGGTCAGGG
Organism: Streptomyces noursei; assembly: GCF_001646665.1. Lineage (GTDB taxonomy): Bacteria > Actinomycetota > Actinomycetes > Streptomycetales > Streptomycetaceae > Streptomyces > Streptomyces lavendulocolor. The sequence continues at coordinate 76,604 of NZ_LWBU01000383.1, read as the reverse complement.
ACGAGCGACGCAGACTACCTGAGTACGCGTACTCAGGCGCCGCCGCCCCCGGTACGGGAAGGCGGGAGCGGGTGCGCCGCCCGGAAAACCGTCACCCCCGCCGTGCCAGCAGGAGCCGCTGGAGTTCCCGTGCGGCCCGGGGCGGTTCCACGTCGCTGCGGTGCGCGAGCGCGATCGTGCGGCTCAGCCCCGGCCGCGCCAGCGCCGTGACCCTGAGGTCCCGCCCCGCCCGCGCCGCCACCATGGCCGGCACCACCGCCATGCCCAGCCCCGCCCGTACGAAGCCGAGCACGGCGTCCATCTCGCCGCCCTCCACCGTGAACGACGGCTCGAACCCCTCCGCCCGGCACGCCGCCACGGTGAGGTCCCGCAGGTCGTAGCCGTGCCGGAACATCACCAGGGGCTGCCCCTCCAGGTCCGCGATCCGCACCGGCCGGCGCGGTGCCGGGGCGGCCGACGAGGAGACGACCACCAGGTCCTCGTGGAGCAGTTCCACGGTGGTCAGCGCCGGTGACGGCGTCGGCAGCGGCAGCACCACGAGGGCCAGGTCGAGGGCGCCGCGCGCCAGCTCGCGCACGAGGTCGTGGGAGCCGCTCTCCTCGATCAGCAGCCGGATGCCCGGGTGCAGGTCGTGGAAGGCGCGCAGCACGTCGGGCAGGAGGCCGGTGCACAGACTCGGCGTCGCCCCCAGCCGTACCCGCCCGCGCCGCAGCTGGGCCAGCTCCTGCACCTCGTGGCGGGCGGTGTCGGCGTCCGCCAGGATGCGGCGGGCCAGCGGCAGCAGCGCCTCTCCCGCGTCGGTGAGCGCGATGTTGCCGCGCGCCCGGCTGAAGAGTTCGGCCCCCAGCTCCTTCTCCAGGGCCCTGATCTGCTGCGACAGCGACGGCTGCGAGACGTGGACGCGCTCGGCGGCCCGGGTGAAGTGCCGGGTCTCGGCCACCGCAACGAAGTACAGGAGCTGCTGGAACTGCATGGCACCACCCTAAGCGCCTTACATAGCCATCGCCTATGGAGATCAGCCGGACCATGTCTTGGACCTCTGGAGGGGGCGCCGCTTAGCGTCGATGCCATGGCTCTGGCATCGCGGACGGATCGGAAACCGTCCCTCCCGCGCACGTTCTGGCGCTCGACGGTCGGCAAGAAGACGGTCATGGCCGTCAGCGGCCTCATCATGATCGCCTACCTCGTCGCGCACGTGATGGGCAACCTGAAGGTGTTCTTCGGCCCCGGCGAGTTCAACGCCTACGGGCACTGGCTGCGCACGATGGGCGAGCCCGTCCTGCACTACGAGTGGGGGCTGTGGATCACCCGCGTGGTGCTGCTCACGGCCGTGATCGCCCACGGCGTCTCGGCCTACCAGCTCAGCAGGCGGGACATCAGGGCCCGCCCCACGGCGTACGTCCACAAGCGCCGCCACGCGAGCTACGCCACCCGCACCATGCGCTGGGGCGGTGTGATCGTGGCGCTGTTCATCGTCTGGCACATCCTCGACCTGACGACGCTGACCGTGAACCCGAACGCCCAGGCCGGCCACCCCTACGAGAACGTCGTCGCCACCTTCTCCACCTGGTACGGCAACGTGATCTACATCGTCGCGATGCTCGCCGTCGGGCTGCACATCCGGCACGGCTTCTGGTCCGCCGCCCAGACCCTCGGCGTGGGCAACGCCTCCCGCGACCGAGCCCTGAAGGCCCTCGCCAACGGCCTCGCGCTGGTGCTGACCGCGGGCTTCGTCTCCGTACCCGTCGCCGTCATGACCGGAGTGGTGAGCTGACATGACCTACCTGGATTACGAGATCGGCGCGCCGATCAAGGACGAGAAGGCGCCCGGCGGCCCCGTCGCCGAGCGCTGGGACAGGCGCCGCTTCGAGGCGAAGCTGGTGAACCCCGCCAACCGCCGCAAGCACACGGTCATCGTCGTCGGCACCGGTCTCGCGGGCGGCTCCGCCGGCGCGACCCTGGCCGAACAGGGCTACCGGGTCGTCCAGTTCTGCTACCAGGACTCCCCGCGCCGCGCCCACTCCATCGCCGCGCAAGGAGGCATCAACGCGGCGAAGAACTACCGCAACGACGGCGACTCCGTCCACCGCCTCTTCTACGACACCGTCAAGGGCGGCGACTTCCGCGCCCGCGAGTCCAACGTCCACCGGCTGGCCCAGATCTCCGTGGAGATCATCGACCAGTGCGTCGCCCAGGGCGTGCCCTTCGCCCGCGAGTACGGCGGTCTCCTCGACACCCGCTCCTTCGGCGGCGTGCAGGTCTCCCGCACCTTCTACGCCCGGGGCCAGACCGGCCAGCAGCTGCTGCTCGGCGCCTACCAGGCGCTGTCCCGGCAGATCGCGGCCGGGAACGTGGAGATGCACCCGCGCACCGAGATGCTCGACCTGATCGTCGTCGACGGACGGGCGCGCGGCATCGTGGCCCGCGACCTGATCAGCGGCGAGATCTCCACGCACTTCGCCGACGCGGTGGTCCTGGCGTCCGGCGGCTACGGCAACGTCTTCTACCTGTCGACGAACGCCATGAACTCCAACGCCACCGCGATCTGGCGCGCGCACCGGCGCGGCGCGTACTTCGCCAACCCCTGCTTCACCCAGATCCACCCCACCTGCATCCCGCGCACCGGTGACCACCAGTCCAAGCTGACGCTGATGAGCGAGTCGCTGCGCAACGACGGACGCATCTGGGTGCCCAGGGCGCGCGGTGACCGGCGTCCGCCGCACGAGATCCCCGAGGACGAGCGAGACTACTACCTGGAGCGGATCTACCCGTCGTTCGGCAACCTGGTGCCGCGCGACATCGCCTCGCGCGCCGCGAAGAACGTGTGTGACGAGGGCCGCGGGGTCGGCCCCGGCGGCCAGGGCGTGTACCTGGACTTCGCCGACGCCATCCGCCGCATGGGCAGGAAGGCGGTGGAGGAGAAGTACGGCAACCTCTTCGACATGTACGAGCGGATCACCGCGGAGAACCCGTACGAGGTGCCGATGCGGATCTACCCGGCCGTGCACTACACGATGGGCGGGCTGTGGGTCGACTACGACCTGCAGACCACCGTCCCCGGCCTGTTCGCGATCGGCGAGGCGAACTTCTCCGACCACGGCGCCAACCGGCTCGGCGCGTCGGCGCTGATGCAGGGACTCGCCGACGGGTACTTCGTCCTGCCGTCCACCATCAACGACTACCTCGCCCGCGCCCCGCGCAGCGAGCCCGTCGCCGAGGACCACCCGGCGGTGCGGGAGGCGGTCACCGGGACCCGCGACCGGCTCGCGCGGCTCCTCGCGGTCGACGGCGACCGCACACCGGACTCCTTCCACCGCGAGGTCGGCGAGCTGATGTGGGAGTTCTGCGGCATGGCCCGCACCGAGGAGGGGCTGCGCAAGGCGCTCGACCGGATCCCGCGGATCCGCGAGGAGTTCTGGCGCCGGATCAAGGTGCCGGGCACGGGGGAGGAGTTCAACCAGTCGCTGGAGAAGGCGAACCGCATCGTCGACTACCTGGAACTGGCCGAGCTGATGTGCCTCGACGCCCTGCACCGCTCCGAGTCCTGCGGCGGCCACTTCCGCGAGGAGTCCCAGACCCCGGACGGCGAGGCCGCCCGCAAGGACGACGAGTTCGCCTACGCGGCCGCCTGGGAGTTCACCGGCGGCGCCCCCGTCCTGCACAAGGAAGACCTCGTCTTCGAGTACGTCCACCCCACCCAGCGGAGCTACGCATGAAGCTCACCCTGCGCGTCTGGCGCCAGAAGAACGCCGACGCCCCCGGCGCCATGGCCACCTACGAGGTGGACGGCATCTCCGAGGACATGTCCTTCCTGGAGATGCTCGACACGCTCAACGAGGAGCTCATCCTCCGGGGCGAGGACCCCGTCGCCTTCGACCACGACTGCCGCGAGGGCATCTGCGGGGCCTGCTCGCTCGTCATCAACGGCGACGCCCACGGGCCGGAGCGCACCACCAGCTGCCAGCTGCACATGCGGTCGTTCGAGGACGGCGACACCATCGACGTCGAGCCGTGGCGGGCCGCGGCCTTCCCGGTCGTCAGGGACCTGGTCGTGGACCGGTCCGCCTTCGACCGGATCATCCAGGCCGGCGGCTACATCAGCGCCCCCACCGGCTCCGCCCCCGAGGCGCACGCCACGCCGGTGCCCAAGGCGGACGCGGACTTCGCCTTCGAACACGCCGAGTGCATCGGCTGCGGCGCCTGTGTGGCGGCCTGTCCCAACGGTTCGGCGATGCTCTTCACCTCGGCGAAGGTCAACCACCTCAACGTCCTGCCGCAGGGCGCCCCGGAACGGGAGACCCGCGTCCTCGACATGGTCCGCGTCATGGACGAGGAGGGCTTCGGCGGCTGCACGCTGACCGGCGAGTGCGCCACCGCCTGCCCGAAGGGCATCCCGCTGCCGTCGATCGCGGCGATGAACAAGGAGTGGCTGCGGGCGAACCGCAAGGCGCCGCGCCGCGGCTGATTCCGGACACTCTGCGGGCGTGAGCCCGACCACGTACACCGCCCCGGAACAGAAGAATTTTCACGAGGTTGTCACATCCTCCGCAAATCTTCCGCCCCGGGGCGGTGGCGTGCCCGCGAACAACAAGATCAACTTCGTTCAAGTCTGCACTTTAGATGGCGAGTTGTCCGTATCGCGGCCAACCGGCACCAGCGGAATTCCGCAGTCCGAAAACCCCCGGTACCCATGGGTCGTGCCGGGGGCAATTGACCACACCCCCGGCGGCACCGACCACCGCACCACTCAGGGGGTTACCCATGTCCACCATCACCCGCCGCCGCGCGCTCGGCGCCGCCGCGTCGGCCGCCGTCGGCATCGCCGCGGGGCGCGCCCTCACGGCACCCGACCGGGCCGAGGCCGCGACGGCCCGGCCGGACGCCGCCGCACCGGAGACGTTCGACGAGATCTACCTGGGCCGCCGCATACAGGGCGGACCCCAGGGCGGCGGCCACCACGGCGGCGGCCACCACGGGGGCCACGGCGGCGACTACGCCGTACGCGTCGACGGCGAGGAACTGCACGTCATGCGGAACGCCGACGGCACCTGGATCAGCGTGATCAACCACTACGAGCCGCTCGCCACGCCCCGAGCCGTGGCCCGGGCCGCCGTCCGCGAACTGCAGGGCGCCCCGCTCGTTCCGCTCACCCTCGTCTGATCACGATCCGGAGCCGCACCACCATGACCGTACGCAAGAACCAGGCCCAGCTGACCGCCGCCGAGAAGCGCAGCTTCGTCAACGCGGTGCTGGAGCTCAAGCGCACCGGCCGGTACGACACGTTCGTCACCACCCACAACGCGTTCATCATGAGCGACACCGACGACGGCGACCGCGTCGGCCACCGCTCACCCTCCTTCCTGCCCTGGCACCGGCGCTACCTCCTCGAGTTCGAACGGGCCCTCCAGGCCGTCGACCCGACCGTCGCCCTGCCCTACTGGGACTGGACGGTGGACCGCACGCCCCGGGCCTCCCTGTGGGCGCCCGACTTCCTCGGCGGCACCGGCCGGGCCCGGGACGGCCAGGTGATGGACGGTCCGTTCGCCCGCTCCGCCAACCGCTGGACCGTGTCCGTGCGCGTCGACGGCCGCGACTTCCTGCGCCGTGCGCTCGGCGCCGGCGGCCGCCAGCTCCCCACCCGCGTCGAGGTCGACGCCGTCCTCGCCATGGAGACCTACGACATGCCGCCCTGGAACAGCGCCTCCGACGGCTTCCGCAACCACCTCGAAGGGTGGCGCGGCGCCAACCTTCACAACCGCGTCCACGTCTGGGTCGGCGGCCAGATGGGCACCGGGGTGTCCCCCAACGACCCGGTCTTCTGGCTCCACCACGCCTTCATCGACAAGCTGTGGGCCGACTGGCAGGCCCGCCACCCCCGCTCCGCCTACCTCCCGGCCGCCGGCACCCCGAACGTCGTCGACCTGAACGACACCATGCGCCCGTGGAACGACGTCACCCCGGCCGACATGCTCGACCACACCCGCCACTACACCTACGACACGGCCGCCTGACCCGGTCCGGCGCGGCACGGGCGGTCCGCCCCGGCCCCGGCCGGAACGTCCACCGCCGGTGCTCGCGCCGGCCGTCCGTGCCGACCACGCCGACCGGACCGACCACGCCGACCGGACCCGACGGGACCCGACCGCGCCGGCGGCGGCTCAGGCCGCCGGGACCCAGACCTCGCCCGCCCAGTGCCACACCGACTCCCAGCGGTCCTCCGTCAGGCCGTACGTGTCGCACGACCACACGACGACCGTGCCGTCCGGAGCCACCAGGTAGAACAGGTGCTCGTCCTGGCACAGGACGACCAGCTCCCGCGGGACGCCCTGCTCCCAGGCGAGCTCCGCCAGGCCGGGCAGGTGCGTGTCCAGCAGCGGGTCCGTGACCGTGACCGGTGCCGGACCGTCACAGACGACGTCGCCCACGCGGAGCAGGAACTCCCTGAGCCCCGCGGGAAGCGTCAGCCCGTGCTCCCGCTCCAGCCGGGCGAGCGCCTCCTCGTCCGGGAGGTCCATCAGCGGCCAGTCCGGGTAATGGGCCGCCCGGATCCGCTCGACGACGTCTTCCATGTCTCTCCTCACACCGTCACCACGCCGGCCCGCGCTCGCAGGCCACCACAAGCCTGTCACCAGCCACTGACAAGCACCCCGACTCGGTACCGGTCCTGTGAAGCACCCGTGGAAACCCGGTGGAAGCGCTGTCGGTGGGGCCGCTTATGCTGCACGGACTCATACGCGGGACCAGGGGAGGACGCGGAGATGTTCGGCAGGCTTTTCGGCAGGGACGCGGGGGGAGCGGAGGCGCATCCGTACGCCCTTCCCGTCCCCCGCAGGGGCAAGCACGGGGTGTACACCCTGCGCGCGCTCGGGGACACGCGCGTCCTCGCACTGGTCGAGGCGGCCGACGCGGGCGACTGGGAGGAGGTCAAGGCGGCGCTGGCCCCCTTCGACCTCGGCCGCGACCACCATGTCCTCGGCCAGGTCGCCGACATGGACGGCGTGCAGGACTGGATCGGCCGCGCCGTCGAGGAGGACAAGGAACACCGGGCCACCGCCCTGCTCATCTCCGGGACGCGCCACATCATGTGGGGCTGGGAGGCCCGTACCGCCGCGCGTGCCGCGGACGTGACGCGGGAGCAGTGGCGCGTCTTCCACGAGCGGCTCCACATCGCCGAGGAACAGCTCCTGGAGGCCGCCGAGTTGCGGCCCGACTGGGTGACGCCGTGGCGCCGCCTCCTCACCTCCGGCCGCGGCATGTCCCTGGGCACCGCCGTCAACGAGACCCGGCTGGACGCCGCCCTGCGCCGCGACCCGCTGGACCTGGAGACCCACCTGGAGTGGGTGTCGCAGCTTCAGCCCCGCTGGGGCGGCGAGCCGGGCCAGGCCATGGCGTTCGCCCGGGACGCGCTCGCCCGCACCCCGCAGGGCCACCGGCTCGGCTGCGTGATCGCCATGGCGCACATCGAGGAGTGGGTCGAGTCCGACCGGGGGGACTGCCTGGTGGACCCGGCCGTCCAGGCCGAGCTGCGGGACGCGGCGGACCACAGCATCCTCCACCCCGCCTACCCGCGCCCCCTGGGCTGGCAGCACGACTTCCACATGTTCGCCATGGCCCTGTCGCTGGCGGGCGAGCAGCACACGGTCCGGCGGGTGTTCCAGGCGCTCGACGGTGCCTACGCCAGCTGGCCGTGGACCTACTTCGCGGAACCCGAGAAGGAATTCACCCGCCGCCACCGCCGCGCCTGAGCCCGCCGCCGTGCCCGTCCGTACCGCCGTGCCGCCGCCCGTGAGCGCCTCCGCGCGCGACCGGGCCGCCGCGCCCGCGTGCGTCCCCGGGCCCGGCCGCGCCGCCGCGCGCGTGCCCGTGCCCGTACACGCACCCGTGTCCGACGCCGTGCCCGACCGTGCACCCGTGTCCGACGCCGTGCCCGACCGTGCACCCGTGCTCGACGCCGCGCCCGCGCGTGACGCCGCGCCCCACCGCCACCTGCCGCTCTCACCACCCCGGACTGCCCGATGACTCTGCCCGACACCGCCGCGAACCCGGCCGGCGCCGACCGCACCTTCCAGGTCGATCTGCGCGGCCTCGTCGACCTCCTCTCCCACCACCTCTACTCCAGCCCCCGCGTCTACCTGCGTGAACTTCTGCAGAACGCGGTGGACGCGCTCACCGCCCGGCACGGCCTCGAACCGGACGCTCCCACCGGTGCCTTCGGCATCCGGCTGTACGCCGACGGCTCGGCCGTCCGCGTCGAGGACGACGGCGTCGGCCTCACCGAGGCCGACGTGCACACCTTCCTCGCCACCATCGGCCGCAGCAGCAAGCGTGCCGTGGGGGTCCCCCCGGACGAGCCCATTCGAGGCTGGGGGAGGATCGCCGAGCAGCGCGGCGACTTCATCGGCCAGTTCGGCATCGGCCTGCTCTCCTGCTTCCTGGTCGCGGACGAGATCCACGTCCTGAGCCGCTCCGCCCGCACCCCCGGCGCACCCGCCGTGGAGTGGCGGGGCCGCGGCGACGGCAGCTACACCGTCCGCACCCTCCCCGCCTCCGCCCGCCCCCGCCCCGGCACCACCGTCACACTGACGCCCCGCGCCGACGCGGGCGAGTGGACCCGGCCGGCGCAGGTGCACGCCCTCGCCCGGCACTTCGGCTCCCTGCTCCGCCACCCGGTGACCTTCGACGACGGCACCGGCGGCCCCGGCACACCCGTCAACCCCGAGCCCGCCCCCTGGGCGCGTACGTACCCCACACCGGGATCACGCTCCCGGGCACTGGCCGCGTACGGCGAGGAGGTCTTCGGCTTCACTCCGCTGGACACCATCGAACTGGACCTGCCGGCCGTGGGCCTCAAGGGCATCGCGTGCGTGCTCCCCGAGGCGGTGCCCGCCGGGCGCCGCCACGGCCACCGCGTGCACGTCAAGGGCATGCTCCTGTCCGAGCAGGCCGAGGAGATCCTGCCCGACTGGGCGTTCTTCGTCCGCTGCGTCGTCGACGCGGAGAGCCTGCGCCCGACCGCCTCCCGCGAGGCGCTGTACGAGGACGACACCCTCGCCGCCGTCCGCGAGGCCCTCGCCGAGAAGCTGCGCGCGTGGATCGCCCGGGCCGCGGCCAGCGACCCGGACCTCCTCGGCCGCTTCCTGCGCACCCACCATCTGGCCGTCAAGTCGCTCGCCGTGCACGACGACGAGATCCTCCGGATGCTGCTGCCCTGGCTGCCGTTCGAGACCACCGATGGCCACACCACCCTCGACGAGTTCGCCCGTACCCACCGCACGGTGCTCGTGACCTCCAGCGTGGAGGAGTTCCGGCAGGTCGCGGCGATCGCCTCGGCAGCCGGACTCGGCGTCGTCAACGGCGGCTACACCTACGACCGCGAACTGGTCCACCGGCTGCCCGAGATCAGGCCCGAGGTCAGTGTCGCCGACCTCGACCCGGCGACCCTCACCGCCCACCTCGACCCCGTCGACCGAGAGACGGAACTCGCCGCCGCGGCCTACCTCGCCCGGGCTCGCGACGCCCTCGCCGTCTTCGACTGCGACGTCGCGCTGCGCACCTTCCATCCCGCCTCCGCCCCCGCCCTCCTCATCGACAGCCGCGAGGCCCGGCACGAGCGCACCCGCTCCCAGCTCGCCCGCGAGCAGGAGGGCGGCCTGTGGGGCGACATCCTCGGCGCCCTGCGCCAGGAGGCCCCCCGGGCCCAGCTGATCCTCAACCAGCTCAACCCGCTGGTCCGCACCGCCGTCACCATCGACGAGCCCGAACTGGCCCGCACCAGCGCCGAAGCCCTCTACGGCCAGGCGGCGCTGCTGTCCAGGCGCCCGCTCAGGCCCGCCGAGTCGAGCCTCATCAACCGCTCCTTCCTCGACCTCCTCGCCCACGCCCTCCGCAAGGACAGCTGACGATGCCCACCGCACCCCACCCCCAGAGCACCGACGAGCTGTACCAGGCGCTCCAGGAGAACGACCGGCGCCCCTACGGCCGCATCCGCACCGTCACCGCCGAGGAACTGGTCGACGCCGCCGAACGGTTCGAGGAGCCCGTCGTCCTCGTCCACGCCCTCCTGGAACTCCAGGAGGCCTACACGTACGGCTCCGAACCCCGGAAGTCGCCCGTCGTCTTCGCCCGCCTGCTCACCCTCTTCGACGAGCAGCCCGACGTCTTCGACGAGCGCCTGCGCCACATGCTGTTCTGGCGCTTCAAGTGGGTGGCCAACGCCCTGCGCCAGCTGCCCGAGGTGCCGCTGACCGCCATGCGCCAGTGGCTCACCGAGATGCGCGACCGGTACGAGAAGGCCGGCCTCGGCCTCCAGCCCTACTACGGGCAGGCCTACCAGCTCGCCGCGCACACCGGCGAGGACACGACCCTCGCCTACGAGCTGTGGGCCGCCCGCAGCCGCACCCGGCTGAGCGACTGCGAGGCCTGCGAGATCTGCGAACGCGCCCGCCACCACCTCGCGGCGGGCGACGACGAACGGGCGCTGCGCGTCTGGGAACCCGTACTGGCCGGCAAGGAGTCCTGCCAGGAGGAGCCCGCCAGGTCCGTCTCGTACGCGCTGCTGCCCCTGCTGCGCACCGGCCGCACCGACCGCGCCCGCGAACTGCACCTCGCCGGCTACCGCGCCTGCCGCCGCAACCCCTCGATGTCCGGGGAGGTCGGCCGGCACCTGGAGTTCTGCGCGCTGACCGGCAACGAGGCACGCGGCCTCGAACTGCTCGCCGAGAACCGCACCCTCTTCGACGAGGTGGACTCGCCGCTGGACCAGCTCGACTTCCTCACCGGCGCCGAGGTCCTCCTGCGGCGCGTCGAGTCCCTGGGCCACGGCGGGCTGCCGGCCGCCGGCCGCGCGGGCCGCGCCTGGACCGTGAGCGACCTGTGCGCCGACGTACGGCACCGCGCCGACGACCTCGCCGCCCGCTTCGACGCGCGCAACGGGACCAGCCACCACACCGACCGCCGCAGGGCCCGCCTCGACCGCGCCCCGCTCCTCGACGCGCTCGAACTGACCCTGCGCACCCGCGGCCTCGACGACGTGGCCCCGGCTGCCGCGCCCGTCACCCCGCGCGCCGCCACCTCTGCCGCCGCCCCGGCCGCCGATGCCGCCGCCGCGCCCGAGACGCTGCCCGAACTCATCCTGCGGGCAAGGGCACTGGACGCCCAGGGGCACCCGGACGCCCAGGCCTGCTGGGAGCGCCTGCGCACCCTCGCCACCGCCCGTGACTACGTCCACCCCGACGACCCGGCCGTGGGCCCGCTCGTCCGCCTGCGCGCCGACCTGCTGGCCGACGAGGCCGGCCGGACGCGCGACGAGGAGTACGCGGCCGCCGCCGCCCTCCACGAGGAGGCCGCCGGCCTGTACGAGGACGCCGGGGAGCCGGGCGACGCCGCGGTCGCCCACGCCTGCGCCGCGCTCGCGCAGGCCGAACTCGCCACGGAGGGCGCCGAAGACCCCGTGAAGGCGGCCGCGTTCACCACCGCCCACGCGACCCTGGTCCGCCTGCACCAGGAGACGCCCGGCCTGGCTCCGCACCAGGAGGCCCGCCTGCTGCGCATGCGGGCGACCTCGCTCGGCCTGCGCCTCCAGACGTCGAGGGACGAGGAGCACATCGCGCCCGTCTTCGCCGAGCTGGACCTGCTCCACACGTTCGCCGTCCGGCACGACATCCTCACGCAGATCTCCGGCGCCCTGCTGCTGCGGGCCAGCACCCACGCCATGACCGGGAACCTGCCCGCCGCGGTCACCGAGGTCGACGCCCTCCTCGACCGGCTGAGGACGCGCGGCCCCGCCTGGCACCTGCCGCGGACCCTCGGCCTGCGCGGCCGGCTCCAGCTCGGCCTGCGGGACGCCCGAGCCGCCCACGCCGACCTGTCCGAGGCCCTGCGGCTGGCCGCCGACTGGCCCGCCGACGCGGTCGACACCGTCCGCCTCCACGGCGACCTGGCCGAGGCCTGCATGCACCTGGGCCGCCCGGACGAGGCGCTGCGGCACCTGACCCGCTCCGCCGAGCTGGACCTCCGCCGCGGCAACCGCACGGACGCGTACTGCACCTACAGCAACGCCGCCCAGCTCAGCCTGGACCTGGAACGCGTCGAGGACTGCATCGCCCTGCTCGACTCCCTCCTCGCCGAACCGGACGTCGCCGCCGGTGAACTGGACGACCGGCTCGTCGCCCAGCTGCGCCTGACCCGCGCCCGCGCCCTGCACGCGGGGGAGGACCTCAAGGCCGCCACGGCGGAGTTCGTCGCCCTCGCGGCCGAGTCGGCCGGCTGGGACGACGACCCCGGCAGCCACGCCATGATCGCCGGCGAGACGGCCGTGCTCCTCGGCGAGTCGGGGGACTTCGGCCGGGCCCGCGAGGCCGCGGACCAGGCGCTCGCCGCCCACGCGAAAGCCCCGCGGTACGAGCAGATCAGCAACTGCCTGCGCGAACTGGCCCGCCTCCAGTCCCAGCAGCAGGGCCCAGAGGGCCTTCCGGGCGCCCTCGCCTTCCTCGCCGACGCCGGCAAGGTCGCCGACGCGGCGCGCGCCGTCGGGTTCGAGGCCCACGGCCGCTCCCTGGACAGCGCCCTCGCCTACGAGTACGGGCGGGTGAACGCCTACGCCGGTGCGTACGACGACGCGCTGGCCGCCCTGGACAAGGCCCTCGCCCTGCTCGGCGAGCCCGGCCCGGAGGAGGACGGCGCCGGCGAGTGGGCCGAATGCGTACGTCTGGCGGGCGTGGTGGAGGGCATCTACCTGGAGCGCCCCGCCCCTGCCCTGACCCGCCTCGACGCCGCCCTCACCCGCCTGACCGCCCTGGGCCGCACCGAGGAGGCCGAACCGCTGACGACCCTGGCGTCCCGGCTCCGCGACGAGGCGTGAGCGCCGGGTGCGGCGGCGCCCGGCCGCAGCGGGAGCCCCCCGCCCGGCCGGCCGCCGCCGCACCCTCATGGCTGGTGGTTCACGGCCTGCCACGAACGGTGGGGGAGGGTGACCGGGCGGCCCACAAGGCGACGAGGTGATCCTCGATGTCGTTCCATTCGGTGAGCAGCCGGGTGCGTTCCTCCGCAGACAGGAGTTCGACGGACGCGACCGGCCGGTCCGGGTGGACGGCCGCCGCCCGGACCAGGCGGACGAGGCGTTCCGCCATCGTCCTGGCCGATTCCTCCCCGAAGAGGTCGGTGGAGTAGTGCAGGGAACCCGCCATGCCGGCACGGCCGGCGGAGGCGGCGGGCACCGGGTCGGACGCCGAGAAGACGAAAGCCAGGTCGAACTTGGCCACCCCGGTGTCGACCTCCTCCACCACGACCTCCAGGCCGGGCAGCGAGAGGTCGTTCCGGCCCGCGTTCTGGTAGGCCAGCATGACCTGGAACAGGGGGTGGTGACTCAGGGACCGGGCGGGCTTGAGAGCGTCGACCAGACGGTCGAAAGGGCAGTCCTGGTGGGCGTGGGCCGACAGGTTCGTCTCCCGGGTCCGCAGGACCAGCTGACGGAACGTCGGGTTGCCCGAGGTGTCGGTCCGTAGCACCAGGGTGTTGGTGAAGAACCCGATCAGGTCGTCGAGGGACTCGTCGGTCCGTCCGGAGAACGCCGCGCCCAGCGGGACGTCCGTGCCCGCTCCCAGGCGGGTGAGCAGCGCGGCGACCGCCGCCTGTACGACCATGAAGACCGTCGTCCCCGTCTCCCGCGCGAGGGAGACCAGGCGCGCCTGGGTCTCCTCGTCCCAGCCGAAGGGGACACGGTGCCCGCGTCCGGTCGCCATGGGCGGCCTGGGACGGTCCGCGGGCAGCGCGAGCACTTCCGGGGCCCCCGCGAGCTCGGCTCCCCAGTAGGCGAGGTGGGCGGCCATCTCACTGTCCGGGTCGTGCTCGTCCCCCAGGACCTCCCGCTGCCACACCGCGTAGTCGGCGTACTGCACCGGCAGCGGCTCCCAGTCCGGAGCGGCACCGGCGAGGCGGGCCGTGTAGGCCTCGGAGAGCTGGCGGGTGAGCGGTGTCGAGGACCAGTCGTCCGTGGCGATGTGATGGATGAGGATCGACAGAATGTGCTCGTCGGGTGCCACGCGCAGGAGCGTGGCGCGGACCGGAGGGCGGTCGGCGAGATCGAACGCGTACCGCACCTCCTGCGCGAGCACCGCGGGGAGGTCGTCGGGTGCGACGGGGCGCCGGTGGAGAACGGGCCGCGCCACGGCGCTGTCGAGAACGTGCTGAGCGGGTTCCCCGTCGACGTCCGGGAACACCGTTCGAAGGCTCTCGTGGCGGGCCACCACGTCAGCGAGGGCATCCTCCAGCGCGCCCGGGTCGAGGGGACCGGTGAGGCGGAGCACGAGGGGCACGTTGTAGGTCGGACCCGGGCCGGCCACCTGGTGGTGGAACCACATCCTGCGCTGGGCGTACGACAGCGGGACACGGGGACTCACAGGGCCTCCTGCTTCACGGCACGCGGACGCAGCGACGGCCGGGCCTTCCTGGCGCTCGCCGAACGCTCGGCGAGCGCGGCGACGGTGGGGGTCTCGAACACCGCTCGGACCGGCAGCTCCACTCCGAGCGCCGTGCGGATCCGGCTGATCAGCCGGGTGGCGAGGAGGGAGTGGCCGCCCAGCGCGAAGAAGTCGTCCTCGATGCCCACCCGGTCCACGCCGAGCACCTGGGCCATGAGCGTGCACAGCTTCTCCTCCCTGGATGTGCGGGGGCCGCCACCGGCCCCTCCGGCCGCCGGTCCGGGCGCCGGCAGCCGGGCCCGGTCCAGCTTGCCGTTGCGGGTGAGGGGCAGCGCGTCCAGCACCATGTACGCCGACGGCCGCATGTAGTCCGGCAGGTGGGCGGCCGCGTGCGAGCGCAGCTCGTCCTGGTGGACCACCGCTGTGCTCCCCGATCCCTTCGGCGGCACGACATGGGCGACGATCCGCTTCGTGCCCCTCTCCCGGTCGTCCTCCCGCAGGGTCACGGCGGCGCGGCCGACCGCCGGGTGCCGTTGCAGCACGGCCTCGATCTCCCCGAGTTCGATGCGGAACCCTCGCAGCTTCACCTGGTCGTCGGTGCGGCCCACGAAGTCCAACAGGCCGTCCGGGGTCCAGCGCACCAGGTCGCCGGTGCGGTACATCCTTGTCCCGGGAGGGCCGAAGGGAGCGGCGACGAACCGTTCGGCGGTGAGACCGGGCCGGGCCAGGTAGCCACGGGCCAGGCCCACTCCGCTGACGTACAACTCGCCCTTGACACCGGGCGGGACCGGTCGCAGCGAGCGGTCGAGCACATGGACCCGTGTGTTGGGCAGCGGCCGGCCGATGACGGGGCCGGTGGTGTCGGACATCCGGGCCCAGAGGGTGTCCACGGTGTACTCGGTGGGGCCGTAGGTGTTGTAGCCGCGGACGCCAGGAGTGTCTCTGAGCAGTTGCCACTGGGCCCGGGTGACGGCCTCACCGCCCAGGGCCAGCACACGGGGCCGGGTCGAGTCGTCACTCAGGAGCCCGTGCTCCACCAACTGGTCGAAGAACGACGGTGGTACGTCCATGAAGTCGATGCCGGCACGTTTCACATGGTCGACGAACGCCGAGGGGTCACGGCGCGTGTCGTCGTCGATCACGTGCAGTTCGTGGCCGGCCGCCATCCACAGCACCGGGGCCCAGGAGGCGTCGAAGGAGGTGGCTCCCGCCAGCGCCGCCCGGAAGCGGCGGCCGCCGGCCCGGGCGATGTCCGCGGCGTACAGATCACGGAAGTAGTGGTGGTAGAGGTTCGCCAGACTGCGGTGCTCGATCACCACCCCCTTGGGACGGCCGGTGGACCCCGACGTGTGGATCGCGTACACCGGGTGAGAGGGGAGGAGCGGTGCGAGACGGTCCCCGTCCGTGGGGCCGGTCGTGGGCGCCGCCGCCAGCGCGGACAGGGTGGCGGCCGAGTCCAGCACGATCGTCCGCCCCCCGGGGCGTTCCCGCAGCACGGTCCCGGTAGCCGTGTCGGTCAGGACGGCGACCGGACGGACCTCGTCCAGGACGGTGGTGATCCGGTCCACCGGGTGGCCCGGGTCCACGGGGACGTACGCGGCGCCCGACTTCACCACCGCCACCAGCGCCGTTACGAGGTCCGCCGACCGGGGCAGGGCCACGGCCACGTACCGCTCCGGTCCGGCACCCGCGGCGATCAGGAGATGAGCCAGTTTGTTCGCCCGCGCGTCGAGTTGGGCGAACGTCAGCGCCGTCCCGCCGGACACCACGGCCGTGGCGTCCGGCGTCTCGGCCGCCCGTGACGCGAACATCTCCGGCAGCAACTGGACCGGCTCCTCGCGGGCGGTGCTGTTCCACTCGACGAGCATCCGGTGCCGTTCGGCCGCGTCCAGAAGGTCGGCCGAACCGATCGGCTGGTCGGGGGCGGCCGTCAGCCGGTCGAGGAGACGCACGAACCGCCGGGCGAACCCCTCGGTGGTGTCCCGGTCGAACAGGTCACTGCTGTACTCGACGGCACAGGCCAGGCCGCCGCCGGTGGTGTCCCGCAGGTTCACGGCCAGGTCGAACTTCGCCGTTCCGGTGGTGAGGTGGACCGGCCGGACCTCCAGGCCGGGGATACGAGCGTCGCCGGGCAGCGCCTCGTCGTGGCTCAGCATCACCTGGAAGAGCGGGGCATGGGACAGGGAGCGCGTCGGGTTCACCGCCTCGACCAGCAGCTCGAACGGTACGTCCTGGTGGGCGTAGGCGCTGAGGGCGGCCTCGCGCACCCGAGTGACCAGTTCGCGCAGCGTCGGGTCGCCCGAGGTGTCCGCGCGCAGCACCACCGTGTTGACGAAGTAGCCGACCAGGCCGTCGAGCCGCGGATCGCTGCGGCCGCCGGCGGGCGTGCCGACGGGAATGTCGCACCCGGCGCCCAGCCGCGTCAGCAGCGCCGCCAGCACGGCGTGCAGCACCATGAACGGCGTGGCGCCGGTCCTCCGGCCCAGCTCCTTCACCCGGTCGTGCAGTTGGGCGCTGATCTCGAACGGCACCGAGCCGCCACGATGGGAGAGGGCGAAGGGCCGTGGCCGGTCGGTGGGCAGCTCAAGCAGCTCGGGCGACCCGGCGAGGACCTCCTTCCAGTGGCCGATCCGGCGCGACACGAGGCTGCCGGGGTCACTCGTGCTGCCGAGGCGGTCCCGCTGCCACAGCACGTGGTCGACGTAACTGACGGGCAGCGGCTCCCAGTCGGGAGCCCGTCCCGCGACGCGAGCCGTGCAGGCCCGGATGAGGTCACGCATCAGCGGGCTCATGGACAGGCCGTCGGTGACGATGTGGTGCATCGCCACCAGCAGCAGGTGTTCCGAGGCCCCGGCCGAGAAGACGGTGAAGCGCGACGGTGGGACGTCGCCCAGCGGGAAGGGTACGCGGAGGGCCTCGGTCGCCGCCCGCGTCAGTCGGTCGTCGGCCCCCGGCCCGGCCGCCAGGCGGACGGACACCAGGCCGGGGTGGCAGCCGGCCGGCATGACCTGCTGGTAGGGCTCGCCGTCGTCGCCGTGGAAGCAGGTCCGGAGCGTCTCGTGCCGGTCCAGCACGTCGCCCACCGCCCGCTCCATCGCGGGGAGGTCCAGGTCACCGGAGAGCCGCAGGGCCAGCGAGGAGTTGTAGACGGGGCCCGCGTCGAGGCGGTGCAGGAACCACAGCGCACGCTGGCCGGGAGAGAGCGGGATCCGCTGCGGGCGGTGCTCGGCTCTCGTCAGGGGCGGTGGAGCGGTGGCCGGGGCGGCCTTGTCGAGCAGGTCGGCCAGCGCCCGTACCGTACGGGCCCGGAAGACGTCGCCGACGGTCGCCTCCAGGCCGAGCGTCGTACGGATGCGGTCGGCGAGCCGCAGGGCTGCCAGGGAGTGCCCGCCGATCTCGAAGAAGTCGCGGTCCGCCCCGACCCTGCCGGAGACCCCGACGACTTCGGCGACCAGGTCGCAGAGCGCCGCCTCGCGCGGTGTGTCGGGCGGTGCGCCGATGTGCTGGTCCGACCGGTGGTGTCCGGGGACGGGAAGCCGTGCCGTGTCGACCTTGCCGTTGGGGGTGAGCGGTATCCGGTCGAGGACGACCACGACCGAGGGCACCATGTGGTCCGGCAGCCTGCCGGACGCGTGGGCTCGCAGATCGCCGGCCGTCGGCGTCCGCCCGGCGGTGGGCACCACGTAGGCCACGACGCGCCGGCCACCGGCCGGGTCGTCGGCCGCCACGGCCTTTACCTGGCCGACCGCCACGTGTGTGGACAGGGCGTGCTCGATGTCACCCAGTTCGACGCGATGGCCGCGGATCTTGACCTGATGGTCGCGGCGTCCGGCGAACTCCAGCTGTCCGTCTCCTGTCCAGCGGCCGAGGTCACCGGTGCGGTACATCCGCGAACCCGGATCGCCGAAACGGGCTCCGAAGGGGTCGGCGACGAAGCGGGCGGAGGTGAGGCCGGGACGGCCGGCGTAGCCACGCGCCAGGCCGGGGCCCGCCACGTGGATCTCGCCGACGACGCCGGGGGCGACCGGACGCAGCCGGGCGTCGAGGACGTACATCCGGACGTTGTCCATCGGCCGCCCCAGGGGCAGTGCTCCGGCCGGCAGCGGATCGCCCGGAGGGACGTGGTGCTCCGAGCAGTTGATGGTGGTCTCGGTCGCGCCGTAGACATGGAGGACCTTCACTCCCGGGTGACGGGCCCTCCACTCGTTGAGGACCTCTCCCTGAAGTGCCTCACCGCCGAGCATCAGCTCCCCGGTGGGCGACAGGCTCTCCGGCAGCGCCGCCAGCAGCGGCAGCGCACTGGGGGTCGCCTTGAGGAAGTCGCATCCGTCGGGCGCGGCCGGGTCCTCGGCACTCTCCGCGTCCAGTGTCGCCACCCACACGCGGCCCCCGGCGGCGAGCGGCACGTGCAGGGAGGTCACGCTCAGGTCGAAGGAGACGGACGAGTGCCACAACGAGGTGCCCGTGACGCTGCCGTAGGACCGGGTGGTGCACCGGAGGTAGTGCGCCAGGGAACGGTGCTCGATGACCGTGCCCTTGGGGCGCCCCGTCGATCCGGAGGTGTAGATCACGTACGCGGCGTTCGCCGGGCGCAGCGGGGCCCGGCGCTCCTCGTCGGTGAGGTCCCCCGCGGGGAGCGCCGACACGGCGGCCGCCGTCGTGGGGTCGTCCAGCAGGACCGTCGTGGCCGCGCCGCGGTCGTCCGGGCGGAGCAGTCCGACACCCTCCCCGGTGGTGAGCACGCAGACCGGCCGGGCGTCGTCCAGCATCGTCGCGATGCGTTCCGCCGGGTACCCGAGGTCGACGGGGAGGTAGGACGCCCCGGCCTTGAGCACGGCGAGGAGGGCCACGACCAGCCCCGCCGAGCGGGGCAGGGCGACCGCGACGACGTCGTCGGGGCCGGCGCCGCGTCCGGCCAGGAGGCGGGCCAGGCGATTGGCGGCCGCGTGGAGCTGGGCGTACGTCAGGTCGCCGTCCCCGGACGTGACGGCCGTGGCGTGCGGAGTGCGGCGGGCCTGGGACTCCAGAACGGCGACGGCGGTGCTCTCGGGCACGGGGCGGGCGGTATCGTTGAAGCGGTGGAACAGCCGCTCGTACTCGGCGGTGGTGAGCACCTCGACGGCGCCGAGCGGGCGGTCCGGATCCTCGGAGCCCTCGGTCAGCAGCCGGACGAGCCGGCCGCCGAGCAGCTCGGCGCTGTTGGGGCGGTAGAGGTCCGCGTCCGCGTCCACCACGATCTCCATGCCCCCGTCGCCCCGGACACCGGTGACGCGGACGTGGAGGTCCGGCATCGGGGCGTACGGGGCCGGGTGTTCCGGCTCCTCCGGTCCGCCGCAGTACAGCTGGAACAGGGCGTGCCGACGCTGCCCGGCGGGCATGCCCAGCGCTTCGGTGACCTGCCGGAAGGGAGCGGAGTGCGCGCGCGCCGAACGGTCCGCGTCCCGCACGCGGCGCGTCAGCTCGGCCAGGGTGGGTTCTCCCGAGCAGTCGACCCGCAGCAGCACGAACCCTGCCGGACCGTGTCCCGTCGCTCCCAGGGCGAGGTCCTCACCCGCGCCGAGCCGGGTCAGCAGACCCACCAGTGCGGCCTGCGCCACGGTGACCACACCGGTGCCCTCCCGCTCGGCGAGCGCGGCGACGGCCCGGTGGGCGCGCGGCCCGACGGTGAGGGTCACCGCGGT
This sequence comes from Streptomyces noursei, assembly GCF_001646665.1. Taxonomy (GTDB): domain Bacteria; phylum Actinomycetota; class Actinomycetes; order Streptomycetales; family Streptomycetaceae; genus Streptomyces; species Streptomyces lavendulocolor. The sequence goes on along the minus strand of NZ_LWBU01000383.1, from coordinate 56,506 downwards.
GCGCAGCCCGCTGGGTTCGGCAGGGGGCGGCCCGTCCGTGGGCAGGTCGAAGAGGGCGGGCAGGCCCGCGAGTGTGTCTTTCCAGTACGTCAGGTGGTCCATGTCCGCTCCTGTCCGAGGGGGCGCCGTGCCCGACCCTGGTCACGGCCGGCGAAGTGGTTGATGTCGCGGGTGATTTCCTCGATCAGTCGCGTCCCCGTCCGGGCGCCGTCCCGGCCCAGCAACCTCTCGTTGCGGTCCGTGGCGGCCCGGGAGAGGGGGAGGCCGCCGGTGGAGAGGTAACGCAGGGCGCCGCTCGCGTCCCGCTTGGGCACGACCTCCGACCGGGCGTGGACGCTGGCGCTGAACGGGATGTCGAGCCGGCCCGCGCGGAAGGCCGCGGCGATCTCGTCCTGGAGAGCGCCGCCACCCAGCAGCGGATCGAGGATCTCGCTCACCTCGCGCTGTATCCAGTACGCCTCCTCCTCCACGCGACCTTCGTCCAGCGTGATGAAGTCGAGCAGTTCCGACAGCGCGAGCGCCGAGGTCCTCATGCCGTGGATGTTCGCGTCGGCGTCCGGGATGCCGTGCGCCTCCCGGCAGGTCTTGCTGACGATCTTCGTGGCACCGCCGAGCCGTCCGGTCAGGGCACCGTGGAAGATCAGCGCCTCGGCACGGCCGGCATCCTCGGGGAAGACCCCCATGAACTGGTGGAGGACGGGGAAGACCTCGACCTCCGGCGGCAGGTAGCGGGCGGCCAGCGCCCGCACCGACCGGAGGGCGGCCACGTCCTGGTGTATCTCGCCGCCCTGGGGATACGCGATCGACACGCAGCGCACCCCTTCGGCGGTCGCGGCGATCGCTTCGATCAGAGTGATCGCGAGACTGATCGACGGGGGCACGAGGACCGCCGTCAGGGTGCCGAACAGCTCGCGGTCCACCACGACCCCGGACCGGGCCAGTTCGCCGCACGCCCGGTCCACCCGCCGCCACGCCCGCAGCGACCGCTCCAGTGGTACGTCCTTGGAGTACGGCAGGTTGTAGGAGATCCCGCCGCCTTCGAAGGACGTGATTCCCGACGCGACCGACACGGCGAACAACAGACGGGCGTCCGGTGAGCCGTGCCGTACCTCGAGCGGGGCGGCGACGCTCGCGTTCAGCTCCCGTCCCCGCTGCCAGCCGTGGGCGACCAGCGGGTAGCCGTTGAGGTGGCCGGGGTTGTCGCGGAGTGTCGATGCCGCGGCGTCGAAGTGCCCCAGCCGGGTGTGCGAGTCGATGGTGACGCTGAGGATCCCCGGCGCCGCGCCCGCTTCCAGCTCGCGCAGCAGATCCAGCATCGCGGAGTGCCCGCCCACTCCGCAGCGCGGCTGGATCACCGGAGTACCGGAGCGGTGAGCGGCGCGCAGCACATCGGGCACCGACTCCTTGGCGAGCCCGGCCAGATGGTGCATCAGCTCCTGCCGGCCGGGCAGTTCGGCGACGGCCGCCGGGGGGAGGCCGAGAGTGTCCTGATCAAACATGGAGAGGTCCGGTGACGGGGGCGGAGGCCCGGGGCGGCTGGAGGGAGTCGAGCAGTGGAGTGAGGTCGTCGGGATCACCGACGATGTGGTCGACCCCGAGGCCGAGCAGTGCCTGGCGTGCGGTGGCCGTTCCGCGGCCGCCGACGGCGAGGTTGCCGCCGAGCACCAGGGGCACGTTCAGCCGGCCGGCCGCCCGCAGGGCGGGCAGGCGCTGGAGATCCTCGTACGCATGGCCGTTCAGGCTGCCGACGAGCACGGCTTCGGCGCCCGGGTTGGCGTCCAGGGCGTCCGCGAACTCGTCCAGCGGCGTGCACACTCCGAGGTTGACGACGAGGAAGCCGTCGTGGCGCAGACGCATGGCGATCAGCTGGTTGGCGACCGCGTGGGCGTCGCTGGCGGCCACCCCGAGGATGACCTGGCGGCCCCGGCGGTCCGGAGCGTGCGGGACCGCGCGATCGGTGTACGGGCTCATCCGGCACACCCCGGACGGGACGTGTCCGTGGCGGTCGGTGTGCGGGCGGCGAGTGCCCGCGCCACCATGGCGCCGATGCGGGCCAGCGGCTCCGGACGCATCATGTCCAGGTGGGCACAGTCCACTTGGTGCTCGGTGACCGTACCGGTGACGAACGGCAGCCAGTCCTGCCACACGGGCGCATCCGCCTCCCGTTCCCGGATGGCGGTGACGAAGGTCATGTCACCTTCGAACCGCTTCGGCACGAAGTCACGCATGGAGGCCGCGTTGCGGAGCATCGAGCGGTGGACCGCCGCCACCTCCTCCTCGTCGAGGGGCACCGACACACCCGCGAAACGGCGCAGCTCGGCGGCACGGTCCTGCGGCGCACCGGAGGCGACCGGCGTGTACCGCCCGCTGTCCCGGCCGCCTTCCACGGGGTAGCCGTCCAGCACGCACAGCAGGCCGACCTCCTCGCCCAGTTCCTGCAGCCGTACGGCCATCTCGTGCGCGACGAGGCCGCCGAACGACCAGCCGAGCAGGTGGTAGGGACCGTGCGGCCGCAGTGCGCGGATCCGCCGGACGTAGTGGGCCGCCAGGTCCTCGATGCCCTCGCCCGCGCTGGCTGGGTCGAGCAGGGCCGGGTCCTGGAGTCCGTACACCGGACGGCCCTCGCCGACGAGCCGTGGCAGACCCGCGTAACACCAGCTGGTCCCGGCGACGGCGTGGACGCAGAACAACGGGTCCTCGGTGCCGCCGGTACGCAGCGGTAGCAGTGTCTCCAAGCCGCTCGTCGAGCGTGGCCCGTCGGCGGGTCCGTCCAGCGAAGCGGCCAGACCCGCCACGGTGGGGCTGTCGAACAGCCGGCGAACCGGCAGCTCGACGCCGAGGGCGTTGCGTACGCGGCTGATCAGCCGGGTCGCCAGGAGCGAGTGTCCGCCCAGGTCGAAGAAGCTGCTGTGGATGCCCACTTCGGGCACCCCGAGCACTTCCGCGAACAGTTCGCTGAGCAACTGCTCCCGTACGGAGCGAGGTTCCTGCCCGCCCGGGGCGGCCGGTCGTGGGATCGGGAGGGCCCGGACGTCGACCTTGCCGTTGGCGTTCAGCGGCACCACGTCGATCTGCACGCACTGCGCGGGCACCATGTAGTCGGGCAGCAACCGTGCCGTGTGCTCGCGCAGTGCGGAACCGTCGATGCCGTCGGAGGTGGCCGGTACGGCGTAGGCGATCAGCCGGCGCTGTCCCGGCCGGTCCTCGTGCGCGACGACGACGGCCCGGGACACCGAGGGGTGGTGGGTGAGTGCGGTTTCGATTTCGCCGGGTTCGATGCGGAAGCCGCGGATCTTGATCTGGTCGTCGGTGCGGCCGAGGTAGGTGAGGTTTCCTTCGTGGGTCCAGCGGGCGAGGTCGCCGGTGCGGTACATGCGGTGGCCGGGGCGGTGGGGGTCGGCGGTGAAGCGTTCGGCGGTGAGTGCGGGTTTGCCGGTGTATCCGCGTGCGAGGTGGTCGCCGGCGATGTAGAGCTCGCCGGGGACGCCGGGTGGGACGAGGTTGAGTTGGGTGTCGAGGAGGTAGATGTGTACGCCGGGCAGGGGGCGTCCGATGGTGGGGGCTGCCGGCCAGGTGGCGGGGTCGCCGGTGAGGATGGTGGAGGTGGCGTGGTGGGTCTCGGAGGGGCCGTACTGGTTCTCCAGCACCACCCCGTCCAGAGCCGAGAGGAACGCCCGCGTCTCCGCCGACAACCGCAACGGCTCACCGCCGACACTGATGTGCCGCAGCGCGAGGTCGGTGGCGCGCTCGCTGAAGGAGACGGCCAGCTGTTCCAGTTGCCCGGGCGAAAGGTACATCCGCTCGACGCGCTCGGCCGCCAGCAGTTCCAGGAGCCGCTCGGCGTCCCGCCGGGTCTCCTCGTCGACCAGCACCAGCCGGTCGCCCCGCAGCAGGGTGACGAACACCTCCTGGAGCCATACGTCGAACCCGTGGGAGGCGAGCTGGGCACAGGAGCGCGGCGCCACCCGGTGCACACGTTCCCGGTATCGGTCGAAGCGTACGACGTTGGTGATGGTGCTCCAGTCGACGGCGATGCCTTTGGGGGTGCCCGTCGATCCGGATGTGTAGATGACGTACATCAGGGACCGCTCGTGGCGGAGGACCGCCGTGGGGGGCTGCGTCGTGTCGAGGGGGCCGGCCGGCCCGGTGGCGGGGTCGTACTCCACGACGGGGCAGCCGTCCGCCGGGAGGGCGGCCCGGTGTGCCGGGCTGGTCAGCACTACGCGTGCGCCCGCGTCGCGCACCATGTGGGCCAGCCGGTCCGCCGGCAGTTCCGGGACGAGGGGCAGACAGGCGGCGCCGGCTTTCAGTATGCCCAGCAGGCCGACCACCGCGTCCACACCCCGTCCCAGGCAGGCGCCCACCACGTCCTCGGGTGCCACTCCCGAGGCGCGCAGCACACCGGCCAGCCGCTGCGCCCGCGCGTTCAGCTCCCCGTACGTCAGCCGCTCCGTGCCGCACACCAGCGACACCGCGTCCGGCTCCGCCGCCGCACGAGCCTCGAACAACTCCAGCGGATGGCCCACCGGTCCCTCCGCCGGCCCCTCCGCGTGCCCCGCGGCGGACGGCGCCAGGCTTCGTGTCAGGCGGGACACCCGCTCCCGCGGAGCGTCGGCGACGGCCCGGCACAGGGCGACGAAGCCGTCGGTCAGGCGGCGTACGGTCTCCGGCTCGAAGAGATCGGTGCTGTAGCAGACGGAGCCCGTGAACCCTTCCTCGCTCTCCTGGAGCTGCATCTCCAGATCGAAGCGCGTCTGCCCCAGGTCCCTGCTCACCCGCTCGACCGACCAGCCGGCCGGTCTGGCGTGCTCGTCGGCGGGGCTGAGGGCGAACACGATCTGGAACACGGGGGTACGGCTGACGTCCCGCTCGGGTGCCAGCTCCTCCACCACCCGGTCGAAGGGCACGTCCTGGTTCTCCTGGGCGCTCAGGACGACGGCCCGCAGCCGCTCCAGCAGCTCCACGAACGAAGGGTCCCCGGTCCAGGTCAGACGCAGCGCCATCGTGTTGACGAAGAAGCCGACCAGATCCTCGAGTTCCGGCCGCACGCGTCCGGCGACCGGTGATCCGGTGACGACGTCGGCGGTGCCGGTGCACCGGGCGAGCAGGATGTCGAAGACGGTGAGCATGACCATGAACGGTGTGGCGCCGTGTGTCCGCCCGATGCGGCGCAGGGCGTCGGCGGTCCCGGCCGGGACGGTGAAGTCGATCCGATGGCCGCGTCCGCTGAGGGCCCGGGGCCTGGGGTGATCGGTCGGCAGCCCGTGCAGGTCGGGAGCGCCGTCCAGCAGCTCCTTCCAGAAGCGCAGTTGTTCCTGGGTGCGTCCGCCGCTGTCCAGCCGGTGCTGCCAGGCCGCGTAGTCCGCGTACTGGACGGCGAGCGGGCGCAGCGGGTCGGGCCGGCCGGCCGCGTAGGCGTCGTAGAGCGCGGACAGGTCACGCCAGATGACCTCCATCGACCAGGCGTCGACGACGATGTGGTGGAGGTGGAGCACGAAGCAGTGGTGGTCGTCCCCGAGGCGGAAAAGCTGGGCCCGGACGAGGGGCCCGGTCCGCAGGTCGAACGGCCGAGCCGCCGCCGCGTGCGCCAGCCTCCCGGCCTCGTCGCGGGCCGCGCGGGTGCCCATGGCCGTCAGGTCGGCCGTCTCCCAGCCGATGTCGGCCGTGGGCGCGATCACCTGGTACGGGTCTCCGCCCCTGGTGGCGAACGTGGTGCGCAGGACCTCGTGCCGGTCGGCCACCGCGTGCAGTGCCCGCCGCAGCAGTGCGGGGTCGACCGGGCCGCGGATGTGCCACATCTCGCTGACGTTGTACGCCGCCGAGCCGGGTACCAGCTGGTCGAAGAACCACATCCGCCGCTGCGCGAAGGACAGGCGGGTGTCGCCCGCCTCGCGGGGAACGACCGTGGCCGCCCCGTCCTGTTCCGGCGCCACCCTCGCCCCGATGACCTCGGCGAGCCGCCTGACCGTGGGGCTCTCGAAGAGGTCGCGTACGGAGACGGTGGCGTCCAGGGCCGCGCGCGTGCGCGACACCGCCTGGGTGGCCAGCAGGGAGTGCCCGCCGAGCTCGAAGAAGTCGTCGTCGACGCCGATGCCCTCGACCTTGAGCAGGCCCTCCCATATGTCGACGAGCGCCCGCTGCACGGCGTCGGTGGGCGGAGCGTGCGTGCCCGTGCGCCGCCGGGATCCGGAGGGCGCCGGCAGGGCGCGCCGGTCGACCTTGCCATTGCGGGTCAGGGGCAGGCTCGCCGCCTCCACGAAGGCCGACGGCAGCATGTGCGCGGGCAGCCGGTCGCGCAGGAAGTCGAACAACGCGGTGTCGCCCGGCGCGCGCGCCGGGTCGGTGGGGACGACGTGCGCGGCGAGCCGGCGCGTACCGGGCGGGTCCTCGTAGACCGCGACGGCTGCGTCGTGCACGTCCGGGTGGTGGGTGAGTGCGGTTTCGATTTCGCCGGGTTCGATGCGGAAGCCGCGGATCTTGATCTGGTCGTCGGTGCGGCCGAGGTAGGTGAGGTTTCCTTCGTGGGTCCAGCGGGCGAGGTCGCCGGTGCGGTACATGCGGTGGCCGGGGCGGTGGGGGTCGGCGGTGAAGCGTTCGGCGGTGAGTGCGGGTTTGCCGGTGTATCCGCGTGCGAGGTGGTCGCCGGCGATGTAGAGCTCGCCGGGGACGCCGGGTGGGACGAGGTTGAGTTGGGTGTCGAGGAGGTAGATGTGCACGCCGGGCAGGGGGCGTCCGATGGTGGGGGCTGCCGGCCAGGTGGCGGGGTCGCCGGTGAGGATGGTGGAGGTGGCGTGGTGGGTCTCGGAGGGGCCGTACTGGTTCTCCAGCACCACCCCGTCCAGAGCCGAGAGGAACGCCCGCGTCTGCGGGGTCAGCGCGAGGGTGTCCCCGGAGACGAACACATGGGTGAGAGCCAGGCTCACCGGCCGCTCCGACCAGGAGATCGCGAGCTGGGCCAGCAGGGCCGGCGGGAGGTACATCCGCTCGACGCGCTCGGCCGCCAGCAGTTCCAGGAGCCGTTCGGGGTCCTGGCGTACGGCTTCCTCGACGAGCACCAGCCGGCCGCCGCGGACCAGGGTCGCGAAGATCTCGAGGAACGAGACGTCGAACCCGACCGACGCGAGCTGGAGGCAGACCGACGGGGTGTCACCCAAGTACTGGTCCCGGTATCGGTCGAAGCGTACGACGTTGGTGATGGTGCTCCAGTCGACGGCGATGCCTTTGGGGGTGCCCGTCGATCCGGATGTGTAGATGACGTACATCAGGGACCGGTCGTGGCGGAGGACCGCCGCCGGGGGCTGCGTCGTGTCGAGGGGGCCGGCCGGCCCGGTGGCGGGGTCGTACTCCACGACGGGGCAGCCGTCCGCCGGGAGGGCGGCCCGGTGTGCCGGGCTGGTCAGCAGTATGCGTGCGCCCGCGTCGCGCACCATGTGGGCCAGCCGGTCCGCCGGCAGTTCCGGGACGAGGGGCAGACAGGCGGCGCCAGCTTTCAGTATGCCCAGCAGGCCGACCACCGCGTCCACACCCCGTCCCAGGCAGGCGCCCACCACGTCCTCGGGTGCCACTCCCGAGGCGCGCAGCACACCGGCCAGCCGCTGCGCCCGCGCGTTCAGCTCCCCGTACGTCAGCCGCTCCGCGCCGCACACCAGCGACACCGCGTCCGGCTCCGCCGCCGCACGAGCCTCGAACAACTCCAGCGGATCACTGTCGTACCGGTGAATGCCGTTCTTCCTCATCGTCCACGCTCCGTGAATCCCGTTGTCTGCGCCACTGGTCGCCACGCGCACGCGGGCCGTCCGACCGTCCATGTCTCCGGCCCGAACGTTCGAGTCACGTGAGCGCACGTCCATGAGCGGAGTGGCGCCTGCCGTCCGCCCGGCGGAGGTCGGCGAGGACGTTGACGCGGCGCAGCCAGCGGTCGCTGCCGTCGTACCGGGCCTTGAAGGGGCGGCGGCCGTGCACGGCCCGCTTGTTGTCGATGATCAGCAGGTCCCCCGGCCCGATCACCACGTCGCGCAGATTGGCGTCGATGCCCGAGATCAGCGTGCGGAGCGCCTGCGCCGCTTCGCCCTCGTGCAGATGGTCCGGCATGAAGGCGGGGTCGACGCAGACGGTGGGCGCCTCGGCCGATCCGGACAGCACGGCGGTCCGCCGGGGCTGCTCGCAGAGCTCCGCGATCTGTCTGAAGGCCTCGGCCGTGCGGCCGTCGTCGGCGATTCCGACGGTGGAGTCGTTGAAGCCCGCGGTGTGCGACTCGTCGGGAAGGATCACGTAGTGCTCCTCGAAGAGGAGTTCACGCGTGGACGGATCCAGCGTGATGTCCTGGACCGGGGCGAAGGTGGTCGGCACCTTGTCGTGGTTGCGCAGTGCCAGCAGCATGATCCAGTCGGCCCGCAGCGGGTGGAAGGCGTCCTCGTTGTGCCACTCGAGGTTGCCCGTCGAGCTGGATCCGAGTTGCTGTTCCTCGTGCCCCGCGATGGGGAACAGGTCAAGGACCATACGGCCGCGCTGTTGCGTCATGTACGAGACGGGGTCGCCCAGCAGCGATCCGAGCAGCAGCAGGAGAGCTGAGGCTCGTTGCGCCTCCCTGCTGGCGGGCTCGTCCCCGTAGGTGGTGGGAGTCGGACCGGCCTCGGCCTCGTCGATGGGCAGGTTCGCCAGCATCAGCCCGCCGTACGGCTGCCCGGTGAGACGGAAGGTCGTCAACTGCGCCTTGACGCGCAGTGGCACCTCGTGGGCCAGGAGGGCCAGATGATCGAGCCGCTGCTCCAGCGGAATTCCGGGGCACACGTCCAGCACGGCATCGGCGATCTCCTGAAGGAGGGCGCTCTCGGCCGGACTCAGTTCCAGACACGGAACCCCGTCGGCGGCGCGCGGAGTCAACTCCTCCGCGAGAGCACCGGAAATGCTGTCCATAAAGCCGTTCACGAAATTTTCCCCCTTGAATCTATTGGCATCCACCTTCCCTGACTTACGTGAGGTCATGGCCAGGTGCCGTTCATCTTCCGAGCGCTTGATCCACCACGAACGTACCGGGCGGTCACCGCTCCTTGGTTTTTCCGGTGGGAATTCTGGCAGGCTGGACCACCGATATCGTCTCGCCGGCGAGACACCTCTGGGATCGGCGTGCAAAACGTCGGAAGAAGCGGGGACGGATATGATCGGCATTCACCGGCGGGCGGAGCCGTGGGAATCCTTGTGCCCCGTGTCCGCTCTGCTGTCGTGGTCCGGCTGGGGGCGCCGCGTCATCCCGGGGCGGTACTGCCCGCCGTTCGGCCGGGGCGTGTTCGAGAGTGCTGGGCCGGCACCCGCCCGGAGCGCTGTGCCGGAATACCCGCGGGACGCGGACGTCCAGCCTCCGGATGTCACCCGCACCATGGTCTGGCTCCTGCTGAGCCGTACGCCGACGCACGGTACCGGCCATGACGCCACATGGCACAGGGCGCTCGCGGAACAGTGGAACCGGGAGTTCACACCCGTGGTCCCCCGGGGCCCCGGCACCGGTGCCGGCCCCGGTGGGCAGCCACTCGCCCACGCCGCACGAGCCGCGGCCGGCCACGGTCTGGCCTGGTGGAGCGACGGGAGGGGCACCTGGCGCAAGGTGCCGGCCGCGGACGCACTCCGCCGGCTGGGCCTCGACCCCGCCCACCAGGCCGGCCGAGCCGCCACGGTGCTCGCCGACGGGCTCCCCGGACTCGCCGAGGCGCTGCACCACCATGTGAGCCTGCGGGCCCTGGTCCTCGCGAACACGCTGGGTACGCGACGGCTCCTCGCCCTGCTCGGCCACGGGACGGAACGGCCTCACCCGGTGGCCGAGCAGGGTGAACACGTGCTCGGCGCGCCGTACATCATGCGGCGCTCCTGGCAGTTGGTGCTCGCATCGGTCGACCACGTCACCACGGAGGGCGCCCGGTTGACCCACGCGGCCATCCACGACGCGCAGCCGCCGGCGGGTCACGCCGCACAGCAGTTGACGTGCCTGCACCGCTCGGCCTTCCTCGCCGGGAGGCAGCAGGCGCTCCTCCTCGATCCGCGGCACAACGGGGGGATATCGCTCTTCGCCGCCTCCGGACGGAGCACCGCCCGCGGACGCTCGGACCTCCCCGGCACCGTCCGGGAACACCTCACAGTGATCAGGACGCACTGCCACACCGTGAAGAGTGCGACCGGCGCCGCACCGGAACGCACGGCCGAGGTCGCGGACGCCCTGCAACGGGCCTGGTGGTGTGCGGCCGCACTCTTCATGACGCTCACGGACCTCTGCCGCCGGACCGGCGCGCAGCCCGACGCCTCCGTGTGGCGGGGCATGGCCGGCCTGTGGACGTCGTCCGGCGGCAATGAGCCGTCCGGCGACGAGGTGGCGCGCGCCGCAGGATGGCTCGAACGAGAACTCCTCGCCCCGTAGCGCTTCGTCGCGTACCGACCGGCTACTCGCGCCTGCTGCCGCGCCCCAGCCCGCCCGCCGCAGGAGCGGACGGGATCCGGGGGAACGGCCGCCGCCGTTCCCCCGGACCGGTGCGACGCCGGACGGGGGCTCCTACGGAGCGGCCGGTGACAGGAGCCCCTGCACGTCCCAGTTTCTCGACCGCAGTTCCGCCGCGAGGTCGTACAGCCGGTCGCGCACCACGAAGACCCGGACGCGGCCCGCCCGTCGTTCCGTGGAGTGCTCGATGTCCACGTCCTCGATGTTGCATCCGACGGCCGCCACATCCCCCAAGAGCCGGGCCAGTTCGCCGGGGGCGTCGCCGACGGCCACCTCCACGGCCGGAAACGCCGGCTCCGGCACTCCGTACCTGCCGGGGATGCCCGAGCGCCCGTCGGCCCCCTTCTGCAGTGAAAGGCTCAGCCGGTCCCCGCCACGCGTGCGCTCACTTCCTTGCCCGTTGTCATCGGCCAACGCCCTGAGGGCGTCCGCCGCTTCGCGCACATCGGTGGCGAAGGCGTCCAGGGCGGCAGCCACCGGGCCCGCGTTGGCGGCGAGCACGTCCGCCCAGAGCGCCGGGTTGCCGTCCGCGGTCCGGGTGATCTCCCGCAGCCCGGGTCCGGCCAGCCGCAGCACCGATTCGTCCAGGTCCGACAGCCGGGCGGCCGCGAGACTGCACAGCAGATGAGGGGTGTGCGAGACGAGTGCCATGGCCCGGTCGTGCGTCTCCGCGTCGAGGAGCACGGAGGTCGCGCCGCACAGCGCCACCAGCTCCAGGGCGCAATTGAGCGCCTGCGTACTGGTCGTCTCGCTCGGTACGAGGACCCAGGGCCGGCCCTCGAAGAGGTCGGCGCGGGCGGTGAGCGGTCCGGACCGCTCACCGCCGGCCAGCGGATGTCCGCCCACCACGGACGTGAGGTCGCAGCCGAGGGCCTCGGCCTCCCGGCGGGGCAGGGACTTCACACCGGCGACATCGGTGTAGAAGCGGGCGACCCCCTGGGCCTGCAACGATGCGAGCACCGGCGCCACCTGGGTCGGCGGGACCGCGACGACGGCGAGGTCCACCACCTCCCGGGGCATCCCCGTCGTCCCCGCCCCGAGCGCCTCGGCCGTCCGGGCCGCCCGGGGATCGGTGTCGATCAGGTGGGTGACGGTGCCACCGGCTCGTAACGCCAGGGCGACGGACGTGCCGATCAGGCCCGTACCCACGATGGCCGCGCTGCGCACGGACCTAGGCCTGCGGCACGAGGTCGTAGAAGCACATCCGCGGCCCCGCCGTGGCACGGGTGAGGACACGACGGCAGGTCAGCCCGGTCTGCTCGAAGATCGCCGCCCACGCCTTCCTGTCGACCGGGAAGCCCTGGTCGGTCAGGACGTGCATGAGGAAGAAGTCGGAGTCGTTCTCCCGGTCGTCGTAGAACGGTTCGGGCTCTCCGATGAGCAGCATCTTCTCGCCGGTGAGGTAACCCGCGTAGGCGTCGAGGATGTCCACCACCGCCTTGTCGCCGTCCCGGAAGTGCTCGTGCAGCACCCCGATCCCGCTGATGACCTCCGCTCCGTGACACACTTCGGGCCAGGTCGTGGGGTCGAAGGCATCGCCCACCACGAACTCCAGACGGTCCTCGAGGCCGTGCCGGCGGGCGAGGTCGCGTGCCACCTCGACGGCCGCGGGAGCGATGTCGAGACCCACCCCGGTGATCTCGGGGTCGTTGAGGCAGGCGTCCACCAGGAGCTGCCCGGCACCACAGCCCAGATCCAGGATCCGCTTGGCACCCCGGTCGCGCATGGCCTCCAGGATGATCGGCGTGTAGTACTTGGCGAACACGGTGCCGCAGTGCCGGCTGAGCGGACCGTTGCTCCGGTGCACGTCCGTGCCGTACACGGCGGTTCCCGTCAGCAGGTCCGCCGTGCGCCGGGTGACCGGACCGTACGCCTCCACGTAGAAGCCGAGCCGTGCCAGTGAGATCTCCGACGTCAGCAGCTTCCCCTTGTGCGTGAGGAAGTACGAGCCGTGCCACTCCTCCAGGAGACCGCGCACGACGAGATAGCGCAGGACGTTCTCCCCGATCCGCTGGTTCATACCCTCCAGGAGGCCGGACTCCACGCTCCGCCTGCCGTCACGCAGCCTCTCGAGGATGCCCGTCTCCGCGACCGCCTGGATGACGTGACACAGGTGCATGGCACTGATGAGTTCCGGCATCGACGAAGTCTGGAACTGCTGCCAGGTGTCGATCAGCGATTCGTCGCGGAGTTCCAGGATCTCGGTCCCATTGGTCCCCGCAGCACTGCGTATGCTTCCCACAGGTATTGCACTCCTCCGCATTGTCTTCTTGCTTACCGAGTTGTCGAACGGACACGTTCCCCGCGCGGGATGTGGGTGGCCTGGGCCGGAAGGGTCACACCGCACTGTCGAGGACGGTGGACATCCATTCCGTCAGGCTCTTGCTGCTCCGTTGCGCGGCCTCTTCCCAGCGCTTGACGCGCGCCTCCTCGAGCCGGAGGCTCAGGCTGATCTCCGCCCGCGCCGCCGACGGCTCGTCCGGCGCGGTGCTGGCCTTGATCTGCCTGCGCAGCTCGCTCTTGGACCACTTCAGCCGTGCGGCGAAGTCCAGCCAATGGTCCTGCTGGTCCTCGGGCAGCGACGCCACTTCCATGTGGTGCTGGAAGGTCAGGTCGGCCCGCCTGCGCCGCGGGACGAACTTGCGGGCCACCCATGCGTAGTTCCGCAGGGTCTGGTAGTCGAGCAGTGTCTCCTTCATGGCCCGCTGGTATCGATCGCGATACTTCTGCTGGCCGAAGACGAGCCAGTCGCCTATCCACCACGCCGACGAGTCCGAGACCGCGAGGATCTGGTCACCGATGCGGCACCACTTCTCCAGTGGCAGGTCTTCCGGGAGCCGCAGTCGCGTGCGTTCCGCGCAGGCCGTCAGTTCGGTGGCGAAGATTCCCGTGTGATTCCGGGCCGGCGTCCCGGCCGATACCTTGGTGTCCATCACGGAACTCCAAACGCTGGTTTCGTCATTGAGCATGCCGAGGGAGACGTGGGAATCAGCTGGCGAATGTGGATGTCGGATCTGCGTGGGAAGAGAGAAGAGGCGTCGTCCTGGGCTCGGTCGGCCCCCATCCGGAGTCGGCCACGACGGCCGTCCGGCCGGGCTGGTCGAACGAGGCGGTGATGGGGGCGGAAACCCCGGCGATGACGACGGACAGAACGACAAGCTTTCCGAAGTACGTGTTCACAACAAATTCCCCCTGTAATCGGGGAGTTGGCGATCCACTCCCTGGCCTCATGCTGTCGCCCGCGAGCGGCCGACAGTAAGAAGGGAACTCCTGCACGAATGTAAGCTGCATGATTGTGAACGACGTGCAACTGTGTTCAAAACCGGACAGATGTGGCAGTATCGCGGAGCTGGAGCCGTGCGAGGCGGCGCTGAATCTCTATCGGAGGGCGCTGGCGGAAGGCAGCCTGCCGGTGCAGGACAGCCGTCCGTGCCTCACGGCCCTCCGTCTGGTGAGCCGGAGACCCACCGAGCCGGACGTCGTCCACCCCGTCCCGCCGACAGCGGCCGCGGTGTCCGTCTTCCGCCCGCTCAAGGAGCAGTTGGACCGGTTCCACCGGACCGAGCAGTCCCTTCAGGCGGCGTTCGCGCGGTTCGACGCCGTCTACAACGACACCAGGACGCGGGAGGAGCCGGCGTTCACCCTGCTCGTCGGGGCAACCGCCATCGGCGACACCCTGGAGGCGGCCGTGGACGCGTGCCGCGAGGAACTGCTGACGGCCCAGCCCGGAGGCGGCCGTCCCGTCGAACACCTCGGCGACGCCCTGGACCGCGACATGCGGCTGCTCGCGCGGGGAACGCATCAGCGCACCATCTATCAGCACACGGTGCGCGCCCACCCGCCGACGCTCGCCTACATCGAGCAAGTCGTCGCCGCAGGTGCCGAAGTCCGTACCGCGGCGGAAGTGTTCGAGCGCCTCATCATCTGTGACGGCAAGGTCGCGTTCATCCCCGTGTCCGACGACCGGGGCGCCGCGGCGCTCGAGATACGGCACCCGGCCGTCGTCCGCTTCCTGGCCCAGACCTTCGAGCGGGACTGGGCGCGCTGCATCCCGGTGGACGAACAGAGCGTCGCGGACCGGCCGGCGGCCGTGATGTCCGACACCCAGCGGACGATCCTCCAGGCGATCGTCGCCGGCGAGACCGACGAGTCCATAGCCCGCAAGCTCGGTATGAGCCGCCGCAGCGTCGCGGTGCATGTGCGCCGGGCCTCGGAGCAGCTGGGCAGCCGCAGCCGTGGCCAGCTCGGCTATCTCATCGCCATGTCCGGCGTGCTCGGCGACAGCCCGGACCCGCCCACGGGTCCGCCGTCCGCATGACAGGCCTACGGGTGCGGCCGTGCGTCCTCGTCGTCCATGGCGGCTGTCCCACGTGGAGCCTCACCCGTCGTTTCACGGCTCGGCCTTCGGCGCTGTTCGGGGGTGCGCAGGGCGAGTGCGGCGGCGGCGGTCAGGCCCAGGACGGCGATGGCCGCGCCGGACAGGCGCAGTGTCCCGACCGGTCCGAGGGTGGCGACCAGTGGTCCCGCGAGTGCCGTGCCCAGGGGGACCGAAAGGACCCTGACCGCGGAGCTCGCCGCCAGGGCCTGGGGCAGGACCGCGCTGGGTGCGGAGCGCTGGAAGAGCGTGGTCGACAGGGACGAGTACGGCGGCCAGAGCAGCCCGGCGAGCCCGAAGCAGACGACCGACACGGCCGTCGGGGCGCCCAGGCCCATCGGGAGCATGAGGGAGCCGAAGCCGATGACGATGCCGACGGTCGTGGGCCACAGGCGCCATGTGCTGAGGAAGCCGGTGAGGACCGAGCCGAGCACGGCGCCGATCCCGAAGGCCGTGTAGAAGGCGGCCAGCACACCGGCCGATGCGCCCAGGTCGTCCGACACGTGGAGCGGCAGTGCCACGTAGACGGGGCCGAAGAGGAAGAAGAAGACGAAACTCAGGGCGAGCAGTCCGGACAGTGCGGGGATGCGCCGGATCACCGCGAAGCCGGCCGTGCGGGAGGCCTGGTCCTGGTCGGGCTCGGGGACACCGTCCTTGGGGACGCCCCACAGGAAGGTGAGTGCCAGGACCAGGAACGTCGTCGCGTCCACGGCCAGCACCGTCGCGGGGCCCCCGAAGACGATCAGCAGCGTCGCCAGTGGCGGCCCCACCACCGTGGCGATAGAACCGATGCCGGACAGTACGGCGTTGCCCGCCAGGTGATCGCGTTCCGGCAGCAGCCGGGCGATCAGCGTGTAGATGCCCGCCTGGCCCCACGAGTGCAGCACGGAGGAGAGCGCCAGCAGCGCGACGTACCCCTGGATGCCGAGCACACCCGCGGCGTGGAGCACGGGGATCGCGCCGAGCGCCCCGGCCCGCAGCGCCGCGTCCCAGCCGGCCAGTTGGGCAGGCCTGCGGTGGCGCAGTAAGCGGCCGAGCAGCAGCGCGCCGGCCGCTCCGGACAGGGTGTAGGCGGCGGCTGCCAGCGCCACCCATATGCCGCGGTCGGCGGCTGGAGCCAGCTCGATCGCCAGCCAGCTCACCGCCACCACGGCCATGCCGTCACCCACCGAGGAGACCGCGAATCCGGGCAGGACCCGGCGCAGCGTCGTGTGGCTCATCACCGGCCAGTAGGGCGACGAGCGCATCACACGACTCAGGACCAGGCCCACGGGGAAACCTCCATCACGTCACGGAACCGACCCCCACGACCCTTCCCCAAGGAACGGGACGCGAGGTCCGGCTTCTCTTTCGGCAGAACCGGGAACGTCAGGCCCGCTCACCGGGGAGATACGTGAACTCGAATTCGAGGCCATTGACGTCGAAGGCGTAGAAACTCTCGACACCGTCACTGTCGACGACGATGTCCGTCGCGTCTTCCCGCCGGACGAAGGAATGCGCTCCGGATGCGTGAACGGTGAACCACTTGGCGTGCCAGGCGCGCAGTTCCTCCGGCGTACGGACCTCGATGCAGATGTGCTGGTACTGGTTGGTGTCCGCCGGCGGGGTCACGCCGTACTCGGGGCCCCGGGTGAAGAGGTGGAAGCGCAGTCCGCCCGCCTCCAGCTCGGCGAGGCCGGACAACCCCGGCAGGCGTTCCATGCTCAGCTCGGAGAAGGTGCCGAGCGTCCACTTCACCTCGGCCCCGAAGAAGTCCCGGTACCAAGCGATGCTCCGGTCCAGGTCACCCGTCTGTACCGCGATGTGGTGCAGGCTCAGCCTCGCCGGGGCGGTCGGTGCCGCGGGAGCTTCCTCGACGGCAGTCGTCGGTGCGTCGGACATGTCGGTCTCCCAGTTCGTGTGGTCGGGTCAGCGGCACGCGGCGTAGGTCTGGCGGCCCCGGGGGCTGGCGGCCGCGCGCAGCAGGCCGGCCTCCTCGTCCACCGCGACGGCGCAGACCTTTCCGAGCGAGTACTCGGCCGCCAGTTCCACGTCGTGTCCCCGCGAGCGCAGGTCGTCGATGACCGCCGGGTCACAGTTGCGTTCGACGGCGAGCACCTTCGGCCGGGACTCGTGCGGGGTGAAGGAGGCGGAGAAGTGGTCGGTGTGGAAGGCGAGCGTCTCCGTCGCCTCCTGCAGGGGGAGGCCGAACTCGACGACGGCGAGGAAGAATTCCAGGGTCCACTGGTCCTGGCGGTCGCCACCGGGAGTACCGAACGCCATGAGCGGCTTCCCGTCCTTGACCACGAGACTCGGGCTGAGGGTCGTGCGCGGACGACGCCCGGGACCTACGGAGTTGGCGTGACCCTCCTGGAGGGTCATCGTCTGGCCGCGCGTGCCGAGGGAGAGCCCGAGGCCGGGCACGACCGGGGAGCTCTTGAGCCAGCCTCCACTGGGTACGGCGGCGACGAGGTTGCCGAAACGGTCCGCGACCACGATCGTGCAGGTGTCGTTGCGGGCGGCGGTGGCCTTCACGACCGTCGGCAGACCGTTGGCCAGCTGGGACATCCAGCTGCCGTCCGCGACGGGCCAGTCGGCGTCCGCCTGCTCGGGCACGAACGGTGTGCGGCCACCGGGTGAACCCGGCCGCAGCACGTCGGCCGCCTTGTCCTCGACGAGGGCCCGGCGGGCCGCCGTGTACGCGGGGCTCAGCAGGATGTCGAGGGGGACGTCGGCGTGGTCGGGGTCGCCGTACCACGCCTCACGGTCGGCGAAGGCGAGCTTGGCGCACTCGGTGACGGTGTGGATGTACTCCGCACTGTCGAGCCCCATGCCCCGGAGGTCGAACCCTTCCAGGAGCGCGAGCTGTTGCAGGAAGACCGGGCTCTGGGACCAGGGGCCGGGCTTGTGGACCGTGAGCCCCCGGTACTGGAGGCTGCTGGGGCTCTCGACGGTGGCCCGCCAGTCCGCCATGTCCTGGCCCGTCAGCAGTCCCGTGTGATGGCGGCCGGTGGCGTCCAGAACAGGCGTCGAGGAGACGAAGGAATCGATGGCCTCTGCCACGAAGCCCTGGTAGAAAGCCCTCTCGGCGGCGGCCAACTGGGCCTCCCGGCCACCCGGAGCGGCGGTGGCCTCGCGCAGGAGCCGCTTGTACGTGTCGGCGAGCGCGGGCGTACGGAAGAGGGAACCGGCCTTGGGGGGACGCCCGTCCGGCAGGTAGACCCGGCCGGACTCGGTCCATTCCGTCTCGAAGAGAGGTGCCAGCACCTCGATGGCGTCCGCGGCACCGGGCAGCAGGGGGAAGCCGTTCTCGGCGTATCCGATGGCATGGTCGAGGATGTCGGCGAGCGGCAGAGTGCCGTGCTCGGACAGCATGCGCATCCAGGCGCCGAAGGCTCCCGGGACCACGGCGGGCAGCAGACCCGAACCCGGTATGTGACGCAGTCCCAGCGACCGGAAGTGGTCGATGGTGGCGGCCTGGGGCATCGGCCCCTGCCCGCACACGACCTGTACCGACTGCGTGGCCGCCGAATAGGAGACGATCGGTACGTCACCCCCGAGCCCGTTGAAATGAGGCTCCACGACCTGGAGGACGAAGCCCGCGGCCGCGGCGGCGTCGAAAGCGTTGCCTCCCTTTTCCAGAACCGACATGGCGGCCGCCGACGACAGCCAATGCGTGGAGGAAACCGCTCCGAAGGTACCGCTCAGCTCGGGCCTGCCCGCGTTCACTCTCACACACCACCCTTTGCGTTGCCGGCCGCGCCCATGGCGATCACAAGGCTCTTCGGCCTCATGTCGGTCCAGTTGTTTTCGATGAAGTCGAGACAGTCCTGGCGAATGCCCTGGTGGACCACCTTCCAGCCCTCCGGGACATCGGCGAAGTCAGGCCAGAGGGAATGCTGGTTCTCGTCGTTGGTCAACACGAGATAACCACCTTCCTCGTCCTCGAACGGATTGGTCATCCTCACCCTCCAATTGGATTTCCGGCTCGTCTCGCCGGCGGGACACGACGCTACCCTGGCCTCAGCCCTTTTCCGGTCGAAAACCGAGGTGAGAAAATGGACATCGCGCATCCCAGCACATTCGTGAAAGACCTTGTGAGAATCCGGGTGAGCGACCGGGTGCGGGCGGAGCGCATGGCGGACCCCCTGTTCGGCACCGTTTTCACCGAGCACATGGCCACTGCCAGGTACGTCGAGGGCAAGGGCTGGCACGACGCCAGGATCCAGCCCTTCGCGCCCATCGCGATGTCCCCGGCGACGGCCGCGCTCCATTACGGACAGGCCATATTCGAGGGGCTCAAGGTCTATCGCACGCCGGACGGTTCCCCGCAGTTGTTCCGGCCCGAGGCGAACGCGCGGCGTTTCGGCGCTTCCGCGGCCCGGCTCTCGATGCCCGCAGTGCCGGAGGCTCTCTTCCTCGGTGCCGTGGGCGAACTGGTCGCGGCGGACGAGAAGTGGTTGCCGAGCGCCCCGGCCACGAGTCTGTATCTGCGGCCGTTCCAGATGGCCACGGAGGAGTACCTCGGTGTGCGGCCGGCTGGGGAGTATCTCTTCGGCGTGATCGCCTGCCCCGTCGGTTCCTCCTTCCCCGGCGGTACGGCCCCCCTCGCGGTCTGGGTCTCGGACGCCTACACCCGGGCAGCGCCCGGTGGCACCGGGGCGGCCAAGTGCGCCGGCAACTACGCCGCCTCGATGGCGGCCCACACGCAGGCGCGGGAAGCGGGCTGTGACCAGGTGGTCTTCCTGGACGCCGTGGAGCGGCGCTACGTGGAGGAGTTGGGCGGGATGAACCTCTTCTTCGTCTTCGACGACGGGACGTTGCTCACGCCGCCTCTCGGCGGGACCATTCTGCCCGGGGTCACGCGGGATTCGGTCATCACGCTGGCCCGTGACGCCGGGCACCATGTGGTCGAGCGGCCGTACGCGCTCGCCGAGTGGCGTGCGGACGCCGTGAGCGGGCGGCTGCGCGAGGTCTTCGCCTGCGGCACGGCGGCGGTCGTCACCCCCGTCGGCACGGTCCGGTCGCCGGAGGGGGAATTCACCGTCAGCGGGGGCGAGGCCGGGACCGTCACCGAGAAGCTGCGGGACGCGCTCACCGGCATCCAGTTCGGGCGCACGGCGGACCCGTACGGCTGGACCCGGCGGCTCGGCTGAGGGGACGGCTCACCGGCCGACGCACGTCCGCCGGCCGCCGCCACGGACGTCCCCCCGGTGAGCAGCACCCCGAGGCAGTAACTGCCGGGTTCAGCCTCCTTGGTGACGAAGTGGTGGACCGTTCCCGCCGGAATGAGCATGGTGGCGGGCGATGCGAGCTCGTAGTGCTGCCCGCCGGCGACGACGTCGATCACCGCGCCCCCCGGGGTCGGCGACATCAGCACGTAGATCTCGGGCACCTCATGGGTGTGGGGTGCCGCCACCGGTTTGCCGACCTTGTCGCTGATCTCACCCCCGGCGATCTCGATGGGCTGGCCACCGAGCATGTCCTGGGTCAGGAAGAACGGCGTCTGCCCGTAGTGGCCCGGAATCTGCTGGAAGACGGGCAGATCCCGCTCCACCAGGGGGGTCGGGGTGGACGGTTCGACGGTTCGGGTGGTCATGGATGTCCTTCTGGGTGGTGGCGGTCCGGGAGGACCGGATGTGCGACTGATGAGGTGTTCGCCGACGACGGCTCCGATGGATCGGACCGGCTGTCAGGTCCTCCGGAACGCTTCGCGTCCGCCGGCGTCCTAGGCGGGGGTGAGCCGGTAGATGAAGCTGAAGGCCGGAAGGTCGATCATGCGGCGGTCGGCGATGCGCCAGCCGCTCTCCTCCAGTACGGACGACCACTCGTCGAGCGTGGGGATGTACTGGTCCATCACCGTGTGCACGGTCTCGAACCCGAGCGTGAACATGCCGTGCTCGGGGCCGTGGACGTCGGTCGAGCGGCACGTGTCACCGATGACGAGGTTCTTGGCGTTCGGGAAGGTCTCGCGCAGCCGGCGCAGCGTCGTGACGGCGTTGTCGCGCGGCCAGAAGTCGTGCCCCATGAGGAAGCACGTCAGAAGGTCCACGTCCGCGTACTCGTCGCGGGGAGACAGATTCAGCACGTCGTCCTGCACCAAGGCGATCCGGTCCTCCATACCCGCCGCCGCGATGGCCTCCTTGGAGACGGTGATCGCACCGGCGGCGACATCGATGCCGATGCCCCGTGTCTCGGGCATCAGGTCGGCCAGCATGATGAGGCGGTCGGAACTTCCGCAGCCGAGGTCCGCGACGGTCGTGCACTCCACGGTCTCCAGCAGCTCGCGCAACGGCGGGTCGAAGAACGTGCGGGCGATGTTGCGGCAGGCGACGCTGATGGCGCGGGAATCCCGCCGGACGAAGTCTCCCTCTCTGTCGTGCTCCAGGACCTTGGCCGGCAGGGTCGTCAGGAGCTCGCCGCAGCCGCGCGTCAGCCAGTAGAAGAAGCCCTTGGTGCGGTAGGCGTCCGCGAACCCGGCACCCGTGGCCGCCTCGGTCCGCTCGGGGCCGAGCGTCACGATCCGCCGGGAGGAGAGTGCGACGAGAAGGGCTCGCACCACACCCGGATCGGCTCCCGCCGTCGCGGAGAACTCCGCTATGCCGACCCGGCCGGCCCGCTCGAGCTCGTCGAGGAGGCCGATCTCCCAGGCCGCGCTGATCGCGGCCGAGGCGATGGCTCCGTTGAACGTGTCGGCGCAATACTGCGCCTCTTCGGAAAGCCGTTGTTCGGCAGTACCCATGGAACACCTACCCCTTTGAATGTCGCGGCTGGGAAATGCACGTTCGGTCACTGGGCTGCGCGCCTCGACGCGCATGCGGGGGCGCCGAGGAGGTCGGTCAGCTCCTGCAGCGTGGAGATGAACGACGCCTTGAGTTCCCTGACGTCGTCGGTCGACAACTCGGCGGGCTCGGGGGCGGTGTTCCGCGCGCGGGCGGGATACAGGCCGTTCGCCGAGACGTCGAGGTGGATCGCCTGGATCCGGCGGACGAGCTGGCGCACCACCGTCGTGTAGGAAACCGGCATCCTGGTCGTCAGAAAAATGCCGTCGTACAACCAGAGAAGGGTCTCCCTCCGGAGTTCCCTCGTTCGCTGCCGCACGCCGGGCGTCAGGAGCAAGGACACTCCGGACGGGACGACCCGCGCCGCGATGCCCTTGTGTATGCGCTCGTTGAGATCGCACTCGAAGGCCAGGTCGGCTGCCGCGGCCTCACTTCCGAGGGAGACCTTTCCACGGATGAGAGGGCGGACCCCGGCGTAATCGCGGGCCCAGGAGCCGCTGAGATTGGGATGCTGCCGCGCCATCGGGTCTCTGATGACCCGCTCGTACATGTCCTGCGGCGTGGAGCTCGCGTACAGCAGCATCAAGGAATAGGTGCGAACCAGGCAGCTTGCCGCACGGGCGAGCCCGTCGCCGTCCGCACCCGGGTCCTTTCCCTCCTCGAGAACCGCACTCAGCACCTGCCATACCGCGAAGGTGGTCTGATGGCCGGTGATCCACCGGAACCAGAAGAGCCGTTCCAGCTCGCCCTCGTCGTACGGCATCAGGTCGGCGCCCATGGCCGGCTCGAACTCCGGCAGCAGGGCGCCCGAGGCGAGCGGATCGTCATCCGGGTCGTACGGGGGACCGTCGCCGGTGTCCCGGCCGAGGAACGTGGCGGGGAGTGCCAGGGGCTCCAGACCGTAGAGATGCCCGCCGTATCCCCAACGCCCCGCCGTCGGCGCAGCGGTGGAGAGAGCTCTGTTCTCTGACAGATTCATGAGTGCTTCCTGTGGGAGAGAAGGAGTCGGACTCCGTGACGGTGACATGGGCCGGGATGTGGCGGCCGACGACCGTAAACGTACTTCCGACTCGACCGCGGTGCGGTGTTCGAGAACCGGGGGATCGAATTTCGTGGTGCAGCGTCTCGCCGGCGGGACATCACCTCGCCGACAACGCGGAACGCGGGGGCAGGCTTTGACATAGTCGGAAGCCGAATCCGTCGGCGGTGAGAGCCGGTAGGAGAAATAGGGAGCCATTATGTCGAAGCGCCAGCTGATCGCCGCGGGAACACATTTCGAGAAGATCTTCGGGTATTCTCGCGCCGTTCGTGTGGGGCCCTGCGTGACGGTCGCCGGGTGTACGGCCTCGGCGCCGGAAGGACCGGTCGGCGGCCCCGACATCGTGGCCCAGACCGCCGAGTGCCTACAGCGGATCAAGGACGCACTGGAAGAGGCCGGTGCCTCACTCCAGGACGTCGTCAGGACCCGTTTCTACGTCACGGACATCAGTGAACTCGAGGCCATCGGTCGCGTACACCTGAGTTTCTTCGCCGGAATCCTCCCCGCCAGCACGATCGTCGAGGTCTCGGCCTTGGCGCATCCCTCGCTGCTGGTGGAAGTGGAAGCCGATGCCTTCCTCGACAGCTGAAGGGACTCGATCATGCGTACAGGTGTCCTGATCCTGCCGGAGAAGCGATGGGCGCAAGCCGCCCACACATGGCGTACCTGCGACGAGCTGGGTTACGACTCCCTGTGGACCTACGACCATCTGTCGTGGCGCAGCCTGAAGGACGGCCCCTGGCTCTCCACCTTTCCGGTCCTCGCCGCGGCGGCCGGCGTCACGAGCAGAGCCACGCTCGGGACGCTGGTCACCTCACCCAACTTCCGCCATCCGGTCGGCGCGGCCAAGGACGCCATCGCCCTCGACGACATCTCGGGAGGCCGGTTCGTCCTGGGCGTCGGAACCGGATCGGTCGGCGCGGGCGACTCGAACGTCCTGACCCAGGACACCTTCTCCCGGCGCGAACGCACCGAGCGCTTCGAGGAGTTCGTGCAGCTCACGGACGAACTGCTGCGCAACCCGGTCACCACCTTCACGGGGACGCACTTCTCCGCGTACGAAGCCCGCATGATCCCCGGGTGCGTTCAGCGCCCCCGCCTCCCGATGGCCATCGCCGCCACCGGGCCCAGGGGACTCGCGCTGGCCGCACGGTACGGACAGGCCTGGGTGACGACAGGGCCGACCGACTGGGCACGGGGGTTCACCCCGGAGGAGTGCCTGGAGGCGGTCGCGGCGCAGGTCGCCGCCTTGAGTGAGGCCTGCGGCCGCTCGGGCCGCGACGTCGACGAAGTGGATCGCATCTTCGTCGTCACGGATCCGGCGGGCGACTTCCTGTCCACACCGGACGCCTTCCTCAAGATGGCCGAGTCCTACGCGAAGGCGGGCATCACCCACCTCGTCCTCCACGCGCCCCGTGAGGAAGGCATCTACGCAGCCGACCCCGAGGCACTCCACCGCATCGCGGCGGACGCCCTCCACGCCGTCCGCGACATGTGACCACGTCGCGGACCCGCGGCGTCAGCTCCGGGCCAGGGCGTCCCAGCGCGTGTCGTCACGCACCAGCTCGTGTCCCGCCGCCTCCAGCGCCACGACCATGTCGTCCGTTCGGCGCGCGGGCACGAGCACCAGGTCGGCGTCGTACGTCGAGACCACGAAGACCGGCACCTCCGCCTCCGCCAGTGGCCCGACCACGGAGGCCAGCAACCCGGGCGTGTCCAGACCATGTCCAGCGTCCACGTCGTACAGACCCGTCCATCGGTCCTCCGCGGCGGTTTCGGCCCCGGCGCCCCGCACCACGGTCAGGCCTTCCGGAGCACGCACGAGGGCGTGCCAGGCGCCGGCGGGAGGCTCCCGTGTCCCGGCGAGCCTCTCCACCACGAAGACCGTACTCAACACTCCCAGACGCAACATCGCCCCTCCAGGCACATCGGAAATCCCCGTGCATGCGGCTCGTCAGCCGGCCGGTACGGGCACAGTACGGGCGCTGAGCCCACGATCGTGCGCGAGGGGGAGCGGGTGGCGGGCGACGGTTGCGACGATGCGGCCACGCACCTCCGGAGAGCGGGCCGCCGTCGGATCAGGGACCGCTGCCGCGGCAGCCCCCCAGGGCCGCCGCCAGGTACGGCGCGGTGCGGCCGGCCGTCGAACGCGACACCTCCGCGGGGGTGCCGGCGGCGACGACACGGCCGCCCTCGTCGCCGCCGCCCGGGCCGAGGTCGACGACCCAGTCGGCGCCCGCCACCACGTCCATGTCGTGCTCGACGACCACCACCGAGTGGCCGGCGTCGACCAGTCCGTTCAGTTGCCGCATCAGCACCTCGACGTCCGCCGGGTGGAGCCCTGTCGTGGGCTCGTCCAGCACGTACAGGGTGTGGCCGCGGCGCGCGCGCTGGAGTTCGGCGGCCAGCTTGATCCGCTGGGCCTCGCCGCCCGACAGCTCCGTCGCCGGCTGCCCCAGCCGCAGGTGGCCGAGGCCCACGTCGAGCAGGGCGCCGAGGCTGCGGACGGCGCCGGGGGTGTCCGCGAAGAACTCCGCAGCCGCCTCCACCGTCAGGTCCAGCACCTCGGCGATGTTCCGCCCCCGGTACCGCACCCGGAGCGTCTCCGGGTTGTAGCGGGCACCGCCGCAGTCGGGGCACGGGGCGTACGTACTGGGCAGGAACAGCAGCTCCACCGAGACGAACCCCTCGCCCCGGCACGTCTCGCACCGCCCGCCCGCCACGTTGAACGAGAACCGCCCCGCCGCGTAACCGCGCGCCCGGGCCTCCTCCGTGGCCGTGAACACCCGGCGGACCACGTCGAACAGTCCCGTGTACGTCGCCAGGTTCGAGCGCGGCGTCCGGCCGATCGGGCGCTGGTCCACCGTGACCAGGCGGCCCACCCCCGGCAGGTCGCCGGTCAGCTCGCCCACCAGGGTCGACTTGCCCGAACCGGACACCCCCGTCACCGCCGTCAGCGTGCCCAGCGGCAGCTCGGCCTCCAGGCCCCGCAGATTGTGCCGCGTGACCGGCCCGACCCTCAGCCACCCCGACGGCTCCCGCACCGCCCGCGCGGGCGCCGCGCCGCGGTCGAAGAGGTACCGGCGCGTCACCGACTCCCCGACCGCGCGCAGCTCCTCCGGCGGGCCGCTGTGCAGCACCCGCCCGCCGTGCTCGCCCGCCCGCGGTCCCACGTCCACCAGCCAGTCGGCCCGCCGCACCACGCCCAGGTGGTGCTCCACCACGAGCACCGAGTTGCCCGCCGCCTTCAGCCGGTCCAGCACCACCAGCAGCGCCTCCGTGTCGGCCGGGTGCAGCCCCGCCGACGGCTCGTCCAGCACGTACACGACCCCGAACAGGCCCGAGCGCAGCTGGGTGGCCAGCCGCAACCGCTGCAGCTCACCGGGGGAGAGGGTCGGCGTCGGCCGGTCCAGGCTCAGATACCCGAGACCCAGCTCCGTGACCGTGCCGATCCGGGCCGCCAGGTCGGCGGTCAGCACCCGCGCGGTCTCCTCGCCGGCGCCGCCGCCGTCGCCGCCCGCGTCACCGCCGCCTTCGCCCGCGTACGAGAGGACCCCGGCGAGCTCGGTCAGCGGCAGGGCCGCCAGCTCGGCGATCGTCCGGCCCGCGAAGGTGACGGCCAGGGCCTCGGGCCGCAGCCGGCTCCCGCCGCACACCGGGCAGGGCGCGCTCTCCAGGAACCGTTCCGCCCTCGCCCGCAGCGTCCGGCTCTTCGAGTCGGCGAACGTGTGCAGCACGTACCGCCGCGCACTGGTGTACGTGCCCTGGTAGGGGCGCTGGATGCGGCCCGCCTCCCGCACCGGGTGCACGGTGACCACCGGCCGCTCGTCGGTGAACAGGATCCACTCCCGGTCCTCGCGGGACAGCTCCCGCCACGGCCGGTCGACGTCGTACCCCAGGGCGTCCAGCACGTCCCGCAGGTTCTTGCCCTGCCAGGCGCCCGGCCAGGCCGCGATGGCCCCCTCCCGGATCGACAGCCCGGGATCCGGCACCAGCAGCTCCTCGCGGGTGCTGTGCACCCGGCCCAGGCCGTGGCACTCGGGGCACGCCCCGGCGGCCGTGTTCGGCGAGAAGGCGTCCGAGTCCAGCCGCTCGGCGCCCGGCGGGTGGTCGCCCGCCCGCGAGAACAGCATCCGCAGCGAGTTCGACAGCGTGGTGACCGTACCGACGGAGGACCGCGCCTGCGGCGACGAGCGGCGCTGCTCCAGCGACACCGCGGGCGGCAGACCGGTGATCCGCCCGACCTTCGGCGCCCCGACCTGGTGGATCAACCGTCGGGCGTACGGCGCGACCGACTCGAAGTACCGCCGCTGCGCCTCCGCGTAGATCGTCCCGAACGCGAGCGACGACTTGCCCGAACCGGAGACCCCTGTGAACACGACGAGCGCGTCACGCGGGACGTCCACGTCCACCCCGCGCAGGTTGTGCTCCCGGGCGCCCCGGACGCGGATGCACGGATCAAGGTCATGAGGGCCGGACATGCCCGCCAGTCCAGGTGTCCGCCCTGGTCAGGCCCGCGACCCGGGCGAGCCTGGCGTACGAGTCCAGCAGCGCCGCACGGTCGTACGTGCTCGTCGTCACCAGGACCTCGTCGGCCGCCGTCTCCGCCACCGCCCGCTCCAGCGCGTCCCGCACCTGCTCCTCGGTGCCGTGGATGTGCCCGCGCAGCCCCGACGCGTAGAACTCCCGCTGCCTGTCCGTCATCGCCCGCGAGCCGATCCGCTCCGGCGGCTCCAGCGGCGGGAACACGCCCCGCGTACGGGAGTACGCCAGCGCCCAGGCCTCCGGCATCAGCAGCCGAGCCGCCTCCTCCTCGGTCGCGGCGACCGCGACGGTACCCGCCACCACCACGTACGGCTCCGGGGACCAGACGGAGGGCCGGAATTCCGCGCGGTACCGCTCGACCGCCGCCACCACCTTCGCCCGCCCCCTCAGGTCGCCGATCACCAGCGGCAGACCCGCCGCGGCGGCGACGGCCGCGCCCTCGCCGGTGGCCAGGACGTACGGCGGCACCCGCAACCCCTCGGCGGGCCGCGCGTATACCTGCGGGTGCGCCCGCTGCGAGCCCGTGAACCAGCCCAGCAGCTCGTCCAGCTGCCCCGCGAAGTCGTCGGCGTCCTGCTTGCCGCGGCCCAGCGCCCGCCGGACACCGTCCGTGAACCCCACCGAACGGCCCAGTCCCATGTCGATCCGCCCCGGGAAGAGGGACTCCAGCACCCCGAACTGCTCGGCCACCACCATGGGCTGATGGTTCGGCAGCATCACCCCGCCCGTGCCCACCCGGATGGTGCTCGTCGCGGCGGCCACGGCGGCCGCCAGCACGGTCGGCGCCGAACCCGCGACCCCCGGCACGCCGTGGTGCTCCGACACCCAGAAGCGGTGGTAGCCGAGCCCCTCCAGCTCGCGGGCGAGGGACACGGTGGCGCGCAGGGCGGACCCGCCGTCCTCCCCCTCGCGGGTGCGGGACCGGTCCAGTACCGACAGACGTGTCTTGGCGATCGATGAGCTCACGCCCCTGTTCAACACCTCCGCCCGGCGGGGATTCCCTACGCTGGGCCCCGTGACGCGAAACAGCAGGCCACTGGCCGTCTTCGACCTGGACAACACCCTCTCCGACGCCCGGCACCGGCAGGGCTTTCTGGAGCGCCGCCCGCGCGACTGGGACGCCTTCTTCGCCGCCGCCCCGCAGGACCCGCCGCTCGCCCGGGGCGTGGAGCTGTGCCTGGAGGCCGCCGAGGAGTGCGACGTGGTGTACCTCACCGGCCGTCCCGAGCGGTGCCGCCGGGACACCGTCGCCTGGCTGGCCGAGCACGGCCTGCCCGAGGGCCCGATCCACATGCGCGGCAACCAGGACCGCAGGCCCGCCCGGGTCACCAAGCTGGAGGTCCTGCGTCGCCTCTCCGGCACCCGTGAGGTCCGCATGCTCGTCGACGACGACGAGCTGGTGTGCGACGCCGCCGAACGGGCGGGATACCGGGTCGTACGGGCCCGCTGGGCGGACAGTTCCGAGGCCCTGGTGGAGGCCCAGGAGAAGGAGGGCCGCACCTGAGCCGGAGGGCCGTGCCCGGGCGGGCCTTCGGATGCCTTCGGAGGGGATGGGCTCGTGTGCGGCCGGTCGGCGGTCAGCCGGTTCCCTCGGTGGGCTCCTCCAGGCGGAAGCCGACCTTCATCCCGACCTGGTAATGGGCGATGCGTCCGTCCTCGATGTGCCCCCTGACCTGCGTCACCTCGAACCAGTCCAGGTTGCGCAGGGTCTCGGAGGCGCGCGCGATGCCGTTGCGCATCGCGTCGTCCACGCCTTCGTGCGAGGTGCCGACGATCTCGGTGACGCGGTAGGTGTGGTGCGACATGGGGGTCTCCTCGTTCGCCAGGTCGTCATCGCCCGGTGCCTCCTTCCACGGTGCACCACGACGCCGAGGTCCGCGCGGCATGCGGGCCCCGGGTGTGGTGCCCGGAGCCGCCTCCCCCTTGACCCGCCAGTTGGTCCATACCAAAATCCCAGCCATCACGCCCGCGGCGAACCCGCTTCGCCTCCCCCCACGTCGGGTCCACTGTCCCTGCACACGCAAAAGGTGACCTCTGTGACCTACGTGAAGAAGCGCCTGCCCGTCTGGGCGTGCGCGCTCGTCTCCGTGGCCGTGCCCGGCCTGACCGGGTGCGGCGGTGTCCTGCCCGGCGGCGGCGACGGGGAGGGAGGCGCCCGGACGGTCTCGGTCTGGCTCATGAAGGGCAGCGTGTCCGACGACTTCCTGGAGCGGTTCACCACCGCGTACGAGAAGGAGCACCCCGGCGTCACGCTCGACGTCACCTTCCAGGAGTGGACCGGCATCGGGAAGAAGGTCACGGCCGCGCTCGCGAGCGAGGACGCCCCCGACGTCATCGAGGTCGGCAACACCCAGGTCGCCCAGTACGCCGAGACGGAGCTGCTGCACGACCTGACGCTGGAGTCCGTGCGGGACCTCGGCTACCAGGACTGGCTGCCCGGCCTCGCCGAGCCCGGCAAGGTCCGGGGCGCGCAGTACGGGATCCCCTGGTACGCCGCGAACCGCGTCGTCATCTACAACAAGGACCTGTTCGACCGGGCCGGCGTCGAGGCACCGCCCAGGACCCGCGAACAGTGGCTGGAGGACACCGAGAAGCTCGACGACGGGCCCGGCGGCACCCAGGGCATCTACCTCGCCGGGCAGGACTGGTACACCCTCGCCGGTTTCGTCTGGGACGAGGGCGGTGAACTCGCGGTGGAGCGCAACGGCAGGTGGACGGGCACCCTGGACACCCCCGCCGCACTGCGCGGCATGGCCGTCTACAAGGAGCTCCAGGCACTCGGCGACGGCCCCAGGAACGCCGACGAGGAGAACCCGCCGCAGGCACAGGTCTTCGCCCGGGGCGACGTGGCCCAGATCATCGCTCCGCCGAGCGCCGCGGCCGCCATCGAGGAACGCAACCCCGCCCTCAAGGGCAAGGTGGGCTTCTTCCCGATCCCCGGCCGCACCGCCGACGAGCCGTGCGCGGTGTTCACCGGCGGCTCCGACCTGATCATCCCGCGCAACTCCGGCGACCGGGACGCCGCGATGGACGTGGTGGCGGCGCTGGCGGGCGAGAAGTGGCAGACGGACCTCGCCCGCACGATGAACTACGTCCCCAACAAGTCGACCCTGGCCGGCGCCGTGCGCGGCCAGGAGGCGACCGCGGCGATGGCCGTCGGCGCCGCCCGCGGCCGGGCCACGCCCAACTCGCCGCAGTGGGCCGCGGTCGAGGCGGCCAACCCGATCAAGCCGTACATGACGGCGGTCCTGGAGGGCAAGTCCGCGGAGCGCGAGGCGAAGGCGGCCTCGGCCCGCATCACCGCCACCCTCAACGACGACCGCTGATCCGCCCGGCCCGGCGCCCGGCCCCGGCGCCCGGCCCCCGGAGCTCGCCGCGCCCTGCCCGGCGGTGGCGGCGGCGCGCTCGGCCTGCGGTCGTCGCGGGGCCGGGGCCGGGGCCGATGGGGCTGGTCATGGCCGGTGGGGCGTGCCTGCCGGGGCGACCGGGTGCCCGGGCCGTCCGGGCCGTCCGGGCCGTCCGGGCCGTCCGGGGCCGGACCCCCGCCGGGGGCCGGCGCGAGCCGGTCCGGGCGGTGCACCCACCGTGCCGTCGCGGACGCCGTGTTCGTGCGGCCGCGACGGCGGACGCCCCGGTCCCGCTCAGCCTCCCCGCGCCGCGGATCCGACGCGTCCCCCCGCCCCAGCCTTCCCCGCGCCGCGGATCCGACGCGTCCGCCCGTCCCGGCCCGGGGCGCCGGCCACGGTCGCGTACCGGGCATTCAGCCGTCGCACATCCACGCTCCGCCGCGCGGTCATGTCGAATCCAGCCGGCCACGGAAGAAGTAAGGAGCCGGGCCGGCACGGCCACGGTCCGGGTCCTTCCCTCCGGCACTGGAGACCACCATGCCCGCATCGCCCACCACGCTCGCCCACGCCCCCGCCGACCCCGCCGCGCCGCAGCCCCGCTACGTCGTCGCCCTCGCCCGCGAGCAGGAGGAGGTGCGGGCCGCCCAGCGACTGCGCCACCAGGTCTTCGCCGGGGAACTGGGCGCCCGGCTCGACGGGCCGGAACCGGGCCTCGACGGCGACGCGTTCGACGCGTACTGCGACCACCTGCTGGTACGGGAGGAGGCCACCGGCGACATCGTCGGCACCTACCGCCTGCTCCCGCCCGACCGGGCCCGCGTCGCCGGCCGGCTGTACTCGGAGGGGGAGTTCGACCTCGGCCGCCTCGCGCCGCTCCGCGACGACCTCGTCGAGGTGGGCCGCTCCTGCGTCCACCCCGCCCACCGCAACGGCGCCGTCATCTCCCTCATCTGGGCCGGCATCGCCCGCTACATGGTCCGCACCGGCCACACCTGGCTGGCCGGCTGCTGCTCCGTCCCGCTCGCCGACGGCGGCGCCCTCGCCGCCGCGACCTGGGACACCGTCAGGGCCAAGCACCTGGCGCCCGAGAAGTACTGGGTCACCCCGCACCGGCTGTGGTCGGCCGACGGTGTCGCCCGTCCCGCCGGGCGCACCGAACTGCCGCCGCTGCTGCGCGGCTACCTGCGGCTCGGCGCCCGGATCTGCGGGGCGCCCGCCCACGACGTGGACTTCGGCGTCGCCGACCTGTTCGTCCTGCTGTCGCTGCGCCACACCGACCCCCGCTACCTGCGCCACTTCCTCACCCTCGCGCCCGCCCGGTGACCGGACCCGCGCCCGCGTCGCCGTGGCTGCCCACCGCACCCTGCACACCCCGCCTGTGCGCCCGTACGGCCCGCCCGGCGGTCTCGCGAGGCCGGGCCGTCGCCCGGCTGACGGCCGGTATGGGCACCGTCGTCGCCGGGGTGCTCCTCGCCCCGCTGACCGCGCCCCTCGGGCGCCCCGGCCGCGAACGGGCCACCCGGCTCTGGTGCCGGGCCGTGCTCCGGGCCTTCGGGGTCCGCCTGCGGGTCGTCGGCCGGCCGGACGGCGGCCGCGGCCTGGTCGTCGCCAACCACGTCTCCTGGCTCGACATACCGGTGGTCGCCGCCGTCCTGCCCGGCCGGATGCTCGCCAAGAGCGACGTGCGGCACTGGCCGCTGCTCGGCCCGATCGCCGCCCGCGGCGGCACCCTGTTCCTCGAACGCGACCGGCTGCGGGCCCTGCCCGGCACGGTCGGGGCGCTGGCGCACGCCCTGCGTGGCGGATCACGCGTGGTCGTCTTCCCCGAGGGCTCCACCTGGTGCGGGCGCGCCCACGGCCGGTTCCGGCCCGCCGTGTTCCAGGCGGCGCTGGACGCCGGCGCCGCCGTCCAGCCCGTACGCGTCACCTACCGTCCGACCGGCCCGGCGGCCTTCGTCGCCGACGACCCGCTCCTCGCCTCCCTGTGGCGCGTGGCGGCGGCCGACGGGCTCACCGCGGAGATCCGGATCCTGCCCCCGGTCCCCGCCGGCCGCCACACCGACCGCCGCTCACTCGCCGCCGCGGCTCAGCGGGCCGTTCACACGGCCGTCGCCAGCGACAGCGCGAACCGCCCCGCCTCGTCGGTCCACCAGTGCGCCAGCTCCATCCCGGCGGCCGCCAGCTCGCCGCGCACCCCCTCCTGACGGAACTTCGCCGACACCTCTGTACGCATCTCCTCACCGGCCTCGAAGGTGACCGCCAGGTCCAGTTCGCGGATCTTCACGGTCAGCGGCCCGCGGGCCCGCAGCCGCATCTCGATCCACTCGTTCTCCCGGTCCCAGACGGCGACGTGCTCGAAGTCGTCCGGGTCGACGTCGGCGCCCAGTTCGCGGGCCAGCACCGACAGCACGTTCTTGTTGAACGCGGCCGTCACGCCCGCCGCGTCGTCGTACGCCGCGACCAGCGTCCGCTCGTCCTTCACCAGGTCGGTGCCGAGCAGCAGCGCGTCGCCGGGCGCGAGCAGCGCGCGCACCGACCGCAGGAACGCCTTCCGCTGCTCCGGCAGCAGATTGCCGAGCGTGCCGCCGAGGAAGGCGACGAGCCGGGGACCCGGCGTGCCGGGCAGCGCCAGGCCCCGGGTGAAGTCGGCGATCAGCGCGTGCACCTGGAGCGCCGGGTGTTCGGCGGTCAGCGCCGCGGCGGCGCCGCGCAGCGCGCTCTCGCTCACGTCCACCGGCACGTAGCTCTCCAGCCCCGGCAGCAGCGCGGCGATCAGGTGACGGGTCTTCTCCGACGACCCCGACCCCAGTTCCACCAGGGTGCGCGCCCGGGTGACCGCGGCGATCTCCGCCGCCCGGGCGACGAGGATCTCCCGCTCCGCCCGTGTCGGGTAGTACTCGGGCAGCCGGGTGATCTCCTCGAACAGTTCACTGCCCCGGGCGTCGTAGAACCACTTGGGCGGCAGGTCCTTCGGCGTGCGGGTCAGGCCGTGCAGGACGTCGGCCCGCAGGTCGGCGCCCGTGGCGTCCTCGGGCAGGGTGCGGGTAACCAGGAACGGGCTCACTCGGACGGCTCCTTGAGCGGGGTGAGAAGGACATCGGTACGGGTCGCGGCGAGCACGGTCCGGTCGGGGACCTCCTGCCAGCCCGGATCGTCGTCGTACGGCTCGGAGGCGACGACCGTGCGGTGGCGGCCCGGTTCGGCCAGGTACCACAGGGTGTCGCCCCACGCCGTGGCGCAGACGGTCTCGCCGTCGGTGAGGAGCAGGTTCAGCCGCGAGCCGGGCGCCTCGGCGGCGACGTCCAGCACGGTGTCGGCCAGCGCCTGGCCGGGCTCGTCACCGTCCCGCAGCCGGTGCAGGACCAGCGCCCACACCAGGGCGGAGTCGTTGCGGGCCTCCAGCGACAGCAGCTCGTCGGCCGGCAGCCCCGCGGCGAGCCGCCCCAGGGACCCGGGCCAGCCCCTGACCGCGCCGTTGTGGCTGAACAGCCACGGCCCGGCGGCGTACGGCGCGGCGGCGGCCTCCGCGTCGGCGCCGGACAGCGTGGCGTCCCGCACGGCGGCCAGCAGGGCCCCGCTGCGCACCACGCGGGCCAGGTCGGCGAACGACAGGTCGGCCCAGATCGGCCCGGCGCGCCGGTAGCGGGCCGGCACCGGGTCGCCGTCCGCGTACCAGCCCACGCCGAAGCCGTCGGCGTTCACGGTCCCGTACTTCTGCCGGCGCGGCTCCCACGACTGCCGGTACAGGGCGTGCGCCGGCTTCACCAGCACGTCGCGCAGGGGCACGCCGGGCCCCAGATAGGCGAGATGACGGCACATCAGGCGGCCCCCGCGTCCCTGGCGGTGCGGAACCCGGAGAATATCTGGCGCCGCACCGGCAGGTCCCAGTTGCGGAACGTGCCCCGGCACGCCACCGGGTCCACGGCGAACGAACCGCCGCGCAGCACCTTGTGGCCCGGCCCGAAGAACACCTCCGAGTACTCCCGGTAGGGGAACGCGACGAAACCGGGGTACGGCAGGAAGTCGCTGGACGTCCACTCCCACACGTCGCCGATCAACTGCCGCACCCCGAGCGGCGACCGCCCGGCCGGGTAGCTGCCCGTCGGCGCGGGCCTCAGGTGCCGCTGGCCCAGGTTGGCGTGCTCGGGCGTCGGGTCGTCGTCGCCCCACGGGTGGCGCAGCGACCGCCCGGACACCGGGTCGTGGCGGGCGGCCTTCTCCCACTCCTCCTCGGTCGGCAGCCTGCGCCCGGCCCAGCGGGCGTACGCGTCGGCCTCGTACCAGCTGACGTGCAGCACCGGTTCGTCCTCCGGCACCGGCTCCACCACACCGAACCGGCGGCGCAGCCACTGCCCGCCCTCGCGGCGCCAGAACAGCGGCGCGCCGATGCCGTGCGCGCGGATCTGCGCCCAGCCCTCCGGCGCCCACCACCGCTCGTCGCCGTAGCCGCCGTCGGCGATGAACGCCATGTAGGCGCCGTTGGTGACCGGCACCGTGTCGATGAAGAAGGCCGGCACCACGCGCGTGTGCGCCGGCCGTTCGTTGTCCAGCGCCCACGGCTCGGCCGACGTGCCCATGGTGAACGGGCCGCCCGGCACCAGCACTTCGGCCGGCAGACCCGCCGTCCCGGGGCCCGGCGGCGGGGCGGGCGCGTCCAGCGCGGCGGGACCGCGCCGCAACTGGTGGGTGATCAGCATCGTCTCGTCGTGCTGCTGCTCGTGCTGGGCGACCATCCCGAACGCGAACGCCGCATCGACCAGTGCCGGGCCGCCCTCCAGCGGGGTGCGCTCCAGCACGTCGAGGACCCGGCCGCGTACGTCCGAGGCGTACGCGCGCGTCTCCGCGGGCGCCAGCAGCGGCAGCGCGGGACGGGCGGCCCTGGGGTGCTCGAACGCGTCGTAGATCGAGTCGATCTCGGGGCGCAGCGCCTCACGGCCCGCCACGGCCCGCCACAGCCACTGCTCCTCCTGGTTGGAGATGTGCGCCAGGTCCCACACCAGCGGCGACATCAACGGCGAGTGCTGCGCGGTCAGTTCGGCGTCGTCGACACAGCTCGTGAGCAGCGCGGTGCGGGCCCGGGCGGTGGTGAGCGCGTCCAGCGCCCGCCGCCTGAGCCTCTCGGGGTCGGTCATGTACGGATGTCCTTCCCGGGCGCCCCGGACGTGGTCACGGGGATCGGCTGGTCGTCGGCGGGACATCGGCCCCGCAGGACGTGCCGTTCGTGGAACGCGGCGACCGCGTCCCGCACGGCGGTGCTTGCGCCCCTGCGGGGCAGTGCGTCCAGAGCGAGGGCGAAGAGGGCGACGGCCGCCTCGTGGAGCGCGGGCGCCGTCAGCCCGTCGCGTGCGGCGCCGCGCCACAGCGCGTCCCGCGGCGGGGCGTCGGCCGAGGCCGCCGCCAGGGGCTCGACGACGCGGTACGCGGCCTCGGCCGCCACCGGGTCGTCGAAGAGCGCGGCGGTGACCGCGAGAGGGACGATCCAGCCGTCCTCGCCCGGCTGGGCGTCGATCATGCGCAGTTCGAGGTGGCCCCGCGGCCGGACCGGCGGGAACAGGGTCGTGATGTGGTAGTCGAGGTCCTGGCGCGTGGCGGGCCTCGGCCGCCCGTGCCGCAGCCACTGCCGTAACGTCAGCGACTCCGGCACCGCCCAGGGGCCGTCGCCGTCCCCGCCCCGCACGCACATCACCGGGGTGTCCAGGACGTGCGCCGCCCACGCGGCACGCGGCTCCCGGCGGGTGTCCGGCGCCGTGGCGCGCACCGGATCGAGGTCGGCCCACAGGCCCTGCCGGGTGGACCGCAGACCGGACGGCCTGCCGTGCAGGACGGGGGAGTTGGCGAACGCGGCGACCAGCACCGGGCCCAGCAGGTGGGCCAGGCGCCAGCGCCGCTCGAAGCCCAGCGGACCGGGCTCCTCGTGACCGGCGTCGAGGCAGACCTGCACGGAGGCGGAGTCGCGCATCATGGCGCGCCCGGCCGGGCCCGTACGGTCCAGGTAGGTCTCCATCGCGTCGTACCGCGGCCGGCGCAGCAGCCGGTCGCGCGGTGGGAGCCAGGGGTCGGTGCCGGCGCCGGTGAGGGTGAGGCCCTGGGCGGCCAGCGCGGTCCGTACGGCCGTCAGGTCGGCCGAGACGGTGGTGACGCATTCCATGAGGGACGCGGCGGGCGGCGAGCTGAGCTCCAGCTGCCCGCCGGGTTCGAAGGTGAGTGCCGACGCCAGCGGCACGGTCCGCAGTGCGGCGAAGGCGGTGCGGAGCCGGTCGGCGGGGACGGGGAGGCGGGGGAGGCGCAGGTCATGGACGAACCACTCCAGTTCGACACCGACCGTGCGCGGGGGACCGGTCTTGAAGCAGATGCATCGCAGCAGATCCTCCGCCTCGTCCTCGGCGAGCGGACCTCCGCGGTCCGGCACGTCGCTCTGTGGCATGTGGGCTCCTCCTGTCGAAGGGTTCCGTCCCACCTAAAGCCACCCGTGCGGCTTCCCACAAGAGCGCCCTGGGGGGCGGAAATCCGGTTGCCCGGAGCTTGAATGATTGTCGACCATGCCGGGTATGAGTGCACGTCTGCGAGAGATCGCCAAGCGGACCGAGGAGATCGTCGCGGTGGGCCGGTACGACGCCCCCGGCGGCCGTCCGGTCGTCATCGCCCCCCAGGTCGCCTCGGCTCTCGCCGGGACCGCGATGTACGGTCCCGAGCCCGTCCCGGTGACCCCGGACACCGACCGGGACACCCGCTTCGAGGTCACCGGGGAGAGCAGCCTGGAAGCCGCGCGGCGGCTCACCGGCGCCGGGCCGGCCCCTGTCGCCGTCCTGAACTTCGCCTCCGCCCGCAACCCGGGCGGCGGCTACCTCAACGGGGCCCAGGCCCAGGAGGAGGCCCTGTGCCGCGCCTCCGCGCTGTACGCCACCCTGCTGCGCGCACCGGAGTTCTACGCCCACCACCGGGCCGAGCGCAGCCCCTTCTACACCGACCGGGTCATCCACTCCCCGGGCGTGCCGGTCTTCCGCGACGACCGGGGCCGGCTGCTCGACCCGCCGTTCACGGTGGGATTCCTCACCTCTCCCGCGCCCAACGCGGGCGTGATCGCCGCCCGCGCGCCCGAGGACGCCGGCCGGGTGCCGGCCGCGCTCGCCTCGCGGGCGGAGCGGGTGCTGGAGACCGCCGCCGCGTGCGGCTACCGGCGGCTGGTCCTCGGCGCCTGGGGGTGCGGTGTCTTCCGCAACGACCCCCGGCAGGTGGCGGCCGTGTTCCGTGCGCTGCTGACCGGGGAGGGCAGGTTCGCCCGTCACTTCGACGAGGTCGTCATGGCGGTGCTGGACCGGACGCCCGGGGCGACGACGCTGGGCGCCTTCCGCGACACGTTCGCGGCCGTCACGGCGGGGTGACCGCCACCCCGCCCCCGGCCCGCCCGGCCCAGCCGTCGAGCGCGGCCATGAAGGCGTCGAAGTCGTCCCGGTGGACGGTGTGCCCGGCCCCGCGCACGACCCGGACCTCGAACCCCCGCTCCCTGAGCAGCGCGGCCCGCTCCGCCGGCACCAGCCGGCTGGGATCGGCCGGCGTCACCAGGGACGGCACGACCGGCGCGAGGGGCGTCAGGTCCGTACCGGCGACGGCTTCCAGACCGTACGCGGTCGCCTCGTCCCACACCGCGAGGCTCTCCAGCTCTATGTCGACGTCCGCCTCCTCCCAGCGGGGGTTCATCGCCCGGATCCGCTCCCGGGACGCCGTCTTCAGGCTCGCGAACAGCTCGCCCCGGTACCCGCCCTCGCCCGCGGGCAGGTACCACGCCGGGTCCGCGTAGACGGCCCGCCGGGGCGCGAGGCGCTCGACGGCGAGAGCCAGCGCCAGCGCGCCGAGCGAGTGCCCGATGGCCAGGTCGGCCCCCTTCGGAAGAGTCTCGACCAGGTCGTCGGCGTGGTCCTGCGCCGTGTACGTCCGCGCCCGCCCGCTGGCGCCGTGCCCCCGCAGGTCGACGGCCACGACGCGGTGGCCCCGTTCCGCCAGGGCCGGCCCGACACGCCGCCAGGTGCGGTGGTCGGCCATGATGCCGTGAACCAGCACGGCCACCCGGTCACCCCCGTCCCACGTGGTCGTATGCAGTCGCACGTCGACACCTTCCTCTTCCGGGGCGTGAAAGCGGGCGAAGCGACCGTCCAGGACCCGCCGGGCAGCGTTCACACCGGTGCCGGCAGGTGGCACCGGGGCCGGCAGGCGGCCGGGAACCCACGGTGACACGTGTCGGCGGCGCGAGGGAAGGCCGTTCAGCGCCCCTTCGCGCCTCTCTTTCGCGCCATACGCCGGACCGGAACGGGGGGCGTTCTGGAAGGATGCCGAGAGCGATGAGCCAGACACCTCCCCGGCCGCCCGCCGGACCTCCGGCCCCACGTCCGGTCCCGACCAGCGCCGACGTCGCGCGGCTGGCCGGTGTCTCCCGGGCCACCGTCTCGTACGTGCTCAACAACGCCTCCGCCGTACGGATCAGCGACCCCACCCGCCACAGGGTGCGCCAGGCGGCCGAGGAACTGGGGTACGTGCCGCACGCCGCCGCCCGCAGCCTGCGCGCCGGCCGCACCAGGATCGTCCTGCTGCCCACCGTCCCGGTTCCCGTCGGCCCGCTCCTCGGCCACTTCCTGAACGAACTGCAGTGGGCACTGCGCCGCCTCGACTACACCGTCGTGCAGTACGCGAGCATGGGCCTGGACGGCGACGAGGCGGCCCGCGCCTGGGCGGAACTGCGCCCGGTCGCGGTCGTGGCGTTCGGCGCGGCGCAGCTCACCCCGCACGGCGTCGACGTCCTGAAGAGGTCCGGCGCCCGGGCCGTCATCACCCTCGGGCCGCAGCCCGTCGAGGGGGCCCACTGCCTGCCCGTCGACCAGCGCCGGGTGGGCCGCTGCGCCGGTGCCCACCTGCTGGACCGCGGCTACCGGAGGATCGGCGTGGTGCTGCCGGAGGAGGCCGGTCTCGAACCGCTCTCCGGGCCCCGCCTGGACGGGGTGCGGCAGGCAGTGGGCGGCACCGGGTCCGGCGCCGGGGCCGATGTCGTACCGCTGCCGCTCGCCTACACCGAGGAGGCGGCCGGGGCCCTCGCGGCCCGCTGGCCGGATCTGGGCCTGGACGCGGTGTTCGCCCACAACGACGAGTACGCCATGCTGCTGATGCGCGCCCTGCTCGACGCGGGGGTGTCCGTACCGGGTGACACGGCCGTCATGGGCGCGGACGACCTGCTGCTCGGCAGGCTGCTGCGGCCCCGGCTGAGCACGGTGCGGATCGACATGGAGACCGGCCGGCACCTCGCCGAGCTGGTCGACCACCTGGTCGTGGAGCCGGACCACGCGCCGGAGCCCCGCGAGCTGATGGCCGCCCGCGCGATCCACCGCGCCTCCACCTGACGTGCGGCCCGGGCGGAACGTCTCTAGCGTCGCCTGCATGAGCACACATCCGCAGCGCTTCGAGATCCTGCTGGTTCCCGAGCACGTGGAAGGGGGCGACCCGGCACGCCTGGCGGACAGCGCCATCCGCTCGGCCGTCGTCGAAGCCACCGGCCGGACCGGCGCCTCGGGCTTCCCCCGCTACGCCGGTGAGGGGATGGAGGCCGACATCGACCCGGAGACCCGCACCGTGGAGGCCCTGCTGGTGGACGGCGCGGAGCTGGACTACGGGCTCTCGGCACGGATCCGCTGACCTTCCCGGTCCGGGCCGGGAACCGGCCCGTGGCCCGTGGCCGGCGGCCGTTGACAGCCGGGCGGGCCCGGACGGAGACTCGGGCGAGGCCGGGGATGAAGATTGTTTCACCTGGCGAACAGCCGAGGTCACAGGGGAGAGCACCCGATGAGCATCCGCGACGTGTACATCGTCGACGCCGTCCGCACGCCGATCGGCAAGTTCGGCGGCGCGCTCTCCTCCGTCCGCCCGGACGACCTCGCCGCCCACGTCGTCAGGGCGCTCATGGACCGTACGCCCGCGCTCGACCCCGCCCGCCTCGACGACGTCTACTTCGGCGACGCCAACGGGGCCGGTGAGGACAACCGCGACGTGGCCCGCATGGCCGTCCTCCTCGCCGGGCTGCCCGTCTCCGTCCCGGGAGTCACCGTCAACCGCCTGTGCGGATCCGGCCTGGAGGCCGTCATCCAGGCGGCGCGGGCCATCGCGCTGGGCGACGCGTCGATCGTCCTGGCCGGCGGGGTCGAGTCCATGTCGCGGGCGCCCTGGGTGCTGCAGAAGCCCGAGCGGGCGTTCCCGGCCGGCCACCAGCAGCTCCACTCGACCACCCTCGGCTGGCGCATGACCAACCCGAGGATGCCCGCCGAGTGGACCGTGCCGCTGGGCGAGGGGGCGGAGCTGATCGCCGACAAGCACGCGATCACCCGCGAGCAGCAGGACGCCTTCGCGCTGGCGAGCCATCAGAAGGCCGCCGCCGCCTGGGCGGAGGGGCTGTACGACGGTGAGGTCGTCCCCTGCGCGGGAGTGGACCTGAGCCGCGACGAGTGCGTCCGCGACAACACGTCCATGGCGGCCCTGGCCAAGCTGAAGCCGTCGTTCCGCACGGACGGCACCGGCACCGTGACGGCCGGCAACGCCTCACCGCTCAACGACGGCGCCGCCGCACTGCTGCTGGTCGACGAGGAGGGGCTCAAGGCCTGCGGCCGTGAGCCCCTCGCCCGGATCCGGGCGTCGGCCGTCACCGGTATCGAGCCCCAGCTGTTCGGTCTCGGACCGGTGGAGGCCGTCCAGCGGGCCCTCGCCAAGGCGGGCCGCACCTTCGCCGACCTCACCACCTTCGAGCTGAACGAGGCGTTCGCCGCGCAGTCGCTGGGCTGCCTCGCCGAGTGGCCCGAGCTCGACCCCGCCGTGGTCAACCCGTGGGGCGGCGCCATCGCCATCGGCCACCCGCTGGGCGCCTCGGGCGCCCGCCTCGCCGGTTCCGTCGCCCACCAGCTGGCGGCGGCGGGTTCCGGGACCGGGCTCGCGGCGCTCTGCATCGGCGTCGGACAGGGCCTCGCGCTGGTCCTGGAGCGCTGAGCGCGCCGCGCACCGGCCCGCGCGGGGGGACAGGGGACGGCCGCCGGGGCGGCGGCCGTCAGGCCTGGGTCTTCCCCTTCTCGATGGACGCGCGCACCTCGTCCATGTCCAGCTTCCTGGCCTGCCCGATGAGGTCCTCCAGCGCCGCCTCCGGCAGCGCGCCGGGCTGGGCGAACACCGCCACCTTCTCCCGCACGATCATCAGGGTGGGGATCGACCGGATCTCGAACGCCGCGGCCAGTTCCGGCTGCGCCTCCGTGTCGACCTTGGCGAACACCAGGTCGGCGTGGCGCTCGGACGCGCCCTCGAACACCGGGGCGAACTGGCGGCACGGCCCGCACCAGGCAGCCCAGAAGTCGATCAGGATGAAGTCGTTGTCCGTCACCACCTGATCGAAGTTTTCCTTGGTGAGCTCTACGGTGCTCATGCTGCCTACCTCTTCCCGGTGTGTGGGGGGACCGCCCCGGACAACCACGCCCGGTGCCGCGCTATTCCGACTGCCCATGTGGCCAGGGCGCACACGTACCACCAGACTGACCCCATGACCGAAACGGTGGAGTACGACGTCGTGGTGGTGGGCGCGGGGCCCGTGGGCGAGAACGTGGCCGACCGGGCCGCCGCGGCCGGGCTGAGCGTCGCGGTGGTGGAGAGCGAACTCGTCGGCGGCGAATGCTCCTACTGGGCCTGCATGCCCAGCAAGGCGCTGCTGCGCCCGGTGCTCGCCCGGGCGGACGCCCGCAAGGTCCCCGGCCTGCGCGGGGCCGTCCAGGGGCCGCTGGACGCCCCGGCGGTGCTCGCCCACCGGGACGCCACGGTGTCGCAGTGGAAGGACGACGGCCAGGCCGGCTGGCTGGACTCGATCGGCGCCCGCCTCCACCGGGGCCGCGGCCGGCTGGACGGCGAGCGGAGGGTCGCGGTCGAGGGCCCCGACGGCGAACGGCGCGTCCTGACCGCACGGCACGCCGTCGCCCTGTGCACCGGCAGCCGCGCCGTCCTGCCCGACCTGCCGGGGCTCGCCGGCGCCCGGCCGTGGACCAGCCGCGAGGCGACCGGCGCCGAGCGGGTGCCGGGCCGGCTCGTCGTGGTGGGCGGGGGAGTGGTCGGCACCGAGATGGCCACCGCCTGGCAGGCGCTCGGCTCCCGCGTCACCGTGCTCGTACGCGGCGGGGGCCTCCTGCCGCGCATGGAGCCGTTCGTCGGCGAGCACGTGGCGGACGCCCTCACCGACGCGGGCGCGGACGTCCGCACCGGGGTCTCCGTCACCGCCGTCGAACGGCCGGACCCCGCCGGACCGGTCACCGTCGTCCTGGACGACGGCGGGCGCGTCGAGGCCGACGAGGTCCTCTTCGCCACCGGCCGCGCGCCGCGCACGGACGACCTCGGCCTGGAGACCGTGGGCCTGGAGCCGGGCTCCTGGCTCTCCGTCGACGACACCTGCCGGGTCGAGGGGAGCGAGTGGCTGTACGCGGTCGGCGACGTCAACCACCGGGCCCTCCTCACCCACCAGGGCAAGTACCAGGCCCGGATCGCCGGCGCCGCCATCGGCGTGCGGGCCGACGGCGGAGCGCCCCTGGACACCGGCGCCTGGGGCGCGCACGCCGCGACCGCCGACCACGCCGCCGTACCGCAGGTCGTCTTCAGCGACCCCGAGGCGGCGTCCGTCGGCCTCACCCTCGCCGAGGCGGAGGCGGCCGGACACCGCGTGCGCGCGGTCGACCAGGACCTCGGCGCCGTGGCGGGCGCCGGCCTCTACGCGGACGGCTACCGGGGCCGTGCCCGGATGGTCGTCGACCTGGAACGGGAGATCCTGCTCGGCGTCACCCTCGTCGGCCCCGCGGTGGGGGAGCTGCTCCACGCGGCCACCATCGCCGTCACCGCCGAGGTGCCGATCGCCCGCCTGTGGCACGCGGTCCCCGCGTACCCCACCATCAGCGAGGTGTGGCTCCGCCTCCTGGAGGGCTACCGGGGCTGACCGCACGTCATCACCCGCCACGGCGCCCGCGGCCCGGGCACACACGACGCTCACGCACCGGCGCACCGTCGCACCGGGCGGGCGCCGT
Source organism: Streptomyces noursei (assembly GCF_001646665.1). Lineage (GTDB taxonomy): Bacteria > Actinomycetota > Actinomycetes > Streptomycetales > Streptomycetaceae > Streptomyces > Streptomyces lavendulocolor. The sequence goes on along the minus strand of NZ_LWBU01000383.1, from coordinate 12,880 downwards.
GTCGCACCGGCACCTCACCGCCCGTCCGCGGCCGGCCCGCCGGTGCCTGCGCCGCCCGCACCCGCACCCGCTCCCGAGCCCGGCCCGCCCGCACCCGCGCCGCCCGTGTCGCCGCCGCCCCCGTCCGGGCCGCCTTTCCGGCCCCTGCCGGCGCCGCCTGTGCCGTCCCCGCCCCCGCTGCCCATGCCACTCCCGCCCCCGTCCGCGCCGTCCGCGCCGCCGCTCCCGCCCCGGCCCGCGCCTTCGAGGAGCCGCGCGGCGAGGTAGCCGACCACGGAGCACACCACGATCAGCGGCGTCTGTTCGCCGCCGTCCCGGCCGAGCAGCAGCACCGCCAGCACGGCGCTCGCCAGCGGCAGCCGGGTGACCGCCGCCGTGGCCGCCGCCACCCCGGCCGCGAGCGCCGGCCCCGTACCGAGCCCCGGCAGCCCCGAGCAGGCCACCCCGAGCGCCGCGCCGATCATCACGGCGGGGAAGATCGGCCCGCCGCGCATGCTGCCCAGACACACGCCCCACGCCAGGGTCTTGCACAGCGCGAGCACCAAGAGGGTGCCCACGGACCAGGCGTGCGGATCCGCCGCCAGGGCGCCGATCGTGTCCTGGCCCGAGAGCGCCGCCTCCTCCGGCGAGCGCCCCGTGACCAGCGCGTACGCGGTGAGGCACCCGCCCACCGCGACGGCGCACACCACCGTGCGCACCGCGGTGTGCCGCGCCGTCCAGGCCGCCGTGCGCCGCCCGAGCCGGTGCCCCGCCGAGAGGACGACCGTGACCACCACCGCCAGAGGGAGGCCCCACAGGAAGTCGCCCGCGTCCGGGCCGGTGGGCGCCGGCACCTCGGGCAGCGAGAGGCCCCCGGTCCCCAGACCCGTCCACTGCCCCAACCCGGTGAAGACCAGAGCCCCCGCCGCGCTCGCCAGCAGGCACGGCAGCAGCAGTGCCACGAGCCGGGGCCCGGCGAGAGCCGCCGCTTCGACGACGAGGACCGCCGCCACGAGCGGACCGCCCAGGATGGTCGAGATCGCGGCGGTCGAGCCGGCCGTGCCCAGCACCATCGCCGTCCTCGGGTCCGCCCTCCGCCGCGCCGGGCGCAGCGCCAGCAGCGCGAGCCCGCTGCCGAGCGCCATCAGCGGGGCCTCGGGGCCCAGGACCACGCCGAGCGGCAGCGTCGCCAGCGTCGCGAACACCACCCCCGGGACCGCCGCCGGCCCGCTGGGCGTCCTGGCGAGCCCCTGGACCGCGAGGTGCCCGCCGCGCCCCGGGGCACGGGTGACCACGGGGACCAGCAGCAGACCGGCCAGCGCCAGCGCGGGAAGGGGCCACCACCAGGGGGCTTCGGCGTACCCGGCCGCCTCCGGCAGGTCCTGCCACACGGCGCCCTGGAGCTCGTGCTGGAGGCCCACGAAGAAGAAGCAGGCCAGCGCGACAGGGGCGCCCACGAGGACGGAGAGCAGCAGGAGACGGGCGTAGGCCCGCCCGAGCACCGGATCGGACGGTGGCGGCGCGGCGGCCGGGTCCGCGGTCGGCGTGGTCACGGCCCTCCTCGGGGGGTCAGCACTTCACGGACGCCTGCGAGGCGGCGATGGCCCTGTCCAGCGCCTCCAGCTGCGGTCTGATGTGCCGGCCGGCCTGGGCGCCCGTCGCCCCGCCGGGCACTCCGTCGATCGCCCTCGCCACCTGCTGGTAGGCGTCCGACACCGCCCGCGTCCGCGCCCTGCGCACGCCGCGGGCGCTGTGCGTCACCAGGTCCAGGTCGTGGGCGACGTCCTCGCGCAGGTCGCGCAGCTCGTCGCGGCCCCGGGAGCGGGGGCCGAGGCCGGCCATCCGGCCCGCGTCCATCCGCAGGGCGCCGAGGTCCTCGCACAGCGCGTCCGTCGCGGCCCTCGCCCGTTCCCGGGCCGAGGGCGCGTCGGCCGTGCACCCGGCGAGCGAGAGCGGGACCATCGCCACGACGAGGACCAGAGCCGCGCGGGGCGGGCGGTGCCGCCGGAGCCGTGTCGGAGAGGTGAGGTCGCCCATGGCCCCATGCAAAGCCGGGCGGGGCCGGAGTGCCCGTGGGTGGCGCCGAACGGGTGAACCGGCGGTCGGTCGCCGGCCCGGTCAGGCGGTGTGGAGGCCCGGCGTGCCCGTGCCGGTGGAGAAGGTGGCGGCCGTGCTCAGGGTGCCTCCGGGGCGGGTGACGGTGGAGACGGTCTTGAAGGCGATGTCCGCGTTCGTCTGGCCGAGCCGGACGACGGTGTAGCCCCGGCGCCCGTCGTAGTGCTTCAGATGGGGGTTGGCCTGGGTGAGGCTGATCCAGTTGCCGGGCTTCTGCGCCCCGTCGCGGCCGCTGGTGAGGGACGTGGTGGAGATCTCGGTGCCGACGGTCCGGGAGGCCGGGTCGGCGAAGTCCGCCTTCAGGTCGAAGCCGTAGCCGACGTGCGCGTCGCCCGAGAGGATCATCAGGTTGTCCAGGCCCGCGGCCGTGGCGCCGTCCAGGAGGCGCTTGCGGGCGGCGGGATAGCCGTCCCAGGCGTCCATCGAGAGCTTGTAGTCCGCCGAGGGGGTGCTCTTGCGCTGGGCGAAGGTGACCTGCTGCGGCACGACGTTCCACACCGCCTCCGACGTCTTCCAGCCGTCGAGCAGCCAGCGTTCCTGCGCGGCGCCGGTCATGGTGCGCGAGGGGTCCTCGGACTCGGCGCTGGGGGCCTGCCAGCCGTCGCCGTTGGCCTGGTTGGACCGGTACTGGCGGGTGTCGAGGACGTCGAACTGCGCCAGGCGCCCGAACCGCAGCCGCCGGTACAGCCGCATGTCGGCCCCCACCGGCTGCTGCGGCGGACGCAGCGGCAGGTTCTCCCAGTACGCGCGGTACGCGGCGGCGCGGCGCAGCAGGAACTCCTCGGGCGGTACGCCGTTCTCGGACACCGCTCCCGCGTAGTTGTTCTCCGTCTCGTGGTCGTCCCAGGTCACGACGAACGGGTGGGCGGCGTGCGCGGCCCGGAGATCGGGGTCGTTCTTGTAGAGCGCGTACCGCAGCCGGTAGTCCTGCAGCGTGACGGTCTCGTTGTTGAAGTGCGCGGGCAGGCTGCGGTCGGTGTAGCCCCGGTGGCCGCCGGCGGAGTCGACGCCGTACTCGTAGATGTAGTCGCCCAGGTGCACCACCATGTCCACGTCCTCGGACGCGAGGTGCCGGTACGCCGTGTAGTAGCCGTCGAAGTAGGCGGCGCAGGCCACCGCGGCGAAGGTCAGGGACGGCACCCAGAAGGCGTCCGGCGAGGGGGCGGTACGGGCCCGGCCCACCGGGCTGATCCAGGTGCCGGCGCGGAACCGGTAGTAGTAGGACCGGTCCGGGTCGAGACCGGGGACCTCGACGTGGACGCTGTGCGCGTACTCCGGGTGGGCGGTGGCCGTCCCGCTCTTGATCACGGCGTAGAACCGCTCGTCGAACGCCACCTCCCACTGCACCTCGACCCGTTGCGCCGGCAGACCGCCGTCCGGCTCGTACGGGCTGGGCGCCAGGCGGGTCCACAGCAGGACGGAGTCCGGCAGGGGGTCGCCGGAGGCGACGCCCAGGGTGAACGGGTCCGCCGCGATCCGCCGCCCCTCCAGGACGGCCGGGCTCGCCGCACCGGCGGCCGGGAGGTGCGTGGTGAACGCCAGGGCGGCCGCGGCACCGGCCACCGTGAGGAAGTGACGGCGCCCCATACGCCGGGCGGCGGCACGGAGCTCGGGCATGTGAGTTTCCATATGGCACGTCATATGCCCGCTTTGCTCCGCTTGTTGCCCCGGCATACGGGTGGTATGACCCGTGAGTGGCCGAGCCTGACAATCCCTCACGCGCGGCGTCCGGGCACGGCTAGGTTGGACGCATGAGCAACCTTGATCGCCAGGCCGTGCCCGCCGTGTGCGGCGGCCGGGGATTCGTCGTCGCGGAGCCGGTGCGCGAGCTGCTGAGCCCCCGCCGCGTACAGCTCGGTGAATCCACCGAGGTGCGCCGCCTGCTGCCCAACCTCGGCCGCCGGATGGTCGGCGCCTGGGCCTTCGTCGACCACTACGGGCCCGACGACATCGCCGACGAACCCGGCATGCAGGTGCCGCCCCACCCGCACATGGGCCTGCAGACCGTCAGCTGGCTCCACGAGGGCGAGGTGCTGCACCGCGACAGCACGGGCAGCCTGCAGACGGTGCGCCCGCGCGAACTGGGCCTGATGACCTCGGGGCGGGCCATCTCCCACTCGGAGGAGAGCCCCCGCCCGCACGCCCGCCTCCTGCACGGCGCCCAGCTGTGGGTGGCGCTGCCCGACGCCCACCGCCACGTCGAGCCGCACTTCCAGCACCACGCCGACCTCCCGCACGTGACGGCCCCCGGCCTGACGGCCACCGTGATCCTCGGCGAACTCGACGGCGCGCTCTCGCCCGGCACCACCTACAGCCCCCTGGTCGGCGCCGACCTCGCGCTGACCCGCGGCGCGGAAACGAATCTGCCGCTCGACCCGGACTTCGAGTACGCGGTCCTCTCCATGTCCGGCGAGGCCCACGTCGACGGCGTCCCGGTCCTGCCCGGCTCGATGCTCTACCTCGGCTGCGGCCGCACCTCCCTCCCCCTGCGCGCCGACTCCGACGCGGGCCTGATGCTCCTGGGCGGTGAGCCGTTCGAGGAGGAGATCGTCATGTGGTGGAACTTCGTGGGCCGCTCCCACGAGGAGATCGAGCGCGCCCGCGCCGACTGGCAGACCGGCACCCGCTTCGGCGAGGTCCACGGCTACGACGGCGGCCGGCTGCCCGCGCCCGCACTCCCGCCGGTGGCGCTGAAGCCGCGGGGGAGGGTGCGCTGAGCCGCACTAACGGCCCCCTCGGCGGAAGGGCGCGGCTCCGCCGCCATCGCCGGCTCCTGGCGCCGGTGCCTGCGGCGCGGTGGTGCCGGCCCCGATCGTCCCGCCCCTGGTGAAACCGCCCACGGCCTCGTTCAAGGCTCTGCCGCCCGGACGCGGCAACGCGCACAGCGGCTCGGGGCGGCGATGTCCCGAGCAGCGGCGGCGCACCACCTCGGCACATGTCTACGATGTGGAGATCGGCGACGACTCCCTGGCCGGAAGTCGGGCAACCGGGTGTACGGGCCCGTTCTGGATGTGGAGGTGCGAGGGATGCGCAGACCGACCGGTGCCGCCGGTCCTCATGAGCGTCTGGGGACCTTGCAGCGCCTTCTGGGACGAGCCCTGGACCGGCTGGGAGCCGGGGCGTACGCGGTGGACGCCGACTGGAACGTCGTCGCTGTGAACGCCCAGGCGGAGATGCTCCTGGACCGCACCGCGGAGGAGCTGCTGGGGCGTGACGCGCATGATCTCCTGCACCGGCGGGCCAACGGGACGAGCATGTCGCGCAGCCGCTGCTCGATCATCAAGGCCTTCATCGCCGGCCAGGTGCGCCAGGAGGAGCGGGGCTTCTTCGCGCGAGGTGACGGTTCCCTGCTCACGGCGTCCTGGCTGGTGGCCCCCCTGCGCTTCACGCCCCAGGAGACCGGGGCTCTGGTGGTGTTCCACGAGTACGACCCGGGCGGGGCCGCCCTGCCGGTGTCGACCCTCAACGCGGGACTGCTCCCGGAGCTGGAGCGGCTGGCGCTGCTGGCCGAGACCACGACGCAGCTGACCGCCACCCTGGACGTGAACGAGGCGCTGGACCGACTCGTGCGGCTGGTCGTCCCGATGCTGGCGGACTGGGTCGTGATCGACCTCATCACCGAGAGCGGCGTGATCCAGCGGACGGTGGTCGCCCACGACGACGAGGGGCGGATCAGCCGCAGACCGGACCTCCAGGGGTCCCTGCTCTCCGTACCCGAGACCTCGCCGCTGCCGCTGTCCCGGGCCCTGCGCGGCGCCGGATCCACTCTGGCGACACCGCAGACGTATCAGGGGCCGCCGGACTCCCACGTCGCCGTGGAGCAGCGCCGACTCTTCGAGACCAGCGGCATGCACTCCGCGGTCATCGCCCCCATCCGCGGCCTGCGTGACGTCCTGGGCGCACTCACTCTCGGCCGGTCCGAGCAGCCGGAACCCTTCACCACCGCCGAGATCCCCCTGCTGGAGGACATCACCCGCCGGGCCGGCCTGGCACTGGACAACGCACGCCTCTACCAGCGCCAGCGCAAGGTCGCCGAGACGATGCAGCGCCACCTGCTGCCGCACCTGCCCGGCGTCCCCGGCCTGAGCATGAGCGCCCGCTACCTGCCCGCACCGCATGCCTCCCAGGTCGGCGGCGACTGGTACGACGTCTTCCCCCTTCACGACGACGCCCTCGCCCTGGTCATCGGTGACGTCGCGGGCCACGACCTGGACGCCGCGGCGGGCATGGCCCAGCTCCGCAACATCCTGCGCGCCTACGCGTGGTCCCAGCACGAGCCGCCCAGCGTCATCGTGGACCGGTTCGACCAGGCCCTGCCCCACATCACCGACGTCGGCATGGCCACCATGATCCTGGGCCGGCTCCAGGCCCGCCGCGACGGGCAGTGGGACCTGCAGTGGACCAACGCGGGACACCCGCCGCCCCTGCTGGTCACCCACGACGGTCAGGCCCGCTGTCTCAGCGGCGGACAGGGCATCCTGCTCGGTGCTCAGTCCGGCCTCCGCCGTACCGACGCCGTCACCACCCTGCCGCCGCTGTCGACACTGGTGCTCTACACCGATGGACTGGTCGAATCCCCGCGGCACACCATCGACGACGGCCTCGACCGCCTGCGCCGGCGCGCCGCGGACCTCGCCGGCCACCCGCTGGAAACCTTCATCGACGCCCTGATGGACGCCCGCCCGCCGGACAACGACGACGACGTGGCCGTACTGGCCATCCGCGTGCCTCCCGCGGGAGACGACTGACCACGGACGTCCGCGGAAGCGGTGTGGCGGCGCCGGTACGAGGCCGCCCGGCGAGAAGGTCCGCGGGCGGCTAGCGATCGGTCCGGGGAGAGGGAAGGACGATCAGGTCGGACGTCTCGCTGGTCGCCACGACGGTGTGCCCGTGCATGGTCAGGACAGCCCTCACCGCGGTGAACACGGCCGACCGTGTGTTTCTCCCGGAACCGGCGGGGAGCCCGGGCAGCTCGGCGGACCCGCCCAACGGCGTCCAGTAGACCCTGGCTCCGGCCGGAACGCGGACCACTCGCATGCCGGGCGTCTCGTCATCCGTTCCGTCGGCCAGACCGAAACCCGCCTCCAACAGCTCCCGCCGCACCCGGCCCACCAGTTCGGTGTGATTGCTGTCCACGACGCCCACCTGTTCACATGGCACTTCCGAATGGGCCGCCCGCCAGCGTATCCCCTGCCCCTGGTCCGACCGGCAGGGGCACGGTGGAGGCAGGATGGAGCCGGGGCGGCGGGCCGCACTCCGGCAACCGGACGCCCGCAGGGCGGCGTTCATGACGCGCGGGACGGCACCGTGGAGCCGTACGCAGGGGTGGCACAGGGAGAGTGAGCGGCATGACCATCGTGGAACACATCGATGCCCGCGGTACGCAACACTGCGAGACGACGACGCTGGGCGTGCTGCTGCGGCACCAGGGGATGGACTTCTCCGAACCCATGCTGTTCGGCCTGGGCTCCGGGTTGTCCTTCATCTACTGGGACAGCAAGACCCTGCCCTTTCCCTTTCTGGGGGGCCGGGTCAAACCCTTCGAGCTCACCAAGAACCTGGCCGGCGTACTGGGGCTGGACCTGCTCGTCGCGGAGACCACCTCCCCTCGCAGGGCCTGGCAGAACGTGGCGGCCCCCCTCGACGCCGGCCGGCCCGTCGGCCTCCAACTCGACAGCTACCACCTGGATTACTTCAGCACCAAGGTGCACTTCGGCGGGCACATGGTCGCCATGTACGGCTACGACGACGAGCGCGCCTACCTGGTGGACACCGCCCCGCAGGGCGGAGCGGTCACGACCGGCCTCGCCGGCCTCGCCAGGGCCAGAGCCGAGCGGGGCCCCATGACGGCCAGGCACCGCTCCTTCACCGTCACCGTGCCCGCCGCCCCCGCAGCACCGAAGGACCGGATCGTTCCCGCGATCAGGACCTGTGCCCACTCCTTCCTGAACCCGCCCATCGCGAACCTGGGCCACCGCGGCATCGAGAAGGCCGCCCAGCAGGTCCCGCGATGGCTGCGGCGCAGCGGGAACCCGGGCGAGGACCTCCCGAGGGCCGCCGCCCTGATGGAGAAGGCCGGTACCGGCGGCGCCCTGTTCCGCAACCTCTACCGGGACTTCCTCGACGAGTGCACCCAGCTGATCGACCACAGCCATCTGCGCACCGGCCACCGCCTGTACACCGAGGCCGCCGCCCTCTGGACGCGGGTGGCCGCGCTCATCGCAGCAGCGGGCGAGTCCGGCGACCCGGAGAACCTCGTGGAAGCCGGCTCCGCACTCCGCGAACTTTCCCGCGTCGAGACCGCCGCGATGCAGGCCCTCGGCAAGCTCTGAGCGGCCGCCGTGCACTGTCACCGTGCTGCCACGGGACCTCAGGGAGACGTGCGCTGTCGCGTCGGGGAGTCCACGGGCCGGGGTTCGGGCGCGTCCGGTCGCCCTGCGGCGTCCCTCTCGGCCCGGGGGCGGTAGCGGGAGATGGCCACCCCGATCAGGCACAGCAGGCCGCCCAGCAGGGTCAGCCAGGCAGGGACCTCGTCCAGGACGAACCAGCTCAGCAGGACGACGATGGCCGGCACGGCGTAGGTGGTCGCGCCGAGCTTCCCGGCGGGCGTCCGTGCCAGGGCGTAGGTCCAGGTGGTGAAGGCGAGGGCGGTGGGGACGACCCCCAGATAGATCATGTTCAGGGTGGCGGAGAGCGGGGCCCGGGGTATCTCGGCGGCCAGTTGGCCGGTGAAGGGCAGGCACGCCACGGCCCCTGTGAGGCAGCTGAACGTGGTGACCTGCAGCGGTGTTCCGTAGGAGAGCGCGGGCTTCTGCGCGACGACCCCGGTCGCGTAGGCCACGGCCGCGAGCAGGCACAGTGCCACGCCGAGCACCGACGTCGATCCGCCGCTCCCTGACGACATCGACAGGCCGACCACCACGGCGCCCGCGAAGGAGATCGCCGTGCCCATGAGCAGCCGTGGCGGCAGGGCCTCGCCCAGCAGGCGCGCGGCGAGGAGCGCCATCAGGATCGGCCCGGTGTTCACGAGCAAGGACGCGGTGCCCGCGTCGACCAGGCGTTCGCCCCAGTTCAGCGCGACCATGTAGCCGCCGAACCAGACGACTCCGGACAGCAGGACGCCTCGCCGGGCGCCGCGCGGAGGCAGGCCCTCGCGGCGGAGGAGGAGGAGCACCACGAGGACCAGTGAGGCGGCGAGCAGCCGGCCGAGGGCGAGTGCCCCCGGGGAGTAGGCGGCTGCGGCGCTGCGGATGGACACGAAGGCGGAGGCCCAGGCGAACACGGTGAAGCAGACGGCGCCGCCGGTGAGGAGGCCGGGGGGAAGGGCACGCGGGGGTGTCTTCATGCATCCGACCCTACACGCGGATACTTCGGCCGTCACCGAAATATTGACCCGTTTCCGGAGGGGCTGGACGGTCCGTCAGTTCCACTCCTGCGGGGTGAGACCCAGGAGTTCGCCGAGGGCCTTCTCTCCTGCCCGCGTCACCAGCAGGCCCCGTCCACCGCTCTCCGGCCGTACCACCCAGCCTTCGTCCAGGGCCCGCGCGCACAGCCTCGCTCCCGCCAGGCCGCCCAGGTGGCGCCGGCGTTCGGTCCAGTCCAGGCAGGAACTCGCCAGGGGTCTGCGCCCGGCACCCGTCACGTCGATCCCCGCGCCCTCGCACCAGTCGAGCCCCGCCGGGGTCAGCGCGAAGACGCCCTCCGTACGCAGCAGGCCCCGCTGTTCCATCGCGTCCGTCACCGCCATGCCGAGCCGCCCGGCGAAGTGGTCGTAGCACGTGCGGGCCCGCACCAGCGGGTCGGGGGCGGCGACCACCGGAACGGCGTGGGCCGCGTCGCGGCCGGGAACGGCGTGTGAGGCCAGTTCGTCCACGAGCCGGGCGGTGGCGGCGTCGGCGATGCGTACGTAACTGTGCCGCCCCTGCCGCTCCGTCACGCAGATGTGCGCGTCGAGGAGCCGGGTCAGGTGCCCGCTGACGGTGGAGGGGGCGACGCCGGTGGCGCGGGCCAGCTCGCCCGCCGTCCAGGCGCGTCCCTCCAGCAGGGTCATGCAGATGGCGGCACGGGTCTCGTCCGCCAGGGCGGCGGCGAAGGAGGCGAGCCTGGCGGCGGGGGTCGACGTGTCCGCAGGTCTGGACGAGGGTCCGGGATTCATGACTCCAGGATGCCCCATCACTTCGGCGACCGACGAAGGGTACGTGGCGGACCGCGATGGGCCCTTGACCCGAAGCGTGATGGAGGTTCTAGCGTGTCGCCCACTCGATCATCCGACGACGGGAAACACACTCATGATCCTGGTGACCGGAGCAACGGGAAACATAGGCAGTGCCCTGCTGGAGGATCTGCACGCACGCGGTGTCGGGCCGCTGAGAGGGCTCACCCGTGACGCCGCCCGGGCCTCCTTCCCCCGGGGAGTCGAGACCGTGGAGGGCGACTTCGCGGAGCCGGCGTCGCTGAAGCCCGCGCTGAAGGGGGTGCGCTCGCTGTTCCTCGTGCCGCGGCTGGGCTCGGACGCCGACATCCTGGAAGCCGCCCGGCAGGCGGGAGTGGAGCACGTCGTCCTGGTGTCGTCCATCACCGTCCAGACCCACCCGCACCTGGGACCCGCCCAGGAAAACCTGGCGGTGGAGCAACTGCTCCAGGAAACGGGCATGGCCTGGACGATCCTGCGGCCGACGCAGTTCGCGTCGAACGCCCTGATGTGGGCCCCGTCCATCCGTGACCGCGAGACCGTCCGCGCGCCGTACGCCGGGACCGCGCTGCCCACCATCCATCCCGCGGACATCGCATCGGTGGCACGGGTGGCACTGACCGAGCCCGGCCACCACGGACGCACCTACCCCTTGACCGGGCCGGAGCCGGTGACCGCCCGACAGCAGGTCGAGGCCATCGCGGCGGTGCTGGGCCGGGAGGTTCCCTTCGCGGAGATCAGCCGCCGGCAGGCCCACGCGCAGATGGTCGCGGTCTTCGGGCCCGAGGCCGCGGACGCGGTGCTCGACGTCACCGGTGGAGACGTGAACCCCGAGCTGCTGATGGTGCGCGACACCGTTTCTCGGGTCACCGGAGCACCGGCTCGTCCGTTCCGGCAGTGGGCCTCGGAGAACGCCGACGCTTTCCGTTGAATCGCCAGGGCCAGGCACGTTTCTCCGTACCCGGGTGCGCGCTTCCCGGAGTACGCCGACGGTCCGGCCGTAGGCGGGCGAGGGAAACCGACGGTGAGCGTGAGGATCGGGACTCGCCCTCCCGGCCCCCGTGACGTGCTGCTCCGACCACGGCCTGCTCGACCGAGCGTTCGTGGAACCCCGCCCAGGCCGGTGCGCGTCCCTCCACGAGTCCCCAAGATCACCCTCGTGGAAGGACGCGCCCATGACCGGCATGGCTGCCCGCTACCTCTACCTCACGCGCCACGCCGAGGCGTCCTCGGACGAGAGCGAACTGACGGATGCCGGCCGCCGGCAGGCCGCCTTGCTGGGGGAGCGGCTGCGCGGGGTTCCGCTGGCGGCGATCCACCACGGCCCCCTCGCCCGTGCCGAACAGACCGCCCGGCTGATCGCCGAACGGCTCGACGGCGTCTTCTGCCGTCCCTGCGAAGCGGCCGGCGACTACCTGCCCTACCTGCCGGCCCGTGAGGAACTGCCGACGCAGGCGGCCGACGCCTGGCTCGCGTTCCTCGACCGGTTCACGGGCGAGGAACGCGAGCAGGGCCCCGGGCTCGCGGCGGCGGCGCTCGCGGAGTTCACCGGACCCGTTGCCGGGGACGAACCGCGCCACGAGCTCGTCGTCACGCACAACTTCCTCGCCGGCTGGCTCGTTCGAGCCGCCCTCGACGCGCCGAGGTGGCGATGGCTGGGCATCAACCACGCCAACGCGGCGATGACCGTCATCCGCTACACGCCCGACCGCCCCCCGGCGGTGCTCCTGTTCAACGACACCGGCCATCTTCCCGCCGAACTCCGCTGGACCGGCTTCCCGGCGGAACTGCACGTCTGAGGAAGGCCGGCACTGGTTCCGTCGAAAGGGGCCGTCCGGCCTTCCGCCCACGACCGCCGCGAGTCCGGCGACCACAGCAGGAAGACGCCCGTCCGCCCGCGACGGCCGTGAAAGCCCAGACTGCCGGGCGATCGGCCACGACGGTATCCCCCGCTTCCGTCGACGGGTGGCGGCGAGAGACGGAGCGGCCGGGATGATAAGGCATCAACACGAGTGGCCTTGTTGATGTGTACCGGCCCACATTTTTTCCTCACATGTCCCGCACGAAAGCGGTACGACGCCATCCGGTCGGACGGTGGAGCGGGCCGAGCCGTGTCCCGCTTGGGGCGGAGCCGTTCCGTGTGTCCCGCGCGGGGGCGTACTCGCTGGTGGCACACCAAGTGGAACGTTGTGTTCCGAGTTACCCGTGAGTTCTGTTCCGGTCAGTACAAGTCGCCTTTCAGTCAAAGATTGGCGCCAAGTGGCACGTTAAGCAGTCATACCGGCGGGTGATCGGACAGGAGCTGTCAATTCCACTTTGACTCCCCTCGGGCGATCTCCAAGACTGCGCCCCGACCACCTGGCACGCGTTCGGGAACCGCGTGCGGGACCTAGCAGGGGGACCAGAACCAGCATGAAGATCAGCAACGTGAACTCCGCTCGTGTGCGGAGGGCTGTCACCCGGGGGTTTGTGACCGCGACGGCGCTCGCTTCCGTCACGGCGGTTGCCGCGCCGCACGCGGCCGTGGCGGCTCCGCCGGCCGCACCGGCCGCGGCGGCCGGGATCGGTACCACGGACACGCAGCGTGTCGACGCC
>NZ_LWBU01000382.1 GCF_001646665.1 Streptomyces noursei | reverse complement strand
CATCAAAGAGACACGCGCTAGCGCGTCCCTCCCCCGCTGCACGACGCCGAAGGGCGCCGCCGGAGACAACCCGGCGGCGCCCTTCGCGTTCCCGCTTGGAGCCCGCCATGCCCGACACCGCCCCCTCCCCCGCGATAGACCCTCCCGCCCCGACCACCCGCCAGGCCGCCACCGCGCCACCAACGGCACTGACCCTCGAGGAACGCCTCACCCTCGTGAACATGGAGATGACCGCGCGCCTGAACGAAGCGGCCGTCGCCCACGCGGTCAACACGGCGCACATCGAGACCGAGCCCGTGGACCTGGCCGACGTCTTCACCGTCCCGCTGACCCCGACGCTCCAGCCGCCGTCCGAGCCCTACCCGACCCCGGTCGCGGCCCTGCTGCAGCGCGCCCACCACCGCCTGCTTACCGGCGGCTGGTGCTCCGGCGCCCTGGCCGACGAGGACGGCGCCCACTGCCTGCTCGGAGCCATCCGCGCCGAGGCCGGCGGCAACAGCGGCCTGGAAGCCGACGCCGCCTCCGTGCTCCTGGACGCGATCCGCCGCACGTTCGGCGAGCACGTCGACTCCGTGCCGTCCTTCAACGACGCCCACGGCTCCGGCCGCGTCCCCATGCGAATGCTCGACCAGGCCGCCAGCCTCGCCGACGCCCGCGGCCTCTGACCCCCTGCTTCGGACCACCTGCCTCGCATCCGAACCCTCTCACGCTCGGGTGCGGGCCAAGCCGTCCGGCTTGCGCACCACCACCCATCACACGAACCCGAGCGAGGGAGTCGCCCCGCCATGCAGCACGACGACAAGCCCATCAACGGTCAGCACAACCCCCGCCCGTGCCGCCGGATGGGTCACAGCCACGGAAGACCGGCGCGGGGGCGCTCCCGCTGACCGGCGATCAGGGCCGGTCGGCGGGAGTGCGGGTGATCAGCTGGCGCCTTCCTCGGCAGCGATCCGGGCATGCACTTCGGCGCTGTCGGTGCCGGCGGCGCGCTTGCCGTAGCCGCGGTGGATGACCATGAGTTGGTTTTGCGTGCCGTTCTTGTCCCGGTAGACGACCACGGCTGGTCCGGCGCCGCTGGTGTGGCCGGGGAACTGCTGGTCGTCGGTCCAGGGGCTGCCGCTCTGATAGGTGGTCCACCACAGCTTCTGGTCGGCACTTCCATGTCCGCGGTGGACGCAGAAGAGCTTGTTGTCGAAGACCGCCAGACCGGGCCCTTCCAGGCTGGAGTGGGCGCGGAACCGGTTGTCTGTGGTCCAGCCACCACTGGTGGTGTAGGTGGTGTGCCACAGGGAGGTGTCGTTGCCGCTACCGCGGTGGACCATGTGGAGCTTGCCGCCGTACACCGCTAGGGCCGGGTTCGAGGCTGTGGAGTGGGTGGGGAGCCGACGGTCTTCGGACCAGCGGTTGTCATCGAAGGTGGTGTGCCACAGCTGGCTGTCAGAGCTGGCGCCCTTGTGGACGCAGTGCAGTTTCCCGTCGTACACCGCCAGGGCCGGGCCGACAGAGCTGGAGTGGGCGCCGAGCCGCTGGTCTTGGGACCAGCTGCTGCCGTTGAAGGTGGTGTGCCACAGCTGGGTGTCGTTCCCGTGGCCCCGGTGGACGCAGTGCAGTTTCCCTTCGTATACGGCCAGAGCCGGGCCGGCAGCGCTGGAGTGGGCCGGGAACTGCTTGTCCTCGGACCAGCCGTTGTCCGGATCGAACTCGGTCCACCACAGCTGCTGGTCGCCGTTGCCGTGACCCCGGTGGACGACGATGAGACGGCCGTTGAACACCGCCGCCGCCGGGTTCGCGGCGCTGGCGTGGCCCGGGAACATGGTGTCCTCGTTCCACTGAAAGCGACCAGTATCCGGATTCCGGCCGAACACCGTCCACCACAAGTTGGGGTCCTCGGCGGGATTGACAGCGATCGGGATGAGCATCGTCGGTGAGACCCATGGCGAGACCAGCTTGCAGCCATACCCCCTCGACACCGCCTGCACCCAGACCTTCTGCGCCATGGCCGCCAGGGTGACCAGCGATGAGAGGGGCTCCTTGAGCATCTCACCGAGGACGTCTGCGAGGAGGTCCTTGATTTCCAGGTACGCGTCCACCGCCGCCTGGTTCAGGTGAACCTCGAACCCCCACCACTTCGCCTTGAAGTCCACGGTGGCGCCCAGCGCCTCCAGCTCCTTGCGCGCGCGCTCCGCCTTCTCCGCCAACTCCGGCGGCGGCGTGTCGTAGAGCCCGCTGTTCTGCGGCGCGCTGTCCTGGGACTCGGTGGACTGATCGATGGCCATGAGCGACCCTCCAGTGGCGTGTGTCGTACCGGCCTGCCCGGGCTCATGACTCCAAGATCCCGGCAGATCCAGGATGTGCACAGAGGGCAGCTCGGTGACTACATGTAGTCACCCATTGGCTCAGGAGACGCGCATTCTGGCGAAAAACGACCGCGAGCAGTCACGCGGGGAAAAGTGATCTCGTTGTCACCGGGCGCAGCCGGGAACGGCGGCGCACTCGCCGCCCACGTCGGTGTCCTCGCCGCGCGTCTGGCTCCGGCACCGCGCCGACCACGCGGCCTTTCCTACCGAGGCGGTCCGCTCCCACTGGCTGTTCCCGACTGTCTCTGCCCCTGCCGGTGACCGAAGGAGTCGTCCAGCCCAGCGAATAGCGCGAGGTTGGAACCGACTCTTCACCAGTGGACGGCGTCTTCCCCACCGCCTGGCGGCACACCCCCCCCACCCGCCTCGACCGGCTGCGGCAGTGGGCCGCCCGCCTCCTCCAGTTCCGCGCCCGTACCGCCCGCTGACCTGACGACCTGCCTGGCGCTCCCGAGCTCGCCGAGATCCTGCGCGAGCTCCAGGAGGACATCGACGTCCCCCGCGGCCTCTTCCCCGCGCTCGCTCAGCTCGTCAGCACCGCTGCCCGCCGGCCCTACCGCGACGGCGTCGCCTCCTGCTCTCTGCACGAGGCCGCCGCCCTGATCACCGAAAGCGCCGGGCAGCGCATGACCTGGGCCGCCCGCGCCCTCGAACCGCAAGGAGACGACACGTGAGTCAGATGCACCCGCAGCTTCCGGAGAACGCGCTCGTCATGCTGATCGGCGCCAGCGGCGCCGGGAAGAGCACCCTGGCCAGCACCTGGCCGGCCTCCCAGGTCCTCTCCCTCGACGCTCTGAGGGGCACGGTTAGCGACGACCTGGGCAATCAGGCCGCCACCGCCGACGCCGCCGACGTGCTCAAGCTCATCCTGGAACGCCGGATGGCCCGCCGCCTGAACACCGTCGTCGACGCCACCAACGTCGAAGAGGCCGTCAGGGTCGAGCTGGTGATGACGGCGAAGAAGTACGGCGTGCCGACGGTCGCCGTCGTCGTCTCCACGCCGCTATCGCTGTGCCTCCAGCGGCAAGGGCCGCGCCCGGCCAACCGGCGCGTGCCCGACGACGTCGTCCGGCGCCAGCACGAGGCGATGACCTTCTCCCACTAGAGCATCGCCAGGGAGGGCTTCACCCAGGTCCTCTTCGCCCACGACCTGAACCGGCTGGAGCCGTACCTGCGGCGGCTGAGCGCGGCCCGCCAGGCCGACCTAGGTCTGGACGGCGGCGACGGCCTGGGCCACCTGCTCCTCGTACGCCGCTTCTTCGGCGAGGAGATCCTGCCGATGTGGCGGTGGAACGACGACTCCGACATCGCCGGCGGCGACCGCGTCGGCGAGATCCGCCTCGGCCAGCAGGTCCTCACCCTCGCCCTGCGCCTGGACGTCGACGGCGAGGGCGACATCGGGTTCGACATTGCCGTGCCGTGCCCGTTCGACCCCGAGTGCAGCAGCCCCGCCTGGACGCCGGCCTACAGCGTCACCTGCCTGCACCGCGCGCTCACCGGCGACCTGGATTACCGCGACGACATCGTCTGCACCGTCCACGGCGGCTACGACGACATCGGCCAAGAAGCCGACGACCACGCGGCCAGCATGGACGACGACGCGGATGGCCGCGCCGACCTGGAAGAGCAGTACGCCGCGGCGGTCCGCGAATGAGCCGCGCCGCCGACGGCCCGAACCCGCACCCGCTCACCCCGGCCGAACTCCCGGCCGGGGACGAGTGGTGGCACGGCTGCGCCGAGTGTGCCGCATCCCGGTCCAGGGCGGCGCGGCGGGCCTCACCGTGCACCACCGCACCGTCCACGACCCCCGCCGTGACTACGGCGACCGCCGCAGGCCCATCACGATCCAGCTCGACTTCTGATCCGAACCCCGCACGCCGAAGGAGACCCGCCGTAGCGGGTGATGGCCTTCCGTGCCGCCCGGCCCCGTTCGACGGAGGCCGGGGCGGTCGCGGTGGTCCCTCACCGCCGAGAAGAACGAAAGGAGATGGGCGTCATGACCCTGCTCCCCCTCTACTAGGTCGACGTCCCGATAAGGAACACCGCCGGGCTGCGCGGTGTGCACGTCTTCACCGGCCACGCCGACAGCCGCAGCGCCGCCGTACGGATCGCCCACGAGGTCTACGACCAGGCCGTCGCCGCACGGCAGGCCGGCCTCGAGGTCCCCGGCAGGCGGCCGGACGGCTGGACGGCGCGCGGCTACCGGCCCGGCTGGGAACTCGAGTGGAAAGCGGCGACCGCCGGCCGCTGGAACGACCCGTACAGCTGGACCCGCGCCGACGACGGCGACTTCGAGCTGTAGATCCGCCCCGGGACAGGCGCACATCGGCGTCCAAACCAGTTCGCCTGCCCCGGGCCTTCCCAACCCGTACGAGACGAGAGGGAGATCCTCAGTATGGACTCCGTCCTGCACGCTTCGGGCCGGTTCGGCCCGCGCACCCTTCTGATCACCACCGCTGCCGTGCCGCTGACCGGCTGGGCGATCCACGCCGTTGCGCTGCACAAGCAGCTCGCCGCCACGCGGAAGGACCCGCTGACCGGCCTGCTGCGCCGCGACGCCTACACCGTCCGCGCCCGCTGGCTCCTGGCCCGCCACGGCGACGCCGCGGCCGTGGTCATGGTCGACGCCGACCGGTTCAAGGAGATCAACGACCGGCTCGGGCACGCGGCGGGCGACACCGTCCTCGCGTCGATCGCGGCCCGCCTCACGGCCTGGGCGGGCCCGCGCGCTGCGGTCGGCCGGCTTGGAGGCGATGAGTTCGCCGTGGTCCTGGAGCTGCCCGCCGACCGCCGCGGGCGCCACCTGGAGCAGCTGGTACGGATGCTGCACACCCCGGTCGCCCTGGGCGACGGCCGTACCGTCGACGTCGCCGCCTCGGTCGGCGCTGCCACCCCGGACACCGTCGGCTCTTACGACCTGTCCGCGTTGCAGAGGGCGGCCGACGCCGCTTTGTACGACGGCAAGCACTCGGGCCGCGCGTTCCTGGCGACCACCGCGCACGCCGCCGTGCCGTCCGTCAACGGGCGCCGCGCGGGCAGGCCGGGCACGGCCGTGTGGGGGCGAGCGGCATGAGCACCGCGCACTTTCCGCCGGCGGGCGGCGACTGGATCCGCGGCATCAGCGTCAAGCAGCCGTACGCCGCCTGCATCCTCGCCGGGGCCAAGACGATCGAGAACAGGCCCCGCGCGTGGTCGTGGCGCGGCTGGCTCATGCTGCACACGAGCCAGCAGATCGACCGTCCCACCCTGCGCGTGCCGCTGATCGCCCGCACGGTCCGCGGCCGCGAGCTGCCGACCGGCGCCGTGATCGGCGTCGCCCGGCTGACCGGCTGCCACCAGGACCCGGACGGCTCCCCGCCCTGCACCGAGTTCGCGCAGCCCGGGGCGTGGCATCTGGAGATCAGCGACGTCCAGGCCCTCGCTCTACCGATCCCGGCGCGCGGGCAGCTCGGCCCCTGGCGGCCCACCGAGGATCTGGTCGACCAGGTCCTCCAGCAGCTCCCGCACCTGCGGCCGTGACCGCCCGGCGCCGCCACCTGCACCCGGTGCCCACACCGCCCGAGCAGCCCGTGGCGCCGGTTCAGCTTCTGAACCGGCGTCACTCCTCGTACTTCGGGCCGCCCGCCCCGTGCGCGTTGTGCGGCACCACCCCGCTGAGGTCCCACGCCAAAGAGCCCGACCACAAGATCTGCCCGGAGCTCTGGAACGCGGCGCACCCCGGCGAGACCGAGTTCGTCTCGGACCCGCCCAAAGGCGGCCAGACGACCGACCACGCCTGACATCACCTCCCGACGGAGGCCCCCATGAGCAGCACCCAGCCCGACGTCGACCACACCCTCGCCTACCCCGAGCCGCCGGCCTCCCCGCTCTGGCACCGCCACGGCGCCAAGGCCCGCCCGCTCACCGACGCACAGCGCCAGCGCAACCGCGAGCTCCTGGTCCTCGCGCAGCGCACCCCCCGACCCCGCTCCCCTCGCTCCACCGAGACCCTGGCGGAGGCCAGCTGATGAACCCCCAGACGCACCTGGCCATAGACGGCTACGTCGACGCGATCCCGGCCCCCGGCCCCAGCTGGGGCACCGCCCGCTTCGACCTGATCCACTCCCCCACCGACGCGGACACCCTCGCGCCCGACGCCCCGGACACCGTGTACGCCTGCACCACCGGAGACCCGCACATCGCCGACGTGCTGCTGCGCGAGATCCAGCCCGGCGACCTTCTTCGGGTCACCGGCACGCTCGTCCAGCCCGACGACCCCCAGGCCCCGGCCTGCTTCGCCGTCGACGGTCTGGAGGTCCTCAAGGCCGCGCCGGCCCCTGTGGTCTACGGCCTCGTGCTGGAGCGGTTCGGGAACTACGTCGTCGTCTTCGACGCTGACCGCGACCAGGTCCCGGTGTTCACCGCGTCGGGCCACTGGGTTGGCGAGGCCGGCACCGCCGACGCCATCAGCGACCTCATCGGCGCCTACAAGAACGGCGGCCTGCGATGACGACCACCGTCCCCGTGCAGCGCACCGTCCTGGAGAGGTTCCCGGGCGGCCACCCCCGCGGTTCCTGGCCCGCCGACGAATACGCCGCCGCCCAGCGCGATCAGGGCATCGCCGCCCGCGTCGTGATGAACCTCAGCAGCGACCAGTTCCTCGTGGTCACCGACACCCCCACCCAGTAGTACCCGCCACCTCGAGCGCCACCCCGCCCCGCCTTCCCGGCCCGGGGCGGCGCTCGATCCCTACTGCGAGGCCTGGAGGCCCGTGACGTACGACGTGTTCGTCGACTCCTTCGGCCGCCCGCTGGCAGGACCCGCCGCCCGCGCGCCACCGCCCGCCGTCCTGTCCATCAACCGCACCCGCGCCCCGCTGAACCCGCCGGACGACCCTGCCCTGGCCGACGTCCTCGCCCGCCAGACCGGACGGGACACGGCGTGTGCGACTACATCCTGGCGACGCCGGCGCGGCCCGCATCGTCGACGACGCCGTGCACGACCTCACCGGCCTGCTCGCCGCCGCGAACGGAAACGGGGAACCGGACACGCTCCAGGGCACCGGTGGTTCCGCACCTGGCGCGAGCTACGTCAGCACCAGCGGGTCCGGGGGCAGTTCCAGCCTCCTCCCCCTCCGCTACCGTCTGATGAATCGCCCGACCCGCTCGGCAGCCCATCCGGGTAAGAGCTGTTGCGGCGCCGGTCACCGGGGAACGGGTCGTGGTAGTCGGGGTCGCCGTCATCGTCCCGGTCAGGCAGGCTCGGCCGGTCGCCGTCGTCCCTGCCGGGGTCGGGGCAGCCGTTGTCCGGGTGGGTCAGTCCAATGGTCACCCACATGTCGACGGTGACATCCCCGCCCTTGGCCGGGTCGGTCACGCACACCCGCCAGTCGTCGTACTCACCCTCGTCGGGCAGTTGGTCGTTGACGTACGCCGTGGACGCCATGATGTGGTCGGACGGGACGGTCCCAAGAGCGGCGACCTCCTTGTGCGCTGTCCTCCACGTCTTCCAGACCAGGTCCGGCATCGTCGGCCACGGGATCGCACCCCCGTCCTCCCGGGGACACGGGGCGCCCTTCTTCACAGCGCCGAAGTCGATCACCCTTGTGCCGGACGAGGTCCAGCCAGTGCGCTGGAAACAGACGGTCCAGTTGAGCCGCATCATGATGCTCTTGTCCTCGTCCGACGCGTCGTGCTCGTCCACACCGAAACCGGCGGCCTCCGCAGCTTCCCGTGCGTCGTCCAGAGACATCCCCCGGTAGTCCTTCGCTGCAGGGCGGGGCCTCGAGGTCGGTGACGGCGGGGACATCGGCGCAGTCCGGGCCGGAATGTTCACCGTGCCCGCGCCTACCGTGGCTTTCCCGTCCGCTGGCGCCACGGTGCCCCCGCTCTGGTCCTCGGGCTCCGGGGCGACCGACCCGAGAAGAGCAAACGCCGCAACTGTGGCGGCCACCTTCACGCCCTTGCTCCAGGACGTGTCCTTCCAGACCGAGACGATCGCGACGACCATCACCGCGAAGCCCAAGTACGGGCTGATAAGCCCCAGCACGGGAACAGCGAGGAAGAAGCCGATACGGGCACGGATGGTCAGCCACCACCGGGTGCGGGGAGCGGCCGGGTACGGCGATGGAGGGGAAGGAGTAGGCGGGCGGCGCATGGGCGGTGTCTTCTCTGGCGCTGGGGGCATGACGGCCCGTGAGGTCCCTCGGGACATCTGTCGAGCGACCGCATCGTACAGAGCACGGGCAATGCCTCTGGCGCGGGACCGGTGCCGCCCGTTCACCTGTCCGGCACTGGTGACACTAAGGGCTGTCCCGCAATGGCTCGGGAGCTCGTGGCCCCTGTCGTCCTGCAGGTTGGCAGCGAGGCTGTGGAAGGAGTTGAATGGGCCCGTACTCGACGGACACGTCCCGCCACGGCGACAGCGCCGCCCTGACGCGGCTTTTCGGGATCACCGCGCAGACCGCCATACGCTATGTCGGCACCGCCTGCCCTGAGCGCACCGTGAAACTGCCCAGGTAGCGGGCCCGCTCCGAGCCCGACGCCAGCGGAAAGCCCGTGGCGGTACATCAGTGGGTCCGGCATCATCCCCGTGTGATCGTGATGCAACCCGTTCTGGAGATATCCGCCACCGACGCCTTCGCGCTGGGGCCGGTTGGCGAGCAGAAAGCGTATGGCTACCTCGTATTGAACGGGGAGCTCACTCCGGCTGAGGTCGGCACGGCGGTCAGGCAGATCGCCGACTGCAACGACTTCGAGCCGGATGAGGAGCACGGGCCGTGCCCGACCGACCCACTCGGCATCTTCCTGCACGGGCTGCTCACCATGCCTGATCTGGTCGCCGCTGGCGGGTTCCGGGTAACTGACAACGCCACCGACACCGTCTTGGTCCAGCCTGGCTGCTGCAGCGGCCTGGAAGGCTGGCGGGACTGGCTGGAGGTGCTCGACGGTACCGGCTACGCCTACTTCGGCGACGATCCATTCTCGGTGGCCGAACGCGTCAACGACATGGTCCGGCTCACGCTCGATGCCCACGGGACCGACGGCAGCCCGGTGATCGAGCTGTCGGTAGACCAGGTACGCAAGCTCGTCGCCGGCGCCCAGCAGGATTTGCAGGACTTCCTCAACCTCGCCGGGACCTGGGCCGAGCAACACCTGCCGGCCCACGCTGCCGCCGCCACCGCCGCCCTGTCACGGGCACTGGACCTGGCGCCCACACCATGACCAGCTTCCCGACCCACCGAACGCGCGTGCACGACGACAACCTCCCCCTCCACCGGCGGCACAGCGCGCTGCGGACCTGCCTCACCATTTTTGCTCCTTACGGTCTACGGGCGACGTACCACCACCTCACGCTCAGCGCCGCGATCCCCCGACGGCTGGAGGCGGACCCGGATGCCCTGGTGCGGGCAGTAGAGGAACTGCACGAGGCGAGGGCGCTGTGGCTCGCGCGAGCGGAGGAATACGCCGCGCAACGCCGGGCAGAGAAGCAGGCCGGGCAGCGGGCCGTACCAGACCCGCGACCGTGGTGGCTGCGGAGCTGGTGGGAAAGCCCGAACCGCGCCTGGTACGAAGATCCGTTTCGCCACCCGTCGCTGCGGCTGCCCGAGTACGTCCGGCGACAGAACACGATTCTGGACGGCGCCCAGCCGCCTGGCTGCCGGGCTTGTGGGGAAGAGGGGCTGCCCGTGCTGAGCTCAACTGGGCACGGATGGGTGGAGCTGTGCCGTGAGTGCGCGTGGGTGCTGGCGCCATGCCCGTGCGGACAGCGGCACCGGTTCGTCCCGGAGACCACGTTCAACTGGAAAGGGATCTGGCAGCGGGCGCACATGAGCGATGACGGCACGCCGAACCCACATTGGCCTGCGGGCTAGCCGGTTGGATGCGGCACGGCAGGTCTGAGTATGGATGATCAGCCGGGTGGCGCGCCCTCTTCAGATCATTGCCTGGCCGGCGACACCGTCCTCGCCACCTGGGCGGGCCGCGCGCTGCGCTCCGCAGGCTCGGCGGCGACCAGTTGGCAGTCGTCCTGGACCTGCCCGCTGACCGCCGCGAGGAGCGCCTCGCGCAGCTGATCTCCATGCTGCGCACCCCGGGTCGTCCTGGATGACGGCCAGGTGGTAGATGTCGCCGCCTCGGTCGGCGTCGGCGCCGCCACCACTCCGGATGCGGTCTGCTCCCGCGACCTGAGCGCGCTTCAGCGGGGCGCCGACGCTGCCCTGTATGACGGCAAGAAGCGTCGCCTGCGTCATGTGGTGGGTGTCAGACGGCTGGCCAGAACGCACTGCGGAGAGGCCCGTCCGGATCCATCGCGGCGACTCGGGAAACGCAGCCGCCTGTTGCCTGAGCCGGGCGGTGTCGGCGCCGCGGCCCCTCGGGTCCCGAACAGAAACTGGCTCAATCAGGCTGCGGCACGTTGTGCGCTCGTTCCTGCGCCTGCTGCAGGGGTGCTTAGAGCTCAATGAGGTTGCGAGAAAACGCCGCATGAAGCGGCAATCATTTGCCAGACGTAATGAACTCCGCTAGCCGCAATTTTCGCGAACAAGATTATTCTCTTGTCATGCGTGATTCAACCTGCATAGGTTCTTGGCGACCAAGTCCTGACCCGCAGGGGGAAGCGTGCGTAAGAGTTTAATCTCGGCCATAGCTATTTCGGCCACCGTCTTGCTGATCGCAGGTGGGGCTCCGGCTAGCGCCTTCAACGGCACCGACACCGACATACCCTCCGACTATTCCGGTGAGGAGTTCACCGACGACCTGGTGATCGAGGACGTGCCAGGAGACCCGGAGGGCGCGACGACTCGAGGGGCCGCCGGCTCATCACCGATCGAAACCTTCCAGTATCAGGTCGGCGGCCTGACCATCTCCATCCCCACTGGCTGCGCACTGACGCACGTCATCAAGGGCGGAGGGAAGACAATCACCAACCAGAAGGCGGGCGTCGACTGCGTAGGGCCATCGGCTCTCCTTGCAAAGTTCTGCAACACCCGGCTTGAGTTCCACTACGCCAACACGGCCGGGAAGACGTACAAGATCACGCGCGGTCCGCTCAACTCGCCCTGCCGCAGCGGTACCGTCAACTCGTTCAATGTGGCCAAGGACCACACCCTGGCTCACTACGGCAAGGCCTGCGCTCAGCTCTTCGTCAACGGCAAGCGCCGCGCTGTGCAGTGCCACTCCATCACTTCATGAGCCATCATGGATGACATGGCATACAGCTCCAGGAATTGGTGGACCGAACTGGCACTTTTTGTGTCGGTAAGTGCGGCAAGCGCATTCCTTCTAGCCGTACTCTGGGCCGTGTCGCTCGACGGACGTGAAGAAACGGTCAACGGACTCTTCTTCATCATCCCGGGCGTGGTCATCGGACTGCTAGCGGCCGCACGATACCGCCGCCACCGTGCCACTTCCGGTCCCACTGACGATACGGGTGCCTGAACCCGACGAACGCGTGGGGGTTTACGGCAACAGCCGTAAACCCCCACGCCTGACGGCAACCATCTCCCCTACACGGCAGACCTAGCGCGTCGAACGGTGACGCTCTTGGCGTCCCTCGCCAAACGTCTCTGCCGGCTCCCCCTGAAGCCTCGGCCACGCCTCCATCGTCCCCTCCCCCGAGGGCAGGCCATTGTCGACAGCTCGCGCTGTGCTCCCCGCCATGCACGGCCCGCAGCCCTGGCCCCCGGTCTGACCTACGACCTGGCCGTGAGGGGTCCGTGCATCGGGCATGCGCACCCTCGCCCCGGGCACGCAGCAGCACAGTCGGCCCCCGGGTACAGGGATCCATGTCGCAATGAACCTGCAGCCAATCCGGCTCGCGCAGTCACCGGCACCAGTTGCGAGGGTGGCGGCGGCAGGCTGCGCCCTGCCGGACAGCGCTCCTGCCCGTCGAAAAATGCATGCGGGGACGGCTATCGACGCCAGACGTCTCCCGGGGTCGTCAACTCAGTCGAGGACTGATCCCGCTCGACCCCAGGAGCGCTTCTCCGTTCGTGAGCAGGAGAAGCCTGTCGAGTACAATCTGGCTGTCTGTCAGGTTCCGGCCAAGGGTGCTTCTGGCGGTAGTACGTCGGCCAGCGAACTCGGCGGCCCACCCCGCGGACACAGGCGATCCCCGCCTGACCAGCTCTCCAGCGAGGAATCTCCCCTTACATGTCCAAACACCGCCTGTCCAAGCGGAAGCGCACGATCGCCTGGGCCGTTGCCGGCGTCACCGTTGCCGCAGGTGGCGCGCTGACCGCTACCGCCGTCTCCACCACCACGACTGCGGCTCCCAAGCTACCCGCGCCGTCCCTGTACTCGGGCCGAGCCTTCGACACGTGCACCGCCCCCTCTCTCTCAGCCATGAAGGCATGGAAGACGTCCTCCTTCTACGGTGCGATCGCCGTTTACATGGGCGGGAAGAACAGAGGCTGTGCGCAGCCTCAGCTGACGCCTTCATGGGTCAAGTCCGTCTCCGCGTCCGGCTGGAAGCTGATTCCGCTCTATGTCGGGGCGCAGCCCCCGTGCCAGACGGGTCGTAGCCCCGAAAAGATCGCGGCATCGACCGCCGCTTCTCAAGGTGCGGCCAATGGAGCTGATGCCGTGGCCAAGGCCGGTGCGCTCGGGATGAAGCCGGGAAGCCCGCTTTACCTGGACATGGAGCCGTACGACATCAACAACAGCGGGTGCAACAACGCGGTCCTGTCCTATGTGCGCGCCTGGAACAGGGCTGTGCACGCCAAGGGGTACTGGGCCGGCTACTACGGCTTCAAGTCCACGAGCGCCCACGCCGTCGCCACGGCGACGGACCGTACCGACATGCCAGACATCCTTTGGTATGCCAACTGGAACGATGTCAGGACCACCACCCGTGACTGGGCGTGGAATCCGACGTTGTGGACCGGCCACCGCCGGGCCCACCAGTACTCAGCCAACCGCAAGGAGACGATCGGCGGGGTCACGCTCACCGTCGACCGAAACGACTGGGATGCCCCCGTGGCGATCATCGCCAAGTAGTTGGCCGTCGGTCCGGATGTCGGCGAGTGACGCAGTGCGGCCCTGTACCAGCTTCCGCTGGTACAGGGCCGCACTGTTGCGTCAGGCCAGAGGTGGACCCGTGGGGCGGGCCTGGGCAGGCCCTCCCCTTTCCGGTCCGCGGTCCGGATTGCTCTGCGGCCCCCTGCCGGTCGGCTTTCGGCGGCAGAGGAGACGACCGCAGGGCGCGGCTGCGGAAACCGCGCTCAGACGTGAGAGCTACTTGAGGTAGGCAAGGCCGTCGGTGGTGACGGCTGGCCGACCAGCGGTACCCACGACAACGATCTTGATCGTGTGCTTAGCCGAGGTGCTCCACGTCTTCGTCCAGATGGCGTCACGGAACTTGGTAGTGGCGGACTTGAGGTCCACCGTCGCCACCTTCACCCCGTCGACATAGACGTAGGCCTGACCGGAGGTGGACGCGCGAGAGACTACCCAGGCGGCTGAGCGTCCGGTGAAGGTCCAGGTGAGGGACGCGTTCTTGGCGGAGCTGGAAAGCGACGTGCCACCCAGGTAGCTGGCGGAAGACTTGCTGGTCCAGGTACCGGACCTGACCGCCGAGGTCTCCTGGAGGATCACCGGAGTGCCGGCCACGGAGGCGGTAGCCGTGTTCCCCGCGAAATCGACCGCTGTCATACCCCACGCCGTCGTGGTGGCGGACTTGGAGGTGAGACCGGCACTGGTCAGCGTAGGACCGTAGGACTTCGCCATCGGGGTCGTCAGCCTGGTCTCCTTCAGGGCCGCGCCATCGGTGGCCTTCCAGCTCAGCGTCACCGGTACCGCAGCGGTATCCACCGTGCCGACGCGCAGGGCCAGGGACGGCTTGGCAGTGAAGGAGGGGGCACTGGTCTCCGCGACCACGGTTGCCGCGGCGCTGGTGGTCTGCTTGCCGGACTGGTGCGTGGCGCGCACGGCCACCGTGTGCCTGCCAGCGGCGAGAGTCGTCTTGGCCGACGTAGCGGTTGCCGCCGCCCTGATCACGGGCTTGCCGTCGACCAGCAGGTCGTACTGCTTGATCAACGAGGCCGGAGTGGTGGCCGACCAGCTCACGGTGACATCGGCCTTGGTGTAGTACGTCGTGCCGGACAGTCCGGCGCCGGTCACCGACTTGATGGCCAGGCCCGTCACCGGCCCGCCCGCCCAAGAACGGATGGTGGACAGCTGCCCGTAGAAGGCGTTGCCGGGGCACTGGGTGTTGTAGCCGTCCCGGTGGCCGTGGATGGCGGGGAACGACAGCTGTGCCCCCTTGGACCAGGTCTTGCCGGTGTAGCTGCGGCCGGAGTCGCCTGCGGTGAGCGTGATGCTGCTCGTAGGGTCGACGCCATACTGTCCCAGTTTCCAGGCGGCGACCTTGGCGACGGACAGCATCGCTGCCTGCGAGGGTGCGGCATCGGTATAGGTGCCCAGCACAGAGATGCCGGTCGTCTCAGCGTTGAAACCGTAGGCATGCGCGCCCTGCACCGGCTGGTCGACACCTCCCTTACGGCCCTCGTAGACGGTGCCGCACTTGTCGACCAGGAAGTTGTAGCCGAGATCCTTCCAGCCGAGCTGCTTGACGTGGTAGGCGTAGATGCCGCGTACGACCGCCGGGGCCTGCTCACAGGTGTAGCTATTGGATTCGGCGGTGTGGTGGACGACCACTGCCTTGATCTTGCCGCCCGGCAGGTAGCTCGGCTCCTCCGGGCTGATCGACTCATCCGCTCCCCAGTCGGCGCGCGAGACAACCGGCGGCCGCGGAGCGGTAGAGGGGGGCGCCGGCGGAGTCGTCGCTGTGGGTGCGGAAGTCGTGGGCGCACTCTCGCTCGCTGACGCAGAGGGTGTCTGGCTCGGCTCCGGAGAGGTCTCGGAAGGAGTGGGCGACTGGCTTACCGCAGGCTCGGTCGGCAGATCCTCGCTGGGCGCGGTCTCTGGTGCACTCGTCGGAGTCTGCTCCGGTGTGCTGGACTCCAGCTCTGTGGGTTCGGGTGACGACGAAAGGGACGGCCCACTGGACTCCTCGACGGCGAAGGCCGCAGGTCCCATGGCCTCCCCGCTGCCCTTGCCGGGGTCAACCATGTCCAGGCGCAGACCGGCGGGGAGTCCGGCGGAGGACTGACCTCCCGCGTTCACCCGCACCTCAACGCCATCCGAAGGACCGACCCATGCGGGCTCGGTGCCGCCGCGTGCGGCACCGCGCTCGCCCTGGCCGCTGTCACCGTCCAGGCGCAGCCACTTCGACCACTGCCCCGACTGGATATCACGCGTGCGTACCTCGATCGCCCCGGCCACTTTCGCCGCCGGATCGGTCCAGGTCACTCCCAGCATGCTGAACGGCTCGGTATCACGTTGTCCCAGCGCCGCGCTGCTGCGGTCGTCACTGGTCCGCAAGGGGGCAACTCGAGCTTCCGCCTTGACGGGCCCCGGCTTCCCGTTCACGGAC
This sequence comes from Streptomyces noursei, assembly GCF_001646665.1. Lineage (GTDB taxonomy): Bacteria > Actinomycetota > Actinomycetes > Streptomycetales > Streptomycetaceae > Streptomyces > Streptomyces lavendulocolor. Next base: position 1,181 of record NZ_LWBU01000382.1, on the reverse strand, counting down.
GAGTCGCCGGCAGACGAGCCGTTCCCGTGCACCGTCAGTACTCCTGTCAGCCCGGCCACCGCGATGGCCGCGGCTGTCCATATCCGACGCCGCTTCATGCAACCCCACTCATTCTCGGCAACCGGCGCAAATATTGCGGGCTGCGTTACGACTGTGATCATGACGTCCCCGGAGGGACTGCGATGCGGGCCGACGCGCGATGTTGGCGATAGGCTCCTCACCTGTGTGGGGCCGGGAGGTATGCCTCCCGGCCCCACATTGTTTCCGCCCCTGTGCACGGAACTCTGCGACTCGATCGCCCGAATCGCAGAGTTCCGTTTCCCAGCGTCAGCTGATTAGGTCGGCGGTGACACGCTGGCTTCGATCAGGGCAGACGACGAACGCTGCGCGCCCCTTCGGCCAGCGCGGCCTCCTCCAGCGAGGACGCATCAGGACCGGAGACGTCGAGCCAGACGATGCGTTCGTTCTCGATGGAGGTGAACACTAGCTTCTTGCCGACGTATGCCTCACAGCCGATGGTGCGGTTGCCAAGCAGAGCAAAGCGCTGCAGGCCGGCTTCGGAGGTGAAGTCCAGCGGGACCCCCATGAGGTGGTCGCCCTTGCTGCCAGCATGCTCGGCCAGGACCTCCTCCCTCATCTTTTGGTAGACCTCCTGAGGCGCCGGATCCTCAATCGGTTCATCCGTGTAGAGGTCGATCAGCCCCTTAGCGCTGATCGCTCCCAAATGTTTGCCGACAACGGACAGGAAGATTTCCATGTCCGCATCTGTGGAAGTGGTGAACTTCATGGTTCCTTCGTGGGTTGGCGGGATACGGGGGCCGGGATGGAAGCCCGGCCCCCGCAGGCGCAGAACGTCAGCGACGGCGCATGGCCCAGCGCGCTGTCCAGCGGAACCCGTCCTTGGTCGCGTTCCACAGGCCGCGTCTCACGCTGTAGTGATTCCTGCTGCCAGCACGGTTGTGGTGCCATCCATTGTGCTTGTCCCACTCGATACGGTTCTGGTGGTTACCCCAGTGGAACGCCGGCCGGCCATCTCGCATGCAGAACCATCGGCACGGCTTCCTCTGGAAGAACATCCACTTGGTCGGCGTGTAGCGGAAGAAGTTCCGCGTTGAGCGGTACCCGCTGCGCAGCTTCCTCCAGCCCTTCGCGAAGATGCCCCAGCGTTTGCCGTCGAGGTC
>NZ_LWBU01000381.1 GCF_001646665.1 Streptomyces noursei | reverse complement strand
CCGCCCCCGGGCTCACGCCCCCGCCCCGCCCGCCCGCCCCCCCCCCCGGCCCGGCCCCCCCCGCCCGCCCACCCCGCCCCCCCCGGCCCCCATGCCCCGGCCGCCATGCCCGCCGTGCCCGGCACGGCGACCGGCGCGCGGCTCACCGCCGGTGATCGAGGCCAGGATCACACCCCCTCACCCGGTGCCCCGGCCAATTCCCCGGCCGGCGCCGCCCGGGAGCGTACGGACCCTCCGAAGGGCCGCCCAGGGGTCCCGAGTTGCCCGGCTCGCGTCCCGTCCGTACCCACACATGGCGACTTGATGGGCTCCGGGTGCATTTCGCCCGGGTCGACGGCGCGCGGCGACAGGGCACCGGAGCGCCTGCGCGCTCTCTTCACACCGCCCGACTTTCGATTCCGGCGCCGGGCCTGAAATAGTTCCACCCGATGTTCGCCATCCCTAGACTCCCTGCGACGGGGGGAACTCGGGGGACAAGTAGTGGGGCATGGAGTGCCGGAACTCGTACTGGAATTGAACGGAAGGACCTGGACTCTCGATCCGTCCAGGTCGTACACCCTCGGACGTGATCCGCAGGGTGACCTGGTGATCGACGACGCCAGGGTCTCGTGGCGGCACGCCACGGTCAGCTGGAACGGCCGCAGTTGGGTCATCGAGGACCACGGCTCGACCAACGGCACGTATGTGCAGGGCCAGCGGATCCACCAGATGGAGATCGCCCCCGGCTCGGCCGTGCACCTGGGCAACGCGACCGACGGCCCGCGGGTGAGCCTGACCGACGCCGCGGCGGGAGCGGGCGCGTACAGCGCTCAGCCAGTTGGCCAGGCCCAGGCCCCGCAGGCCGCCGCCGGCCACCAGGCGCCGCCGCAGCAGGCCCAGCAGGCCTGGCAGCAGCAGGCCCCGGCCGCGCCGCACCAACAGCCGCAGCAGCCCCAGCAGCAGGCGCACGCCCCGGCCCAGCCGCACGTCCCGCACCAGCAGCCCGGCCCCGCCGGCCACCCCGGCCCCGCCGAGCAGCTCGCGCAGAAGGGCCCGGGCCAGGGCGGCGGCGCCCCGATGGCCGAGCCGGTCCACGGCGAGCGCAGCCCCACCACCTTCCACCAGCTGGCCCTCGGCCGCGTGATGCGCATCGGTCGTGCGCTCGAGAACGAACTGGTCGTCTCCGACCTCCAGGTCTCGCGCCACCACGCCGAGTTCCACGCGACGCCCGACGGCCGCTTCGAGATCCGCGACCTCGGCTCGCACAACGGCACGTACGTCAACGGCCAGCCGCTCGCCAAGTCCGGCACCGCGCTCATCGGCCCGAACGACATCGTCGGCGTCGGCCACTCGACGTTCCGGCTGGTCGGCGACCGGCTCGAGGAGTTCGTCGACACCGGCGAGGTCTCCTTCTCGGCCCGCCACCTCACCGTCACGGTCGACGGCGGCAAGCAGATCCTCAAGGACGTCTCGTTCGGCGTTCCCGAGAAGTCGCTCGTCGCGGTCATCGGCCCGTCCGGTTCCGGCAAGTCGACGCTCCTCAAGGCGCTCACCGGCTACCGCCCCGCCAACCAGGGCGACGTCCTCTACGACAACCGGAACCTCTACAAGCAGTTCGCCGAGCTGCGTCAGCGCATCGGTCTGGTCCCGCAGGACGACATCCTGCACAAGGAGCTGACCGTCCGCACCGCGCTCAAGTACGCCGCGAAGCTCCGCTTCCCCGCGGACACCACCGCGCAGGAGCGCGAGGCGCGGATCGACGAGGTCCTGCGCGAGCTGAAGCTCGACATCCACAAGACCAAGAAGATCACCGCCCTCTCCGGCGGTCAGCGCAAGCGCGTCTCCGTGGCGCTGGAGCTGCTGACGAAGCCGTCCCTGATCTTCCTGGACGAGCCGACCTCCGGCCTCGACCCGGGCATGGACCGCGACGTCATGCAGCTCCTGCGCGGGCTGGCCGACGACGGCCGCACGGTCCTCGTCGTCACCCACTCCGTCGCCGAGCTCGCGCTCTGCGACAAGCTGCTGGTCATGGCGCCCGGCGGCTCGGTGGCGTACTTCGGCCCGCCGGAGGAGGCGCTCAACTTCTTCGGCTACGAGACCTGGGCCGACGTCTTCTCCGCGTTCGAGAACTACCGCGACTACGACTGGTCGGGCCGCTGGAAGGGCTCGCAGCACTACCAGATGTACGCCGCGGACATCGACGCCGTCGCCGCCCAGTCCGTCCAGATGCCGCCGGCCCAGGCCATGCGCCCGCCCAAGCCGCAGGGCTGGGGCGCGCAGCTGTGGACCCTGATCCGCCGCTACCTCTCCGTCATCGCCTCCGACAAGGGCTTCATGGCGCTGATGGTGATCCTGCCCGCCGTCCTCGGCGTGGTCAGCACGCTGATCAGCTCCGACCACGGGCTCCGGCCGAGCCCCCGCGGCCCCAACACCAGCGCGGCGACGATCCTGCTGATCCTGGCGGTCGGCGCGTGCTTCGCGGGCGCCGCCAACTCCGTACGAGAACTGATCAAGGAGCGGGTGATCTACGAACGGGAACGGGCCACGGGCCTGTCACGTTCGGCGTATCTGATGTCGAAGGTGATCGTCCTCGGTCTGATCACCATCCTGCAGGGCGCGATCATCGGTGGCATCGGCTTCGGCATGCGCAAGGTGCCGGACGAGGGACTGCTCTTCGGGTCGTCCCTGGTGCGGCTGGAGCTGAGCCTGCCGATCATGGCGCTGGGCTTCACCTCGATGATGTTCGGCCTGATCATCTCCTCGCTGGTGAAGACCGCCGAGAAGACCATGCCGCTGCTGGTGATGTTCGCGATCATCCAGGTCGTCTTCACCGGCTGCCTGTTCACCCTGCACGGCCAGGTCGGCGTCAACGAGTTCTCGTACCTGATGCCGTCCCGCTGGGCCGTCGCCGCCGCCGGAACCACCGCCGACCTCAACCGGCTGTTCCCGAACCAGGACGACCCCACCGAGACGGACCCGCTGTGGGACCACGAGGTGGGTCAGTGGATGGTCGACATGGGCGCGCTCCTGGCGCTCGGCGCCATCTGCGGCGTGATCGTGGCGCGCCTGCTGCGCCGCCACGAGCCCGAGGTCATGCGCAAGTAGGACCGGCGTACGCGGTACGTGGCGACAGACGCGCCGAAGGGCGGCACCCCGCACGGGGGTGCCGCCCTTCGGCATGTCGGCGCCGGCCTCCGGCGCGGGTGAACCGGCTCAGTAGGCGCTGTTCACGTTGTCCATGGAGCCGTAGCGGTCGGCCGCGTAGTTGCAGGCGGCGACGATGTTGGCGACCGGGTCGTACTGGTCGAACTTGGTGCCCGGCACGTGGTAGGCCTTGAAGGTCGGGTAGATGACCTGGAGCAGGCCCTTGGACGGGACGCCGTTGATGGCGTTGATGTCCCAGTTGTTGATGGCCCGGGGGTTACCGCTGGACTCCCGCATGATGTTGCGGTGGATGCCCTCGTAGGTGCCCGGGATGTTGTGCTTCTTCATGATGTGCATCGCCTCGCGGATCCAGCCGTCGAGGTTGTTGGCGAACACCGGCTTGCGGGCGGCGGCGCGGCTGGCGGCGGCCTTGGCGGCGGCACGCTTCTCCGCAGCGGCCTCGGCCTTCGCCTTCGCCGCGGCGGCGGCCTTCGCCTTGGCGGCGGCCTGGGCCTTGGCAGCGGCGGCGGCCTTCGCCTTGGCGGCGGCGTCGGCCTTCGCCTTCAGCTCGATGGTGGTCTGCTGCTCGGTGATGCCGAGGTGCAGCGGCTTGCTCTGCGTGTTGACCAGCGCGACCGGGGCGGCAGCGGCGGCGGCCACGGTCTGCGGCTCCGTCTCGGCGGCGGCGTCGTTGCCGGGAACGATCGAGAACGTGAGCGCGGCGGCGCTCAGGGTGGCGACGCCGGCCAGGGAAAGCTTGTGGTTCTTCTTGAGACGGCTGAAGCCGGGGCGGGTGCTGAACGCGGACATGCAGTCGTACCTCTTCGAATCGCGGGACGTCGCAAGGCCAGGGCGGCGCTTCGCCTGCTCGGCGGGCGACGGATGCAATTCTTAGCGGCAGCAAAATCCTGGGGCAAAGGTGTGACGTACGAAGCCGGGTAGTGGATCAGCGGGTGCCGAAGAGCGCGTCCGCGCCCGTCACGCACCCGCCCCACCAGCACTCATCCGATTCTTATCCGCACCACTAGCCGTCTTCGTAAGTGACCTGGGTCCTATGCGCGGGCTCACATCGGGCCCATGGCCGTCTCACCATCTGTTGCACGAGCAATGCGCTCAGTGAGGGGCCTCCTCCGGCAGGACGAGATGGACGTCCCCGAACTCGTGCCAGAGGTAGCGCCGCCTCAGCGCCTCGGCGTACGCCAGGCCCAGCGCCTCCCTCCCGGCCACCGCCTCCAGCAGCAGCAGGTGCGACGCCTCCGGCTCGTGCAGCCCGGTCAGCAGCCCGTCCACGGCGCGCACCCCGCGCCGGGGCGTCACCACCAGGTCCGTCCAGCCACCCGCCGGCCGCACCACCCCGTCCTCACCGGCCGCCGACTCCAGCGCCCGCACCGCCGTCGTCCCCACGGCCACGATCCGCCCGCCCCCCGCACGGGCCGCCCCGACCAGCCACGCGGTGGACTCCGGCACCTCGAAGCGCTCCGGGTACGGCGGCTCGTGCGCCTCCGCCGACGCCACCCCCGTGTGCAGCACCACCGGCGCCACCTGCACGCCCCGGCTCACCAGCTCCGTCACCAGGCCCGCCGTGAACGGCCGCGCCGCACTCGGCATCTCCGCCGACCCCGCCCCGTCCCGTGCCGGACGCGCGAAGACCGTCTGGTACGCGGCCGGCGACTGGTCCCGGTCGGTGTAGCCGTACCGGATGGGACGCCCGTACCCCGCCAGCAGCCCCGGCACACCCACCGACACCGAAGCCCACCACAGGCGCCCGCCCCCCGACGGCCCCGCCACCAGCGACTCCTCCAGCACCAGCTGCGCCCCGCCCGGCAACCGCACCACGGCGCCCGCGGGCCCCCCGCGCCGCGGCCGGGTGGTGCCCCGCCCGTCCGGGTTCCGCAGCTCCACCGACCAGCGGCCGTCGTCCCCCCACGTGGAGAAGTGCACGACCACCGTCTCGCCGCCGTCCCCGCCCAGGCGCCCGGTCACCGCGGCGGCCAGCGTCGGCGAGGTGTTCACCACCAGTACGTCCCCGGCCCGCAGCAGCCCCGGCAGCTCCCGGAACGCGTGGTGCGACACCGCCGTCCCCCGCGACACCATCAGCCGCACGTCGTCCCGCCCCGAACCCCGCTGCTCCGCCGGCACCCGCGCGGACAGCTCCGCAGGCACCCGCAGCGCCGTCGGCACGCTCACGCCGCCACCTCCAGCAGGGCCGGCGCCGTGTACCGCCCGCTCGCCGGCCGCTCGGCCAGCAGCCGCAGGAAGGCCGGCACCACCGATTCCGGAAGCGGACGCCCGGAGGGATCGTCCACCGGGACGGCCGCCTGGTACAGGTCGGTCCGCATGTCACCCGGGTCGACCGCCCACACCCGCAGCCCCGGCTCCTCCACCGCCAGAACCGCCGCCAGCTGGTCCAGCGCCGCCTTGGACGCCCCGTAACCTCCCCACGTCCCGTACGCCTCCGCCGCCGCGTCCGAGCTGACCGCGATCACCGTCCCGGCCCCGCTCGCCCGCAGCAGCGGCAGCGCCTCCTGCACCAGCCCCAGGGCGGCCACCACGTTCACCTCCAGCGCCACCCGCAGCCCCTCCAGCGGCAGCGCGTCCAGCCGCACCAGGGGCTCGGCACCCAGCGCGCTCGCATTGCTCACCAGCAGGTCCAGCCCGCCCAGCTCCCGCGCCGCCGCCACCAGCGCCTCCCGGTGCCCGCCGTCCCCGACGTCCCCCGGCAGCGCCACCACCCGCGTCCCGTGCGCCCGCGCCTCGCGCGCGGCCTCCTCCAGCACGGAGGCGGTCCTGGCGTCCAGCACCAGGTCCCAGCCCCGCCGGGCGAGGGCGACGGCCAGTGCCCGCCCCAGTCCCTTCGACGCACCCGTGACGATCGCGACAGCCATGACACCCATCCCCTTGGAACGATCGAGAACCTCCCGCGGTCCGGGAAGCCGATGCCCCCAGCCTGGAACCCTCCCCACGGCCCCCGCCTCGGCCCCGAGCCCCGCTCCGCGGGGAACTTCGACCTAGGGCCTGCGACCCGTCCGGACGCCGTCCCCGGTCCGATACGGACCGTCACACCCCGCCGGTACCGTGAACGCATGACCGATCGACCGCCCGGCTCCGGCCTCGCCGCCGTCAGCACCGCCCTGCTCGCCATGAGCAGGCACCTGGAGGTCCGCGACGTCCTCAAGACGATCGTCGCCTCCGCCCGCGAGCTGCTCGACGCGGAGTACGCGGCCCTGGGCGTCCCCGACGACCACGGGGGCTTCGCCCAGTTCGTCGTGGACGGTGTCAGCGAGGAGCAGTGGAAGGCCATCGGCCCGCTGCCGCGCCAGCACGGCATCCTCGCGGCGATGCTCCACGAGGCGAGGCCCGAGCGCCTCGCCGACGTCCGCAAGGACCCCCGGTTCGAGGGCTGGCCCGCCGCCCACCCCGACATGTCCGACTTCCTGGGCCTGCCGATCAGGGACGGAGACGAGACGATCGGCGCCCTCTTCCTCGCCAACAAGCGCTGCCCCGAGGGCGCGGCCCCCGCGGGCGGCTGCGGCTTCACCGAGGACGACGAGGAACTGCTCGGCATCCTCGCCCAGCACGCGGCCATCGCCCTCACCAACGCCCGGCTGTACGAGCGCAGCCGGGAGCTGACCATCGCCGAGGAGCGCTCGCGGCTCGCCCACGAGCTGCACGACGCGGTCAGCCAGAAGCTGTTCTCCCTCCGCCTCACCGCCCAGGCCGCCACCGCCCTCGTCGACCGCGACCCGGCCCGCGCCAAGGGAGAGCTCCAGCAGGTCGCCGCACTCGCCGCCGAGGCGGCGGACGAGCTGCGCGCCGCGGTCGTGGAGCTGCGCCCCGCCGCACTGGACGAGGACGGCCTGGTGCACACCCTCCGTACGCAGATCCAGGTCCTGGACCGCGCCCACAGCGCGCACGTCACCTTCGAGAGCTCGGGCGTGCGCGCCCTGCCCGCCGCGCAGGAGGAGGCCGTGCTCCGGGTCGCCCAGGAGGCGCTGCACAACGCGCTGCGCCACTCCGGCGCCGACCGGGTCGCCGTGTCCCTCGTACGGCACGGCCAGGGCGCGCTGCTGAGCGTCACCGACGACGGCAAGGGGTTCGACCCTCGCTCGGTCCGGCGGGCGGGGCGCCACCTCGGCCTCGTCTCGATGAGGGACCGGGCCGGCGGCGTCGGCGGCAGGCTCACGGTTCAGTCGGAGCCCGGCAAGGGCACCACGATCGAGATGGAGGTCCCCGGTGGCTGAGGCCGCATCCGGTCGGAAGACCGGGATCCGTGTCCTGCTGGTCGACGACCACCAGGTGGTGCGCCGCGGACTGCGCACGTTCCTGGAGGTCCAGGACGACATCGAGGTCGTGGGGGAGGCGGGCGACGGCGCCGAGGGCGTGGAGCGTGCCGAGGAGCTGCGGCCCGACGTGGTCCTGATGGACGTCAAGATGCCCGGGATGGACGGCGTCGAGGCGCTGCGCCGGCTCCAGGAGCTGGCCAACCCCGCCAAGGTGCTGATCGTCACCAGCTTCACCGAGCAGCGCACGGTGGTCCCCGCCCTCCGGGCGGGCGCCTCGGGATACGTCTACAAGGACGTCGACCCGGACGCGCTGGCCGGCGCGATCCGGTCGGTGCACGCGGGCCACGTCCTGCTCCAGCCGGAGGTGGCGATGGCGCTCCTCTCCCAGGAGGACGCGAACGGCGGTACGGGCCGGGGCGGCATGCTCACCGAGCGCGAGCGGGAGGTGCTGGGCCTGATCGCGGACGGCCGCTCCAATCGCGAGATCGCCCGGGCCCTGGTGCTCTCCGAGAAGACCGTCAAGACGCACGTGTCGAACATCCTGATGAAGCTGGACCTCGCCGACCGGACCCAGGCGGCGCTCTGGGCGGTCCGCCACGGCCTGGCCGACTGACCCCGGCCGGACGGGACGGGGTCAACCGGCGCGCCCCCACCCGTACAAAATTCATACCGTCGGGTGTATGTCACCCACTCGGCGCAACCTGGGCGCCGCGTGGGCGTTCTCCATGGCGTGCCGCGGTGATCGCCGCGGCGGTAGTCAACGGAGGATGTGCGAAGTGAAGAACCTGAAGAAGGCCGCAGCCGTCACCATGGTCGCCGGCGGACTCGTGGCCGCCGCCGCGGGCGCCGCGTCCGCCAGCAGCGGTGCCCACGCGGACGGCGCGGCCATCGGGTCGCCCGGCGTCGCCTCCGGCAACCTGGTTCAGGTCCCGGTCCACGTCCCGGTGAACGTCTCGGGCAACAGCGTCAACGTGATCGGCCTCCTGAACCCGGCCTTCGGCAACACCGCCGTCAACCACTGACGACCGGCCCGGCCCCCAGCCCCACCTGGGGGCCGTCCCCGCCGCCCGGACGGCCCCGCGGCGCACGGCCCGCACCCGGCGGCCGCCCCGCCGATCCCCACCGCGCACGGGACGCAGCCGCACCGCCCCTGCCGGGCGCGTCACCCCCGCTCGCGCTCCCTCTCCTCCACCCACGCGTTGAACGCCGCCACCTGCGCCCGCCGGGCCACCCGCTCCACCGGCCGCAGCGCCTCCCGGCGCGCCGCCATCTCCGAGGCGCTCACCGCCCCGCCGTGCGCGCCCCCGATCCCGTACGCCGGTGAGTACGCCAGCGACACCAGCAGCCCCACCCGCTGGGCCATCTCCAGCACCCGCACCGCCCGCGGCGGATACCCCGGCGCCAGCACCTCCCGCCCCGCCTCCGCCCGCGCCCGGTACGCGTCCAGCGCGGCCTCCGCCACCGGCCCCGACGCCGCCACGTCCAGCCGCGTCAGCACCACCGTCGCCTCGCGCAGCGCCTCCGCCAGCTCCCGCTCCGCCTCCCCGAGCGACGGCACGTCCGCCGGCGGCGCCTCCCGCACCGGCAGGCAGTGCCACACCACCTCCACGTGCACGTCGCCCTCGGGCCCCGCCTCGTACACCTCGGGCACGAGACCGAAGGGCGCCCCGTACCCGACAGCCGCCTCCTCCGCATCCAGCGCCCGGGCGTTGAACGCCGGCGGACCGCTCAGCCCCAGCGGATGACCCGGCGCCGGCAGCGCCACCCGCCACCCCGCGACCCCCAGCGCCCGCAGCCGGCCCAGCGCGAGCGTCAGCCCGACCGGCCCCCGCTCGCCCGGCAGCCCCTCCACCCGGTGCACGGCGTCGTCCCCGACGATCGCGAGCACGGCCTCATCCGGCGACACCAACCCGGCCAGCAGGGCGTTCCCCCATGCGGCCAACCGTCCTGAACGTGGTTCCGAAAGCATCCCCCAACCCTAGGGGGCGTCTCGCCGATCATGCCGGGCTCCCGGCGTCCGCCACCGCCCCGCGGCCGGACCCGGACGGACCAAAGGAGACCTAAGGACGGGGCCGCGCCACCAGTGGCGTAGGTTTTCCCCTGGGAGCCGCGCCCGCAGGCGCCGGCGACGACGAGACTCGACCGCATAGGGGAGACAACGCGCTCATGAGCGATGTACTGGAGCTGGTGGACGTATCCGTGGTCCGCGACGGACGCGCTCTGGTGGAAGACGTCTCCTGGTCGGTCAAGGAGGGCGAGCGCTGGGCCATCCTCGGCCCCAACGGCGCCGGCAAGACCACCCTCCTCAACGTCGCCTCCAGCTACCTCTTCCCCAGCTCCGGCACCGCCCGCATCCTCGGGGACCAGCTCGGCAAGGTCGACGTCTTCGACCTCCGCCCGCGCATCGGCATGGCCGGCATCGCCATGGCCGAGAAGCTGCCCAAGCGGCAGACCGTCCTCCAGACCGTCCTCACCGCCGCGTACGGCATGACCGCGACCTGGCACGAGAACTACGACGCCGTCGACGAGGACCGCGCCCGCGCCTTCCTCGACCGCCTCGGCATGACCGAGTACCTCGACCGCAGCTTCGGCACCCTCTCCGAGGGCGAGCGCAAGCGCACCCTGATCGCCCGCGCCATGATGACCGACCCCGAGCTGCTGCTCCTCGACGAGCCCGCCGCCGGCCTCGACCTCGGCGGCCGTGAGGACCTGGTGCGCCGCCTCGGCCGCCTCGCCCGTGACGCCTACGCCCCCTCCATGATCATGGTCACCCACCACGTCGAGGAGATCCCGCCGGGCTTCACCCACGTCCTGATGATCCGTCAGGGCAAGGTCCTCGCCGCCGGACCGGTGGAGATGGAGCTGACCTCCCGCAACCTCTCCCACTGCTTCGGACTGCCGCTCGTCGTCGAGCGCGTCGGCGACCGCTACACCGCACAGGGCCTGCCCCTGTCGTAGCCGGACGGGCACCCGCACCCACCGCGCCCTGTCCGCGACCCGACCCCCGGTCCTACCATGACCCCGTGGACATCGACGCATGGGTCTGGTGGCTGATCGGCGCGGTGGGACTCGGCATCCCGCTCGTACTGACCGCGATGCCGGAATTCGGAATGCTGTCCGTGGGCGCGACCGCCGGCGCCCTCACCGCGGCTCTCGGCTTCGGCGTGGTCGCCCAAGTGGTGGTCTTCGCCGCCGTGTCGGTCGCCCTCATCGCCGTGGTACGCCCCATCGCGGCCCGCCACCGCGACGGACGGCCCCAACACGCCACCAACGTCGACGCCCTGAGGGGCCGCCAGGCCGTCGTACTGGAACGCGTCGACGGCGGCGGAGGCCGCATCAAGCTGGCCGGCGAGGTCTGGTCCGCCCGGTCCCTCGACGCCGACCAGGTCTTCGAACCGGGCCGCCAGGTCGACGTGGTCGAGATCGACGGAGCGACCGCCGTAGTGATGTGATGGGGCCTCAGACGCGGCAACCCGGTCAACTCCCGCCGAACGGCGCACACACGGCCCCGCCGTCTGCGAAACTCGATCATCGAACCGACCGGCAACGAACCGGCAGACAACCGGCAGCGAAGGGCACGGGGAACACACGATGCCATCAGTCATCATCGTCCTGGTCATCCTGGTGGTGCTCGTCTTCATCGCCCTGATCAAGACGATCCAGGTCATCCCGCAGGCCAGCGCCGCCATCGTCGAGCGCTTCGGCCGCTACACCCGCACCCTCAACGCGGGACTGAACATCGTCGTCCCGTTCATCGACTCGATCCGCAACCGCATCGACCTGCGCGAACAGGTCGTCCCCTTCCCGCCCCAGCCGGTGATCACCCAGGACAACCTGGTCGTGAACATCGACACCGTCATCTACTACCAGGTGACCGACGCGCGCGCCGCGACCTACGAGGTCGCCAGCTACATCCAGGCCATCGAGCAGCTCACCGTCACCACCCTCCGCAACATCATCGGCGGCATGGACCTGGAGCGCACCCTCACCTCCCGCGAGGAGATCAACGCCGCCCTCCGCGGCGTCCTCGACGAGGCCACCGGCAAGTGGGGCATCCGCGTCAACCGCGTCGAGCTCAAGGCCATCGAGCCCCCCACCTCCATCCAGGACTCGATGGAGAAGCAGATGCGCGCCGACCGCGACAAGCGCGCCGCGATCCTCACCGCCGAGGGCATCCGGCAGTCCCAGATCCTCACCGCCGAGGGCGAGAAGCAGTCCGCCATCCTCCGCGCCGAGGGTGAGGCCAAGGCCGCCGCCCTGCGCGCCGAGGGCGAGGCCCAGGCCGTCCGCACCGTCTTCGAGGCCATCCACGCCGGCGACCCCGACCAGAAGCTCCTCTCCTACCAGTACCTCCAGATGCTCCCCAAGATCGCCGAGGGCGACGCCAACAAGCTCTGGATCGTCCCCAGCGAGATCGGCGACGCCCTCAAGGGCCTCTCCGGCGCCTTCGGCAACCTCGGCAGCGGCGCCCCCGGCTTCAACACCGGCGGCACCGGCAAGGAGCGCCCCCCGGCACAGCGCCGCGAAGAGCCCCCGGTCGACTGACGCACCCACCCCTTCGTGCATGATCAGTGCACCAAGCACCGATCCCGCAAGCACGGATCCTGTACGAAGGGCACCGCGTGACCGTCTGGGAAATGCTCGCCGTCTTCGCCGCAGGCATCGGCGCCGGCACGATCAACACCATCGTGGGATCGGGAACGCTCATCACCTTCCCCGTCCTGGTCGCCACCGGCCTCCCACCGGTCACCGCCACCGTGTCCAACGCCCTCGGCCTGATCCCCGGCTCCATCAGCGGGGCCATCGGCTACCGCGCCGAACTCACCGGCCAGCGCCGCCGCGTCCTGCGCCTGAGCCTCGCCGCCGCCACCGGAGGACTCTGCGGAGCCATACTGCTCCTCCTCCTGCCCTCCACCGCCTTCGAGACCATCGTCCCGGTGCTGGTCGCCCTGGCCCTGGTCCTGGTCCTCCTGCAACCCCGCATCTCCCGGGCCGTGCAGCGCCGCCGCGAACGGGAGGGCGACGGCGGCAACCCCGACGGCGGCCCCCTCCTCTTCGCCGGCCTCCTCCTCGCCAGTGTCTACGGCGGCTACTTCACCGCCGCCCAGGGGATCATCTACCTCTCCCTCATGGGCATGCTGCTGAACGACAGCATGCAGCGCCTCAACGCCACCAAGAACATCCTCGCGGCCGTCGTCAACACCATCGCCGCCCTGTTCTTCCTCTTCGTCGCCGACTTCGACTGGACCGCCGTCCTGCTGATCGCCGTCGGCTCCACCATCGGCGGCCAGATCGGCGCCAAGGTCGGCCGCCGACTGCCCCCGACCGTCCTGCGCGGGGTGATCATCGTCGTCGGCATCCTCGCCATCGTCCAACTCACCACCAGGAGCTGACCCCCCGCCGCACACGGCGAGGGCCCGCCCCGTCCTGACGACGGAGCGGGCCCAGGGCCACGGTCACACGCGGCGGCTCACGCGGCCGCCGACGACAGCCAGTCGGGCAGCGCGGCCCGGTCCCGCCCGGCGAGCGCCAGCAGCATCGCGTCGGCCGGCGACGGTATGAAAGGCTCGTACAGCAGCGGCATCCCCGCCTGCTCCGGCGTACGGTCCGCTTTGCGGTGATTGTCCTCCGCGCAGGACGCCACCGTGTTCAGCCAGTTGTCCCCGCCCCCCTGCGCCCGCGGAACCACATGGTCCACGGTCGTCGCGCGCCTCCCGCAGTACGCGCACCGGTGCCGGTCCCGTACCAGCACCCCCCGCCTCGACCACGGGGCCTGTCTTCGGAACGGCACCCTGACGTACCTGCACAGCCTGATCACCCTCGGCACCGGCAGTTCCACGGCGGCCGCGCGCATACGCAGACGGGGGTGCTCCTGCTCGACCACGGCCTTGTCCTGGAGCACGAGGACCACCGCACGATTGAGCGTCACCGTCGACAGCGGCTCGAAGCTCGCGTTGAGCACCAGCGTGTCCCGCATCCTGCCCACCTCCCGTATGCCGGCCCTGCCCTGGTGGCGGGCCTGGGGCTGGGAACCAACTCTGGCCGGGCGCGCCGGGTTGGACAACGCAATATCCGTGCGCAACGAAAGATGCCCGCTCCTGATCTCTCCAAGACCAGGAGCGGGCAAACAAAAAGCGAACGGTCAGCTCTCCGCGGGTTCCGCGTAATGACCGATCAACTGGGCGCGCGCCAGCGTGTGGAACCGCAGGTTGAACCCGACCACCGCGGGGGAGGCGTCCGCGTCCGGCCCCAGCTTCTCGGTGTCGACCGCGTACACGGTGAACACGTAACGGTGGTCCTCGCCCGCCGGCGGCGCCGCACCACCGAAGTCCTTCGACCCGTAGTCGTTGCGGACGTGCACCGCCCCTTCGGGCAGCCCCTCGAACTTCCCGCTGCCCGCGCCCGCCGGCAGCTCCGTCACCGACGCGGGGATGTCGAACAGCACCCAGTGCCAGAACCCGCTGCCCGTCGGGGCGTCCGGGTCGAAGCACGTCACGGCGAAGCTCTTCGTCCCCGCCGGGAAGCCCTCCCACCGCAGGTGCGGCGAGGTGTTCCCCTTCGCGTGGACCTGCCCGTCCGCCAGCACGGCGTCCGGCGCGATGTCGTCGCTCACCACGGTGAACGACGGCACCTGCGGATGGAAGTCGTGGGGGAGCGGTGCCCTCTTCTCCACGGTCACGTCCAAACCTCCGTCTCGCTGTTCCTCGATGGTCCCCGCCGAGCCTAGAGCCAGTTGCGGCGCCCGCCGACATCGGCGAGCCACTGGTTCAGGTAGGCGGGCCAGTCGGTGTTCCGGAAGTCGCCCAGACCCACGGTGAACGCCCGGTAGGAGTCGCTGCCCTCGCTGAACAGCCCCGGCTTCTTGTCCATCTCCAGTACGACGTCCATCTCGCGCTCGTCCGCGATGAACGTCAGCTCCACCTGGTGCAGCCCCCGGTACTGCTGCGGCGGCAGGAACTCGATCTCCTGGTAGAACGGCAGCTTCTGCCGCGTCCCGCGGATGTGCCCCCGCTCCATGTCCGCGCTCTTGAAGCGGAAGCCCAGCTGGATGAAGGCGTCCAGGATCGCCTGCTGCGCCGGCAGGGGGTGCACGTTGATGGCGTCCAGGTCGCTGGAGTCCACGGCCCGCGCGATCTCCAGCTCGGTCGACACGCCGATGTCCATCCCGCGCAGGTGCTGCCCCGCGATGGTCGTGACCGGCGTCTCCCAGGGGATGTCCAGACCGAACGGCACCACGTGCACCGCGCCGGCCTTCACCTCGAAGGCGCCGCCGAGCCGCACCTTGATGAACTCGATGTCCTGCTTGACCTCCTGGTCACCCCCCTCGACCTCGACCCGCGCCTGCAGACCGACCGACAGCCCCTCGATCCGCTGGTCGACCGAACCGCCCTGGATGCGCACCTCGCCCTGCACGACGCCACCGGGCACCACGTTCGCCTCGGTGAGCACCGTCTCGACCGACGCGCCCCCCGCCCCCAGGCTCGCGAGCAGCTTCTTGAACCCCATGTTCACTCCTTTTCGGATCCGGACCCCTACATACGCGCATACGCGGAAGGCCCGCGGCCGGTTCCCAGTACGCTCGTACGACATGATCGAGAGCACCGACCGTACGCCGCTGCCGCGGGACTTCTTCGACCGCCCCGTACTGGAAGTCGCCCCCGACCTGCTGGGCCGCACTCTCGTACGCCTCACCGACGACGGCCCCATCGAGCTCCGCCTCACCGAGGTGGAGGCGTACGCGGGCGAAGCCGACCCAGGCTCCCACGCCTACCGGGGCCGCACCGCCCGCAACGCCGTGATGTTCGGACCCCCCGGTCACGCTTACGTCTACTTCACCTACGGCATGTGGCACTGCCTGAACCTGGTGTGCGGGCCCGAGGGCTTCGCGAGCGGAGTGCTGCTGCGCGCCGGTGAGGTCCGAGTCGGCCAGGACCTCGCCCGCAAACGTCGACTCTCGGCCCGATACGACAAGGAACTGGCCAAAGGCCCGGCCCGCCTCGCGACGGCCCTGGACGTCGACCGCACCCTGGACGGCACCGACGCCTGCGCCGGCCCCGACTCACCCCTCTCCGTCCTCACCGGCACCCCGATCCCTCCCGACCAGGTCCTCACGGGCCCGCGCACCGGCGTGGGCGGCGACGGAGCCACCCACCCCTGGCGCTTCTGGATCGACGGCGACCCCACGGTGAGTCCCTACCGGGCACACACACCGCGCCGTCGGAGGGCTTGACTTGAGGTGGCGAACCGTCTAACGTCTACCGAGCTGCAAGAGACGGGCCTGCCGTTCCAGGCACCCCGGAGCAGCCATCCACCACCTAGATCGACTTCCCCAAAAGGGTTCGACTTTCGGCATGTCCGGAATGGAATCCAGCGGCTCGATTATGAGCCGCAGAGGAAATGGTTTAAAGTGGTGGAGCGCCGAAAGGCAAAGGCCCTCCAACGGCCGCCGGAAACAGAATCCGAACCG
>NZ_LWBU01000380.1 GCF_001646665.1 Streptomyces noursei | reverse complement strand
TGAGGAGGGGGAAGGACGATGAGGTCGAACGTCCCGTTGGTCACCATGACACTGTGTCCCCGGCCGGTGAGGACAGCCCTCACCGCTGTGAATACAGCCGCCTGTGTGCTCTGACCCGAACGGTCGAGAGGCCCGGTCAGTTCGGCGGATCCGCCCAAGGGGGTCCAGCACACCATCGCTCCCGCCGGCACCTGGACCACTCGCATGCCGGGCGCCCCGCTCTCATCTCCGTCCACCAGGCTGAAACCCGCCCGCAGCAGCTCACGCCTCACCCGGCATACCAGCTCCTTGTGCGTGCCACTCATGTCGCCCATCCGTCCCGCATTGACCTGCAAATGGGCCGCTTGCCAGATTATCCCCGCATGTCGACTGCTCTCGTGCACGGGCCCCGTGGGCGACCGGGGGCCGTCCTCCCTGGACTGGGCCGTCCCCGCGAAGCTCGTCGTCGGATCGGGTGCGCTGAGGCGTTTGGGTACAGTGCCTGGGTGCTGACTGTCTGGTCGGCGCCTTCCTGGGGGGGATGAACGAGACGAGGGTTATGCCCGAGCAAGCGAGCCCGCCTGCGATAGCACCGAGCGGGCCTGTGGCCGCGTCGGCCGAGGCGGCGCGGATGGCGGCGGTGCGCCGTTACGACATTCTCGATACCCCTCCGGACGGCGCCTACGACAGAGTCGCAGCGCTGGCCGCGCGTCTGTTCGAGGTGCCGGTGGCGACGGTGACGATCGTGGACGAGGACCGGATCTGGTTCAAGGCCACGCACGGCCTGGAAGGCGTCACCGAGATCGGCCGCGATCCGGGCCTGTGTGCCTCGGCGGTCCTGACCAATGACACCACCGTCATCCCCGACACCCTGCTCGATCCGGTCGCCTGCTCCAACCCCCTGGTCGCCGGCCCGATGGGGGTGCGGTTTTACGCGGCCGCTCCGATCATCACCGCCGACGGGTACCGGCTGGGCACGGTCAACGTCCTCGACACCCGCCCCCGCGAGATCAGCGAGGCGGATTCGGCCACGCTCGCGGACCTGGCCGCGGTGGTGCGTGACCAGCTGGAGCTGCGGCTGTCGGCGCTGCACGTGCTGCGCGCCGAGCAGGAGCGCCGCAAGGTCGAGGAGGACAAGCGCCAGGCGGAGGAGGAAGCCCGCAAGCGCGCGGAGCGGGACAAGGCGGCCATCGCCGCGTTCGCCTCCACCCTGCAGCGCACCCTGGTGCCTCCCGCTCTCCCTGCGGTACCCGGGCTGGAGCTCGCCTGCCACTACAAGACCGCCTCCCCGCAGGAAGTGGGCGGTGACTTCTACGACGTCTTCCCCGTCGACGGGGGCCGGTGGGCGTTCTTCCTGGGCGATGTGTGCGGCAAGGGCGCCGAAGCCGCCTCGGTCACCTCACTGACCCGCTACACGCTGCGGGCCGCAGCCCTCGTCGACGCGGACCCGACGGCCGCGCTCAAAGCCCTGAACGCCGCGCTGCTGCTGGACGCGGCGGTCGGCACCCGCTTCTGCACCGCAATCTTCGGCCTGCTCGACCCGGCCCGGGACGGCGGTTTCACGGTCACCCTGGCCACCGGCGGCCACCCGCCCGCCTACCACCTCAGCCCC
>NZ_LWBU01000379.1 GCF_001646665.1 Streptomyces noursei | reverse complement strand
GGCGGTGGCTCCAGCAGCAGACCCAGCCCGGCACCTGGACACAGCTGTCGACCGAACAGCAGAAACGACTAGCCGCACTAGGCGTGCAGCCCGACCAGGCACCGGCTCCCACCCCGCCTCCCGCCCCGGCAGCCGCCCGTGCGACGAAGGGCCCGAGCAAAGCCCAGACGGCGTTCCAACGGGGACTTGCAGCCCTCACACAATGGGTCGAACGGGAAGGTGACCGGCCGGTCCCGCGCGGCGCGGTCGTCGAGGTCGACGGCGAGACGGAGCCGGTGCCTGTACGACTCGGCGTATGGATTTCCAACATGCGTGCTAGGCGGGAGAAGCTCACCACGGAACAGCTCGCGGCGCTACGACACCTCGGCATGAAATGGGCGTGAGGCGTACTAAAGGCGTACGAAATGCGTACCTACCGCGTACGCTCGTGCCTGCACAGCCGGACAGGCAGCGTGACCGGCCACCGATGCAAGCCCCTCCACTGCACAGTCACTCGTCCCCGCACGACCCTGCCCAAGGGCGCGGCTAAGGCGGCGCGGTGGTCGCTGAGCCCGGCGGAGAGGCTGCACGGGCGCTGGAGGGGCCGTCAGGGGCCGCGGGGCGGCCTATCGGGCAGTGGTTGTCCAACTGCCCGCCGTCCGGGCGCGTTGAGCGGCCGCGCAGCTTGCGGAGATCGATCCGGACTGGTGCCCGGCCCGGCCCATTGACTGGCAGCGGCACTATGCGGGGGTGCGGGCGCTGGTGGTCGACGGCCGGGGCGGCGGTGGACGAGATCAACCCGGGGGTGACTGTGCACGGGGCGGACGTGGGGCGGTGGCTCGTACGGCAGCGCGAGACGTGGGCGGAGCTGTCGGAGGCGCAGCGGGAGCGGCTGGGCGCGCTCGGCGTCACGGCGCCGGAACCGGCCCCCGCGCCGCGGGCCGGCGGCGGCCGGGCAGCCGCGTGGGAGCGGGACTGGCGGCCGCGCGCGCCTACCTGGCCCGGGAGGGCACGCTGACGGGCGTTTCCAGGGCTCACGTCGAACGCATTGAGCACGATGGGCAGGAGCACGCGGTGAAGCTCGGCGTATGGCTGTCCAACCAGCGCTCCCGCCGCGCGACGCTCCCTGCCGACCGGGTCGCGGTGCTGAAGGAACTCGGGGTTGTCTGAACGGGCGTGCAAGAAGGCGCCCCACACCAGAACAGCGGGGGGCGCCTTGTCGTTCAGGGGCGCCTTGTCGTTCAGCGGTCGCCAGCGGTGCCCGGCCGACCGCGCCCTACCACCCCTGGGCAGCCACTGCGGATGGACAGGCCGGCCCGGGCCAGCGCCGCCATCCCTGCGCATCAGGCGGCACTGAACTGATGAGCAGGCCCGTCGCGCCACTCCACCCACCGCGGGTCATCCAGGACGGCATCGGATTCGGTGATACCGGCGCCCTCGAGGAAGACGACCAAGTCGTGGTCGCTGTAGGCGGTGCCGAGAATCTCGTCGCGGCCGTGCCGGTGCACGGTGA
>NZ_LWBU01000378.1:52991-53180 GCF_001646665.1 Streptomyces noursei | reverse complement strand
GCCGGCGGGGCCGGGAGCGCGCCCCCCTCGGGGCTGTGCCGGCTGGAGAAGCGGGGCCGGGTGGTCGCCGGGTGGGCCGAGATCGAGGTGCGGGAGATGTCGCCCGGGGCGGTCCGGGTGACGTGGACCGAGGAAGTGCGCGTACGCGGCCTGCCCCGGGCCCTCGACCCGGTGGTGGCGCGGGCCGGC
>NZ_LWBU01000378.1:0-52759 GCF_001646665.1 Streptomyces noursei | reverse complement strand
GGCGCCGCGGGCCAGGCGAGACTTTACGGACACGACCTGGGGTGTGGGGCCCAGGTCGTGTCCACGGCGTCCTCCCGGCCACCGGGTGACGCCCGGCCGGGGGCGCACACCGCGCACACCTCCGCCGGTCACCGGCGGCCGGGCGTGCCGGAGCCGGGAGCCCGGGGAGCTCGGGAGCGTACGCCTCCGGTGGCCCCCGCACCGCCGCACGGGCACCGCCTGCCGCCCATCCCTTCGCATGCTGGAGGTACGGTCCATGGCACGCCGACTGCGCCCGGTGCGGCTCGACTTCCTCGACTCCGCGCCCCTGCGTCTCGTCTTCGACACGGAAGTGGCCGCGCCGCCCTCGGCGGTGTACCGGGCGCTCGCCGAGGACGTCGCCGACAGCCCTTCCTGGTTCACCGCCATCGCGGCCGCCCGCTCCACCGCCGGGGGCGCCGGCCGGGAGATACGGCTGCGCGGTGGTGTGGTCTTCCAGGAGCGGGTCATGGCGACGGACCCCGGGGAACGCTACGCGTACCGGGTGGAGGAGACCAACGCCCCCGGCGTGCGGGCGCTGGTCGAGGAGTGGCTGCTCGCCCCGGCACGGGACCGGCACCCGGGTCCGGTGGACGCTGGCGGCCGAGGGTCCCGCCCCGTTCCGGCTGGTGATGCGGCTGGCGAGGTCCGGGGTGGGGCACTCCTTCCGGGCCGCGATGCGCAACCTCGACGGCAGAGTGGCGTCGCCCCCGGCGCAGTGACGTTCCGCCCGGCGCCCACCCCGGTGCAGTGACGTTCCGCCCGGCGCCCACCCCGGCGCAGTGACGCTCCACCCGGCGCGCTTCCCAGTGCAGTGACGTTCCGTCAGGCGGCGGCGGTGCCGGGCCGGGCGAGCCGGTCCGGCCACACGCCGCTGCCGAGGAACTCGTCGATGGCGGCGCTGTAGGGCGCGATGTCGAGGCCCTGTTCGGCGAGCCAGGCGTCGGAGTAGTACTTGTCGAGGTAGCGGTCGCCCGGGTCGCAGATCAGGGTGACCACGCTGCCGGTCCGGCCCTCCGCCACCATCTCGGCGACGATCTTCAGCGCGCTCCACAGACCGGTGCCGGTCGAACCGCCGGCCTTGCGCCCGATGGCGTTCTCCAGGGCGCGTACGGCGGCGATGCTCGCGGCGTCGGGCACCTTCATCATCCGGTCGATGGCGCCGGGCACGAAGCTCGGCTCCATCCGGGGCCGTCCGATGCCCTCGATGCGCGAGCCGCAGTCGCTGGCGGCGTCCGCGTTGCCGGTGGTCCAGCCCTCGAAGAAGCAGGAGTTCTCCGGGTCCGGGACGCACACCCGGGTGTCGTACATCATGTAGTGGACGTAGCGGGCGATGGTCGCGGAGGTGCCGCCCGTGCCGGCCGTGGCGACGATCCAGGCGGGTACCGGATGGCGCTCCAGCCGCAGCTGCTGGTAGATCGACTCGGCGATGTTGTTGTTCCCGCGCCAGTCGGTGGCCCGCTCCGCGTAGGTGAACTGGTCCATGTAGTGGCCGCCGGTGGCGGCGGCGAGGGCGGCCGACTCCTCGTACATCTTGCGCGAGTCGTCCACGAAGTGGCACCGGCCGCCGTGGAATTCGATGAGCCGGATCTTCTCCGGGCTGGTGGTGCGGGGCATGACGGCGATGAACGGCACGCCGATGAGGCTCGCGAAGTAGGCCTCGGAGACGGCGGTGGAGCCGCTGGACGCCTCGATGACGGGCTTGCCGGGGCGGATCCAGCCGTTGCACAGCCCGTAGAGGAAGAGGGAGCGGGCCAGGCGGTGCTTGAGGCTGCCGGTCGGATGCGTCGACTCGTCCTTGAGGTAGAGGTCGATGCCCCACTGCTCGGGGAGCGGGAAGCGCAGCAGGTGCGTGTCGGCGGAGCGGTTGGCGTCGGCCTGGACCTTGCGCACGGCCTCCTTGAGCCACTGCCGGTACGCGGCGTCGCTGTGGTCCACGTCGATGGTGGTGGCCGGCCCGGTGGGCTCGGCCGGTTCTGCTGTTTCCCTGGTACTCACGCGCCGCTCCTCGTCCTTCTTCCCCCTGCTGTCCCTCCTCGCACATTACCCCCCTCACCTGCGCAAACGATGACTTTGATGTCCCATAGGGAACGCTTGCAGAGGGGTCGGGGGGCGCGCACGGCAGCGGGGCGGCACAGAGCGCGGCACGCGGCGCACGGGGCGCATCGAGCGGCGCTGTACGGGACAGAGGGGGCGCATCCGCCCACGCGCCCTGGCATTGTGGCGGGCACTTGTGCAGACTGACCGGCATAAACCTGCGCGAAGGGGGCTGGGTGCGTCATGGCCGAGGCTGATTTCAGTGCCACCGGCGTACGGATCGAACGGTGGCCGCGCTCGCTGACCCGGGCGGGCGAGGTTCTGATCAAGGACGGCAGGCTGGCGCTCCTCACCAGCTACGGCCGGGTGATCGACACCGCTCCGGTACGGGCGGTCAGGGCGAGCAGGCCCTGGTTCGCGGGACGCGACGACGCCATGGTGGCGACGCTCAACGGCACGCGGTACCGGCTGACCATGGGACAGCGCGCCCCCGAACCGGACGAGGCCGCCGGGTCGGCCGTCGCCGGCCGCCTCATGGAGGCGGTGCGTCGCGCGGGTGGCGACAGCAGCTGAACAGAAGTGACGGCGGGGACCTGAGGGCAGCCGGACGCCGCGAGTTGCGAAGCGGTCACCCCTGGTCCACGCTGGACTGACATCACTACCCAGGGTGCACCGGCGGTGACGCTGCGATCCAGCCCGCCGGACCGCTAGCCAGCCAACTACTGGATCCGATCTCCGTCTTCTTCCGGACCTCATTTCGGGGAGTCGCAGCCGTGATCAGCCAGGCAAGCAGGCAGTGCACGGTAGAGCTCCAAGCCCTGCCGTCGCGGATCGGTCAGGTCCGCAGAATCGTTTCAGCGCAACTGCGCTACTGGAATCTCGATTGTCTGATCGAGAAGGCCGCGCTCGGTGTCACCGAGCTCCTGACGAACGTCCACCAGCACGCCCAGCCGGACAAGGTGTGCACCGTCGAGATCGAGCTGCTGCTCGACCGGCTGACGGTCTCGGTCACCGACCACGACCCTCGCCTCCCCGCGGTCAACACGTCCGATCCCATGGCCACTTCGGGCCGGGGGCTGGCCCTGATAGAGGCCTTCAGCGAAAGCTGGGGCGCCCGGCCTCAGGGCGACACGGGGAAGGTCGTGTGGTTCACCCTCCCGGCACCCTCGTCCACACCCCTGCCGATACCGCCTCTTCCCGTGTACGGCGCCGCCACCACCGGCCCGTTCACCGGCACGGTCCCCTTCGGGGACGCCGCCGACGCGGCGGACGCGGTCCGCGAACGGGCCGTCGCCCGGCCGGCCGTCGCCGGCTGACGGAGCGGGGGCCACGGCGGGTCCACCGTCGCGGGCCACCGGGACGCCGTTCACCGCCCCTCGGTGCGCCGGCATGTGTCCGTCGCGATGCCCGCCGGGGCGGGCGGTGCGTGGACGCAGCGGGACGGCCGGACGGGCCGGTGCGCACGTCCCCGCTCCGTCCGTGCCGCACGGCCGGTCGCTCGTCGAGGGCGATGGCGGCGCGGCCGACCGAGGCCTGCCGACCCGTCGCAGCGACGGCTCCGGTCTTCATACGCGGAGCGAACAGCGGGCGCAGTACCCTCGTCGGCGACGGAGGGGAGTCATGGACGAGGACCTGGAGAGCGTGGTCGTCCACTGGCGGCCGGGCTGCCCGTACTGCATGAAGCTGCGTCTCCAACTGCGCTTCACCGGACTGCGGTACACCGAGGTGAACATCTGGAAGGACCCCGAGGCCGCGGCTTACGTCCGCTCGGTGGCGGACGGCAACGAGACGGTGCCGACCGTCCGGGTGGCGGGCACGGCGCTGGTCAACCCGTCGCTGCGACAACTGCTGGCGGCGGTGCGGACGCACGCCCCGCACGCCCTGTGAGCGCTCCGCCCTCATGACGTGCGCCCGGCGGTCCCGGGCCGGTCCGGCAGGACTACGCGGCCGGGCGGCCCAGGGCTCCGAGAGGGTCGTCCAGCACCGGCTGCCAGGCCAGTTCGGCGGCGCCCGCGAGGCTGTTGTGCTCCAGGGTGCAGCCCAGGATCGGTACGCCGCCGCTGCGGCCCCACAGGCTGCGGTCGGCGACGACCGCACGGAGCCGTTCCGGGTCGGCGGCGAGCAGTTCGCGGTGCAGGCCGCCGAGGATGATGCGGTCGGGGTTGAGGATGTTGACCAGCCCGGCGAGCCCCAGGCCCAGCCGGTCGACGAGTTCCTGGGTGGCGGCCCGCACTCCCGGGTCGTCGGCATGGTCGCGCAGCAGGTCACGGCTCTGCTGGAGCAGGGAGACCTCGGGCCCGGGTTCCCGTCCGGCGGCCGTGAGGAAGGCGAGCGGGTCGGCCTCGACGTCGAGGCAGCCGCGGCCGCCGCAGTAGCACGGGCGGCCCTCGGGGTTCACCGTGAGGTGGCCGACCTCGAGGGCGAGACCGGAGCTGCCGGTGTGGAGGCGCCCGTCGAGGACGAGCGCTCCGCCGACCCCGCGGTGTCCGGTGGCGACACAGAGCAGGTGCTGGGCGCCGCGGCCGGCGCCGTGCCGGTGCTCGGCCAGGGCGGCGAGGTTGACGTCGTTGCCGGTGAAGGCGGGGCCCTCGATGCCGGCGTCGCGCACCAGGTCGGCGAAGATGTCGCGGACGGGCGCTCCGGCGGGCCAGGCGAGGTGGAGCGGGTTGAGCGCGGTGCCCTCGGGCTCGGCGACGGCGGACGGCACGGCGAGACCGGCGCCCACGCAGCGGCGCCCGCTGTCGCGCAGCAGCCCGGCACCCGACGCGACGACGGCCCGAAGGACCTGGGCGGGGTCGGCGGAGACGGTCACGCAGCCCGGTGCCGTGGCGACGACGCGGCCGCCGAGCCCGACGAGGGCGGCGCGGTATCCGTCGGCGTGGATCTGGGCGGCGAGTGCCACCGGACCCTTCTCGTCGACGGTGAGCCGGTGCGAGGGCCGCCCCTGGGAACCCGCGGCGGCGCCCGGGCGGGAGTCCACGCGGATGAGGCCGAGTGCCTCCAGTTCGGCGGCGACGGCGCCGGCGGTGGCGCGGGTGACACCGAGCTCGGCGGTGAGCACCGCGCGCGTGGGGGCGCGTCCGGTGTGCACCAGTTCCAGCGCGGGGCCGAGCGCGCTACGGCCTCTGTCCAGCCGTGATCGGGTCGTGGTCGCCTTGCCGTTCATGGGGGCGAGTCTCCCATGATCCCGCGGCCCGGCCGCCCGGCGGTGCTGTTTGTCCCGGTCGTGGACGGGTACTGCGGGCGGCAGGGTCGCCGGGGCCGGGCAAGGGCCCCGGCGGCGGACACGACCGCGGCGGAGGGAGGTCTCCGGACGGGTGGCCGAACGGTCGTCGGACGGCCGGCGGACGACCGCGGACGGGCCGCGGGCGAATCGCGGGCGGACGGCGCGCCGACGGCGCGCGAGCGGCGCACGGCGCACGGTGGCCGAAGGGCGGCCTCAGTTGGTGATCGCCGGTCGGTCCGACCGCGCCGGAGGCCCGCGCGAGGTTCCGGGAGGTTTCATGGCACACCGCGACAGCGACCACGGGGCGACCGTCCGGGCCCTGCTCGACGCGCGGGGCCGTACGTACGCGGAGGAGGCCGGGATCCGTCTGAAGGACACCCCCCAGCCGCTGTACCAGCTCCTGGTCCTCGCCCATCTGCTGAGCGCCCGGATCCGGGCCGACATCGCCGTGTCGGCGGCCCGCGCCCTGTTCGGCGCGGGGATGCGGGACGCCCGGCGGATGCGCGACGCCACCTGGCAGCAGCGGGTGGACGCGCTCGGCGAGGGCGGCTACCGGCGCTACGACGAGAGGACGTCGACGCAGCTGGGCGAGGCGGCCGGACTCGTGCTCGACGCGTACGGCGGCGACCTGCGCCGTCTGCGCGACAAGGCCGGCGGGGACGTCGGCGAGGTGCGCGCCCTGCTCCAGGAGGCGCCGGGTATCGGCCCGGCGGGGGCGGACATCTTCCTGCGCGAGGTGCAGGGCGTCTGGCCGCCGCTGTCGCCGTACCTGGACCGCAAGACCCTGGACGGGGCCCGCCGGCTGGGCCTGCCGGCCGACCCGGAGGCACTCGCCGGCCTGGTCGGGAAGGAGGAGCTGCCCGCGCTGGCCGCCGCGCTGGTGCGCGCCGCGCTGGACGAGCACGTCGTCGACGAAGTCCACGAGACAGTCAAGACACAGGGAGGAACCGGATGACCACCGACCACGGCGGACTTCCGCTGCCCGACTACGACCAGCTGCCCGTCGGCACGCTGGAGCACCGCATCCGGGCGCTGAGCGTCCCGGAGCTGGACCAGTTGCTGCACTACGAGCATGAGCACGCGGACCGTGCCATGGTCGTCCAGGTCCTGACGGCCCGAAAGCGGCAACTGGACGCGGGAGCCCCCCTGTCCGGCGGCAACCCGGCCGCCTTCAAGCCGGAGACGGCCGGTCACGCGCAGGGCGGCTCCCCGGTCTCCCCCGCCACGTCGCCGGAGCCCATGAGCCCGCCGCCGCACGGCACCCCGGACCAGCTCGGCAAGCCGAAGGGCAACCGCACCGGCTGACCGCGGACGCCCGCGCGTCCACAGGCCGCAGACCGCCTGGTGCAGACCGCCTGCCGCAGACCGCCGGCCGGTCCGGCCGCCACCGGGGAGCACCTCGCCCCCGGCGCGGCCGGCCGGTCGGCGGCCGGCGCTTCGGCCTCGTGGCGGAGCACCGGCGCCGAGCCCCGCACAGAGCGCGGCCGGAGCGCCCCTGACGGAGAGCCCGGGGCGTGCGGTCAGGAGAGCACGGACGACCGAGCCGGTCGACGCCCCTCACCAGCGCGGTTGGTGACGGGTCGCGCAGCCCCTATCCTGAGTTTGTGCCGCTACTAAACAAACTCGCGCCGGGCACCTCGGGAGCCCCCGGCGGGGACACCGCCACCCGCTCCCTGACCCGCCTCCGTACCGCCCTGACCCTGTTCTTCGCGCTCGACGGCTTCCTGTTCGCAGGCTGGGTGGTCCGCATCCCGGCCATCAAGCAGCAGACCGGCGCCTCCACCGGCGACCTCGGGCTCGCGCTCCTGGGCGTCTCCGCCGGGGCCGTCGTGACGATGACGCTCACGGGGCGGTTGTGCCGGCGCTTCGGCAGCCACCCGGTGACGGTGGCCTCGGCGGTACTGCTCAGCCTGAGCATCGCCCTTCCCGCGCTGACCCACTCGGCGGGCACGCTGGGCCTCGTCCTGCTGGTCTTCGGCACCGCGTACGGCGGCATCAACGTGGCCATGAACAGCGCCGCGGTCGACCTGGTGGCCGCGCTGCGCCGCCCGGTGATGCCCACGTTCCACGCCGCGTTCAGCCTCGGCGGGATGCTCGGCGCCGGGCTCGGCGGCCTGGTCGCGGGCGGCCTCTCCCCCGCGGCCCACCTCGCCGGCCTCACGCTCGCGGGCCTCGCCCTGACGGCGGCCGCCGGTCCCGTGCTCCTGCGCTCCCCCTCCCCCGCCGCTCCGGAAGCCGTCGGAGTCCAAAAGCCGGCGCCGGGCCGGCCGGACGGCAGGTCGCGCCGGCTCGTCACCGTCTTCGGGGTGATCGCGCTGTGCACGGCGTACGGGGAAGGCGCCCTGGCCGACTGGGGGGCGCTCCACCTGGAGCAGGACCTGCACGCCCACCCGGGGCTCGCGGCCGCCGGCTACTCGCTGTTCGCGCTCGCCATGACCGCGGGGCGCCTCTCCGGTACGGCGCTGCTGGAGCGGCTCGGCCAGACGCGGACGCTGGTGGCGGGCGGCGCGACCGCGGCCGCCGGGATGCTGCTGGGCGCGCTGGCGCCCACGGTGTGGCTGGCGCTGGCCGGGTTCGCCGTGACCGGGCTGGGCCTGGCGAACATCTTCCCCGTCGCCGTCGCCAGGGCGGGCGCCGTGGCCGGAGCCGGCGGGGTGGCCGCCGCTTCCACCCTCGGCTACGGCGGGATGCTGATCGGTCCGCCCACGATCGGCTTCCTCGCCGACTGGTCCTCGCTGCCGGTCGCGCTGACGACCGTGGCGGTCCTGGCCGCGGGCGCGGCTCTGATCGGGTACGCGGTGCGCAACGCGCCGGTGCCGCAGCCGGCCGGGCAGGCCGTGCCGGCCGCGCGGAACGTACGGACCGGGCAGCACGTGCGGACGGAGCCCGCGGCCCGGGTGTGAGCCGCCCGGCCGGTCGCCGGCGCGGGCGGGATGGCCGCTTCGGCCGTACCGGTCGCGGGGGCGCGCTGGCAGAATCGCGACATGGAGATCACCGAGCACATCAAGTACCTGGCCACGGACGGCCAGTTGCTCGCCGACGCGGCCGAGCTGACGGGTCCCGGCGCGCCGGTCCCGGCCTGCCCCGGCTGGCAGGTGCGCGACCTGCTGCGGCACACGGGGGCGGTGCACCGCTGGGCGACCGCCTTCGTGGCGGAGGGGTACGCCTCGTTCCGCCCGTTCCCGGACGAACCCGACCTCGACGGCGTGGAACTGCTCGACTGGTTCCGCGAGGGCCACGGCCGGCTGGTCGCCGCCCTGACCGAAGCCTCCGACGCCCTCGAGTGCTGGACGTTCCTGCCCGCCCCCTCGGCCCGCGCGTTCTGGGCGCGCCGCCAGGCGCACGAGACCGCCGTGCACCGGGTCGACGCGCAGGCGGCGCTCGGGACGGACGTGACGGAACCGGGTCCGGAGTTCGCCGCGGACGGGATCGACGAGTTGCTGCGCGGCTTCCACGCCCGGGAGAAGAGCCGGGTGCGCACGCCCGAGCCGGCCGTCCTGCGGGTGCGGACGACGGACACGGGCGACGTGTGGACCGTACGGCTGTCGGACCGCGTCCCGCACACCGAGCGGACGGCCGAGGGCCCGGCGGACTGCGAGTTGAGCGGTCCGGCCGCGCAGTTGTACCTGACGCTGTGGAACCGGCCGCCGGCCGGGGACGGGGCGACGGCCGTCACCGCCTCCGGGGACCAGCGGCTCGCGCGCCTGTGGCGGGAGACCTCCGCCATCGTCTAGGCGGGCGGCGCACACACCGGGCCCGCCCACGCCCGGTCACGACGGACGGGGACGGATCACGGCCCGGCCGGAGCGGTTCGAGCCCTGCCGGGACGGCTCGGGCCCGGCCGGAACGGTTCGAACCCGCCGGAGCGGATCAGGCCCGGTCGGCGAGCATGCGGCCGAGCACGGCACGCTGGAGCGGCTGCGCCTCCGCGTGCCGTGCCCGGCCCGCGTCCGTGAGGGCGACCCGTACACCGCGCCGGTCCTCGCTGCACATGCCGCGGGACACCAGCCCGTCCTTCTCCAGCCGCGCGATCAGCCGGGACAGGGCGCTCTGGCTGAGGTGCACGCAGGAGGCGAGCTCCTGTACGCGAAAGGCACTGCCGCCGTCCTCCGCCGCCCCCTCGGCGAGCACGTCGAGGACCTCGAAGTCGCTCGCGCCGAGCCCGAACCGGTGCAGCTCGCGGTCGAGTTCGCACATCGTGCGGGCGTGCACGGAGAGCACTCCGCGCCACTGTTCCACCAGCGCCTGCTCGGACTTCGTCACCGCCATGGGACCACGTTAGCAGGGAAGACACCGATTGTTGCACGAGAATTAAATGCATTTGCATTCAATGCATGTGCATGTACTGTGCTGCGCATGACCTCTCCGCTCAACGTCCCCTCCCCTGCCTCCAGTTCGGCCGCGGACGAACGCTGGAGCCCCCGCCTGTGGGGCACGCTGCTGGTGCTGTGCGCCGCCATGTTCCTCGACGCGCTCGACGTCTCCATGGTCGGCGTCGCCCTGCCGTCCATCGCCACCGACCTCGGCCTGTCCACCGCCACCCTGCAGTGGATCGTCAGCGGCTACATCCTCGGCTACGGCGGCCTCCTGCTGCTCGGCGGCCGCGCGGCCGACCTGCTGGGCCGCCGCCGCGTCTTCCTGATCGCCCTCGCCGTCTTCGCCCTCGCCTCCCTGCTCGGCGGGCTCGTCGACTCCGGCCCGCTGCTGATCGCGAGCCGCTTCATCAAGGGCCTGAGCGCCGCCTTCACCGCGCCCGCCGGCCTGTCGATCATCACGACCACGTTCAAGGAGGGCCCGCAGCGCAACCGGGCGCTGTCCATCTACACCACCTGCGCCGCCACCGGTTTCTCCATGGGCCTCGTGCTGTCCGGACTGCTCACCGAACTGAGCTGGCGCTGGACCATGCTGCTGCCCGCGCCCATCGCGCTCGTCGCCCTGGTCGCCGGCCTGCGGATGATCCCGCACAGCGACCGCGAGGACACCCGCGGCGGCTACGACGTCCCGGGCGCCGTCACCGGGACCGCCGCGATGCTGCTGCTGGTGTTCACCGTGGTCCAGGCGCCCGAGGCGGGCTGGACGTCGGCCCGCACGCTGCTGTCGTTCCTCGCCACCGCGATCCTGCTGGCCGCCTTCGTGACCATCGAACGGCGCAGCGCCAACCCGCTCCTGCGACTCGGCGTGCTCCGCTCCGGTACGCAGCTGCGCGCCCAGCTCGGCGCCGCCGCGTTCTTCGGCTCGTACGTCGCCTTCCAGTTCATCGCCACGCAGTACATGCAGTCACTGCTCGGCTGGAGCGCCCTGCAGACCGCGCTCGCGTTCCTGCCGGCCGGTGTCCTCGTGGCGCTCTCCTCCACCAAAATCGGAGACGTGGTGGACCGGTTCGGTACGCCCCGCGTGATCGCCACGGGTTTCACCTTCCTGGTCGTCGCCTACGCGATCTTCCTCCAGGTCGACCTGACCCCGCGCTACGCGGCCGTCATCCTGCCGTCCATGCTCCTGCTCGGCGCGGCCTGCGCCCTCACCTTCCCCTCCCTCAACATCCAGGCCACCAACGGTGTCGGGGACGACGAGCAGGGCATGGTCTCCGGGCTGCTCAACACCTCGATCCAGGTCGGCGGCGCCGTGTTCCTCGCCGTCGTGACCGCCGTGATCACGGCGGGCGGCCACGAGGGCACCGCCGCCTCCCCGCAGGCGGTGCTGGACAGCTTCCGGCCCGGACTCGCCGTGGTGACCGCCATCGCGCTCGCCGGGCTGCTCATCACCCTGACCGGGCTGCGCGCCGACCGTCGCGCGCGAGCACCCCTGCCGTCGGTGGTGGTCGCGAAGTCGCCCGGGACGCGGGCCGAGGAGGCCGAGCCCGTCGGCGTACGGGACTGACCCGCGGATCACGTGGCGCGCGGCCGGTGGGCGATTCCTTGCCCCCGGCCGCGCGGCTTGTGAGACTCGGCCCATGGGAAAACGGACGCAGGCCCAACGGGACGCCATGACGGTTGAGATCGGGTACGCCCTCGTGACGGCGGCGTTCCTCGCAGCCGGGCTGTTCGCCCTGTGCGCCGCGCCCGTGCTGCTCCTGGATCTGGCGGGCCCCACGGCGCGGGGCGTGCTGGCGGTGGCCGCGACGGCGGCCGGCCTGGGGTTCGTGACGCGCGTGGTGCGGGTGTTGTGGCGCTTCGGGAACGGGGCCCGTGCCGTACGCCCCGACGCCCCTTTCCCGCCGGGCGGTTCCGGCCCGCGGTGACGGTGGACGGTTCGGCGAGCTCCATCGGTGCTGGGTACGTTCGCGTCTCCGCCGACGCCCTGGAGCGGGAACGCGGCCACTCCCGCGCGGGTCGCCTGCCTCTCACAACTCTCTGTGTCACACCCCAGTGGCAGACTGGCGGCACGACGAAGCGCCGGAAGGGCAGTGCGATGCGGCAGGGCCACCCGTCGATCGCCACTGCTCGGGGGTGACTGGTACCACGGGGGGAGATGCGCGGCTGTGATCTTCGACAGTCTTGACGTGTCGTACGGCGAGTTGTGGGGTTCCGAGCAGGGGATGACCCATCCGGACCCGGTGTCGCGCGCGGTCGCGGCACGCAGACATGCCGCCGGGACGGACTACGCGGTTCTGCTGTCCGCGCGGGAGCGGCCGCTTGCCCTGATCGAATACTGGCCGCGCGGGATGTGGCGCATGTACCTGTTCGACGACCGGTCATGGCGCATGCAGATGATCGACCTCAAGCCGCACGGCACGGGGATGCTGTTGGCCCACCGGAGCACGCGATGGCAGTTCGCCGGCGAGCAGGAACACGCGTCCGGGAAGTGGGATGTTCAGGAGACCACGACCGTCTCGGCCGACGGGCAGGTGGAGGTCAGGTCCGAGTTCGCCCGGTCGAGGGGAGCGTCGCCGGAGCCACTGCACGCTCGAACATCCGGCCCGTCGAGCGTCCCCGTGCGGCGGTTCCCGGCGCCCGTCGAGAACTTCCTCTGCCCCGTACCGGAATTCGGTGACTGGCAGGTGTTCGCGCCGTTCCTCGCCCAGCAGGGCCACGAGCCCGCCACGACCGTGGTCCTGAGAGACGTGTCGGTGGACGAAGGATCAGGACCGTTGCGCGCCACCGGGATCGAGCGACTGTTCACTCCGGGTGCGTGCGACACTCCGGAGGGACCGGCCGTCGTCGAAACCGTCGACGCCGGCCTGCTGCGGATCACCTCAGGGCAGCTGGCGGTCTCGGACCCCGGCTGCATGGACAGGACCCCGCGGGCCATCGCTGTGCCACCGGGCGAGTTCCCGGTCACGCTGTCGCTCTTGCGCACGACGCACGGGACCGGTGTCGCCGCCGCCAGGGTGACGTTCCTGGACAGCCCGCCCCGCGAGTGGGACATGGCCCTCCGGCCCGACGAGGACCCGGGGCTGCTCGGCGAGGGCCAGTTCTACGGGGTCGGCGTGGACACCGGCACAGCGGCTTTCATGGATGCGACTCGGACGGTGATGGAAGACCAGCTGGACGAGGACGTGTTCATACCCCTCGACAGCGCTGTCAGCGTCGAACTGCCCGGCACGGGGACCGAACCGAACGTCATCGCCTTCCGTGCCGGCCAAGGCGACGGGTCGTACCCCGTGTGGATCGGCCGCACCGATGACGGACAGGTCGGTTGCGTCGTCGTCGACTTCCAGCTCCATTCCGCCGACGGGGGAGAGTAAGGAGCCGGTGTACCGCTTCTCCCGGTCCGCATCGTCCGGCACGAGGGGACCGTGACCAGCGCCGCTACCCGCCCGGCCGATGTTCCCCGCGGCCGTGTCCGGTCCGGGAGCCGGGGCCGGCGGTGAGGAAGTCGAGCACCGGCGGTGTGGCGATGGCGGCGAACTCCTCGAAGTAGGCGTGGCGGGCGCCCGGCACGAGGTGCAGCCGGGCGTCCGGGATGCGCCCCGCGAGCAGGGGGGCGTTGGCCGTGGGATTGAAGAGGTCGTCGGTGCCGTGGACGACCAGTGTCGGCGCGGTGATGCGGGGCAGCGCGTCCCAGGCGTCGTGCCGGGCACTGGCCCGCAGGTGGCGGCGCCTGGCGTGGGCGGGCATCGTCGGGTCGCCGAGCGTGCGGAACGTACGCCCCGGGTGGGCCGCCGGCCAGGCGGGCGTGTACATCAGCTCCAGCAGGGCGCGGCGCGCCGCCTCGGGGTCCGCCTGGGCGAGGGCCCTGCGGACGTCCGGGCCCCGTTCGACGCCGTGCGGGGCGCCGGGCGACGTGCAGCCGAGGACGAGGCGGTCCACGCGCGCGGGGTGGTCGGCGGCGATCCACTGGGCGACACGGCCGCCCATGGAGGTGCCGTACACGTGGGCCCGCCCGATGCCGGCGTGGTCCAGCACGGCGAGCGCGTCGCGGGCGAACCCGGGGGTGCTGTACGTGTCGGTGTCCGGCCGGTCGCTGCGCCCCGTGCCCCGGTGGTCCATGACGACGGTGCTGAACCGTGCCGCGAACTCCGCCCGCACGCAGTCCCACCACCGGTGGTCGTTCGACTGGCCGCTCAGCAGGAGCAGCGGGTCGCCGCCGCCATGGACCTCGTAGTAGAGGGCGGTGCCGTCGGCCGCGTACGCGTACGGCATCAGCGCAGCAGCCCGAGGTCGCGTCCGAGCCGGTCGGCGGCGTGCGTGAAGAACGCCTCGGGGTCCTCGACAACCCGGTGGAAGTGGCCGAACACCTCGAACGACACCAGCCCGAACAGCTGGCACCAGGCTCCGACGAACGCGAGGACGAGCGCCGGGGGAAGGTCCGGGGCCAGCTCGGCGGCGAGGCGCTCCCCCTCGGCGCGCAGGTCCGCCGCGAGCGGCGGGGGCGCGACACCGTCGGTGCGGTGGGCCTCCCGGAGGACGGCGAGCAGGACGTGAGCCGCACGGGAGGCCGGGGCCACGGTGGCCTGCGGCGCGGAGTAGCCGGGCACGGGCGAACCGTAGATCAGGGCGTACTCGTGGGGATGGGCCTTCGCCCATTCGCGCACGGCACGACAGACGACGACCCACCGCCCCCGGGGTGTGACCTGGGGGCCGCCGGGGTCGGAGGCGCCTGCGGTCGGCGGGGCGCCTGGGGTGGCCGAGGCGCCAGGGACCGCCGGGCCGGGGGAAGCCGCTGACGCTCCGGCGCCCGGTGTGGTGCGGGTGGCCGTTGACGCTCCGGTGCCAGATGTGACGGGTGCCGCCGCCGGGGCGCCGGCGGGAAACGCGGCGCCCGTGGCGCGCAGTGCGGCTTCGGCGGCCGCACCGAGGGCGTCGTAGGCGTCGACGATCAACGCGGTCAGGAGGTCGTCGCGGCTCGGGAAGTAGCGGTAGAGGGCCGAGGAGACCATGCCCAGTTCGCGGGCGACCGCCCGCAGCGACAGTTTCGCGGCGCCTTCGGCCGCGAGTTGTCTGCGGGCCTCGTCCTTGATGGCAGCGGTGACTTCGTCCCGGGCCCTCGCACGGGCTCCTCGCACGGTGGTCATGACGAGCAGTGTGCCACTTTCAGATCAACGCACTAAACCGAGAGCACTGCTCTTGCTTCGGATCACCGCTTCCGTGCACACTGCTCTAAAGCGAGAGCAGTGCTCACACAAGGAAGGCGCGCGATATGTCCGTGACCGGAGAGTCCCCCAACGCCACGCCCCCGCACTCCCCGCACGTCATCAGGCCCGGCTGGTTCACCATCCATGTCGTCAACCGGGCCGTCGCCTGGCTGACCCGGCGCGGGATCAGTGTCATGGGCTCCCGGGTGCTGGCCGTACGCGGCCGCAAGAGCGGTGAGTGGCGGCGTACGCCGGTCAACGTACTCACCGTCGATGGCCGCCACTACCTCGTCGCCCCCCGCGGCCACGTCCAGTGGACGCACAACATGCGCGCGGCGGGCGGCGGCGAACTGCACCTGGGCGGGCACGTGCAGACGTTCACCGCCGTGGAGCTGGCCGACGACGACAAGCCCGAGGTGCTGCGCGCCTACCTCAGGCGCTGGAAGTCCGAGGTGGGCGTGTTCTTCCCGGGAGTGGGGCCGGACTCACCGGACGCGGATCTGCGGGCCATCGCCCCGAAGCACCCGGTGTTCCGCATCACGCACACGCCCACGCCCACCTGAGCCGACGGAGACCCGACCGAGACCCGCCGCCCGCCGCCCGCCGCCGTCCCGGCCGCCCGCCCCAGCCACCGCCACCCCGCCACCCCGTCCACCGCCCGCGGCCGCACCGCCCGCGCCCGCCGGTGCCACGTGCCTGCCGGCAGCAGGGGCGGCGGCGGCAACGGCCGCGCTACTGGCGGCGGTCCAGGGCGTCCAGGGCGCGGCGCGCGACGGCGGAGCCGCGCACCAGGCCGCCCAGGGTGGTGACGCCCCGGGTGATGTCGGCGAACGCCCGCCAGGCCGGGCGGAACCCGGTGATCGTCGCGTGCAGCAGACCCGGCCGCTTCTCGAAGAGGGCGAGCATCCGGCGCCCGACCGCCATCTCGACGCCCAGCCCGGCCTTGATGGCGAACGCGTAGTTCAGCGCCTGGCGCCGCGCGTCCACCGCGTCGTTCGCCTCGGCGATCCGTACCGCCCACTCCCCCGCCAGCCGCCCGGACCGCAACGCGAAGGAGATGCCCTCGCGGGTCCACGGCTCCAGCAGGCCCGCCGCGTCACCGCAGACCAGCACCCGCCCGCGGGACAGCGGCGAATCGTCGCTCCGGCACCGCGTGAGGTGCCCCGACGAGATCGCGGGTTCGAAGCCGGCGAGCCCGAGCCGGGCGATGAAGTCCTCCAGGTACCGCTTGGTGGCCGACCCCTCGCCCCGGGCCGAGATCACGCCCACGGTGAGCGTGTCGCCCTTGGGGAACACCCAGCCGTAGCTGCCGGGCATCGGCCCCCAGTCGATGAGCACCCGCCCCGCCCAGTCCTCCGCGACCGTCGGCGGGACGGGGATCTCCGCCTCCAGACCGAGGTCGACCTGGTCCAGCTTCACCCCGACGTGCGCGCCTATGCGGCTGGCGCTGCCGTCCGCCCCGACGACCGCCCGCGCGAGCACGACCTCGCCGTCGGCCAGCACGACCGCGACGGTCCGCCGGTCCGGCACCGTCGTGCCGTGCTGCTCGACCCGCGACACCGTCGCACCGGTGCGCAGTTCGGCGCCCGCCTTCTGTGCCTGCTCGACCAGACCCGCGTCGAACTCGGGCCGGTTGATCAGCCCGAACAGCATCCGCTTCGAGCGCCGCGTACGGGCGAAACGGCCGTTCAGGGAGAACGTGACCGCGTGCACCCGGTCGCGCAACGGCAGCTCGAACCCCGGTGGCAGGGCGTCCCGCGACGGACCGATGATGCCTCCGCCGCACGTCTTGTAGCGCGGCAGTTCCGCCTTCTCCAGCAGGAGCACCCGACGGCCCGCGACGGCCGCCGCGTACGCCGCGGAGGCTCCCGCCGGCCCTGCGCCGACCACGACGACATCCCACACCGGCGCGGAGTTTGCGTTCCCGGCGTCTGCGTTCTCGCTGCTCACGATGTGCTTCTGCTCCTGATCCCGACTGATCCCGACCCATGGCCCATGCCTGTGATCGCATCCTACGGCGCGGGTCCCCGCCACCCGCTGTGGGAGGATCGGACGCGCGTTCGCCGTGCAACAACACGCAACGCCAGTCTCAACGTCGCACCCACCAGGAGCGTGCCCATGACCGCCCAGCCGAGTCGGCCGATCGCCCCGATCGCCCCGATCGCCGAGACCGTCGCCTCGTTGATGCCCCGCGCCAAGGCGGAGCTCACCGAACTGGTGGCGTTCCGGTCGGTGGCGGACCCGGCGCAGTTCCCGCCGAGCGAGTGCCGTGCCGCGGCGGACTGGGTGGCGGACGCGCTGCGGGCGGAGGACTTCCAGGACGTGTCGGTGTTCGACACCCCGGACGGTTCGCAGTCGGTGTACGGGTACCTGCCCGGTCCGCAGGGCGCGCCGACGGTGCTGCTCTACGCCCACTACGACGTGCAGCCGCCGCTCGACCTCGCCGGCTGGGACACCCCGCCGTTCGAGCTGACCGAGCGGGAGGACGGGCGGTGGTACGGACGCGGGGCCGCCGACTGCAAGGGCGGCTTCGTCATGCACCTGCTGGCGCTGCGGGCGCTGAAGGCGAACGGCGGGATCCCGGTCGGGGTGAAGGTCATCGCGGAGGGTTCGGAGGAGCAGGGCACGGGTGGTCTGGAGCGGTACGCCGAGGCGCACCCCGAGCTGCTGGCCGCGGACGCGATCGTGATCGGCGACGCCGGGAACTTCCGGGCGGGTCTGCCGACCGTCACGGCGACGCTGCGCGGAATGACGATGGTGCGCGTCACCGTCGACACCCTCCAGGGCAACCTGCACTCGGGGCTGTTCGGCGGGGCGGCGCCGGACGCGCTGGCCGCGCTCATCCGCGTGCTGGACTCGCTGCGGGCGGAGGACGGGTCGACGACGGTGGACGGACTGGACGCCGAGGGGGCCTGGCAGGGGCTCCAGTACCCGGAGGAGGACTTCCGCAAGGACGCCAAGGTCCTCGACGGGGTGGGGCTGATCGGCCACGGCTCGGTCGGCGACCGGCTGTGGGCGCGGCCGGCCGTCACCGTCATGGGCATCGACTGCCCGCCGGTGGTGGGCGCCACTCCGTCGGTGCACTCCACCGCGCGGGCTCAGGTCAGCCTGCGGGTGCCGCCCGGCCAGGATGCCGCCGAGGCGACGAAGCTGCTGACCGCGCACCTGGAGGCGCGCACTCCGTGGGGCGCGCGGGTGTCGGTGGAGCAGGTCGGGCAGGGCCAGCCGTTCCGGGCGGACGTCACGAGCCCGGCGTACACCTCGATGGCCGACGCGCTGGGGGCCGCGTACCCCGGGCAGGAGATGCAGGTCGCGGGCATGGGCGGGTCGATCCCGCTGTGCAACACGCTGGCGGCGCTCTACCCGGAGGCGGAGATCCTGCTGATCGGGCTGAGCGAGCCGGAGGCGCAGATCCACGCGGTGAACGAGAGCGTGTCGCCGGACGAGCTGGAGCGCATGTCGGTCGCGGAGGCGCTGTTCCTGCTGAACTACGCGGCCGCCGGGCGGGATTGAGCCCGGAGCGGATCTGCGCACAGCAGAGCGGGCGGCGGCGGACGGGCGCGGGTGCGTACGTTCGCCGCATGACCATGACCATGGACGTGGATGTCATCGAGGTACGGCCCCGGCTGCTGATGCTGCGCTTCCCGATCGGGCAGGCGTACGTGTGGGTGGACGGGGACGACGACCTGACGCTGGTCGACGCCGGCTGGGCGGGTGCGGCGCCGGGCATCGAAGCGGC
This sequence comes from Streptomyces noursei, assembly GCF_001646665.1. Taxonomy (GTDB): domain Bacteria; phylum Actinomycetota; class Actinomycetes; order Streptomycetales; family Streptomycetaceae; genus Streptomyces; species Streptomyces lavendulocolor. Next base: position 34,225 of record NZ_LWBU01000378.1, on the reverse strand, counting down.
GGTACGGAGGCGGGGCCTGCGCCCCGAGGGGCTGCGCCGGATCGTGCTGACGCACTGCCACCGCGACCATGTGGGCGCGGCGGAGGAGCTGGCCGCGCGGTACGGGGCCGAGGTGGTGGCGCACGCGTCGGACGCGCCGGTCGTCCGGGGCGAGGCGCCGGTCCCGGAGCCGGTCCTGCTGGACTGGGAGGTGCCGCTGTACGAGCACGGGCTCACGGTCCCGGTGGCGCCGCCGACACGGGTGGACCGCGAGGTCGCGGACGGGGACGAGCTCGGTTTCGGCGGCGGGGCGCGGGTGGTGCACACACCGGGCCACACGGAGGGTTCGATCGCGGTGCACCTGCCGCGCCACGGTGTGCTCTTCACGGGTGACACGGTGGCGTCGGTGGGGCGGGTGGCGCTGGGGGTGTTCCACGTGGACCGCGGGCGCGCCGGGGAGTCGATGCGGCGGCTGGCCGGACTGGCGCCGGACACGGTGTGTTTCGGCCACGGGGACCCGCTGACCGAGAACGCCGCCGCGGTGCTGCGGACGGCGGCGAACCGCGATACCGCCGCCGCCCGTCCGTAGAACGCCGACCGGGTCGGCGGGCGTGCGGGGCCGGCGGGCCCCGGGCGCCGGCCACCGGCGAGCACCGACCGGTGAGCCCACCGGCCCCGGGGCCGGTGGGCGGGACGGGGCAGGAGTGCGGGGCGATCAGCGGCCGGAGACCCCGGCCAGTGGGCGGGACGACCGGGCGAGGCACCGGCCCGTGGGCCGGGACCGGTCAAGTCCTGTGCCGCGGACTCCACGGCGCGCACGTACACGCAGGGGACGACGGCACCGATGGGGTGGTGCGGAGGCGTCCGGCTGATGGCGGAGTCGGTCCTCCGGGTCGGCCGGTGCCTCCGACGCAGCGAGGACGCCGAGCGTCGCTTCGATCCAGCACCCGGGGCGCCGGGCGATCGGCGGCCATGAGGCGGTGGCCGGGGGCGGGGCAGGCTCACACGGGCCGCCGGTGCCGCCCGTGTTCACGCCGCCCCGTCCGCGGGCGTCAGCCGACCGGGACGCCGGCCTCCAGGTTGAGCACGGTGCCGCGCTCGCGGGCGCGCAGCGCCCAGCGGAGGCGCTCGTAGCGGAGCGGGGGCAGCAGCCCCGAGGCCTCGTCCTCGGTGACGAACCGCCAGCCGCGCAGCTCGGCGCCCGGCAGCAGGACGCTCCGCGCCTGGGCGGCGGTGAGCCGTCCGCCGTCGAAGAGGAGCCGCAGGCCGCCGTAGCCGGGCGGGCGCGGCGGCTCCCAGTCGACGAGCAGCAGTTTGGGCACCGCCTCCAGTTCGAGCCCGATCTCCTCGGCGACCTCGCGCATCCCGGCACGGGCGGGCGGCTCCCCGCGTTCGACGACCCCGCCGGGGAACTCCCAGCCGGGCTTGTACGTCGGGTCGACCAGCAGCACGCGGTCCTGCTCGTCGAAGAGGAGGACGCCGGCGGCGAGGGTCTCGCCGGTTGGCTCCGGGGTCTGGACGATGCCGCACGCACCGGCCGCCCCGCCGAGCACCGCGTCGGCGACGGCCCGCGCGGTCTCGGTGGGAGTGAGGCGGGTGTTGTCCACGGCGTGGGCGTCGGCGGACAGCCAGCCGGCGAGCGCCGCGCGGTAGGGCTCGATGTGGTCGTACGCCCACTGCCGGACCCGGTCGTTGCCCTCCGGGTCGCCGTCGAGTTCCTCGCGGCCGGCGATACGGGTGCGCAGTATCGTTTCGTCCGGTGTCAGCACCACGTGGTGGACGGCGATCCTGCGGGCGGCGAGCCCGCCGAAGATCTCGTCGCGGTACTCCTGGCGCAGCAGCGTCATCGGCACCACCAGTACGCCGCCGACCTCCGCGAGCATCGCCGCGGCAGCGTCCACGACCATGCGCCGCCACATCGGCAGGTCCTGGTAGTCGGTCACCTCGGCGAGCCTCTTCTGCGGCAGCAGGTACCGCAGCGCGCCGCCGATGATCTCGGGGTCGTAGACGGTGCTGTTAGGGATCAGGTCGATCAGTTCGCGCGCGGCACTGGTCTTGCCGGCGCCGAACGCACCGTTGATCCAGACGATCACGGTTCCCCCTCCTCCATAGCCCCCAGTGGCTTGCCCGCAACACCCTGCCACGGAAACCCGCCCGGGCACGCGGGTGTCCGATCGGGCACACAACTGTGGCCGGGCTGTTGCGCTTCCGAAGCGTCCGACGGGGAACCAGGAACGTCTCACGGTACGAAGAGATGCCTGCTCGGGCCGTAACACTCCCGAACGGGTGTCGTTGGAGCAGGTGATGGACAGGGGGTGCGCGATGGCACGCACGGTGTTGGAGAGGTTCCCGGCGGGAGGTCCGCGGGGCTCGTGGCCGGCCGAGGAGTTCGCCCAGGCCCGCCGCGACGAGGGCATGGCGGCGGAGGTCGTCATGGACATCGAGGCGGACGCGTTTCTGGTGATCATGCCGCAGCCCCGCGCGTCGCAGGCCGGTTCGCAGCGGGCGGACGTGCGACGGGCGGGCGGGGCCGAGCCGCTTGTCGAGGCCACCGCGCACTGACGCCCGATCCGCCGAACCGGTGACGGCGGGTCGGACGGTGCGGGAGCGAGGCCGATCGGCCGGTGGGTGGCGGCGGCCCGACCGGCCCGCGACCTGACGGCAGCCGATCGGCCGGTGAACGCGACGGCCCGTCAGTGGCTGAAGGCGGCGGCCGATCGGCCCCCGACCCCGACCTGACGGCAGCCGATCGGCCGGTGGCGTGGTGGCGGCCGGGCGGGCCGCGACGTAACGGCGGCGGCGCGTCAGCCCGTGTACGTGGCGGCGGTGCCGCGCCGTTCCGGGGCCGCGGCGGCCGCCGCGCCGAGGAGGCCGGCGTCACCGCCGGTCAGCGCCGGGGCGACGGTGAGGCGCCGCACGAAGGAGAGCGTGGCGTAGTCGCGCAACGACCTGCGCAGCGGGGCGAACAGGACGTCTCCCGCGCCCGCCACTCCCCCGCCGATCACGGCGATGTCGATCTCGACCAGCGTGGCCGTGGCGGCGATCCCTGCCGCGAGCGCGCGGGCGGCGCGTTCGAAGGACGCGGTGGCGACGGGGTCCCCGGCGCGGGCCGACGCCGCCACGGCGGCGGCCGTGGTGTCGCCGCCGGGGCCGGGCCGCCAGCCGTTCTCCAGGGCGCGGCGGGCGATGTGCGGGCCGCTGGCGATCCGCTCGACGCAGCCCCGCGAGCCGCAGGGGCAGGGGTCGCCGTCCAGGTCGACGCTGATGTGACCGATGTGGCCGGCGTTGCCGGTCGGGCCGGTGTGCAGGCGGCCGCCCAGTACCAGTCCGCCGCCGACGCCGGTGGAGACCACCATGCACAGGGCGTTGTCGTGGCCGCGGGCGGCGCCCTGCCAGTGCTCGGCGGCCGTCATCGCGACGCCGTCGCCCACCAGTTCCACCGGCAGGCCGCCGGTGACGCGGCGCACCCGCTCGACGAGCGGGAAGTCGCGCCAGCCGGGGATGTTGACGGGGCTGACCGTGCCCGCCGAGGCGTCCACCGGGCCCGCGCTGCCGACGCCGACGGCCGTGACGCCGCCCCAGAGCGGGGACGACCGCAGCTCGGCGAGGACCGCAGCGACGGCACCCATCACCGTCTCGGCGTCCTCCCCCGCCGGGGTCGGCCGCCGGGCGCGAAGGCATATGCCGCCACTGCCGTCCACCAGCGCGCCGGCGATCTTGGTACCGCCGATGTCCAGGGCGGCGACGAGGTCGGAGTGCATCGGTGTCGGATCCCCCGTTGAGAGCGTGTGCGTGCGTGAGCGTGCCGGAGCAGCGTGGCACGAAGCGGTGCCTGTGCGGGTACGACCGGACGGACCTGCGCTTTTCGGGCAACGTTCAAGAGCGGTTCAAGAACGCTCCACCTCAGTCTCTCCCGCGATGACAACGTTGTCCAGGGCCTATGCTCGACGCCACACCCCCATCCGCCCCCCGCACACCCGCACGCCGACGACGAACGACAGGACAGCACCCGTGGCAGAGACCACCCGCCGCCCCGCCCACCGCTACGGCAACCGGCCCACCATGAAGGACGTGGCCGCCCGCGCGGGCGTGGGGCTCAAGACCGTTTCCCGTGTGGTCAACGGCGAGGCGGGCGTGACCGCGGACACGGAGCGCCGCGTGCAGGAGGCCATCGAGGCGCTCGGTTTCCGCCGCAACGACAGCGCTCGGGTGCTGCGCAAGGGCCGCACCGCCTCCGTCGGCCTGGTCCTCGAGGACCTCGCGGACCCGTTCTACGGCCCGCTGAGCCGAGCCGTGGAGGAGGTCGCCCGGGCGCACGGCGCGCTCCTCATCAACGGCTCCAGCGCCGAGGACCCGGACCGGGAGCAGGAATTGGCGCTCGCCCTGTGCGCGCGCCGGGTCGACGGGCTGATCGTCATCCCGGCCGGTGCGGACCACCGCTACCTCGAACCGGAGATGCGGGCGGGCATCGCGACCGTGTTCGTGGACCGCCCGGCCGGCAGGATCGACGCGGACGTGGTGCTGTCCGACAGCTTCGGCGGCGCCCGCGCGGGTGTGGCGCACCTCATCGCGCACGGTCACCGCCGGATCGGGTTCATCGGTGACCAGCCGCGCATCCACACCGCCGTGGAGCGGCTGCGGGGTTACCGGGCGGCGATGGAGGACGCGGAACTGGCGGTGGACGACGCATGGGTGTCGCTGGGTTCGACGGAGCCGCAGCGGGTGCGGGAGGCGCTGACCGCGATGCTGTCGGGCCCGAACCCGGTGACGGCGGTCTTCGCGGGCAACAACCGGGTGACCGTGACGGCGGTGCGGGAACTGGCCGGGCGCGAAGGGCCGGTGGCGTTCGTCGGCTTCGACGACATCGAGCTGGCCGACCTGCTGGGCATCACCGTCATCGCCCAGGACGCCGCCGCGCTGGGGCGCACGGCGGCGGAGCGGCTGTTCCGGCGGCTGGACGGGGTCGACGACGCACCGGCGCGCACCGTTCTGGACACCGTGCTGATCCCGCGCGGCTCGGGCGAGATCCCGCCCGCGCAGGCAGTGTCCGCACCGGGTCGGCGTCCGCGCTGAGGGCCCCGCGGGCCGGGCGGGGGGTCGCGGACACGGCCTGGCCCCACCGGGGTCTGCCGCCGCGCGGGACGTCGGCACCTCGCCCGTGTGACCGCGCCGTACGCCTCCGTCCCGGCCGGGGAGCGGGTCAGCAGACGGGGAGGCCGGGAACCGGCCGGTCGTTGTCACCGCCCTTGATGTAGACGTCGCTGACGTACACCCCGGTGTTGCCGCTGTCGTCGTCGGTCCGGGCCCACCAGACGTTGGTCCACTCTCCGTGGGTCTCGCGGCGGCCCAGGTCGGACTGGCAGTAGAAGTAGTTGGTGCCGGCGTTGAGGATGCCGGCCTCGCTGCCGTCGGCCCGGTAGGACGTCGCGGTGCGCCACACCTGGCAGTTGTACTTCCCGCCGCCGGCCGGGTGGCAGACGGGCTCCGGGGCGGGGGCGCCCCCGCCGCCGGTGGTGGTCGTGGAGCCGGAGCCCGTCGTGCCGGACGTACCGCCGGTCGAGCCGCCGTCCGCGTCCCCGCCCGTCCCGGCGGACGTGCCGCCGTCGGTGCCGCCACCGGTGGCCGGCGACGGGGCGGACGCGGAGGCGGAGGCGCGCGGCCGGTCGGTCTTCCCGGAGGGCTCGGCGTCCGCCGGGGCGGAGGCGGACGGCGCGGCTCCGGGCGAGGTGCCGGCCGCGGACGGGGCGGCGCCCGGGTCGAGCGGGCGGCCCGGGTCGGGAGTGCCGCCGGAACCGGCCCGGCCGCCGGCCAGTTCCTGACCGGCGGCGGGCCGCTTGCCGTTGTCCATGAAGGCGTACGTGACGCCGCCGCCGGCCAGCAGGACGGCCGCCGTCGCCGCCGCGACCAGGACCTTGCCGCGGTTCCCGCGCCCGCGGGGCGCCCCGGGGGCCGCACGGTGCCCGCCGCCGTCCCCTGGGTGCGCGGCGGCGGCGTACGGGGCGGGCTGCGGGGCGGCGGGCTGCGCCGGGGGCACCGTCGGCGCCGGTCCGAAGCCCTGCGGCTGGTGCGGCAGGACGGTGCGCTCGGTCGGGACGTACGTCGGGGCGGTCTCCACGGGCCCCGGTTCCTGTCCCTGCGCGATCGCGGTGAGCAGCCGCGCCGCCGTCGCCGCGTCCGGCCGCCGCGCCGGGTCCTTGTGCATCAGCTCCTGCAGGACGGGGCCGAGCGGGCCCGCCCGCCGCGCCTCGGGCAGCGGATCGGCGACGATCGCGGTGAGCGTCGACCACGTCGACGTACGCCGGAAGGGCGAGGCGCCCTCGACCGCCGCGTACAGGGTGGCACCGAGCGCCCAGACGTCGGACGCGGGGCCCGGGTCCTGGCCCTGGGCCCGCTCCGGGGCGAGGTAGTCGAGCGAGCCGACGATCTCGCCGCTGCGTGTCAGGTGGGTGGTGGAGCCGTCGCCCGGGTCCTCCATGGCGGCGATGCCGAAGTCGGTGAGGACGACCCGGCCTCCGCGGTCCAGCAGGACGTTGCCGGGCTTCACGTCCCGGTGCAGCACCCCGGCCTCATGGGCCGCGCCGAGCGCTTCGAGCACCTTGGCGCCGATCCCGGCGGTCTCGCGCGGGTCCAGGACGCCCCGCTCCGCAAGCACGTCGTCGAGGGACGGTCCGTCCACGAACTCCATGACGATGACCGGGCGGCCCTGGTGGTCGGCGACGTCGTGGACGGCGATCACGCCGGGGTGACGCACCCGCGCGGCGGCCCGGGCCTCGCGCTGCATCCGCAGCCGAAGGTCGGCCAGCTCGTGGCCGGAGGAGTCGGTGTACGTGCGGAGCTCCTTGACCGCGACCTCGCGGCCCAGGACCTCGTCGACGGCGCGCCAGACGACGCCCATGCCGCCGCGCCCGAGCTGCCGGACCACCCGGTAGCGTCCGGCGATCAGTTCGTTCTCCCCCGAAGACACCGCTGCCCCGTTCCTCTGTACGTCGGTCAGTACGGCGTACAGAGTACGGGGCGGCTGTGACAGGCCCGGGGGCTACGGGGCGGTGGCGGTCAGGTCGCCCCGCCGCGGCGCGGCGAAGCCGTCTAGGTCGGCGCGGGTCAGTCCGGTGAGGCGGGCGACCTCGTCGGTGTCGAGGGCGCCGCAGTCGATGCCGCGCAGCAGGTAGGAGCTGAGGGCCTTGGCGGTGGCGGGCTCGTCCATGACGTCGCCGCCGGCCTGGTTGGCGTAGGCGGACAGGCGCGCGGCGGCCTGCCGGAAGCCCTCGCGGTAGAAGGCGAAGACGGCGGCGTACCGGGTCGGCAGGTGGCCGGGGTGCATGTCCCAGCCCTGGTAGTAGGCGCGGGCCAGGGCGCGGCGGGTGAGGCCGTAGTGGAGCCGCCAGGCGTCGTGGACCTGTTCGGTGGGGCCGACCGGGAGGACGTTGGTGGAGCCGTCGGAGACGCGTACGCCGGTGCCGGCGGCGGCCACCTGCATGATCGCCTTCGCGTGGTCGGCGGCGGGGTGGTCGCTGGCCTGGTGGGCGGCGGAGACGCCGAGGCAGGCGCTGTAGTCGAAGGTGCCGTAGTGCAGGCCGGTGGCGCGGCCCTCGGCGGCGCCGATCATGCGGGCGACGGTGGCGGTGCCGTCGGCGGCGAGGATGGCCTGGCTGGTCTCGATCTGGATCTCGAAGCCGAGGCGTCCGGCTTCGAGGCCGTGGGCCTTCTCGAAGGCCTCCAGCAGCCGTACGAAGGCGCCGACCTGCTCGGGGTAGGTGACCTTGGGCAGGGTGAGGACGAGGCCCTCGGGGAGGCCTCCGTGCTCCATGAGGCCGCTGAGGAAGACGTCGGTGGTGCGGATGCCCCGGTCGCGTACGGCGGCCTCCATGCACTTCATGCGGATGCCCATGCAGGGGGCGGCCGTGCCGTTGGCGTAGGCCTCGGAGATCAGGCGGGCGGCGCGGGCGGCGTCGGTGTCCTCGTCCTTGCCGCCGTAGCCGTCCTCGAAGTCGACGCGGAGGTCCTCGACGGGCTCGCGCTCCAGTTTCGCCCGTACGCGCGCGTGGACGTCGTCGGCGAGCGCCTCGGGCAGGCCGAGGGCGGCGGCGAGGGAGGCGGCGTCGGGGGCATGCTCGTCGAGCATGGCGAGGGCCTGGTCGCCCCAGGAGCGGATGGTTCCGGCGTCGAAGGCCTCACCGGGCACGTAGACGGTGTGGACCGGCTGGCGGGTGCCGGGGTCGCCCGGGTAGCGGCGGGCGAGCTCCTCGTCGACCGAGACGAGGGAGGCGCTGATGCCCTCGCTGACCGCGCCGGCGAGGCTCGTTGCCACCTTCTCCTGCTGACCCATTCCCACACCCTCCAGTTTCCGCTACACGGAATCAACAATCCGTATAGTGAAGTTAATGGGTGTCAAGGACCTGCGTCAATGGTCCCGCCGACGACGCGGGGCCGCGCGGTGGAGTGCACCGCGCGGCCCCGGAGGCGGAGAATGCCGCAGGTCAGCCCTTGCGGGCCTTGATCTCGTCGGTCAGCTGCGGGACGACCTGGAAGAGGTCGCCGACCACGCCGTAGTCGACCAGGTCGAAGATCGGGGCCTCGGCGTCCTTGTTGATGGCCACGATGGTCTTCGAGGTCTGCATGCCGGCGCGGTGCTGGATCGCGCCGGAGATGCCGGAGGCGATGTACAGCTGCGGGGAGACCGACTTGCCGGTCTGGCCTACCTGGTTGGTGTGCGGGTACCAGCCGGCGTCGACGGCGGCGCGGGAGGCGCCGACGGCGGCACCGAGCGAGTCGGCGAGCGCCTCGATGACCGAGAAGTTCTCGGCGCCGTTGACGCCGCGGCCGCCGGAGACCACGATCGCGGCCTCGGTCAGCTCGGGGCGGCCGGTCGACTCGCGCGGGGTGCGGGAGACGACCTTGGTGCCGGTGGCCTTCTCGGAGAAGGAGACGGACAGGGCCTCGACGGCGCCCGCGGCCGGGGCGGCCTCCACGGGGGCCGAGTTCGGCTTGACCGTGATGACCGGCGTGCCCTTGGAGACGCGGGACTTGGTGGTGAAGGAGGCGGCGAACGCGGACTGCGTGGCCACCGGGCCCTCGTCGCCGGCCTCGAGGTCGACGGCGTCGGTGATGATGCCGGAGCCGATGCGGACGGCGAGGCGGGCGGCGATCTCCTTGCCCTCGGCGGAGGACGGGACGAGCACGGCGGCCGGGGAGACGGCCTCGTGCGCGGCCTGGAGGGCGTCCACCTTCGGGACGACGAGGTAGTCGGCGAACTCGGGGGCGTCGGCGGTGAGGACCTTCACCGCGCCGTGCTCGGCGAGCGTGGCGGCGGTGGCCTCGGCGCCGGCACCGAGGGCGACGGCGACCGGCTCGCCAATGCGGCGGGCCAGCGTCAGCAGCTCCAGCGTGGGCTTGCGGACGGCGCCGTCCACGTGGTCGACGTAGACGAGAACTTCAGCCATGGGACTTCAATCTCCTGCGATGCGAAGAGTCTGGGGGCGGTGAGTGGCTCGCGCGAGCCTTAGATGAACTTCTGGCTCGCGAGGAACTCGGCCAGCTGCTTGCCGCCCTCGCCCTCGTCCTTGACGATCGTGCCGGCCGTACGGGCCGGACGCTCGGCCGCCGAGTCGACCTGGGTCCAGGAGCCCTCGAGACCGACCTCGTCGGCGTCGATGTCCAGGTCGTCGAGCTCCAGGGTCTCCACCGGCTTCTTCTTGGCCGCCATGATGCCCTTGAAGGACGGGTAGCGGGCCTCGCCCGACTGGTCCGTCACGGACACGACGGCCGGCAGGGACGCCTCCAGCTGCTCGGACGCGGTGTCGCCGTCACGGCGGCCCTTGACGGTGCCGTCCTCGACCGAGACCTCGGAGAGGAGGGTGACCTGCGGGACGCCCAGGCGCTCGGCGAGGATCGCCGGCAGGACGCCCATGGTGCCGTCGGTGGACGCCATGCCGCAGATGACCAGGTCGTAACCGGTCTTCTCGACGGCCTTGGCGAGCACCAGCGAGGTGGCCATGACGTCGGAGCCGTGCAGGTCGTCGTCCTCGACGTGGACGGCCTTGTCGGCACCCATGGAGAGCGCCTTGCGGAGCGCGTCCTTGGCGTCCTCGGGGCCGACGGTGAGCACGGTGATCTCCGCGTCGTCCGCCTCTTCGGCGATCTGGAGCGCCTGCTCCACCGCGTACTCGTCCAGCTCCGACAGCAGGCCGTCGACGTCGTCGCGGTCGACGGTCAGGTCATCGGCGAAGTGCCGGTCGCCGGTGGCGTCGGGCACGTACTTCACACAGACAACGATCCTCAAGCTCACGCCGGCTCTCCTACACATCGTCATAACTGGGCTGCCTTGTTGCACGCAGCATAGGCGCCTGATGGGACGGTTTCCGCTCGGGGCGGTGGACGCCCCTCCCGAAATATTACTCGTCAGTACATCGATTGCTTTCCCGGTAAGCAAGCGCTTTGAACTGTGACCTTGCCAACGCTCCGTAACCGGGATCTCTCAGTCGCGCAGAGCGTTGAAGCGCCCCTCGTGGTAGAGCAGCGGGCGGCCCGCGCCGTCGGGGTCACCGGCGACGACCTCGGCCACCACCAGGCGGTGGTCACCGGCCGGGACGCGGGCGACGACCCGGCACACCAGCCAGGCCAGCACGCCGTCGAGCACCGGCACCCCCTCCGGTCCCGTGTGCCAGCGCGTCGGCGCACCGAAGCGGTCGGCCCCGCTGCGCGCGAAGGTGGCGGCCAGCTCCCGCTGATGGTCGCCCAGGACGTGGACGCCGATGTGCTCGGCCTCCGCCAGGACCGGCCAACTGGAGGAGGAGGTGCCTACGCCGAACGAGATCATCGGGGGTTCGGCGGAGACGGAGGTGAGCGAGGTGGCGGTGAAACCGACGGGCCGCTCCCCGCGCGCGGTGATCACCGCCACTCCCGCCGCGTGGCGCCGGAAGACGGAGCGGAGCAGCTCGGGCGTGGCGGGGTGGGCGGGCCGGGACGTACGGGGGGCGGCGAGGTCGGGCGAGACCGTCATGGAGGGGTCCTTCGGCGAGGGGCGCGGGGTGGTGGTCCGTGGCTGCTCAGACACCCGGACAGCGCGCGCTCGCGTTGCGGGCCAGGTCGATGTGGACCCGCCCGTGGAGAAGGAGTTCCTGTGGCACGGCGCCAGCCTGACGATGGATGGCATGCACAGTCAAGCGCGGGCCACGATGTGCGACGTGCGTCACGGCACGCCGGGGGCGACGGCGCCCGGACCGGCGCCCATCACGGTGCGGGGCGGCTCGCGGGGCAGGTCACAGGGCACGTCCGAGCGCGGCGATGACGTCGGCCCTGCGGGGCTGCCCGGCGGCCATGCGGACGACGCGGCCCTTCCGGTCGAGCACCAGCACCGTGGGCGTCCGCGCGACGTCCAGCTCGCGCACGAGGTCCAGGTGGTCCTCGGCGTCGATCTCGATGTGCGCCACCCCGTCGACCATCGCGGCGACCTCCGCCAGCGTGCGGCGGGTCGCGCGGCAGGGCTGGCAGAAGGCGGTGGAGAACTGCACCAGAGTCGCCCGCTCCCCCAGCTCGGCGCCCAGCTCGTCCGCGCCGAGCACCCGGCCCGTCCCCTGCTCCCGCACCTCGGTCTCCCGTCCCCGCTCCAGTGGCACGGTCCGTAGAGCGTCCCCGGAGGGCCGCATGATTCCCGACGCGCGCATGAAATGCTCAGGAATGGACATGACGTGACGAGAATCTCGCTGTACGGAGTCGCCAGGACTGGCCTGAACGGCGCACATGGTGCACGATCGGCCCAATGCCGATACCTACGGCTGCGTAACTTCCGCCGGGAGAATCCTCCCCGGGCACTGAAGAAGGGGTCTTCTCCCGATGGCAGAACTCGTCTATCGGCCGGTCATCGGCGCCGCTCTCACCATGTTCAAGGCGCTCGACCTGAAGATCGACACCCAGGGTTCGGAGAACATCCCGCGCACCGGCGGGGCCGTGCTCGTCAGCAACCACATCAGCTATCTGGACTTCATCTTCTCCGGCCTGGCGGCCCTCCCGCAGAAGCGCCTGGTGCGCTTCATGGCCAAGGACGCGGTGTTCCGGCACAAGATCTCCGGGCCGCTGATGCGGGGCATGAAGCACATCCCGGTGGACCGCAACCAGGGCGAGGCGGCCTACCGGCACGCCCTGGAGTCGCTGCGCTCCGGTGAGATCATCGGGGTGTTCCCCGAGGCGACCATCTCGCAGTCGTTCACGCTCAAGAGCTTCAAGTCCGGCGCGGCCCGCCTGGCCCAGGAGGCCGGTGTCCCGCTGATCCCGATGGCCCTGTGGGGCACCCAGCGGCTGTGGACCAAGGGGCGGCCGCGCAACTTCAAGCGGAGCCACATCCCCGTGACGATCCGGGTGGGCGAGCCGGTGGAGGCGCCGACCGACCAGTACGCGGGCGCGATCACCCGGCGGCTGCGCGAGCGGGTGCAGGAGCTGCTGGAGGCGGCGCAGCGGTCGTACCCGGTCCGCCCGAAGGACGCGAGCGACACCTGGTGGATCCCCACGCACCTCGGTGGCACGGCGCCGACCCCGGCGGAGGTCCGCGAGGCGGGCTGAGCGGCCCGTACGCACAACCCCGACCGCACCGGACGCCCCGCGGCCGGTAGGGCCCCGCGCCCGCCCGCTCAGGCCCCGGCCGGCGGAAGGGCGGTGGGCAGCGTCCGTTCCAGATGGGGCCGGTCCCGGGCGGCCCGCAGAGCGCGCAGGACCGCCGGATGGGGTGCCGCGTACAGCACCGGGTGGTCCGCCTCCCCGGCCTCCGGGCGCACCCGGAACGCCAGTTGTTCGCGGTCGGTGCGGAACTGCGCGTCCACGCCCGGGCGGTTGCCGCGCGGATCCTGGCGTACCCAGCCGGCGCCGCCCGGCAGCCTGACGGCGACCAGGCCGTGGACCACGCCGAGGACCTGGTAGCACAGCGCGGTCGGGATGGACCGGGCGCGCAGGAGCGCGGCGAGGGCGTGGGACTTGGCGTAGCAGATGCCGGTGCGCTGCTCCAGCACGTCCGAGGCGCGCCAGGTGACGCGCGGGTCACCGGCGTCCATCGAGTGCGGGATGGTGTCGCGTACGTACGCGAACGCGGCCCTGGCGTACGCGTACGCGTCGGTGTGCTCGCCCGCGAGGCGGTCCACGACCTCACGCACGCGCGGGTGCTCGTGATCGACGGCCTCGTCGGCCGCCAGGTATGCAGAGAGGTCGGGGACCTGCTGGATCAGCTCCATGACCGCCGACCATAGGTGTGCGGCCGACCGGAGTCCAATGGATTTCCGGTCGGCCGCATACTTATGCCGTCTCTCAGGCGTGTGCCATCTCTTCCTTGAGCGCGAGGACGAACGCGTCGACGTCGTCCTCCGTCGTGTCGAAGGAGCACATCCACCGCACGTCGCCGGCGGCCTCGTTCCAGAAGTAGAAGCGGAAGCGCTCCTGGAGCCGCCGGGTGACGTGGTGCGGGAGCCGCGCGAAGACGGCGTTCGCCTGCACCGGGTGGAGGATCTCCACCCCGTCCACGGCGCGCACGCCCTCGGCGAGGCGCTGGGCCATCGCGTTGGAGTGCCGGGCGTTGCGCAGCCACAGGTCCTTGGCGAGCAGCGCCTCGAACTGCACCGACACGAACCGCATCTTGGAGGCGAGCTGCATCGACATCTTGCGCAGGTGCTTCATGTGGCTGACGGCGTCGGGGTTGAGGACGACCACGCACTCGCCCGCGAGCATGCCGTTCTTCGTCCCGCCGAACGACAGGACGTCCACGCCGACCGCGTTGGTGAACGCCCGCATCGGGACGTCCAGCGAGGCGGCCGCGTTGGCTATCCGGGCGCCGTCGAGGTGCACCTTCATGCCGAGCCCGTGCGCGTGCTCGACGATGGCGCGTATCTCGTCCACCGTGTAGACGGTGCCCAGTTCGGTGTTCTGGGTGATGGAGACGGCCTGCGGCATGGCGCGGTGCTCGTCGTCCCAGCCGAACGCCTGCCGGTCGATGAGCTCCGGGGTCAGCTTGCCGTCCGGGGTGGGGACGGTCAGCAGCTTCAGCCCCGCCATGCGCTCGGGAGCGCCGCCCTCGTCCACGTTGATGTGCGCGGACTCGGCGCAGATCACCGCGCCCCAGCGGTCGGTGAGCGCCTGGAGGGCCGTGACGTTGGCGCCGGTGCCGTTGAACACCGGGAACGCCTCGGCGGTCGGGCCGAAGTGGCTGTGCACCACCCGCTGGAGGTGCTCGGTGTACACGTCCTCGCCGTAGGCGACCTGGTGGCCGCCGTTGGCGAGGGCGAGGGCAGCGAGGATCTCCGGGTGGACACCGGCGTAGTTGTCGCTGGCGAAGCCCCGTACGGTCGGGTCGTGACGCCGCCGGGCATCGGTCCTGGCGGGGCCGGGGGTCACGGCTTGGGGGTCAGCCACAGGCGCTGTCCATTCACTTCCTGAGCGGGCTTGTCCCAGACGGCGGCGATCTCGTCGGCGAGATCCTTGACGTCGGTGAAGCCCGCGAACTTCGCGTTCGGGCGCTCGGCGCGCATGGCGTCGTGCACCAGAGCCTTGACGACCAGGATCGTAGCGGCGGCCTTGGGGCCCTCCTCGCCGCCCGCCTTGCGGAAGGCGTCGCCCAGGGCGAGCGTCCACGCCTCGGCCGCGGCCTTGGAGGCGGAGTAGGCGGCGTTGCCGGCGGTGGGCTTGCTGGCCCCGGCGGCGCTGACGAGGACGTACCTGCCGCGGGCGCTGCGCAGCAGCCCGTCGTGGAAGGCGAGCGAGGTGTGCTGGACCGTGCGGATCAGCAGCTTCTCCAGCAGGGTCCAGTCGGCCAGGTCCGTCTCGGCGAAGGTGGCGCTGCCGCGCCAGCCGCCGACCAGGTGGACCAGGCCGTCCACCCGGCCGAACTCCTTCTCGGTCTTGTCGGCCCACTCGCGGGCGGCGCCCAGGTCGAGCAGGTCCACGGTGTCGCCGACGACGGTCGCGCCGCCGTGCGCGTACCGGGCGGCGTCGACCGCCTCGGCGAGGCGCGCGGGATCCGCGTCGGAGGCGACCACGGTCGCGCCGGCCTCCGCGAGCCGCAGCAGGGCGGCCCGGCCGGCCGCTCCCGCCGCTCCGGCCACCGCGACGACCGCGCCCTCGAGCGGGCCGCCGTTTCCGTTGCCCTTGCCGTTCATGGTCGTCGTCTCCTCCGTACGAGAGCTCACGCGGCGACCCTCTCGGCCTTCTCGGCGGTGATGCCCTTGGTGGAGGCGATCACGTTCTTCAGCTTCTTGGAAAGGGCCTCATAGAACATGCTCAGCGGAAACTCGTCCGGAAGCACGTCGTCGACGAGCTTGCGCGGCGGCAGGCTCAGGTCGAGGGCGTCGGGACCCTTGGCCCAGCGGGAACCGGGGTGCGGGGCGAGGTAGGTCGACACCAGGTCGTAGGCGGCGAACCAGTGGACCAGCTTCGGGCGGTCGATGCCGTCGCGGTACAGCTGCTCTATCTCGCCGCAGAGCTGGTTGGTGACCTCCGGGGCGCGGTCCCAGTCGATCTTCAGAGTGTTGTCCGTCCAGCGCAGCACGTCGTGCTTGTGCAGGTACGCGAAGAGCAGCTGGCCGCCGAGGCCGTCGTAGTTCCGGTTGCGGTCGCCGGTGACCGGGAAGCGGAACATCCGGTCGAAGAGCACCGCGTACTGGACGTCGCGGCCGTGCGGGTTGCCCTCGGCCTCCAGCTTCACGGCCTCCTTGAAGGCGGTGAGGTCGCAGCGCAGCTCCTCCAGGCCGTACATCCAGAACGGCTGGCGCTGCTTGATCATGAAGGGGTCGAACGGCAGGTCGCCGTGGCTGTGGGTGCGGTCGTGGACCATGTCCCACAGGACGAAGGCCTTCTCGCAGCGCTTCTGGTCGCCGAGCATCTCGCGGATGTCCTCGGGCAGGTCGAGGCCGAGTATCTCCACGGCGGCCTCGGTGACACGGCGGAAGCGGGCGGCCTCGCGGTCGCAGAAGATGCCGCCCCAGCTGAAGCGCTCGGGGGCCTCGCGCACGGCGATGGTCTCCGGGAAGAGCACGGCGGAGTTGGTGTCGTAGCCCGCGGTGAAGTCCTCGAACGTGATGCCGCAGAAGAGCGGGTTGTCGTAGCGGGTGGCCTCCAGCTCGGCGAGCCACTCCGGCCAGACCATGCGCAGCACGACGGCTTCCAGGTTGCGGTCCGGGTTGCCGTTCTGCGTGTACATCGGGAAGAGCACCAGGTGCTGGAGCCCGTCGGTCCGGTCGGCGGCCGGCTGGAAGGCCAGCAGCGAGTCCAGGAAGTCCGGCACGGCGAAGCCGTCGTCCGCCCACTTGCGCAGGTCGGCGACGAGCGCCCGGTGGTACGCGGTGTCGTGCGGGAGCAGCGGGGAGAGCTGCTCGACGGCGGTGACGACCCGGTCGAGGGCGGCGTCGACGCTCGCGCGGGAGGGCGCGCCCTCCGCCTCGAAGTCGATGGAACCGTCCGCGGACTGCCAGGGGCGGATCTGTTCCACGGCATTCTTGAGCTCGGGCCACGCAGGGTGCTCGACCACCCTGACCTCGGCGGACACGTCCCCGCCCGCAACATCCTGCACAAGAATTTCCGTCATCACACTTCCTCCACGGGAGAACCTCGCGTCCAGGCACCGTATCCATGGATGGTTCTCCGCCACAAGGGGAGCAGGAAGAAATTATCCTGCCGACCCCCCTCCGGCACCGCTGTTTTTCCTGTCCGGAGTGGGTGATGCAGCGGCATCCACGGAGACCCTGCGGGCGGGCGCGGCCGCCGCGCACCGGCGCACGAGAGCCCCGGCGACGCGCCCACGCACGGGTGAAGAGGATCGCGGCGCGCCGGGCCCGACCGGCAGGACGGACGGGTCCCTCCTTCCCCTCCCCGCAGGTCCCACGCCAGGAGAGTCCCGCCCCTCCGGCCGGCGCGCGGCCGGCCGGTTCCCGCCCCGGGCGCAGCCGTACGCGGGCGCCGCCCGCGCGGGACGGGTTCCGTCCCGGGCGTGGATCGTTAGGCTGCGACGGTGCCGCGTGTGGCACGGCACCGCGCGGCACCGCCGTCGACGGAAGCGAGAAGATCTTGAGTTTCCTCACCATCGGTCATCGCGGAGTCATGGGTGTCGAACCGGAGAACACCCTGCGGTCCTTCGTCCGCGCGGAACGCGCGGGCATGGACGCCATCGAACTGGACCTGCACCTGAGCAAGGACGGCGCCCTGGTCGTGATGCACGACGCCGAGGTGGACCGGACGACCGACGGCACCGGGGCGGTCGCCGACAAGACCCTGGCCGAGCTGCGGGAGCTCGACGCCGGGCTGGGTGAGCGCGTCCCGGTCTTCGAGGAGGTCCTGGACGCCGTACGGACACCGGTGCAGGCGGAGATCAAGGACGTGGCGGCGGCCCGGGCGCTGGCCGAGGTGATGAACCGGCGGGCCCTGACCGGGCGGGTGGAGGTGTCGTCCTTCCACGACGAGGCGGTCGCCGAGATCGCCCGCCTGGTGCCGGGCGTGCGGACGGTGCTCATCGCGAGCCACTGGGGCGACGACATCGTGGCGCGGGCGCTCGCCGTGGGCGCCGGCACCCTGGCGCTGGACATCCGCCGGCTGACCCTGGAGACGACCGAGCGGGCCCGGGCGGCCGGCCTGGGGGTCATCGCCTGGGTGGTGAACACACCGCAGCACCTGCGGCTCGTACGCGCCCTGGAGCTGGACGGCGCGACGACCGACCACCCCGGGATCCGGCGCACCGGCCGCTTCACGGCCTGACGGCCCGCCGGGCCCCCGGCATCCCCCTTGCCGCCCGCCGAACCCGCCGGGCGGCAGGGCCGGGGCGGGTCGCCACTGTGCCGCCCGCCGCGCCGGGGACGCGGACGGCGTCCTCGGGGCGCGTAGGTGCCGATGCGTCCCGTCCGTCACAGGTGTAACCGGAATGCGCTCGGGAACCCGCGACCGTGGATCCAGCAGGTCTTCTCGCACAGCGTGTCCCGGCCATTCCCGGACACCGGAACGGACGCATATGAGCAGCGGTTTCATGGGTCCGGAGGGTTACGGCTCCGACCCGTTCAGCGAGTTTCTGGCCCGCTTCTTCGGGGGCGGGACGGGATCGTCCCCCACGGGCGGGCGGCCCATCCCCCGGTACATCGACATCGGCCGTCTGATGAGCGAGCCCGCGCGCCGGATGGTCGGCGACGCCGCCTCGTACGCGGCCGAGCACGGCAGCACCGACCTGGAGACCGAGCACCTGTTGCGGGCCGCCCTCGCCACCGAACCCACCCGCGACCTCGTCGCCCGCGCCGGCGCCGATCCGGACGCCCTGGCGGAGGAGATCGACCGGACGGCCGGCGAGGGCCCGCCGCAGTCCCGGATCGCCGTCACCCCCGCCGTCAAGCGGGCGCTGCTCGACGCCCACGACCTGGCCCGCCACACGGGCGCCTCGTACATCGGCCCCGAGCACGTGCTCGCCGCGCTCGCCTCCAACCCGGACTCGGCGGCGGGGCGCATCCTCAACGCCGCCAAGTTCGACCCCGGCTCCGTCCAGGGCCCCGGCCCGGGACGCGGCGGGCCGGGCCCGTGGGTGGGCGAGGCCGAACCGCGGCCCGCCCCGCAGCGCGGCACCCCGACGCTGGACAAGTACGGCCGCGACCTGACCGACATGGCCAAGTCCGGCCGGATCGACCCCGTGATCGGCCGCGACCTGGAGATCGAGCAGACCGTCGAGGTGCTCTCCCGGCGCGGCAAGAACAACCCCGTACTGATCGGTGACGCGGGCGTCGGCAAGACCGCCATCGTGGAGGGGCTGGCGCAGCGCATCGCCGAGCACGACGTGCCGGACACGCTGCGCGACCGCCGGGTCGTCGCCCTGGACCTGTCCGGCGTCGTCGCCGGCACCCGCTACCGGGGCGACTTCGAGGAGCGGCTGAACGCCATCATCGAGGAGATCCGCTCCCACTCCGACGAACTGGTCGTCTTCATCGACGAACTGCACACGGTCGTCGGCGCGGGCGCGGGCAGCGGGGGCGGCGACAGCGGCTCCATGGACGCGGGCAACATGCTCAAGCCCGCGCTCGCCCGCGGCGAGCTGCACGTCATCGGTGCCACGACCATGGAGGAGTACCGCCGCTACATCGAGAAGGACGCGGCGCTCGCCCGCCGGTTCCAGCCGATCCTGGTGCCCGAGCCGAGTCCGGAGGACGCGCTGGAGATCCTGCGCGGGCTCCAGGACCGCTACGAGGCCCACCACCAGGTCCGGTACGCCGACGGGGCCCTCCTCGCCGCCGTGGAGCTGTCCGACCGGTACCTCACCGAACGGTTCCTGCCCGACAAGGCCATCGACCTGATCGACCAGGCGGGCGCCCGGGTACGGCTGCGGACGCACACCAACACCGACGTGCGGGCGCTGGAGCGGCAGGCCGAGCAGCTGGCGCGGGACAAGGACCAGGCGGTGGCGGCCGAGCAGTACGAGAAGGCGATGGAGCTGCGCGACCGCATCCAGGACGTCACCGAGCGCATCAAGGCCGGGCGCGTGGCGCGGCCGGCCGGCGACGGCGTCGTCGCCGAGGTGACGGCGGAGGACATCGCCGAGGTGGTGAGCCGGCAGACCGGCATTCCGGTCAGCAGCCTCACCCAGGAGGAGAAGGAACGGCTGCTGGGCCTGGAGGACCACCTGCGCCGGCGGGTCGTCGGGCAGGACGAGGCGGTCACCGCCGTCTCGCAGGCCGTGCTGCGCTCCCGCGCCGGTCTCGCCGACCCCCGGCGCCCGATCGGCAGCTTCCTCTTCCTCGGCCCGACAGGCGTGGGCAAGACGGAGCTGGCCAGGGCGCTCGCGGACGCGCTGTTCGGCAGCGAGGACCGCATGGTCCGCCTGGACATGAGCGAGTTCCAGGAGCGGCACACCGTCAGCCGGCTGGTCGGCGCCCCGCCCGGGTACGTGGGGCACGAGGAGGCGGGCCAGCTCACCGAGGCGGTGCGCCGCCACCCGTACTCGCTGCTGCTGCTGGACGAGGTCGAGAAGGCCCACCCGGACGTGTTCAACGTCCTGCTCCAGGTGCTGGACGACGGGCGGCTCACCGACTCGCAGGGCCGCACGGTCGACTTCAAGAACACCGTCATCGTGATGACCAGCAACCTCGGCTCCGAGGCGATCGGCACCGGCCGCGGCGTGGTCGGCTTCGGCGCCGCCGACTCGGGGTCGGAGGACGACGCGATGCGGGAGCGGGCGCTGAGGCCGCTGCGCGAGCACTTCCGCCCCGAGTTCCTCAACCGCATCGACGAGATCGTCCTCTTCCGGCGCCTCGACGAGGACCAGTTGCGGCGCATCACCGATCTGCTGCTGGAGGAGACCCGGCGCCGGATGCGGGCACAGCACCTCACGGTCGAGTTCGACCCGGCCGCCGTCGACTGGATCGCGCGCCGCGGCCACCAGCCCGAGTACGGGGCGCGCCCGCTGCGGCGCACGATCCAGCGCGAGGTCGACAACCACCTGTCGCGCCTGCTGCTGGACGGACGGCTCCCGGAGGGCTCCCGGGTGCGGGTGACGGCCGGGGACGGCCGGCTGGCCTTCCACACCGAGGAGCCGGGCGGCGGCGCGGAGCCGCCGGAGCAGCCCGGCCGGCCGGGCTCGCTGGGCAAGCCGGGCGCCATGGACCGGCCGCCCGGGAGCCGCATGGCCGATCCGGCGCCGCCGACGGGCGACGCGGACGGGCCGGCGCCCGCCGCCTAGGGAGCGTCCGGGAGGCCCGGCGCGATCTCCTTCACCAGGAGCTCGAACTCCAGGTCGTCGCGCCGCGGCAGGCCGAAGCGCTCGTCGCCGTACGGGAACGGCGTCATCCGTCCCGTACGGCGGTAGCCCCGGCGCTCGTACCAGGCGATCAGCTCGTCCCGGACCGAGATCACCGTCATGTGCATCTCGCGCGCGCCCCACTCGGCCGCGGCGAGCCGCTCCGCCTCCGCGATGACGCGCCGCCCCAGGCCGCCGCCCTGGAGGCCGGGCCGCACGGCGAACATCCCGAAGTAGGCGGCGTCACCGCGGTGTTCCAGCTGGCAGCAGGCGACGAGCTCGCCGCCGTGCTCGACCACGAGGAGGCGGGAGCCGGGCGCGGCGATGACGTCGCGGACGCCCTCCGGATCGGTGCGCTGCCCCTCCAGGATGTCCGCCTCGGTCGTCCAGCCCGCGCGGCTGGAGTCGCCCCGGTACGCCGACTCGATCAGGGCGACCAGCGCGGGCACGTCGGCCTCGTCGGCGTCCCGGTAGGTCAGTGCGTCCGCGGTCCTGGGCGGTGCGGTGTCCATGGCTGTTCTCCCTCGTGCCTGCGGTCCCGGGCGGAGCCTAACGCGCCCCGCCCACGCTCCCCCTGTACGCCCCTGCGCTCGCGTGCACCCTCACGGGTCCGGGCATCGTCCCAGGAGCCGTCTCGTCGAGGGGGAGGTACGTCGTGCACGGACCTGCGATGTCCGGCTGGCTGCTGGTGGCACTGTGCCTGGTGGCGGGTGCCTACTGCCTGGCGCGGACGAGGAGCGGTACGGGGGCCGAGCGCCGGGCGGCGCTGGACGAGGCCCTGATGGGCTTCGGCATGGCCGTCATGGCGGTGCCCGCGGCGGTGCTCGCGCCGCCGGGGTGGGCCTGGGCGGTGTACGCGGTGGTGTTCGGCGCCGCGTCGCTGCGCGCGCTGTGGGCGGCCCTGGGCGGCGCGGGGCACCACCTGCACCACCTGGTGGGGTCGCTGGCCATGGTGTACATGGCGGTCGCGATGTCCGGAGGCGCCGCCGGGGCGCACGGGGCGCACACGGCGGCGGGCGCCACGGCCGGCGGTACGCCCCTGGTGACGGGCGCCCTCCTCGCGTACTACACGGTGTACGTGCTGGTGACCGGCCTGCGGCTGGTGCCCGCGGGGCCGGCGGGGCCGGTCGTGCCGGTGGCCGGCACCGGCGGTGGGACCGGTGGCGGCCGGTGGGCGGGGCCGGAGGTCGCCCTGGCGTGCCGGGTGTCGATGGGCCTGGCCATGCTGGCGATGCTGGTCACCGTGTGAGCGGTGCGGAATCCGCGGCGCCGCGCCGCGGATTCCGTGGTGTGCGTCACTTGACGTGCCAGGCCATACCGGTGGGTAGTCCGCCGCTCCTATGGTGAGGGCATGCTGGTCTCCCTCGCGCTGCTCGGGCTCGGCCTTGTCACCGCCGTGGCGGCTCCGCGTCTGCTGGCGCGGGTCGAATGGCCGGAGCGCGAGCCGGTCGTGGCGCTGTGGGTGTGGCAGTGCGTGGTGGCCGCGGTCCTGCTCTGCTTCGCGCTGTCGATGACCTTCAGCGCGGCGGCCGCCTGGCAGGCGGTGCGCGGGCACGTCTTCGCGCCCGCTCCGCGCGCGGTGGTCGAGGCGTACCAACTGGGCGCCCACGGGCCGTGGTCCGCCGTGCTCGCGGTGCTGCTGGCGTGCGGCGGCCTGTGGACCGGGGCGATGCTCACCCGGGAGGTGCGCCGTGCCCGGGCGCGGCACCGGCGCAGGCGGGCCGAACTCCTCGTGCGCTCACCGCTGTTGCCGGGCGAGGACCCGGGGGCGGACCCTCTGGTGCTGCTGGAGGGCGAGCGGCCGGACGCCTGGTGGCTGCCCGGCGCGGCGCCGCGGCTGGTGGTCACCACGGCCGCGCTGCGCCGGCTGAAGGGCCATCAGCTCGACGCGGTCCTCGCCCACGAGCAGGGTCACGCGCGCGCCCGGCACGACTGGTTGCTGCACTGCTCGGCGGCGCTGGCGACCGGGTTCCCGCAGATCCCGGTCTTCGCGGCGTTCCGGGACGAGATGCACCGGCTCGTGGAGCTGGCCGCGGACGACGTGGCGTCCAGGCGGTACGGGCGGCTGACGATCGCGCTCGCCCTGGTGGAACTGAACGAGGACCGCGGGGTGTTCGGCCCGTGTCCCGCCGCCGACGCCCAGCTGCCGCACCGGGTGCACCGTCTGCTGACCGCCGAGCCCCGCCTCACGGCCGGGCGGCGCCTGCGCCTGACGGCCGCGGCGGCGCTGGTGCCGGTGGTGCCGCTCCTGGTGGCCTTCGTACCGGCGCTGCGGACGCTCGGGTAGCCGGCGGGCGAGCAGCCGGGTGACCGGGCCGGCCGGTGGCCGGGCGGCGAGCAGCCGGGTGACCGGAAGCCCGGCCGGAGCAGGACCGGGGTTCCGGGACGGCCGGCCGCGGGGCGTAGGGACATGGGGCGGCGAAGGCCGGGGAGGATCACCCCATGCACTCCCCCACACAACCCCCCACACGATCCCCCGCCCACTCCCGTCACGCCTCGGTGGTGGCCCTCTGGTCCGGTGTCCTCTCGGCCGTGCTCCTGGGGCTGGTCGCGGCCGAGTGGGGCCCCCTGATCTCGTTCGACCGGATGGTGGCGGACGCGCTGCACGACTCGGCCGTCCGCAGCCCGGCGATCGCCGGGACCAACCGGATCCTCAGCGACTGGGTGTGGGATCCGTGGACGATGCGCGTCCTGGTGGCGGTGGGCGTGGTGTGGCTGTGGTGGCATGGCGAGCGGCTGCTGGCGGTGTGGACGGGCGTGGTGAGCGCGCTCGGTTCCGCGGTGCAGCAGGTGCTGAAGGCGGCGGTGGGCCGGGACCGGCCGTGGTGGCCGGATCCGGTGGATACGGCGCACTTCGCGGCCTTCCCGTCGGGCCACGCGATGACGGCGGCGGTCACCTGCGGGCTGGCCCTGTGGCTGCTGTCCCGTTTCGGCGTGGGCCGGGGCCCGCGGACCGCCGTGCTCGTCGTCGGCGCCGTCTCGGTGCTCGGGGTCGGCCTCACCCGGGTGTATCTGGGCGTGCACTGGGCCTCGGACGTACTGGGGGGCTGGCTGCTGGGAGTGTGCCTGGTGGCACTCGCCGTGCTCGCGTACGAGCGGAGGCTCGCACGGGCGGAGAACCGCGGGGACCTGGCGCACCAGGACTGAGCCGGGGCCGCAAGGCGTCCGCGGGGCCGGACACGGCGTCCGGTTTCCGAGCGGTTCCGCCCCCGGGGACGTACGCGCAGGCCCGCCGGACCGGACGATCCCCCGCGTCGCCCGGTCCGGCCGACATGCCCTGAGTATATTGGCTGTGAGCCAGTCAACGCAGGAGTTAAGCATGTCCCCGCGCAGCGCATCGGTCAACGAAGAGTTGCGGCGGCGTTCGCGGGAGCGTCTGCTGCAGGCGACCGTGGAGCTGGTCGCCGAACGCGGGTACGAGGCGACGACGCTGGCCGACATCGCGGACCGGGCCGGTTCGGCGCGCGGGCTGGTCTCGTACTACTTCCCGGGCAAGCGGCAGCTGCTCCAGTCGGCGGTGCACCGGCTGATGCACCTGACCCTGGAGGCCGCGCTGGAGCGGGAGCCGCGCAGCGAGGACGGGCGGGAGCGGCTGGCGCGGGCCATCGACGCCATCCTGGGGCTGGCGGTGGAGCAGCCGCTGCTGATGCGTACGCACATGGCCGGCATCCTCCAGGCGGAGGGGTTCGTGCAGGGTCCGGAGCAGCAGCGGCTGGCGTTCCTGCTGCGGGACACGGTGGACCGGTACGGGTCGCGCGACGTGGACGCGGACTATCCGCTGCTGCGGGCGCTGCTGATGGGGGCGGTCTTCGCCGTCCTGCTGCCCGGGGTGCCGATGGCGCCCGCCCGGCTGCGGGCGGAGCTGTTCCAGCGGTACGGGCTGGACTGGGAGCTCGGTGTGCCACCGGGCGGGCAGCCGCCCGGTGGCACGGCCGTCGGCCCGGGTCAGTCGTCGCCGAAGTCGTCGTCGAAGTCCTCGAAGTAGTCCGGCTGCGTCTGCACGTTCAGCTCGTGCATGCGCACCCGCTTCGCCGGGTCGGTGCGGCGGTCGTCGAGTCTCAGCACGTCGAGACCCTTGATCTCGTCGTTCGAGTAGATGTGGCCGTTGTAGTAGTACGCCGACCAGGAGCCGCCGGTCACCAGCTTCTCGGTGCTGAGCGGACCGCGCTCGAAGTAGGCGATCTCCCTGGGCCTGGACGAGTCGGTGAACTCCCACACCGAGACGCCGCCCTGGTACCAGGCCTGGACCATGAGGTCCCTGCCCTTGACCGGGATGAGCGAGCCGTTGTGGGCGACGCAGTTCTCGGTGTCCGCCTGGTATCGGTCGATCTTGAAGTAGCTGCGGAAGACGAGCTTGCGCTTGTCGCCCTTGCCGACGATGTCGTAGATGCCGTCGGCGCCGCGGTTCGGGCCGGTGCGCTCGTTGCAGGTGGCACCCACGCCGCCGCCCAGCTCATCGGTGAAGACGACCTTGTCGGCCTTCTGGTTGAAGGTGGCGGAGTGCCAGAAGGCGAAGTTGACGTTGTCCTGGACCTGGTCGATGACCTTGGGGTTCTCCGGGTCCTTGATGGAGAACAGGATGCCGTCGCCCATGCAGGCCCCGGCCGCCAGGTCCTTGGAGGGCAGCACGGTGATGTCGTGGCAGCCGGTGGTCTTGGAGACGCCCGGGTTGGTGGGCGCGCCGGGGTTGCCGCCGCCGTCGGGGCCCTCCCCGGGGAAGAGGACGGGGAAGTTGACGACGGCCGCCTTCTCCGGGGCCTTGCGCGGCACCTTGATGACCGAGATTCCGTCGTGCGGCGGCCGGCAGTCGGGGAAGGCGGCGTTGGGCGAGTACGAGGAGACGTAGACGTACACGTTCCTGCGCTCGGGGACCAGGGTGTGGGTGTGCGAACCGCAGGCGGTCTCGACGGCGGCGACGTACTTGGGGTTGCGCTTGTCCGTGATGTCGAAGATCTTCATGCCCTCCCAGGAGGACTTCTCGGTCGCGGGCTGCGTGGTGCTGGTGCAGGAGTTGTCGCTGCGCGAGGAGTCGGTGGAGAGGAAGAGCAGGTTCCCGGAGACGGATATGTCGTTCTGGGAGCCCGGGCAGAGGACCTGGGCGACGGTCTTCGGGGCCGACGGCGTGCTGATGTCGAAGATCCGGAAGCCGTCGTAGTTGCCGGCGAAGGCGTACTTGCCCTGGAAGGCCAGGTCCGAGTTGATGCCGGTGAAGCCCTCGCGCGGGACGTTGGCGAGGTGGGTGATGTTGGCGCTGTGGACGACCTGGTCGACGGCGGGGATCTCGCCGGAACCGATGGCCGCGCGGGCTTCCGCCCGGTCCTGTGCGGAGACCGTGCCCGGTGGGGCGGGAGCGTCTCCGGGGTCGGGCACGGCGGCCGCGGGGCCGGCTGTCAGGAGTGCCGCGAGCAGTCCGGCAGCGGCGGTGGCCACGCCAAGACGTCTGCGTCGCACGTGAGTGGTGCGCAACGGGGTCACTGCGTCGTCCTCCCTTGTTTCCGTTCGAAGCTGAACGGGTCCTGGACCCCGGCAGTATCTTCCTTAGCATGCACATCTCAACAGATGGCAACAGAGACTTCATACGGGTGTTCGCGTACGGCGACGGTTCCGGCCATGTCACACGTCCCTGGAGGTCCGGGTGTTGAAGCGCAGCGCAAGTGTGGCGGCGGCGGCCGTCCTGACCGCCGTACTCGCCCTGACGGGCTGCGAGCCGGACCCCGCGGAGACGGAGGACGGACCCCGGGCCGGGGCGGCGCGCGGGAGCGGCGGCCCGTCCGTCCTGGCCCCCGGGAAGCCGGGCGAACCCGCGCGGACGCTCTCCCCGGAGGAGGCGCGCAGGGCCGTACCGCCCGACACGCCCAACGGGTCGGACTTCACCTACGTCCAGATGATGATCGTCCATCACGGTCAGGCGCTGGAGATGACCGCGCTCGCCGCGGAACGCGCGGCCTCCACCGGGGTGAAGCAGGTGGCGGCCCGCATAGCGGCGGCCCAGCAGCCGGAGATCGGGGCGATGAAGGGGTGGCTGGCGAACAACGGCGGGCCGCGGCCGCACACCGGTCATGACCACGGCACGATGCCCGGGATGGCCACCGGGGCACAGCTGGCGCAGTTGCGGGGCGCGCGGGGAGCGGCCTTCGATGAAATGTTCCTGAAACTGATGATCACCCACCACCAGGGTGCGGTCACCATGGCGGGCGAGGTGCTGTCGCAGGGGAACAACGTCCAGGTGGAGGAGATGGCCAATGACGTGATCGCCCAGCAGACGGCCGAGATCGACCGGATGCGGTCCATGTGACGGACCACCGCCGGCCGGCCGGCGGCGGTGATGGTCCCGGGGGCCCGGCGCCGCCGGCCGGGTGGCCGGGAGGCGGTATGGACCCTAAGATCATCATTTGGGGCCGTATACACACATGCGCGATCCTGCGCATCCGGCACCGTGAACACGGGTCCCGGCGCCTCCCGCGCGGAGCCCGGCGGTGCCATGCTGGGAGTCCCTGCGGGAAGGAGCGCAGCCGTGCTTCGTGTCGCCGTCGTCGGTTCCGGGCCCAGCGGGGTCTACACCGCCCAGTCCCTCGTCGAGCAGACCGCGGTGCCGGACGTGCGCGTGCACGTCCTGGACCGGCTGCCGTGCCCGTACGGCCTCGTCCGCTACGGGGTCGCCCCGGACCACGAGAAGATCAAGTCCCTGCAGAACAACCTCCGCACGGTGCTGGAGCACGAGCGGATCGGCTTCGTGGGCAACGTCGAGGTGGGCGGTCACGGGGTGACGCCCGCGCGGCTGCTGGAGCTGTACCACGCCGTCGTCTACTGCGTCGGCGCGGCGCGGGACCGGCACCTCGGGGTACCCGGCGAGGACCTGCCCGGCAGTTGTTCGGCGACCGACTTCGTCTCCTGGTACAGCGCCCATCCGGACGCCACGCCGGACGCCTTCGTCCTGGGCGCCCGGTCGGCCGTGGTGATCGGTGTGGGCAACGTGGCCGTGGACGTGGCACGGATCCTGGCGCGCGGGCCCGGGGAGCTGCACCCCACCGACGTGCCGGAGGCCGCGCTCGGCGCGCTGGCCGCCAGCCGGGTGCGGGAGGTGCACATGGTGGGGCGGCGGGGTCCTTCGCAGGCCAAGTTCACCACCAAGGAGCTGCGCGAGCTCGGGGCGATGCCGCAGGCCCGCGTCGAGGTGGAGCCGGCCGACCTGGCGCTCGACCCGGCGTACGCCGATCCGGCGGGGCTCCCCGCAGTCAGCCGGCGCAACGTGGAGGTGGTGCGCGCCTGGGCGGAGGCCACCGGCCCGGAGCCCCGGGAGCGGGTCATCCGGCTGCGGTTCTTCCTGCGGCCGGTGGAGGTGCTGGAGCGGGGCGGACGTGCGGCCGGGGTGCGTTTCGAGCGCACGGTTCCGGACGGTGCGGGCGGTGTGCGCGGGACGGGGGCGTACGAGGACATCGAGGCGCAGCTGGTGCTGCGGGCGGTCGGCTACCGGGGGGTGCCGCTGGAGGGCCTGCCGTTCGACGCGTCGCGGGGGACGGTGCCGCACGCGGCGGGGCGGGTGCTGCGGGACGGGGTGCCGTCGGCGGGCGAGTACGTCGCCGGGTGGATCAAGCGCGGCCCGACCGGCGTGATCGGCACCAATCGGCCGTGCGCCAAGGAGACGGCCGGCTCGCTCCTCGCGGACGCCCCGGCGCTGGCCCGGCGCACCGTGGCGGCCGATCCGCTCGCCACGCTGCGCGCGTGGGGCCACCGGCCGGTGGAATGGCCCGGCTGGCTCTCCATCGAGCAGGCGGAGGCGGCCCTCGGCCACACCCTGGGGCGCGGCTCGGTCAAGATCCCCGACTGGTCCGGCCTTCTCGCGGCCGCCGGCCAGGACTGAGCGTCCGCGCCGCTCCCCCCGGGCGCCCCGTCAGGGGGTTCCCAGACGGGCGGCCTGCTGTCCGGCGGCGGACAGCACCGTGTCGAGGAGGCCGGGGAACAGCGCGTCCAGGTCGGCACGGCGGATGCCGTTCATCTTGGCCGTGCCGCGGTACGTCTGGCGGATGACGCCGCTCTCGCGGAGCACCCGGAAGTGGTGCGTGGTGGTCGACTTGGTGACCGGCAGTTCGATGGACGAGCAGGACACCTCCGCGCCCGCGGCGGCCAGTTCCCGGACGACGCGCAGCCGCATGGGGTCGGACAGGGCGTGGAGCACGCCTTCGAGACGGATCTCGTCGCGCGCGGGGTGCGCGAGCTCGCGCGGGCTGATCGCGGTGGTCACGGCGGCTCCAGTTCCTCGGTTGCCTCCATCGTACGATCCTCCTCGTAGTTTGACAGTCGCCGTACTACGAAGGTTATCGTACGAGTGGCACACCGGCCCCCTCCGAATGGAGTCCACCATGAGCGCGCTGTTCGAGCCCCGCACCCTCCGGTCGCTGACCGTCCCCAACCGCGTCTGGATGGCACCCATGTGCCAGTACAGCGCGGAGGCGACCGGCCCGAACGCCGGTGTGGCGCACGACTGGCACTTCGCCCACTACGCGGCCCGCGCCGCCGGCGGCACCGGACTGATCCTGCTGGAGGCGACCGCGGTGGCCCCCGAGGGCCGCATCAGCCCCTACGACCTCGGCATCTGGAACGACACCCAGGCCGAGGCGCTGCGCCGGATCAGCGACTTCCTGAAGAGCCAGGGCACCGTGCCCGGCATCCAGATCGGCCACGCCGGGCGCAAGGCGTCGACGGACCGGCCCTGGCGGGGCGGCGCCCCCGTGGGCGCCGACGAGCACGGCTGGCAGCCGGTCGCCCCGAGCCCCGTGCCGTTCGCGGACGGCCACCCGGTGCCCGACGAGCTGACCGTGGAACAGATCCGGGAGATCGTGGGCCTGTTCGCGGCGGCGGCGCGGCGCGCGCTGGCGGCGGGCTTCGAGGTCGTCGAGATCCACGGCGCGCACGGCTACCTCATCGGCCAGTTCCTCTCCCCGCACAGCAACCACCGCACGGACGCCTACGGCGGCTCGTTCGACAACCGGACGCGCTTCGCCCTGGAGGTCGTCGACGCAGTGCGGGAGGTGTGGCCCGAGGAGCTTCCGCTGTTCTTCCGCATCTCGGCCACCGACTGGCTGGAGGACCGGGCCGGCTGGACGGCCGACGACACCGTGCGCCTCGCCGCCCTGCTCCAGGAGCACGGCGTCGACCTGCTCGACGTGTCGTCCGGCGGCAACGCGCCGGACGCCCGCATCCCGGTCGGCCCGGGCTACCAAGTGCCCTTCGCCGCCCGGGTGAAGGAGGAGACCGGTCTGCCGGTCGCCGCCGTCGGACTCATCACCGAGGCGCGCCAGGCCGAGAAGATCGTCACCAACGGTGAGGCCGACGCGGTGCTGCTCGGCCGCGAGCTGCTGCGCAACCCCTCCTGGGCGCGGCACGCGGCGCGGGAGCTGGGGGGCGCGGTGCACGTGCCCGACCAGTACCACCGCTCCGTCTGACCTGGGGAAACGCCGCCTTCGGGCGCCACTGTCAGTGGGTGGGTGCAGACTGGCCCGTATCCGCGACAAAGGCGTCCAGGAGGTGTCGGCGATGACCGACGTGCTACTGACCGTAGGGACTCGCAAGGGACTGTTCATCGGCCGCAGGCACGGCGGCCGGTGGGAGTTCGAGGGCCCGCACTTCAATGCCCAGGCCGTGTACGCGATCGGCATCGACATGCGCGGGACCTCGCCCCGGCTGCTCGCCGGCGGGGACAGCACCCACTGGGGCCCGTCGGTGTTCCACTCCGACGACCTGGGCTCCACGTGGACCGAGCCGGTGCGGCCGGCGGTGAAGTTCCCCAAGGACACGGGCGCTTCACTGGAGCGGGTGTGGCAGCTGCACCCGGCCGGCCCCGCGGCGCCCGGCGTGGTCTACGCGGGCACCGAGCCCGCCGCCCTGTTCCGCTCGGAGGACGGCGGCGAGAGCTTCGAGCTGGTGCGTCCGCTGTGGGAGCACCCGACCCGGTCGCAGTGGGTGCCGGGCGGGGGCGGCGAAGGGCTCCACACGGTCGTGACCGACCCCAGGGACCCGGACGCGGTGACGGTCGCGGTGTCGACGGCCGGGGTGTTCCGCACCCGGGACGGCGGCGGGACCTGGTCACCGTCCAACCGCGGGGTGTCCGCGGTCTTCCTGCCCGACCCGAACCCGGCCTTCGGGCAGTGCGTGCACAAGATCGCGCAGGACGCGGGCGACCCGGACCGGCTCTACCTGCAGAACCACTGGGGGGTGTACCGCAGCGACGACGCGGGCGCGGAGTGGACGGACATCGGCGAGGGCCTGCCCTCGGACTTCGGCTTCGCGACGGTCGCCCACCCGCACCGCGCCGACGTGGCGTACGTCTTCCCGATCACGGCCGACTCCGACCGGGTGCCCGCCCAGCGGCGGTGCCGGGTCTACCGCACGAGCGACGCGGGCGGCGGCTGGGAGGCCCTCACGGCCGGCCTGCCCGAAGGCGACCACTACGGCACGGTGCTGCGCGACGCTATGTGCACGGACGACGCGGACCCGGCCGGGGTCTACTTCGGCAATCGCAACGGCGAGTTGTACGCCAGCGCCGACGACGGCGACAGCTGGCGGCTGCTCGCCTCCCACCTGCCGGACGTGCTGTGCGTGCGGGCGGCGGTGATCGGGTGAGGGACGTCCCCGTTGCGCCAGTAGAGTGACGGCCGTGGCAGCACGACCCTTGAAAGAAATCGTCGAGCCGGGGTGGGCCGAGGCCCTCGCACCCGTGGCCGAACGCATCGCCGGAATGGGTGACTTCCTCCGTACGGAGATCGCCGCCGGACGCACCTATCTGCCCTCCGGGCCGAATGTGCTGCGGGCGTTCCAGCAACCGTTCCACGAGGTGCGGGTCCTCATCGTCGGCCAGGACCCGTATCCGACCCCGGGGCACGCGGTGGGGCTGAGCTTCTCCGTCGCCCCGGAGGTCCGGCCGTTGCCGGGCAGTCTGGAGAACATCTTCCGGGAGATGAACGCGGACCTGGGGCTGCCCCGGCCCTCCAACGGGGACCTCACGCCCTGGACCCGGCAGGGGGTGCTGCTGCTCAACAGGGCGCTGACGACGGCGCCCCGCAAGCCGGCCGCACACCGCGGCAAGGGCTGGGAAGAGGTGACCGAACAGGCCATCAAGGCACTGGTGGCGCGCGGCAAGCCGCTGGTCTCCGTGCTGTGGGGCCGGGACGCCCGCAACCTCCGCCCCCTGCTCGGCGACCTGCCCGCCATCGAGTCGGCCCACCCGTCCCCCATGTCGGCGGACCGGGGCTTCTTCGGGTCCCGGCCGTTCAGCCGGACGAACGAACTGCTCGTCCGGCAGGGCGCGGAGCCGATCGACTGGCGGCTCCCGTGATCCGTCCCCGGAGCGGCGGGTGAGCGCCGGCACCTGGGTGCTGGGGGTCGACTCCGGCGGCTCCGGGCTGCGGATCGCGCTCGGCACGCCCACGCCCGGGAGCGGGCCGGGTGCGGGCGCCCCGCCGGGGCCCGCACCCGGCGCTTATGCCGGGAGCGACCGCGGAACCGCGGCGCGCGGCCGGGGTACCGGCGGCGTGCGCGTCGTCGAGAGCGCGGCGTTCGCGGAGCCGGTGCGCACCGGTGCGGGCGGGATCGACGCGCAGCACCTGCTGGAGCGGCTCGTCCCGGCGGCCGAGGGCCTGCTGGAGCGGGCCGGTGCCGGCCCGCTCGCGGCGGTGGCGATCGGCGCGGCGGGCATGGCGACGCTCGGGGACGAACTGCGCGCCGTCCTGCCGCGGGCGCTGCGCCGTTCGCTGGGGGTGACCTCGCTGGCGCTGGCCGCCGACGCCGTGACCGCCTACGCCGGGGCGCTCGGTCAGCGGCCCGGGGCGGTCGTCGCCGCGGGCACCGGACTGATCGCGCTCGGCACCGACCTGTCCGGCTGGCGCCGCGCGGACGGCTGGGGGCACCTGCTGGGCGACTGCGGCAGCGGGGCGTGGATCGGCCGCGCCGGGCTGGAGGCCGCCCTGCGGGCCCACGACGGCCGGCGCGGCGGGTCGGCGCCCCTGCTGGCGCGCGTCCGGGCCGTGTTCGGCCCCCCGGCGGCCCTCCCCGGCCTGCTCTACCCGCGCCCCGACCGGCCCGCCGTACTCGCCTCGTTCGCGCCCGAGGTGGCCCGCTGCGCCACGGAGGGCGACCCGGTGGCGGCCGGCATCCTGGCGGGGGCGGCCCGGCACGTCGCTGAGGCCGCGGCCGCCGTCTGCCCGGGCGGCCAGGACCGCGAAGTCGCACTGACGGGCGGGCTGTTCCGGATGGGCGACCCGCTCCTCGTGCCGGTGCGCGCCGAACTGGCGGAGCACGTACCGCACGCACGCGTGGTGCCCGCCGCCGGAGACCCGCTCGACGGCGCGCTGGCCGTCGCGGCGGCCCTCGCGGAGGACGAACTCCGGCTGCCCCGCGAGCCGGGCATGCTGGAGACAACCACCCTCCGTCCGACGACTCGGACATAGCAGGACAGAGGGCGCCTGACCGCCCCCTCCCCAAGCGTCGGAGCAGGTAAAGCCAGTAGCATGCGGCGCCATGAGCTCCCCCACTGGGCCCGCTTCCGGCCTGCCTGTACGAATGCCGCGACCCCGACAGTCCGGGCGGCACCGTCGCCCCGAACCCGTGGCGGCCCCCGAGGGCGCGCCCGCGCTCGTTCTCGCCGTTCCCGGCACTCCTTCCGCCGCTGTCCGCAGCCTGGCCGAAGAGGTCGTGAGCATCGCTCGTTCCGAGCTGCCCGGCCTGGAGGCCGCGATCGGCTTCCTGGACGGCGACGAGTCCGAGTACCCGAGGCTCTCGGCCGTACTGGCGCGGGCCGCGGCCCTGCGGGTCGAGCGGTACGAGCTGGCCAGGGCCGCCGGCCGCGAGGTTGCCGAGCCCCAGGGCCCGGCCGCCGTCGTGGTGCCGCTCCTGGCGGGCCCGGACAGCGCCCTGACCGACCGGATACGGCAGGCCGTCGCGGACAGCGGCGCGTCCGCCGAGCTGACCGACGTGCTGGGGCCGCACCCGCTGCTCGCGGAGGCACTGCACGTCCGCCTGTCGGAGGCCGGCCTCGCCCGCGCCGACCGGGCACGGCTGTTCACGGTCGCCACGGCGGCCGACGGCATCGTGCTGGCCACGGTCGGCGGCCAGGAGGCCGTGCAGGCGGCCGGGATCACCGGCATGCTGCTGGCCGCGCGCCTCGCCGTGCCGGTGATGGCGGCCGCGCTGGACCAGGAGGGCTCGGTGGCGGCGGTCGCCGAGCAGCTGCGCGGCTCCGGTTCGGCGCAGCTGGCGCTGGCTCCGTACCTGATCGGCCCGGAGCTGGCCGAAGGGCTGCTGGAGGACGCGGCGAAGGCGGCGGACTGCCCGGTGGCCGAGGCGCTGGGCGCCTACCCGGCGGTCGGCAAGCTGGTGCTGTCGCAGTACACCACGGCGCTGGGCATCGCCCCGCAGCCGCAGGGGACTCCGGTCCGCTGACGCAAGACGGAAGGGCCCGCGCCGGAAGCGAACGGTGCGGGCCCTCGTCATGTCCGGGTCCCGCCGCCGCGGGGCGGGGGCGGG
>NZ_LWBU01000377.1 GCF_001646665.1 Streptomyces noursei | reverse complement strand
TCGTCGCAGCCAAGTAACCCCCGTTCCACGGGCCGGCCGTCGACATCGCGCGGGACGGCCTCGATCGAGCACCTTCGAGGCCCGCGCCGGATTCCGGCCGCCCTCGGGCCACACGCGCCGCCGTCGCCCTCCGACGCGCCTGCGCACCGACCCCCGATTCGCAAGGAAGTTCCTCATGCATGCCCTCCGTCCGCGCACCGCGCAGATGACCTGCCTGCTCGCCACGGCCACCGCGCTCGCCGCGGGGCTGGTGTCGGCCGGACCCGCCGTGGCCCTCCACGGCCCCGAGGCCCCGGCCGACCAGCACGCGTACACCGTGAAGCTGAACATCGGCGACGAGACGAACAGCCGTGGCTGCACGGGCACGCTCGTCGACGCCTCTTGGGTCCTGACCGCCGCGAGCTGCTTCGGCGCCACGCCGGGCGCCGAGGTCCCGGCCGGGAAGCCGGCCCTCAAGACGGTCGTCACCCTCGGCGACGCGAGGACCGTCGAGGTCAGCGAGCTCGCCCCGCGCACCGACCGCGATGTGGTCCTGGCCCGCCTGACTACCCCCGCGACCGGCATCGCGGGCGTCAAGCGCGCCACCGCCGCCCCCGCGGCCGGGGCCGAGCTGACGGCGGCGGGGTTCGGGCGGACGAAGACGGAGTGGGCCCCGGAGAAGCTCCACACCGGCGCCTTCACCACCGATTCCAGCACCTCCACCACCCTGGCCGTCACCGGCAAGGGCACCGACGTCCTGTGCAAGGGCGACACCGGCGGCCCGCTCCTCAACGCCGCCGGCGAACTCGTCGGCGTCAACTCCCGCTCCTGGCAGGGCGGCTGCCTCGAAGTCCCCGCCACGGAGACCCGTACGGGCGCCGTCTCCGCCCGCACGGACGACCTGGGCGAGTGGATCGACGAGCACCGTTCGCGGACCTCCGGCTGGAAGACGGCCACCGCCGTGCAGTCCGGTAACAGCGTCTACCAGGGCATCCGGCTGCCCGACGGTTCCTGGACCGGGTTCACCGACATCCAGACCAAGGCCGGGAACCTCGGCGGCATCCGCTCCTCCGCCGTCGTCGGCATGAACGGCGACACCCACGTCCTGGCCATCAGCGGCAGCGGCGACCTGTTCCACACCATCCGCAAGGAGGACGGTACGTGGGGCTCGTTCGGCCACGTCTTCGGGGAGACCGGCGCCCTGGCCGACCTCACCCAGGTGACCGCCGTCAACATCGGCTACGACCTCCACGTCGTCGCCGTCGCCGGTGGCAAGGTCTTCCACACCGTCCGCAACGCCGCCGGCCACTGGACCCCCTTCGGTGACGTCGCGGGTGTCGTCGGACCGATCGGCAACGTCACGACCGCGGCCGTGACCAGCACGGGAGGCCAGCTCCAGGTCGCCGCCGTCAGCGGCGGCAAGGCCTACCACACCGTCCGCAACACCACCGGCCACTGGACCGGATGGGGTGACGTCGCCGGCGCGCTCGGCTCCACCGGCCCCATCAGCGGGATCACCCTGGCCGGCACCGGAAACGACGCCCAGATCGTCCTCGCCACCGACAACGGCGCCCACCAGTACCACGCCATCCGCTACGCCGACGGCTCCTGGTCGCCCCTCGGTGACCTGAAGCCCATCCTCGGCACCGTCACCGCCGAGTCCGTGGCCGCGGCCTCCGTCAACGGCGAGTTCCAGCTGGCCGTCACCACGGCCGATGACAAGGCGCTGCACACCATCCGGCACGCCAACCGCACCTGGGACACCCCCGTCACGGTCCCCCTCCAGGGCCTGCCGGCCGCCCCGGGCAGCCTCGCCGTCACCGCCACCTGGACCCCGTGACGGCAGGGCGGGCGGCTTGACCGCCCGCCACGCCTCACCTCCGGGTGATCCCCCGTCACGCGCGTTGCCGGGTGTCCGCGCGGCCCTCGGGCCCGGCGGACACCGGCGCGCCGCCGCGGAGCGCCCTTCACGAAGGAAATCCCATGTCTGAGTCCCGTCCCCGTTCGGTGCGCATGACCTGCCTGCTCGTCACCGCCACGGCGGTCGCCGCGAGCCTGGTCTCGGCCGGCTCCGCCCGGGCCCTCGCGGGCCCCGGAGCCGGTGCCGGCACGTATGCCTACGCCGCGAGGCTGACCGTCGGCGACGAGGCCGACAGCCGTGCCTGCACCGCCACGCTGGTGAGCGCCCGCTGGGTCCTGACCGCCGCGTCCTGCCTGGCCGCCGCGCCCGGTGAGACCGTCAAGGCCGGGAAGCCCGCCGCGCGGACCACGGCCACTTTCGCCGGGGGCCAGACCCGCCGGATCGTGGAGGTCTCCGCGAGCGCCGCCGACCGCGATCTGGTCCTGGCCCGTCTGGCCTCCCCCGTCACCGACATCGCCCCTGTCAAGCGTGCCACCGGCGCTCCGGCGATCGGGGCCGAGTTGACAGCCGCGGGGTTCGGGCGGACGAAGACCGAGTGGGCCCCGGAGAAGCTCCACACCGGCACCTTCACCACCGATTCCAGCACCTCCACCACCCTGGCCGTCACCGGCAAGGGCACCGACGTCCTGTGCAAGGGCGACACCGGCGGCCCCCTGCTCGACACCGCCGGCGAACTCGTCGCCATCAGCTCCCGCTCCTGGCAGGGCGGCTGCCTGGGCGAGACGGAGACCCGTACGGGAGCCGTCTCCGCCCGCACCGACAACGTCGGCCAGTGGATCGACCAGGTCGTCGCCCCGCGCAACGGCGGTCAGGTCGCCCTGCTCGCCGGGGGCGGCGGGACGATGTGGTCCCAGTCCGGGGACCTCGGCTACGGCGAGTTCGGGTCGTCCTGGGGGAAGGTGGACGGCCTTGACGTCTCCCGGGTGAGCACGGTCCGCCACGGCGACGTGATCCGCGCGTACGCCATCGCCGGCGGCCGGGTCTACGGCCAGGACTTCGAGACCGGTACCGGCAGGTGGTCGGGGTGGGGCGAGGTCCCGGGCGGCGCCGCGGGCGCCAAGGACGTCACCGCCGCGCTCGTCGGCGACACCGTCCACGTACTGATCGTCGGCTCGGAGGGCAATCTGTACGCCCAGGCCGCCGACTACCGGACCGGACGCTGGAACGACACCTGGGCCGCCGTCGGGGCCACCGGGCTCTCCCACATCACCAGCGCCGTCTCCGGCGCGACGGTCCGGGTCCAGGGCATCGGGGGCGGCGAGGTCTACGGCCGCGACTTCGACACCCGGACCGGCAAGTGGACCGCGTGGGGCGCCGTCCCGGGCGGCGCCGGCGGAGCCGTGGACATCGCTTCCAGCACCATCGGCAACAACGTCCACGTGCAGATCATCGGCTCCGACGGCGCCATCTGGACCCAGTTCGGCGACTACGACGCCGGCCGCTGGAACGAGACGTGGCGCAAGGCCGGCGGCTCCGGCCTCACCCGCATCACCAGCGTCCCGTCCGGGGACTCCGTCGAGCTCTACGCCGTCGGCGCCGACGGAAGGATCACCAACGCGGCGCTGAACACGGCGACCGACGAGTGGAGCGCGTTCGAGGAGCTCCAGGGCAGCCTCTCCGGCGCCGCGGACGTGAGCGCAGCCGTCTCCGTCGCGCCTTCGGCGGTGACGCTGGGCGCGGCCGCGAGCAGCACGATGTTCGCCCAGAGCGGCAACCTGGCCACCGGAGCCTTCGGCGCCCGGTGGAACGACATCGGCGGCGCGCCGATCACCTCGCTCACCGGCGTCGCCCACGGCGCCATCGTCCGCTACGTCGGTGTCGCGGGCGGCAAGGTCTACGACCGTGAGTACGACCCGCGGACCGGCACCTGGGCCGACTGGTACGAGATCCCCGGCGGCGCGGGCGGCGTCAAGGACGTGTCCGCCAGCATGATCGACAACGTCCTGTACGTACAGATCATCGGCTCCGGTGGCGACCTCCACACCCAGGTCGGCAACTACAACACCGGGCGCTGGAACGACACCTGGACCCCGGTGAGCGGTGTCACCGGCCTGACCCGGCTCACCAGTGTGAAGGCGGGCCGGTTCGTCCGCCTCTACGGGATCGCGGGCGGCAAGGCCTACGGGCGCGACTTCGACACCCGCAACGGCACCTGGACCGTCTGGGGCGAGATCCCCGGCTCCCTCACCGGCGCCAAGGACATCGCGGCCGCCCGCGTCGGGGAGACCGTCCAGGTCCAGGCCGTCGGCTCCGACGGAGCCTTGTACAACCAGAGCGCCGACTACCTCGCCGGGATGTGGAAGCCGTCCTGGAGCAGGATCGGCGGCAGCGGTCTGACCCGTATCACCAGCGCCTCCGCCGCCGGCAACGTCCACGTCTACGCCACCGGAAGCGAAGCCAAGGTCCGGAACATCACCCTCGACACCACGACGGGCGGATGGGCTTCGTGGCACGAGGTCCCGGGCACCCTCACCGGCCCTGTCGACCTCACCGCCGTCACGGTCCGGTAGCACCTCGCACCGGCGAGCCCCGCCCCGCATCAGGGTTCCGTCCCGATGAGGGGCGGGGCTCGCCGCGTTGAGCCCGGCCGCGGAGAGCCCCGATTTCCGTCATCCGTGGTTGATGACGCCCAGCTGAAGTCGTTAATGTTTGACGTTCAAGTACGCCATCGGCGAGGAGTCGGCCAGTGAGTCGGGAAGCAGGAATGAGCGAGAGGTCCACCGCGGACCCCGCCGGGACGGCTCGCCGCATCACCTCGCTGCTCCAACGTGCCGGGCTCGACCCCGAGGACGTGCTCCGCGTCGAGGGCGAGGGCGGGCTCGCCTACGCCTCGGGGCTCGCCGAGGAAGACGTCCGCAGACTGCTCCGCGGCGAGCCGCCGCAGAGCGGCGGCGGCGCGGACCCGGTCGAGGAGCGCCACAGCCGCGTGGTGGCCCGGATCGTCTTCCTGCGCCGCACCCGGCTCCGGAGCTCGCCCGACGGGCAGCGGCGCACGTACTCGCTGGCGGAGATCGCGGCGGGCGCGGGGACGAGCGCCCAGTGGCTCGACAAGATGATCAAGACGGGTAAGGCGCCCAACCTCGATCACGCGGCCGGCATCGCGCGCTTCTTCGGCGAGAGCATCGAGTTCCTGGTCGCTCCCCCCGCCGAGGCGCTCGACCGGGTGCTCCAGCTGATCCACAAGGACCTGCTGGAGCGCACCGTCGCCCGCCAGGACGAGGACATCCAGCGACTCAGGGACTCCGGCCCCTCCGGATCCCCTGGTGCCGATCTCGGCGTCGTCGGCTACGCCGCGCGTGCGCTCGCCGACGTGCCGGACGACACCGCGCAGCCCATCATCGCCCTCATCGAGTCCATCGCCCGCCGCTCGCGCGAGGAGCGCGCGCGGGAGGGACGCGCGGACGACGCCCGCTAGCCGGGCGCCCGACCGGCTTCCCGCACCGGGAAAACACCCTCTGGCCAGGTACGATGGGCAGCGGCCGCAGTTGCCTGCGCGGACGCGAGTGGATACTGTCGCGGACGGGTGAGCGTCGGTCTCCAGGGCCGGCCTCTCTTGGGCGGGCAGCGGTGGCGACTGACCAAGTGCCGCACACGCGTTCAAGGACTCAAGGGACTGTGTACCGGCGGGGGATGCGTCCGGGTGGGGGAGACATGTGGGACGCGCTGGCCGTATCCCGTGCGATGAAGCGCCATCGGGACGAACTGTTCGCCGGAACGGCGCGCCCGGTCGGGCAGGAACCGCACGCGTTGCTGAAGGCGATCTGCGACTACGTGAGCAAGAGCGGCGGGTGTGAAGTCCGGCTGATGCTGGAGCCGTTCCCGCCCGACACGGTCAGTGGGCTCTGGCTCGACCTGGGCGACCACGAAGTGATCGCGGTGGAGAAGAACACCCTGCCGTTCCATCAGATGGTGATACTCGGGCACGAGTTGTGGCACCGCAAGGAGGGCCGGTGCGGGCAGCCCGGCAGCCCCGCCGGCGGAGCGGCGGCCGCGCGGATGCTCGGGGACCGTTGGGACCTGGAGGAAGCCCTGGCCCACGTGGCGGCGCGCACCGACCACAGCGTTGCCGAGGAACGGCGCGCGGAGAAGTTCGGCCGTCTGCTGGCGGCGAGGTTCCGCCCCTTCCTGCTCGGCGCGCACGACGGAACGCCCCCGGGCGACGTGGCAGGGCGCATCTGGGCCTCCCTGGCCGGCTGATGGCGCCGGACGGAATCGACTACTACGTTCCCGCGGCCGTGCTGGGCGCCGCCGTGCTGGCGAGGCTGCCCGGCCTCGTGCGCGGCCGGCGCAGCCCCACGGTCCGGACGGTGAACAGCCTGCTGTTCCTGCCCTGCCTGGGCTTCATCCTGTCCGCCCCGCCCACCGTGACCGTCGTCAACCGGTTCACCGGCGTCAGCAACCTGTCGGCCCTCCTCGTCCACTGCCTCATGACCGCCTACGCGTGCGCGAGCCTGGTGCTGCTGAACTACTGGAAGGGGAAGCCGGAGGACTGTGCCCGTGCGCGTCGACGCGCACGGGCGTGGTGGACCGGCTGCTGCGCCGTGATCGTGGCCCTGACGGTGCTCTTCGCCCTGGGGGACGTCCCGGTGGAGCAGCCGCGGAACTTCGACACGTACTACGCCACCACCCCGTACATCAGCGGAATGCTCGTGCTCTACCTGCTCGCGTACGTCATCGCCGGCGTGGCCATGGCCCTCGTGTGCGGGAACTGGATGCTCGACATCGGCAGAAGGGCGGCGGACGGGACCAGGACGGCGGTCGACCGGTTCCTGTGGGTCGGGCTGCTGGTCCTCGTGCTCGGCTCCGTGGGCAACATCGTCTTCAGCTCGGTCAAATTGACCGCCATCGCCGCCCGTTGGGCGGGCCGGGACTGGGACGCGCTGAACGAGAGCCTGTCACCCTTCATGGCGGTGTGCGGGATGGTGATCGGCTTCGGGCTCCTGGTGCCGGTCTACGGCCCCGGCCTCGTCGACCGCGTGGTGCGCCCCCTGCTCGACCTCCACGCGCTGTGGCCCCTGTGGCGTCTGGCCCGCCGTTCCCGGCCCGCCGACAGGAGCAGGGAGTTCCCCTCCCCGCCCTGGTACGCCGGACCCGAGCAGGTGCTGCTCTACCGGATGACTGCCATCCACGACTGGATGCTCGACCTGTGCGCCTACTGCGCGGACGAGGTGCGTGAGCGGTCGTACCGGCGGGCGAAGGGGGCCGGGGCGCCGGAACGCGAAGCCGTGGCGGCCGGACTCGCGGCCATGTACGTCGCGGCAGCCGACGCCCGCGCCCGCGAGCCGGAACCACCGACGGAACGGTGCGCCCCCGCCGTGGTCGCCGTGTGCGCGGCGGAGCGGGAGGACCGTGACCTCTTGGTCTCGATCTCCCGCGCCCTTGCGGCGCGCCCCGCGGCCGAACGGTCGCTGTCCGCGGTCGGGGGCTGAGGGCGGTCGGGCGCCGTCAGATCAGCGGCTTAGCGAAGCAACGGCTGTTGGGGTAGTCGCGGTAGTGGCCGAACTTGGTGCAGGGTTCGTAGCCGCTGGAGGTGTAGAGGGCTATGGCCTCCGGCTGGGCCATTCCCGTTTCGAGCACCATGCGGGTGCGGCCGGCGGCGCGGGCGTCGGCTTCGAGGGTGGCGAGGATGCGGCGGGGCAGGCCCAGGCCGCGGGCATCGGCGATGACGTACATGCGCTTCAGTTCGGCGTCGCCGTCCGCGTAGCCGTGGTCGTTCTCGTTCTGCGTGCGCCAGCCGCCGGTGCCCACCGGGAAGCCGTCGGCGTCGTACGCGAGGAGGTAGAGGCCGTGCGGGGGGTCGAACATCCCGCCGTACACCTGCTGCGGTCTTCGTCATGCCGCCCATCCTTGCCCCTGCCTGTGACAGCGGGCGGTGCCCGGCCCTGTCGTGGGCGGAGCCGGAAACGATCTCCGTCGGTTTGGAAGCGATCTTCGTACGCCCTCGGAGTGCCTGGTCAGGCGTACTCGTGAACGCTCCTCGGGCGGGCAGCGCTGCGCCCGCCGACGTGGTGCGGGTGTCGGCGGGGCGCAGCGGGTGGTGCGTGCGGCCGGGCGGCCTGTCCGGTCCTCGCCCGGCCCCGTGCGGGACGGGGCGGGCGAGGGCCAGCGGTGAGTTACGCCTGGCGGCTCGGGTTGGCCGAGAACCGCGCTTGGGTGGCGTACTAGCGAGGGTGTTGGAACCACGACCGGATGGTCTGCAACTGCGACACACATTCACCCTTTCGGGTGTAGGGCGAGTACGGCCCGATTCGTGCGTCACATGCGGGGGCGACGCAATGACTCCTGTAAGACGGCGTCTTCTTCGGCGGAGGACACGGTTTTGTTGTGGTCAGCCGGCCTTGCGGGTCGTGCGGGCGGGGGTCTTCTTCTCGGTGGTCTTCTTGGCCGCGGTCTGCTTCGCGGCCGTCTTCATCGGCCGGGGCATCTCGTGGACGGTGGCGTGCTCACCGCTCTCTCCGCGGGTGGCCCGGGCCTGCTCCACGGAGGCGTTGAGCGCGGCCATCAGGTCGACGACCTCCCCGCCGGCCGCCTCAGGGGCGGCGCCGACCGGCTGCGGCTCGCGGTGCTCGGTCTTGGCGCTGATCAGCTCTTCCAGCGCGGTGCGGTACTCGTCGCGGAACTGCGTCAGGTCCTCGGTCGTCATGGCGTCGATGAGCGCGACCGCTCCGTCGACCTCCGAGTCGTCGATGTCGGTGGCCGGCGGGGCGACCGCGGCCGCGTCCCGGATCTCGTCCGGCCAGCGCATCGCGTGCAGGGCGATCACGTCTCCTTCCAGTACCTGAAGCAGACCCAGCCGCTCGCGGTTGTGCCACGCGAACTTCGCGATCGCCACCCGGGCGGAGCGGCCCAGGGCTTCACGCAGCAGCTTGTAGGGCTTTGCCGCCACCTGCCCGTCCGCGGCCAAGTAGTAGGAGTCACCGATGCGGATCGGGTCGATCGAGGAGGCGGGGACGAACGCGACGATCTCGATCGCCTTCGCGGTCGGCAGCGGCATCGCGTCCAGCTCGGCGTCCGTGATCGGGATGACCTTGTCCTTCGCGACCTCGTAGCCGCGGCCGATCTCGTCCTGGCTCAGCACGTTGTCGTCCAGGGTGCACACCTTCTGGTAGCGGATCCGGCCGCCGTCCTTCTCATGCACCTGGTGGAAGCTGATGTTGTGCGACTCGGTCGCAGGCAACACCTTGATCGGAATGGTCACCAGACCGAACGAAATCGCACCGGACCAGACGGGACGCGGCATTCCAGCACCTCCCAGGCTCCCCCCCTGGGGTGGACGACCAGCCTAAAACCGTGCAGGTCCCAAGGCACCCGGAACCCCGTACGTCGGAGCACGCGCCGCCCCCAGCGGAGCTGGGCCGGTGCAAGGAGGTGGCGCGCGGCCGCGGCAGGGTGCTGGATCGCTCCTCCGGGCGGCGCGGGTAGCCGGCGCTGAACCGGCCGCCTCGGCCAGCCGTCGGTTGGAGGATGGACATCGACGAGCAGCACGTCGGCGTCTCAATGG
This sequence comes from Streptomyces noursei, assembly GCF_001646665.1. Lineage (GTDB taxonomy): Bacteria > Actinomycetota > Actinomycetes > Streptomycetales > Streptomycetaceae > Streptomyces > Streptomyces lavendulocolor. The sequence continues at coordinate 24,072 of NZ_LWBU01000377.1, read as the reverse complement.
CGGCTGGGCGACACCTTCAGCCGGTCGGCTCGTTGACCGGTGGGTGCACGCGACGGGTCCAGAGCCGCCCTCGACCACCGGGGCCGCGCCTCACCCGCCTCCCTGGCTGGAAGATGCATGCCCCCATGGGACGGGGACGGGCATGCTGACCGTGGACGCGCACGCGCATGCCCGGACGGCAAGAAGAGGGGGATGCTGTGCAGTGCCCGAGATGCGGCGGGACGGCCCAGCAGGGCCCGGACGGTTCGTGGTCGTGTGCCCAGTGCGGGCCCGTCAGCGGTGCCGCTACCGCCCCGCCGCCACTATCCTGCGAGGAATGACGTCATCCCGCCGGCGCGAGCCGGCCTCCTGGGCCCCGGAACCCCTCGACGCCCCCGGGGAGGGGCCGAAGCCGGGCGGGAACGGGAACGAGCTGGAGATCACGCACACCGACTGCCGCGCGTGCGGCGCTGCGGTGTCCGGCCTCAACGGCCGGTACGCGTGCGGTGTGTGCGGATGGGTCAACGCCTGGTCGGAGGGGCACTCGGCGCTGCCGACGGCCGCCGACGACCCCGACGCCGCCGTACAAGACCAGCCCCGCGGCCAGGGCTAGACGATGAACTCATCGTCCTGGTCGTCCATCTCGTCGAGGTAGCCCCGCCGGGCCCGGCGCTGCGTTGTCACAGCCCAATCCCGATCAACGCGTTGTCCTTCTCGTCCCACTGGTCGACGATCTGCATGTAGCCGTCGAGGACCTTCGAGCCGTCGGCGTGCCCGGTGATGGCCGCGATGGCTTTTCTGTCCTTGCCTCGCCAGCTTGCTTCCCGTGGCCGTTCCTGAGCGTACCGAGTGGCCGGTGAAAGGTTCCTCGAATCCGGCGCGCAGCCCGGCCGCGGTGATGATGTCGCCGGCGCGCTGGGGGGTGAGGCCGTGCGGCTGGACGGCGCCTGTGTGGTGGATGCGGCGGAAGGCGTGCCGGTCGGGGTCGGTAATGCCGGCAGCATCCCGCCAGGCGTGCCAGGCCCTCACTGGGCAGGTCGCCGCGCTGCTGCCGTACGGAACGGGGACGGTGCGCGGTTCGGTCTTGGAGACGCGGACGCTGACGAGCAGGCCCTTGCCGTCAGCATCCTCGGTACGGCGCGCGGCGATGGCGAACCCGAGAAGCAGCATGGCGCGGTCGCGGAGCCCGAAGATGTCGGTGTCGCACTTTGCGACGATCAGATGTAGGGCGTTCCAGGCGTATGGCGGGTGCCTTTCCGCGGCGGCGCTCCGGCTCCTCTGCTTCCTGGGCCTTCTCGCGGCAATCCTTCAGTAGCTCGCCGGTGCCATAAGGCGACGACGACGCTTGCGAGCTTGCGGTCAAGGGGGGAGCAGGAGCGCTTCTGACGGTTCCACAGGTAGTCGACGAAGGCGCGCAGCGTGCCGCGGGTCGCGGCGGTGACCGAAACCTGCAGCTGGGCGCAGAAGGCTTCCCAGGTCCTCCAGTCCGAGGCGTAACAGCGGCGCGTGTTCGAGGGGCGCTGGTCCTGGGCGCGCTCGCCGGACGCCTCGTCCAGGGCAGGCAGGGCGCCCGCAGCTCGGGATCACACGCAGAAGGCAACCAGGCTGCGGGGGGACGGCGGGCAGACGGTCGTCACGGACCGGTCACCTCGGTCATCCAGCGCTTAGCGGCCGCGATCCGGCCTTCCGCCGACAGGACGGCTCCCGTCAGATTGTGCGTACGCGATAGGTGCGCCGTCAGTACGGGAAACGTACGTTTCATGGGTTAGGGTATGGCTCTGGAGGTGTTCCATGTCCGACTTGTTCGACGCGGTTGACGCTCTGCTTGCGTCCCGCGCCGTGCTGCCGCCGCCCGAGGAGCGCAGGCGTCTGCGCAGAGCCCACGGCCTGACGATCGACGAGGTGGCGACTGCGCTGAAGGTGCGCCGGGCCACGGTATCGGGCTGGGAGTCCGGCAAGACCGAGCCCCGCCCGCCCGAGCGCGACGCCTACGCCCGGCTGCTGGATAAGCTCGCGGAGCTCTACCCCGCCGCCCCGGCCGACACGGCAGAAGCGAGCGAGGACACGGTGGTGCCTGAGCCGTTCACCGGCCCGGCCACCCCCGCCGCGCTATCGCAGACGCTGTCCACAGGCTCGGCCTCCGAGGCTGCGCTGCCCATGAGTGCGAACGAGAGCCCCCAGACCGCCTCCGCCCCGGTCGCCGCTGCTCCGGCGGCTGCGTCGCGTCCGGCGCGCACTGCCAGGCCGTCGTCGACGTCGCGCCGTGCGGTCGGGCGGAAGGTGGCCCCGGCCGCGACTCCTGCGGGTGGCGCGGATCCGCGGTTCGAGAACGGGCCGTTGGCGGTCGTCGACGTCGTGGACGGGAAGGTGGTGGCGTACTGCACCGGTGGCCTGGTCCTGGACGTGCCCGCCAAGTCCCTCCCGGCCCTGGTGGAGTGGACCCTCACCGAGGGCAAGCTCGGCGCGCCGAAGCTGTCCGGCCCCGGCAAGGACGCTGACCCGCTGATCGTGCTCACCGGGGCCGCTCTGGAGCGCTACGGCCTGCCCGTCACGCTCACCGAGGAGGAGAAGCACGCCGGGCGGATCCCGGAGGGCCACAAGGTCATCAAGCAGCTTGCCCGCGCGGAGTGGAAGCTGACCAAGCGCGGGTTCGGCCCGTGGGCGCGGATCTACCGCCCCGCCACCGGCTCGGAGCGGGCCTGCGTGCAGCTGTGCATCCCGTCGTGGAATGCGCTCGACACCCGGCACTGGGGCGGGTCCGCGCAGCTGGCGCCGGCGGAGCTCGCCCGGGTGCTGGGTGTGTACGCGTCCCGGGTGATGACGCCTCGCGGCTCCACCGCCGTGACCGGCCTGGAGCTGATGACCGCCCTGCACCCGCCGACGCGCGCCTCCGAGCCGGACGCCGACGGCAAGCGGCACTCCGAGCACAACCCCGGCTCGCTGGGCAAGGACGCCATCGACCCGATGCACTTTCCGCCGTGCGAGGTCCCCGACGGCCATCCCGTTCTCAAGGACCTGCCCCGTTTCCACGTGCGCGGCCCGGCGGAGAAGCTGTTCGAGGAGGCGTACGACTGGGCGCGGCCGATGACCGATGCCGAGTGCACACTGCGGCACTTGGTCGGCATCGACGTGAACATGGCCTTCGCCGCGGGCGCGAACGGCCTGAACGTGGGCCTCGGCGAGGCGACGCGCGTCAAGGCCCCCGCGTTCGACCCGAAGCTGCCCGGCTCATGGCTGGTAGACCTCTCCCACGTCGACCTGTCCCGCGTGAAGGTCGCCAAGGACAAGTGGGTAGAGCTGGACGGCAGCCTGCTGCCGAGCCCGTTCACACCGATGGGCGAGCGCCCGGAGGGGCCGGCCTGGTACGCCACGCCGACCGTCGCCTACGCGGTGGAGCTGGGCTACGACGTCGCGCCGGTCGAGGCGTGGGTCCGGTACGACAACGGCCGCTACCTGGACGGCTGGTACAACCGGCTCCGGGACGCCTACCTCGCCACGATGGCCGACCTGGGCGTCGACGCCGACCTCGCCCCGGCCGACTTCCTCACCGCTATGGACGGCTACAAGGCCCGGGACCCGGAGCTGGCGATCGTCGTCTCGGCGATCAAGGCGACGGTCAAGGGGGGCCTGGGCAAACTGCGCGAGCGGCCGCGCGGCGAGAACTGGCGGCCCGGGCAGCCGTGGCGCGCCCTGTCCCGCCCGACGTGGCGGCCCGACATCCGCGCGGCGGTCATCTCCCGCACCCGTATCAACCTCCACCGCAAGATCGTCAAGCACGCCGCGTTCACTGGGCAGTACCCCATCGCGATCCTGTCCGACTGCGTCGTCTACGCCGCGAACGGGCCGTCGCCGCTGGACTTCCTGCCCTACCGGGACGGCAAGCCGCTGCCCGGCGGCTTCAAGCTCGGCATCAACCCCGGCCTGGTCAAGCACGAGGGCACCCAGGACGTCCTGTGGGGCGAGGAGGTCCGCGAGCGGTTCAACGCCCCGGAGCTGAACCTCGCCAGGTACATCAAGGACGGCACCGTCACCGACGTCGACAGCGGAGAGTAGGAGGGGGCGACGATGACCCTGTTCGGGGATGGTCTGGAGGCTGCGGTGCAGAAGGCGTTCACCCGCCCGGCGCCCAAGAGCGCGCCCGCGCAGATGCGCTATCTCGTCAGGCAGCTCAAGGGCACCAAGGCGGTCGCTCAGATGCTGCGGATCTCCCAGCGCACCGTCGAGCGGTACGTGAAGGACCAGATCAAAAAGCCCCGCCCGGACCTCGCCGCACGCCTGGAGCGCGAGGTCAAGGCCCGGTGGCAGCCGCAGATCAGGGCCAAGGCCCGGCAGAAGGCGGCCACCACGGGCGGTATCGTCATCGACACCCGCGCCCGCCTCGGCTACACCGCGCCGATCGGGTCGACGGACCAGGACCGCATCCGGCACCTGACCGTCGCCCTGCCCCCGCAGTACGCGGCCCGCCTCTTCGACGCCCAGGAGGCCGGAGCCAGCGACGCCCAGCTCCAGCAGATCGCGGCCGAAGCACTCAAGGAGGTCTACTTCCAGGACGGCGGCCGCCGCGCCGGCTCCCTGGAGGAGGTCCGCTTCACCGACGTGCAGCACCTCGAATTCGACCTTTAGTCCGGCTCCTCGTACCAAGCATCTCGCCCCCCGCATTGGAGCTACCGGGGGCCAGGCGTTTCGCCTCCTGCGGTCAGCAGGCCCGGCGGGCACGGCGGCGTTCCCGCCAGGTCGCCGGCGGCGCGGTGGCTGCCCGGGCGGCCCGGCCGAACGCCGCGAGCTTCTCCGCCAGGCGCGCGGCGTCCTCGATGTTCCCGGCGGCGGTCATCAGCTCCTCGATGGCGGTGACGAGGGCGGGGGCGGGGGCGGGACACCGCAGCAGCGGGGCGGCTGCGGCAGCGATCCGGGTGAAGGGCTCACGCAGTGCGGCGGCCGCCTGCTTGCTCACGATCCTCTCCTGCGCCAGCAGCTCCGCCCACGCAGGCGAGCCCGGCCAGCAGAACCGTCCTGCCTCGCTCGACTAGCGTCTCCCACAGCATCCGGTTGGCGGCGCCCGCCGCCCGCAGGTCCGACACCGCCACTATCAGTGCGTCGGCGTGCCCGCGCAGCGCCTCCCGTTCCTGGTCCTGACGGTTGTGGGCGCGGGGGGTCACCAACCACGTCAGAAGGGCGACGAGACCACCCGAAACGAGCGAGCCGAACGACTTGATCAACTTGTCCATCCGCGCACACGGGTACCGTGTCGCTCTACGGGGTGCCATAACGGATGTGACACCCCCCACCGGAGGTAGTCGGCGTATGAGTTCAAAGCGCAGCAAGAATCCAGCCCTGCCCGTACTTGACGACGCGTTCCGACTCGCGTCGGTCAAGGACGCCGAAGAGTCCACCCGTGACGTGGCGGCGCGGCTGGCCACCGCCGAGCTGCGCCGCGTTTCCCACCCGGGCCGGGTCACGTGGGAGCCCATTGATCAGGCCGAGCCCGTACCGGTCCCGCCGACTGTGGTCGACGGTGACGGGGACCTGTGGCTGCGGGACCGGGGCACTGGCGCCTGGACCATGCCCGAGTTCAACTCGAAGGAGTTCCCGGCCCGCTGTGGCGAGGTTCTGACGTGGAGCCAGCTTGCCCGCGAGTTCGGCCCGCTTACCGCACTGGCCGACGACCGCCGCATCGGCGGTGGCCGGCGTCGCTGACCGCGCAGCCTTCTGGGATGACCCGCCCCTGAAGCGCCGGCTACGGGGTAGCTGGGAACTCCAGCTCACCGCCGATCTCGACGATGGCAGCGAGCAGGTGAGCGTGGTGGTCGCGTGCGACGGCCTCGAGCAGTGTGGTGCGGGCCTGGCGCCACCCGATAGGGCCCGGCACGACCGTCCGGCAGGCGGTGCTTGTGGACGCCGCCGCGCACAGTGGGGAGCAGGGCCCGGCTGGCGCCGCCCGGGCCGTCGAGGTGTGGGCTCGCCTCCCGACTCGCCGTGAAACAGGCCCGCACCGATGGTGCGGGCGGCCTATGCGCTACGGACCGGCGCAGCGCCCCCCTGGACCGGCTGGGCGCTCGGCTGGACCTTCGGCCCGGGCCGGACGGCCGGTCAGATGTGGAACGCGAGCTTCGCCCAGAGGGGCACCGCCGTCACCGCGAAGAACGCCGGCTGGAACGGGACCGTCGCCCCCGGGGGCCTCCGCCTCCTTCGGCTTCACCGGAAGCTGGACCGACGCCAACCCCGCCCCCGACGCCTTCACCCTCGGAGGTGTGCCGTGCGCGCCGGGCTGACCGCCCCGCCCTCCGGCGGCCCCTGAACACGAAAAAGGGCCAGGGCACCGGTTCTTCCCACCGGTGCCCTGGCCTTTCCGTGGGGGAGGGGACCCCTCAGGCCGCGAGAGGCGCCTTCCGCACCGCGCTGCAGAGCCCCCAGGAGACAGGCGACGCCGGCGGTGAGCCGCCAGTCCTGTGTTTCATGAAGGGGCTTTTCCTTGTCCGCACGACGGGTACAAGGACGACCGGGGGCCGCCCCTGCAGAACGGCCCCTTTGAAGCTGCCTGTTCAGGGACGGAAAGTGCGGCGGTAGGTGTCGGGCGGGACGCCGACGCTGCGGTGGAAGTGGCGGCGCAGGGTGGTGGCTGTGCCCATGCCGGTGGCCGCGGCGATGCTGTCCACGGTGGCGTCGGTGGTCTCCAGTAGTTCCTGGGCGTGGCGAATGCGTTGAGTGTGGAGCCATTGCAGTGGCGTGGTGCCGGTGATGTGCTTGAAGTGCCGGCCGAGGTGGCGTGAGCTCATGCGGGCCTGTCGGGCCAGATCCTCCACGGTCAGCGGCTGGTCCAGCCGCTCCAGCGCCCAGGGGAAGAGTTCACCCAACGGGTGGTTGCCCGGAGCGGGAAGGGGTGTGGCGATGAACTGGGCCTGGCCGCCGTCCCGGTGGGGTGGGATGACCAGGCGTCGGGCGATCTTGTTGGCGTTGGCCGAGCCGTGATCGAGGCGCACCAGGTGCAGGCACAGGTCCATGGCGGCGGCCTTGCCCGCGGAGGTGAGGACGTCTCCGTTGTCCACATAGAGGACGTCCGGATCGACGGAGGCTGACGGATGGCGCCGGGCCAGTTCCCGCGTGTGGGCCCAGTGCGTGGTGGCACGCCTGCCGTCCAGCAGTCCTGCTGCGCCCAGGACGAAAGCCCCCGTGCACAGTGAGGCCACGCGGGCACCGGCCGCGTGGGCCGCCCGCACCGCCTCGACCAGCTCGGCGGGCGGGTCGACGTCGGTGTCGGCCCAGCCGGGGACGATCACTGTGTCCGCGTGGGCGAGGCGGTCGAGTCCGTGGTCGGGTTCCACCCGGAAACGGTCGACGTGCACCGGACCGTTCCCGCAGAGGGAGAAGTCGTACCAGGGGTCCACGATATGGGTCAGGTCGGATCCGAAGACCTCAACAGCCACGGACAGTTCGTAGTGGAGCATGCCGTCGGTGACGGCCAGCGCAACGGTGGGCATGTCCGAAACTGTACGTGACATGTCGTTTCCGACGCTCGCCCGGGGTGTTGGCCGAGGAACAGGATGGGGATGTCAGACCGCGGCGGATCGACATCGCAGCGGGTGTTCACATACTCAGGAGCGGTCTCATGGGGTCAGGTCAGCTGGTTACGGTGTTCGGTGCCTACGGTCACACCGGGAGGTTCGTGGTCACGGAGCTGGCCGCGCGTGGGTTCGTCCCGGTGCTGTCCGGGCGCAACGCGCGCACTTTGCAAGAGCTGGCCCATGAGCACGGGCTGGAGCCCCGGGTGGCGTCGGTCGACGATGCGGCTTCGCTGGACCGGGCTCTGGCGGGAACCGCGGCGGTCATCAACTGCGCCGGCCCCTTCGCCTCGACCACCGGTCCGGTGATCGAGGCCGCGCTCCGCGCGAAGATCCCCTACCTGGACGTGGCCGCCGAGCTCGAGGCCAACCTCGACACCTTCGCCCACTACCGCGAGAGGGCCCGGGACGCGGAAGCGGTGATCGTTCCGGCCATGGCCTTCTTCGGCGGCCTCGGCGACCTGCTGGCCACCGCGGCGATGGGCGACTGGACCGAAGCCGACGAGGCGCACATCGCCTACGCGCTCAGCAACTGGCACCCCACCGCCGGTACCCGGCTCTCAGGTGCGGTCTCCCGCGAGCGACGCGGCGACCACCGCCTGCGTTACAGCGGTGGACAGTGGGAGCACCGCACCGACGCCGCGCCAACCCTGGAGTGGACCTTCCCGGAACCGATGGGCTCCCGGCCGGTGATCGGGGAGTTCACGATGGCGGACGTCGTCACCGTTTCCCAGCACCTCTCCATCTCCGAGGTGACCACCTACATGACTGCCGAGGCGGCCCGAGACGTCGCCGCTCCCCACACGCCGGCTCCGACCGCCGCCGACGAGCGCGGGCGCTCGAACCAAACATTCCTCGTCGACGTCGTCGTCCGCTCCGGCGGAGCCGAACGCCGGGCCACGGCCAGTGGCCAGGACATCTACGCCGTCACCGCGCCCCTCGTCACCGAGGCCCTCGAGCGCGTTCTGACCGGTCGCACCAAGACCATCGGGGTCGTCTCCGCCGGTGAGGTCTTCGATGCCTCCGACTTCCTGCACGCGCTCGACCCGCACATCACTCTCGACCTTCACGCACAGAAGCAGAACGCCTGAACCGAGCCATCCGGCAGTCGGGTGTGAGTGGGTGGCGAAGAGGACCGGGGTGGGAGGACTGGACGGTCCTTTCCGGCGTCGAGGGTCTGGTGGTGAAGAACATGGACCAGCGCTACTAGGCTGTGCGGCGGTCGGCCCGAGGCGCAGGGTTCCAGGGGGTGGGGAACAGGATGTCCGTAGAACGTCACATAGCGGGGATGCTCCAGCAGATCGCCCGTCAGCAGGACATCGTCGAGATCGCCCCCCAGGGCACCACGCGGAAGGCGGCCGCCATGGCGCACGTGGCGGAGCAGTACGGCTACACGTACGGCATGGCGTACAGGACCGGGTTCAAGAACTCGCTTGTCCAGGTCCGGATGTACCGGGACCCACAGCCCGACGCGCGTGTCCGCGAGGCGGCCACCATCACCGCCCATCCACAGGCGGGCAACCGCGGGACAGTGCCAGGGCTGCGGCAAGGCTCGCTGAAGCCGCTGCCCGAAGCGGTCGCTGCCGTGGCTGTGCTGAAGGACCTCATCGCCTTCGACGTCATGGCCCAGTACGTAGCCAACCGGAGCCAGAAGGTGGGCAGCTACCTCGCCTGCGCGGTCCTGACCCTCCTCCTGCTCATCGACACATCGCCGGTCGAAGCAATCGCCTCCGGCGGGGCGGTCGCGCTGCTCTTCACCGTGGCGTTCCAGGTGGGCGCGATCCGCCGCCGGAAGATCGCACAGCGGCTGACGGACGCCGGGTACCGCGCGGTGCGCGACGAACAGGGCAGCCAGCGGTTTCTGCGCCCGGGGCAGCACTTGCCCGGCGACACCAACCTGTTCGCCGCTGAGACCCTGGCCTCGGCGCAGGCAGGACTGGAACAGCGTACCGCGCCTTGTTCCATCCCTTCTCCGAGCGGCTGACTCGAACTTCGAGCAGTCACCGTCCGCACCACCGCAGGGTTCGACACCTTCGACCTGACCGGGGGACTGGTCATCAACCCCCACCTCCGCCGGTACGAGTGGAACGGGGGAACGAATACGCGCACATGCGCCCGCTCGGCCAGAACCCGTCCCGCCCCCGGCTGCCGTGGCCCAGCGGCCGGTTGCTTCCCAGCCCGGTCGTGCGCCGACAACCAGCTTCGTGCGGTCATGGGCAGGCTCCTGACCGGCAAGCCGCAGCACAGTGACGGTCGGCTCACGAAGACAACCTCGCGGCAAGACGGGCCCGCGCGTACGGAGTCCCGGTCCGCTTGCGGCTCAGCAAGCGGACCGGGACTCGATACCGGGTGGCAGCTGGTGTGGGAGCGGCCCCGGAAGCCGAAGTCAAAGGCGGCGGGCGGAACTGGGCAGGCAGCGGAAGCGAGCCCAGGCCGCCGGACGACGCCGCCTCGCCGCCGGTAGTCCCTCCGGCCCCGTTCCGGCAGTACCGGATCGGCAACGCGGCCGCGCGCTTGTCCGGGTGCGGCGCTCCACCGGCTGGCTGTGGTGACGATGCCGGACACCGGGGCTTTCTGCGTACTGGTTGCGTGCCGCCCCGGCAACCGGGCGGGTGGTGAACCCCGCTCGTATGCCACCTGCGCCGCCCTGGCCGCGTGGCCGAATCGGTGCGCGGCTGGCAGCCCGCGTCCTGTTGATCTGGGCCTGCGGACGCGCGAAGCCTCGTGCCGTTTCGGGAACTGCCGCCGTCGGGCCCACATGGTCGCGGGCCGGCCCCGCCTCCGGATATACGCCATATCTCAGGGGGCGTACCGGGCGAGTGTGGGGATGGCCGCGCGCATGCTTGACCTTGCGAAAAGCTGACGACGTGTAGCGTGCTGGGCTGGGGTATTCATCGAGGGGGCGGTGGCTGTGGGGCTGTTGGTCGGTGTCGGTGTTGTCGCGGCGGTGCTTGTTGTGATACTCGTCCGACGGGACCGCAGGCCGCACACGGAGAATCGCGACGGCCAACTCATCGAACGTGACGCGGCTGTGCGGCTCCAGCAGCACCGCAGCGAAGCCCGGGCCGCCGAAGCTCAGGCCTTCCTGCGGCGAGGCGAGAGCGGACATCACCGCTGAGCACTACCCCGCAACGGCCCGGTTCGGCTCGGAAACGGACGCGACGCCGGCGAGCGGCCGATCCAAGGGGGCGCTGCCGTGCCATCGCTTGACCGCCGCTGCGCCGCGCTCCCCGCCGTCCTCGACGTCTTTCCAATCGCTGGGGCCTCGTGCTTGAGCAAGGCGTCGCAGCCGTCGAGGACCTCGGAGATGCCCCGCGCCTGGATGGTGTCCTGCCAGGCTTCCGTGTTCAGACCGAACCGCAAGGCTCAGCCAGGGCGTACCAGAAGTCATCGAGCGTCTCGATCGACCTACACCGCAGGTCAGCTACCAGCTCCGACTCCAACTTCAACACCTTGGAGGAAAGAACATCCCGGAGCTCACGCTGCGGCGCCAGGAGGTCGTGGCGCATCGGCCGGAATGCGGCCGCTGCCGTGAGGAGCGGACACTTGCGCTGCGGTTCCACGCCGCGGTGGCCGATTTTCACCTGGAAGCCGAGGCCCGGCACGTGCAGCCGCACGCCCGGCACCGGGGCACCACCACGAGCGGACACGTTTTCGACCTGTACTGCGAGCCGTACTGGACGCAGACGTGGAGAGAGGAAGTGCCGACTGCCTAGGCGCACGAGCTGGTCCGCGCCTTCGTCGACCGGGTCGAGCTGAGCGAGAGCGCCGGCCAGGACCTCGAGGGAGGCAGCCATGTCCTCGACTGCGCCGGCGCGCTCCACCGTGTCGGGTCGGCGGCGGCGAGCGCGCACGCCGCGGCCTCCTCTCCACCCGGGCCCGGCTCACCAGCCAGTCTCTAGGCGCCTGGCTGTGGTGACGATGCCGGACACCGTCCACTGAGTGGCCTCCACTCGGTGGCTTCTACTCAGTGGGCTCCATCGGGTGGTTTTGTCGCCGGGAGCCAGCAACGTTTGTTGGTCACCGCTGGGAACGGTCCGCCAGCGACAAGAAACGTGTTGCTGAGTTCTGGAAGCGTGCCGCTAATTGCTTCCAGCCGTCCCGTGTGCTGGTCGGCTCAGAGCAGGTGATCATGGGCCCGGACTTATCGCTGACCCAAGCCGCGAAGACTGACCGCCGGGGTAGGTCCGGAGCGCCGCAGGCGTAACCCGGCCACCGAAGTCGCCGCCGCGTACCTTGCTGTCCACCGCCCTGACCACCGAAACCGACTACCCGAAAGGACCCAACACCTGATGTTCATATGGCCTTCGATCGTTGCCGTACTCGGCACCCTCGCCGGTGCCCTGACCGCCGGACTCCTCCAGCACCGTTCGGCACGCACCGCGCGCGCTGAGCAGCGCGCTGACAGCCACCGCCAGGACCAGCTCGGCGCCGTCACCGACTTCGCTGCCGCCCTGGACGCGCACCGCTCGGCGATGTTCCACCGAGAGCGTCTGGCCCTGACCGAGACAGGCACCGAGCATCAGCTGGAGGCCCAGACGAGGTCCCACGACACTCGGGCGGCGATCACAGCGCCCCACATCCGCCTTCAGGTCCTGGTCCCTGAACTGGCCGGCCCCGCCCAGCAGGCCGCAGATGCCACGTACGCACTGCGCAAGGCCACCGGCCGTACGGAGCTGGACGCCCGGCGGCATGCGGCCAAGGAAGCGTCCGTGGCCTTCGTCGCTGCGGCCGCCACGCTACTGAGCCCCAACAACCGCTGACCGAGGAGGACCACGGCCTGCGTCCTGGCCGCCGATCGTGCCGGTCCCATACGCCAGCAGCACTCGTAGGCTCCCGTGGCGGGTGTTTCTATTTCTCGCCTGCATTCCGGACGTCGGCGATCGTGAAGCGTTCCTGGAAGCCGCAAACAACTGTTCCTGGAGATGACCTACGCAGCCAATCGGGTGGCCTCCACCGAGTGGGCTCCACTCCGGTGCGCCAGACGACGATGGACTCCACCGTGGTGCGCACCGAGATGGTGCGCCACCGCCCCCGGCGCGCCGCACCACCCGACGATGTCCGGCACTCTCGCGCACCGGTACGCCGCACCCCATGCACCGCACCGCACCGGTGCGCCCGCCGCCGACCAGCCCCTTGTCCGGGTGAGGCCGGGCGCGCACCGATCCCCTTGTCGGCTCCGCTACACCCCTTGTTTGCAATCAGGTCGCGGTCAAGGGGGTGTGTGGTAGCGGTGCCCGCCCGGCCGTGGCGCGCGCCCCGTGCGGTGCGGCGCGGTGGAACGCACCGCGATGGTGCGGTGGTGCGCCAGGAGTGCGCGCTGGACCGCACCATCGCCGTCTCGGAGGTGCGGCTACGCGGTGGTGCGGTGCGCCGGCTCCATCGGGGCGAGCGGCGCGGTCACGGTGTTCTCGGGCATGGGTGCTCCTCATCGTCGGGCCGCCTCGCTGATCGCGGCGGCCTCGAAGGAACCCTCGAACTGCGGGCCTGTGGACAGAGTCCGGCCGCTGACGGGGGAGGACTCTCCCCTGTCCGGTGTCCTCTGACATCGAAGTCGGACCGATCGCCATCGGAACTGGACGGCCCCGAGCACCGCGTGCTATCTCCGGCGTGCCCTTGTCACCAGAAACGCCATTCCAACGATGACGATCAAAACGATGGCGATGATCCAGAAGGGCGGGGAGCCCTGACCCGCTCCCTTAGCCAAGAGCTGCATGTGTGACATGTCGTTTCCGTCCCATCCTTGGTGACTGATTACGGCCCGCCTTCCGGATGCCCGGTGCACGCGTCCATACCCGGTCGATCCGTGCAGCTTCGATGGCAGGCGGTCCAAGTTCACTGTCACGGGACACCCTTCCGACTGATCACGATGCGGTCACGGTGGAGGGGTTCTCCGAGGCCGGCGTCACACGGAGCCCGTATTCCGCACCTGTAGAAGGTGAATGGCGGGATCGGCCCGCCCCACCTTCAGGAGCGTCCTGTGCCCGCAGACGACCCCGAGCAGCATCTTGACCAGCCCGGACAGACCCCCTCCATGGACCCCTCCATCACCCCCTCCGCGCCCCGCCCTCAGCGGCCGGGCGTTCCCGCAGGTCAGGCCCGGCGCAAGGGGGGTCGACGCAGGTCCGACAACCCTCGTGTAGATGTAGCAAGGCGTCCCAAGCACAGGAAGAACTCGACCGGGCCCAGGCGCCGGGAGCTCCTGCAAGCACTGGGGATCTTCCAGAGGGCGACGCCCGATCAGTTGTGGAAGCTGACCCGTCCGGACAACAAGCACGACAAGCTCACGCGAGACAACCTCCTGGATCTTCAGGACCACCGCCTGGTGAGGATCGAGTTGGTACGGGAGGACCAGCGGCAGGTGTGGGTGCTGACGAAGCGCGGACACGGCGAGGCGAAGCGGCTGCTGGAGCCGAAGGGCATACGCATCTCGGCGCTGCGTGAGGAGAAGTACTACCCGGTCACCGGGAAGCTGCTCGGCACCAGTTACGACGACCACGCGGCGGCGGTCACCTCGACGGCCGCCGAACTCCACCGTGCCGGGATCGGCCACCGGCTCGGCTTTCAAACGGAGATCGGTCACCGCCTCGCGGACGGGTACGTGCAGCGGGCGGACCTGGTGGTGCGGGCGCCGGCGGCCGGGGTGCCGGTGATGCTGCTGGAGATCGACCGCCGCTCCGAGGACGCGCACGACCTGGTGCAGAAGTTGCGCCGGTACTGGGAGTGGGGCCGGCTGCTGCCCAAGGACGCGGCCAAAGGCACCGTGGACCTGGTCCGCTCCCGGCCGGCCGCGATCGAGGACGTCGATCACGAGCTGCGGCTGTGGCGCCGGGTCTACCCACCGACCGGCCGGGAGGGCCTGGTGCCGGTGGCGTTCGTGTTCGCGGACACCACCGAGGCGAAGGTCGCCACCACGGTCGCTGTGCTGGAGGAGGCCGGCCGCCGCTACTGGGCGCCGCGCCGGTACGACACCCTCTACGAGAAGGCGGTCACCGCGAGGGACTACCGCCAGGCGGTGCCCGTGGTCGTCACCACCCTGGAGCAGCTCCAGGAGCACGGCGCCAATGCGGCGGTGTGGCGGCGCCTGGGACGGACCGGGGAGCAGACCCTGACGGACGCGCTCGACAACCCCGACGGCGACGCTCTCTACCGCCGCCAATACGCCCGCGCCAAAGCGGAGGACGAGCGGCGCCGTGCCGCTGAGCGGGAGGCGCGGCGGCCGGTGTGCAAGCGGTGCGGGCGGAAGTTCACGGACGAGCGCTGGGAGGAGACCACCGCGGGAACTGCCTGGAAGGCCCGGGAACTGTCGGTGTGCGGCCCGTGCAGCGCCGACGACGTCGCCCGCGAGGAAGCCGCCGCCGAAGCCGCCCGCCTCGAGGCCGCCGCGCCGCCGAAGCCGCAGCACGACGAGGAGCCGGGCAAGCTCCGCGGTCTCTTCCGCCGCCCCAGCTGACCACACACGGCGACGCCGCCTCTCTCGCCGAACACGGGGGAGAGGCGGCATCGACGAACAGAAGCTCGGGTCAGGCCGGGGCGGTCGACTTCACCAGCACGGCGAGCGGGGAGCGCCGTCCCTTCCCGGCGCTGCGCAGCTGCTTCCGGTTGGCTTCGCCCGCCATCCGACTCCAGGGGGCCAGTGCGTTCGACGTGGTGGCTGGCTCCGCCACCGGAATCGGCTCTGGCGCGCTTCAAGCGCACCGGGGGTCAGCCGAGCGAGTCCTCGGACCTGAGCGGCGTACCGGACGTAGGCGATGGCCACGACGTCGGGGGTGGGCCAAATGCACGACGAGCGGCCCACACGTGCAGAGCAGCGAGAGCTGCGTTGGCGCCACCACCAATCATGGCGCCAAAACCGAGCGGTGCTACTTGGCTGAGCACGACGATTCCATCCTTGGTTCCGTACTTCGTGACGAAGTTCGGTCCCATCACGCCGTTGATCTGATGCACCGTGGCGACAGACACCTTGGCGACCGCCTGACGTCCCCAGTGTCGTCCGGTACGCGCAGCGACCCTGGGAATGGTGGCTGAGCCGATCCCGTCCAGCACGATTCCCCCCACGATCATTCGCAGGCGCTCATCCTCGTCGTGGGGGACTCCGTGGACTTCGGCGACTGAGAGCGCGAAGAGGGCGCTCAGATGAAGAGACGAGAGAGCCTCGCCTGCCGAAACGGATCCCGTGCTGAGACCAGGCGTGGCCGCAGCTGCTCCAGTTACGGCGCCTCTCCCGGCAAAGGCCCTGATGTACTTCCACTCCAGCTCGCGGATTAGCTGTGCTGGTGTCGCTTCCGGCTTCCGCCAGCGGGCACGGGCGATGCTCTTGCACGCCAGTGGGCGCTGGGCGTCGATTGCCTGGTTCAGGCGGTCGAGGACCTGTTGCCCACGTGGGGCTGCTGCCGAAACCGGTCCGTCGAGGGCACCTGCTGCCATCCTTTGAACTCCCTAGATCGTCACGTCCCAACTGAGTCTCCCACCCCGACCAGCCGAGCGGTTCTCGTCCCGACTGGACCAGGCCGACCTACACACCCACCCCTACGGCTGCTGAGTGCTGGCTTTCGGGGTCCAATGCTGCCTGGCTTCGAGCGCTGGTCATCGTTGCCGAAAGCCAGTTGAGATGGTGCCTTTCATGGGGAAGGGTCTGTGGTCATGGAGTTCTTCTGCTACCACCGTGACCGGCCCGGCTCCCTCGCGTTACGCGAGGAGTTGGTGGAGGAGCACTGGTCCTACATGGACCGGTACGCGAAGGAGCTGATCGCTCGCGGCCCGACCTTCGCCGATGATGGTGAAACACCCACCGGCAGCGTGCACATTGTCGATCTGCCCGATCCCGCCGCCGCCCGCGCGTTCGCCTTCGAGGAGCCCAACTACCAGGCCGGCGCGTACCGGGATGTGCTGCTGCGCCGGTGGCGCAACGTGCTGGGGCGCACCATGTGGGATTTCCCCGGTGGCCGGACCGGTGGCAACCGGTATCTGGTGCTCGGCCTCGGCGAGGGCCCGGCCACCGACCTTGCCCCGCCGCTCGACCGGGACGAGCTGGTCGCGTACGGGCCGCTGCTGTCCGACGACGGCAACACCTGGCTGGGTACGGCGGTGCTGCTCAGGGCCCCGGACCCGGACACGGCACGAGCCGTCCTGACTGCGGACCGGTACGCGGACATCGAGGTCCACGACTGGGAGTGCGGGGGGCGTCGATGAGCCACGAAGACACCGGGTCGATGACATATCCGGACCACGTCGCCCCGGGACGGCGGCGGTGACGGTGGCGCTGCGGGCGGTTCCGCTGGTGGGCGGGCCGGTGGAGATACGGGGTGCGTTGGACCTGGAGACCACACAGGCCGGGGTTCGGAAATGAGGTCGTGGTGATCTTGATGAAGGTCAAGGGCCACAAGCGTGGCGGTGGCGGATACGTCGTCAAGACCGCTTACCCGCTGTAAGGCAAGGTCTATGACAGAGAAGCGCGCCACATACGTCGAGCTCGGCCACTCGGAGGACTTCGGGCTCACCGGCCTGACGGAGAAACTGTGCTCCCTGGGCCACCGCGTCGATCGGGCCGAAGCCCTCGACGCGGTGGTACGGCAGGCAGATCAGTCCGACGGTGAGGACGCCGTCGAGTTGGGGGAGGACGCCCGTCGCCTGCTGGCCTCCCCGCTCCCCGACACGACTCTGCACATGGTCTGGCTGGCTGCCGCAGGCCGGTGCTTCGATCCGGCCGAGCACGGCATGAACAGCCGTGCCTGGCTGGAGAAGGTGTCGGAACTGTCCACCGAACGGCTTCAGCACAACAAGAGGTCCTATGTGCCGCCACCCGTACGGCCGGTCCGAGACGAGGACCTGTGCCGGGCGGTCACAGCGGAGATCCGGGCCCTCGCCCCGGCCCTTGGCCAGGCCGCCGCACCGTCGGACCTCACCGGCTGCCTGGAACAGGTCGTCACGGGGGCCGACGCCGATCTCGCCTTCCGTCTGCTCCTGCGAACGCTGAAGGTGTACTCCATCCCGATCGAGAAGGAGAGGTACGCGAAGCTCCTCACGCTGGGTGACCGCTTCGGCTTCCCTGCCGCGGTCGTACACGACGGCCTCAACGTGATCTGGCCACCGGTCGACCCCACCCGGCGTGACGCCACCTGGGACTTCGGACTCTCAGGGCTCACAGCGCGGTTCGTCGCGGGATGGCACACCCGAGGCGCGCGGGAGACCGTGCGGGACGCCGCCGCCGGCGACGGCCCCGAGCGGACCCCCGGCTCCGAGGCAGCCATCCTGCTGGAGGACACGCTGGCGCTGTTGGAATCGGACCTGCCCACCGACACGATCACCACCCTCTGGCTGGCGGCGACAGGCCGGGGCTTTGACCTCGACCACTTCGCCGTCGACGGAAGGGACTGGCTGCGACAGATCGCGGAGGTGTGCGAGGAGCGTCTGCATGACGTCGCCCCGACGTACACCCCCGCCGTCCCCACGGCCCGGCCCGGACTCATGCAGGAGGTGCTGCGTGAGCTCCGGGAGGTGACGCTGTTGTGCGCGGACAAGGCGGTCAGTCCCGACTGGCGCCCCATTCCCGCCACGACCGTCCTCGCATCGCTGGAACAGGTCATCACCCAGGTCGACCCCGACCTCGCGTTCCGGCTCTTCCTGCGAGTGCTGCTCGTACTGTCCCTACCACTGACCGAGGAGCAGTACGCCCGGTATGAGGCCATCGGTGCACGATTCGGCTACGGCGAGCACCACGTCCCCCAAGTGCAAGACCTGATTCGCCGCAGTTGACGGGCCGAACGTCCGCCAACGAGACGGCCGCGGGGCTCCTCTTGATACGAGGGCCCTGCGGCCGCCTGGGCTTCCCTGACCGATGCCGCCCGCGGCGCGTGCCGCGCACCACACGATACGAGGAACCCGCGCGGCGACTCCCAACCTGGGAGCCGCCCAGCCTCGCCCAAGCGACCCGCTACAGCGGGGCCTCGATCCGGCGCACCACCGGCAGGCCCCTCACCCTGGACCAGGCCCACGACAAGATCCGCGCGGCTCTCGCCCGAGCCGTCGAAACCCCGCGCGCGCAGTGGAGCTGGGGCATCCTCCACGAGAGCGACCTGATCGGCCTGATCTCCCTGCGCCGTCGCACCCCGGTCATGGGCACCATCAGCTACATCCTCCGCGAGGACAGCTGGGGCAACGGCTACGCCACCCACGCCGCCCACCAGGTCGTCACCGCTGCCTTCACCACCGCCGGCCTCAACCGGCTGGAGGCCATGCACCACCCCGACAACCCCGCCTCCGGCCGCGTCCTGACCAAAGCCGGGTTCACCCGCATCGGAACGGCCGACCGAGACACCGAGACCGGAACCGTCCCCTACGAGCTGTACGCGCTGGAAACCCCGCGGCAGCTGAACTAGCGCGCACGACGGCCATCTCCCGATCGACCGCTGTCGGCCCATGAGAGGCGTCAGCGCAGGTACGGTCAGCTCCGGCACGGACACGGCACACCACGAGGACCCAGGGGGGCCAATGGGCGTGGAGAACGGATCGCAGAGCATCCCGTGGGGCGGTGAGTGGCGACGCCACCTCCGCTCCGACGTCGAGATGGATCTCGTGCGCGCGTGGAAGCGCCGTGTCGATTGCCCGACCTGCAAGGCAGCAGCAGGGCGGGCCTGCCGCACCGCGGGCGGCAGCCCGACCAACGAACACCGTGCACGCCGTGACGCCGTCGGCCCCATCCCGTACGAGGAGTGGCGGAAGGAGGGCCTCATCCCGGAGCAGCGGACGTACACGATTCCGGCCGTGCTCAAGGAGTCGGAGAAGGCCCGCGCCGACTTCAACGTGGACACGGCCCTGGCCGACGGTGTGGCGGTCGTCCGCATGTTCCTCGCCGACCGACTCGGGCTGCTCCTCCAGGGCGAGGAGGCCATGGACCGCATCGACGACGCCGTGCGCAAGCTGATCGAGGTCCGCGGCCCGGTGGGGACGGCCGACATGGTCACCGTCCTCGCCGGCCAAGTCGCCTCGCTGCTGGCTGCGAGCGCCGGCCCCGACGGCGATCCGGAGGCCCTGTTCGACACGGTGGTCCGCGCGCAGCTCGACATGGCTCGCAAGATGCAGAAGATCCAGAGGGAGCGCCCCAAGGGCTGACCCAGCTGTGAGTGGGTGGTGGGGTGGCAGTGGGTGGGTGTCAGCGGGATTGGGGTGTGGGTGTCCTGGTAGCGGGTCCAGGACGGGGTTGTGCTTGCTGTCATGGGGTGACTATGCGGCTGTTGTGGTGTGGCTAGCAGGTTGGTTGCTGGCTGTCATGGGTTTCGCTGTTCCTGTGTGAGGGCTGCGGGGTCGGGTGGGCTGGGCCGTGTGACGGTTCAGGGGGGTTGTGCGGGTGGGGCCGGGGCGGGGTCGGCTGGGGCTGCGCCGACGGGGGGTGTGCCGTTGGCGCGGGGTGTGGTGGTGCGTCGGCTTCTTGCGGTGGATGGGGAGGGGACGCTGACTGCGCTGCATGTGCGGATCGCGGCGGAGGTGGCGGGTGTGTCGGAGCGGACGGTGTGGCGGTAGCTGGCTGATGGGCGCCGGGGCCATGTCGAGGCGCGGCCGCGGCAGGACGGGTTTTCGCTGAGTGACGCCTTGTGGGAGGTCCTCGCTCAGGCGGGCGGGAACGTCGCGGAGTTGCGGCGCCGGATGCTCTGGGCTCAGGAAGAGGGGGCGTTGGAGGGGTGGGGTGCACGGTGTGTGCCCTCGCTGCCGACGCTGCACCGGGTGATCAAGCGGGATCTGGGGGCGGGCCGGGTTCTTGAAGTAGCTCGTCCGGCAGGGGCCAGGGTGGGGCTGGAGCCGAGCCGGTATGACCGGGCGCTTGCGGATTTGGGGCTCGTGGACGGGGTGGGTGGTCCGCTTGTTGTCGATGGGCCGCCCGCCGACGTGCCGGTGCCGGAGGGCGCCGCGGATGCGGGGGTGCGGGGCGGCGGTGTGCGGTTGTATGTGCAGGGGGCCCGGCTGGTGTCGACCCGGCAGGTGGCCGCTGTGGCGGAGGCTGTGGGGCATACGGTCGCGGCCCGCGGGATGTGCTGTGTGTACGGGGACACGGGTCTGGGGAAGAGGGTCGCCGTCGAGCGGGCTTTGCGTCTTCTGTCCGGCCGGGTGCCGGTGTGACGCCCGGTCTGCCGCAGCTGCGGGCCTCGCTGTGTGAAGCGCTCGGGTTGCAGTCGGGGGCGCTGCCGCACCGGGCCGGCCAGCCAGGCTTTGATGCGGGCACTGGCCGAGCCGGGTGTGCTGGTTATCGATGACGCCCAGCGGCTGACGCCGCCGCTGCTGGACTATTTGCGGCAGTTGTGGGATGCGCCGGGCTGTGCGGCGGCGCTGGTGTTGTGCGGCGCGGGAAGCGAGCGTGCTCTGGCCCGTGCTTCGGCGCTGCGCTCGCGCGTGCTGACCTGGCACCCGGTCGGCCGGCTTGAGCCGTCGCAAGTACCGCAGACGCTGACTCTGTTCCATCCCGTGTGGGCGCAGGCGGACCCGGAGGATCTTGCGCGGGTGGACGAGCAGATGGCGCGCGGCAATTTCCGCACGTGGGCGAAGATCATGTCGCATGTCTACGCGGCCCGCGAGCGTGACCCCGGCAAGCGCGTGGACCGGGAGCTGATTGAGCAGGCATGTGCGCGTCTTGGCCCCTACCCGTGACGGTCCCGCTGCTCGAAAGGCGCTTGTACGGGGCCTTCACCTTGTTCCAGCCAAGGTGAACGAAGGCGTGCTCATCGAAGCGGAGAGAACGAAGGGGCATGGCGTGGACGGACAGGCGCTGCCGCCGCCGGACGATCCGGCCGGTGTTCTGGGTGCGGAAGCATTGACGGCGTTGCGGGCGCCGGCGGTACGCCGTCTGCTGGCGCTGCGCGCCGAGCGGCGGCTGTCCCGGGAGCATGTACGCCTGGCCGGGGAGTGCCTGGACGTGTCGGAGCGGACAGTGTGGGCCGCGCTGCGCCCCGGGGAACGCAGCAGTGACCGGTTCGAGATCACCAGGGAGATCCGGGTGCTGCTGGCGTACTGGCATGGCAACGCTTCCGCGGTCCACCGCCAGTTGGTGGCCCGTGCTGAGACCGGCCCACACGGCAGTGATGGTCAGCCGACGACCACGGCTGAATCCGCGGCTCCTCCCGCGGGCGCTCCGCCGGCCGCGGTGCCATTGCTGGACCCGATGCCGTCGCTGTCGACGTTCCTGCGCGCGGTGCGCCGTGATCTCACCGCGGGGGAGCGGGCCGGTCTCGCCGCGGGACCGGACGCGGCCCGCGCCCACGACGTCTTCGGCAAGCGGGCGGCCTCCTGGCGCAATCACGTGTGGGAGGCCGATCACGTCCAGGCACCGCTGCTGGTCGATGCCGACGGTGACCTGGTGCGCCCGTGGGTGACCTGGTTCATCGACACCGCCACCAAAGTCATCACCGGCACCGCGATCACCCCTGGCGTCCCTTCCCGCGCCTCCGTGCTGGCCGCGCTGCGCGCCGCTGTGCTGCGCGAGGACCCCTACGGCCCCGCGGGAGGGACACCGGAGCAGGTGCGGGTGGACCGGGGCAAGGACTTCCTGTCCACCGCCGTCACCACGGCGTTCGGCACGATGGGCGTGACGGTGAAGGACCTGCCCGCCTACAGCCCCCACCTCAAAGGCACGGTGGAAAACCTCAACCGTGCCGTTGACCGGATGCTGTTCGCGGCCCTGCCCGGCTACACCCTCACGCCCACGAAGCACCGCTCCGGCCGGCGAAGCAAAGGCGCGGGCCGCAGGCCGGAGACCTCCGGTGCCATGTCGTTTCAGGACTTCACCTGGGAGGTGCTGGCCTGGACCCACTGGTGGAACACCGAGCACCGCCCCCAGGCGCTCTCCGGCCGTACGCCGCTCGAGGCATGGCAGGCCGACCCGACTCCCATCACCGACATCCCCGCCACCGACCTGTGGACCTTCACCCTCGAGGACGACGGCCGCCCGCGGAAGCTGACCAGCCACGGCGTGCGGTGGCGCGGGCGCACCTACATCGCCCCGTGGATGACCGGCCAGGCCGGCCGTACCGTCACCGTGCGCTACATGCCGCACCACGATCACGAGATCGACATCTGCGACGCGAAGGGCAGCTACCTGGGGCCCGCGCACCTCGCGGACGCCGCTACCCCCGAACAGCTCAAAGCCCTGCGCACAGTCCGTGCGGAACGTGCCCGACGTCTGCGCGCCGAGGTGAAAGCCGCCGAGCGGCTTCGCCGACAGCGCTTCGCCCCGGCCACCACGGCCGGGCCGGCCAGACGGCTGGGAGCCCTCACCTCTGCTCAAGCCGGGGACGAACTGGCCGCCGCCGAGCACACCGACGCCTCGAAACTGGCGCTGCCGGACCTCATCCCGCCCGCCGCGCCGCCGACCGGGTGGCGCACCCCAGCTGCCCTGGCCGCGCTGACTGGCTCGGGCCAGCGCAATGCGCCTCTACCCGGCCAGGGCGGCGCTTCCTCCCCTGACGCCCCGGACGGGCGGGTCGCATCTGCCACCACCGACGAAGACGCAGACGCCTCGTGACCGCGGCCACCTACCCGTACGTCGACCTGTCCGACGCCTCAGTGGTCACCACCCGCGCCCTGCTCACCGCCCGGGAGAACATCACCGACACCGTCGCCGCCCGCGCCATGATGTGCATCCACGGCGGTGCCGGCTTCGGTCAGACCCTCGCCGTCAACACCTGCCTGCGCGCACTCGAACCCGGCGAGGACGTCCGCAAGATCACCTTCCGGGCCCGTCCCACCGCCCGCGCCGTGCGCTAACGAGCTGTTCATCGCACTCGATCGACGTGAGTTGCCCGTGAGAGGTGGGTCCGGGCATCGAAGGGCCCGGGGGCCGGCGCGGGGGAGCGGTCAGAGGCCGTCTAAGTCAGGAGTCCTCCCGTGCGGAGGGCGGTCCGCACTGCTCGATGAGGTCGCAGGCGCAGGTGCCGCCCCCTCGTACAGCGTCTTGTTGCACTCGTCATGGTGGACCTGCTGCGGCAGGCGCCGGCCTTGTGTGGTTGCGCATCAGGCTCGTTCACGCGCTCTGCCCGCTCGGTGCCCCCGTTGCCTTAGCCGTGCCCTTGGTCCGGCCCTTCATGGTTCTGCGCCTGGGGCTTCGCTATCGCACGGTTTCCGTGCGCGGTAGGTACGCCTACTGTACGCACTCCGTACGCTTTCGGTACGCTTCACGCCCATTTCATGCCGAGGTGTCGTAGTGCGTCGAGCTGTTCCGTGGTGAGCTTCTCCCGCCTAGCGCGCGTGTTCGATACCCACACGCCCAGCTTCACGACCACCGGTTCCGCCTCGCCGTCGACCGCGATCTCTTCACCGTGCCCCCTTGGCACGGGCCGACCCGCGCCTTCGCGTTCGACCCATTGTGTGAGGGCTGCCAGTCCGCGCTGGAACGCTGCCTGAGCTTTGCTCGGCCCTTTCGCTGCACGAGCGGCTTCCGGGGTGGGAGCCGGGGCATGGTCGGGTTGGACGCCCAGTTTCGACAGCCACTGCTGCTGCTCGGTCGACAGCTGTGCCCAGGTGCCTGGGTTCTTCTGCTGCTGGAGCCACCGCC
>NZ_LWBU01000376.1 GCF_001646665.1 Streptomyces noursei | reverse complement strand
CGGGTCAATACACCTAGGGCGCTGGTCCTCGCCCACGAATCGGGGCTGGTCACCCGCGCCGCCCCCAATCCGTCGCCCGCGCCGGGTCCGGGGCGGTCGCCCGCCCGGGACGCGGCGGTCAGGCGCCGAGTGCCCCGAGGGCGGCCTCGTGCGCCGCGTCGAGTGCCCGGCCGGCGGGGACGGGCACGTCGGGGACCACCCCGACGCCCTCCCAGTTCGTGCCGGTCACCGTGCTGATGGTGCGGGCGGTGGGGACCGTCACGAGGACGTGCTCCGCCACCGGGTGCCGGGCCGTCGGATGGGCGCCCCCGCGGGTCGTCTCGCCGTACACCGTCGCCCGGCCGTGGGTCTGGAGGGTGTACGCGACGTCCTCGCCGCCCGAGAAGGTGACGCCGCTGGTCAGCACGTACACCGGCCGGTCCAGGTAGCGGGGCGCGGGAAGGTGGGAGGTGGTCCAGAACTGGCGGGTGGAGTCCGTGGAGCGGTCGTAGATGTCGTTGAGGTGCACCTGGTCGTCGGGGAAGAAGTAGCTGCACCACATCGCCGCGCCCTCGGGCGCGCCGCCCCGGCATTCCCGGAGGTCGAGTATCAGGGCGGAGCTGCCGGCGACCAGCTCCATCGCCGCGCCGATCGCCCGGCCGCCCTCGTCCGCGTACGCGATGCGCCGGATGTCGATGAACCCGACGTTGCCGTCCAGCCGTTCGAAGCGGCGGATGCCCTGGTTCTCCGCCCTGAGAAGGGCGAGGAACGCCGCCCGGCCGTCGTCCGCGGACGACGGATCGAGGTCCTGCGGCTCCTCGGTCCACAGCAGACGCAGGTGCTTGTCCGGGCAGACCTCCTGGAGGTGGGCGGTCACCCTCTCGCAGAGCGGGCGGGCCTCCAGCCCGTCGTACTCCCCGGCGTCCAGCCGGCGGCGGATCGCGGCGGCGATGTCGGCGGTCCTGCCGGGGAAGACGTACCCGGCCGTGATCCGGTCCAGGGCGCGATCGATGATCTCTGCGTTCGTGGGCATGGCCGGTCATGCTAGGCCGCCAACACCCCCGCGGGGAAAGCATTTACGGGACACGGCCGGCCGGCGGCACGGCCTGCGGGCGGATATTGACATGCGGCACGGCCGGCCCCTGCGTAGGGTCGACGCCCGTGGAACCGCTCAGTGAGAAACAGATCCGCTCGTCCTTCGTGAACTGCACCAAGGGTGAGGCCCTGCGGCTGAAGCTGCCCGCGGACTTCGCCGGCCTCCCCTGGGAGGACCTGGACTTCCTCGGGTGGGTGGATCCCGGGGCGCCGCTGCGGGCCCATCTCGTCGTGCCCCGTGCGAACGGACCGCTGGGCATCACCCTGCGCGTCCCGGCGGTGGGGCGCACCAGCGCGGTCAAGTCGAGCCTCTGCCAGATCTGCCTCACCGGGCACGCCGCCTCCGGCGTCACCCTGCTCGCCGCCCCGCTGGCGGGTGCGCGGGGCCGCGAGGGCGACACCGTCGGCATCTACGTCTGCTCCGACCTCGCCTGTCCCTTGTACGTGCGCGGCAAGCGGCAGCCCAAGCTGCGCTCGGGGCGGTACGAGGAGTCCCTCACCGTCGAGGAGCGCGTGGCGCGCATGGCGGGCAACCTGGAGGCCTTCGCCGCCAGGGTCACCGCGGGCTGAGGGCGCCGCCCCCGGGCCGGAACGGTCCGGATGGGGGAGAATGACGAGCATGGAGAGAGGCCTCTCCCGCGCGTGACTCCTTCCCATGAATCAGGTGCCGCCATGGAACACGAGCCGGAAGGGCGCATCATCGGGCGGATCGAGCGGGGGCTCACCAGTGACGACCCCGAGCTCGCGGCCCGGATGAGCACGCTCAACGCCCAGTTCTCCGGACAGGGCCGCGGTGGCGGACCCGTCCCGCCGGAGGCGGGGCCGCGGCCGAAGCCGCGTCGGAGCCGGCGCAGGAGGACCGTCCTGGTCCTGGTCGTCATCGCCCTCGTGGGGCTGCTCCTGACGGCCGTCCTCAACGCCTCGTCGGACGGGACCGCGCCGCCGGCCGGAAGCCTCACGCCGGCCGTCTCCATGTGACCGCTGCGCCGCCCGGCCCGCCGTGACGGCGGCCGGGTGTGCCGCCGGTGTCCGCCCGCATGCCCCGTGACCGCCCGGCCGTCCGGTCCCGGGCCACCGGCCGCCCGGCCGTCCGGTCCCGGGCCGTTCGGACCGTCAGCCGCGTCCGGGCGCGATGCGGCCGAACGCGGCCCGGAGCCGCTCGTGGTCGCGCACGTCGGTCCAGACGTCGGTGGGGTGGGGGCGCGACACGTACCAGGCCCAGACGCTCGCGCCGAGGCCGGCCGTCAGGGGGACGGCCAGCCAGGTCAGTGCTGCCACAGTGGTCTCCCTTCGCGTCGGTCGCGGGGCGGTGTGCGAGGGTGGGCGGGCCCCGGGCGGGCGCGCCCACCCGTCGGGCTCAGGACAGCAGCTCCTTGCGGCCGCCGCCGCTCATGATCTCGATCTTGCGCGGCTTCGCCTGCTCGGCGATCGGGATGCGCAGGCTCAGCACGCCCGCGTCGTACGTGGCCTCGATGCGCTCGGTGTCCAGGGTCTCGCCCAGGAAGACCTGCCGGGTGAAGGTGCCCGTGGGCCGCTCCGAGATGACCGGCTCGACGCCCTCCCCGGTGGCCACGGGCTTGCGCTCGGCCTGGACGGTCAGCACGTTCCGCTCGACCTTCAGGTCCACCGTCTCGGGGTCGACGCCCGGCAGGTCGAACATGACGCGCACCGAGCCGTCCTCGCGCCAGGCGTCCATGGGCATCGCCGTGGGACGCCGCGCACCGTCGAAGAGCTGCTGGGTGAAACGGTCCAGCTCACGGAAGGGGTCCGTCTGCATGAGCATCGAGTCGTCGCCTCCTCGTGGTCGTCCATTCGTCGTCGAAGGGTCAGGCCATCCGGCCTGCTCGACATTTATATAACTCGCACCAGGCAAGTTGACAAGTCGCGGCTCAACTTTGCTGCTTCGTGGGAGGCCGCTCGGCGAGCCCGTCGAGCATGCGCACGGCCTCCGCGTGCGCGCTCATCCGGCTGCTCACGCTGCCGCCGGTGAACAGCATCGCCCCGGCGACCGAGACGGGCACCGACAGGCCGATGCCCCAGGCGCGCACCCGCCTGGCCCGGTCGCGGAAGTCCAGGTCGTAGTCATGTGATCGCATGGCGTACGAAGCCAGCAGCCGCCCACCGGCGGCCCCCGCGCCCGGCGGGGACGGAGCGCGACACCCGTTCCCGCGGCCCCCGCGCGTCCCCGCGCGTCCGTGCCCGTCCGCGCGCGGCGACGTGTTTGCCGGTGCCCGCGCGGGAAACGCGGCACGTGCCGGAGAACGGAAACCGGGGGGCGCGGGCGCCTCGGGAGGCCGCCATGGAGTACGTGGAAGAAGGTCCCTACCGCTTCCGCATCACCCGCCGGGGGACCATGCGGGTGCCGGGCGTGGTGTTCGCGTCCCGGGAACTGCTGCGGGACGCGGAGATGTCCCTGCGGCAGGTCGTCGACGTGGCGACGCTGCCGGGGATCGTGGGCGCCTCGTACGCCATGCCCGACGTCCACTGGGGCTACGGCTTCCCCATCGGGGGAGTGGCCGCCACCGACCCCGGCGACGGTGGTGTGGTGTCGCCCGGCGGCGTCGGATTCGACATCTCCTGCGGGGTGCGGCTCCTGGCGGCCGACTGCGACCGGCGGGCCCTGCAGCCCGTGCTGCACCCGCTCATGGACGGCCTCGGCCGCGTCGTCCCGCGCGGCGCCGGACCGGGCGGGGTCTGGCCCGTGACCGGACGGCAGCTGGAAGGCATCCTCCGGAGCGGATCCCGGTACGCGGTGGAGGAGGGACACGGCGAGGAGCGGGACCTGCGGCGCTGCGAGGACGGCGGGGCCGTCGCCGACGCGGACCCCGATCAGGTGGACCGGCGGGCCCGCGAACGGGGACTCGGACAGGTCGGCAGCCTCGGGTCGGGGAACCACTTCCTGGAGGTCCAGCTGGTCACCGAGGTCTACGACGAGTCCGTGGCCGACGCGTTCGGGATCACCGCCGGCCAGGTGTGCGTGATGATCCACTGCGGCTCGCGCGGGCTCGGGCACCAGATCTGCTCCGACCACGTACGGCTGATGGAGAGAGCCATGGCCCGGTACGGGATCACCGTGCCGGACCGGCAACTGGCCTGCGCCCCGGTCGACTCGCCGGAGGGCCGCGCCTACCTCGGAGCGATGGCCGCCGCGGCGAACTACGGCCGCGCCAACCGGCAGCTGCTCGCCGAGGCCGCCCGCGGGGTGTTCCGGCGCGAGGCCGGCGCCCGCCTGACGCTGGTGTACGACGTGTCGCACAACCTCGCCAAGACGGAGACCCACCAGGTGCGCGGCGAGCCGCGCCGGCTGTGCGTCCACCGCAAGGGGGCCACGCGGGCGTTCCCGCCCGGGCACCCGGAGCTCCCCGACGACCTGCGCCCCGCGGGCCAGCCGGTGCTCATCCCCGGCACCATGGGGACCGCCTCGTACGTGCTCACCGGCGTCCCGGGCGGCGGCGCCTTCCACTCCACCTGCCACGGCGCGGGCCGGGTGATGAGCCGCCACGAGGCCGCGCGGACCACCGACGGCAAGCGGCTGCGGGCGCGGCTGGAGGGCGACGGCATCGCGGTGCGCCCGGTGTCCTGGCGCGGACTGGCGGAGGAGACCCCCGAGGCCTACAAGGACGTCGACGAGGTGGTGGCGGCGAGCGAGGGCGCGGGACTCTGCCGGAAGGTGGCCCGGCTCGTCCCGCTCGGCGTCGTCAAGGGGTGACCGTCCGGCGGGCGGGCGCGTCCGGTCCGGTCGGGTGACCGGCGCGGGTCGTCCGGTGCCCGGGCGGGCGTCCGGCCAGGTGGCGCCGGACGGAGGCTTCAGACGTCGACCGTCACCGCGCACGACCACCCGTACGGGCCCGGTGCCAGGTGCAGTTCGTGCCAGGACACGGCCTTCGGGACGGCGCCGGTGATCGGCACCGACCGCACGTCCGTCACCGCCATCCGCACGTCCAGCCCGCCGCCGTCCACCGTCTCCACCTCGACGTCCACCGGCACGTCACCGTCCACCTCCAGTCGGAAGACCACCTCGTCCAGCAGCGCGGCCAGCAGGTCGTCGTCGCTGCCCTCGGCCACCTGCACCTGCCGTACGGCGGTCGCGCGCTGCCCCGTGAGGTCCGCGAAGCACTCGACCATGCCGAGCACCGCCTCCACCAGGCACTGCTCACGGCTCGCGCCCCATGCCTCGACGCGCACGTCAGCCGTGTGCGGCACCGTCCGGTGCCCGCAGGCCCCGGGGCGGCGGACCCGTGTGTCGTCGTCCGTGTCACCGGCCATGCCGACCGCGTGCCCCTCCGGCCCCGCCGCATGCCTCCCCGGCGCCACCGGTTACTCCACCCGGGGCGGCGCGCCCGTGCGGACGAAGACCTCCGCCTCCCCCTCGTCCCGGGCGGCGCACTGTCCGTCCCGGGTGGCGTCCTGTCCGTCCGCGGCGGGCGGGTCCTCGGCGAGGAGCAGGGTCGCCAGGAGGGTCGCCGAGCGGCTGCTCAGGGCGTCGGCCGCTTCCAGGAGCCGGTGCTTCTGCGTGAGCGGCAGCGACAGGGCCACGCAGCCGGCCCGGCCGGCGACGGTGAGCGGGAAGGCGACGCACACCTCGTCGTCGGAGTACTCGAGCAGGTCGAACTGGGCGGCCTGCGGCCCGTGGTGGTCGAGCGCCTGGAACAGGTGCCGGTGATCGGTGATGGTCCGCTGGGTCAGCGGGACGGGCCTGCGCCGGTCGAGGTGGTCCATGCGGCCCTCGAAGTCCAGCTGCGCCAGCAGGCTCTTGCCGACCGCGCTGGCGTGCGCGGCCTCGCGGAAGGGCACGTGCTCGCGCACCGCGGGCGCGTCCGGCCCGGCGGCGCACTGGGTGACGCGTACTTCCCCGTCGGCGTAGTGGCTCACGTACACCGCCGCCCCCACCCGGTCCCGCAGCTCGGACAGCACCTTCCGCAGGGCGTTCTCGCGCTCGGTGCCCTCGTGCTCGGCCCAGAGGCGCAGGAGCGGGCCCGCCCCGTAGGCACCGGGTTCCGGGACCGCCACCAGCCGCTGCTCGGCCAGCCAGGTCAGCAGCTGTTCGAGCGCCGTCGTCTCCAGGCCGGTGCCGCGTGCGATCCGGTCGGCGCTCAGCGGCCCGTCCGCGCCGCCGATGGTGCGGAGGACGTCCAGCACGCGCATGGCCTGCCGCCACCGCTCGGCCGACTCGTGTGCGGCCGGCACCTGCCGGGCGAGGTCCACCAGGTACGGGGACCGCAGCGGCGACGGCGTCCACAGGGTGCCGGGCCCGGCCCGGCCGCCCGGCACCCACAGGCCGACGGGCGGCGGGCGGAGCGCGGGTGCGGGTGGGGGAGGGGGTGCGGGCGTGACGACGTGCGCCACCACCGCCGCGCCGGCGCCGTCGTCCCGCGGGGGCGCGCCCCGGGAAGGGGCGGCCGGGGGCGAAGGCGGGTGCCCGGCCGGATTGCGGCTCCGCGCGGCCGCGGCCGGGGACAGTCCCAGGGCGGCGCGGACCTCGCCGGAGAACTCCGCGTCCTGTGCCGCGATCCCGTGACCGTGGTCCCCGGTCGTGCCCGTGGTCGTGGCCGTGCCCCCGGCCGTCTCCGGGGCCAGGGCCGCCTCCAGCATCGCCCGGGCGTCACCGTGTCCCAGCCGGGCCGCCTCGGCCACCAGGAACTCGGCGTCCTCACGGCCCTCGTCCCCGTACCGGCGGTGGACGACGACCGCCAGGCGGAACAGCGCTCCGGGGTGGCCCTGCTCGCCGGCCCGCCCCAGCAGGTCCGCCGCCGCGGCCAGCTCCCCGCGGCGCAGCGCCTTGGTGCCCAGCCGGTAGAGGGAGTTCACCAGGGCCCGCTCCTCCTCGGCCGCACCGTCGCAGGCGGGGCCGCCCGTCCCGTACGGGCGGTCCCAGAAGTCCCCGGTTCCCTCCAACTCCCGCAGCAGATCGGTGAGCCCGGCCGGAACCGGCGGTTCTGAGCACTCGTCCCGGGGACCGTCGTACCTGCTCACATCACTCACCTGATTCCCTTTCCGTGCACCGCCGTGTCCTTCCGCCGCTGGGGGCGGCAATGCCGTCCGAGCCTGCGCCGCAGCTCGACGATCGCCCTGTGCCGCTGGACCCTCAGGTTCTCCAGGGATATCCCGGGCGCTTCGGCGATCTCCCGGTCCTCCAGCCCCCGGGCCTGGAGCTCGACGATCCGCCGCCGCGACCCGGGTGCCATCTCCTCGATCGCGGGCACCACCAGTTCGTGCAGCACCCGCAGGTCACCGGCCGGCGCGGTCCGCCGCCGCTCCTGGAGCCGGCTCAGCACGGGGTCCGCCACCAGCACGGACCGCTCCTGACGGAACGTGCTGACGGCCAGGTTGCGGGCCGCGCCCAGCAGGTAGGCCATCAGCCGCTCGCCGGGCGCGGCCCGGCCGGTGAGGCACGCGCGGGCCACCCGCAGGAACGCCTCCTGCGCGACGTCCTGCCCCTGGACCAGCGAGATCCCGAAGGCCCGGCGCAGGGCGTGCGGTGCCCGCTCGATGTACGCCGGGTAGATCTCCAGCAGCTGCCGGCCGAGGCTCCCCGGCAGCCGGAGCGGTTCGTCGGGCGGTACGTCGGTCACCACAGGCGGCTCTCCTCGCGGCACCCGTCCGGCACCGGCCGCACCGTCCAGACGGTCAGCGTGCTGCCGTCGGCCGCCTCGTACCGCAGCACCCGGGGCACCAGGCACCCGCACGGTCGCTGCTCCGTTCCGTAGCCCGTGCCGAGGCCCGCGCGGATGCCCGCGTCCGGCGCGCGCCGGGCGGGCCGCCGCCTCCACAGCAGGCGCCGTACGGCGCCCAGCGCCTGAGCGGCGCCCAGCGCGGCCGTGACCCATCCGACCCAGTCCAGGGACGACGTCATGCAAGGGCTCCCGATCTTCCGTGAGAGAGCGCGGCGCGGATTGCGCCGTCACCCCTGGACGCCCAGGAGGGGAGGGAGATTAACGCGTGATCGGAAACGGCCGAAGATGGCCGGTCAGTGCTCGTACACGGCGTTCTTCTGGCGTGTCCGGACCGCAAGTGACCGACCGGTCGCCGGGTCGCGGAGCCGGGGACGACGCCGTGGACAGAAGTCATGAACGAGGAGAAGACCTGGTGGCACCCCGGCGAGATCGTGCCCGCCAGCGGGATCCACGAGTGCGACTGCGGAGCCGGCCACCACTGGAGCACCGACGTGAAGGGGCACCGCTTCCCGCCCCTGCCCGCCGGGTGCGAGGGCCGTTCGTGGTCGGTGCGGACCGAGACCCACCCCGACGACTGAGCCGGGCGCACGGGCCGGATGCGGCCCCGCCACCCGTTCTCCGGCCGGAGTCGGGGCGCTCCACCGGGAGACCGGGGAGCGGGAACAGGGCGTGCGGCGGTTGCGCGAGTGCCCGGGCCCCCCACGCGTGCGGCTTCAGGAGGTCCCGGCCCTCGACGACGAGCCGTACGCCCACAACGGGTTCGAGAAGCGGGTCTCCGGCCGCCCGCCGCCCCGCGCACACCGCCCCGCGCCGGCGGCCGGACACCGCATCCGGCGCTGTCAGTGGCCCGTGCCAGGATTCCTCCCATGAACGTCGCGCTGCCCGCCAAGCCCATCTCCTCCCGGATGTACGCCGATTGGGTCCTGGCCCACGACCCCGGATCCGCGCCCGCGGCCCGGGAGCTGCTCGACGCCACCGGCAAGGACCTGCCCGTGGCGTGGGAGAAGCCGGGGCGGTTCCTGGACCGTGTCGCGATACGGGCCGGGCAGCTGCCGCCCGACCACCGGCCCTGGTTCTGGGACACGGTGGGGCACTGGCTCACGGCCGCGGTGCGCTCCCCGCGCCACGCGGGGCGGGCGTACGCGGAGGCCAGGAAGGCGGAGCGGGAGCACGCCCTGACCGTCGACGCGGACCACCACCGCGAGAACACACTGCTGTTCGCCCGCGCCGGCGCGCTGCCCGCCAAGGAGCTGACGGCCCATCAGCAGTGGCTCGCGGACACCCTCCCGCCGACGGAGGCCCACGAGGAGTACGTCCGGCTGCTGACCGTCTGGGCGGCCTCCCCCGGTGAACTCCCCGCCGACCTGGCGCGCCGCGTCAGGGCGTCGGCCCGGTCGGCGGGCATGGGCACCGACGAGGAGGCCCGGGTCCTCGGCGCGGTCCTCGCCCAGGCACGCGGCAAGGCCGTGCCCGACGCCCTGCTGGCGGCGGCGACCCCCGTCCTGGCCGAGCACCCGCAGGGCGACGGGGTGAACGCCGCCCTCGTCGACCTCTTCCCCACCTCGAAGAGCGACGCCGCCTCCTGGCTGCGACTGCTGCACGGCTGCGGAGCGACCGCGGCGCTGGCGGCCGGCCGGATCGTCCCCGAGGGCGGACACGCCGCCTGGCTGGGCCGGTTCGCCTGCGACTACGCCTTCCGCCCGTCCGGCGGTGGCATCGTCAGCCAGCCGATGCCACCGGAACTGTTCGACATCGTCACCCTCCTCGCCCCGCGGCTGCGCGCCGCCGGCGTCGCCGTGCGCCTCCACGAGAGGAAGTGGCGCTCCACCGGCCTCGACGCCGACCTGCTCGACGCCTGCCTCGCCGAGGGCATCCCCATCGAGGACCCGGGCGGACGCGTACGCCTGGAGTTCTGGGGCGACCGCTCGCGCCGCGACCTGAAGGCCCTCGCCGCCGACCCCGTCTTCGGGCCGCGCCTGGAGGGCACCGTCCAGGAGGAGCTGCTGCGCGGACGCTTCTCCGGC
This sequence comes from Streptomyces noursei, assembly GCF_001646665.1. GTDB lineage: Bacteria > Actinomycetota > Actinomycetes > Streptomycetales > Streptomycetaceae > Streptomyces > Streptomyces lavendulocolor. Next base: position 47,494 of record NZ_LWBU01000376.1, on the reverse strand, counting down.
TCCCGCGCGCCCGGCACGGCGATCACCCGCCTCCCCGAGAACTCGGGCATCGCCGCCGAGGTGCACCGCCGGGTCGACCGGCTGCTCGACGCCCTGCGCGGCGGCGGGCTGGGGGCCGCCGACGAGGCCGTGGACGAGCTGGCGACCCTGCTCGACCGGCCCACCGCGACCGCACTCGACGGCATCGAGGAGGCGCTGGCGGAGCTGGACCTGGTGGGCCCGCTGGCCCGTTCGCTGCGCGCCGGGCTGCCCGACGAGCTGGGCTGGCCGGCCCTCGACGACGCGCTCGCCGAGTTCCACCGGGCAGGCGACACCGTCACCGGCGTCACCTGCACCTGGCCGGTACTCACCGTGTACTCGGCCACCCGGGCCGTCGCCGTCGACCACGCCGGACGACGCGCCTCCTGCACCTTCTCCCTCCCGGCTGACGTCACCGCCTGCTCCGCGCACTTCGTCGGCGGGCACTTCCTCATCGGCTGGACCACCACCGGATCCGGTTACGCCGAGCACGCCTTCTGGACCGACCGGCCCGAGGACGTCTTCACCCCCGAGAACGTCCACGGGATCACCGCGTTCGACGGCTCGATCAGGGGCGGCCTCGGCTACCACTTCGCGACGGCCGACGGCACCGGCCGCCACGACGGCGAGCGCGTCCTGCGCCCCGGCGGGCGCGAGGGCATCGGCGGGTTCGACCTGCAGATGTCCGACGGGCGCCGCCTGTGGAGCTCCGACACCTACTTCCACGGCTGGGCCCGGCTCGACCCCGTGACCGGCGCCCGCACCGAGGACACCGCGCTCCCCGAGTTCCACACCACCGGCGACCTGCCCCCGCACACCGCGCCGTTCCCCAGGGGCGCCACCCTCGCACCGCTCCCGCCGGGCGCCCCCGCCTCCCCGCTCGGACAGGCGGGCCACCTGGCCGGCTGCCGGGTACTGCGCCGCACCGACCACCAGGGGGAGGCCCCCACCGCGTTCGTCCTCGAAGGCGTCGACGGGCGCAGTGCCACCTACCGGGTCTCGGCACCCGGACAGGAACCCTGGGGCATCCTCCGTATGCCCGAGGGCGGCGAGGAGGGCGTCCTCGCCGAAGAGACGAGCATCCGCTGCCACGCCTCCGAGGACGGCTCCCTGCTGTGGGAGGTGCGCGGCTTCCCCGCCGCGGACGCGCCCCGTTACCAGACCGGGCGCCGCTCCCACACCGACACGCCCTTTCCCCCGCCCGCCTTCTGGCACTTCCTCACCCCGCGCGACACCGCCACCTCGGCCGCCCTGCGCGCCACGACCGACGAGGCGGCGCGTGCCCTTCTCGCCGACCCGGGGCAGGTCCCGGCAGGAGTGTCCGACGCCAGGGTCGCGGACGCGGTCCGCCGGGCCGCCCGGCTGGCGGCCGACGTGCTCCACCGCCGCCGCGAGCTGTCCCGGCGGGTCGCCATCATGCGCTCCGGACCGGCGGTCCGGCTGCCCGCCCCGGTCCCCGACACCGAACTGGTCCCCGCACTGTGGGGCCTCCTGCCGGAGTTCCGCGCATACAGCGACCACCGCGACCCCCAGCCCCATCCGGCGACGCTCACCGCCGTCGCCGCGGACGGCGCGTTCCTGCGCGGCGACCTGGACGACGAGACACGCCGGCTCGCCCCGCACACGCCGCCGTTCGACTGGAGCGTCCTGCTCGGGCACATCGACGCCGTGGTGTGGCGTGCCGCCGTGTCCGTCACGGCCGACGACCACCGGGCCGCGCTCACGGCGCTGCTGAGCACCTGGGCCGACCAGCCCTTCGCCGTACGGGGCAGCAGCTGGCGCACCGGCCGGGCCACCGTCGCCCCCGACACGAGCGCCGGCCATGGTGCCCCCGGCGCCCCGGGCGGCGCGCACCCGCGGACCGCGTTCTCCGGGCCGCCCGACTGGGCGGGCAGGGTGCGCTTCGTCCAGCCGGCCGACGCCCCGGCCCCCGCCGGGACGATCACCGCCGAGGAGGTGACCAACCCGGACCGGGCGAGCGCGCCCCACACCGTGACCGTCACGGTGACCCGGGACGACGCCTCCCGGCTGATCCGGTTCCTGGAACTCCTCGCGGAACACGGACCGCTGGCGCCTGACCCCGACGCCGTGCTCGCCTTCTGCCGCCGCACCGGGGCCCGGCGTTCCCTCGCGACCCTGGTCCTGGCCGGGATGCCCCGTCCCCGGGACTACGACGACCGGAAGAAGCTGCTGCGTTCGTCGCCCTACAAGGCCGACAAGGACGCCGCGTCCGTGTACGAGGGACTGCCCCACACCATCGGCCCGTCGGGCACCGGGGCGATCCTTGCCGCCGGCATCCCCGACGACCCGGCCGACCTGTGGGCGGACGGCGGAACGGTCCGCGCCGCCGAGCGGATGGCCGACGTGTGGAACCGCCTGGTCGGCCGGCAGCCGTACGCCGACGAGGACCTGGCGGGCGCCCTCGACGCCGACCTGGGCCTCGGCATCGCATGGGCCCGCCGCCTCTCCGCCCCCGCCGGCGGCCGGGAGGCCCGGACGGCGCCCGAACAGGACGGCACGGCCCCGCGCTTCGTCCTCGCGGGGACCAGCACCGGCGGCCTGAGCCTCCACCACGCACAGGACGACGGCCGTCCCGGGGAGACCGTCTGGCCCACGAACCTGCCGTTCATCCTGCCCGCCACCGCACTGGTCTGGCTCCTCACCGAACGCCCGGTCGGAGACCCCGCCCGGGAGCACGCCCGTGCGCTCCACGCGGAGGTGCTCCGCATTCTGGACGACCCCGGCATGCTCGTCCCCGCCGGCCGGGACGCCCACCTGGCCCGCGCCGCCGCCGCCGACCCGGCGTTCAGGCCCTACGACGGCCCGGTGGTGCCCTGTACGTGGTCCGACTACGGCCGCGACAACCCGTCGGTGCCCTACAGCGACGGGTGCCTCGTCGTCGCCGTACCGGGCACGGAGGTCTTCCTCCGCCCGTCGGGGCTGGCCACCCGCCGGAAGGACACCCGCGTCGAGGAGGCCGCGCGCCGGATCGACGTGCTGTACGACGCGGAGGGCGGCCTGGCCCGCATGGTCCGGCGCGCCGAGGAGACGCCGGTGCCGGCGGGCGCGTACGAGGCGAACCCCCGCCACAGCGCGCCCGACCTGAACGCCGAGGTGTCCGACCACCTCGCCGTGGGCCCGGACGCCGCCGCCCTGTACCTCCAACTCCTGGCCCTGGCACGGCCGACGGACCAGAACGTACGGCGCTGGAACGGCTGGACGGCGGCCCGGCACAAGAAGGCACAGGCCGAGCTGGCGGCGACCGGCGCCGTCGAGACGGGGAAGCGCTCCCGCGCGGGCCGCACTGCTTTCGTCCCCGGCCCGTGGACCGACATCGCGTCCCCGCACCTGCCCCTGGAGACGGCGAAGCTCACCGCGTACGGCGCCACGACGGACGGCACCACCGTGCGGGGCCCGTTCACCCGTCTGCTGCCCCCGCTGCCGGTGCACGAACTCTTCGCCCGGGCATGGGAGGAGGCCCGGCGGTGACCGGCCGCCCGCGGCGAACTGCCCCTTCTCCGCAAGGACAGCGGTTGTTCGCCGGGGCTTCACCATCGGACCGCCCGCGTGGGGAAGCATCGGTGTTCCCGGCTTCGGAGAGGAACGACAGGTGCAGCGTCGACGGGCAGTTCGCGGGAGACTGGTGGGCACCAGCGTGGCGGCGGCAGTGGCGGGGGGTGCCCTGCTGCTGTCCGCCTGCGGCAGCACCACCGCTGTCATCGACGACGGTCCGGAGCCCACGCGCACCAGCACCATCGCGTGTGCGACGCGGGGGCAGTTGGCCGCGTCCGGTTCCAGCGCGCAGCAGAACGCGATGAAGCACTGGATGCGCACCTACCGGAAGGCCTGCCCCGGGGTGGAGATCCGCTACGTGCCCATCGGCTCGGGCGGGGGCGTCGCCCAGTTCCTGCGCGGGGCGACCGTCATAGGGGGCACCGACAGTCCGCTGAAGGCCGAGGAGGTGGAGCGGTCCCGGGAGGTGTGCCGGGGCGGCCGGGCCATCGACCTGCCCATGGTCGGCGGGCCCATCGCCATCGGCTACAATCTGTCCGGTGTGCGGGACGTGGTCCTCGACGCGCCCACCCTCGCGAAGATCTTCGACTCCGAGATCACCATGTGGAACGCGCCCGAGATCCAGCGCCTCAACCCGGGCACCCGCTTCCCCGCGACGCCCATCAGCACGGTCCACCGCTCCGACGAGTCGGGCACCACCCAGAACCTGAACGCGTACCTCGCCGGCGCCGCACCCGACGAGTGGCCCTACCCGAAGGACAAGGCCTGGCAGGCCAAGGGCGGCCAGGCGGCGGCGGGTTCCGACGGCGTGGCGTCCCGGGTGCAGGTCACCGACGGCGCGATCGGCTACTTCGAGCTGTCCTTCGCCAAGGCGAAGGACCTCCCGACGGTGCGGCTCGACACCGGCGCGCCGGAACCCGTCGCCGTCTCCGCCGCGACCGCCTCGGCCGGGATCGCCACGGCCCATGTGAAGGGCACGGGCCAGGACATGGCGCTGGCCTTCGACTACCGGACGAAGGCGAGCGGCGCGTACCCGATCGTCCTCGTCACGTACGAGATCGTCTGCGACACCGGCAACCAGATCGAGGTGCTGCCCGCCCTCAGGTCCTTCCTCACCTACACGGCGAGCGCGGAGGGGCAGCGGGACCTCGCCCGGATCCACTACGCCCCGCTGCCGGACGACGTGGCCGCACGCGTCCGGCAGGTCGTCGCCGGCCTGTCCTGACCCCGGCCGGCCCCGCCGCCGGACGGCCGTCACCGACTGTCGCCCGTCCAGTCCCAGCGGTCGGGATCGGCCGCCCGCCGCCGGTAGTGCGCACGCCCGCCGGCGCCGTACCGCCCTATCTCCGTGGGCAACCGGGCCTCCTCGGCGAGCCGGCTGCCGCTCCAGCCCGTCACGTCGAGGAGGAGCCCGTCCAGCGGGCCGCCCACCAGCTCGCCGTAGACCCGGCCGGGACGGGGACCGGGATCGGGGTCGTCGTGGTCCGCGCCGTACACCCGGCGCCTGAGGATGCTGTCGTCCATACCGATCAGCTTCACATCCGGCACTGACAACGCCGGTCCCCCGGACGGGCACCCCCGGCACCCCCGACCGCAGCCACGGACCGGAGGCGGCACACGGACGGAGCCGCAGCCCCGCCGGCTCGATCACCGAGGCCGCACCCAGCGCTCACCCGCGCGGATAGGGTGACGCGCATGGGGGCGACGTTCATCTTCTGCGCGGATCCGCTGCGGCCGCGCAGCACCGACCGGCACTTCGCGGACGAGGCACATGCGGTGCGCGCACTCGGGCACCCGGTCGCCCTGGTCGACCACGACGCGCTGACGGCCGGCGACCCGGCCGCCGCCGTGGCACGGGTCCCGAAGGGTGCGGGCCCGGCCTGGTACCGGGGCTGGATGCTCACCGCCGCTCAGTACGGTGCGCTCGACACGGCCCTGGCCGCCCGGGGCGTGACACTGGTCACCACTCCCGATGACTACCGGCGGGCCCACGAACTCCCCGGCTGGTACGACGTGTTCGCCCCCCGCACCCCGCGCAGCATGTGGCTCCCCTGCGCGCCCGGCACACCTCCCGACCAGCGCTCGCTCGCCACGGCGGCGACCGCGCTCGGCGGCGGCCCCGGGATCGTCAAGGACTACGTGAAGTCCCACAAGCACGAGTGGGACGAGGCCTGTTACGTACCCGACCTGACGGACACGGACCGCCTGGCGTCCGTCGTCGGCCGCTTCCTGGAACTGCGGGCCGACGCCCTCGTCGGCGGGGTGGTGATCCGGGCCTTCGAGAACTTCCGCACCGCCCTCGGCGAGGTGCGCGTCTGGTGGGTCGACGGCGACCCGGTCCTCCTCACCGCGCACCCTGACACCCCGGGCCTGCGCCCCGAACCGGAGCCGGACACCGCCTTCGTCCGGCCGCTCGTCACCGCACTCGGCTGCCGCTTCGTCACGACGGACCTCGCCCTGCGGGAGGACGGCCGATGGCGGGTGGTGGAGGTGGGCGACGGCCAGGTCAGCGACCTGCCACGGGGTGCCCCGGCGCAGCCGCTGCTCCAGCGCCTTGCCACGGCCGGTGACGCCGGTGGCACCGGTGCGGCCCCCGGGGCGTAGGGACACCCGGGCGGACCCTGGGTCCCGCCGCCCGCCGCGGAGTTCACCTCCTCGTGGAACAGCACGTCACAGCGCGCCGTCCCGCGCGCGGCGGCGGCCCGGACGCCGAGCGGGTGCGCCGCGAGGCCGTCCGGATCCGCGGCGACCCGCTCGAACTCATCGAGGGTTGCCGGAGCCCGCGCCCGGGCGCAGGTGGGGGTGCTCGTCGACGAGGCGGTCCGGTGCCGCCTGTCTCCAGGAGTCGACCAGGATGTCGCGCAGTTCCTCCAGGTCCTCCAGCGCGGCGAGCCGCACCCGGACCCACGCCGAACTCGCCTCGTGCGGCGGCACCCAGAACTTCTCCGGCTCGGCGGCGATCAGCTCCTCACGCTCGATCTTCGGGCAGCGCACCGCGAAGGACGTCTGGTCGTCGGGGACCGTGACGTACATCTTTCCCGCCACCCTGAAGGTGGGCATGCTCCATGCTTCCTTCTCCACCGTCTCGGGAAAGGAGAGCGCGATCCGGCGGACGTCATCAGCGTCGATCATGGCGCACACGGTAGCCAGTGCCACTGACACACCGGCTCCTCAGCCACCCCGCCCCGGTCCAGCGGCGGCCGGCCACAGATCCCACCGGTACGCAACGGACGGCCCCCGTCGGTGACCCTGGGCGTGCCGGAGCGGCCCCCGCTGCTCCACTCCATTCCCCGGTTTCCCCTGCGACGGAACCATGCACCCGGACCTGGAGGCGAGACGGCTCGCCCGCCGGCTGCCGGCGGCGACCGGCTGACGGCCCCGCGCGCCCGCCGGCCCGCCCGCGCCCGCCGGCCCGTCCGCGTCGGCCGGTCCGTCGCGCGTCGGCGCGTCAACCGGTCCTTACGGCCGTGACCGTGAAGCGCTCGACCTCGGCGATGTGCCCGCCGGTCGCCGCCACCACCGTCAGGACCGCGTCCTCGGCCCCCTTGAAGGACACGGAGGCCGACCACGGTTGACCGGAGCCGCCGGCCGGGGTGCAGCACGACGTGCCCAACGGCGCCCGGGACGACGGCTGCCGCACCTGGACGCGGATGCTCTCGTCCACGCCGCTGATGCGCCCGCCGACGGTCAGGGGAGAGCGGGCCACCGAGCCGTACACGGGCCGGGTCAGGGTGAACGTGGTGTCGTCGGTGCCCACCACCACCCAGGGCGCGTCACGGCCGGTCCCGTACCGCGCGAGGTGCACGACCGCCGCGCTGCCCGAGTCCTCGGACCCGCTCAGCCCCACGCCGACGCGGGCCCGTGTCGCACCGATCGAACGTGACGTGACGCGGTCGATCTCCGTGAAGCCGAGGTAGCCCCGGGTGAACGACAGGGCGGTCTGCTCCGGGTCCAGGTGCCACGGCTGGTGGCCGCCCGCGCGGTGCTCGCGCTGCCAGGCCTGCGCCTGGCCGAGCGTGGTGAAGGGCCAGATCGGCTGGAGCCGGCCCAGACCGGTGACCGGTCCGCCGCCGCCGGGCGCCGGGGCCGCCGTGGACGGCGCACCGGGTGCCGGCGAGGAAGGGCCGGCCGGCGTCGTGGACGGTTCGCCGCTCGGTGCGGGTGCGGGTGCCGGCGGCGAGGAGGGTCTCGGGGCGGTCGTCGGCGACGCCACGGGCGGGGATGTCGCGGTCGTGTCCTGGCGTCCGTCCGTGCCGCTGCACGCCAGCAGCGACAGGCCGGTCGCGAGCGCGACACCGGTGAGGCGGAGGCGGAACCGGACGTTCATTGCTGCCCCAGAGAACGAGTGCCGACCCTCGGCACTGTCCGTCCGCCCATCGTGCCACGGTACGGGCACGCTTCCCAGAGCGCCCGACTCCGCGTGGGGCGCACGCGCACCAAGTAGCGTGGCGGACAGATGGTGTTCGCACGTACGCGCGGGCACCCCCGACACGGGAGGACCACGAAGGCATGGCTGTCGTTCACCGGACCACGATGGAACCGGGCAAGCTGGAACTGCTGGAGTCCTGGCTGCCGACGCGTCCCTGGTACGTCCCCACGGGCAGCGCGCCGGTGCTGTCCCGCGCGGGCGGCTTCCGGCTGGACGACCCGGAGGGGGAGGTCGGCATCGAATTCATGGTGGTCACCGACGGGTCCGGCGACCGGCCCGTCACCTATCACGTCCCGCTCACGTACCGGGGCGCCCCGCTCGAAGCGCCGCACCAGGACGGCCGGGACGCACTCGTCGGCACCTCCGAGCACGGCGTGCTGGGCCGGCGCTGGATCTACGACGCCACCGGCGACCCGGTCTTCGTCGCACAGCTCCTCGCCCTCTTCCAGGGCCGGGCGGAGCCGCAGGCGCAGAGCGAGACCGACACCCCCGACCGGACCGTCGCCCGCCACGGCGACGACGCCCTCCCGCCGCCCCCCTCACCGGCCGGCCGAAGCACCGTCAGCGACGGCCCGGACGGCACCGCTGTCGCCGTCCCGACGGCCGACGGGCCGCTGACCCTCACCGTGGTCCGCGTCCTCGACCCCGCCGCGCCCCTCCCCGCGCACCCCTCCGTCACCGCCCCCTGGAAGCTCCCGGACGGCACCGAGCACCGCTCCCCGTTCGCCTCCCTGCGCACCGGTTCCTGACCCGCGCCCGCGAGACCGGCCCGGTCCGCGGAGGAGGGGAGGGGCCCGGCGGTGAAGGGCGGGACGGCACCCTCGGGCCCGTGCCCCCCCGGCACGGGACCGGCGCCCGGGCCCGCCCCCCGCCCCTCCCGCCCGGCCCTCCTGACCCTCCTGCGCGAAACGCAGATCCGCTCGATCGGGTCGGCGCGCATCCGAGTGCGGCCCTCCAGCCGAATGGGAAGGGCAATCGCAGCAGGAGAAGGAGCCGCCCGTGCCCGGGACACACGTCGGACGCGACACACCCCTGGTGGTGGACACCGAGGTCGCCGTCGTGGGAGCGGGCGCCGCCGGACTGTCCCTCGTCCACCACCTGTGCGCGCCGGGGCCGGGTGCTCCCGAGCCGTCGCGCGTCACGCTGATCGACGCCCCGGCCGGCCCCCTCCGACCGCCCGAACGCACCTGGTGCTACTGGGAGGAGCCCGGCGGCGACTGGGACGACCTGCTCGTCCGGTGCTGGGACCGGCTGCGGGTGCGGGGCGCCGACGGCGCGACCGTCACCGGCAGCCCGGCCCCCCTCCGGTACAAGATGCTGCGCTCGGGCACCTTCGCCCGGGCGGTCCGGGAACGGGCCGGTGGCATCACCCGCCTGGAGGCCGCCGTCCGCGCCGTACGGGACCGGCCCGACGGCGCCGACGTGCTCGGCGTCACCGCCGACGGCCGGCACCTGCGGGTGCGCGCCCGGTGGGTCTTCGACTCACGCCCTCCGCTGCGCCCGCCACCGGCCCGCACCCTGCTGCTCCAGCACTTCCGGGGCTGGTTCCTGCGCACGGAACGGCCCGCGTTCGACCCCACGACCGTCGAACTGATGGACTTCCGGGTGCCCCAGCCCCGCCACGGGCTCGCCTTCGGGTACGTCCTGCCCATCGGCACCCACCGCGCGCTCGTCGAGTACACGCTGTTCTCCGCGGCGCCCCTCTCCACCACGGGCTACGACCGCGCCCTGCGCCACTACGTCGGCGAGGTGCTGGGCACCGGGCCCTACGAGGTGACCGGCACCGAGCAGGGCGTGATCCCCATGGGCGACGGACACCACCGGCGCCGCGCGGGCCGCTCGGTCTTCCGGATCGGTACGGCGGGCGGTGCCACCCGCCCCTCCACCGGCTACACGTTCGCCGGCATCCAGCGCCAGACCCGCGCAGTCGCCGGGGCGTTGCGCGAGGGGCGGGTCCCCGAGCCGCCGTCCGCGTACCCGCGCCGGGCCCGCGCCATGGACGCCGTGGTGCTGCGGGCGCTGGACACCGGCCGCCTGGACGGACCGGCCTTCTTCACCGGCCTGTTCCGCGCCGTGCCGACCGAACGCCTGCTGCGGTTCCTCGACGGCGGGACCCACCTGCTCGAAGATTTCGGCATCGGGCTGCGCACCCCGGTGCTGCCCATGCTGCGCACCGTCGCCGAACTCCCCGCCCTGGCCCGCAGCCACGCGCCGGCCGACCGCCGAGAAGGGAACCGCCCATGACCGTGCCGCACGACGACGCACCGGACCCCGCGTACGTACCGGACCGGACGCACACCGCCCCCGCACCGCCCGACCGCCCGCACCACCCCGCGCCCGCGCCGGACCGCCCGCAGTCCCCGCACCGCGCCTCCGCACCGGACCGGAACGCCGGCCCGCGCACGGCACCCCGGCGGGGCCGCGACCGCAGGGCCCGGATCGTGACCCCGCGCCCCGGCCGCCCCCGCGTCACCGGTGAGCCGCCGCGCACGGCGGTCGTCGGCGGCGGCATCGCCGGCCTGGCCGCGGCGACCGCGCTGGCCGAACGCGGGGTGCGTGTCACCCTGTACGAACGCGAACAGCAGCTCGGCGGGCGGCTCGCCGGCCGGCCGGTGACCCTGTCGGACGGCACCACCGCGACCATGAGCCGCGGCTTCCACGCCTTCTTCCGCCAGTACTACAACCTGCGCGGACTGCTGCGGCGTGCCGACCCGGGCCTCGAACGGCTGCACGGGCTGCCGGACTACCCCCTGTGGCACAGCGACGGCCTGCGCGACAGCTTCGCCCGCATCCCGCGCACCCCGCCGTGGAACGCCCTCGCCTTCGCCGCGCTCAGCCCGAGCTTCCGGGCCGCGGACCTGGCGGCGATGGACCCGCGCGCGGCGCTGCCCCTGTTCGACGTCCGCGTCCCTGAGGTCTACGAGCGGCTCGACGGCATCAGCGCGGCCGATCTGCTGGAGCGCATCCGGTTCCCGGAGGCGGCGCACCACCTGGCCTTCGAGGTGTTCTCGCGCAGCTTCTTCGTCCACCCGCGCACCCTGTCGGCGGCCGAACTGGCGCTGATGTTCCACATCTACTTCCTGGGGTCCAGCGAGGGCCTGCTCTTCGACGTCCCCGACGAGCCCTTCCCGCAGGCGCTGTGGGAGCCCCTCGGCGACTACCTCGCGGGGCACGGCGTCCGGTTGCTGGAGGGCCGGCCGGTCGACACGGTGGAGCCGGGACCGAACGGGGGGTTCACCGTGGTGGCGGGGGACCGCGCCGACCACCACGACGCCGTGGTCCTCGCCCTCGACACGGCGGGCCTGCGCCGCGTCGTCGCGCAGTCGCCCCGGCTGGGCGACCGCGCCTGGCGGACCCGGATCCGCCGCCTGCGCACGGCGCCGCCGTTCCTCGTGTCCCGGTACTGGCTCGACCGCCCCGTGGACCGGCACCGCCACGGCTTCCTGGCCACCAGCGGGTACGACGGCCTGGACAACGTCAGCGTCCTGGAGCGCTGGGAGGGCGAGGCGGCGCGCTGGGCGGCCCGCACCGGGGGCAGCGTCGTGGAACTGCACGCCTACGCCACCGCTCCGGGCATCCACCGGCCCACGTTCCAGGAGGGCATGCTGACCAGGCTGCGCACGCTCTACCCGGAGATCCGGGACGCCCTCGTCATCGACGAGCGGCACGAATGGCGTGCCGACTGCCCGCACTTCCCGGTGGGGGGCTACCAGGACCGCCCCACCGTGCGGACCCCCGACCCGGGCGTGATGGTGGCGGGCGACCTGGTCCGCACCGAGCTGCCGGTCGCGCTGATGGAACGCGCCGCCACCAGTGGGTTCCTGGCCGCGAACGCGCTGCTGGAGCGGTGGGGCGTACGGGGGCAGACGCTGTGGACCGTGCCCCCGCGCGGCAGGTCGGCCCCCCTGCGCGCACTCGCCCGGCTGGCGGCCGACTGACGCACGGGCGGCGTGCGGGGCCTGCCCACCTGCTCGCCCCACCTGCCCGGCCCACCTGCCCGGCCCGCCCCCGTGGCCGGTGCCCGCGCCCGCGCGCCCCGCGGGCGGCGACCCACGGGGCGCGCGGGCGCGGGCGGTTCAGCCCGGGAAGCGGCCCTCCGAGCGCAGTTCCCAGCGCCGCTCGGCGTACGCCAGGTCGTCGCGCCACAGCCGGCCCGCCGCCGCCCTCATCAGCGGCCGCACCAGGGGCGCGGCGGCCCGCGCGACACCGAAGCCCGGCCGGTCGGAGGCGGCGACCACCGCTTCCACCACCCTGGTCCGCGGGCGGCCGCGGTCGTCCTGCCCGAGCGGCGTGGCGTGCGTCTCGACGACCGAGCCGAGCCCCTCGCCCTCCACGATCTCCATCACCACCGTCCTCGGTCCCGGGGCGGTGAACCGCGCCCGCACCGGCACCACCACCCGGCCGGCCAGCCGGAACGAGACGTCCACCAGGAAGCAGTCCGCCTCCGCGTCGGCGTCGAGCACCGTCAGGTCGACGAACGAGTACGGGTGGAACCAGGCGCCGTGCCACGGATCGAGCCGGTTCGCCACGACGTCCTCCGGTTCGCAGACCCCCACGCCCGACCAGACCGCCGCGACCGCCCCCGCCGGGTCCGGGCGCACCGGCACCGCGGGCCGCTCCGTCGGCTCCTCGCCGCCGCTGCGGTCCAGCCGCACCCACACGAGCACCCCGTCGTCGTACGCCGGGAAGGGCTCCCAGCCGGCGAACGGGCCGCCGTCCAGCGCCAGTCCGTGCCAGTGGCACACCAGCGTCCCGCACCGCACCCGGCTCTGCGCCAGCGGCGCCCCGAGGTGCGGGCACGCGCCGGGACCGGCGTGCACCCGGCCGTCCGCGCCGCGCCAGACCACCACCTCCTCGCCGGCCACCGTGAGCCCCCGGGGCCGGTCCGCCACCAGGTCCCGGGCGGCGCACAGCACGTACCAGTTGCCGGACGGGCGGGCGGTGGCCCGCTTCAGGGCGTCGGCGATCAGCCCGGGGCGCGCCTCGCGCCAGGTGGGCCGCTGCCGCTCCCAGGCGACGGACGACCCGCGCAGCGCGAGCGGGAACCGGCCCCTGCGGGGCGTCCTCGCGCTCATGCCGCCCCCTTGCGCATGGCCGCGCCGACCCGGGCGGCCGTCACCCGCGCCACGCCGGCGGCCGCGACCGCGGCCCGCCGCCGCCGGGGCACCACCGAGCGCCGGTGCACCGAGGACCAGCCGTCCCGCCGCACCGCGTCCAGGATCTCGCCGTACAGCACGAACGCCGCACCGATGCACGGCCGGGCCACCGGGTTCAGCATGGCCAGGCCCGGTGCCGCCTCCCGGTACACGTCGCGGGTGAGGGCCGCGGCGGCCGCCAGTGCGGAGACGATCCTGCGGTCGCGGCGCCCGGTGCGCCGGCTCCACAGCAGCAGGTCCCGGTGCGCGCCGTGCGCCGCCAGCAGGTCGGCCGGGAGGTAGACCCTGCCCCGGTCCAGGTCCTCGCCCACGTCACGGACGAAGTTGGTCAGCTGGAACGCCACGCCCAGCGCCGCGGCGTGCGGGGCCGCCTCCTCGGGGGGCACCACCGTGCCGAGCACCGGGAGCATCTGGAGCCCGATGACGGCGGCCGATCCGTGCATGTAGGCGCGCAGGTCCTCGTAGGTGGCGTAGTCGGTGACCTCCAGGTCCGCGCGCATGGACACCAGGAAGTCCCGGAAGAGGGACGGGTCGATGGCGTACGCGTCGGCGGTGTGCGCGAGCGCCCGGACCACGGGCTCCGACACCGGCGCCCCGGCCAGCGCCGCGTCCAGCCGTTCCTCCAGCGCCCGCAGGGCGGCGGAGCGTTCGGCGGTCGTGGCCGTGTCGCCGAGGTCGTCGACGATGTCGTCGGCCCGCCGCGCGAAGCCGTACAGCGCGTGCACGGCCGGGCGCCGTTCGGGCGGCAGCAGCCGGGTGGCCAGGAAGTACGTCCTGCCGTACCGCGCGTTCAGGTGACGCGAGCGGCTGTAGGCGACGCGCAGGCCGGGGTCGGTGATCCCCGCCGCGTCGAGTTCACGGACCGTCATACGACCTCCCCTGGTGCCGCGCGCCGGTGATGCGGGCGGCGGCGAGCTTTCCGGACAGCAGTACGGTGGGCACCCCCACGCCCGGCGTGGTGCCGCACCCGGCGAGCACCGCGTTGCGGGTGCCCCGGACGAGGTTGCGCGGCCGGAACGGGCCGGTCTGCGCGAAGGTGTGGGCGGCGGAGAACGGCGTGCCCGCCGCGTGCCCCCAGCCCGTCCAGTCGGCCGGGGTGACCAGTAGTTCCTCCTCGACGGAGTCGGCGAGCCCGGGCAGGCCCCGGCGCTCCAGCTCGGTGAGGAGTCCGGCGCGGTAGCGGGGCCCCAGGTCACGCCATTCGCGGGCGCCGGGGCCGATGTCGGTGTTGGGGCACGGCGCCAGCACGTAGTGCAGGTGCCGGCCCGGCGGCGCCAGGGACGGGTCGGTGGCGGTGGGGCTGGTGATGAGCAGGGACGGGTCCGACATCAGCCGGCCCTCGCGGGTGATCTCGCCGAACGTGCGGGCCCAGGCCCTGCCGAACGACAGGGTGTGGTGGCCCAGTTCCGGCCAGGCCCGGTCCGTGCCCAGGTGCAGCACCACGGCGGAGGGGGAGTGGCGCAGCCGCAGCGGCCGGCTCGGGCGGCGCCCCAGCAGCCGGTAGGCGCCCGGCAGGTCGGCGGTGAGGACCACCGCGTCGCACGGGATCCGGTCCCGGTCGGTGACCACGGCCGTGACCCGGTCCCCGGACCGCTCCAGACGGGTGACCGTCTCGCCGTACCGGAACACCCCGCCCGCCTCGGCCGCCGCGTCCGCCAGCGCCCGCGGCACGGCGTGCATGCCGCCCCGGGGGAAGTACACCCCGGCCACCGTGTCCATGTAGGCGATCACGGCGTACGCGGCCAGTGCGCGCGCCGGCGGCACACCCGCGTACAGGGCCTGGAAGGAGAACACCCGGCGCAGCCGCTCGTCCGACAGGAACCGGCCGATCCGGCCCTCCAGCCGCCCGAAGCCGCCCAGGGCGGCGAGCCGCGCCAGGTCCGGGCCGAACAGCTGGAACGGCGAGTCGAAGTTCACGTCGATGAACCGGCGCATCTGCGCCCGGTACAACTGCTCCAGCCACTCCCGCAGCCGCCGGTAGCCGAGGGCCTCCCGGCTCCCGGCGAACCGCTCCACCTCGGCGGCCATCGCGTCCGCGCCGGTGTGCACGTCCAGCGTCGCCCCGTCGGCGAACCGCGCCCGGTACGCCGGGTGCAGGGGCACCAGGTCGAGCCGGTCGGCCATGCGGGAGCCGACGGCCGCGAACGCCTCCTCCAGCAGGTCCGGCATCGTCAGCACGGTCGGGCCGGTGTCCATGCGGTAGCCGCCCCGCGTCTCCAGGCCGGCCCGCCCGCCCGGCACCGCGAAGCGCTCCACGACCGTGACCCGGCGCCCCGCCCCCAGCAGGTGCAGGGCCGCCGACAGCCCCGCCAATCCCGCACCGACGACCACCACGTGGTCCGTACGTCCCGGCACGGTCCTCATCCGGCATCCCCTCACGCGTCTACGGCACCGTCGACGACTCTTCGCCGCCGGTACGCGCTCCGGATGCACCCGGCGCACGACCGGAGGTACGGCTGTCGCGCGACGCGGCCCCGCGACAGCCGTACCCGCAGTGGATCACCGCCCGGAACGCCCCGCCTTCCGGACGCTTCCGTCCGGGGCCCACCCGCCGCCCGTCCCTCCCGGCCCGCCGGTGCGCGTACCGGTGACGCGCATCCGGACGTGGCCGCCGGGCGGAAGGAACGGACAAGGGGGAACGTGGAAATGACAGGACCGTCCGGCAAGGAGCCCCCATGACCCACCCGAACGGCACCGGTCTGTGCCTGGTCACCGGTGCCAGCGGTTACATCGGCGGGCGGCTCGTCCCCGAACTGCTGGCCGCCGGCCACCGCGTCCGCTGCCTGGCGCGCTCACCCGGCAAGCTCCGCGACCTCCCCTGGGCCGACCGGGTCGAGGTGGCGAAGGGCGACGTCACCGACGAGGAGTCGGTACGGGCCGCGATGCAGGGCGTGGACGTCGCGTACTACCTCGTCCACGCCCTCGGCAGCGGGCGGGGTTTCGAGGAGACCGACCGCACGGCGGCCCGGATCTTCGGCCGCCGCGCCCGGGAGGCGGGCGTACGACGCATCGTGTACCTCGGTGGCCTCACCCCGGAGAGCGTCCCGGAGAGCGAACTCTCCCCGCACCTGCGTTCACGCGCGGAGGTCGGCCGGATCCTGCTCGACTCCGGCGTGCCCACCACCGTGCTGCGCGCCGCCGTCGTCCTCGGGTCCGGCTCCGCCTCCTTCGAGATGCTCCGTTACCTCACCGAGCGCCTCCCCGTCATGATCACGCCCAGCTGGGTCCGCACCCGCATCCAGCCCATCGCCGTGCGGGACGTCCTGCGCTACCTCGTCGGCAGCGCCGGCATGCCCCCCGACGTGAACCGCACGTTCGACATCGGCGGCCCCGACATCCTCACCTACCGCGACCTGATGCGTCAGTACGCCACCGTGGCCGGCCTGCCCCGCCGGGTCATCCTGCCGGTGCCCGTCCTCACCCCGAACCTGTCGAGCCACTGGGTCGGCCTCGTCACCCCCGTGCCGCCCGCCATCGCCCGGCCGCTCGCCGAGTCGCTGCGGTACGAGGTTGTGTGCCGCGAACACGACATCGCCGACCACGTCCCCGACCCGCCCGGCCACCCCATCGGCTGCGACGAGGCGCTCGCCCTCGCCCTGCGGCGGGTCCGCGAGGCCCAGGTCACCACCCGGTGGTCCTCGGCGTCGGTGCCCGGCGCGCCCAGCGACCCGCTGCCGACCGACCCCGACTGGGCGGGCGGAAGCCTCTACACCGACCGGCGCGACCGGCGGGTCGACGCCTCGGCCGAGGCCCTGTGGCGGGTCATCGAGGGCATCGGCGGCGAGAACGGCTGGTACTCCTTCCCCCTCGCCTGGGCGGTGCGCGGCTGGCTCGACCGGCTCCTCGGCGGCGTCGGACTGCGCCGCGGACGCCGCGACGCCCACCGCCTCCGGGTGGGCGACTCCCTGGACTTCTGGCGCGTCGAGGAGATCCAGCGGGGCAGGCTGCTGCGGCTGCGTGCCGAGATGCGGCTGCCGGGCCTGGCCTGGCTGGAGATGTATGCCGAGGAGGACGGCGAGGGCCGCAGCCGCTACCGCCAGCGCGCCCTGTTCCACCCGCGCGGCCTCGTCGGTCACGCCTACTGGTGGAGCGTGTCCCCGTTCCACGCGATCGTCTTCGGGGGGATGGCCCGCAACATCACCCGCGCGGCGCAGAACGAGGAGCGGGCCCGGCCGGGCTCCGGCCGGCGGACCGGAGCGGCGGCATGAGCGTCTCCGTCGTGCTCTTCACGGGCGACCTCCGGCTCCACGACCACCCGCCGCTGCGGGCCGCGCTGGGCGGCGGCCGGCAGGTCGTGCCGCTCTTCGTCCGCGACAGCGCCGTCGAGGCGGCCGGCTTCGCGGTGCCCAACCGGCGGGCGTTCCTCGCCGACTGCCTCCGCGACCTCGACGAGGGCCTGCGCGGGCGGGGCGGACGCCTCGTCGTCCGCTCCGGGGACGTGGTGCGGGAGACCTGCGCGGTCGCCGCGCAGTCCGGGGCGGACGAGGTCCACATGTCCGGCGAGCACACCCGCTACGCCCGCCACCGGGAGGACCGCCTCCGGGCCGCGCTGGAGGCGGACGGGCGGCGCCTGTACGTCCACGACGGCGTGGTCACGGCGGTGGACCCCGGCACGCTCACCCCGGCCGGATCCGACCACTTCGCGGTGTTCACCCCCTACCACCGGCGCTGGACCGGGCACCGGCTGCGCGAACCCCTCGGCGCCCCGCGCCGGGTACCGGTGCCCGACGGCGTGCACTCCGAGCCGCTGCCCGTCCGCACGGAGGTGGCCGGCACGTCACCCGGCCTGGCGGCGGGCGGCGAGACGGAAGGGCGCAGGCGCCTGACGGCCTGGCTGCGGGCCGGCGCCGGCGCCTACGAGGAACGCCACGACGACCTCGCCGGTGACGCCACCTCACGGCTCTCGCCGCACCTGCACTTCGGCACCGTCTCGGCCACCGAGGCCGTCCACCGGGCCCGGCGCGCGGGCGGGCCGGGCGCCGAGGCCTTCGTCCGGCAACTGTGCTGGCGCGACTTCCACCGCCAGGTGCTCGCCGCCCGCCCGGCCGCCTCCGCGCGGGACTACCGCACCCGGCACGACCACTGGCGCACCGCGAGGACCGCGGCGGACGACATCGAGGCGTGGCGCCGGGGCATGACGGGCTATCCGGTCGTCGACGCCGCCATGCGGCAGCTCGCCCACGAGGGCTGGATGCACAACCGGGGCAGGCTCCTCACGGCGAGCTTCCTCGCCAAGACGCTCTACGTCGACTGGCGCATCGGCGCCGACCACTTCCTCGGTCTGCTGGTCGACGGCGACATCGCCAACAACCAGCTCAACTGGCAGTGGGTGGCCGGAACCGGCACCGACTCCCGCCCCAACCGGGTCCTCAACCCGGTCCTCCAGGGCCGGCGCTACGATCCCGACGGCGCCTACGTACGCCGCTGGGTGCCCGAACTCGCCGACGTGAGCGGCCCGGCCGTCCACGAGCCGTGGAAGCTGCCGGCCGCCGAACGCGCCCGGTACGACTATCCGGAACCGATCGTCGACCTCGGCGAGGCCCTCGCCCGGTTCAGGCGGGCGCGGGACCTGGACTGAGCCCGCACACCCCGGCCAGGGCGGACAGCGCCTCGCGCAGCGACAGCGGCCGCAGCACCCCGGCCGGCCGCGGTCCCGCCCACCCCGGCCCGGCGGTGAGCACCGCCGGGGCGTTCCTGGCCCCCCGCACGCCCCAGCCGGTGGCGGCCACGTCACGCGCCAGCGGGAGGTTCGCCGTCGACCGCGCCTGCGACCACAGCACCACCGCGGCCGGTCCGGTCCGGCGCACCGCCGCGCCCAGGGCCTCCACCGGCACGGCGGCCCCCAGCATCCGGTACGGCACGCCCGACCCGCCCAGCCCGGCCGCCAGCGCCTCCAGCGCCAGCGAGTGCTGCTCGTCCGGTACGCACGCCAGCAGGACGGGCCCGGGCGACGCCTCGCCCACGGGCGACCGCGCGGGCGGCGGCGCCACCCGGCGCAGCGCCGTCGACACGTGCCACGACAGCAGGTGCTCCACCTCCACGTACCGGTCGCCGGACGTCTCCCATGTGCGGCCCACCGCGTGCAGCACCGGGACCATCACCTTCTCCCAGGCGACGACGGGCCCGTACCGCGCCACCAGGGCGCTCAGCGACTCGTCGACGGCCGGGGCGTCCAGCCGGACGGCGGCCCGCGCGAGACCCCGGCACTCCCGCCGGACGTCCGCCGCCGTCACCCCGTCGGCCGGGGACGCCGACCGCGGCCGCGGCACCCCACCGCCGACGGGCGGCTCGGGGACGGCGCCGTCACCGCCGGCGGCCGCGCCCACCCGCACACCGCGCCGCCTCCGGCCCGTACCGGACACACCGCCCGAGTCGCCGTCCCGCCCGTGTCCGGCGACCGGCCCGCCGTCCGCGACCCCGTGCCGCTCGGGCCCGTCGTCCCCGCTCCCGTCCCCGTCCCCGTGCCGCTCGGGTCCGGCGGCGGGCCCGCCGTCCGCCGGGTGGTACCGCTCGCGGGCGGCGCGGGCCGACTCCGCGGGCGGGAGCCCCGCGGCGGTGAGGCGGCACATCTCCCGCAGCACCGCAATGTCGGCCGGGCGCCACCGGCGGTGGCCGCCGTCCCGGCGGCCCGCCGGGCCTATGCCGTATCTCCGGTCCCACGACCGCAGCGTCACCGGCGAGACGCCCAGCAGGCGCGCCACGGCTCCGGTCGTCATACCGGGCTCCACGGAATCGTTCACGCATCGATTATCCGATGCACAAGCGTTGCGAGTTGCCTCAGTGATCTTGCTCTACGCACGGTGGCCACAGCGCGGTGCCCCGGGCGCCGGAAGCGGAACGACCCGGGCCCCGCACCGGTGCCGAGGAGTAGCCACCATGACGGAGAAGACCCTTGCCGCCCCCGCCCGCCCGGGGACACCGGACGAGGACATCGCCGAGCGGCTCGCCCGGGGCGAGGAGGAGGCCGTCGCGGCCGCGTACGCGCGGTGGAGCGCCCTCGTCCACGGGCTGGCCCTCCGCGCGCTCGGCGACCCCGCCGAGGCCGAGGACGTCACCCAGCAGGTGTTCTTCGCGGCCTGGCACGGACGCGCGGGCTACCGGCGGGAACGCGGCCCGCTGTCCGCCTGGCTGGGGGGCATCACCCGCCGCAAGATCGCCGACGCGCTCACCGCCCGCACCCGCCGCGCCGACCTCGCCGCCCGCGCCGAGCGCGAACGGCACACGCCGCCCGCCGCGCCCCGGCCCGAGGACGTCCTCGACCGGGTCTGCGTGGGCGACGAGATGGCGCGCCTGCCCGAAGCGCAGCGCGTGGTGCTGCGCATGGCGTTCTACGACGACCTGAGCCAGGCGCAGATCGCCCGCCGCACCGGGCTGCCGCTGGGCACCGTCAAGAGCCACGCCCGGCGCGGCCTGCACCGGCTGCGGCGCCGTCTGGCACCGCCGGGCGCGTGCTGAACCCCCGCCGCCACAACCGGGACGGGGCCGGTGCACACCGCCGTACGCCCTCCGAGACTCCCGCCCCAGGGGCCTGCCGGGCCGTCAGCCCGTCGCACCTTCGAGGTACTCGGTGAGCGCCTTGCCCGGCCGGAAGGCCGCGGTGCCGCCGGCGTGCTCGAACCCGCCGAAGCTGCCCAGGACGACCGGTTCGCCGCCCGCCAGCGCCTCCGCGATCGTGCCCGGCCGTTCCACGGTGCCGAACAGGGCGTCCACGACCCGCTCGACGTCCTCCGCCCGCAACGACCGGTCGGAACCCGCCGCCGCGGCCTTCTCGGCGGTCGCTTCGATCAGCCTCGACTTGTCCATGTGCGCCACGCGTTCCCATCCGTCCGGGGAGCCCGCTCCGTACGGTCACCCGTCCGTCCCAGCCTGACCGCCCCCGGCCGGGCCCGCACCCGCACGGCGTACGAAGGGGGGGAGGACTCACACCGCTCCGTCTCCCGGTCCCACCTCCGCGCCTTCTTCCCCGGGCCGGCCGCGCCCGGCGGCGGCGATGTGGAGGACGGCGTCGCAGTGCCGCAGCGTCGCGTCGTCGAGCGGGGCGTACCCCTGTTCGGGCCGGACGTCCTCGCGGACTTCGTACGACGTGTCTCCGGTCGCTTCGAGGAGCCGGCGCGCGTCGAGGAGCGCGTACTCCCCGCTCACCCGCCGCAACGCGCCCTCGTAGGTGCCCGCCGGGGGTTCGTCCAGGCCCAGCGTGGCGCTCCGGCCGAGGCTGCCGGCGACGAAGGCGTAACCGTCGCCCACCAGGGTGGCGAGGATGGCCCCCGCGCCGAACCACACGACGTCCATGCCGCCCATGCGCAGGGAGCTGCGGTCGCGGCGCAGGTGCGCGTTGTGGCCGCACACCAGTGTCGGGCCCCGGTCCCGCTCCCCGTCCCGTATGCCGTGCAGGTTCTCGACCATCAGCGCGTCCCGCACCGCGCTCATCCGGGACAGGCGCTCGGCGGGTGCCGCCGGGTCGGCGAGCTGGGCGTGGTAGCGCAACAGCCCCATCGCGGCCCGGCCGTGCGTGCGCGCCCGCCGCCAGTCGGCGAGCGAGGTGGCCGCGACGAGCCTCGGCGCCTGGGCGTTCAGGGTGACCAGCAGGTCGTCGGTGATGCCCCGCAGCGCCGAGGCCTCCGCCGAGGCGCCGGGGGAGTGCTCGGCGGCCAGTACCGCCGCGGTGGAGCTCCAGCGCTCGTCGTCCCCGAGCAGCCGCTCCAGGTCCGCGCGGCCGTGCAGGAACCCGTCGGGCCCCAGGTGCTCGGTCAGATAGCGGTGCAGGTGCAGCAGGAAGGCGCGCGGGGCGGGCGCGCTCATCGTCTCCATGGGCGCGTCGAAGCCGTGGAACGCCACCTGCTCGCCGTCCGGCCGGCCGTCGTTGTACGCGCGCAGCCAGGCCACCAGCTCGCGGTTGGCGTCGAACCGGCCGAAGTCATGGCTGAAGCCCTCGGCCATGACCCGGTCGAGCGTCCCGGTCCCACCCCGGACGAACGCGTCGACCCGCAGCGCGGCGACCCGGTCGGACTCCAGCGCCACGGAGCGGAAGCCGTGCCCGACGAGTTCCCGCAGCATCCGGTTGCGCACGTACCCGAACGCCGGCTCGAGATGGGTCGGCTCGCCGAACGCCAGTGTCTCCGGCGGTATTTCTCGCGCCTCGAAGAAGGCGGACAGGGCGGCGGCGAGCCGCCGGCCGCCCTCGGGACCGAACGATCCGTGCAGAGCAGGGGCAAAGGGGGAGGTCGATGTCATGACCTTCACCGTATCGTTGAACCCTCGTGGAAGACCTGGGCGACAAGTCGCCCCGGAGCAGGCGGGGGCACGGGTGTGAAACCTCAAACGGAGGTGCAGGTGGAGGGTCGGCGGTACCGCCCGGTGCACCTCGCCCGGGAGCACGGGATCTCCACCCAGGCGGTGCGCAACTACGAGCGCGACGGCCTGATCCCGCCGGCCGCCCGCACGGCCGCCGGCCACCGCGTCTACTCCGCGGTGCACCTGCGCGCCCTGCGGGCCTACCTGGCCCTCGTCGCGGCACACGGCCACGCGACCGGCGCCGAGGTCATGCGGGCCGCCGGCCGGGGCGACCTGGACACCGCGCTGCGGGCCGTCGACCGCAGCCACGCCCAGCTGCTCCGCGACCGGGAAACGCTCGACGCCGTCGAGGCGGCGGTCGAGGCCCTCGGCCGCGGGTCCGCCGCCGGGCTCCAGGATCACCAGCCAGTGTCCCGCCGGCCCGGTGGTTCCCCGGCCTCCGGCCTCCCGGAGCGCCCGCTGCCGATCGGGCACCTCGCCCACCGGCTCGGCGTCTCACCGGCGACCCTGCGCAAGTGGGAGCGGGCCGGGATCCTCCTGCCCCGGCGGGACGCGGGCACCGGACACCGCCACTACACGGCCGCCGACGTCCGGGACGCCGAACTCGCCCACCTGCTCCGCCGCGGCGGCCATCCGCTCGGTCACATCGCCACCGTCATCGACCAGGTCCGGGGCGCCGGCGGCCACGAACCCCTCGTCCGTTCCCTGGACGACTGGCGACGGCGGCTCACCGGACGGGGACGCGCCATGCTCACGGCCGCCGCGGCCCTCGCCGAATACCTCGGCGCATGCGAGGCCCCGCGTCCCGACGGCCGCTGAGGTCCTGGAACCCGCCCGGGAGGCCGGCCGCCGGTACAGTCGGCACCGGACGTGGCCACGGGGGGCATGGATGACGGCACAGGACGCACCGCCGATCGTGTTCGTGCACGGGACGCGGTTCAGCGCGGGGCAGTGGAGCCCACAAGTCGGGGCGCTGCGCGAGGAGTTCCCGGTGGCCGCCGTCGACCTGCCCGGTCACGGCGCGCGCTCGGACCGGCCCTGGAGCCTGGACGCCGCGACGGAGGTCATCGCCTCCGCGGTGGACGCCCTCGGTGCCGGGCCGGCCCTGGTGGTGGGCCACTCGCTCGGCGGCTACGCCGCGCTGGAGTTCGCCGGGCGCCACCCGGAGCGACTGCGCGGACTGGTCCTCGCCGGCGCCAGCGCCTCCACCCGGGGCCCGTGGACCGCTCCGTACCGCTGGATCGCCGGGCTGGTCCCGCGCCTGCCGGCCGACAGGCTCACCCGGTGGAACGACCGGTTGCTGCGGCGGCTCTACCCTCCGGAGGTCGTGGGGGAGACCATCCGCAACGGTTACGCGTTCCACGCGCTGCCCGCCGCGTGGAACGAGGTGCTGGGACGCTTCGACGCGGAGTCCCTGCGGCAGGTGGCCGCCCCGGTGCTGATCCTGAACGGCGAGAAGGACACCGTCTTCCGCTCGGGTGAGGCCGACTTCGCCCGCGCCCACCCGCACGCGCGCGTCGAACTGGTCCCCCGGGCCGGGCACCTCGCCAACTTCGACGCCCCGGAGGCGTTCACCTCCGCGGTACGCCGCTTCGCCCGCGAGGTTTCCCGTGCGGTGTGACAGGCACGCAGGACCGGCGCCGTGTACGGGGTGGCGGTCGGCCGAGCGGGCGCTTGTCCGCCGTTCCGGCACCGCACTACCGTGCCGGTGTGGATCTCTTCTCGCACTCGTGGACGGCGCTGCGCGCGGCGGTCGCCGCGTTGCCGGACGCGCACTTCGCCCAACGGTCCGGCTGCGTCGGCTGGCTGGTACGGGATCTGGTGTGCCACCTGATCATCGACGCGCAGGACGTCCTCATCACCCTGGTGACCCCCGCCCGCGCGGAACCCACGCGTGACGCGGTGACCTACTGGGAGGTCGGCGCGACGCCGCCGACCGGTGACGACCCGCTCGACGCGCTGGTCGTCCGGCTGGCCGCCGCGTACGAGGAACCCCGGCTGCTCACGTTCCACCTGGACGACGTCGGCTCCGCCGCCGGCCGCGCCGCCCGGCTCGCCGACCCCGAGCTGCGGGTGGCCACCCGCGACGTGGTGCTCACCGCGGGCGACTACCTCTCCGCGTACGTCCTGGAACGGACCCTGCACCATCTCGACCTGGTCGCTCACCTCCCGGACGTGGCGGGTCCGCCCCGCGAGGGCCTCGCCCGGTCGCGCGGGATGCTGGAGCGCATCGCCGGAGCCGCGTTCCCCGCCTCCTTCTCCGACCAGGACGCCCTGCTGATCGGCACGGGGCGCCGTACCCCGACCGCGGCGGAACGAGCGGAACTGGGCGCCCTCGCCGACCGGTTGCCCTTCGTCCTCGGCTGACCGCCCCGCCCTGCGCCCCCAGCGCGGTGGTCGGGCACGCGCCCCCGTCCGCCGGCCTCAGGCATCGATCGGGGCCGACGCGCCGCCCGTCGCGGCGGGGACGACCCGTCCGGTCCAGGAACGGGGGTCCCGGAAGCGTCCCACGCCACCTCGACCGGCACCGGCCGTGCCTGTGACGCCGGGCACGGCCGGTGCCGGGTGCGTGATTGGATGGCGCGCGTGGATGTTCCTACGGTGGACGAGATCCGTGCGCTGCACGTGAAGCACGCTCCGAGCGACGAGGCGTTCAGGCTGGTGTTCACGCACTGCGAGATCGTGTGGCGCATCGCGGAGCGCCTGATCGCCGCCGCCGGATGCGATGTCGACGCCGGTCTGGTGCGGGCGGGGTGCCTGCTGCACGACATCGGGGTCTACCGGCTGTACGACGCCGAGGGGCGTCTCGACCGGCCCAACTACCTGCGTCACGGCCTGCTGGGGCACGAACTCCTGGCGGAGGAGGGGTACCCGGACGTGCTGTGCCGGTTCTGCTCCTGCCACACGGGCGTGGGGCTCACCAAGGAGGACGTGCTCCGGCAGGGGCTGCCGCTCCCGCCGGCCGACTACCTGGCGGTCACTCCCGAGGAGCGGCTGGTGATGTACGCGGACACGTTCCACAGCAAGTCCACCCCGCCGAGGTTCAACTCCCCGGACGCCTATGCGGCGTACCTGCGGCGGTTCGGCGAGGACAAGGTCGCCGCGTTCCGGGCGCTGGGCGCCGCTTTCGGGGAGCCGCGGCTCGACGACCTGTCCGCCGCGTACGGCCACGCCCTCGTCTGACCCGTCCGCGCCACCCCGGTCACCTCGCCTCCGCCGGGGCGCCGGGGCGCAGGCGCTCGAAGCGGGCGCCCAGGGACTGCAGCAGGCGGACGTAGGGGGACCAGCGGGCCGGGCGGGCGACCGTGCCCGTGCAGGCGAGTTCGGCGCGGTCGAGGCCGTCCTCCAGGCAGGCGTCGTGCAGCGGCCGCCACGCCAGCGGCCAGGTGAAGCGGGACAGGCCGCTGGTCGTCATCGCGAGGGTGTGGTGCAGCACCGTGTGCTCCTCGTCGACGGGAAGCACGGCCAGCTCGTGGAAGCCGTGGAACCCCCGGGGGCCGGTGAACCGGAACCTGATCCAGCGCCCGGGCGCGTACCCCGACACGGTGTAGCGCACCGGTCCGTGCCCGCCCACCGCGCCGACGCCGAGCGGGCGGTCGAACTCCATCGGCGACCAGTGGCGGCCGGGCCACAGCAGGTCACGCTCCCCGCTCGCCAGTGAATCGATGAGCGCGCCGACGTCCTTCTCGCCCGCGGCCAGAAGTCGCTCGTGCACGTTGTAGACGCCCATGGGTCCTCCTCGGGTAATGGAGACTGCTCTCCAATTAATGTAGAGGGTACTCTCTGAAACATGGCGAGACCATCCCGATTCGACGTCGATCAGCTCCTGGACGCGGCCGTGCGCCTCGCGGCCGCCGGCGGGCCACCGGCCGTCACCATGTCGGCGGTCGCGCAGGCCGTGGGTGCACCGAGCGGCTCCGTCTACCACCGCTTCCCGGGGCGCCCCGCCCTGCTCGCGGAGGTGTGGCTGCGGACCGTGGAGTCCTTCCAGGCCGGCTACATGGCCGTGCTCGACGCGGAGAGCGACCCCCGCCGCGCCGCCCGCGCCGCCGCCCGCCACGTGGTGGCCTGGAGCCGCCGGCACCCGGCCGAGGCCACCCTCCTGTTCTACGGCGCCGCCGACTTCGGCCGCGCCGACTGGTCCGAGGAGCACACCCGGCGTGCGGACGAGGGGAACGAGCGGGTGTTCGCCTCCCTGGGCGCGCTGGCCGACGCCCTGGGCGCCACGGACGCGCGGGGGCGCGAGCGCATCGCCCTGGCGCTGGTCGACCTGCCGCTGACCGTCATCCGCCGCCACCTGCGCGCGGGCACGGAGCTGCCGCCCTACGCGGAGGACCTGGCCGAGGAGTGCGCGGCCGCCCTGGTCGGCTGAGAGTCTTCAGTGCTGACGGGGCGTGGTGCTGACGTGCCGTCAGTGAGTAGAACGGGCCGCCCGGTGCGGCACGTTCGTCCCGGCGGGTCCCGCCGCGAGGTGCTTCTCCAGCAGGGTGAAGGACTTGGACGTCCCGTCGGGCTGCGGCTTCCCCGTCTTGTGGCCGACGACCCGGTACCCGGCGTCCAGGTAGTACGACCGGAGACGCTCGTTGCCGGCCAGGCAGTCCAGGCGCACGAAGGACCGCCCCGCCTCGGTCACGCGGCGCTCGGCGGCCCGCAGCAGCAGCCGGCCGGTTCCGGGCGCGGCGGCGGCGCGGTCCACCATCAGCCGGTGCACGTAACCCGCCACGGGCGGCTGCGCCCCCCAGGCGTCCTCGTCCCGCCACCACAGCTCCCAGGCGCCCACCGCCCGGCCGCCCGACTCGGCGAGCCACACCTCGCCGGTCGCCATGGTCCGGCGGAAGTGGTCCTCCGTCAGCTCGCCGGGCCGCCACTGACCGGTGATGCCCCGGCCCAGCATCCAGCGGGCGGCGTCGTCACGCAGCCGGACGAGCGTGGGGAGATCGGCTCCGGTGGCGAGGCGAAGGCGCAGGTCGGTCACGCCGCGATCCTCGCACGACACCGTCCCCGCCCCATCGGCCGACCCCTGTACGCCCGTTCACGCGGGCTCCGGGAGTGGCCCGAGGCGCTCCTCGACGCGCCGGCGCAGCAGCAGGTACTCCTCCCAGCGGCGGGGCGTGGGGCCCGGCGGCCGTTCGACGACCCGGCCGCCCGTGACCTCCTCGTCCGCGCCGAACTGTTCGCGGGTCAGGTCGAGTTCGACGCCGCCGACCAGCCGGTTCCACCAGTGGTAGCCGCGCCGCACGCCGCCGTGGTGGACCTCTCCGACCACCAGGTCACCGCCGAAGAGGTCGTGGACGAGCAGCGCCGTGATGTCGCAGTGGCCCCGAGCGGGGTTGTCCGGCCGCCAGTCGGCCCGGTCGTCGGGCGAGCAGGTGTCGGCTGCCCAGCCGGCCCGCAGGGCCGCGTCGAGATCGCGCAGGTTCCAGGGAGTCATCCCGGCAGCATGGCACCGGGCACTGACACCGAGGCCGGCGGCGCCGCCACGGGTACGACGGGTCACGGGCGGTGGTGGGCGCTGCCCCTCCGGGTGGTGCCGGGCGGCCACCAGGGCGCGGTCGCACGGCAGTCGGCATCCGATGGGCGGGCACGTGGCACGCGGCGTACGGCGTGCGGTGAAGTCCGGGGCTCGTGGCCCGACCGGTCGGCCGTTGCCGGTCGGCTCATGCCGGACGGCCAGGTCGCGGGCCCCTCGTTCAGACGGCCAGGCAGGCCACGCCCGGGACTTCCGAGGGGAGGGCCGGTGACGCCGGGTCGACGAGTGTCGTCAGGTCGGTCACACTCGCGGTGGCGCATTCGACGGTGGCGACGGGATCGGGCACGGCCACGGCCGTGGAGGTGAGAGCGCCGGACCCGAGGAACGCCACGGTTCCGAGGACGACGGCCGCGATGCGACGCATACGGGTTTCCTTCCTGACAGGAGTGGAGGCAGCGACTCGCGGAGGTGCGGGTCGGCCCCTGGCTACCCACACCGCCCCGGCGTGTACGCCTCCATCACCCGTACGAGGAAGAGGAAACGATCCACCGTGACGGGCCGCCACCGGGTGGTCCGACCGGCCGTGCGGGGCCTGCGGATCGGCGTGCCGGTGCGAGGCGTACGCGAAGTGCCGGGAGACGGACCGCGGCAGCGATCGGGGCGGCGCGGCGGCAGCGAGAAGGCTGCCGCGGCGGTGCCGCAGCCGGCTGGGAGTTCGGCTGCGGCACACCCCACACACCAGGCTCGGAGGAGTGGGCCGGGCCTGATGACACCCCGCCTGCCCGGGCCCGCGGGCGGCATACTGCGCCGATCGGGTGATCCCCTGCCGAAGGAGCGGTGGCCGAACAGGCACGTTAGCGACCGCGCCCCCGGGGCACCTGTCATTGCGCCCGGGCCATCCTCGCCGGTGGCCGGGCGACGAATCCGTACACAACAGGCCCAGGGAGGCTGCGGTATGACGACGGCACGCGAGATCATGACCGAAGGCGCCGAGTGTGTCGGTGCCGAGGAGACAGTGCTCGATGCCGCGAAGAAGATGACCGAGCTGGGTGTCGGCGCGCTGCCCATCTGCGGCACCGACGACCGGCTCAAGGGGATGCTCACCGACCGGGACATCGTGGTGAAGGTCCTCGGCGCGGGCAAGGACCCGGGCCAGGTCAAGGCCGGTGACCTGGCGCAGGGCGAGGCGGTCACCATCGGCGCGGACGACAAGGCCGAGGAGATCCTGCGCACCATGACGGAGCACAAGGTGCGCCGCCTCCCGGTGATCGACGGTCACCGTCTGGTCGGTGTCGTGGCGCAGGCGGATGTCGCCCGTGCCCTGCCCGACCCCACGACGGGCGACCTGCTCCAGGCCCTGTCGACAGACTGACCGGGCCCCGTGGACCGGTCACCGCCGGTCCCGGCCGGTCATGCCGGTCCGACAGCGCCCGTGACTGCCGGAGCCGGTGGGTCGCAACCGGGCCCGCCCGCTCCGGCCGGCGTGTGCCGGCCGGGTGACCCGGAGATCGGTGACCGGTGCCGAGCACGCGGGTCGGTGTGCGTGGGTGCCGACCGTCAGTGCCAGCCGAAGCGGCGGTCGACCACCGCCGCGAACTCCTCCAGCGTCAGGACCGTGTCGCCGTTCTGGTCCGCCGTGTCGAACAGGGCGGAGGAGTCGTCGGCGTTTCCCACGCCCCAGGGCGGCAGGACGCCCGTCGCCACGAGGGAGGGGCCCTTCGTGCGCAGGGCGGTGATCACTTCTTCGCGGGTGAGCGTCCCGTTTCCGTCGAGGTCGAGCGCCTCGAACAGTTTGCGAGCCTTGTCGCTGGTCACGCCGTCGGTGTCCTTTCCCCCGGGCGGGCCGGTCAGCCCGCTCACGGATCACAACGCGTCCCGGGCCACCCCGGTTCCCGTTGTCCCGCCCCTGCTCCCGCTCCGGGCGTCCGGCCAGGGGTGCCGTCAGCGGTCCGTGCCCCAGCGCCACGGCAGTGTGCCACCCTCGGGGACAGCGGACCAGTGGACCAGCGGGCCGCCGCCGCGTCCAGGGGCCCCGTGGTCCGGGCAGGCTCGTCGCCGGTGAGGGGCGGGCGGCCCACCCCGCGGCCCTCGGTGGGCAGGCCGCGCCACACGCGGTACGCCCAGTTCACGGACAGCTCGGCGGCCATCACCGCGTCGCCGCCGCGCCGCAGCACCTTCAGCCCGGAGCGGCGGTGCCGACCGGGTTCCACGAGCGCGAACCCCTGGAAGGTGGCGCCCCGGGCCATCGAGCCCCAGAACCCGTCGTCGATGCCGAGCGCCGTCTCGACGACCGCGTGCACCAGGTCGTGCGGCATGGTGGGACCGGTGGGCTGGGCCGGCAGCTTCCTGAAGTGCATCTCCACCGCGGTGACGGTAGTCCCCCCGTGTCCCACCGCCAACCGGGTTCTGCCTCCCACCGACGGGGCGTGTGAGGGCCGCACCGGGGCAGGCCCGGGGTACCGCGCTCCCGTAGACGGCCCGCCCGGCCCGGGTTGTTTACAGCGCGTCCTCGGTGCAGGAGTGCACCCAGTGGTGGGCGGAAGCGTTGTTCTTGATCTTCTCGCCGCCGCCTTCGTCGCTCCCGTCCGTCGAGCGGCCGGTGCGGTGCCGGTGCCGTGTCAGAACCCGCAGTCCGCGACGTGAGCCAGGTGCTCGTCGCCGGTGATGTAGACGTTGTTCACCCACCCCCACTGGCCGCTGGGTGACTTGAGGTAGGTCCACCACCGGCTGCTGTAACCCGCGTCCGAGACGGTCTCGCCGACC
Source organism: Streptomyces noursei (assembly GCF_001646665.1). Lineage (GTDB taxonomy): Bacteria > Actinomycetota > Actinomycetes > Streptomycetales > Streptomycetaceae > Streptomyces > Streptomyces lavendulocolor. Next base: position 16,854 of record NZ_LWBU01000376.1, on the reverse strand, counting down.
TTCTGGCAGTACGCGGTCACCGTGGTCCGGGACACGGCCGCCACGACCTGGCAGTTCGCTCGGGAGGGGTAGGACTTGCACTGCTCGAAGGCGGTGCCGGAGGGCGCGTTGCGTACGTTGACGTCCGAGGCCCAGACGTGCACCTCGGTGTAGTCCGCGGCACCTGCCGGGGCCGCGGAGACGGTGGCGGCGGGACCGGCCACCGCCGCGGCGGTGGCGAGGAACATCGCGGCCAGTGTCCGTGCGGCGTTGCGTGCGATCACTGCGTTCTCCTGACGGTGTCCGTGCCCGCACCCGCCGGCGGGAGCCGGCGTGGCGGTGGTGGCGTCCGGGGGACGGATCCCGCGACACGCGCGTATGACACGGATCGCCGGCGAGTGTCCGGGCGCCCGCCTTCAGCCGCCCGCAGGTCGCGGCCCGCCGCGTGCCGGTCGACCGCCCCTACCACCGGCCGCCGGGGCGTCACCGGTCGGCGAAGAGCCGGTCCAGGTGCGCGTCCAGCCGCTGCGCGGCCTCCTCGCCGGTCTGCACCCCGAGCAGTGTGTACGCCGTCAACCCGTCCACCAGGCTGATCAGCAGCATCGCCTCGGTGTACGGGTCGAGAGCCCGCCCCCCGGCCGTCTCGCCCCGTTCCCGCGCGCTTCGCAGAAGGCTCGCCAGGAACTCCGCCAGCCTGGGGATGCCTTCCCGGGCCTCTTCGCGCAGGCGCTCGTCATGGATGGCGCGTGCGAAGTACGCCGCGCCGACCAGCGTGCCCACCCGGCTCTTCTCGTCCAGCGGGAGCATCCCCATCAGGCACTCGCGCAGCACGGCGCGCGGCGGCGGACCCTGGCCCGCCTCGGCCTCCGACTCCGCGCTCGGCCCCGTCCCCGTATCCGTACCCGTACCCGACCCGGGCCCCGCCGCGAGCGCGCCGATGCGTTCGCGGATGCGCTGGTCCGCCAAGGAGTTGATGTGGCGCAGGGCGAAGAGCAGCATCTCGTCCTTGGTACGGAAGTAGTGCTGCAACCGGCCCAGCGAGATGTCGGCCTCCGCCGCCACGTCCCGCAGGCTCACGCCGTCGAGGCCGCGCGTACTCGCGATGCGCCACAGCGCCTCCGCGATCTCCAGGCGTCTGGCCTCGTGGTCCACCTTCTTCGGCACCGGCCGGCCCCTTCTCCCTGCGACGGGCGGAGACGCCCGGCCGCTTTTCCAAGTCACTCGTACCGTTGTAACGTATCGTCATCCAATACAGTTGACTTGGAAAGTGGTCGGTACCCATGTCCTTGTCCGATGTCCCCGGCCTCAGGCCGCCCCGCCACCCCGTCCACCCCCGGGCCCGCACGTGGTGGACGGCGCAGGCGCTGGTGACGGTGAGCGGGCCGATGCTGCTGACCGCCCTGGCCCTGGGCCTGCTCTCCGTCCTGTTCTTCGCCGGCGCGCTGCCCTGGCTCGTCCCGCTCCTCGTCGTCACGCTCGTGGCACCCGCGCTCGCCTACGCGTTCCTCATGCCGCGCCGCCGGTACGCCGGTCATGCCTGGGAGCTGGGCGCCCACGCCGTCTACGCGGCGGACGGCTGGATATGGCGGCGGCGCCGGATCACCCCGCTGTCGCAGGTGCAGACCGTCGACACGGTCCGTGGGCCGATCCAGCGGCGCTACGGACTCGCCACGCTCACCGTCACCACCGCCTCCACCGCCGGCGAGGTCAGGATCGCCGGACTGGCGGATGCCGACGCCGAGGAATTGGCACGGCTGATCGGCCGGGCGACCCACACGGCCCGCACGCCCGCCGCCCACGCCGCCCCCGCCCCCGACGCCCACACCACCCCCGCCCCCGACGCCCATGCCACCACCACCCCCGCCCCCGGCGCCCACGCGCGCGTGGACCGCCCCGGCACGGAGGGTGCCGCGTGAGCCGCCACCGCGACCATGACGCCTGGCGGCGGCCGGCCGCCCGCACCCTGCTCGTGCACTGCGGCTGGCTCGCCCCTCCGCTGGGGTCCCTCGCCCTCACCGTGCTCGCCACCGGCGGCGAGGTCCCCGCAGGAGCCCGCGTCACGCTGACCGTCCTCGCCCTCTCGTTCGCCGCCGTCACCCTCGCCGGGCTGATCCGCTGGTCCCGCACCCGGTACCGGCTCACCGCCGACGCGTTCACGCTGCACCACGGGGCCTTCAGCAGGCGGCGCCGCACCGTCCCCCTCCACCGCGTGCGCAGCGTCGACCTCACGGCCACCGTGCCGCAACGGCTCCTCGGCCTCACCGCCGTACGGATCGGCACCACCGGCTCGGGCGAGGGGCACGGTGCGGTCACCCTGGAGGCGGTCACCGTCCCCGAGGCGCACCGCCTGCGGGCCGCGCTCCTCGAACACGCCCGCCCCGGGGACGCCGCCGGAGACACCGTGCTCAGCCGCATCGACTGGCGCTGGTTGCGCTACGCGCCGTTCACCTTCTGGGTGTTCGGCGGCGTGGGCGTCGTCGCGGGCACGGCGTACCGCGTCCTCGACGGCATGGGCGTCGATCCGTGGCGGACGGCCGTCGTCCGGGACGCCTTCGCCGCGTTCGGCGACCGCGCGTGGTGGCTGACCGCCCCCATGGCGCTCGCCGCCGTCGCCGCCCTCGGATCCCTCGGCGCGCTCGCCGTCTACCTGGAGAACTGGTGGCGCTACAGCGCCGCCTGGACCGACGCCGACACGCTCACCGTACGGCGCGGACTGCTGACCACCCGCTCGGTCGCCCTCGAACGCGACCGGCTGCACGGCGTACTGCTGCGCGAGCCCCTCCTGCTGCGCGCCGCCGGAGGAGCGAGCGTGGCCGCCGTGGCCGGCGGGCTCGGCGACAAGGAGGAGGCCCACCGGCGCGGCGCCCTGCTCCCGCCCGCGCCGCGCGACGAGGCGCTGCGCGTGGTCGCCGGCGCGCTCCGCGCCCCCTCGCGGCCGCTGGACGCGGTCCCGCTCACGCCGCACCCGAGGGCCGCGCTGCGGCGCCGGGTGGTGCGGGGCGTCCTGTTCGCCGTTCTGCCGGGGACGGTCGCCCTGCTCGCCGCGGGCCTGCTCCTCGCGCCCGTGCTCCTGCACGCCGCGTGGGTGTACGCGACGGCCGCGACGGCGGTGACGTGGCTGCTGGCCCGGGACGCCCACCGGAGCCTCGGCCACGCCCTGCGCGGCCCCCACCTCCTCGTACGGGCCGGTACGTTCAGCCGTGACACCCTCGCCCTGGAGCGCTCGGCCGTCATCGCGTGGACCTTCACGACCTCGCCGTCCGCCCGCCGCGCCGGTCTCGTCACCCTCACGGCGGCCGTCGCGGCGGGGGAACACGCCTACCCCGTACGGGACCTGGCGGCCCGCGACGCGGTGCCCCTCGCCGTCGCCGCGCTGCCCGGCGTGCTGGAGGAGTTCCTGGAGCCCGGGCCTGTCCGGAGCGCCGCGCACGGTACGGCGCGGCGACCGGCCTGAGCCCCGACTCGCTGCGCACGCTGCGTAACAGGCAGTGCGGCACGGGCGGCTGAGGCGGTCTCAGCGGCGACCGCGCGCGGACGTTGTCAGTGGGGCCCGCTAGTGTCCCGCTCATACCGCAGCTCAGGGGGATCAGGCCCCCTGGTTCCGGCTGCGCGCGATCGATGCGGAACGGCGAGGGGGGCAGCGACGAATGGGTTGGCTGACAGCGGGCGAAGGGTATGAAATCGCCCTGATGGAGGGCCGGGTGACGGCACGCGCCGTGACCGGACGGGCCGCGGGGCGGCAGTTGAAGACCATCCCCAAGGCACTGCGGGACCACCCCGAGGTCGACCGGCTGCGCCGCCTCGCCGAGTGGCTGGAGCGGCACGAGGCCGCGTGCGTGGCGCAGGTGGACGCCTGGATGGTCTCCTCCCTCCCGGTCCCCACCGCGCTCCTCGCCGGGGTCTGGCCGGACGAGGCGTGGCAGGGCGCGCTGCGCGACGTCGCCGTGGTCGGCGACGACCCCGACGAGGTCGGCTTCCTGCGCGACGCCACCACCACCGGCGAACTGCGCGTGGTCAACCTCGACGGCGAGACGGTCCGCCTCACCGCCCCCACCGTGACCCTGCCCCACCCCGTGCTCCTCCCAGACCTGGACGACGTACGGGAGTTCGCGGCCGAGCTCGGCATCGTGCAGCGGGTCGAGCAGATCCACCGCGCCACCTGGCACAAGCCGCAGGACCTCGCGGCCACCGCCACCGAGGTGCGCGACTTCGCCGGCGGCTCCTACCCCAACCGGTTCCGCCTGGCCGCCCGTGCCACCGGCCTCGGCTACCGGATCTCCGGCGGCTACGCCACCTGCCCGGTCCGCGACGCCGGCCGCAGCCTGGAGGCGGCCGTCTGGATCGGCGAACCCTACTGGGACGGCGACGCCACCACCGGAGCGCTGACCTGGCAGGACGAGAACGGCCGGGCCGTCCGGCTGCGGGAGGTCGGACCGGTCGCCTGGTCCGAGGGAATGCGGATGGCCGCCGCGCTGTACGCCGGCCGCACGATCGAAGAGGGCGGGAACGCATGAGCACCACCATCACCACGACCACCACCGCGGGCGCCGCCGCCCCGGATCCGGCGCCCGCCGCCGAGGCCGCGCTGCTGCTGGACGCCGGCGCGGTCCTGCCGGCCGGGACCGAGGGCGCCGGCCCCGACGCCGTCGACCTCACCGCCCGCGTCTACCGCCACCCCGGCCTGCCCGAGGGCCGCGTCGTGGTCCGCCTCGCCGCCGCCGAACTGGGCGCCGCCGAAGACCTCGCCGCCGGCTTCCTCGGCCTGGTACCCGACGCCGACCCGGCCGTCGTCGGCCTCGGCCGCCGGCAGGCACTCGGCTTCCCGGAGTGGGTGCTCGTCCACCACCCCGAGGACGGCCACCACGCCCTGGCACTCGTACCCGAACTGGAGGGCGTCGCCCGCCGCGCCAAGACCAAGCCGAAGGCCGCCCTGGAGGCCGTCCAGGAACTGGCCGACCGGCTGGCCGCCTCCCTCCCGCACTTCCTGCCGGTCTTCTACGAGGAGGCCGCACGCGTCTTCCTGGCGGTGGAGAACCCCACCTACGCCGCGCAGCTGTTCACCAAGGCCCGCAAGAGCGAGGCCAACCACGGCCTGACGATCGACGAGGACCGGCTCGACGCCGCGTTCCTGGAGTTCGCCCTGGCCGGCGCGCTGCCGGTGCGGGTCCTCACCTCGTACGCCAAGGAGCTGGAGCTGCGGGTCCCCGCCCCCCAGGCGTACGAGCGGTTCCGCCGGCTGTGCGTACGCCGCACCGCGGGCGGCATGGTGCCCTCCGCCCAGGTTGCCGCCGCCCTGCGCCGCCTGGCCCGGGCCGCCGGACTCGACCCCGCCGTGAGCGAACAGGACTACCTCGCCGAACTGCTCCCGCTGCCCGCCACCCTCCGCGCGGCCACCGGCTGGTGGAAGACCCACCGGCCCGCACTGGTGGCCCTGGCACGCCGCGAACCGGCCGTACGCGGCACCCTGCTGAACGCGATGCCCCAGTCCGACGACTACAACGGCGGCGAGACCACCCAGCTGTGGCTGGACATCCTGCACGAGTCGGGCGCCACCGCGGGCCTGATCCGGGCTGCCGTGCCCGCCGAGGAGCGCAGCGCCGACGGCACCGCCGGCTGGCTCGAGCGCTTCCACGCCGCCCGCCACACCGGCTGGGGCCGACGCCCCACCCTCCCGGTCCTGCTCGACGTCGTCGAGCGCGCCGCGGACCGGCTGCGCGCCGAACTCGCCGAGCCCGGACGCGAGAAGGGCCTGCGCATCGGTGTCCAGGACGCCGACCTGCTCGACCTGCTGCTGTGCCTGGGCATCCCGGTCGCCGACCCGGCGGAGCAGGCCGCGCTGAACCTGGAGGACTGGGCGCTCGCCGACGAGCGCCGCGACCTGCGGGGACTCGCCGCAGACGCACGCTTCCGCACCGCCTTCACCCACGCCCTGTCCGCCCTCGGCGACCACGACACCGCCAGGACCGTGATGCGCCGGCTGGCCGGATCGCCCGGCGGCCGGCCCGTACTGGCCGACTGGGTGCGCGACGTCGCGCGGTCGACCGCAGGCACCGGCCTGCCCGGCTTCCCCCAGGCCGTCGAGCGCCTGACCTGGCTGCCCGCCGAAGCACTCGTCCTCGCCGAGGAGGAGGTGGCCGCCGCGGGCGCCACCGACCTCGGAGCGCTCCTCGCCCGTACCCTGCGCGGCGGCCTGTTCGAGGAACTGGCCTGGCCCGCCTGGGAGGAGGCGCTGGCCGAGCTGGCCCCCCACCGCAACTCCGACCTCACCGTCATCACCGCCTGGCCCCACCTGATCGTGGCCAACCAGCGCCAGGTGCGGGTGCTCGACGCCGACTCCACCGTGCTCGTCCACGACCTGCGCATACCGGCGGGCACCCAGCGCACCGTCGGGTTCCACTACGTCGACGGCGCCCTGCTGGTCTGCTGGCGCCCCTGGCACGGCAACGGCGCCGCACAGGCCTACTGGCATACCGCACCCGACCGGGTCTTCAGCCTGGACACTGGCAAGAACCCCTGGCGACTGAGCTTCCAGCTCGCCGGGCTGCCCCTGCCCGGCGGCGGCCGCGCCACCGGCGCCGGCGTCCTGCACCGCGGCGACACCGGGCTCCCGGAGGAACGCCCGATCATCTCCGACGGCCGGTCCTACTGGACCTGGCAGACCCGCGAGGAGGCCGCCCACGGCGCACGGACCGACCGCGACGGCGGACCGACCGACGACGGACGGACCGACGGCGAACGGCGGGCCGCCGCCGGCTGGGTCGAGTACGACCCGGCGGACGGCACCACCGGCCGGCGCTCCCTGCCCGCCTTCCTCACCGACGCCGTCGAGGGCCACCCCCGGGGCAGCACCCTGTTGCCCGACGTCAGCTGGCTGCGCCCCGCGCCCACCGTCGAGGGATCCGTGCTCGGCGCACCCGTGGACGGCCTGCTCGGCTGGCGCGTCGTGCGACTCCCCGGAGGGGGCTGGCAGGCCGGCGACACCGCCGGACGCACCGTCACCGTCCCCGGCGGCGGCGACTTCCCCCTCGCGGCGGTCACCTTCCCCGGCGACGACCGGCCCCGGTCGCTCTCCGCGCACTGGCGGGAATTCCGGCTCACCGACCCGGACGGCGCGGTCACCGCCGAGTCGCGCTGCCACGCCGGCCACGGCGCCCCGGGCGGCCGGGCCCCCAAACTGCCGCCCACCCACCACTGGTTCTGCCTGCGCCCGCGCGACCCGCACGGCTCCCTGGCGCTCCGTGCCGTCGACCGCGACACGGCGGCCCGCCTGCTCGCCACGGCCGCCGACGCCACCACCGACGACGAACTGCCCGCCCTCGTGACGGCCGCCCTGCCCGGGGTCACCGACCCCATCCTGGTCCAGGGCATCGTGAGCGTCCTCCTCTTCGCCCTCACCCAGCGGGCGACCCTGGACGGCATCGCCGCCCGGCTGGCCTCCGCCGTCCGCGGCGACACCGTCCGCCGGACCCCCCGGGGCCCCGCCGACCGGGTGCTCGACGAAGCCCTGAACGGCCTGACCGGCACCATGCGCTACGGCTGGTCCGGCGGGGAGGACGACGGCGTCTCCCAGGCCCTGCACGCCTTCACCACGGCGGCCGCGGACACCGGGGCAGCCGCCGCCCCGCGCCGGCTGCACACCGAGATGCCCGCCCTTCCGCACTCCGTCCTCCCGTGGACGTCGCTGCTGGACCACCCCGCCGCCCTCGCCTACCGCGCGGCAGCCGCCGGCACCTCCGAGGAGCACCGCGCCGCCCTGCTGGCCCTGCTCGCCCAGGTCGACCAGGCGGGCCTGGCGTCCGCCGCGACCGGCCGCTGGCGCCGCGTCGTCGTCCACCTCGCGCAGCAGGAGCTCCGCCGGGCGGACGGCACCCTGCACAACGCCCACCACCAGTCCGTCCTCCCCCTGGGCGGAGGGGCGTTCCTCGCCACCACCGAATACTGCGCCCAGGTGCCCGGAGGCTTCGAGATCGGGGCGCTCCAGCACGATCCGGCGGGCCGGTTCGCCCTGCCCGAGCCCTACGTGCCGCGCAGCGGGAGCCCCGTCGGCGACCCCGCCCGCGAGGCCGGCTGGCTCACGGACTTCCTGACCATGGCCACCGAGCGGGGGGCCGCGCCCTGGCTGCCGGAGGCCGCCGAGGAGTTCGTCCGCCTGACCGGCGCCTCCGGCACCGTCGCCCGCCTCGTGGTGGCCGGCCTGCCCGGCCTGGACGCGTACGAGCGCGGCTTCCTCACCGCCGAACAGCGGTCCGTCCTCGGCGTCAAGGTCGCCGAAGCCGCGGTGGCCCGCGAGGACATCCGCACCCTGACCGGCGAGGTGCGCCGCCGGCTGGTCGCCGCGCTGCTGCCGGCCGACCCCGCCCGGCTGTGGACGGACGGACCGGACGTGGCCGCGGCCGCCGAGGTCTGGAACCGGTGCGTCGGCCGCCGCACCCCGCTCCCGGAGTGGCTGATCACCGAGGCACACTCCCACCTCAAGGGCAGCTGGCCGGCGCTCCGCGCCCTGCCGGCCGTCCTCGACCCAGCGTCCTCGCCCGCCCTCGGCACCGACGTGGCGTGGACGGTCAAGGGCGACCGGATCGCGCCCCAGCAGCCGGCCGCCCTCGGAACCACCGGCGGCCGGGCCGACTCCGACGACAGATTCACCGCCGACGTGCTCACCGGAGCCGTCGCCACGCTCGCCTGGCTGGCACACCGCCTGCCCGCCGGCCACCCCCTCCGGGCACAGCTCCCCACGGCGCTCACCGCCGTCCGCCGGCGGCTCGCCTTCCCCGAACTGATGCTGAACCTGCGCGGGTACGTGGCCCTCGGCCCGTTCCGCAAGGCGGCCGGCGCCCCGACCCGCACCACCGAGCACTTCGAGCAGTACGGCGCGGTCGTCATGGCCACGCACGACGACCAGCCCATGCCCGCGGTGTACCCGGCCCTGCTGGACTCGGCCGGCAGCGACCCCTACCTGCCGCTGCTGCGCAACGCGGACCAGAACCTCCTGCCCGTGGAGGCGGCCCTGCGGATCGTCGCCGACCCGCGCTTCGCCGCCCTCCTCGCCGACCCGGGCGCCCCGGTGGCGGGCGCGACGGACGCCGAGGGCACCTGGTGGCCCCAGGACCCGGGCAGGTCCGTGCCCGAACTAGTGGCGGAGGCGGCGACCACGTACGGCCTGGGGACCGACGCCGCCGCCCTCTACCTGATGCTGCTCGCGATGCCCGACCCCACCGACCGCAACACCGCCCGGTGGATGGGCTGGAAGCCGGCCCGGGCCAAGGCCGCCCGCGCCGAACTGGCCGCCACCGACCTGGTGGTGGCGGCCCGCCGCACCAGGGCCGGGCGCGGTCTCTTCCTGCCCGGCGGCTGGGTCGAGGCCCACGCGCCCGCCGTCCCGCTGGAGCAGTGGAAGGCACCGCTGTTCGACCTGCTGGCCGACCGGACGGCGCACCTCGGCGTCCTGGTGCCCACCGAGCCCGCGGCCGAGCTCTACGGCAGGGCGTGGCAGCGGATATGCGAGGGCGACACCCCGCGCTTCGCGGAGCTGAAGGTCCGCCGCCGCGCTCGCCGGCGCTGAGCGGTCCCCGCGGGACCGTCCGGTCCCGCGGAGCCCCGCCCACCAGGGCCCGCGCACATTCACCGCGTACAACCACCGCGCGCACGCCACCACGGCTCGTGCCACCTCAGGCCCGGTCCCCGGGCCGCTCCTCCCGGTCCCGGCCCGGCCGGCCCGCCGTCCTCCCTCCGGGGCAGGCCGCGGGCCGGCCCGGGGGACCGGCCGCACCCACCCACACCACCGAGAACAGGACGAACAACCGATGACCACCACCGACCAGCCCGCGGCCGCACCCTCGGCGGCACCCCCCGCCGCCCGGCAGGTACTCCCCGCAGAGGAGCGGTACGCAGCCGAACTCGCCTTCCTCGCGGCCCAGGACACCGGCCCCCGGCCGCCCGGCTGGGCCCTGACCCCGCGCGCGGTGGTCACCTTCGTCTGCGGCAGCGACGGCGAGGAACTCGCCCTCCCCGAGCCGCGCGCCGGGCTTCCCACCCGTATGGCCGTCGCCCCCAAGTTCGTCGGCGAGCGCGCCCTGGTCGAGCGCTGCGTGGTCACCCTGGCGGGCGAGCGCGGCCTGCTGCTCGTCGGTGAACCGGGCACGGCCAAGTCGCTGCTGTCCGAGCTGCTCTCCGCCGCCGTCTGCGGCACCAGCGCCCTCACCGTCCAGGGCACCGCCGGCACCACGGAGGACGCCTTCCGCTACGGCTGGAACTACGCCCTGCTCCTCGCACAGGGCCCCACCCCGCAGGCGCTCGTCGACTCCCCGGTCCTCACCGCCATGCGCACCGGCCGGGTCGCCCGGATCGAGGAGATCACCCGCTGCCTGCCCGAGGTCCAGGACGCCCTGGTCTCCCTCCTGTCCGACCGCCGCGTCAGCGTCCCGGAGCTGGGCGCCGAGGCGGAGGGGCAGATCAGCGCCGCACCCGGCTTCACCGTCATCGCCACCGCCAACCTCCGCGACCGCGGCGTCTCCGAGATGTCCGCCGCCCTCAAGCGGCGCTTCAACTTCGAGACCGTGGACCCCATCGCCGACCCGGACACCGAGACCGCCCTGATCCGCCGCCAGGCGGTCGGCGCGGTGCAGCGGGCCGGAGCCGCGTTCGGGGTGGACGACTCCGTGCTGGACGCCCTCGTCACCGTCTTCCGGGACCTGCGCACCGGCCGTTCCGCCGAGGGCTGGGACGTGGAGCGGCCCGGCACGGTGATGTCCACCGCCGAGGCCGTGCAGGTCGCCGCGTCCCTGGGCGTGGCCGCCGCCTACCTCCCCGGCGGCGACGTCCTGGACCTGCTCCCCGGCCACCTGCTCGGCGTCGTCCGCAAGGACGACCCCGCCGACCACGGCAGGCTGCTGGGCTACTGGGACGGCCCGGTCCGCCGCCGCGCCGAGGACGGCTCCGCCATGTGGCGCCGCCTGTGGGACCTGCGCGGGAGCCTCCGGTGAACCACGCCCCCACCCCCGTACCCTCCGGTGCGCCGCCGCACGGCCCCGGGGCCCGCACGACCGGCGACCGGGACGGCTCCGTCCCGGCGCCGACCGGCACCGGCCCGGACGCGGCCCGGGCGTCCGGCGCCGGGGCGGACCGCCCCGACCCGCGGTCCGCCGTCGACGCCCTCACCACCTCCCGTACGCCGTACCTCCTCGGCGTACGCCACCACAGCCCCGCCCTCGCCGCGGTGATCCCCGCGCTGCTGGACGCCTCGGGCGCGGACGTGGTCTGCGTGGAGCTGCCCGCCGACTTCCAGGACTGGCTGCCCCACCTGGCCGACCCGGAGACCCGGGCCCCGGTGGCGCTGGCCGGCGCCGGAACCGACGGCCGGCTCGCGTTCTACCCGTTCGCCGACTTCTCGCCGGAACTCGCCGCCCTGCGCTGGGCCCGCGAGCGCGGCGCCCGCGTGCTCTGCTGCGACCTGCCAATGGCGGACCGCGGCTGGGCGCCGCCGGCGGAGGCGGCCGAGGACGGCTCCGTCGCGGACGCCGCCCCCACCGCACCGGACCCTGCGCGCGGCACGGACACGCCCCGGGGCCCCGGGGCACCGCCGTCCTTCGCCGACGCCCTCACCGCGGCCGGGACCGGCCGCGACGGCGACGACCTGTGGGACCGGGCCGTCGAGGTGCTCGCCCCGGGCTGCACGCCCGAGGCGGTCCGCCGCGCCGCCCTCGGCGTCGGGTGGGCACTGCGCCAGGATGCCGCCGCCCACGGCGGGATACCGGCCACGGACCTCGCCCGCGAGGCCCACATGCGGCGGGTCGTCGCCTCCGCCGCGGCGGAGGGCGGCACCGTCGCCGCGGTCGTCGGCGCCTTCCACGCACCCGCGCTCCTCACGGCAGCCGTCCCGGTGCCGGCCGACGGCCTCCGGACGGCCGACGACCCGGCGCATCCGTCGGACCCGGCGGACCCGTCGGCCCTGTCGGGCCCGGCGGAACCTGCCGCCCCGGCCGGCCCCTCGGTTCCGGCCGCCGGCGCCGGCGCGCCCCCGGCAGGGCCCGACGCGGCGGTGACGTCCCTGGTCCCGTACTCCTTCGACCTGCTCGACTCCCGCTCCGGATACCCGGCGGGCATCCGCGACCCGCTCTGGCAGCAGGCCGTGCTGCGGGCCGGCGGCGACCCCGACCGGCTGCACGCCGCCGCCGCGCGCGCCGTCACCGACGTCTGCCGCGAACTGCGCGCCGCCGGCCACACCGCCGGCACCGGCGAGGCCGCCGAGACCCTCCGCCTCGCCTGCGACCTCGCCCGGCTGCGCGGCCTGCCCGCGCCCGGCCGCGGCGAGCTGCTGGAGGCCGTCACCACCGTGCTCGGCCACGGAGAACCGCTCGGCCGCGGCCGGGCCCTCGCCGCCGCGCTGGAGACGGTCCTGGTCGGCACCGGCCGCGGGGTCCTCGCGCCGGGCACCCCGCGCTCGGGCCTCGGCCCCGACGTGGAGGCGGAGTTGGCGCGGCTGCGCCTGCCGTGCCCTGAGAACCCCGAGTCCCGGGAGATACGCCTCGACCCGCTGCGCTCCGAACTCGACAGCCGCCGCGAGATCCTGCTCCAGCGGCTCGCGGCATGCGGCGCGGGCTACGGCACGCCCCTGCCCGTCGCGGCGACCGGGGACGGCACCGCGCTCGGCACCCGGTGGCGCCTGTCCTGGACACCCACCGTGCCCGCCCGCCTCGACCTGGCCGGCGTCCGGGGCGTGACGGCGGCCATGGCCGCGGCCGGGACCCTGCGGGAGACCGCCCGCCGGGAGGCGGCCGACGGCGGGGCCACCTGCGCCCGGATCCTCGCCGGACTGGACGCCGCCGCCCGCTGCGACCTGCCCGAACTGGTCACCGAGCGGCTCGCCGAGGCCGCCGCCGTGCTGCCCGCCTCGGCGACCCTGCCCGAACTCCTGCAAGCCGTCGACCTGCTGGAGGCCCTGCACCGGGGGCACCTGCCGGGCACCGGGCCCGAGGGCCGGGCAGCCGCCTCCGACCTCGCCGCCGAACTGCTGGAGTCCGCCGTCGGAGCCCTGCCCGGCCTGGCCGGCAGCGACGACGACGCCGACGCGGCCGCCCTGGTGGCCCTCGCCGACCGGGCGGCGGGCCGCTTCCTCGGCCTGCGCCTCGACGGGACCCTGGGCGAGCTGGTGGCGACCGGCTCACCCCTGATGCAGGGTGCGGCGCTGGCCGTCCGGGTCCTGCTCGACCTCGAACCGGCCGCCGCGCTCGGCCGTCGGGTCACCGGCTGGATCGACACCGCCACGGACGCGGACGGCCGGCGCCGGCTCACCCGCCGGCTGCGGGGCCTGCTGTCCGCCGCCGGCCCTCTCCTGGCGACGTCGGCCACGGCCCTGGACCCGCTCCTGGACCGGGTGGACGGCCTCACCGACCCGGACTTCCTGGACCGGTTGCCGGCCCTGCGCGGGGGCTTCGACGCGCTCAGCCCCGCCGCGCGCGACCGGCTGCTGCACACGGTCACCGCCCGGCTCGGCGACCGCGTAGACCTCTCCCTCGACGCCCCGGCGGCGCTCCTCGCCCTGTGGGCGGCCGCCGACGCGGCCGGCCTGGCGGCGGTGGCGTCGCTCCCCGCCGGCCTGCGCCCGGACACCGTCGATGCCGCCGGGGCGGACGTGGACACCGAAGCGGTGGACACCAAGGCCGTGGACATCACGACGGTGCAAACCGAGGCCATGGACAGCGAAGCCGTCCACGCCGGGCCCGTTGCCGCCGTCGGGGCCGAAGCGGACACCGACTCCACGCAGACGGCCACCGAGGTCCCCCGAGCGGCCGCCGCCTCGGCCGGCCCGGCGCGGCGCATCCAGCCGGCCGACCGCTGGCGGCTGCTGCTCGGCCGGCAGCACGACCGGCTGCCCTCCCACGCCCGCCGCTACGCCACGGCCCTCGACGAGCTGTACGGCGCGGGCCGCGGCGAAGGAGCCGAAGAGATCGGGGGAGGCGGTGCGGGCGGTGGACAAGAGGCCCCGTTCCCCACCGCCCGTGAGTGGTCCGAGGAACTGGAGGCGCTGTTCGGCGCCGACGTCCGCGAGGAAGTGCTCGCCGGCGCGGCCGACGCGGGCCGTACGGACGTGCTCACCCACCTCGACCCCGCCGCCGTCCGCCCGTCCGTGGAACTGCTCACCTCCGTGCTCTCGCTCGCCGGAGGGCTGCCCGAACGCCAATTGCAACACCTCCGCCCGTTGGTGAAGCGCCTGGTCGACGAGTTGGCCGAGCAGCTGTCCACCCGGCTGCGCCCCGCGCTCACCGGCATCACCTCGCCCCGCCCCACCCGCCGCCCCGGCGGACGGCTCGACCTGCCCCGCACCCTGCGGGCCAACCTGGCGCACACCCGGCTCCTGGAGGACGGCACCCCGGTCGTCGTCCCCGAACGACCGGTGTTCCACACCAGGGTGAGCCGTGCCGCGGACTGGCGGCTGGTCCTGGTCGTCGACGTCTCCGGCTCGATGGAGGCATCGGTCGTCTGGTCCGCGCTGACCGCCGCCGTGCTGGGCGGCGTACCGACCCTGTCCACCCACTTCCTCGCCTTCTCCACCCAAGTGGTGGACCTCACCGACCGGGTCGACGACCCGCTCTCCCTCCTCCTCGACGTACGCGTCGGCGGCGGCACCCACATCGCGTCGGCCCTGGCGCACGCCCGTACGCTCGTCACGGTCCCCAGCCGCACCCTGGTCGTCGTCGTCAGCGACTTCGAGGAGGGCGCCCCGCTCGGCGGGCTGCTCGCCGAGGTGCGCGCCCTCGCCGGCTCCGGCGCCCACCTGCTCGGGTGCGCCGCCCTCGACGACACGGGCACCCCCCGCTACTCGGTCCCCGTCGCCCGGCAACTCGTCGCGGCCGGGATGCCGGTGGCCGCCCTCAGCCCCCTCGCCCTCGCCCGCTGGGTCGGCGACCGCCTCCGTGGAGAAGCCCGTTGAGCACCACGCACCCCTGCGAACCCGGCACCGGGCCCTTCCCTCCCGTCGCCCCGGAAGTCCTCGCGGAAGCCGTCGAGGGGCTGACCGGGCGGCTGCGCAAGAAGCTCGACGCGGCCGTCGCGAGCTGCGCCGACCTGGCCAGGCCCGGCGAGGACGGCACCGTCGCCGTCCGCTTCGGCGAGGACGCCGAGGTCACGGTGCGCCCCGGCCCCTCGGGCGCGGTGACCCGGCCCGAACAGGCCACCTGCACCTGCCTGCTGGCCCCCCGCTGCCTGCACCGCGCCGCCGTGCTCGGCGCCGCGCCGCTCGCCGGACCGGAGGACCTTCCTCCGGAACACGGCCCGGACCTCGCCCCGGACCCGGCCCCGGACGCCCCGTCGGAGGAGCCGGCGCCCGGCACCGCGCCGGCGCCCGCGACCACGCCCGGAACGCCCGTGACGACCTCCGCCGGAGCGGACACCCGACCGGCCGGGACCACGACCGGGAACACGACCGCGACCGCCGTGCAGGCCGCGGTCCGGGCCGCTCCCGCGTTCCCGTCCCCCGCCGGCCTCCCGTCGGCACCGGCCGACGCCGGCACCACGGCCCCGACCGCCGCCCAGTCCGCGGCGGCGGGCGCCCTGTGGCACGTGGCCGCCAACGCGCTCGCGGGAGGGGTGCCGGCGGCCGGCGCGGTGGTCCAGGCGGAGTTGCTGCGGGCGGCGCACGGAGCCCGGCTCGCCGGGCTGCCCCGCGCCGAGGCGGCCGCCCTGCGCGTGGTGCGCGGTCTGCGCAACACCCGTGACCGGCGCGCCGCCCAGCGGCTGACCCACCTCGCGGAGGCGTTCCGCGACCTGCTCCACGTCTGCGGGTCCGTCGCCGCCGGCCGCGGCGGCCCGTCCCTCACCGGCACCACCCGGCGCGCCTACCGGGAGGGCGGCAGCCTCCGCACGTACGGCCTGTGCCGCGAGCCCGTGCTCTCCGCCACGGGGTACGGGGGAGTGGTGACGCACCTGATCACCCCGGACGGCGCCCAGCACCAGGTGTCCGACGTGCGGCCGGGCGGACTCGCCCGGGCCCGCGGCGCAGGCTCCGCGTCCGTCGCGCTCGGCGGCGCCACCCTCGACCACGCCGGGCTGTCCCGCGGCGGCCTGCTGATCGTGGGCGCCACCGTCTCCGCGGACGGCCGTCTCGGCGCCGGACGGGGCGTCAAGGCGACCCCGCTGCGCGGCGTCCCGTGGACGGAAGCGCCCGCGGCGGGGCTCTTCGCCCGCCCGGCGGCCCGGGCCGTGGCCGCCCGTACGGCGGACCCGGACGCCGCGGAGACGCTGCTCGGCTGCGACGTCGCGGTGGTGGCCCCGGCCGACGACCACCTGCTGGTCCGCGAGCTCTCCCCGGACGGCACGGTTCCCCCGGACGCGCCGCTCCTGCGCCTGTTGCCCGGGCACCCGCACCCCGAGCTGGCGCACACGGGGAACCTCCGCCGCCTGGGTGAGCGCCCGGGCCTGCGGCTGCGGGTGCTGGGACGCCCGGACCTGACCCGGGCGGCGACCCTGCGCGCGCTCGCTGCCGGGCCGGTGCCCGGAGCGGAGTACACGCTGCGCCTGCCGGACGAGTGGCTGGGCCGGGCCGACCTCGGCTACGACCGGATCCAGGGCGTGCACCTGCCACCTGCGGAGCACCGCCCGGCCGGCGACCCGCCGGGTCCGGCCGGCCCCGCCCCGGATCCGCTGGCCGAATCGCCGTTGTGGCGGGTGCGCGGGCTGCTGGGGGGGGGGGGGGGGGGGGGGGGGGGGGGGGGGGGCGGGCGGGGCCCGGGGGGGGGGGGCGGGCGGGCCCCCCCCCCTGGCGCGGGCCGCGCCGCCCTCGCCGGGCCCCCCCCGCCCGGCGCGCCCTTCCTGCTCCCCGGCCCGTTCCGTCTCCTCCCCCCCCCCCTCCCCCCCCGCCCCCCCCGCCCCGCGGGCGCCCGC
>NZ_LWBU01000375.1 GCF_001646665.1 Streptomyces noursei | reverse complement strand
CATCGTCCTTCCCCCTCCTCACAACTCTTGATACCGGCGGGGGTATGCGGCCTGCGCATCCCCAAAGGCCCGGACGGCCGCACAGCAGCCATCAGCCCGCTGACATGCCCGACCACGGCCGCCACCCGCCCGCGCACGGCAGGCCGCCTTCAGCGGTCGCCAGCGGCGCCCCGGCCGACCGCGCCCTACCACCCCTGGGCAGCCACTGCGGATGGACAGGCCGGCCCGGGGCAGCGCCGCCATCCCTGCGCATCAGGCGGCACTGAACTGGTGAGCAGGCCCGTCGCGCCACTCCACCCACCGCGGGTCGTCCAGGACGGCGTCGGGTTCGGTGATACCGGCGCCCTCGAGGAAGACGACCAAGTCGTGGTCGCTGTAGGCGGTGCCGAGGATCCCATCCTGGCCGTGCCGGTGCACGGTGACTCTCCGGCCACCCGAACGGGAGGGCCGGTGCACGACGATCGGCGCGCTGCTCACGCCTCCCAGCGTGCCCCGGGCCGGACGGATGGGCGAGTCGGCCCAGCGACCATCAGGGCGTGTCGCCAGTCCAGTCCCCGCGGCCGGGGTCGCCGGGGCGCGGGTCGTACAGGGCCCGCCCGCCGGCACCGAACTGCCCCAGCCCGGTGGCCAGCGCAACGCCGGTGTCGAGGCGCAACGGGAGCAGCTGGGCGCACTCGGCGTCACGGCCCCGGAACCGGCACCCGCGGCGAAGGCCCGGCGCCGGCCGGGCAACCGCGTGGGAGCGGCGCGTGGCAGCGGCTCGCGCGTACCTGACCCGTGAGGGCACCCTGGCGGGCGTTTCAAGGGCTCACGTCGAACGCGTTCAACACGACGTGCAGGAACACGCGGTGAAGCTCGGCGTATGGCTGTCCAGTCAGCGCTCCCGTCGCGCGACACTCCCCGCCGACCGGGTCGCGGTACTGAAGGAACTCGGGGTTGTCTGAACGGGCGTGCAAGAAGGCGCCCCACACCAGGACCGCGGGGGGCGCCTTGTCGTTTCGGGTTCTGCGGGAGGCGGGCGTGTGCGCTGACCGGCGCAAAACGTTGACGCACTCCGTCGCAAGCGGGCTCCGGGGCCCGGCTAACGGCTGGATGTCCCGAGGCCTGACGAGCACGGCACCACCCGACAGACGGTCGTCGGCTGGCTCAAGACGTGGACCGACGAGGGCGTCGCGGTTCGAGTCGGCGAGGGCACCAAGACCGCTACGTCCGCCACCGCCACACCTTTGGCAGCACCACCGACTAGGGGTGGCCATGGCGAGTGACGTCAGGCGATCGCGATGCTGGCAAGGATGCTTTGGAGCCGACGGATCGCCTCTTCGGCTTCCACGTATTCCTCAAGGGACGGCGGAACGGCTCCGAAGGTCGAGCCGTCCTCTGCGGGCATCGCACGCCAGTGCAGGACGGGCGAAAGGGCTGTGGCAGCGGCGCCGAGGAACCAGGCCAGGCGCCCGTGGACGTGGGCCAGGGCGATGGCCACAGCAGCGAGCGCCTCACGCAGGTGCTCCAGCCGGTCGACCTCAGGCAAGCTCTGCTGGGACTCCGGGTTGCCCACGGCGGCGAGCAGATCGGCAGCGGCCTTCGCCGCGACGGTGCGGTCGTCGAACGACAGGACCCACATGTGATCGCGGATCAGCCGTTCCGCTTCCTTCACCAATTCTTCGATCTCTGCCCCGATGTTCTCCACGAGCGCCATCCTATGCCCGTATTCGATCATCGACGGATCCCCCATGAGGGCCGACGGCCGTGCCCGGTTGTTGCTGGCCAGATGTACCTTCGCACTCAGGCCGCCACGAGAACCTCCGCGTGCGTGGTCGTCGGGTTCTGACCGTCGCGCAGCCCCTTTTCCACAGCTCAGCCGCGTGCTGATGGGCTCGGCAGATGGTGGAGTCCACCGAGACCGTCCATTCCACGTCGTCATCCGCGTCGACGGTGGCCAGGACGGCGGCCAGGATCCGTGCCCAGGTGCCGTCGACGGCCCACCTGATGAGGCGTTTGTGGGCCGTCTGGAAGGAGCCGAGCTCCTCCGGCAGGTCCCGCCAGGGCGAACAGGTGCGGTACTTCCACGCAATGGCCTCAAGGGTGCGGCGGTGGTCGGCCCACCGCCGACCGCGGACCGGATCGGCCAGCATCAGCGGCTCGATCCGGCCCCACATCGCATCAGTGATCACTAACCGGATGGACACGTCCGATCAACTGACCAGCCCACCAAAGAGACACGCTCTGGGTGGGTACGACGACTCCGGGTATCGGTACATCCCGCGCGCGTGATTCGCAGCGCCTGCCCCCCCCGCAGCGCACAGCGTGGTCGGTGGACTGTCTTCGTCTGTGCCCGGGTATCTCTCCTCGCGGAAGCCGGATCCTGCCCCGTGCCGTTCGGGGGGAGGCGAGGAGGACGGGCAGTGGTGCAGGAGATCGGCGTCGTTGCGGGTCGGCTCCCGTTCATCGGGCATGCTCACCGGCTTGTGAAGGACCCGCTCGGCTTCCTCATGGGTCAGCGCGACGGGCCGGCGGTAGTACGGATGGGGATCGCGAACCGCACGGTCTACCTGATCAATGGGGCCGGGGCGGCGGGCCACGTACTGGTTTCCTCCCAGTTCGACAAGGGCGGTCCGTTCATGGAGACCGCGAGGGTCCTCGTCGGCAATGGAGTGATCACGTGCAGCAACGCCGATCACCGGCGTCAGCAGCCGGTGGTGCGCCCGGCCTTTCAGCGCGAGCATGTCGCCGCGTACGCGCCGGTCATGACCCAATGCGTCAGCCAGACCACAGAGACCTGGAGCGACGGTGACAGCGTCGATGTGCGCGAGCAGATGTACCGGCTGGCCGCACAGGTCGTGTCCCGGACTCTGATCTCCGCCCCGGCCGGGCGGGACGCGGCGGACACCATGGGCCAGGCGCTGCCGGTACTGCTGCGCGGCATGTTCCGCCACATGCTGATCCCCTGGCCCTGGGTGCACCGCCTGCCGTTGCCTGTCAACCGGCGCTTCACCCGAGCGCGTTCGGACCTAACCAGGGCCGTCGGTGACGTCATCGCCCAGTACCGGGCATCCGACGTGGTCGGCGGGGACGATTTGTTGTCCCAGGTCATGGCCCCTCCGAAGGACGGCCGGCCACGGTTCGACGACCGTGAGGTCGGCGATCAGGTCATGTCGATCCTTGCGGCCGGAGTGGAGACCAGTGCCTCCCTCCTGGCATGGACCTTTCAGGCGCTGTCCGTCAACCCCGGCATCGAACAGCGGCTGTGGACGGAGGTGGACACTGTCCTCGCCGGGCGCATGCCGGGGTTCGAGGACCTGCCGCGCCTGCCCCTGACGCGGCGGGTGCTGACGGAGGCGCTGCGGCTGTGGCCACCGACATGGATGCTCAGCCGAGTCGCCCTCGCTGACACCATGGTGGCGGGTTTCACCGTTCCCGCCGGCGCGGACGTCATCATCTCCCCCTACGCCCTGCACCGCGACCCTCAGATCTTCGCTCACCCTGAGGCGTTCGACCCCGACCGGTGGCTGCCTGAACGCCTTACTCCCGCCATGCGCCAGGCGTTCACCGCCTTCGGCGGCGGCCGGCGTAAATGCCTCGGCGAGTTCTACGGCATGACCGAAGCCGTCCTCGCCGTCGCCGCCATCAGCGGCCAATGGCAGCTGCGGCCCTCCGGCAGGAAGCCGGCCCGCGCGGTGCCGCGGTTCCTCCTCACCCCTGAAAGCGGCCCCATGACCCTGCACCGCCGCACCCCCACACCCGGCCACCAACACGCCCCAAGACCAGACGAGCGGTGACCGGCGAGGTAAAGCGGTGACCGGTGAAGTCACTGACACGAGCGCTGCCGCGGCGGGCATACCCGCAGACACCCGGCGGCCGGAGGACCTGTCTGCCTATCCGTCGTTCCGGCTGCCGCTCTTCCCCCGGTTCACGCCGGCCCTGCGCCGTCCCGGCATCGAGCAGGAGGAAAGACGCTGCCGGCAGTGGCTGGCCGACCACCTGCCCGGCGCCTTCGACGACAAGGAGCGTCTTCAGGAGTTCCTTCAGCACCGCACCACCTTGTGGAACCTGCTGGTGTACGCCACCGCCGGCGCCGACCGGGTCGCATTGATCTGCCACTGGATCGACGTCCTGTTCAGCATCGACGACGCCTTCGCCCAGAAGCCGCCGTCACAACTGCGACGCCTGGGCATCCCTCTGCTGCCAGCCGTCCTCGACGGCCGGCCGATCCCCGGACAGACCACTTACACCGCGATCTTCCACATGCTGCGCGAGCAGAGCATGGCTGTCATGCCGCCAGGTGTATGGGAGCGCTACGCGCACACGCTTAAAGGATTCCTCCACGCCTGCCAGCGCGAAAAGGAACTGGTGAAACAGGCCGACACGATCGATCTGGCGACCTACGAGGCGTACCGGGCCGTGTCGATCGGGGAGTGCTGCTTCCCGCTGGCCGAGTTCGGCCTCGGCATCGACCTGACCCACGCCACCGCACAGATGCCCGAGCTTCAGCGCCTCAACACCCTGGTGGGCCGACACTGGATCGCCGTCAACGACATCTTCTCCTACCGAAAAGAGCTCTACAGCGGCGACACCATGAACGAGATCCAGCTCGCCCTGGCCGACAACGGCGGCGACCTGCAGCACGCGGTGGACCGCGTCGTAGCCACCGTCCACCGCGTCGAGGACGACTTCCAGCAGCTGTGCGCACAGCTCCGCGCCCGGCCACACGGACAGGCCCCCGACATCACCGCGTACCTGAAAGCCCTGGAATGGATGATCGCCGGGAACCTCGAATGGTCCTACATCACCCCCCGCTACAACGGCAGAACCCACCACCTGGACGGCCCCCTCGACGCCACCGTCATCCTCACCCCCAGCCGCACCCACTACATCCCTGAATGACCCGTCCCGGGCCGGGACAGGCTAGGAGGCGCGCTGCTGTTGCCCTGTCTCACCGGACATCGACCGATGCCCTTGAAGCCGGGGGCGGCCTTGCTGGCGGTCCCCCCGAGTGGAGGCCACTCAGTGGACGGTGCCCGGTATCGTCACCACAGCCAGGCGCCTGAGTGCCGCACTCGAGACAGGGCGCGGGCGTCGCGGCGCGCGGCGGCGTTGCTGATCCTGCTTTGCCGGGAGCGGGGCCGGCGCGAGTTCGTGGCGGCGAGGCGTCGCCTGGCGGCTTCCTGGAGTCGCTTCCGCTGCTTGCGCAGTTCCGCCTTCTTCGCCGCCTTCGACTTCGGCTTCCGGGGGCGCTTCCAGATCGGCTGCCACCCCACGGGCTCGTCGGGGGCGGGCTCCTGGTCCTCGTTGAGCGCGGCGGCCATCTGCTCGCGGGCTGCACGGGCGCGGGCGAGGGCCTCGTCGGGGTTGGGGTGTTCTTCCGGGGTGTTCACGTGACTCCTCCTGGGGTCTGGCCCGGCGCGGGTGGGGTGCCGGGCTGTTGCTGGGCGTGCGTCGGCGGTGCCGTCGCCGGGGTGGGCTGCGGTCGGGGGCCGTAGGCGGCTTCGCGCGCCCGTCGGCTGTCTTGGAGCGTGGCGGCCATCTGCGCGGCGGCGGCCTCCAAGGTCCGGCGCGTCTGTTCCACCGTGACCACGCCGGTCTCCTGCTCCAGGAGGCGGCCGTCCTTCGGGCCGGTGCGCAGCGGCCGCGGGTGCGACCTCGAGGCGGCGGGCACGGCGACGGTGCGCGGCCGGGGGCGGGAGCCCAGGCGCTCTGCTCGCCGGGCGGCGCGAACGCGGGCGGCCAGGGCGTCGGCGGCGAGGCGGGCCCGCTCGTACGGCGAGGCAGACCTTTTGCGGGTCAGCGGGCGCAGCACGGCCTGGTCCTCGGTGTCACGCGGGTACAGGGCGCGCAGGTCAGCGGTCATCATGTGGCCGCGCCCAACGGGGCGGGTGTAGTCGTCGACGACGGTCTGCACGATCTGTTCGTCCATGCCCGGCTCGTGGGGCCGGCCGCGCAGGACGTAGGCCAGGTGGCGGCGGGCCTCGGCGAGCAGGTGATGGCGCTTGAAGGCGCCGCGCATCACGTACACCACGGCGACGACATCGACGGCCGCCAGGACGATGTCGACCACCGGCCGCACCCGCGCCCACACCGCCGCGGCAGCCGCCCGCGCCCGCTCCGCGAGCCGGTAGACGACGTCGGCGCCGAACGCCCGGACCGCGGAGGTGCGCCATCGCCTCCGCAGCTCGGTCAGCGACCACAGCTCGGTGCGCTTGGGCGGGCGGGTCTGGTCGGCGGCCTGGCAGGCCAGCGCGTAGGAGGCCCGCTCCCCCGGCACGTGCCCCTGCCGCTCCTCGTACCTGGCCGTCAGCACGGGCAGCGCGTCCTCGATCTGCTGACGGCGGGTCGACTGCCAGCCGATCAACCGCCGGTCAATCCCGGCGATGTCCATCACGGGCCGGCGGCCCGGGGTCACCTCGCGCGGCTCCCACGCCCACCCGAGCCGGGCGGACACCTCCTCCATGAAGAGGAGGGTGTAGAGGGTGTCGGCCGCGACGATGTGGGCCATCAGCGAGTCCGCCGACAGATTGCCCCACTTCCCGTCGTGCGGCCGCCGGGCCCGGATCGACACGACCGCGTGCGCGTGAAGCAGCGGCCTCGATTCCGTGGCGCGTGACTCGTAGTGGCGGAAGACCGCGACGACCAGCCCGTCCTTGACCCGGGCCCGGTGCTTGCCGCCGGCCTTCCAGCGGATCTGTGCGACCGACTCCTCCAGCCACGCCAGCGTCTTGTCGCGGGCGACGTCGTCGCACAGCTCCAGCACCCGGCGGTGCTCGTCGTCCATCAGGGCCCACGCGAGGTGAGCTGTCGGCGGGGGCCGGAATACCAGGTCGAAGGCCAGCCAGGGGGTGCGCTCCTTGGCCTTGTCGGTCTCGGGTGAGCGGTTGTGCTCGATGGGCCTGCCCAGCACCGTCGCCCGCCGGGCACGGGCCGGGCTCTCCCCCGCCGTTAAGAGCTCGCGCTCGATCCGGTCGGCGTCCGGGTGCCGGCCCTCCCCCAGGAGCAGCTCGGCCTGTCGCTCGGTCACCACGTCCCCGTCCCTGAGACCGAGCGCGGCCAGGCCCCGGCCCTTCCACACGCCGGGCGGAACACCAGCTTCGTCCTGAGCGGCACGCAGCAGCGTGCCCGCGGAGCGGTGGCCGTCGCCGACCATCACGCCACGGAACAGGTAGCGCCACCCGGCCCCCGGGCGAACTGGCGACATGCTGATCA
>NZ_LWBU01000374.1 GCF_001646665.1 Streptomyces noursei | reverse complement strand
GGGGGGGGGCGCGGGGCCGGGGCGCGGCGGCGGGGGGGCGGGGGGGCGGGGCGGCGGGGGGGCGGGGGGGCGGGGCGGCGGGGGGGGGGGGGGCGCCCGGCGGGGGGGGGGCGGGGCCGGTCCCCCCCCCGCCCCCGCCCCCCGGGTGGCCGCCGCGCTGCGCCGCGCGGGGGGGGGCGTGGGGGGGGGGGCCCGCCCCGCC
>NZ_LWBU01000373.1:333-290884 GCF_001646665.1 Streptomyces noursei | reverse complement strand
GGCGCCGGGGCGGGGGGGGGGGGGCGGGGGGGGGGGGGGGGGGGGGGGCGGGGGGGGGGTCGCGCGGCGCGGGGCGGTCGTGGTCAGGACGCCCTCCCTGGTGTGGTCGGTGGGGTGCCGGCGGTGAGGACGCCGCCGGCCCGGGTCGCGGGCGCGAGGGCGAAGTACGCGTGGGTGTCGTGGCGCGCCGGCGCGCGCGGCTCGCCGTGACCGAGGCCGTGGTCGAGACCGGACCCGTGTCCGGCTCGTGCTCGTGCGGGGCGGGCATGCCGGGTGTACGCCCGCCCCGGACGGCTCCGCTACCGTCCCCGGCATGACGGGTGACGCGATCGTGGTGGGCGGCGGGGTCATCGGGCTGACGACGGCCGTCGCCCTGGCCGGGCGCGGGCTGCGGGTACGCGTGTGGACGCGTGACGCGCCGGGCGACACCACCTCCGCGGTGGCGGGGGCCCTGTGGTGGCCGTACCGCATCGAACCGGCCGAGCGCGTCGGCTCCTGGGCACTGGCGTCGCTGCGCGTGTACGAGCGGCTCGCGGCCGACCCCGGGGCGACCGGGGTGCGGATGGTGGCGGGGGTCCACGCGGACACGGACCTGGGCTCGCTGGGCGCGTGGGCGGGCGAGGTGCCCGGGATGCGGCAGCTGGCGTCGGGGGGCCTGGCGGCCCGGCTGCCGCTGGTCGACATGCCGGTCCACCTGGCGTGGCTGCGGTCCCGGCTGGAGGCGGCGGGCGGGGTCGTGGAGAGGCGGACGGTGTCGTCCCTCGCGGAGGCGGTGGCCCCGGTGGTGGTCAACTGCACCGGGCTGGGCGCCCGGGACCTCGTACCGGATCCGGGGGTGCGGCCGGTGCGCGGGCAGCTGGTCCTGGTGGAGAACCCGGGCGTCGAGGAGTGGTACACGGCCGCGGACTCCTCGGCGGCCACGACGTACTTCTTCCCCCAGCCGGGCCGGCTGGTCCTGGGCGGCACGGCGGAGGAGGACGACTGGCGCACCGGGCCGGACGCGGGGACGGCGGCCGCGATCGTCGCCCGGTGCGCGCGGATCCGCCCCGAGATCGGCGGGGCGCGGGTGCTGGGGCACCGGGTGGGTCTGCGGCCGGTGCGCCGGGACGGGGTGCGCCTGGCGGCGGAGCCGTCGCCGGGCGGCCGTGGGGTGCTGTTCCACAACTACGGTCACGGCGGCGCGGGGGTGACCGTCGCGTGGGGCTGCGCCGAGGAGGTGGCGGGCGTGGTCGCCGGGTGATCCGGCGACCCGGCTCAGCCCTGGTACTCGGTGAGGTCGATGGCGTGGACGTGCAGCGGGACGCCGTGCACCGGGTGGGTCGTCTCGCGCTCGGGCACCATGCCGAGCTTGCGCATGACGTTCTCGGCGGCGTCGTTCCCGAGCCGGGCGATGCTCACGACCCGGTCGAGGCCGCGGTCCTGGAGCGCGAACTCCAGCACGGCGTGGGCGGCCTCGGAGGCGTATCCCTGGCCCCAGAACGGACGGCCCAGGCGCCAGACGATCTCGACGGCCGGCAGCACCTCGGGCAGGTACTCGGGTACGGACAGTCCCGCGAAGCCGATCAGCTCGCCCGAGGCGAGGAGCTCGACGGCGAAGAGCCCGAAGCCCTCCTCGTCCCACTCCTCCTCCCACCGCTCGATGTCCTCCGCCGTCCCCTCCAGGTCGCGGACCGACCCGTCGCCGATCCAGCGCATCACCTCGGGGTCCGCGTCGATGTCGGCCATGGGGACGAGGTCGTCGTCGTGCCAGCGGCGCAGGAGGAGTCGGGGGGTGAGGATCTCGGTCATGGCGCCATCCTCGCCGATGACCGCCCGCCGGCGTGAATCGGCCCGTGGCAACGGGCCGGCCGCCGCCCCAGTGGGGGGTGGGGCGGCCGGTCAGCCTCTGTGGGGCGGGGCGGCCGGTGAGCCCCGGTGCGGCGGGGCGGTCGGCCGGCCCCGGTGGAGGTGGGGCGGTCGGTCAGCGGTCGGAGCCGGGGTCCCGGCCGGCGTCGGGGCCGGGCGCGGTGCCCGAGGGGCCTCCGGGGGCCTCGTCGTGGCTCGGGCCGATGCGGATCTCGAAGTCACCCGCGTACTTCTCGTGGCCCGCGATCACGGCCTCCTCCACGGCTTCCTCGGCGAGTTCGCCGCGCACGATCAGCGGGTCCTGGCGCAGGTCCCGCATGAGGGACCAGCACATGCCGATCATCACCAGGACGAAGGGCGCGGCGACGAGGATCGTCAGGTGCTGGAGGCCGGCGAGCGCGTCGCCCTTCCCCTCGCCGACGAGGAGCATCACGGCCGCCACGCCACCGGTGACCACGCCCCAGAAGACGACCACGAACCGGGCGGGTTCGAAGGTGCCCTTCTGGGAGAGCGTGCCCATCACGATCGAGGCCGCGTCGGCGCCCGAGATGAAGAAGATGCCGACCAGGATCATCACCAGCAGGCTCATCACGCCGGCGATCGGGAACTCCTGGAGCACTCCGAAGAGCTGGGCCTCGGGCGTGGTCGCGGCTCCCAGGTCGCCGCGCTCCTTCAGGTGCATGGCCGTGCCGCCGAAGACCGCGAACCAGATGAGGCTCACGGTGCTGGGGACCAGGATGACGCCCCCGACGAACTGCCGGATCGTCCGGCCCCGGCTGATGCGGGCGATGAACATGCCGACGAACGGCGTCCAGGAGATCCACCAGGCCCAGTAGAAGACCGTCCAGCTGCTCAGCCAGTCGGCGACGTCCCCGCCGCCGGTGGCGGCCTCGGTGCGGCCGGCCAGCTGCGGCAGTTCGTCGAGGTAGGAGGCGAGGGAGGTGGGGATCAGGTCGAGGACCAGGATGGTGGGGCCGGCGACGAAGACGAAGAGGGCGAGCACGAGGGCCAGCACCATGTTGGTGTTGGAGAGCCACTGGATGCCCCTCTCCACCCCGGACACGGCGGAGAACACGAAGCACACCGTCAGGACGCCGATGATGGTGACGAGCAGCCCGGTCCCGGCCTCGTCCAGCCATCCGACCTCGTTCATGCCGCTGCCGATCTGGAGCGCTCCGAGCCCGAGGGAGGTGGCGGAGCCGAACAGCGTGGCGAAGATCGCCAGGATGTCGATCACCCGTCCGGGTGCTCCGTCCGCGCGCTTCCCGCCGATGAGCGGGACGAAGACGGCACTGATCGTCTGCCGCCTGCGGCGCCGGAAGGTGCTGTACGCGATGGCCAGGCCGACCACCGCGTAGATGGCCCAGGGGTGGAGGGTCCAGTGGAAGAGGGTGGTGGCGAGTGCCGTCTGCATGGCGTCCGCCGAGTCGGCGGGGTCGGTGCCGGGCGGCGGGGTGGTGTAGTGGGCGAGGGGTTCGCTGACGCCGTAGAACATCAGACCGATGCCCATGCCGGCGCTGAACATCATGGCGACCCAGGAGACGGTGCTGAACTCGGGCTTCTCGTGCTCCTGGCCCAGCTGGATCCGGCCGTACCGGCTGACGGCGAGCCAGAGCGCGAAGACGACGAAGCCCGAGGCGGCCAGGACGAACGCCCAGCCGCCGTTGTGCATCAGGCCGTTCAGCATGGTGTCGGAGATGCTCTCCAGCGACTCCGTCGCGGTGGCGCCCCAGACCACGAAGGCCAGAGTGAGCACGGCCGTCACGCCGAAGACCACCCGGTCGGTGACGGGTGCCTTGTCCTCGTGCGGGTGACGGCCCGGCAGAGCGGCCTTCACCGGCAGCCGCATCCGTTGCCCCGGTTTGCGTTGCTCCTGAGACACGGGCGGCACCTTTCGCGATCATGGCCTGATTTCGCTCTTGATACCCCCTACCACGCGGTGCACACCTGTCCCGGTATCAACAGCCCTCGACCGGCCTCCCCTCGGCGAGGCGGTAGGCCGCCCGGGTGTCGAGGAGAAGCGGGACCAGGGCCCGCAGCGACTGGCGCAGCGGTACGAAGGCGCCGTCGGCGCCCGGCCGGGCGGCCACCCCGTGCAGCGCCAGCTCGTCCTTGACGTCCGCGTACTGGGCGGCGTCGAGGTGGTAGCCGCAGGGCGGGTCCTGGAGCGTCTCGGCGGGCTCCGGCGGGTCGTTGTCGGCGCCGCCCAGGTGCACCGGGCCCCGGTCGCGCAGCCCGGCGAGCCGGGCCCTGGCGGTGGCCGCCCCGATCGCCGCGCGCCGGTCGTCGACGTACCCGAACAGGCCGTCGAGGGCGGCCAGCTGGCTGTCGACGCGGCGCCGGTTGTTGAGGGCGGGGTCGGACTTCTCCTCGTCGGTGAGCGGGTCGACGCGGGTCTCGACGAGCAGGCCGACGGAGTGCTTGATGCCCGCGGTGTTGCGCAGGATGCGCTCCTGGCCGTCGCCCGCGACCTGCTTGACGGGCTCTCCGGTGACGGGGTCGGTCCAGATGCCGTAGACGCCGCTGTCGAAGCCGGCGCGCTCGGCCGCGGGCCGTACGTACGACTCGGAGAGGGTGTGCGCCTCGTCGTGGACGCGGGCGTATGTGTTCGGGTTGCGGGGCCAGAGCGCGAGGAGGTCCTTGTCGTAGTAGGGCGGCGTGGCGCCGTACTCGTGCAGGTCGTACACGACGTCGGGCCGGTGGTCGCGGATCACGGCGGCGAGGGCGCGTGCCTCGGCGGTGGCGAGGGTGAGGTGGTCGCGGTTGACGTCGACGCCGTCGGCGTTGCCGCGGGTGTCGGCGGCGCGGCCGTCGGGGTTGGCGGTCGGCACGACGAGGACGGTCGTGCGGGCCAGGAAGCGGAGGGTGTCGCGGTCCTTGGCGTACGCGAGGTCGCGGACGGTGGTCAGGCAGGCCTCGCGGCCGGACGGTTCGTCACCGTGCTGGCTGCAGATGAGGAGCACGGTGGTGGCGCCGGGCGCGGTGGAGATCCGCACCAGGTTCAGCGGGCGGCCCTGGCGGGTGGTGCCCGCCCGGGTCATGGAGACGCGGTCGCTCGCCCGGTCGACGGCGGCGAGGAAACGTTGCTCCTCGGCCTGACCGGTCCAGCGGGCCCCGCCACTGGCCTCGAAGCCCGTGCGGGGCGGTGCCCCGCCAGGCGACACCTGGGCGGACGCGGCCTGGGCGGGTGTGGCCTGGGCGGGTGTGGCCTGGGCGGGTGCGGTGATCAGCGGGAGGGCGAGCGCGGTGGCGGTGGTGACGGTCACCGCGAGGGCGTGGCCGCGGGCACGTCGGGCGCGGGCACGGCGGGCGCGGGGGGTCATCGGGCGCTGCCTCCGGGGATCGGCGGGATCTGGCGGGGGGCGGGGGGCGGTGCGGCCTGCTGCGGCGCCGCCGGGTGCGCGGGGCGCGGGGCGGGCGGGTGCGCGGCGCCGGTGGTGGCGCGGAGGAAGGCGGCGGTGCCGCCGACGAGGGGCAGCCGGGCCGAGGTGCGGGACAGGTCGAGGGTGAGGGTCGGCCTGGCCGCCGGGGGGTCGATGAGGTCGCGGTCGGTGCCGCCGATGATCAGGGCGAGGCGGTGGCCGGCCGGGACGACGTGGTCGGCCGAGGCGAGGTCGAGGGTGATGGTGTGGGGCTCGCCGGGGGTGAGGGGGCGGCCCCGGTGTTCGTCGGCCCAGTTGCCGAGGTCGGCCCAGCCGCGGCTGACGACGGTGAACCCGACGTCGGTGGTCTTCGCCCTCGTCTCCTTGAAGCAGGCGCTGTCGCCGGCGGTGCTCGCGCCCCAGCAGGTGCGTTCTGCGAGCGTGGTGATGCCCTCACCGGCCGACCCGTAGTCGCGGATGGTGCCGGGGCCGAGGTCGACCAGCACGGCGGAGAGGTGGGCGCTGGTGGTGTCCGGGGTGGCGGTCACGGTGACCCTGGAGGCGCCTGCGAGCCGCAGGTCCCGGGTGAGCGGGCGGGAGACGAAGCCCGCCTTGGCGGGAGTGGGGGCGTCGATGTGCGCCGCCCAGTCGAGTTCGCCGAGCGCCGGGTCGTCGGTGAACGTCTCGGTCGCGCCCGGCCGTGCCGGGGCGAGCCCGAGGGTGCCCACGCCGGGTGCCGTGCCGGTGCCGGGGCGGAGCGTGGTGGTGGCGGTGGCGCGCGGCGGCCAGACCCGGTCGGTGGTCCACCGGTCGGGGGCGCGCTCGATGTCGGCCATCGGCTCCCGGTCGATGCCGTTGTCGTAGCCGAGCAGGTGGTGGTCGAACCAGCGGTGCAGGGTGCGGACCCAGTCGGCGCGGCGGAAGTCGAAGGGGTCGACGTGGCCGGTCTGCGAGAGCCAGATCTTGCGTTCGACGCCGTGCTCGGCGAGCGCGTCCCACCACTGGCCGAAGTGCTTGGCGCGGACGTTGAGGTCCTGCTGCCCGTGCACGACGAACACGCTGGCCCTCACCTTGTGCGCGTCCTTGACGTGGTCGCGCGCGTCCCACAGCGGGGTGCGGTCGCCGGTGCGGGGTGCCCCGTCGACCAGGCGCTGCTGTACGTGGGCGCAGCGGGTGCGGGCGTCGGGGCTGTTGACGTAGTGCGAGAGCCAGTCGGGGCCGGAGTCGTACAGCGGGGCGCCCTTGGCGAAGTAGTAGTCGTACCAGGAGGAGATGGCGCCGATCGGGACGATGGTCCGCAGCCCCTCGACGCCGGTCGCGGCGACGCCGTTGGCGATCGTGCCGTCCCAGCTCTTGCCGATCATGCCGGTGTCGCCGGTGGACCAGCCGGTGGCGCGGGCGCGTTCGGAGCCGGTGCGGGTGGTGTAGCCGCGGGCGCGACCGTTGAGCCAGTCGACGACGGCCTTGGCGGACTGCACGTCGGAGCGGCCGCCGACGTCGTCGCAACCGTCCGAGCGGTTGGTTCCGGCCAGATCGACGGCTGCGAAGGCGTAGCCGCGCGGGACGAAGTAGTTGTCGTAGTACAGCGGGAACTGCACCGGGGCGCCCTGGGCGTCGTACGTCTTCTTCTGGCTCTCGTTGCCGCGTCCGCAGCAGGAGTAGTAGGGACTGGCGTCCATGATCACGGGAACCTTGCGGCCCCGCTGGGCCGCCTCGCGGGGCCGGACGATGTCGACGGCCACGCGGTCGGTCCTGCCGTCGCGGTCGCCGTCGAGGCCGGTGTCGACCCAGAGGGACTCGCGGATCGCGTCGGCGTACGAGTGGACGGGGCGCGACTCCTGGACGGGCGCGGCGGGCGCGCCGGTGGCCCCGGCGGCGCCTGGGGGCGCGGCCGGTGCGGTCACGGGACGTGGAGCGACGGGAGGTGCGGTGACGGCGGCGGCGCTCACCGGGGGTGCGGAGGCCGCCATCAGGGCGGCTGTGGCCGCCAACGCCAGGGCTCCGCTCGACAGGGGGGTTCTCCGCGCACGTATCGGCATGGGCGGAAGGTACACGGGCCGACTGCCGGAGGACAGGGGGCACTACGGGGAGGAAGGGGACACGGGGGACGGTGCGGGTGAGGGGCGTTCATGTCGGCCGAATGGCGATCGCGTGACACGTGGGGCCATGGACATGACTGAGCCGGGAGGGGCTGAATAGCCTTCAAGAGATCTTCCGTCCACACGACTTGGAGAGCTTGACGTGCACCGCAGACTGATCGTCCCGAGCGCACTCGCGGCCTCGCTGTTGCTGGCGATCCCGGCATCCGCGGCCGACTACGCCCCGGGCGCACCGGGTATCGGCGACCCCTACTACCCGGCCAGCGGCAACGGCGGGTACGACGTGTCGCACTACGACCTGCGCCTGAAGTACCAGCCGAAGACGGACCTGCTGGAGGGGACGGCGACGATCCTCGCCACCACCACGCAGAACCTGTCCCGCTTCAACCTCGACCTCGGTCTGAAGGTGAGCGAGGTGCGGGTCAACGGCAAGAAGGCACGCTTCACGGCCACCGGCGACCACGAGCTGGAGATCACCCCGGCCACGCCGCTGGAGAAGAACCGGTCGATATCGGTCGTCGTGCGGTACGCGGGCAAGCCGTCCCAGCTGAAGATCGGCGGCTGGACCGCCTGGCACCGCACCCCCGACGGCGGTGTGGCGGCGCAGGAGCCGGACTCGGCCGTCTGGTGGTTCCCGTCGAACGACCACCCGCTGGACAAGGCGACGTACGACGTCTCGGTCTCGGTGCCGGACGGGACGCAGGCCATCAGCAACGGCGTCCTGCAGTCGCAGTCGTCGCGCCTCGGCTGGACGCGGTTCAACTGGCGCTCCGACAAGCCGCAGGCCAGCTACCTCGCCACGCTGGCCGTCGGCAAGTTCGACATCACCACGGACAAGACCGACAAGGGCCTGCCCGTCCTGAACGCGTACAGCAAGGACCTCGGCGCCAACGCGGGCGCGGCGCGCGCCAGCATCGAGCGCACGGCGGAGGTCGCGGAGTGGCTGGAGGAGGTCTTCGGGCCGTACCCCTTCAACGCCCTCGGCGGTTACGTCCCCAACGTGACCAGCGGGTACGCGCTGGAGACCCAGACGCGGCCGTTCTACAGCCCCCGCCAGTTCGCCAACGGGGCCAACGTGTCGGTGGTCGTGCACGAGCTGGCGCACCAGTGGTACGGCGACAGCGTGTCCGTCGACGGGTGGAAGGACATCTGGGTCAACGAGGGCTTCGCCCGCTACAGCCAGTGGCTGTGGTCGGAGAAGGAGGGTGAGGGGACGGCGCAGGAGCTGGCGGACTACGTGTACGCGCAGCACCCGGCCGACGACCCGTTCTGGACGGTCAAGCCCGGCGACCCGGGCCCGGACAAGCAGTTCGACCTCGCCGTGTACGACCGTGGGGCGCTCGCCCTCCAGGCGCTGCGCAACGAGATCGGCGACGAGGACTTCTTCGCCGTCCTGAAGGGCTGGCCCACCGCGTACGCGTACGGCAACGCCAAGGTGGGCGACTTCGTGCGGTACGCCGAGCGCGTCTCGGGCAAGCCGCTGGCCGGGCTGTTCGACACCTGGCTGTACCAGCCGACCAGGCCGGCGGCCCCCGCCGCCGCCGCATCGCGGATCGCGCGCTCCTCGGCGGCCACGGCGAAGCCGGTGCAGCCGAAGTCGTGGCAGAAGATCGCCGCGACCAACACGATCCACGACCACGGTCACGACCACGACCACGGTCACGACCACTGATCACTGATCACTGACCACCTGTCGACCGTCCCGCCACTGGTCGTGTCGCCGTCACCGCCCGCGGCCCGGCGCCGCGGGCGGGGCCGCGGGCGCAGCGGCCGGCGGGCGGGGCGGCGGGCGGGGCGCCGCCGCTCGCCGTGCCGCCCTCCTGGCGGGCCCTACCGGCGGACCGCCGCCACCGCCACGACCAGCGAGAGCAGGCAGAGCACGAGGCACAGCGGGGAGTAGAGCAGCGCGTTCCAGCGCCGGAACTCCGGCGGGGCGCCCGAGTTCATGAGGTAGCCGGCCGTCCCCCGGACGAACATGACCAGCGCGAATCCGAACATGCCGGTGAGCCGCAGCCATTCCGGACCGACTCCCGGGACGGTGCCGTTCACCATGAGGGTCAGCACACCGGCGCCGATCAGGGCCGTACCGACCGCCATGCACTCCAGGACGCCCGGCATCCGGCCGTCGTGCGTGCCGCCGATCGTCCTGGTGAAGGTCGCCGGGTCCTTCCACGGCCAGGGGGAGAAGGCCCAGACGAAGTGCAGGAGGCCGATGGCCACCACGACGAGGCTGAGCAGGCCGGGGACCAGGGTGCGGATCATTCGTCCGCCTTTCGCTCCGGAGGGACGGTGCCGCTGTCGGGCCGAGCGTCGTTCTCACCCATATACGATGGCGTATACATCGGGTCGGCCCCATCGTACGGCCGCCCCCGAGGAGTTGAGGGGCCGGGGGTGCGGGATCGCCGCCGGCACACGGGGAGGCAGCATGAGCAGGGACACCGACTTCGTCTTCACGTTCGCACGGCCGGTCGGCGTCAGCGATGTCCTCGACGCCCTCGGTGCGGCCGGCTGGGTCCCCGACGACATGGGGAGCATCACCTACCACGTCGACCTGGAGGACGGGGACGCCCAGCAGCGGCCGATGGACGAGTTCCCGGCCGCCGTCGCGGAACTGGAGCAGGGTGTCGCCGCCGGGCACATCTCGACCATCATGCTCACCTGGAGGGACACCGGGACGGGTGGGAGCTTCTTCTTCTACCCTTCGGGTGACCGCCTGATGCTCGCCCCCATCCTGAACACCAGGACGCGTGCCGACCACCCGGACTTCCTCGACCTGGAGTGGTACATGAGCCGGCTGCTCGGCCCCCTGGCGGGAATCGGGCTGACCGGGGTGGAGACGACGGACCTGGCCTGAGTCTCCGGGCCCCCGGGCTCCCGAGGAGAACCGCGGGCCACCGGTCGACCCGGAGGCCAGAGAGCGCTCTCAAAGGGGTGGATGACGGGATACCCTGCTGGTGTACACCGCATTCCCGCGCGCCGAGGAGCTTCCCCTTGTCCCCCATGCCCGAACCGGCCCCCGGCTCCCGCCCCACCCTGGAAGCCGTCGCGGCCCGCGCCGGGGTGTCGCGGGCGACGGTGTCCCGTGTCGTGAACGGCGGCGCCGGGGTGCGGCAGGCACTGGTGGAGAAGGTGCGGGAGGCGGTGGAGGAGCTCGGCTACGTCCCGAACCACGCGGCCCGCACCCTGGTGACGCGGCGCAACGGCGCGGTGGCGGTGATCATCGCCGAGCCGGAGTTCCGGGTGTTCTCCGACCCCTTCTTCGAGCAGCAGGTGCGGGGCATCAGCCGCGAGCTGACCGCGCACGACTCGCAGCTCGTGCTGCTGTGGGTGGAGGGGCCGGGTGACTACGACCGGATCGGGCGGTATCTGGGCGGGGGGCACGTGGACGGTGCCCTCGCCTTCTCCGTGCACGACGACGACGAGCTGCCCTCCATCATCCGGCGGGCGCAGGTCCCCGCGGTGTTCGGCGGGCGGCCGGGGTGGCCGGGCGCGACGGCGGGCCCGGCCGTGCCGTACGTCGACTGCGACAACCGGGGCGGCGCCCGGGAGGCGGTGCGGCACCTGTTGTCGCTGGGGCGCGAGCGCGTGGCGCACATCGCCGGTCCGCGCGACCAGACGTCGGCGATGGACCGGATGGACGGCTACCAGGACGTCCTGCTGGACGCCGGCCCCGGACTGATCGCCCAGGGCGACTTCACCGAGGAGAGCGGTGCCCGGGCGATGGCCGAGCTGCTGGAGCAGCGCCCGGACCTGGACGCCGTGTTCGCGGCCAATGACCTGATGGCGTCCGGCGCGCTGCGGGTGCTGCGGGAGCGCGGCCTGCGCGTGCCCGAGGACGTGGCGCTGGTCGGTTTCGACGACATGACGTCCATCGCGGAGGCCACCGACCCCCCGCTGACGACGGTCCGCCAGGACATCGAGGGCATGGGGCGGCTGATGGTGCGGCTGCTGATGCGGGTCCTGAACGCGGACGAGGCCGAGCCCGGGGCGGGCAGCGCCCCGGGCTCGGTGATCACTCCTACGGAACTGGTGCGGCGGGCGTCCGCCTAGATCGTGTCCGGTCAGCCGTACGGGATGACCAGGACCGACCGGTCGGTGCCGGTCTGGAGCCGGGCCGTGCCGTTGCCGATGGCGGGCCACACCTCCAGGCGTACCGTGCCGCCCTTGAGGTCGCCCAGGGTGCCGGTCGCCGACTTCAGGCCCCGCGTCTGGGCGTACTCCTCCCAGCCGGTCACCGGGTCGGTCGCGAAGTAGTGGTACGTCTCCGTCCGCTCGAAGGTGCCGTCGCCGGTGAGGTCGTAGCTGACGCGCGCCTGCTGGCCCAGGCCGACCGTGGTGCCCGCGTCGACCTGGAGCCGGAAGGCGGTGGCGACGCCCGGCTTCAGCGTGCCGTTCACGCCCTTCGCCTCGTACACCAGCGGCTGGTACGGGGTGCCGTCGTGGTTCGCGCCGCCCGCCGAGGCGATGGTGTCGCTGCCCGCCGTCGCGCCGGTCGCCGTGGTGAGCGTCCCGCCGGTGCGGAGCTGGAAGGTGTCGCCGGTGGACGGGCCCGGGTCGCCCGGATCGCCGGGGTCGCCGCCGCTGCCGGTGCCGGTGGCCGTGGAGCGGGCGGGGACGGTGAGCCTGGCGCCGTCGGAGAACGTCACGGTGCGGGCGGTGGAGCCGTGGTTGTGGGCCGCGTAGGTCCGTACGGTGCCCTTGGTGAAGACCGCCGAGGCGGGGATGTCTCCGGTCACGGTCGCGTCGGGGGCGCCGAGCGCGTCCAGGGTGCCGATCCAGTGGTAGGTGTGCGCCTTGGACTCCCCCGCCTCGGGGGTGTACGCGGCGTGGCCGGCGTCCCACTTGGCCTTCGCGGCGGCGGGGTCGGCCAGGGACTGGAACTCCCAGAGGATGTCGCGCCATTCGACGGCCGGTCCGCCGTTCTCGCGTTCCATCTCGGCGATGTTGCGCCGGATGGCCGCCTTCTCGCCGCCCAGGTGGAGCGAACCGCCGGTCACGGGCAGGACGTTGATGCCGTGGATCTCCTCCGGGTTGGCCGTCCACCAGGTGGCGTAGGCGGCGCCGCTGCCCCACACCATGCCGGCGGTGTCGTGCCCGAAGGACGACGGGAAGACCTGCTGGTCCGCGTCGAACCAGTACTGGGCGATGGCCTCCGCCTCGGTCGTCAGCAGGTAGACCCCGAGGTCCCGCAGCGCGGTGTCCCCGGTGGCCGAGCCCCACAGGACCAGGCCGGCGCTCAGGTTCGTCGACTCGGAGGACGACTCCTGGTTGTTGCCGGCGGCGAAGCCCTGGTGGCCGGAGGCCCAGCTGTGGCCGGCGTACACGTCGAAGCCGCGCAGGAAGGGGAAGGACGTGTCGGTGCGGCTGGGGTTGGCGGCGTCCCGTACCAGGGTCTTGACCATGGTGCCCCACGCCGAGTCGGCGGCCCAGGCGGGGTCGTACTGGGCGACGATCGCGGCCGCGTAGACGTAGTACGAGTAGTGGAAGTGGTGGTCGTTGAGCTCGGTGTCGCTGCCGTACGAGGCGGGGTAGCCGGTGAGGGTCTTCCAGCTGCGGTCGTAGGAGAACTCGTTCGCCCCGCCCGCCGTGAACCAGTCCTGGAGCCGTCCCTTGAGCAGGCCGATCAGCTTGTCGCGGGTGGCGGTCTCGCCGATCTGCTCGGCGACGGGCACGAGCTGGGCGAGGCGGCCGAGGGCCTTGCCGGTCCAGTAGGTGTCCGTGGCGCCGGAGAACGGGTCGGCGGCGTTCGCGGCCTCGTTCAGGTAGCCGCGCAGCCGGGCGGCGTCGACGCCGGACGACTTCGGCAGCCCGGGCAGCACCGCGGCGGCCTTCTGGCTCGTGGTGAAGGTGGTGGCGGCGCGGACCTTCATGGTGCCGCGTGGCGAGACGTACGTGTACGGGGTCAGCGCGTCGGTGGTGTGGAGCCACTGGTGCCGGTAGAGGGCCTGGAGGGTGCCGGTCTGGGTGCCCTCCTGCGGCTGGGTGGTGAGGGTGTAGGTGGCCCTCACCGTCCCGCCGCCGTAGCTCCAGTCGACCTTGGAGCCGGTCACGAAGCTGTAGGCGTACGTACGGTAGGTGGCCAGCGCGTCCGGTGAGGGCAGCACGGCCACCGAGAAGTAGTCCTTGCCGCCGAGCCCGGCCGTCAGCGTGGAGCCGGACACCGTCCAGTCGGTGCCGGTCGGGGCGAACAGCGCGTAGTGGTGGCCGGCGACCGTGACGCCCAGGACGTTGCCCTGGTCGGCGAAGACGGTCGGCGCGGTGGCGGTGGTGACGCGCGCGTCGCCGCCGGTGCCCTTGGCGTACACGAACGGCGAGCCGTGGCCGATGGTCGTGCGCAGGGTGCGGGCCCCGTCCGACCAGTAGGGGGTGACGGTCCAGTCGGACCAGGCGTCGGCCTTGGTGTCGGGCGAGTTCAGGCCGGTGAGCCCGAGGGTGAGGTCGCGCTTGTGGGCGTACTCGTACTGTCTGCCGTCGCCCACGATCGTGGGGGCCGTCGGATAGCCGATGTCGAGGCCGGCGGCGGTCGCCTGGTAGGTGAGCGGGTGCCCGTACATGGGCGTCGACCAGGGGTTGTCGCCGTACCGCTGGAAGGCGAGGGACGACCACCAGTCGTTGGTGGGCACCGGCTTGCCCGCGGCGGCCGGGGTGACCTTGGGGGTGACGGGGGCGCCGGTGTTGGTGGTGGGGCCGGAGGTTCCGGGCGGGCGGGTGTCGGAGTAGCTGCCCGCTCCGGCGGGGACCGTGGCGGCCGCGGCGGGACCGGCGGTGGTCGCGGTGAGGCCGAGCGCGGCCATAGCGGTGGCCAGGAGCAGGGCGGCCGGGCGGGCGGCGGACCGGGGCGACGACCGGGCCGACCGGCGGAGGCGGGGGCCGCGGGTGGGGACCGCGGCGGGGTCGGAGGCGGGACGGGGGCTGGGGTCGGGGCCGGAGTGGGGGGAAGGGCGGGTGCTGGGGGATGGCATGTCGGCACCTCGGGTCGGTGGCGGGAGAGCGCTCCGAGAGCGCTCTCAGGTGCCCTGGAACGTAAAACTCCTGAAACATGGCTGTCAATACAGGTGACGCCCAGGGAAGTTGGGCGCACCCGCGGCCGTTATGCGTTCGAGTCTTGACGGGGGCGGGGTGCTCGGGGCACGCTCCAAGGCATCTTCCTGAGAGCGCTCTCAACCTCCGGTTCCCGTGTTCCGCTCTCCCCAGCACCTCGCTCCGCACCCCGCCGAAGCCAAGGGAGGCTTCCCATGACCATCGACCGAGCCGCCACCGTCCGCAGAACGACGGGCAGGAGGGCCACGGCCCGCAGGGCAGCCGTACGGCTCGGCGCGGTGGCGCTCACCGGGGCGCTCCTCGCCGCCTGCGGTTCCGGCGCCTCGGACGAGGCGTCCGACGGCACGGTCACGCTCACCGTGGACCTCTTCGGCTCCTTCGGCTACAAGGAGGCGGGGCTCTACGCCGAGTACGAGAAGCTGCACCCCGGCATCAAGATCAAGCAGACGGACACGGAGGACGAGCAGGACTACTGGAAGTCGCTCCAGACCCGGCTCGCCGGCGGCGGCGGGCTCGCCGACGTCCAGGCGATCGAGGTCGGCCGCATCGCCTCGGTGACGCAGCAGCAGGCGGACCGGTTCGAGGATCTGAAGAAGTACGGCGCTGACAAGCTGAAGGGTGAGTTCGCCGAGGCCAAGTGGTCGGCGGCGACGACGAAGGACGGCCGGGTGCTGGGCCTCGGCACGGACGTCGGGCCCGAGGCCATGTGTTACCGGACGGACCTCTTCAAGAAGGCCGGACTGCCCACCGACCGCGCCGTGCTGGCGCAGAAGTGGGCCACCTGGGACGGCTACCTGGACCTCGGCAAGCAGTACAAGGCCAAGGCGCCGGCCAAGAGCGCCTGGCTGGACAGCGTCGGCAGCCTGTACACGATCATGATCGGGCAGGAGGAGGAGCGCTACTACGACGCCTCCGGCAAGCTGATCTACGAGTCGAACCCGGCCGTCAAGACCGCCTGGGACACCGCCACCGAGGCCGCCGCCGCGGGCCTGAGCGCCAAGCTGGACCAGTGGTCGCCGCAGTGGAACCAGGCCTTCGCCGCCGGTTCGTTCGCCACCATCCCCTGCCCCGCCTGGATGCTCGGCTACATCAAGGGCCAGGCCGGTGAGACCGGCAAGGGCAAGTGGGACATCGCCAAGCTGCCCGGCGGCGCCGGCAACTGGGGCGGTTCGTACCTGAGCGTGCCCCGGGCGGCGAAGCACAAGAAGGAGGCGTACGACCTGATCCAGTGGCTCACCGCGCCGGAGCAGCAGGCCAGGCTCTTCGAGAAGCAGGGCAACTTCCCCTCCTCCACGGGAGCCATCGCCAAGGTCGCGGACGCCACGGACCCGTACTTCTCCGGCGCCCCCATCGGCAGGATCTTCGGCGACGCCGCCAAGGCCGCCCCGGTACAGGTGCTCGGCGTCCACGACAAGAACGTCGCCGACCAGATCACGAACGCGCTGAGCGAGGTCGAGCGGAAGGGGACGTCGCCGGAGAAGGCGTGGTCGAACGCGAAGAAGGGCGTCGACAACATCACCGGCTGACCGGCCCGCCCCCGCCGGCCCTCGGGGCCTCCGGCAGGCCGTTCCGGGCCGGTCGGGGCCCCGCACCGGGCCCGTCGAGGACCTCCGGGGGCCCGCGTCCTCCGCCTCCGCCTTCCTTCTTCGCCCGCCTTTTTCCTTCCTCGCCCGTCCACGCCCGTCCCGAACACCATGAAGGGCCGCACCGTGACCCTCACCGCACCGGCAGGAACGGCGGCCGCACGGCGGCGGCGCCCGTCCGCGGCGCGCCGCGCATGGCAGACCGTCTCGCCGTACGCGTACCTCGCACCGTTCTTCACGCTCTTCGCCGCCTTCGGCCTCTTCCCCCTGCTCTACACAGCGTTCGTCTCGCTCTACCGGGTCGAGCTCCAGACGCCCGGTGACATGGAGTGGCGCGGTCTCGGCAACTACGCGGCCCTCTTCACCGACGAGTTCTTCTGGATCTCGCTGCGCAACACCTTCACCATCGGTGTGCTGTCCACGGTCCCGCAGCTGGTGATGGCCCTGGGCCTGGCCCACCTGCTCAACTACAAGCTGCGGGGGCGGACGTTCTTCCGGACGGCGATGCTGCTCCCGTACGCCACGTCCGTGGCCGCCGCGACCCTGGTCTTCGCGCAGCTCTTCGGCCGTGACTTCGGGCTCGTCAACTACGCGCTGGGGCTGGTCGGCATCGACCCGGTCGACTGGCAGACGAACACGGTGGCCTCCCAGATCGCCGTGTCGACGATCGTCATCTGGCGCTGGACCGGCTACAACGCACTGATCTACCTCGCGGGCATGCAGTCCATCCCGAGCGAGCTGTACGAGGCCGCCGAGATGGACGGGGCGTCGCGCTGGCGGCAGTTCTTCCACGTCACGCTGCCGGGGCTGCGCCCGACGATCGTCTTCACCGCCGTCGTGTCGACGATCGGCGCCACCCAGCTGTTCGGTGAGCCGCTGCTGTTCGAGGGCTCGGTGTCGGGTGGTATCTCGCACCAGTACCAGACACTCGGGCTCTATATGTACGAGCAGGGCTGGGGCTTCTTCCACCTGGGGCGCGCCGCCGCCATCGCCTGGGTGATGTTCCTGCTGATCCTGGTGCTCGTCGGGGTCAACGCCCTGATCGTGCGCCGCCGTTCCCGCAAGGAGGCCGGCCGATGACCGTGCGCCGCGCCGGGCGCACCCTGCACGGCGGCCGGGTCGCGTACGCGATCCTCGTCCTGGCCGTGCTGGTGTCCGCCTTCCCGTTCTACTGGACCATCGTCGCCGCCAGCCGCTCCAACGCGGACCTGGCGAAGGTCCCGCCGTCCCTCCTCCCCGGCCCCAACCTGATGCGGAACTTCGAGGCCGTGATGGAGGAGGCGGACATCGGCAAGGCCCTGCTCAACTCCCTGATCGTCTCGGGCTCCATCACGGTCGGCACGGTCCTGTGCTGCACCCTGGCCGGGTTCGCCTTCGCCAAACTGCGCTTCCGCGGGCGGGGCGCCCTGCTCGCGATCACCGTGGGCACCATGATGATCCCGCCGCAGCTGGGCGTGATCCCGCTGTTCATGCTGATCGCGGAGCTGGAGTGGGTGAACCAGCTGCAATCGGTGATCCTGCCGGGTCTGGTGTCGGCCTTCGGCGTGTTCTTCAT
This sequence comes from Streptomyces noursei, assembly GCF_001646665.1. Lineage (GTDB taxonomy): Bacteria > Actinomycetota > Actinomycetes > Streptomycetales > Streptomycetaceae > Streptomyces > Streptomyces lavendulocolor. Next base: position 273,399 of record NZ_LWBU01000373.1, on the reverse strand, counting down.
GCGGCAGTTCCTGGTGCAGGCGCTGCCGGACGAGCTCATCGAGGCGGCTCGGGTGGACGGCGCCTCGTCCGCGAGGATCTTCTGGTCGATCGTGGTGCCGATCGCCCGGCCGGGCATGGCCGTGCTGGGCCTGCTGACGTTCATGGCGGCCTGGAACGACTTCTTCTGGCCGATCGTCGCCCTGTCCTCGCAGAACCCGACCGTGCAGGTCGCGCTGCGCCAGCTGGGCGGCGGCTACGTCAACGACCAGTCCGTGATCATGGCGGGCACGCTGCTGGGGACGCTCCCCGTCCTGCTGGTCTTCGGCCTGCTGGGCCGACAGATCGTCGGCGGCATCATGCAGGGCGCGGTGAAGGGCTGACCGCCCGCGGCGGGCCCGGCCCCGGCATGGGGGCGGCCCGCCGCGGGCCGGCACCGGTGCGGGCGGACCCGTACCGCCGGCCGGGGCGTGGGCGTGGTCACCGCCGCTCCGCACCCGTCCCCCGCCGCCGTCCGTCCCGCCCCTCCCCGGCCTGTCCCGTCCTGTCCCGTGCCGTCTCCTCACCCGTACCTCCCTGTCCTCTCCCCCGTTCCCTGTCCCGCCCACTTCGTGTGGGTCCACTTCGTGTTGGGAGTCTCCCGCTCATGACCGAGCTCACCTTCCCGGCCCGCTTCCGCTGGGGTACGGCCACGGCCGCGTACCAGATCGAGGGCGCCGCCGACGAGGACGGCCGCACGCCGTCCATCTGGGACACCTTCAGCCGTACGCCGGGCAAGGTCCGCAACGGCGACACCGGTGACATCGCCGCCGACCACTACCACCGGATGGCCGAGGACGTCGCCCTGATGAAGGACTTGGGCGTGACCGACTACCGGTTCTCCGTCGCCTGGCCGCGCGTGCAGCCGACCGGACGGGGGCCGGCGGTGCAGAAGGGCCTCGACTTCTACCGGCGGCTCACGGACGAGCTGCTGAGCGCCGACATCCGGCCGGTTCTCACCCTGTACCACTGGGACCTGCCGCAGGAGCTGGAGGACGCGGGCGGCTGGCCGCACCGGGAGACGGCCGAACGCTTCGCGGAGTACGCCGGGCTCGTGGCGGACGCCCTGGGCGACCGGGTGCCGACCTGGACGACGCTGAACGAGCCGTGGTGCGCGGCGTTCCTGGGGTACGCCTCGGGCGTGCACGCCCCGGGGCGCACCGACGCCGCCGCGTCCCTGCGCGCCGCGCACCACCTCAACCTGGCGCACGGGCGCGCGGTCCAGGTGCTGCGCGCCGCCCTCCCCGCGTCGGCGGAGGTCTCGCTGACGCTGAACCTGCACGCGGTGCGGCCCCTCTCCGACTCGGCCGGGGACCGCGAGGCCGCCCGGCGGATCGACGCGCTGGGCAACCGGCTCTTCCTCGACCCGGTCTTCCACGGGCGCCTCCCGGCGGACCTGGTGGAGGACACGGTCGCGCTGACGGACTGGTCGTTCGTGCGCGACGGGGACCTGGAGGTGACCTCCGCCCCGGTGGACTCGCTCGGCATCAACTACTACTCCCCCACGGTCGTCGCGGCGGGCACCTCCGAGACGCCCTCCCCGTGGCCGGGCGCCGAGCGGCACGTCCGGTTCGTACCGGCGCCGGGTCCGCGCACCGCGATGGACTGGCCGGTGGACCCGGAGGGCCTGTACGGGCTGCTGACCCGGCTGCGGGACGAGCTGCCCGGAACGCCGCTGATGGTGACGGAGAACGGCGCGGCCTACGACGACTACGCCGACCCCTCGGGCGAGGTGCACGACCCGGAGCGCGTCGCCTACCTGGACGGCCACCTCGCGGCGGTGCACCGGGCCCTCGCGGACGGGGTGGACGTGCGGGGCTACTTCCTGTGGTCGCTGCTGGACAACTTCGAGTGGGCGTACGGCTACGGCAAGCGGTTCGGCATCGTGCACGTGGACTTCGCGTCGCAGCGCCGGACGCCGAAGGACAGCGCCCGCTGGTACGCGGACGTCATCGCGCGGGGCGGGTTGCGCGGCTGAGCCGCCGCTGCCGCGCCCGGTGCTCCCGGCGGGCCTCCCGCGCGAGCGGGAGGTAGCGCAGGCGCTCCGGGAGCGCGGGGACGACGGCGCGGACGACCAGGCCGAGGCGGCGCAGGGCCCGTTCCTGGTCCTCGGTCCACTCGAGGCCGATCGCCTCGCGGGCGTCGGGCGGCATCAGCCCGATGGTGAGGAAGCGGCGGAAGCGGGCGAGCGGCGGGAGGAGCACCGGCCACAGGGCGCGCAGGAGGAGCCGCAGGGGCAGTGGACCCCGGTCGGGCGGGGGCACCGGGCTGTCGGTGGCGACGAGTTCGCGTACGACGGCGGTGGCCTCGATCTCGTCGGCGAGGACCTTGCGGTAGTACGGCCAGAACTCCTCGATCGTCGCGGGCATGTCGCGGTCGCGCAGGCCGAGGATGCGGCCCACCCGCAGCCACTCGGCGTACAGCCGGCGTTCCTGCGCCTCGGTCATCGGCCGGACGAGGTAGCGGTAGGCGTGGTGGAAGACGGGGAAGCCGGTGGCGTGGACCCAGGCGTAGTTCGCGGGGGTGAGGGCGTGGTAGCCGCGCCCCCGGGTGTCGGTGCCGCGGATCGTGGCGTGGAGCCGGCGCAGCCGCCGTCCTTCCTCGGCTGCCGCCTCGCCCCCGTAGACCCAGAGCTGGAGCGAGCGCAGGGAGCGCTCGCCGCGGCCCCACGGGTCGGTGCGGAAGACGGAGTGCTCGTCGACGCCGGCGCCGACGGCGGGGTGGGCGACCTGGAGGGTGAGGGCCGCGGGCAGCATCAGCAGGCCGCGGATGTCGCCCGCGAGGGTCCAGAGCACTCCGCCGGGCGGGGGTGGCGCGGGATCGGCGGAAGGGGACGACGTGCTCATGGTCCCAGTATCCGCCGCCGACGAATTGGTGTGGTGGACGGGGGTCCGCAAGATTCCCGGCACACGATGGCTACCGGAAAGTAACCGTGGCTGATTTGATGTGCCGCGCGACCTCCGACCCCCCACTTACTCCGGGAGTTTCCGTGCCGCGATCCCCGAAGCGCGCCGCGCTGTCCGCGACCCTGTGCACCGCCCTGTCCACCGTGCTCGCCGCCGGTGCGGTGGCGGTGACCGCTCCGTCCGCCTCGGCTTCGTCCGCGGTGGCCGGGACGCCGGCGCTCAAGGTGCTGTCGTACAACGCGTTCCTCTTCAGCAAGACGCTCTACCCGAACTGGGGACAGGACCACCGGGCGAAGGAGATACCGGCGGCGTCCTTCTTCCGCGGTCAGGACGTGGTGGTGCTTCAGGAGGCGTTCGACAACTCCTCCTCCGACGCGCTCATGCGCAACGCCGCCGCCCAGTACCCGCACCAGACACCGGTGATGGGCCGGGGGAAGACCGGGTGGGACGCCACGAGCGGCGCGTACTCGGCCACGACGCCGGAGGACGGCGGTGTCACGATCCTCAGCAAGTGGCCGATCGTCCGCAAGGAGCAGTACGTCTACAAGGACGCCTGCGGTGCCGACTGGTACTCCAACAAGGGCTTCGTCTACGCCGTGCTGGACGTCGGCGGCGCGCGCGTCCATGTCGTCGGCACCCACGCCCAGTCGACGGATCCGGGCTGTGGCAGCGGCGAGGCGGCGCAGATGCGCAGCCGCCAGTTCAAGGCGATGGACGCCTTCCTCGACGCCAAGAACATCCCGGCCTCCGAGCAGGTGCTGGTGGCCGGCGACTTCAATGTGGACTCGCACACCGGTGAGTACGCCACGATGCTGGCCGACGCGGGCCTGGCGGGGGCGGACGCGCGCACCGGGCACCCGTACTCCTTCGACACCGAGCTGAACTCGATCGCCGCGGAGCGCTACCCCGACGACCCCCGTGAGGACCTGGACCACGTCCTGCACCGCGCCGGTCACGCGAGGCCGGCCGGCTGGACCAACGAGGTGATCAAGGAGCAGAGCGCGCCCTGGACGGTCTCCAGCTGGGGCAGGCAGTACACCTACACGAACCTGTCGGACCACTACCCGGTCGTCGCGTCCGCGAGGTAGTCGCAAGCCTTTCGCAGCTGGTCAGGGGCCGCTTTTCGAGAGTGGCCGCAGGGCGGTCCGGCTGTCATGGTGGTGTCCATGACGGGTCGTGGACACCACCATCACCATCATCATCACCACCACGGTGAGCGGATCGACACCGCCCTGGAGGGCTCGGCGGCGGGGCTGCGGACGCTGTGGTTCTCGTTCGCGGTGCTCGCCGCGACGACCGTCGTGCAGGCGGTCATCGCCGCGCTGTCGGGCTCGGTCGCCCTGCTCGGCGACACGGTGCACAACGCCACGGACGCCCTGACGGCGCTGCCGCTGGCGCTCGCGTTCCTGCTGGGCAGGCGGGCCGCCACGCGCCGCTACACCTATGGATACGGCCGGGCCGAGGACCTGGCGGGCGTGTTCGTGGTCCTCGTCATCGCCGCGTCGGCCGCCTTCGCGGGGTACGAGGCGGTGCGCCGGCTGCTGGACCCGCAGGAGGTGAGCCACCTGCCGGCCGTCGCGGCGGCGGGCCTGGTGGGCTTCCTGGGCAACGAGTGGGTGGCCAGGGCCCGGATCCGCACCGGCCGGGCGATCGGCTCCGCCGCGCTGGTCGCCGACGGGCTGCACGCCCGCACCGACGGCTTCACCTCACTGGCGGTCCTGCTGGGCGCGGGCGGCGCGGCGCTCGGCTGGCGGTGGGCCGACCCGCTGGTGGGACTGGCCATCACGGGCGCCATCCTGCTGGTGCTGCGGGGCGCCGCCCGGGAGGTGTGGCACCGGCTGATGGACGCCGTCGACCCGGAGCTGGTGGACCGGGCGGAGCACGTCCTCGGCCACGTCGACGGGGTGCGGGGCGTGGGCGCCGTGCGGATGCGGTGGCTGGGCCACGCCCTGCGCGCGGAGACGTCCGTCGTGGTGGACCCCGCGCTGACGGTGGTCCAGGCCCACGCGGTGGCGGTCGCGGCGGAGCACGCCCTGCTGCACGAGGTGCCCCGGCTGGCGGGGGTCACCGTCCACGTCGACCACGCGCACCCGGCCGGCGGGGATCCGCACGAGGCGCTGGCCCACCACTTCCCGGCGGCGGCTCAGGGCTCGTAGACGTACGGCGTCGTGCTGGACAGCCGCGTGAACCCGAGCCGCCTAAGGACGGGGCGGCTCCGGTCGGAGGCGTCGACCTGGAGGTACCGGTAGCCGCGTGCGGCCGCGACCCGGGCGCGGTGGGCGACCAGGGCGCGGTAGACGCCCCGGCCCCGCCACTCCGGTACGGTGCCGCCGCCCCACAGGCCGGCGAAGACGGTACCGGGCGGCAGCTCCAGGCGCGCCGAGCCCACCGGCCGGTCGCCCGCCATGGCGACGAAGGCGGCCACGGTGTGGGGCCGCTCGGTCAGTTGCTCCAGCAGACGGCGCCGCAGGTGCGTCCCGTCGGCGCCGAACGCCCGCTCGTGGACCTCCGCCACCAGCTCCACCCCGGCCCCGTCCGTCACGGGCCGGACCCGGATGCCCTCGGGGACGCTGACGGCAGCCCTCCCACCGCCGCTTCCGCTCCCGCCGCTCCCGCCGCTCTCGCCGCCGCCGGCGGCCTGGAGGCCGGCCACCCCGGTGGCCCCGGCGACCATCAGGGCCTCCTCCGGCTCGGGCACGAAGCCGGCTCCGCGCAGCCGCTCGCCGAGGTCGGCGGGGCCGTCGTGGGCGTACAGCTTCCACTCGAAGGACCGTCCCAGCGCGGTGAAGTGGCGCACCTGCCGGGCGATCGCGTCCCCGGCCCGCGCCTCGTCGAGGTCCGACCACAGCACGCCGTTCCATCCGTGGGCGGGTCCGGTCTGCCGGACGACGTCCCCCACCCGCTCCACCTCGTATTCCGGCCCGTCGGGCCGGGCGTCGCGCCGCGTCTGCCGGTCGAACAGCGCCAGTAGCGTCCGGTGTTCCATCCCGCCACCCCACCAGCCCGGCACCCCGCCGGGCAACGGGTTTGCGCGGCCGGCGCGTCCTGCGGGTGGTCGGCCCGACGGCGGCCGTCCGCCGACCTTCCGCGGCGGTGGCTCGCCGTCCGTGGCTTTCACAGCGTTGGTGGTACAGCAATACTGTTGTACATAATCAGCACACCCGTCGGAAGTGAGGCCCGCATGGCGACCGAGGCGATCGGGACCGAGGAGTCGCAGGCGACGTTGACCGTCGACGAGCTGGCCGCCCGGGCGGGTGTGACCGTGCGTACGATCCGGTTCTACGGCACCCGCGGGCTGCTTCCGCCGCCGGTGATCGGGCCGCGGAGGGTGGGGCACTACGGGGCCGAGCACCTCGCCCGGCTGGCGCTCATCGAGGAGCTCCAGCACCAGGGCATGACGCTCGCCGCGATCGAACGGTACCTGGAGCAGCTGCCGCCCGACCTGAGTGCCCACGATCTGGCCATCCACCGGGCGCTGGTGGCGACCTGGGCGCCGGACGCGCCGGAGGAGATGTCCCGGGCGGAGCTGGAGCGGCGGGCCGGCCGTGCGCTGGGCGAGGAGGACCTCGACCGGCTGGCCGCGATGGACGTGCTGGCCCGCACGGACGCTGACGGCACCTTCCGGGTCGACCCGGGCCTGTTGCGGCTGGGGGTGCGGCTGCTGGACGTGCCGATCGCGCACGAGACCATCCTGGCGTCCCGCACGGTCCTGGTGGAGCACACCCGGTCGGCGGCACAGGAGCTCACCCGGCTGTTCCGGGACGAGGTGTGGGGGCCGTACCGGGAGCGCGAGTCGGACCCGGAGCACGTGGCCGCGATGAAGTCGCTGTCCGCCCATATGCAGCCGCTGGTGGTGCAGGCACTCGTCACCGCGTTCCAGCGGTCTTTGAAGGAGGAACTGGGGGCCGCCTTCCGGGCCGAGTGACCGGCTCGCGGGCGTGGGACACCGCGGGGTGGCACGATGCGGTCATGGCCATGCTGTTCGAGCACCAGGGGCACGCGCCCACCGTCGATCCGGACGCCTACGTGGCGCCCAACGCCACGCTCTGCGGTGACGTACGGGTCGGGCCCGGCTGCCGGGTCCTGTTCGGCGCGGTCCTGACCGCCGAGGGCGGCCCCGTGGAACTGGGCGAGGGCTGCGTCGTGATGGAGAACGCGGTGCTGCGCGGCACGCGGCAGGACCCGCTGCGGCTCGGGAGGCACGTCCTCGTGGGCCCGGGCGCGTACCTCGTCGGCTGCGAGGCGGCGGACGACGTCTTCCTCGCCACCGGCACGCGGGTCTTCAACGGCGCGCGCCTCGGCGCCCGGTCCGAGGTCCGGGTCAACGGCGTCGTCCACCTGAGGACGGTGCTGGCCGAGGACACGACGGTGCCGATCGGCTGGGTCGCCGTGGGCGACCCGGCACGGCTGTTCCCCCCGGAGGACCACGGGGAGATCTGGGCGGTGCAACGGGACCTGGACTTCCCCGGGTACGTGTTCGGCCTCGACCGCCCGGCGGAGGGCACCTCCCTGATGCCGGAGGTGTCCCGCCGCTACGGCCGGGCGCTGGGGCGGCACCGGGAGGACCGTCCGGTGGACCCGGACGGCCGCCCCGGCGGGGACGTCAGTCCCTGAACGTCTCGCCCCGCCCGGCCTTCTCCACCAGCAGCGCCGGGGGCAGGAACCGGTCCCCGTACCGCTCGGCCAGCTCGTGCGCGCGTGCCACGAAGCCGGGCAGCCCGCCCTCGTAGCCGTTGATGTACTGGAGCACACCCCCGGTCCAGGCGGGGAAGCCGATGCCCATGACCGACCCGAGGTTGGCGTCGGCCACGGAGGTCAGCACGCCCTCCTCCAGGCAGCGGACGGTGTCCAGCGCCTCCGAGAAGAGCATCCGCTCCTTCATGTCCTCGAAGGGGACGGCCGCGCCGCCGGCTCCGCCGAAGTGCTCGCGCAGCCCCGGCCACAGGCCCTGCCGCGTGCCGTTCTCGTCGTAGTCGTAGAAGCCGGCGCCACCGCTGCGGCCGGTACGGCCGAACTCGTCGACCAGCCGGTCGATCACCGCGTCCGCGGGGTGCTCCTGCCAGGAGCCGCCCGCCTCCTCGACGGCGCGCCGCGTCTCGTTGCGGATCTTGCGCGGGAGGGTGAGGGTCAGCTCGTCCATGAGCGACAGCACCTTCGCCGGGTAGCCGGCCTGTGCCGCCGCCTGCTCGACGGACGCGGGCTCGACGCCCTCGCCGACCATCGCCACGCCCTCGTTGATGAAGCGGCCGATGACGCGCGAGGTGAAGAAGCCGCGCGAGTCGTTGACGACGATCGGCGTCTTGTTGATCTGGCGTACCAGGTCGAAGGCGCGCGCGAGGGCCTCGTCGCCGGACCGCTCGCCCCTGATGATCTCCACGAGCGGCATCTTGTCGACCGGCGAGAAGAAGTGGAGGCCGACGAAGTCGGCCGGGCGCTCGACGCCCTCCGCCAGGAGGGTGATCGGCAGGGTGGAGGTGTTGGAGCACAGCAGCGCGTCGGGCTCGACGATCTCCTGGATCTCCTGGAACACCTTGTGCTTGAGTGCCGTGTCCTCGAAGACGGCCTCGATGACGGCGTCGCAGCCCGCCAGGTCCGCCGGGTCGGCGGTCGGGGTGATGCGGGCCAGCACCTCGTCGCGCTTCGCCTCCGTCGTCCGGCCCCGGGACAGCGCCTTGTCGAGGAGCTTGACGGAGTACTCCTTGCCCTTCAGGGCCGCCTCGGCCGACACGTCCTTCAGGACGACGTCGATGCCGGCCTTGGCACAGGAGTACGCGATGCCCGCGCCCATCATGCCGGCACCGAGGACCGCGACCTTGCGGACCTTGCGCGGTTCGACGCCCCGGGGGCGGCTGGCGCCGGAGTTGACCGCCTGGAGGTCGAAGAAGAACGCCTGGATCATGTTCTTGGCGGTCTGTCCGGTGACCAGCTCGGTGAAGTACCGCGACTCGATGGTGAGCGCGGTCTCGAAGTCGACCTGGGAGCCCTCGACGGCGGCCGCGAGGATGTTGCGGGGTGCCGGGTAGGGCGCGCCGTTGATCTGCTTCTTCAGGTTGGCCGGGAAGGCGGGCAGGTTCGCGGCGAACTTGGGGTGCGCCGGGGTGCCGCCGGGGATCTTGTGGCCGGGGGCGTCCCATGGCTGCCGGGACTCCGGGTGGGCGTCGATGAAGGCCCGCGCCTTGGCGATCATCTCGTCCCGGGACGTGGCCACTTCGTGGACCAGGCCGTTCTCCAGGGCCCGCCGCGGCGTGTACTGCGTGCCCTGGAGGAGCACCTTGAGCAGCGCGTCGGCGATGCCCATCAGGCGCACGGTGCGGACGACACCGCCGCCGCCGGGGAGGAGGCCGAGGGTCACCTCGGGAAGGCCGATCCTGGAGCCGGGCGCGTCGAGGGCGATCCGGTAGTGGGAGGCGAGGGCGATCTCGTAACCGCCGCCCAGTGCGGCGCCGTTGAGGGCGGCGACGACCGGCTTGCCGAGGGTCTCGATGCGGCGCAGGGCGCGCTTCATCTCCATGCCGGCCTCGAAGATGCGCCGGGCGTCGGACGGGCCGGCCTTCATCATGTCCTTGAGGTCGCCGCCGGCGAAGAAGGTCTTCTTGGCGGAGGTGTAGATGAAGCCGCGGATGGAGTCCTTCTCGGCCTCGGCGCGGTCGGCGACGGCCGCGATGGAGGTCCGGAAGGCCTGGTTCATGGTGTTCGCGGACTGGTCGGGATCGTCGAGGACGAGGGTGACGACGCCGGTCTCGTCCTGTTCCCAGCGGATGGTGGTGGACTCGCTCATGGTTCTGGCTGCTCCGTAAGGCCGTACGGGAAAGGACGGGGGTCAGACGCGCTCGACGACGGTGGCGATGCCCATGCCTCCGCCGACGCAGAGCGTGGCGAGGCCGTAGCGCTTGTCCTGGCGCTCCAGTTCGTCGACGAGGGTGCCGAGGATCATCGCGCCGGTGGCGCCCAGGGGGTGTCCCATGGCGATGGCGCCGCCGTTGACGTTGACCTTGTCCAGGGACAGGCCCATGTCCTTGACGAACCGCAGCACGACCGCCGCGAACGCCTCGTTGATCTCGACCAGGTCGATGTCGTCGATGGTCAGGCCGGCCTTGGCGAGGGCCTTCTTGGAGGCGGGAGCGGGACCGGTGAGCATGATGGTCGGCTCGGAGCCGGAGACGGCCGCGGAGACGATCCGGGCGCGGGGGGTGAGCCCGTACCTCTCGCCGACCTCCTTGCTGCCGATGGCGACGAGCGCGGCGCCGTCGACGATGCCGGAGGAGTTGCCGGCGTGGTGGACGTGGTCGATCCGCTCGACCCAGTGGTACTTCTGCAGCGCCACGGCGTCGAAGCCGCCCATCTCGCCGATGGCGGCGAACGAGGGCTTGAGCGAGGCGAGCGAGTCGGCGGTGGTGCCGGGCCGCATGTGCTCGTCGTGGTCGAGGACGACCACGCCCGCGCGGTCGCGGACGGGGACGACGGACCGCTCGAAGCGGCCGTCCTTCCACGCGGCGGCGGCCCGCTCCTGGGAGAGCGCGGCGTACTCGTCGACGTCGCGCCGGGTATGACCCTCGATGGTGGCGATCAGGTCGGCGCCGATGCCCTGCGGGACGAAGTTGGTGTCCCAGTTGGTCATCGGGTCGGCGAACCAGGCGCCGCCGTCGGAGGCCATCGGGACACGGGACATCGACTCGACGCCGCCGGCGAGGACCAGGTCCTCCCAGCCGGAGCGGACCTTCATCGCCGCCATGTTGACGGCTTCGAGGCCGGAGGCACAGAAGCGGTTCTCCTGTACGCCGGCGACGGTGTCGGGCAGTCCGGCGGCGATGGCGGCGATCCTCGCGATGTCGGAGCCTTGGTCCCCCACGGGGCCGACGACCCCGAGCACGATGTCGTCCACGGCGGCCGGGTCGAGGCCGGGGAAGCGGCCGCGCAGTTCGTGGATGAGGCCGACCACGAGGTCGATCGGCTTGGTGCCGTGGAGGGCGCCATTGGCCTTCCCGCGCCCGCGCGGGGTGCGGATCGCGTCGTACACGTACGCTTCGGTGCTCACTGGTCAAGCCTTTCGGGGGTGGGGTCAGCCGAGCAGGGAACGGCCGATGATTTCCTTCATGATTTCGGTCGTGCCGCCGTAGATGGTCTGGATCCGGCCGTCGGTGAACGCTTTGGCGACCGGGTATTCGGCCATGTAGCCGTAGCCGCCGTGGAGCTGCAGGCAGCGGTCGGCGACGCGCTTCTGCAGTTCGGTGGCCCACCACTTGGCCATGGAGGCGTGCACGGCGTCCAGCCCTCCGTCGGAGTGCTCGACGATGCAGCGGTCCACGAATTCGCGTGTGACCGCGCATTCGGTGGCCATCTCCGCGATTTCGAAGCGGATGTGCTGGAGCCGGGCGAGCGGCCGCCCGAACGCCTCGCGCTCCTTGACGTACGCCGTGGTGATCTCCAGCAGGTGCTCGGCGGCGGCGATGCCGGCGACGGCGATGTTCAGCCGCTCCTGGGCGAGGTTGGTCATCAGGTGGAGGAACGCGCCGTTCAGCTCGCCGAGCAGGTTCTCCTTGGGCACGCGCACGTCGTGGAAGAACAGCTCGGCGGTGTCCTGGGCCTTCTGGCCGATCTTGTCGAGGTTGCGGCCCCGCTCGAAGCCCTCCGCGCCGCGTTCGACGACCAGGAGGGAGAGGCCGTGGGCGCCGCCCTCCGGGGTGGTCTTCGCGACGACGATCACCAGGTCGGCCAGGATGCCGTTGGAGATGAACGTCTTGGAGCCGTTGAGCAGCCAGTGGTCGCCCCGGTCCTCGGCGGTGGTGCGGATGCCCTGGAGGTCGGAGCCGGCGCCGGGTTCGGTCATGGCGATGGCGGTGATGGTCTCTCCGGTGCAGAAGCCGGGGAGCCAGCGCCGCTTCTGCTCGTCGGTGGAGAGCGAGGTGAGGTAGGGGCCGATGATGTCGTTGTGGAGGCCGACCGCCAGCCCGGGTGCGCCGGCGCGGGTGAACTCCTCGGCGAGGACGGCGCTGTGGCGGAAGTCGTCGTCGCCCCCGCCCCCGTACTCCTCGGGGACGGCGATGCCGAGCAGGCCCTGGCGGCCGGCGGCACGCCAGGCCTCGCGCGGGACGATGCCGTCCTTCTCCCACTGCGCGTAGTGCGGTACGACCTCCTTGGCGAGGAAGGTGCGGACGGTCTCGCGGAAGGCGTCGTGCTCGGGCTCGAAGATCCGGCGCTTCACCGGGTCCCCCTGTCGTTGTCGGTGCGGACGTCGTCGGTCCGGAGGCTGGGCACGCCCCAGTCGTGGGCGACCTCGTCGGTGTCGGCGCCCGGCAGGGCCGGCGGGCGGGTCACCGAGCCGGGGGTCGCGGAGAAGCGGGGCGCGGGGGCCGGCTGGGTGATCCCGCCGTGGTCGGTGAAGGTGGAGCGGGTGGCGAGGTGCGGGTGCAGGGGCGCCTCGCGGAGGGACAGGACGGGGGCGACACAGGCGTCGGACCCTTCGAAGACGGCCGTCCACTCGGCGCGGGTGCGCTCCTTGAAGCGGGCGGCGACGACGTCGCGCAGCTCGCCCCAGCGGTCGGCGTCCTCGCGGGCGGGGGCGGTGTCCCGGATGCCGAGCAGGTCGGTGAACGTGTCGTAGAACCGCTCCTCCAGGGCGCCCACCGCCATGTGCCGGCCGTCGGCGGTCTCGTAGGTGCCGTAGAAGGGGCAGCCGCCGTCCAGGAGGTTGGCGCCGCGGCGGTCCTGCCAGCCGCCGGCGGCCATCATGCCGTGGATCATCGTGGAGAGGTGCGCGGCGCCGTCGGTGATCGCCGCGTCGACGACCTGCCCGCTGCCGCCCTCCTGGCGTGCGTGGTGCAGTGCCGCGAGGACGCCGACGACCAGGTAGAGCGAGCCGCCCGCGTAGTCGCCGAGGAGGTTGGCGGGCACGGCCGGCGGCTCGTCCGCCTTGCCGATCATGGAGAGGGTGCCGGTGACGGCGATGTACGCGATGTCGTGCCCGGCGCGCGGGGCGAGCGGGCCGTCCTGGCCCCAGCCGGTCATCCGTCCGTAGACGAGCTTCGGATTGCGGGCGAGGCAGGGTGCGGGGCCGATGCCGAGCCGCTCGGCGACTCCGGGGCGGTACCCCTCGATCAGGACGTCCGCGCGCTCGGCGAGGTCCAGCACCCGCTCGGGGCCGCCGTCCGCCTTGAGGTCCACGAGCACCGAGCGCTTGTTGCGGTTGGTGAGGTCGCGGGCGGGGTCGATGCCGAGTCCGGCGCCCCCGGGGCGGTCCACCCGGACGACGTCGGCGCCTAGGTCGCCCAGGAGCATGGCGGCGAAGGGGCCGGGCCCGATGCCCGCCAGCTCGACCACGCGAACGCCGGCGAGCGGGCCGTTGCCTGTTGCTGCCATTTGACCCCCAGCACTGTGACACAACTGCTGTAACAGCAATGATGCTAAGAACGTGTTCCACTCCGCACAAGCCCTGTGGACGAGCGAGCGCTCAGAGGCGCACCGGGGCGGAGCCCGCCCCCTCCCGCACGCTAGCCTCTGCCTCCGACAACGGTGCGGACGGCGGAGGGCTGGATGGACACACGGGACGGCACGGGACGGGCGTACGACGTGGTGCTCTTCGGGGCGACCGGGTTCGTCGGGGAGCTGACCGCCCGCTATCTCGCCGCGCACGCGCCCGACACCTGCCGGTGGGCGCTGGCCGGGCGCAGCCGGGAGAAGCTGGAGGCGCTGCGCGACCGGCTGGCCGCCGAGCACCCGCGCTGCGCCGACCTGCCGCTGGTGACGGCCGACGCGTCGGACGCGGGCTCCCTGCGCGAGCTCGCCGCGTCCGCGCGGGTCGTGGCGACCACGGTCGGGCCCTACGTCTGGTACGGCGAGCCACTGGTGGCCGCCTGCGCCGAGACGGGCACGGACTACGTGGACCTCACCGGCGAGCCGGAGTTCGTGGACCTGATGTACGTGCGGTACGACGCGCGGGCCCGGGAGACGGGGGCGCGGATCGTGCACGCCTGCGGTTTCGACTCCGTCCCGCACGACCTGGGCGTGTACTTCACCGTGGCGCAGCTGCCGGAGGGCGTACCGCTCACCGTGGACGGCTTCGTCCGGTCCAACGCCTTCTTCTCCGGCGGGACGTTCGCCTCCGCGCTGACCGCCATGGGGCGCGGCCCGCAGATGCTGCGGGCGGCCCGGGAGCGCCGGCTGCACGAGCCGCGCCTGATGGGGCGTCGGGCGCGCGCCCCGCTGGGGGCGCCGCGCTTCAGCCGGGAGACCGGGGCGTGGGCGCTCCCGCTGCCCACTCTGGACGCGGGCGTCGTCGCGCGCTCGGCGGCGGCCCTCCCGCGGTACGGGCCGGACTTCCGCTACCGCCACTACGCGGCCGTGAGGACCCTGCCGATGGCGGTCGGCGGGGCGGCCGCCGTGGGCGCGCTGGTCGCCCTGGCGCAGGTGCCGCCGGCCAGGCGGTGGCTGATGGACCGTTACGAGGCGGGGCAGGGCCCGGACGAGGCGCGCCGGGCGCGCAGCTGGTTCTCGGTGCGGTTCGTCGGCGAGGGCGGCGGCCGGCGGGTGTTCACCGAGGTGTCGGGCGGTGACCCGGGTTACGACGAGACGGCGAAGATGCTCGCCGAATCGGCGCTGTCCCTGGCCTTCGATGCACTGCCGCCGACCGCCGGCCAGGTCACCACGGCGGTCGCCATGGGGGACGCGCTCCTGGAGCGGCTGGGCCGGGCCGGGATCCGCTTCCGGGTCGCCGACGCGCGCTGAGCGGAGGGCGGCCTCAGTCGCGTACGAGGCGGAACGGGTGCCCCGCCGGGTCGGCCCGGACATGCCGGCCGCGGGCGGGGTCCCCGCCATCGAGCGGGACGGCGCCCGGGCCGAGCGGCAGGTACGGGTCCGCCCGCCGGAACGCCGGCTCCTGACCGCCGTCCGGGTGCAGGGTCGCCCGGTCCGCGTCGAGCGACCAGCGGGGGTCCGGGCGGTCGGTCTCTCCCCCGAGCGGGGCGCGGTGGAAGCGTGCCAGGGCGCGCGGGTCGGGGCGGTCCGGGACCGTGCGCCGGAGCCGTCCGATCAGGCCGTCGCCTCCTTCAGGGCGCGCCTGCACAGGGAGTCGGCGTGGCGGGTGGTCTCCGGGATGCGGTAGCGGGGCGCCAGGTGGAGGGTGTGGGCGCAGGCGTTGTCGAGGGACACCCGGTGGCCGACGGAGACGAACACCGGCTTGACGCCCTCCTGGGTGCGCAGCGCCCGGCCGACCTCCTCGTCGTCAGCCACCAGGGGAGCGGACGCCCCGCGCCCGGCGGCGGGCTGCTCGTAGGAGAAGGTGAACGGGTTCTTGGCGACGCCGATCACCGGAAGTCCGGTGAGGACGCCGAGGTGGGCGGCGAGGCCGAAGCAGCGCGGGTGGGCCCGGCCGTAGCCGTCGCACACCACCAGTCCGGGGCCGTTGCGCAGCCGGTCGAGCGCGGCGAGGACGGTCGGTATCTCGCGGAAGGCGAGGAGTCCGGGCACGTACGGGAAGGACACCCGGCCGACGGCGGTGGCCTCCTCGACGACGGCGAGCGTCCTGGCGTCCAGGACGACGGCCGCCGCGGCGACCAGGTCACGGTCGTCGTCGTAGGCCACGTCGACGCCCGTGACCAGTCCGGTGCCGGGCGGCGGGCCGGGCTCGTCGAGGATGACGCGGCCGCGCAGTCCGTCCTGGACGGCCAGGGCCGCCGCCTCGTCGGACGGCCAGTCGGCGGGCTTCTCGATGATCGTCATAGTGGTGTCACCCTACGTCCGCGGCGGTGAGGGGCGGGATGCCCGGGCGGCGGGCGACCGGGGCGGGCTGCTGCCGGTGGGGCCCGATAGCCTCGCGGTCATGTTCGTACTGGAATTGACCTACACCGGGCCCCTCGACCGGGTGGACGAGCTCCTCCCGGACCACGTCGCCTGGCTCGACACCCATTACGCGTCGGGGGCGTTCATCGCCTCCGGTCGCAAGAACCCGCGTGACGGCGGCATCATCCTGGCCGTCGGCGACGACCGCGCGCGGATCGAGGCCATCACCGCGACCGATCCGTTCGTCACCGCGGGGCTGTGCGCGTACCGCGTCACCGAGTTCGTCGCGACCAGGACGGCACCGGACCTCTCCGCGTACCGCCAGAAGCTTCCCGCCGAAGGGCGCTGAGCCGGGACCCGTCCGGAGCAGGAGCCGGAGCCGGCGGGCCGTTCGGCCGGCCCGGTCCGCCGCGCGCGGGGGCAGCCGGTGCACACACGCGCCTCCAGGTCGGCCCGCGGGCCGGTGGGTCCGGCCATGCGGGCGTCGATGCACCGGATCTTCACCTCCGGCGGCGCCGCACCGGGGCGGCGGTCGGTGCCGCCCGGCTGCTCCCCCGGGTGGCGGGGCGGGCCCACCTCACCGGGGCGCCGCGGCGCGGGGGCGGTGTCAGCGCGCCAGGCGGGCGACCCGGCCCTTCTCGCCCGCCGCCCAGCAGCCGCGGCCGGCGGCGCAGTCGACCGTGTCGTACGAGCCGGTGTCGACGGTCCGCCAGGTGCGGCCGCCGTCCGTCGTCAGGTCCGTCCCGGTGGGTCCGACCGCGAGGGCGGCCGACCGGCTGTGCGGGAGCCAGGCGACGCCCGAGCGGTACGCGGCCGGCGGGGTGTCCGCCTGCCGCCAGGTCCGTCCGCCGTCCCGGCTGACGGCCGCCGCCCGCGGGGACGGCTGCCCGGTGCGGTAGTCGCCCCCCACCGCGATGCCGTGCGCGCGGTCGCGGAAGGCCAGTGCGAAGACCCCGCGCGCCGGGTCGCCCGCCGGGATCGTCGATGCGGCGACCGTCCAGTTCAGGCCCCGGTCGGAGGAGTGCAGCACGCGCGCGGTGGCGCCGCCTCCGGTGGCCAGCCACACGTCCCTGGGGCCGGACGCGGCGAGGCACTGGCCGCTCGCCGCGAACGCGGCCTCTCCGGGCAGCGCGGCGGGCATGCCGGTGTCGGGCAGCACCTTCCAGGTCCGGCCGCCGTCCCCAGTGGACAGGATCCGGTACTTGCCGTCGACCGGGTCGCTCATCGCGAGGCCGTGGCGGCTGTCGAAGAAGGTGACGCAGTCGTAGAAGGCCCGGGGGTCGGGGTTGCGGAACGTCTCCGTCCAGCTCGCTCCGCCGTCGTCGGTGCGCAGGATGCGGGAGGCGTCCCCCTCGCCGATCGCCAGCACCACGGCGCGGCGGCCGTCGAACGCCTCCACGTCCCGGAACTCCAGCCCGCCCGCCCCGGGGGGCGAGACGTCCCGCCAGGTCCTCCCGCCGTCCCGGGTGCGCAGCACCGTGCCCTTCGAACCCGCCACCCAGGCGGTGGAACGGCTCACGGCGGCGAGGCCCCGGAAACGCGCGTCGCTCCCCGTCGGCCTCGGCTCCCAGACGGGTCCCCCGCCGGCCCCGGCGGACCCGGCCCCGGCGGACCCGGCCACGGCGGACCCGGCCACGGCGGACGCGGCCGGGCGGGAGCCGGCCGGCGCCGCGCCGGCCGGTGACGCGCCGAGGGCGGCCGCCAGCACCGCCCCGCAGAGCCCCGCAGACACCGTCCGTATCGTCTTCCCCATCGACGTCATGGCGCGGGAACGTAGCCCACCCCGACGGACCCGTCCAGACCGCCCGGGTGACACAGGTCACACCCTCCCCCAGTGCACGCACCCGCCGGATTCGTCGTCCTCCCTGGTGCAAGAGACGTACCGCCGCAGCCGCGTGTGAGGGAGCAGGCCTTGTCCACCGTCATCGAGCAGGCCGTACGGGCCCGCCTGGTCGCGTCCGCGCCCCGCACCGAATCCGTCGCCGCCACCCTGCGCTACGACCCCGGGAACCCCTTCGCCGTGCAGATGGGCTTCCCCGCGCGGGCCACGCTGGAGGGCGTCGACGTGTCCTGGGAGTTCGCCCGGGAGCTGCTCGCCGCGGGCCTCGACGGACCGGCCGGACTCGGCGACGTGCGCGTGCGTCCGTACGGCTACGACCGCACCGTCGTGGAGTTCCACGCCCAGGAGGGCGTCGCGATGGTGCACGTCCGCAGCTCCGAGGTGCGCCGCTTCCTCAGGCGGACCCAGCACCTGGTGCCGGCGGGCTGCGAGCACGAGTTCCTGGACCTGGACCAGGACCTGACGGAGCTGCTGCGCGACGCCCACTGACCCCCGGCGCCCCGCCCCGATTTAATCCGTTGCCGCCCGACCGGACCGGGCGTACCTTCGTTGGCGGCCCTTGTCGTCGCCGAACGGAGTAGGACGTTGCTCGTCTGAGGTCTCGAGACACCGTGTCGCACAGCCGCGTTCCGGCGCTGTGCGCCCCGCCGTGTGCGACCTCGGCCCCGAGCCGTCCCGGTGTCTCACCCGTTGCCCCTTTTCCTCACGCAACCGGGAGACCCGTATGTCTTCTACCTTCCCCACGTTCATCACCTGCACCGACCTGTCGTTCTCGTGGCCGGACGGCACCGAGGTGCTGGACGGCTTCCAGCTCGCGGTCGGTCCGGGCAGGACCGGTCTGATCGGCCTCAACGGCTCCGGCAAGTCCACCCTGCTGAAGCTGGTCGCGGGAGAACTCACCCCCACCGGGGGCACCGTCCGCACGGCGGGTGAACTGGGCTACCTGCCGCAGAACGCCACCCTCGACACCGCGCTCCGGGTGGAACAGGCCCTCGGCATCGCCGCCACCCGCGCCGCGCTGCACGCCATCGAGGGCGGTGACGCGAGCGAGGAGCACTTTACGGTGATCGGCGACGACTGGGACGTCGAGGAACGGGCACGCGCCACGCTCGACCAGCTCGGGCTCGGCCACATCGGCCTGGACCGCACCATCGGCGAGGTGTCGGGCGGCGAGTGCGTGCTGCTGCGGCTGGCCGCGCTGCTGCTGGCGAGGCCCGAGGTCCTGCTGCTCGACGAGCCGACCAACAACCTCGACCTGCACGCCCGCCGCCGGCTGTACGCGGCCGTCTCGGCGTGGTCCGGAGTCCTGGTGGTGGTCAGTCACGACCGCGAACTGCTGGAGCTGGTGGACCAGATCGCCGACCTCCGGGACGGCGAAGTCACCTGGTACGGCGGGGCCTACTCGGCGTACGAGGAGGCGCTCGCCGCCGAACAGGACGCGGCCGAGCGCATGGTGCGGGTCGCCGAGGCCGACGTGCAGCGGCAGAAGCGCGAACTGGCCGACGCCCAGGTGAAACTGGCGCGGCGCAAGCGGTACGGCCAGAAGATGTACGAGAGCAAACGCGAGCCGAAGATCGTGATGGGTGCGCGCAAACGGGCGGCGCAGGAGTCGGCCGGAAAGCACCGCACCATGCACGCCCAGAAGCTCGCCGAGGCGAGGGAGCGGCTCGACGAGGCGGTGGAGGCGGTGCGGGACGACGACGAGATCCGCGTCGAACTGCCGTACACGACCGTTCCGCCGGGCCGGGACGTACTGCTCCTGCGCGACCTGGAACTGCGGTACGGGGGACGGGTCGGCGGGGAGTGGGAGCTGCGCGGGCCGGAGCGGGTGGCGCTGGTCGGGCGCAACGGCGCCGGAAAGACGACGCTGCTGCGGACCGTCGCCGGTGAACTGCCGCCGGTGGCCGGGGTGGTGGAGGCGCACGTACCGCTGCGCTTCCTGCCGCAGCGGCTCGACGTCCTCGACGACGGGCTGAGCGTGGTGGAGAACGTCGCCCGGTACGCGCCCGAGGCCACGAACAACCGGATCCGGGCGCGGCTCGCCCGCTTCCTGTTCCGGGGCGCACGGGCCGACCAGCCGGCCGGGACCCTCTCGGGCGGCGAGCGGTTCCGGGCGGCGCTGGCCGCGCTGCTCCTCGCGGAGCCGGCACCGCAGCTGCTGATGCTGGACGAGCCGACCAACAACCTCGACATGGCGAGCGTGCGGAAGCTGGTCGCGGCGCTCGACGCGTACGAGGGGGCGCTGATCGTGGCCAGCCACGACCTGGCGTTCCTGGAGTCGATCGGCATCACCCGGTGGCTGCTGATGGAGGACGGCGAGCTGCGTCCCACGACGGCGGACGAGGTGCTGGCCGACCGGTGACGGCCCGGGGGGGGGGACGGCGGCCGGGGAGCGCGGCCGCCGACCCGCCCGGGGCCCGGCCCCCGAATGACGGGGGGCGGACGGGGTAGGGGTGGGCGGTCACCGACTTCCGGAGGTCGCCGTGCCCAGCAGGAAAGCCCTCGTCCGCCGCCCGGGTCCGCGCCTCGCCGAGGGCCTGGTCACCCACCTGGAGCGCACGCCCGTCGACCCCGCCCTGGCCCTCGCGCAATGGGAGCGGTACGTCGGCGCGCTGCGCGCCCACGGCTGGGAGACCGTGGAGGTGGAGCCGGCCGACGAGTGCCCGGACGGGGTGTTCGTCGAGGACACGGTGGTGATGTTCCGCAACGTGGCGCTGGTCTGCCGGCCCGGCGCCCCCTCGCGCCGCCCCGAGACGGCCGCGGTGGCGGAGGCGGTGGACCGGCTGGGCTGCCCGGTCGGCCGGGTGCGGGAGCCGGGCACGCTCGACGGGGGTGACGTGCTGAAGATCGGCGACACGGTGTACGTGGGGCGGGGCGGGCGCACGAACGCCGAGGGGGTGGCGCAGCTGCGGGCGGCCTTCGAGCCGCTGGGGGCGCGGGTCGTCGCCGTGCCGGTGAGCAGGGTGCTGCACTTGAAATCGGCGGTCACGGCGCTCCCGGACGGCACGGTCGTCGGGTACGGGCCGCTGGTGGAGACGCCCTCGCTGTTCGGGCGCTTCCTGCCGGTGCCCGAAGAGGCGGGTGCGCACGTGGTGCTGCTGGGCGGGGGAAAGCTGCTCATGGCGGCGAGCGCGCCGAGATCGGCGGAGCTGTTCGCGGACCTCGGGTACGAGCCCGTCGTCGTCGACATCGGCGAGTTCGAGAAGCTCGAGGGCTGCGTGACCTGCCTCTCGGTACGCCTCCGCCACCTGGGCACATAACGGAACGTAACCCTCCGTTCAGGGCCCCGGGGTTGGCTCTCGCTTACGGGGCCCTTAACCTACGGTCTCGTAACCTACGAAGCCGTAAGTATCTCCCGTCCCCAGGAGCACCCGTATGACCCTCACCTCTCCCCACCTCGGCAGTTCGGAAGCGTGGACCGACGCCCGGCTGCTGTACGCCTTGGAGGAGGTGGTCGAGAAGGAGCTCAACCGCCATCTCAAGGTCGTCAAGGACTGGATGCCCCACGAGTACGTCCCGTGGTCGGACGGCCGGAACTTCCCGGGCCTCTTCGACGACGGTGAGGCCTGGGAGCCGCAGCAGTCCAAGGTCACCGACATCGGCAGGATCGCGCTCGTCGTGAACCTGCTGACCGAGGACAACCTGCCCAGCTACCACCACGAGATCGCCAGCCTCTTCGGGCGGGACGGCGCGTGGGGCACCTGGGTGCACCGCTGGACGGCCGAGGAGGGCCGTCACGGCATCGTGATGCGCGACTACCTGCTCGCCTCCCGCGCGGTGGACCCGGACAAGCTGGAGCAGTTCCGGATGTCCCACATGAGCGAGGGCTTCGAATCGGACAACCGCCACTCGATGCTGCACTCGGTGGCGTACGTCGCCTTCCAGGAGCTGGCGACCCGCATCTCGCACCGGAACACCGGCCACCAGTCGGGCGACCCGGTCTGCGACCGGATGCTGGCGCGCATCGCGACCGACGAGAACCTGCACATGGTCTTCTACCGGAACCTGCTGGGTGCGGCCTTCGAGCTGGCCCCGGACCTGACGATGCAGGCGGTGCGCGACGTCGTCGTGAACTTCCGCATGCCGGGTCACGGCATGCCGGGCTTCGAGCGGGCGGCCGCGCAGATGGCGATCGGCGAGATCTACAACCTGCGCATCCACCACGACGACGTGCTGCAGCCGGTGCTCCGCTTCCTGAAGGTCCTGGAGATCGAGGGCCTGGGCCCGGAGGGCCTGAAGGCGCAGGAGGAGCTGGGCCTGTACATGGGCGGGCTGGACTCGGAGGCGAGCAAGTTCGACGAGAAGCTCGCCGCACGCAAGGCCCGCATGGCGGCCCGCGGCCGCTGACCCGCACCGCCGGGCCGGCGGGCCGCGGCGGGCTGGTGGGCCGGTGGGCCGGCACCCGCGGTACGCGCAGGCCCCGCCGTGCCGGTGGGCCGCGGCGGGCCGGTGGCCCGTGGCCGCGCCGCTGGCCCCGCCGGCCCCCTTGGACGGTGAACCGGCACCCGCGGCCCGTGCCGTCCCCTTCTGGCCGTTGAGCCGGAAAGGGCCCCACCGGCCGCCGGGCCGGTGACCTCGGCGGCCCGCACCGGACCGGTGAACCGTCGCCGCGCGGGCGGGCCCGCACCGGGTCCCCGCCCCGCCGGTGGCCCGCACTCGGCCGGTGAGCCGGCACCCGCGGTACGCACCGAGCCGCCGCCGGGCCGGTCGCGCCCCGGCGGCGGGGGCGCAGGGCGCTCACGGGTGGCCGGCGGCAGCGTCGTACGCTGGGCCGCGTGAAGCCTGTGACCCGCTTTTTCCTGATCGGCGCTCCGATAGCCGTCGCCGCCGCCGTCGTGTTCGGCGGAGGCGGCGGTTCCGTACGCCCTGCCGACGCCGTCGACGCCAGCCCCGCCCCGCAGGCGTCCGCCTCGGGGAACCCGCTCAAGGCGGGCACGCCGGACGAGCAGAAGGCCCTGGAGGCGCGCATCGCCAAGATGCCGCCCGGCCTCGCCGCGCCCGGCAAGAAGGAGATCGCCGCCCGGCTGGTGGCCAGCGCGGACAACTCCACCCTCGACTGGCGCGGCGCGTACGACGACATCGAGGACATCGGCGACGGGAACGGCTACACCGCCGGTGTCATCGGCTTCTGCTCCGGCACCAACGACATGCTCCAGCTCGTCGAGCACTACACGAAGAAGAACCCCGGCAACCCGCTGGCCGCCTACCTCCCGGCGCTGCGCGCGGTCGACGGCACCGATTCGCACGAGGGCCTCGACCCCGGCTTCCCCGCCGCGTGGAAGAAGGCCGCCGAGGACCCGGCCTTCCGCAAGGCCCAGGACGAGACGCGCGACCGCATCTACTTCGACCCGGCCGTGCGGCTGGCCAAGATGGACGGGCTGTCCACGCTCGGCCAGTTCGTCTACTACGACGCGATGGTGCTGCACGGGCCGGGCCTGGACCCGGAGGGCTTCTACGGCATCCGCGCCGCGGCGATGAAGAAGGCCGAGACCGCGGCCGAGGGCGGCGACGAGAAGGCGTACCTCAACGCCTTCCTCGACGCGCGCCGGGCCGTGATGCAGGCGCAGAAGACCCAGCGGGAGCGCGACACGTCCCGCATCGACACCGCCCAGCGGGTGTTCCTGCGGGACGGGAACATGGACCTCGCGGTGCCGCTGACCTGGCAGACGTACGGGGAGACCTTCCGGATCACCACGCAGCCGGCCGGTAGTCCTTGAGGAACACCCCGGTGACCGGTGCGCCCGCCTCGCCCCGCACGATCGGGTCGTAGACGCGGGCCGCGCCGTCCACGACGTCCAGCGGCGTACGGGTGCCGGCGGCGGCGATCCTCGCCTTGCGGGGCGCCGGGTTCTCGTCGGTGATCCAGCCGGTGTCGACGCTGCACATGTGGACGCCCTGCCGGGCGAGCTCCTCGGCGCTGGTGCGGGTCAGCATGTTGAGGGCGGCCTTGGCCATGTTGGTGTGCGGGTGGCCGGCCGTCTTGTTGCGCACGGCGAACCGCCCCTCCACCGCGCTGACGTTCACGATGTAGCGGCGCGGCCGCGGGGACGCCAGCAGCAGCGGCAGCAGCCGGTCGCACAGCAGCGCGGGGGCGACGGCGTTGACGAGCTGGGCCTCCAGCAGGTCGGCGGGGTCGAGCCGGCCGAGACGGGCGGACCAGGAGTTGTCCGGCGCGGGGTCGGGCAGCAGCCCGGCCTCGTCCGTCGTGACGCCGGCGTCGCCGTCCCCGTCGAGTACGAGGGCGAGGGCTCCGGCGCCGCCGCCCGCGGCGGGGAGGGCCGGGGCGTACCCCGGGGCCGCGACGACCCCGCGCGGCAGCTCGCCGCGCTCCCCCGCCGCCAGCGCCGCGTACGACTCGGGCGGGCGGCGTATCGTCTGGGCGGCGTTGTTGACCAGGACGTCGAGGGGCCGGCCGTCGGCGAGGAGCCGTTCGCACAGGCCGAGCACCTGGCGCGGGTCGCGCAGGTCGATGGCGAGGACGGTCAGCCGGTCCAGCCACTCCCCGCTGCCTTCGGCGGCGCGGAAGCGGCGCAGGGTGTCGTGCGGGAAGCGGCTGGTGACGAGGAGTTCGGCGCCGTCGCGCAGCATCATGAGCGCCAGCTGGAACCCTATCTTCACGCGCCCTCCGGTGAGCAGCACGCGGCGCCCGCCGAGGTCGGTGGAGAGGGCGCGGCGCGCGGTGTTGTCGGCGGCGCAGCCGGGGCACAGACGGTGGTAGAACGCGTCGGCCCGACGGTAGAGCCCTTTGCAGACGTAGCAGTGGCGGGGCTTGAGGAACTCCCCCACGCTGCCCCGCCGCGCCGGCAGCGGCGCGTCCTCACGGCGGTCGAGCGCCCCGGTGGCGGTCGCGGCGCTGAGCCGGGCGTCCGCCTCGGACACGGCCCGGCGGCGGGCCTTGCGGCGCTTGTTGCGGCTCTCGCGGGCGAAGGAGGCGGCCAGTTCCTCGCCCCTCATCCGCAGGGGGTCCTCCAGCGGCATGGCCCGTAGCCGCCCCATCGTGCGGCCGAACTCGGCCAACTCGTCTTCCGTCACCGCGCTGAACTGCTGCTCCATGCGCATGTGATCCTACGTGGCGGCCGGGCGGGCGAGCACCGGGATATTCCGGCGGCTCAGCGCCCCTGCCGCCGCAGCGCGTACCGTTCCTTCTCGGACAGCCCGCCCCAGACGCCGAAGCGCTCGTCATGGGTGAGGGCGTACTCGAGGCAGGCCTCGCGACCGTCGCAGGCGGCGCAGAGGCGCTTGGCCTCACGGGTGGAGGAGCCCGGGTCCGGGAAGAAGAAGTCCGGGCCCGTCTGGGCGCACAGGGCGCTTTCCTGCCATGCGAGTTCGGCGGTGGAAGAGGTGTGGTTGATCGGCATGCCGCACACGCTGCCCCGCCGCGATAAACGGCGCGTCAATGAACGATCAACGGCACGGTGTTCGGGGGCCGTTCCGTTCGCTCCGTAAGCATGGGCTTCCTCGGCGTGATCGGCAAGGGGTTGCGCCGGCCCGGGGTGTCACCGTGCCGGCCCGTACCCGGCCGGGGTCAGGGCTGTTCCGCCGGGGTGCTGGTGACGACGGCGAAACGGGCGCCGTAGGGGTCGGTGAGCCGGGCGAAGCGGCCCACGCCGCCCATCTCGGTCGGCGCCAGGCGGACGGTGCCGCCGAGCCGCTCGGCCCGGGCGGCCGTCGTGTCGGTGTCGGGCACCTCGAAGCAGGGCATCCAGTACGGCCCTTCGTCCGCCTCGGCCGGTTCGGCGGCGAGCGGCACCACACCGCCGAACGTCGAGTCGTCACCGCCGCCCGCCGGGTTGAGGAGGATGTAGGTGCCGGTTCCGTCGGGCCAGGGGACGGCGGACGACTCCATGCCGAGCACCGCGCCGTAGAAGGCCATGGAGGCGGCCGGGTCGTGCGTGTACAGCTCGGTCCAGCAGAGGGAGTGGGGGTCGTTGACCACTTCCAGGCCCTGGAGGGTGCCGGGCTGCCAGACGGCGAAGCCGGCTCCGCCCGGGTCGGTGAAGACCGCCATGCGGCCGAGGTCGAAGACGTCCATCGGTTCGAACAGCACGGTTCCGCCGCTCTCCCGCACCGCTGCCGCCGTGGCGTCGGCGTCGGGCGTCCGGAAGTAGACCATCCAGCCCGGCGGCGCCTGGTCGGGAGGAACGGTCATGCCGCCGGCGACGGTCCTGTCGTCGAGCCGGAACATGCCGTAGCCGCCCGCCTCCGGGCCGGCGGACCGGAAGCGCCAGCCGAACAGGGTGCCGTAGAAGGACTCGGCACCCGGGAGGTCGGGTGTGCCCAGGTCGAGCCAGTTCGGGGCGCCGGTGACGTACCGGGTTGTCAGCATGGTGCCGAGTCTGGTGCCGTCCCCGGCGCGCCGCATCATGAGGGCGCCCGCCCGTATGACCGACGCGGGGTCCCGCCGCGCCGCGCCCTCGTGCGCCCGCCCCCCCCGGCCCCGCGCCGCCGGGCGCTCAGTGGGCGTGCGTACCGCCGGGGGGCGCCACCGGGTGGTGCGGGTCGTGGCCGGGGACCGTTCCGTCGGGCTTGGCCACGAGGAGGAGCCCGGCCATGCCCATGTCGGAGTGGCTCTGCACATGGCAGTGGTACATCCACGCCCCGGCGCCCACGTGCTCGCCCGCGATGATCTGGAACCCGAAGGAGTCGGCGGGGCCGGTGATCTTGTTGTCGACGACCCTGCTGGGGTCGTCGGGGCCGGTGAGCAGACCGGTGCGGTTGTCCGCCCACCGGTGACCGTGGATGTGGAACGTGTGGTAGTACTCGCCGTGCGTGATCATGATGATCTCCACCCGGTCCCCCACGGTGGCACGGAAGTCGGGGCTCCGGTGTCCGGGCATGTTGTTGATCGTCATGTCGTTGAAGACGATGGTGAACTGCTTGTCGGGCAGGATGTCGCCCTTGCGGCGCACCACGACCGGACCGTAGAGCCCCTTGCGGATGCCGCCCGTGCCGTGGTCGGTGCCCACGACGTGGTCGTGGTAGTGCCAGTAGCCCGCGCTGCCGGGGCGCCAGGTGCCGTCCTTGCGGCGGCCGGGGGCATGGGTGCGCCAGGTGTAGGTGCGGGTGGCGCCGGGCTCCACGTGGCTGCGGTTCATCCTCGTGCCGTCGCTCGCCACGTCGTAGTCCACGCCGTGGACGTGCAGGCTGGCGGGTACGTCCATGGTGTTCTCGAACTCGATGTGGAGGGTGTCCCCTTCGTTCAGTTCGATGAGCGGGCCGGGGACGGTCGCCCTGCCCTTCTCCAGGCCGTATCCCATCCGACCGTCCGCCAGCTTCTCGGCGTACAGCCTGAGATGGCGCACCTGCCCACCCGCCGGGGCGGTGGGCGGTGGGGTCTCGGCCGACACGGCGTCGGGCGCGGAGGCCACGGACAACGATGTCACGCCGGTCGCGGCGGCCGCTCCCCCCACGAGGAGCCGCCGGTTGAAGCTCCGTCTGTCCATGCCCAACTTCCCGGTGCGGTACGGAGGATGACGGGGCGAGCCGCCCCCGGACGGGCACACCGTAACCGGGTGGACCACGGTTCATCCACAGCCAGGACAAAGTTCGCCGGATTGGTACCGCGCTATTGGCGTGCCACGGAAAGAGGTCTAGCTTCGTCGTCGTTCGCTGTGACCACAGAGGGGTGGGTGAACACATGCACCGTGCACCACATCACCGGTCGAGAACCCGCCGCGGAGCGGCGGCAGCGCTCGCCGCCGGCGCCCTGGCGGCCTCCCTGCTCAGCGCTACGGCGGCCACGGCCGGACCCAACCCCGGGGAGCCGGGCCCCCGGTTACGGACGACGGCCCCCCATGCACGGACAACGTTGTCAGTCCCGTCCCCGCCCGGTGGGGCCGATGTGCGGGTGCTGGTCTTCCACGCCTCGGCGACGGCCGAGTCGCCGACGGTCGACGCCGGGATCGCGGCGGTCGAGTCGATCGGCGGGTCGGGCCCGGCCGCCCAGCGGTTCCGCACCGAGGCCACCGACGACGCCTCGGTCTTCACCGACGGCCGCCGGCTGGGCCGGTACAACGCGGTCGTGTTCCTGACCGGCGGCGGTGACGTGCTCGACCCGGAGCAGGAGGCGGGCCTGGAGGCGTACATGGAGGCCGGCGGCGGCTTCCTCGGCATCCACGACGCGGCGCGCACCGAGCCGTACTCGGACTGGTTCACCGGTCTGGTCGGCGCCCGGCCCGCCGCGAACAGCCCCACCGCCGTGCAGCGCGCGACCGTCGAGGTCGGGGACCGGCTCCATCCGGCCACCCAGCGGCTCCCGCTGAACTGGAAGCGCCCGGACAGATGGCTCAACTGGACGGTCAACCCGTCGGGCACCGTGCACACGGTCGCACGCGTCAGGGAGAGCACGTACGCGCCGGGCCCGAGCGCCAACGGCTGGGACCACCCGGTGTCCTGGTGCCGTGACTACGACGGTGGCCGCTCCTTCTACACGGGCATGGGCGGCACGGTCGACTCCTTCGCCGAGACCGACTTCCGCGACCACCTGCGCGGCGCCCTGCTCTGGACGACCCGGCTCTCCCGCGCCGACTGCAAGGCCACGATCGACGCCCACTACACCGCGGAGCGCGTGACCCGGCCCAACCAGCCGGGGCGCAACGACCAGATCGGCGAGCCGCACGGCCTGGTGGCCGCGCCCGACGGCCGCGTCCTCTACATCGGGCGCGGCGGCGCGGACTCCTCGAAGCCCGTCGTGACGGACTGGAACAGCCCGGACATCGGCAAGGGCAGGGGCGAGATCCACGTCTACGACCCGAGGACGGGGAAGGTGCAGCTCGCCGGCGAGCTGACGGTCTTCGGCAACAAGGGCGGCGGCGACGAGCTGACGAAGAACGAGGAGGGCCTCCTCGGCATCGAGCTGGACCCGGACTTCCTCACCAACGGATGGGTGTACCTGCACTACACGCCCCATGCGCGGATCGACCGGGACAGGCACACGGCGGAGCGGTACGTCTCCCGCTTCACCCTCGATCCCGCGACGAACACGCTCGACCTGGCGAGCGAGAAGGTCCTGCTCAAATGGCCGGTGCAGATCCACAGCTGCTGCCACGCGGGCGGCGGCATGGCCTGGGACTCCAAGGAGAACCTGTACATCGCCACCGGTGACAACAACTCCAGCGGCTTCAGCTCGGGGTACTCGGGCAACAACCCGGAGCCCGCCTTCAAGGGCCTGTCGTTCGCCGACGCCCGCCGCACCTCGGGCAACACCAACAACCTCAACGGCAAGATCCTCCGCATCCACCCGGAGGACGACGGGACGTACACCGTCCCGGAGGGCAACCTCTTCACCGGCAGGGAGCCGGACGAGGGGGGCGGCAAGACCCGGGGCGAGATCTACGTCATGGGCGTGCGCAACCCCGCCCGGATCTTCGTCGACCCGCGGACCGACATCCTCTACGCGGGGTGGGTGGGGCCCGACGCCGGCGCCCCGTCCACCACCTGGGGCCCGGCGAAGTACGACACGTTCGCCGCCATCACCGGACCGGGCAACCACGGCTGGCCGTACTGCATGGGCAACAACCAGCCCTACCGGGACCGCAATCTGCCCGACCCGAGCCGGCCGCTCGGCTGGTACGACTGCGCCCGGCCGAAGAACGAGTCGCCGAACAACGACGGTCTGGTGAACCTGCCGCCGGTCACGCCGAACTCGATCTGGTACTCGCCGCAGGGCGGCGGCGTCGACTACCCGCGCGACGCGAACGGCGTGCCCAGCTACCGCACGGAGGAACAGAAGCTGCTGCTGCCCTGGCTCAAGGGCGGCGGCCAGGCGACCATGAACGGGCCGGTCTACCGGTACGACGCGTCCTCCGGCAGCACGGTCAAGTGGCCGGCGTACTGGGACGGCAAGTGGTTCGTCGGCGACTTCTACGACGGGGACCAGCCGCGGCACGCCGTGCTGATGGATCCGAGGACGGTCGGCAAGGGCGGCCTGCCCGTGCACGCCGAGTCCCTGAAGAAGATCATCCCCGTGGGGGCGAACGGCATCCGGAATCTCATGGACTGGAAGTTCGCGCCGGACGGTTCGCTGTACGTCCTGGACTACGGGCGCGGTTTCTTCACCTCCGACTCCAGGTCCGCGCTGTGGCGCGTGACGTACAAGGGCGGCGGGCCGACACCCGCCGCCGACGGTCTCGCGAGGAAGGCGGGCGCGCGGTGAGACACCACTCCGCACGGCTGTGGACGGCCCTGATCGCCTCCCTGCTGATGACCCTCGGCCTGACGTCGACCGCCGCGTACGGCCGGCCCGACGACGGACCGCGGGCCCCGGCGGAGCAGGTGCTCACCTGGACGGCCGGCGACCCCATCGACCGCTACCTGACCTTCCCGTCCACCGCCGTGGCGGGTGCGACGACGATCGTCTTCGAGAACAGCGCGGCCACCGGGAACACCACCGGGATGCCCCACACCCTGACGTTCGACGTCTCGGACCCGGAGTACAACAACGACGTCCCGCTGAACATCCTCGCCAACCCCAACGACGACCGGGGCGGCCGGCACACCGCCCAGGTCACCCTCACACCCGGCCGCTACCGCTTCTACTGCACCATCCCCGGTCACGGCGCGATGCAGGGCATCCTCACCGTGACGGACGAGGGCGGCGGCGAGGACACCACCGCGCCGGAGACCGCCGCGAAGGTCGAGGGCGAGCGGAACGCCGACGGCGCGTACATCGGCCACGCCGCCGTCACGGTGTCGGCGACCGACACCGGCGGCTCGGGCGTGGACCGGATCGAGTACGCGGTGGGCCCCACCGGGGCCTGGCAGGCGTACACGGCCCCGGTCATGGTCCACCAGGTGGGCAGCCACACCGTCCGCCACCGGGCGACCGACAAGGCGGGCAACACCTCCGCCGTGAAGACGGTGGACTTCACCGTCGTGGCCCCGCCCACCGACGACAGGACCCCGCCGGACACCTCGGCGACCGTCAGCGGCGAGAAGAACGGGCAGGGCGAGTACCTGGACATGGCGACGGTCACCGTCACGGCCTCCGACACCGGCTCGGGCGTCAACACCATCGAGTACGCGATCGGCACCGGCGGCGCCTGGCAGACCTACACCGCACCGGTGATGGTCCACCAGGTGGGCACGCACACCGTCCGCTACCGCGCCACCGACCGGGCCGGGAACGTGGCGGCGGAGAAGTCGGTGCAGTTCACGGTCGTCACCCCGCCCGCCCAGGACACCACCCCGCCGGTGACGACGGCCACGGTGACCGGCAGCAAGAACTCCGACGGCGCGTTCATCACCAGCGCCACCGTGACGGTCACGGCGACCGACACCGGCGGCTCGGGCGTGGAGAAGGTGGAGTACTCCCTGGACGGCGGGCCGTACCTGGCGTACACCGCGCCGGTCGTCGTGGACCGGGTGGGTCACCACACGGTGCTGCACCGGGCCACCGACAAGGCGGGCAACACCTCGGCCGCCGGGCGGGTGGGCTTCGACGTCGCGGAGAGCGGGGGCGTGCCGGCGCCGAACTGCCCCGAGTACGACGAGCGGCTCACCGTCATCGTCGGCACGGTGGACACCGGCGTACCGAACCGGATGACACGCGGCCGGTGCACCGTCAACGAGCTGATCGAGGACGAGAAGGACTGGTCGTCGCACGCGCTGTTCCTCAAGCACGTGGACGCGGTCCTCGACCGGCTGCTCGCCGACGGGGTCGTCGACGCCCGTGAACACCGGACGATCCACCGGGCCGCCAGGGAGTCCGGCATCGGCAGGCCCGGGCAGACCACCGGCTACCGCACGCTGTTCGACGGTACGGCGGAGACCTTCGCCAAGTGGCAGCACGTCGGCGGCGGGAAGTTCTCCCTGAACGGCGACGGCTCGATGACCAGCAGCACCACAGTGCCGGGCATGGGCATGCTGTGGTTCCCGCAGCGGCGGTACGGGGACTTCTCGCTGAAGCTCCAGTGGCGCGACGACGCCCCGGGCACCGGCAACGCCAACTCCGGTGTGTTCGTCCGCTTCCCGAACGTCCACGACCATCCGGAGGAGCCGCGGCCGGAGTGGGTCGCCATCAGGTTCGGCCACGAGGTCCAGGTCCTGGACCGGCCGGACGGGGACATGTACAAGACGGGCTCGGTCTACGGGTTCGACCGGGTGGGCCTCGGCGGCGCCGGGGTGACGCCGAAGGGCACCTGGAACGACTACGAGATCCGGGTGGAGGGCCAGCACTACACGGTGTTCCGCAACGGGGTGCTGATCAACGAGTTCGACAACGACGGCGGCCAGGAGTTCTCCCCGCCGCGCGCCGGCGACCCCGGCACGGACGGGCGGCGGTACGCCACCGGTCACATCGGGCTCCAGGTCCACGGCACGACGGACGTCATCTCCTACCGCGACATCCGGATCAAGGAGCTGTGACCGGCTAGCCGGTCTTCCTGGCGCGGCTCGGCTGTACCCGCTTGGGCTCCCCCGGCATCTTCGGGTAGTCCGGCGGGTACGGCAGGTCCGCCAGGCCGTGGTCGCGCTCGTCCTTGGCGGCCAGCTCCAGCAGGCCGTCCAGCGAGAAGGCGTGGTCGTCCATGTCCGCGTGGACGTCGCCGTGGTCGGCGTAGCGCACGGGCATGGTCGCCAGGTCGAAGTCACGGGGGTCGACGTCGTCCAGCTCGTCCCACCGCAGCGGGGCGGAGACCGGGGCGTGCGGCTTGGGGCGGATGGAGTAGGCGGAGGCGATGGTCCGGTCGCGGGCCGTCTGGTTGTAGTCGACGAAGATCTTCTCGCCTCGCTCCTCCTTCCACCAGGCGGTGGTGACCCGGCCCTCCATGCGCCGCTCCAGCTCGCGGCCGACCGCGATGGCGGCGCGCCGGACGCGGGTGAAGTCCCAGCGGGGCTCGATGGGCACGAACACGTGCAGGCCCCGGCCGCCGGAGGTCTTGGGCCAGCCCCGCAGCCCCTGCTCGTCGAGGAGGGCGTGCAGCTCGTGCGCGGCGGTGACCGCCTCGGCGAAACCGGTGCCGGGCTGCGGGTCGAGGTCGATGCGCAGCTCGTCGGGGTGGTCGGTGTCGCCGCCGCGAACGGGCCAGGGGTGGAAGGTGAGCGTGCCGAGATTGGCGGCCCAGATGACGGCGCCGATCTCGGTGGGGCGGATCTCGTCGGCGAAACGGCCGCTGGGGAAGGTGATGTGGGCGGTGGGGATCCAGTCGGGGAGGTTCTTGGGCGCGCGCTTCTGGAAGAAGGACTCGCCGTCGACTCCGTCGACGAAGCGCTCCAGTGTCGTCGGACGGTCGCGCAGCGCGCGGGTGATGCCCTCGCCCACGGCGAGGAAGTAGCGCGCCACGTCCAGCTTCGTGAAGCCGCGCTCGGGGAAGTAGATCTTGTCGGGGTTGGACAGACGTACCGTCCGCCCGCCGGCCTCCAGCTCCACCGCGTTTCCCATAGGCGTCACAGTAGGGCGCCCGGATAGACCTCGCATATCGGGCATACCGCACGGCGGTCGGGCAGAATCGAGCCATGGACCTGCCGGTGATGCCCCCCGTGAAGCCGATGCTGGCCAAGTCCGTGAAGAAGATCCCGCCCGGCATGCACTACGAGGCCAAATGGGACGGCTTCCGCGCCGTCGTCCACCGGGACGGCCCCGAGCTGGTGATCGGCAGCCGCACCGGCAAGCCGCTGACCCGCTACTTCCCCGAACTGGTCGCCGGCCTGCCGCCACGGCTCCCGGAGCGCTGCGTCGTCGACGGCGAGATCGTGATCGCCCACGAGGGGCGGCTGGACTTCGACCGGCTCACCGAACGCATCCACCCCGCCGCCTCCCGCGTCACGATGCTCTCCGAACGCACCCCCGCCCGCTTCATCGCCTTCGACGTGCTGGCCCTCGGCGACCGGTCCCTGATGGACACGCCCCTCGTCGAGCGCAGGGCGGCGCTGGAGGACGCCCTGCGCGGCGCCGACGCCCCCGTCCACCTGGCGCCGTCCACCACCGACATCGACCTGGCGCACCACTGGTTCGAGCAGTACGAGGGCGCCGGGCTCGACGGCGTGATCGCCAAGCCGCTGGACCTGCCCTACCGGCCCGACGCCCGGCTGATGTACAAGATCAAGCACGAGCGGACGGCCGACGTCGTGGTGGCCGGCTACCGCTTCCACAAGAGCGGCCCCGTCGTCGGATCGCTGCTCCTCGGCCTCTACGACGACCGGGGCGCCCTCCAGCACGTCGGTGTCTGCGCCGCGTTCACCGCCAAGCGGCGCGCGGAACTCGTCGAGGAGCTGGAACCGCTGCGGCTGGAGTCGCCGGGCGACCACCCGTGGGCCGCCTGGACGGACGAGACCGCGCACGAGACCGCCCGGCTGCCCGGTGCTCCCAGCCGCTGGACCGGCAAGAAGGACCTGTCGTGGGTGGCCCTGCGGCCGGAGCTGGTGTGCGAGGTCGGGTACGACCACATGGAGGGCACCCGCTTCCGGCACACCGCCCAGTTCCGCCGGTGGCGGCCGGACCGTGCGCCGGAGAGCTGCGGCTACGGGCAGTTGGAGGAGCCCGTCACGTACGACCTCGGTGAGGTGCTGTCAGGCGGCGGGGGCGGGGTCTGAGCAGCCTCCGCCCGCGGAGACCCCGGTGGGCGCCGGAGCGGTGCCCTGCCCGGGGGACGTGCCGGGGTCGGGGGACGGGTCCGGGGAGGGCGTGCCGGCCGGGTCGGGGGACGGCGACGGGCAGGTCGGGTCCGGGGACGGGTCCGTCGGCGAAGGGGTGGGGGTGGGCGTGGGCGAAGGGGTGGGGGACGGCGACGGAGTGGGTTTCGGGGTGGGAGTCGGGGTGGGTGCCGGTGCAGGGGAGGGCGTCGGTGTGACGGGGGGCCTGGTCGGGTGCGTCGGCGGACCGGGGACGACGGGCGGACGGGCGGAGGGCTGGGGGCCCACCACGATCCCGCCGCCCCCGCCCTGGCCCCCCGGGCCGGGACGCGGGCCCGGCTCCGTTCCCCTGCCGCCGCCGCTGCCGCCACCCGCGCCGGGGGTCACCGGGAGCACGCCCGTGGTGTCCGGCACGGCGTGCGCGCCGCGCTGGTAGAAGGCCAGCCAGGCGAGGACGGTCCGCAGGTAGGCGCCCGAATGGTTGTAGGCGAGGATCGCCCGGTCCAGGTCCGCCTTGACGGTGAGGGTCCTGTCCCCCGCGCAGAGGTAGTGACCGGCGGCCAGGGCGGCGTCGTGGACGTTGCCGGGGTCCCGGCGCCCGTCGCCGTTGCCGTCCGCTCCCCAGCGGGCCCACGTCGAGGGGATGAACTGCATGGGGCCCACCGCCCGGTCGAACACCGCGTCACCGTCGTACGCGCCGCCGTCGGTGTCCGTGATGCGGGCGAACCCCCGGCCGTCGAGCACCGGGCCGAGGATCGGCTCCAGCGTGGTGCCGCGCGCGTCGACGCGCCCCCCGCGCGCCTGGCCCGACTCGACCCTGCCGATGGCGGCGAGCAGCTGCCACGGCAGCCGGCACCCCGGATCCGTACGGGCCACGGCCGCCTCGGCGCGCCGGTAGGCCACGAGGACCGTGGCGGGTATGCCGGCGTGGGCGGTGACCGGGTCGGCCGCCAGCACCCCGCCGGGCGGGGGCACGCCGGGCTTTCCGGGCGGCCGGGCGGGCGCGGTCGACGCGAGCGGGGGCAGTTCCGTGTGGTAGACGCCGTCGTCCGGCGGCCGGGGCACGGCCGTCCCGGCGCTGCCGCCCGCCGCCGGTTCCCGCGCGGCCGGCGCCGGCGGCGGTACCGAGCCCGGCCCCTGCGAGGCGGTCAGCGCGGCCATCGCGGCGAGTGCCGCCGCGGTCCCGGTGACCCCGCGGCGCGCCCTCGGCCGTTCTCGTGACCTCATGAACCCGCTCCCAGGGTGTCGATGACCGCGATGCGCCACGCGCCGTCCTTGCGTACCGCCTCGACCGCGAACATCGCGGCGCCGTACGTCGTCTCCGCCTTCTTGGCCGCGGTACGGGTGTTGCTCTGGTCCGCGTAGACCAGCACCCGTGCCCGGTCGCCGTCGATCAGTTCGACGCCGCTGTGGGTGACGGTGGTGGTGAGGACGAGTTTCTGCTGCGCCGCCCGGGACCGGACC
Source organism: Streptomyces noursei (assembly GCF_001646665.1). Lineage (GTDB taxonomy): Bacteria > Actinomycetota > Actinomycetes > Streptomycetales > Streptomycetaceae > Streptomyces > Streptomyces lavendulocolor. The sequence continues at coordinate 237,829 of NZ_LWBU01000373.1, read as the reverse complement.
GGGGCGAGCATCGTGCGGTGCTGCTCGACGGCCTTGCCGGTGAGGTGGGTGCGGACGGCCCGGTCGGCCGGCGCGGCGGCGGCGTAGTCGTACGAGAACAGCTCGTTGACCGCCTTGGTGACCTGGCCCTTCACCTCGCTGGTGCGGGCCATGTCGGTGAGCGCGGCGTTGCGGGCGGACGGTGTGTCGCGCAGGGCGGCCGCCTCCCCGGTGGCCCACGCGGCGAAACCGCCCAGGAGGACGGTGAGGACGCCCAGAGCGGCGGGCAGCCCGCGGCGCGGGCGGGTCCGCGGCGGTGACGTGGCACCGGTGCTGGTGGGTCCGGTGCGGTCCTCCGTGCCGGTGGTGTTGGTGGTGTCGGTGGTCTTGGGAGTGCCGGTGCGCTTTTTCGTGCCGGTGCGCTTTGTGGTGCTGGTGGTTTTGGTGGTGCTGGTGTCTTCGGCTCTGTCGGTGCCGGTGGTGCGGGCGGGGCCGTCGGGTGGTCCGGCGTGCCGGGGCGGTGCGGTGGTGCGGGGTGCCTGCGCGGTCGCCAGGCGGCGCCTGCGATTGATGAGGTGACGGGTCGTCGACATGGTGCCGGTCCTCCGGGGTCCTTCAGTCGGCGGCGGCAGCGGTGTCGCCGACCGGTGCCTGGCCGAGGGCGCTGAGCTTCCAGCCCCCGGGGGTGCGGGTGAGTTCGCCGAGCATCCGGCTCTCCTTGGCGGCCGGTCTCCCCTCGGGCGGGGTCACCGTGATCCGGAGCGCGACCATCACGCTCGCGCGTCCCGCCCTGGTGTCCAGCTCGGTGACCGCGCCGGACAGCACCTTCGCCGAGGTCACCGTCCGCGCCTGCCGGATCTGCCGCTCGAACTGCGGGCGCCCGTCGTCGAGCTGGGCCAGCAGCTCGCCCGTGGCGGAGGACCGCCAGGTGTCCAGGCCGCGGCGCAGGTCGCGGTGGTCGAGCGTGTTCATGTTCTGCACGGCCTGCTCGCCCGCGGCGAGCACCTCGTCGCGGGCGGTGGCGTACGCCGCGGACTCGTCGTGCGCCGCCGCGTACCAGGACCAGCCGCCCCAGCCGGCGCCTCCGGCGGCGAGGAGGGCCAGCGCGGCCGCGGCCGTCAGCAGCGGGTTGCCTCTCGTCGTGCGGGCCATCGGTGCGGGTGCCCCCTATCGCGATCGGATGTCGACGATCCGCCAGCGGCCCTCGTGCAGCTCGGCGGTGACCGAGAGCTGCGCGGCGACCGTGGTGGCGGGCTTGCCGGCGCGCTGCGCGACCTGGTCGAGGAAGACCAGGAGCTGCGCGCCGCGGTCGTCGAGCCGGGTCACCCCGGCGCGTACGACGTGCGTGGTGAGCGTGAGCCTCTGCTGCGCCGCCCGTTGCCCGACCTGGCCGAACAGCGCCTCGTACTGGCGGGCCGCCCGGCCCGCGAGCAGTCGTCGCGCCGCCTGGCGGGTCGTGGCGGTGTCCCCGGGGCCGTACGAGAACACCCGGGCGAGCGCCCCGCCGACCTCGTCGACGACCCGGGAGGTGGCCTCGGTGTCGGTCAGCGCCCGGTTGTGCAGGGCGGGCGCCCCGGTCAGCTGCTGGGCGCGGACCAGGAGCCCGGCCCCGCAGCCGAGCAGTGCCAGGACCAGCACCAGCGCGACGGCCGTCCGGGGCCGGGAGGTCCGGCGGCGCCCGGACGGGGCGTCGGACGCGGGCGGGGCGTCGGGCACGGCGGCGGAGGCCGGCGCGGCGTCGTCGCCGGTGGCGGGGTGGCGCGGTGCGGGAAGCGGGATCCTCACCCGGTCGGCTCCCTTCATGGTCCGGCCACCGGTACGGCGGTCAGGGCGGTGACCTTCCAGCCGTCGCCGGTGCGGGCGAGTGCGGCTTCCAGGCGTTTGCGGTCCGTGCCGCCGGGCCGGCCTCCGGCGGGCGTGGTCGTCACGCTCACGGTCGCGATGAGTCCGGCCGTGCCGGCCCGGTCGTTCAGGGCGGTGAGGGCCGCGTCGGTGACCGTGGCGCGGGTGGAGGCCCCGCCCGTGCCCTTGCGCGGGTCGGTGCCCTTCAGCCGCGTGTGGAGGTCTCCGGTGGTCGCGTCCAGCCATCCGGCCCGTACCGCGTCGGGGCGTGCGGCGTCCACGCTGCTCAGCCGGGCGACGTGTGCGCGGCCCGCCGCCAGTGCGTCGTCCCGCGCCTCGGCGTACGCCCGTGTCCCGTCGCCCGCCGCGCCGGCGTACGACCAGCCGGCCAGGCCGCAGAGCAGCGCCGCGACCGCCACCGCCACCGCGGTCCACGCGCCGGACCGGTCCCACCCGACCGGCCGGCCGGTCACCGGCCGTCCCCCAGCCCGAGCAGGTCACCCATGCCGTCGGCTGACCGTGCCACGCCGGGCGCGGCGGCCGGGGGCGGCAGCGGGCCGCCCCGGGGGGCGTTGCCGGAGCCGCGGACGTTGATGCCGCTCGACGGCGGGGAGGCGCAGCGGGCCCCGGTGTTGAGGGCGGGCGGCGCCGACAGGTCCAGGCCGTTGCGGTAGGTGGTGCCCCCGTACCCGGCCGTGCAGGGCAGCGGCGCGAAGAAGGTGACCGACATGCCGAGGTTGACGCCCCGGGGGGTCACGGCGGTCGCCCCGGCGGCGGCGACGGCGGGCATCCGCACCAGGAACTCCCGCATCCCCCGCTGCCTGGTGACCGCCACCTCCGAGGTGGTGAGCAGGTTGGCCAGCACCGCGCCGAGGGCCGGGTCGAGGTCCCGCAGCAGCCCGCCGACCTGGCCGGCCGCGTCCGGAGCCGCGGCGATCAGGGCGCGCAGGTCGGTGTCGGAGTCCTTGAGCCGCTCGGCCAGTTCCCTGGCGCCGGTGGCGAAGGAGGCGAGTGCCTCCGCCTCCTCGGCCTGGGTGCGCAGCACCGTCTCGCCGTCGGTGATGAGGCGGGAGGTGGCGGGCAGTGCCTCGTCGGCGGCGAGCACGACGTCGTTCCCGCTGTCGATGAGCGCCTGGAGGTCGTCGCCGCGTCCGCTCAGCGCCGTACCGAACTCGTCGACGACCGTGCGCAGCGACTCCAGGTCGATGGAGGCGGCCAGGTCGCCCACCCCGTCCAGGACGGAGGTCACGGGTGCGGGGATGCGGGTGTCGGAGCGTGCGATGACCGAACCGTCGCGCAGGTGGGGGCCGGTGTCGGAGGCCGGGCGGAGGTCGATGTACTGCTCGCCGACGGCGGAGAGGTTGGCGACGACGGCTTCGAGGTCGGCGGGGATGGCGGGGGCCGACTTCCTGATCCGCAGTTCGGCCTCCACCCCGTCGTCGGTGAGCCGGATGGGGCCGACGCGGCCGACGGAGACGCCCCGGTAGGTGACGTCGGAGTGGGTGAACAGCCCGCCCGTGGAGTCGAGTCGGACCCGTACGGTGTAGTGGTCGCGCAGGCCGACGAGGTGGCCGACGTCCGCGTACCGCACGCCGACGATCCCGAGGACGAGCGCGCCGATGAGGAGGAAGGCGAGGTTCTTCAGCCGGGTGGCGCGGGTGAGCATCAGTTCCTCCCGGCGGACGGCAGGGGCAGGGGCAGGGGCGGCCCGGTGCGCGGCGGGGGCCCGGTGCGGGCGGACGGCCCCGTGGCGGTGGCGGGCGGGGTGCCGTCCCCTGGTGCGCCGGGTGTGAGCGCCGGGACGATCTGCGTTCCGGGGGCGGCGGTGAGGTCCAGGTAGACGTTGAGGTAGTCGCCCTTGACGCCGCGCAGCACCTCGTCGGTGAACGGGTAGGTCAGCAGCACTTCGAGCGAGTCGGGGAGGGCCTTTCCGGAGTCGGCGAGGGCCTGGAGGGTGGGCCCGAGGGCCTTCAGGTCGGCGATCAGGTCGGCCTTGCCGCGGTCGACGGTGTCGACGGCGACGCCGGAGAGGGTGTCGAGGGCTCTGAGCATGGTGAGGAGCGAACCGCGTTGTCGCTCCAGGACCTTGAGGCCGGGACTGAGGCCGGTGAGGACCTTGTCGACGTCCCGTTCGCGGGTGGCGAGCGTGGCGGAGAGCCGGTTGACGCCGTCGAGCGCCGCGGTGATGGCGCTCTTGTTGCCGTCGAGGCTCGCGACGAGGGTGTTGAGCCGTTCGAGCAGGGAGCGGACCCGGGGTTCGTTGCCGCGCAGCGCGGTGCCCAGTTCGGTGGTGATGGTGCGCAGTTGCTGGATGCCGCCGCCGTTGAGGAGCATCGACAGGGCGCCGAAGACCTCCTCGACCTCGGGGTTGCGGTTGGTGCGGTCCAGGGGGATGCGGGCACCGTCGCCGAGGGTGCCGCGTGCCGTGCGGGGTGCGGTGAGCTGGATGTACTTCTCGCCCAGGAGGCTGGACTGTTCGAGGTGGGCGTAGGCGTTGGCGGGGAGCCGGACGTCGCCGTCGACCTTCATGGTGACGGTGGCGGTCCAGTCGCTCCGGTCGAGGGCGATGCGGGTCACGCGCCCCACGGCGACGTCGTTCACCTTGACGGCGGACTGCGGGGCGAGGCTGAGGACGTCGGCGAACTCGGCGGTGATCTCGTACGGGTGGTCGCCGAGGTCGGCGCCGCCGGGCAGCGGCAACTGTTCGATGCCGGACAGCTCCAGATCTCCGCCGGGGAGGTCGCAGCCGGCGACGGTCGCGGAGATGCCGACGACGAGGGCGAGGGCGGCCGCGAGGCCGGCGGCGGTGGTGCGGGAGGGCCGGTTCACCGCGCGCCCCCCTTCCCCGGGGTGCCGTACACGGTGCCGACCGCGGGCAGCGGGAGTGCGGGCAGGGCCTCGCGCCGCCCGGGGGTGAGGGGCACGAGGCCGCTCGGGCCGCCGGCCGCGTCCACCGCGCCCGGGACTCCGGCCGTGCCGGGGCCGTTCGCCGCCGGGGGCCCGTCCGCCGCGGCGCGGGTGCCCGCCCCGCCCGGGAGGCCGGGGCCGAAGCCGATCTCGTTGATGTTGGCGCGGCCGTTGAGGGTGCGGTGGACCGGGTCGTACGCCCTGAGGGCGTTGCCGGCGGCGAGCGGCGCGGTGTCCAGGGCCTCGGCGAGCGAGGCGCGCTGGTCGACGAGCGTGCGGGTGAGCGGGACCAGGAGGTCGACGTTCTTCTTCAGGCTCGCGCGGTTGTCCTCGATGAAGGTCTTGACCTGGGCGAGCGCGGTGCCGAGTTCCTTGAGTGCGGCCCCCAGGTTCTCCTTGTCCTCGGCGAGGAAACCGGTGACGGCGGCGAGCCGTTGTTCGGCCGTGCGGACGTCGCCGTCGTTGTCCTTCAGCATCGTGGTGAAGGACTGGAGGTGGGTGAGGGTGGCGAAGAGGTCGCCGCTGCTCCGGTCCAGGGTCTTGGCGGCCTTGCCGAACTGCTCGATGGAGTCGCCGATCGCCTTGCCGTTGCCCTTCAGGTTGGCGGCGCCGGTGTCGAGGAGCCCGGCCAGGGCGCCGTCGGCGTTGGCGCCCTTCGGCCCGAGGGCCCGGCTCAGTTCGGTGATGGACGCGTACAGCTGGTCGACCTCCAGGGGTGTGGCGTTGCGGGCGGCCGGCAGGACGGCGCCGTCCCGGATCTCCGGTCCGCCCGTGTAGGCGGGGGCGAGCTGGACGTAGCGGTCGGCGACGACGCTGGGGGCGACGATCACGGCGTGGGCGTCGGCGGGGACGCGGACGCCCTCGTCGATCAGCAGGGTCACCTCGACCTCCTTGCCCTTGGGCCGCACGGAGCCGACGGTGCCGACCCTGACCCCGAGGACGCGGAGGTCGGAGCCCTCGTACACGCCGGTGGCCCGGTCGAAGCGGGCGGTGACGCGGGTGGCCGCGGACTCGTCCAGCGCGATGACGCCGGAGACGCCGGCGAAGGCCACGACAGCGAGTCCGGTGGTGATGCCGATGGCGCGTCGGAGGTTCACCGGGCACCGCCTCCTGCCGGCTCGGGGGGCATGCACCCGGTGGCCGGGGGCGTGCCGGGGGCCAGGTAGTTCCTGGGGACGAGGCCGCAGACGTACGTGTCGAACCAGCGGCCGTTGCCGAGGGTGTTGCCGACGAGCCGGTAGTACGGTCCGGCCAGGGCGAGCGTCCGGTCGAGGCTGTCGCGGTTCTTCACCAGGACGCCGGTGACGCGGCCGAGCGCGGTCAGCGTGGGCCCGAGCTGCCGGTTGTTGTCCTGGACCAGGCCGGTGAGCTGGGTGCCGAGGTTCCTGGCGCCGGTGAGCAGCTGGTGGATGGCGTCGCGGCGGGCCTGGAGTTCGCCGAGGAGCAGGCCGCCGTCCTCCAGGAGCGTGGCGAAGCTGCTCTTCCTGCCCTCCAGGGTCCGGGTGAGCTGCCTGCTGCCCTTGAGCAGTTCGGCGAGCCGGGCGTCGCGCGAGGAGACCGACCGGGACAGCGCGGACAGGCCGGTCGCGGCGCTGCGCACGTCGGGTGGCGAGTCGGCGAAGGTGGCGGAGATGGCCCGGAAGCTCTCCGCGAGCGTCTTGGTGTCGATGGCGTCGAGGGTGTCGCCGAGCCCGGTGAGGGCCTGGGTGACGTCGTAGGGGGAGGTGGTGCGGGAGGCGGGGATGCGTTCGGCGGGGTTCTGGGCACGGCCGCCGAGGGGGTCGACGGCCAGGTACTTCTCGCCGAGCAGGGTCTTGATGGCGATGGCGGCGGTGCTGGAGTCGCCGATCCACGTGGTGTCGTCGACCTCGAAGCGGACCGTGACCCTCGCCCCGTCGAGTCCGATGGCGGTGACCTCGCCGACCTTGACCCCGGCGATGCGCACCTCGTCGCCCTCGTCGAGGCCGGCGGCCTCGGTGAACTCCGCGGTGTAGCCGGTGGTGCCGCCCGCCAGGGCGTCCACCTGGTACGCGCCGAGGGCGATCAGCACCAGGAGCAGCAGGCCCACGACGCCGACGGCGACGGGGTCGCGCTCCCGTACCGGGGTGAACGCCGGCCGCCGGGCGCCGGGGCGCCGGGTGGCGTTCCGCCCGGGAGCCGGGCGGGCGGTCCGGGGCCCGGGTGTCCGGAGCCCGGACGGCGGGAGGAGCGGGCGCGGGAGTCTCATGAGCGGCACCTCGGCTCGGTGAGCGCGATGCCGGTGGGCGGCTTCGAGCCGTCGTCGGTGGTGACGCCGGTGACCGTGGCCTCGCAGAGGTAGAGGTTGAGCCACGATCCGTACGACGCGAGGCGCCCGATGGCCTGCATCTTCGCGGGCGTGGTGCGCAGGAAGTCCTCGATCCGGTCGGTGCTGTCCGCCAGTTGCCCGGACAGGCGGCCGAGTTCGCGGATGTCGGTCTTGAGCGGGGCGCGGCCGTCCGCCAGCAGACCGGCGGTGACGCTGGTGAGCGATCCCATGGCGGTGAGGGCCTCGCCGAGGGGTTCGCGGTCGCCGGCGAATCCGGTGACGAGCTTCTGGAGGGTGACGACGAGGTCGTTGAAGCCGGCTTCGCGGTCGTTGACCGTCTTCAGCACCGTGTTGAGGTTCTTGATCACTTCTCCGATGACCTTGTCCTTGCCGGCGACGGTGGTGGTGAGCGATCCGACGTGCCGGAGCAGGGCGTCGACGGTGCCGCCCTCTCCCTGGAGGACCCGCACGATCGATCCGGCCAGGTCGTTGACCTCGTTCGGCGCCAGGCCCCGGAAGAGGGGCCGGAACCCGTTGAAGAGCTGGGTGAGGTCGAGCGCGGGAGTGGTCCGTTCGAGCGGGATGACCGCGCCGGCGGGCAGGGTCCGCCCGACGGGCCCCGTGCCCCGGTCGAGGTCCACGTAGCGCCGGCCGACCATGTTGAGGTACTTGATGGACGCGGTGGCCGAGGCGGGCAGGGCGCGGTTCCGGCGGACGGCGAAGGCGACTTCGGCGACCCGGCGGTCAGCCACCCTGACCGACTCCACCTGCCCGACCTTCACCCCGGCGATGCGGACGCTGTCGCCCTCGACGAGACCGGTGGCGTCGGTGAAGCGGGCCCGGTAGGTGACGGTGTCGCCGACGCCCTTGTCGGCCACGGAGAACGCGAGGACCGTGGTGGCGAGGACGGTCACGACGACGAAGACGAGCGACTTGACGAGCGGCCCGGCGAGGGAGCGGCGCTTCATCCGAGGGTCACCTCCGCTCCGCGGAAGACGGGTCCGGTCAGGACGGTGCTCCAGTCGGGGAGGGCCTGCGGGGCGGTTCCGAGGCCGGGGGCGAGCAGTTCGTTGACGAGCCGGTTCTCCTGCGGCGAGTTGGGCAGGCCGAGGCCGCGGTCGCCCGCGCGGGATTCGGGGGCGGGGGCGCCGGTGTACGGGACGGCGTAGCAGTGGGGGCCGCCGGTCGCGTCGTACACGGGCCGGTCCTCGCCGGGGACGTACCGGCCGAGGGAGGGGACGGTCCGGACGTCGACGTGGAGGCCCGGCTCGTCGGTGCCCTTGCCGAGCGCCTTGTCCATCGCGGGGACGAAGCCCGCGAGGGTGCGCAGGGTGCAGGGGAACGAGGAGGAGTGGCGGGCGAGGAGTTCCAGGGTGGGGCGGGAGGCGGCGGAGAGCCGGATGATGTTGCTCCGGTTGTCGCGGAGGAAGGTCGTCAGCTCCCGGGCGGAGGCGGTGGTGGAGCCGTAGAGGTCCGCCAGCCCCGCCTGCTGGTCGGCGAGGGTGCCGCTGGTGGTGGTGAAGTCGGTGAGGGCGTCGAGTACGTCGGGGGCGGCGTCGGCGTACACCCGGCTGACCTCGACGAGGTGGGCGATGTCGCGGTTGAGGGCGGGCAGGTGGGGATTGAGGCGCTCGAGGTGCGCGTCGAGGGTGACCAGGGTGTCGCCGAGCTGCCTGCCCCGCCCTTCGAGTGCCTGGGCGACGGCGGTGAGCGTCGCGGACAGCTTCTCCGGTTTGACGGCGGTGAGCAGCGGGAGCAGCCGGTCGAGGACCTGTTCCAGTTCGACGGCGTTGGACGACCGGTCCTGCGGGATGGTGTCGCCTGCGCTCAGGGAGCGGGGGGACGGGTTCTTCCCGGGCGGCACGAGGGCGACGAACCGCTCGCCGAAGAGGGTGGTGGGGAGCATCTGGGCGGTGACGTCGGCCGGGACCCGGTCGAGGTGGCGGGGGTCGAGGGCGAGGGTGAGCCGGGCGCCGGTGCCGTCGGAGCGGATGTCGCGCACCTCGCCGACGACCACGCCGCGCATCTTCACCTCCGCGCCGCGGTGCATCTCGTTGCCGGCGCTGCCGGTGAGGACGGTGACCGTGGCGTCCCGGGTGAACTCCTTGTCGTACACCGCCAGCGACAGCCGGACGAGGAGGACGGGCACGAGCAGGAACACGACACCGGCGAGGCGTCTGCGGACGGTCGTCGTTGTGGTCATCCGGCCACCTTCACGGTCGTGGTCGCGCCCCAGAGCGCGAGCGAGAGGAAGAAGTCGGTCACGCTGATCAGGACGATGGCGTTGCGTACGGAGCGGCCGACGGCGACGCCCACGCCCGCGGGGCCACCGGTGGCTCGGAAGCCGTAGTAGCAGTGGGCCAGGATCACCAGGACGCTGAAGATCAGCACCTTGAGGATGGAGAGCAGCACGTCGTCCGGTGAGAGGAACAGGGTGAAGTAGTGGTCGTAGGTGCCCGCCGACTGGCCGTTGAACAGGACGGTGACCGTGCGGGACGCCAGGTAGGAGGAGAGCAGCCCGATCGCGTAGAGCGGGACGATCGCGACGACGCCGGCGATGATGCGGGTGGTGACGAGGTAGGGCATGGACCGCACGCCCATCGCTTCGAGGGCGTCGACCTCCTCGTTGATGCGCATGGCGCCGAGTTGTGCGGTGAAGCCGGCGCCGACGGTGGCGGAGAGGGCGAGGCCGGCGACGAGGGGGGCTATCTCGCGGGTGTTGAAGTAGGCGGAGATGAAGCCGGTGAAGGCGGACGTGCCGATCTGGTTGAGCGCCGCGTGGCCCTGGAGGCCGACGACGGTGCCGGTGAACAGGGTCATGGCGATCATCACGCCGATGGTGCCGCCGATGACGCCGAGGCCGCCGCTGCCGAAGGCGACCTCGGCGAGCAGGCGTTGCACCTCCCGGGAGTAGCGGCGCAGCGTGCGCGGGATCCAGGCGATGGCCTTGGCGTAGAAGACGAGGTGGTCGCCGGAGCGGTCGAGCCAGGCGAGCGGGGAGGCCATCGTCAGGCCCCCTTCGCCGGGACGACCTGGAGGTAGATCGCGGTGAGGACCATGTTGACGAAGAAGAGGAGGAGGAAGGTGATGACGACGGACTGGTTGACCGCGTCGCCGACCCCCTTCGGACCGCCGCGCGGGTTGAGGCCCCGGTGGGCGGCGACGATGCCGGCGAGGAACCCGAAGATCAGCGCCTTGATCTCGCTGATCCACAGGTCGGGGAGCTGGGCGAGGGCGGAGAAGCTGGCGAGGTACGCGCCGGGGGTGCCGTCCTGCATGATCACGTTGAAGAAGTAGCCGCCCAGGGTGCCGACGACGGAGACCATGCCGTTGAGCAGGACGGCGACGAGCATGGTGGCGAGGACGCGCGGGACGACCAGGCGCTGGACGGGTGAGACACCCATGACCTCCATGGCGTCCAGTTCCTCCCGGATCTTGCGGGAGCCGAGGTCGGCGCAGATGGCGGAGCCGCCGGCCCCGGCGATCAGCAGGGCGACGATCAGCGGGCTGGCCTGCTGGATGACGGCGAGGACGCTGGCCCCGCCGGTGAACGACTGGGCGCCGAGCTGCTGGGTGAGCGAGCCGACCTGGAGGGCGATGACCGCGCCGAACGGGACGGAGACCAGCGCGGCGGGCAGGATGGTGACGCTCGCGACGAACCAGAACTGTTCGACGAACTCGCGGAACTGGAACGGCCGCCGGAACATGTCGCGTGCCACGGTGGCGGCGAGCGCGAACAGCCGGCCCGTCTCCCGCAGCGGCGCGAGCGCCCGCGTGGGGGGCCGGTACGGGGCGGACCCGACGCCGGCGCCCGCGTCCGCGTCGGTCCGTGTCGCCGGGCCGCGGCGCCGCCGGGCCCCCGGGTGGGCGCGGTGTGCGTCCGCGGCCGCCGGGGGGCCGCTGTGGTGCGGGGGCGGTTCCGGGTGGGGGCGGGCGTCGGTGGGTGCCTGGGCGAGGGGGTGTGCGGCGGGTTCGTGCGGGTGGCCGCCGGTGGCTCCGCGCGGGAGCGGCACGGTGGGGGCCGGGTCGGCGGCGGGCGGGAGGGTGTGTGGCGTCTGCGTGGCCGGCCCCGGGGCGGGGCCGCCGCCCGGCGCGGGCACCGGGGGCGGCGAGGGCGGCGGGGTGGTGTCCGGGCCGGTTTCCGGTGACGGGGTGGTGGTTTGCCCGGGGACGCCCGGTGACGGGGTGGGGGACGCTCCGGGACGGCCGGCGCGCGGGTGCTCGGCGGTCATGAGACGGCACCGCCGGCCGTCCCCGCCGGGGCGTAGCTCCGCAGGATCGCGTCCCTCGCGGGCTCCGGCAGGTGGGGCAGCATCGCGAGCACCCGTTCCCGGCGGCGCAGCACGGCGGCACGGGGCGGCAGGCCGGGCGACGGCTCCAGTTGGGGGGCGAGGACCCGGGGGGCGTACGAGGTGGACGTGCGCTGCTCGCGCGCCAGCGTCGCGGCGTCCTTCTCCTCCGACATGCCGATGGGGCCTTCGCGCCGGCCGCCGAGGAACTGCGCCACGACCGGCTCGTCGCTGGTGAGCAGGACCTCGCGCGGACCGAAGGTGACGAGGTTGCGCCGGAAGAGCATGCCCATGTTGTCCGGGACGGTCGCCGCGATGTCGAGGTTGTGGGTGACGATGAGCATCGTCGCGTCGATCTGCGCGTTGAGGTCGATCAGCAGTTGCGAGAGGTAGGCCGTACGGACGGGATCCAGCCCGGAATCGGGCTCGTCGCAGAGGATGATCTGCGGGTCGAGGACGAGGGCGCGCGCCAGGCCGGCGCGTTTGCGCATGCCGCCGGATATCTCCCCGGGCAGTTTCCCCTCGGCGCCGAGGAGTCCGACCATCTCCATCCGCTCCATGACGACGCGGCGGATTTCGGTCTCCTTCTTGCGGGTGTGCTCGCGCAGCGGGAAGGCGATGTTGTCGAACAGCGACATCGAGCCGAAGAGCGCCCCGTCCTGGAACATCAGGCCGAACAGTTTGCGTGTCTCGTAGATGTCGCGCTCGGGGCTGTTCACCATGTCGACGCCGTCGATGAGGACGCGTCCTCGCTCCGGTTTCAGCAGTCCGATGAGGGACTTGAGGAACACGGTCTTTCCGGTGCCCGAGGGCCCGAGCATCACACTGACCTCGCCGGCGGGCAGGGTCAGGGTGACGTCCTGCCAGACATTCTGTTTGCCGAAGGATTTGGTGAGTCCTTCGACGACCACTTCTGTTCCCACCACAACTCCCAGGTCCCGCTCTTGCTGAGGAAGTGACAAAAGTGCGCCGGGGGCCGCACGTTACGGTCACTCCGAGGACTACGACAAGCGCCGCGCACGACGTGTTCGGAGTGACCGAATGGTTTGTCACCGCATGACAAAGCGGCTCCGTCCATTTGTCGCCGTGTGCGCAGGGGCGCCCGGCCGGCTCACCTCTCGGGTTTCGGCTTCGGCGGGTCGGGGCAGAATTCCGGCTGGCCCGGGGAGCACAGCACGCCCTGGGTCATCTTCACGTGGTTCCCGCCCCCGGACAGGGCGGCCGTGAACAGCCGGTCGAGGTCCTCCGTGACCCCGCAGCCGCTGAATTCCGGAATGGTGGCCGTGCCGGTCAGCGGGCCGCCGGTGACCACGGTGTACCCGTGCGGCCGGCCCTCGGCGTCGTACCAGCCGCGGCCGGTGAGGGACAGGTCCATGGGGCGGGCGGTGCGGCATGCGGGTCCGACGTCGAGCGGGGTCCCGTTCACCTTCACGTCGCGCAGCCGCACCCACAGTTTCGCGGTTCCCTTCGTCACCTCGGAGAACTGGCCGTCGGGCGAGAAATAGCTTCCGGTGGCGATCTCCATGGGCGCGTCCAGGGTGAGTTCCGCGGTGGCGGTCGTCGGCATGAATCCGAAGGTGAGGAACGTCGAGGGCACCGGCGGCAATTGGGGTTTTCCTCCGTAGGAGAACGTGGCGTCGCTGTACATGGTGAAGACGAGTCCGTCGTCGCGGGGGCACTGGTAGGTCTGGGTGGCCTTGGCCATGCCGACCTTCATCAGCCCCGGGTCCTTGATGTACATGGCCGAGCCGAGTTTCAGGACGTTGGCGAAGCCGGCGATCCAGCCGTGGCTCGGGACCGGGTCCTGGGTGGTGGGGGGCAGTTCCACGCACTCGTCGGCCGGACCGGCCCGGCGGCCCGGGTCCTCTCCGGCGGCCGGCGGGCGCGCCGGTCCCGGGGGCGTGGCGCCGCCCCGGCCGCCCGGCGGCGCGGGTTCGTCCACGCCCGGCGGCGGTTCGTCAACGGCCGGCGGCCGCTCGTCCGCGCCGGGCACCGCGAGGACCGCGACTCGGCCGATGGCCAGGTCCTGGCCGGTCTCCGGCTCGCAGGTGACGGAGAGGCCGGGCGGTGCGGTCGGGGTGTTGTCGGCCCTGCGCAGGAGCAGGTCCAGGGTGACGGGGCCGGTGGAGAAGGTGAGGTCGCCGCCCGACGAGGCGGTCACCGCGGGCACGGCGCCCGCGCCCTCGACGGTGTGCGGCCCGGTGGCCGGCAGGGCCCGGTCCGGGGCGGTCAGCTGGGTCCACGGCAGGTCCGCGGAGTCGGTGCCCTGCGTCACCCGCCCGGCGAGGCGCACCGCTCCGTGCGCCGTCGTCGCGCCGGTGGCGGCGAGCCGGGCGACCGCCTCCGCGGGCAGTTCGACGGCGACCCGCACGTCCGCGGGCCGCACCGGCCGGCCGGCCGCGACCTGCCGCGGCAGGGCTGCCGCGACCCTCACGCGCGCCGGGTGCGTGCCGCCCGGCAGGGCGCACCGGTAGCCGAAGTCCGCCCGCACGGGCCGTACGCCCTCGTCCACCGCGATCACGGCGCCGGTCCCGGTGCCGGGGACGAGCCCCGCCACGAGGACCACGGCCCCGATCGACGCGGTCCGCGCCCAGGTCCGCCGGGCCCGGTTCCCGCCACTCGCGCTGCTGCCCATCGCTCCCCCCACGTCGCCCGCTGCTGTCGGTCCGGCGCCGGCGCGGGACCGCCGCGTGGCCGTGCGGCCGGTGTCCGCCGGCCGCACGACCCGCTTCCGGTGCGCCCGCGCGGTGCTTACGGGCTGGTGACCGTGATGATCGGCGTCACCTGGTACTTGGCGCCGAACTTGGCCTTGTCACCGGTCTTGATCAGTCCGGCGCACGAGCCGGAGGCGCTGGTCACCGTGAGCGCGGGGGTGGCGTCGGGCACGATCTCCAGCACACCGGAGGCGTTGGTGTAGGTGCCGGTGTTGGCGGACCCTTCGATGGTCGCGTTGCAGGTGCCCAGGAGGCTGGTGCCGGTGAGGGTGACCTTGATCCCGGTGAGCGTGCCCTTGGTGACACCGGAGCCGTAGGACACCCCGTTGAGCTTCATCGGCTGGACGGACTGCGAGACCCACTTCGATCCCAGCGGGCCGTTGCACTTGGTGGTGGAGGTGCCGAACGTGGCGCTGCCGATGGTGGCCAGACCGGCGCCGCTCGCGTACACGCCGTCGACGGCCGTCCCGCTCGCGGCGTAGACGGAACAGGTGATGGTGGCGCCGGTGGTGACGTTGGTGAGGACGGCGTTGGCGGCGGCGACGTTCGTGGCGGTGAAGGCGTCGTTGGCGGCCGGGTTGCTGACGGTCCACTGGGCCTGGGGGGCGGCCGAGGCGGTCGTCGCGGAGACTCCCGCGGCGGCCAGTAATGCGGCGGCGGAAATGGCGGAGATTCTGGTAATGCGTCGCACGGGCTGTTCCCTCCTGAGGGATGGGGCGTACCTGATGACCGCTTCTCCACCTCGTGTATGCGGCTCGTACACGCGGGGAAATGCGGTGGCGGCTCAATTCACGGAACGCGGGGCCTGATAAGGAAGGCCACCAGGTCGAGCACCTTGCGCGAATGACGCTACGAGCGAGTAACCGGCCGCGCAATACTCGCCCGTAAGTTTTCCCCGACACTCTTACCGGCGGGTATTTTCTTGTCGCCGGGGCAACAGATCACGGGGGTTTCTTGTCCGGGAGTGAGCACTCCCGCCCCTTCGCCGCCGCCCCGGCCGTCCCGGCGGCGGGCCGACGGTCGGGCTTCGGCCAGATACGCGCGGCGCGCCCGCGGCCATGGTCGCAACTGATGCGCGGTGCACGGGGCTTGGTCTATGTTCAGCACCCACGAAGTGCTCAACCCCGTCCTGTGGGAGCGCTTCCCCCCACGCGCCCCCGCACCACCTCCCCACCGGCCCGCCGGAGAAGGAGGGGCAACCGCCATGCCCCGGTCCACCACCCAGCCGTCGGACGCGGGCGAGCCACTGGGGCCGCTCCCCCAGGAGTTCGCCGCCATCATCCGGCCCGAACTGCCCAGTCTCATCCAGGAGATCGGCATCGAGGTCACGCGCGCCTACCCCGAGTACGCCCGTCTCCTCAACGGCCCCTACGGCCAGGCGATCCGCCTCGGCGTGGAGCAGAACATCTCCGCCTTCGTCGAGCAGGTCGCCTCTCCCTCGGCCCCCACGACGCTGCGGGACGAGATGTGCCGACGGTTCGGCCGGTTCGAGGCGTACGAGGGGCGCAGCATGGAGACCTTGCAGGGCGCCTACCGCCTGGGCGCCCGGGTGGCGCTGCGCCGCGCGAAGAAGGTGGGCCGGCGCTACAACCTCTCCCCCTCCCTGATGCTCAGCTTCGCCGACGCCCTCTTCGCGTACGTCGACGAGCTGGAGTCCCTGTCCCGCGAGGGCTACGTGCAGGTGCGGGCGGAGACGGTGGAGGAGACCGAGGCGTTACGCAGGCGGCTGCTGCACCTCGTCCTCGCCGGGCCGCCCGTGCCGCGCGCGGCCGTCGCCGAGCTGGCCGAGCAGACCGGCTGGCCGCTGCCCGACCGCGTCACGCTCGTCGCCCTGCGCCCGCCGGCCCGGCTCTCACGGTCGGGGAAACTCGACAACGATGTCCTGGTCGACCTGAGCGATCCCCAGCCGCACCTGCTCCTTCCCGGGCCGCTGGACGAGGCGCGAAGACGGGATCTCGAAGCGGCGCTGCCCTCGACCCGCGGCGCGGTCGGCCTGACCGTCCCGACCGCCTCCGCCGCCGACTCGCTCCGCTGGGCCCGGCGCGTGCTGGAGCTGATCGACGCGGGGGTCGTCGAGGACGCCCCGCTCACCCTGGCGACGGACCATCTGATCACCCTCTGGCTGCTGGCCGACCCCGCCCTGGTGGACCAGCTCGCCGAGCGGGAGCTCGCCCCGCTCGCCGGGCTCACCCCCACCCGCCGCGACCGGCTCATCGAGACCCTGCGCATCTGGCTGGACACCCGGGGCACCGCCGCCCAGATGGGCGAGCTGCTCGACGTCCACCCGCAGACCGTGCGCTACCGGATGCGGAACCTGGAGGCGCGTTTCGGCGGACGGCTCGCCGACCCCCGTTCGCGCTTCGCCACCGAGGCGGTGCTGCGGGCGCTGCACCTGCGCGCCGCGGAGACGGGCGGCCGGCGCGGCGGCAGCTGAACTCCCGCGGCGGAACCGGGCTTTCCGTTCCTGATCATCCGGCGCGCCGAGAGGACCGGCTCCGCTCCCCCAACCGAAAAAGTACGGTCCGCGGGGCAAACGGTTGCAGCACAGATACAAACCCTTGGGGAAAACGCGAACCTCATGCTGTACCCATGGAGGGAGCACAGCAAACAGACGACTGCCACAAGCAGGCTTGAGCACTGAAGGACTCCACGTGACCGCGTCGCCCCTCGTCCCCGTCCCGATCCCCGACCGGGTCGCCGCCCTCATCGGGTCGTGCATGCCGATCGGCATCCTTCAGGCGGAGGTCGACGCCGAGTGCGCCGCCCGCGAGGTGTACCGGTTCCGTGCGCCGCTGTGTGCCGAGGACCAGGCGGACCGGGAGCACGCGCTGGCGGCGCTGGCCCGGGCGAACAAGGTGCTGGGCGCGTACAACCCGGGCCTGCTGCTGCGGCCGGGGGCGTCCTGGCGCTGACGGGGCCGGTCCAGGGGCGTCCCGCCGGTCCGGCCCGGGCCGGCGGGGCGCCCCTCTCATGTGCCGGCCCGCGCGAGGGTCTGAGGGGTGAGGCCGGCGCGGGCGCCGACGACCTCGACGCCCAGCAGCCGGCCCGCCGCGTCGAAGTCCAGGATCAGGTCGGTCTCCCCGCCGGGGCCGGGCACGGTGACCTGCCGGACGGCGGAGCCGGCCTCGACGTGTGCGACGAGCCGCACGTAGGCGGTGTCGTTCTCCGGGTCGTGCGTGATGTGCACGGTGCGGTCCTCCCTCACGCCCGGTCCGGCGTGTCGTCGTCCCCGTCCACGTACACCCACGCACCGCCGGCCTTCTCGAAGCGGCTGTGCTCGCGCATCGTGCCGGCCTCGCCCCGGTGGGTGTAGTGGGCGGCGAAGGTGACCGTGCCGGCGGTGTGGAAGAAGGTGCCGTCCGTGGCGCCGAGGATCTCCAGGCCGGTCCAGCGCATGTCGGGGTCGAAGTCGACGCCGCCGGGGCGGGTGGCGGGCGCCCAGGTGCGCAGCAGGTAGGGCTCGTCGTGGACGGCGAAGGCGCTGTAGCGGGAGCGCATCAGCAGTTCCGCAGTCGGGGCGAGGGCTTCACCGGTGTGAAACCGGCCACAACAGGCCGCATAGGAAGCGGGCAGTCCGCATGGGCAGGGGTCCTCGGCACGGACCCCGGGCGCGGACCGCGGACGGCCCGCGGGGCGTGCGTCGCGGGAGGTGGGACGGGGGGTGGGGCGGCGGGCGGAGGTGCGTCGGGACATGCGTCCCATTCTGCCGGTCGGCTCCGGGTGCGTGCGGTGGTGTCCGGACGGTGACGGACGGTAGTGAGATCAGGGCACTTCGACCGCGTACCGTCACATGTACCGAGGTTGACGAGTGATGGAGGGGATCATGCAGCCGTTCGCGTGCAGCTACGCGCGTCCGCAGAAGGCTTCGGAGGACGTCGGCACTCTCTATGTGTACGACCCGGCGCTCCAGCTGAACGTCCTGCCCGACGGGCGCCCGGCGATCAGCGACCGCGCGGTACTGCTGGCCGCCGGCACGACGACGTCCACCGCCGGTTCCCAGACGCACTTCGACGACTGAGCGACCCGGTCGGCACGCGCTGATGACCGTTCTGATCCTGACGTGCCCTCAGGACGTCACGGCGGACCTGGTGGTGGCCGAGCTGCACGAGCGGGGAGTGCCGCTGGTGCGCCTGGACCCCGCCGATCTGCCCGGTGGGGCCGACCTGTCGGCCGAGTACGTCCACGGGGACTTCCACTGCTACCTGTCCGCGCAGGGGCGCATGGTCAGCTCCCGGGCCCTGCGCTCCGTCTGGGTGCGCAGGCCCGGCGAGCCGGCGGCCCACGCGCCGGACACGTCGGCGTGGTTGAGCGCCGAGACGGCGCAGGCGCTGTACGGGATGCTGTACTCCACGACCGCGCGGTGGATGAACCACCCGCGGCAGGCGGCGCAGGCCCGGTACAAGCCCTGGCAGCTGCGGGTCGCGCACCACAGCGGGTTCGCGGTGCCGCCCACGCTCGTCACCACCTTCCCGCGGGTGGCGGAGGAGTTCACGGCGCGGTACGGCCGGGTCGTCGTCAAGTCCCTGTCGGGGCCGCCGCGTACCGACCCGCCGGTCGCCCTGCCCACCACCCTGGTGGAGCCGGGCACGGACTTCGCCGGGGTGGCGGCCGGGCCGACGCTGTTCCAGAGTTACGTGGCCAAGCGGGCCGACGTCCGGCTCACCTGTGTCGGCGGGCGGCTGTTCGCCGCCCGCAAGACGTCCGCCGACGGGCAGGTCGACGGGCGCTACGGGGACACGGGGCACTCCTGGGAGCCGGTGGAAGTGCCCGACCGGATCGCCCGGCCGGTGCGGGAGTTCATGGACCTGGCGGGACTGGCGTACGCCGCGTTCGACTTCGCCGAGGACGCCGAGGGCGTGTGGTGGTTCCTGGAGTGCAATCAGGGCGGACAGTTCGGCTTCGTGGAGCTGGAGACGGGCCAGCCGATCGCGGGGGCGGTCGCCTCCTGGCTGGGGGCGGCGCCGGTGGGGCACGGCTGACCGGGGCGGGCTGGAACCGGCCATTTGTGCCCGGGAGGGGCGCACGGTGGTTCCGGGGCCGGTGGGGGCGGCCCTAAGCTCCTGCGTCCGACGGGACGTTACCGCGGGTAAGAGGTGGGTGGGGCATGCACCGTACGGGTACGACGCGACGCACCTTCATGGCGGGCGCCACCGCCGTCCCCGGAGCAGGGGGGGGGGGCGTCCTGCCGGCCGCCCCCGCCGCGGCGGCCCCCGCCGCGCCGGGTCCCTCCGTCGCGGTCCTCGGCGGCGGCGTCGCCGGGCTGACGGCCGCGCACGAGCTGGCCGAACGGGGTTTCCGGGTCACCGTCTACGAGCGCCGCGCGCTCGGCGGCAAGGCGCGCAGCATGGACGTGCCGGGCAGCGCGCGGGGCGGGCGCAGACCGCTGCCCGCCGAGCACGGGTTCCGCTTCATCCCGGGCATCTACCACAACCTGCCGGACACGATGCGGCGCATCCCCTTCCCCGGCAACGCGCGCGGGGTCTTCGACAACCTGGTCGCGCCCGGCGAGATGATGTTCGCCCGCACGGGCCGCGAGGACCTGCGGATGCCCATCCCGTGGCCGGGCCACCGGCCGGAGCGGCTCACGCTGGACGAGATCCGCCGGGCCCTCACCGCGCTCGTCGAGACGGCCACCGGACTGCCCCTCCACGAGGGCGCGTACTTCGTCAACCGCGCGCTCGTCTTCCTGACCAGCTGCGACGAGCGGCGGGACACGGTCTGGGAGCGCACGCCCTGGTGGGACTTCACCCGGGCGGCGCGGATGTCGGAGACGTACCAGCGGATCCTGGCCATCGGCGTCACCCGCAACATCGTGGCGACCAAGGCGGAGGAGGCGAGCACCCGGACGGTCGGCACGCTCGGCGAGGCGTTCGTCTTCAACGCGCTGGGCCGCGGCGCGGACGGCCCGCCGGACCGGATCCTCAACGCGCCCACCAACGAGGCGTGGATCGACCCATGGGAGGCCCATCTGCGCGCCCTGGGCGTCGAGTTCCGGATCGGCTGGACCCTGCGCGAGGTGCTGTACGGAGCCGGCCGGGTGACCGGCACGCTGGTCGAGGACCCCGCGGGGGCCCGTACCACCGTCACCGCCGACCACTACGTCTGCGCGCTCCCGGTCGAGCACGCGCGGCGCACCTGGGGCGCGGCGCTGCGGGCGGCGGACCCGCGGCTGGCCCGGTGCGACGGGCTGCGGACCGACTGGATGACGGGCATCCAGTTCTACCTCACCGAGCGGCCGCCGATGGTGCGCGGCCACGTCAACTGCATCGACTCGCCCTGGTCGTTGACGGCGATCGCGCAGGCCGGGCACTGGCCGGGGCGGGACTTCGCCGCCGAGTACGGCGACGGCGCGGCAGTGGAGTGCCTGTCGGTGGACATCTCGGAGTGGGACAGGCCGGGGATCCTGTACGGCAGGACCGCCAAGCAGTGCACCCGCGAGCAGGTGGCCCGCGAGGTGTGGGCGCAGCTCAAGGCGGCCCTCAACGACACGGGCCGCACCGTGCTCAAGGACGGCGCACTGCACTCGTGGTTCCTGGACCCGGGCGTCGACGGCCTCGGCACGCCGAACCCCACCAACGAGGACGAGCTGCTGATCCACCCGGCCGGCACGTTCCACCTCCGCCCGCCGGCGGCCACCGCGGTCCCGAACTTCTTCCTCGCGGGCGACTACGTGTCGGTCGACATCGACCTCGCGACGATGGAGGGCGCGAACGCCGCCGCCCGGCAGGCGGTCAACGCCCTGCTGGACCGCACCGGTTCGGCCGCGCCGCGCTGCACGGTGAAGCCGCTGTTCCGGGCCCCGGAGATCGAGGCGCTCAAGCGGCACGACCGCACGCGCCTGCGGCTGGGGCTGCCCAACGCCCTGGACGTCGGCTGAGACTCTCAGGGCCTCGCCGTACCCAAGTCCCCCACGACCCGGGCAAGCGCCCGGACGGGGGCGAACTCGGTGTCGCTGCGCCAGACCAGGCCCCAACGCAGGCCTGGCCAGTCGTGGATGGGCAGATAGACGATGTCGGGGCGGGCGTGGTACCGGGTGACGTGGGCGCCCAGGCTGTGGATGACGTCCCCGGCGCCGACCTGGGTGAACATGTCGTCCAGGCTCTTGATGACCGGGCTGTGGCGTTCGATCGGGCGGCCGCTGGGGGTGTGGAAGGGCGTGAAGGCGTCCGCCCAGTAATCGGGTCCGGCCGGGCCCTGCCAGATGCCGAAATCGCCGAAGACCTCGAGGGAGACCGATGGCCGCACGGCCAGTTCGTGGTCGTGGGCGACGAGTGCCACCGCGTGCTCGGTGTAGATGACCGGCCCCACCGTGAGGTCGGGCTCCTCCACGGGCAGCCAGGCGACCAGGACGTCGATTTCTCCCCGCCGCAGCGGGCCGAACGCGTCGACGAACGGGTTGTGCCGTATGCGCAGGGCCCATTGCGGGTGGCGGGCGCGGAACGCCTCCCAGTAGGGCCGTAGATCGTGGGCGTTGCTGGGCAGCATGCCCACGCGTACCACCTCGGTCGTGCCCCGCGCGGCGAGCCTCGCCCGCTCCACGCTCTCCCGCAACCCCCGGTAGACCGGCAGCAGGTCCACGCGCAGTTGCTCGCCCAGCGGAGTCAGTCGCACGTTTCGGCTGTTGCGCTCGAACAGCCGCGCCCCGACGCCTCGTTCCTGCTTCTTGAGGGCCTGGCTGACCCGGGCCTGCGACACGTGCAGCCGTTGGGCCGTCCTGCCGAAATGAAGCTCTTCCGCAAGCGTCAGGAAGATCTCGATGTCCCTCAGCTCCACCCGTCCCGTCCCGTCCCCCTCGGTGCCATGACGACGCACCACGATCCATAAGCGGCCGGTTATCCGGCCTTTCGTGATCTCCCGTTGATCCCCCTCCAGCCAGGCGAAATGCTGAAGCGCAGGCCGGACGACCACTCGGCGATCAAAGTAAACACAAGGGGGCGGCGACATGTCACAGGCCATCAGGCAGACCGTGAGCTGGGACGGGCGGGGGAACTGGGCTCTGAGCGGCGGCGCGGACGGTGGGCTTTCGCAAGCGGGGCTGCACCGGATGCGCGAGGTGCTTGCCGGTTACGTCGAGTCCGGGGCGGTTCCCGGACTGGTCGCCCTGGTCGGCAGGGGCGACCAGGTGCACGTCGAGGCGTTGGGCACCCTGCATGCGGCTCATCGATCGGCTCGTCGATCGGATGCTCGATCGGACGGCCCTTCGGGCGGCGGACCGGACGGCGCACTCCACGGTGCATCGGAGGGCGCTCCGGTTGGCGCGCCCATGCGTCGGGACACCCTCTTCCGTATGGCCTCACTGACCAAGCCGGTCACGGCCGCGGCGGTGATGATCCTGGTCGAGGAGTGCCGGCTGCGCCTGGACGACCCGGTCGAGACCTGGCTGCCCGAGCTCGCGAACCGGCGGGTGCTGACGCGGATCGACGCCTCGTTGGACGACACCGTGCCCGCCCGGCGCTCGATCACCGTGCGCGATCTGCTGACCCTGACCTTCGGTTTCGGTCTGGTGCCGGCTCCGCCGGACACGTACCCCATCCAGGTCGCCGTCCGGGAGCGGGGCGTCATCGGCGACGGGACCGCGAACTGGCCGACGGTCGGACCGGACGAGTGGATCGAGCAACTGGCCGCCCTTCCGCTGATGTACCAGCCCGGCGAACGGTGGCAGTACCACGTCGGCTCCGACGTGCTCGGGGTCCTGGTCTCGAGAGTGGCGGGCCGATCCTTCGGGGAGTTCCTGCGCGAGCGGCTGTTCGAGCCACTGGGGATGGTGGACACCGGGTTCCACGTGCCCGCCGACCGGATGCACCGGCTTTCCACCAGCTATGCCCACGACCCGGAGACCGGCGAGCTCACGATCTGGGACGAGGCCGCCGGCGGTAAGTACAGCCGGCCGCCGGTGTTCGAGGCCGGTGGTGACGGTCTGGTCTCCACCGTCGACGACTACCACGCGTTCCACCGGATGCTGCTGAACAAGGGGAGGCACGGAGGCGAGCGCGTCCTCTCCCGCGCCTCGGTCGAGCTGATGACCATGGACCACCTGACGCCGGAGCAGAAAGTCGAGAAGGACCGGTTCGGCGACCTCTTCGGACGGCACGGCGGTTACGGCTTCGGCATGGCGGTGCGCACTCATCGCCGTGACCTCGCGTCCGTGAACCAGTTCGGGTGGGACGGCGGCCTGGGCACGACGGCGTACACCGACCCGGCCGAACGGCTCACCGGGATTCTGCTGACGCAGACGGCCATGGACTGCGCGGACACCCCCCGACTCCACCAGGACTTCTGGACCACCGTCTACCGGACACTCGACGACTGACCACGGGCGGGTGCCGGTCGGTGAACGAATGTTCGTCATACTTTCCGGGAGGACGGCTCAGGGGCCGGCGGTGTACGACTCGGACGGTGTGCCGTCCGCTCGGGGTTCGCGCCGTCCCGCTCCGGCCGGACGCGCCGACTCGACCGGGCGGGAACACCGGATGTACTAGACGAGACGTATCGTCTCGTACGAACGGGTTGGTGGTCAACCGCTGCCGGGCCGCCCCCGCGCCGCCGAGTAGCGTGACGGCATGAAGCTGACGATTCTGGGTGGCGGCGGATTCCGGGTGCCACTGGTGTACCGGGCGCTGCTGGCCGACCACGCGGAGGGCCGGGTCACCCGGGTGACGCTGCACGACGTGGACGCGGACCGGCTGGCGGCGATCGGCGGGGTGCTGGCCGAGCAGGCCCGCGCCGTGCCGGCCGCGCCCGCGGTGAGCGCGACCACCGACCTGGACGAGGCCCTGCGCGGAGCGGACTTCGTCTTCTCGGCCGTCCGCGTCGGCGGACTGGCCGGGCGCGCCGCCGACGAGCGCGTGGCACTCGCCGAGGGCGTGCTCGGCCAGGAGACCGTCGGGGCCGGCGGCATCGCGTACGGGCTGCGCACCGTGCCCGTGGCACTGGACATCGCCCGCCGCGTCGCACGGGTCGCGCCGGACGCCTGGGTCATCAACTTCACCAACCCGGCCGGGCTCGTCACCGAGGCCATGTCCCGGGTCCTGGGCGACCGGGTGATCGGCATCTGCGACTCGCCGGTGGGCCTGGGCCGGCGCGTGGCGCGCGTGCTGGGCGCCGACCCCGGCGACGCCTGGTTCGACTACGTGGGCCTCAACCACCTCGGCTGGCTGCGCGGCGTGCGGGTCGCCGGACGGGACGAGCTGCCCCGGCTGCTCGCGGACACCGAGGCGCTCGGCTCCTTCGAGGAGGGCAGGCTCTTCGGCGCCGACTGGATCCGGTCCCTGGGCGCGATCCCCAACGAGTACCTGCACTACTACTACTTCAACCGCGAGGCGGTACGGGCCTACCGGGAGGCCGGGCGGACCCGCGGGGCGTACCTGCGCGACCAGCAGGCCGCGTTCTACGGCGCGCCGTCCCTCGACAGCTGGCACGCCACCCTCGCCGAGCGCGAGGCCACCTACATGGCGGCCAACCGGGAGGCGGCCGGCGCCGGCGACCGGGCCGAGCAGGACCTGGAGCCGGGCGGCTACGAGCAGGTCGCCCTGGCACTGATGCGGGCCGTCGCCCGCGACGAGCGCGCCACGCTCATCCTGAACGTCCGCAACCGCACCACCCTGTCCGTGCTGGACGCCGACGCGGTGGTCGAGGTGCCCTGCCTCGTCGACGCCAACGGCGCCCATCCGGTGTCGGTGGCACCGCTCCCCCACCACGCGGTCGGGCTGGTGGCGGCGGTCAAGGCGGCCGAGCGCGAGGTGCTGGCGGCGGCGGAGAGCGGGTCCCGCGAGACGGCCGTGAAGGCCTTCGCCCTGCACCCGCTGGTCGACTCGGTGTCGGTGGCGCGACGGCTCCTGGACGCGTACGCGCGAGAGCACCCGGAGCTCGGCCATCTGGCGTGACGATGGCCAACAGCGGTGTCTTTACGGTGCGTTGGGCACACCGTACGCTCCCGCCCCATGGTTGCCCAACGCCTTGCACGAGCCGCCGCGCTGATCGGCGCGGCCTGCCTACTCACCACCGCGCCGGTGGGCTCCGGACCGGCCACCGCCGGGGAACGCCCACCGGTCACCGAGTCCGCCACCGTCGTCCCCGTGCAGACCACGGGCCCCGCGGACAAGCGCTTCAACCTGGTCCTGCTCGGCGACGGCTACACCGCCGGCCAGCTGCCCGAGTTCCGCGCGGACGTCGAGGAGCACCTCAACGTGCTCTGGAGCATCGAGCCGTTCGCCTCCTACCGCTCGTACGTCAACGTGTGGGCCGTCGAGGTGCCCTCCCCCGAGTCCGGGGTGGACTGCGACCCCGGCCTGGACGCGCCGCGCCGGAACACCCCACTGGGGATGGGGTTCTGGGGCGGCTGCGACCCGGGCAGCGTGCAGCGGCTGCTCACCGTGGACAGCGGCGCGGCGAACGCACTCGCCGACCTCGTGCCCGGCTCGACGAGCGGCAACCGGCAGATCGTCGCCCTCGCCAACAGCGACACCTACGGCGGCGCGGGCGGCACGTACGCGACCGCGTCCGGGGGCAACGCCCTGTCGTCCCTGATCACCCCGCACGAGATCGGCCACTCGCTGGGCGGGCTCCAGGACGAGTACGACTACTACGGGCGCGGGGTGCCCGGCGGCACGTACGAGGGCGGCGAGCCGTCGTCGGCCCACCACACCGTGCTCACCGAGCGGCAGATGAGGGACCAGCGGGCCAAGTGGTGGCGCTGGCTCGGCGAGGAGAGCGAGGCGGGCGGCGTCATCGGACGCCACGAGGGCGGGCTGTACGGCACCAAGGGCGTGTGGCGGCCCAGCCGGCACTCGATCATGAAGACGCTCGGGTACGCCTTCGACCAGGTCGGCCGTGAGGTGATGGTCCGGGCGATCTCGTCGAAGGTGAACCTGGTGCAGGGGCACACCCCGCACACCGCGCCGATCGGCGCCGACCGGACGGTGTGGGTGGAGACCCTGCACCCGACGGGCGGCGCGCTGGACGTCACCTGGCGGCTCGACGGGCGCCCCGTGCGGTCGGCGGCCGGTGCTCGCACGGTCGACCTGCGGCGGCTGGACGTGGCCCCCGGCCGGCACACCCTGACCGCGACGGTCACCGACCCCACCCCGTTCGTGCGGGACCCGGCGGTGCGCGGGTCGGCGGCGCTGACCCGCACGGTCACCTGGACGGTGGACACCGCGGTCACCACCCGGCCGGTCCCGGTGGCCGCGGACTTCACCGGGCACACCCCCACCGCGGCGCCCGTCGGGGCCCGTTCCGTCGTGTACGCCGACACCACGCACCCGGACGACCGCACCCTCGCCGTCCAGTGGCGGCTGGACGGCCGCCGGGTGGACGGCGTGGGCGACGACCGCGACCTGGACCTGTCGGCGCTGCGGCTGCGCCCCGGCCGGCCGCACACGCTGACCGCCCGGATCGCGGGCACCGACCGCGAGCTGCGCTGGACGGTCGACGCGACGCCGGCCACCGCCGCGTACGAGCTGTCGCCGCCGCTGCGCACGGTCCACCGCCCGGGCCGCCCGGTGGAGTACGTCTACGACGGCCCGTTCACCATGCGGCTGACCGCCCGCGACGACCGGCCCGGGCACGTCGTCAGCCAGTTCCGGGTGAACGGCGACGGCTGGTACACCTACTACGGCTGGCCGACGGACGCCGGCGCGCCGTTCCGGTTCACCCCGGGCGGCACGGAGATCGACGGACTGGTGTACGGCAAGCTGGGCACCCCGCGCGTGGTGCCGTGGGACGACGCGACGCCCGAGTACGGCACGCACACGGTGGAGTACCGGACGGTCGACTCCGCGGGGAACACCGGCCCGGCGCGGAAGTTCCTCGTCACGCTGGTGCCCCCGGCGGCCCGTTAGGGCTTGCGGGCCACGCCGGCGTACCCGGGGATCGGGGCGTCACCGGCGACCGGTACGACCTCGCCGAGTTCCGGGTGCCAGTCCGCCGTGAGCGAGACCCCGGGCTCGGCGAGCTCCAGCCCCTCGAAGAAGCGGGCGAACTCCTCCCGGGTGCGCGGCCGCAGCGTGAGGCCGCGCCCCCGGTACATCGCCCGGGCCCTGGCGGCGCCCTCGGGGTCGAAGTCGCCGGTGACGTGCGACAGGACGAGGTAACTGCCGGACGGCAGCCGCTCCACGAGCCGCCGGAGCAACTCGTAGGCACCGTCCTCGTCGTCGACGAAGTGCAGCAGGGCGAGCAGGGACAGGGCGATGGGCCGGGTGAAGTCGAGCACCTTGCCCGCCCGTTCGAGGATGCTCTCCGGGTCGCGCGCGTCGGCCTGGATGTACTCGGTGGCGCCCTCGGGCGTGGAGCGCAGCAGCGCCTCGGCGTGGGCGAGGACGATGGGGTCGTTGTCGCAGTAGACGACCCGGGACTCCGGCGCGACCTGCTGGGCGATCTGGTGCAGGTTGGGCTCGGTGGGGATGCCGCTGCCGATGTCCAGGTACTGGCGGACGCCCTGGGCGCCGAGCCAGCGGGTGGCCCGGTGCATGAACGCGCGGTTGACCCGCGCCATGTCACGCCCGCGGGAGTCGATGGTCAGGAGCTGCTTGGCCATCTCCTCGTCGACCGGATAGTTGTCCTTGCCGCCCAGGAACCAGTCGTACATGCGGGCCGGGTGCGGCTTGCTGGTGTCGATCCGGGTCATCTGGCGCTCCCCCTGGTGGCGTGGACGGTGTGGACGGATGCGAGGCAACCGTAAACGTTTCGACGGGTGTTGACGGGTGTTCACGGATCCGGACGGGCGGACGGGTCAGGTCGCGGCCGGTCGATGGGCCGGTCGGGCGGTCCGGGCCGGGCGGGCGGTCGGTCGGGCGGTCCGGGCCGGGCGGGCGGTCGGGCGGTCCGGGCCGGGCGGGCGGTGGGCCGGTCGGGCGGGTGTGGCGTCAGGTGAGGAGGAAGTCCGCCTTGCCCGACTTCGCCCCCTGGATGAATGCGGCGATCTCCCCGTGCGTGTAGATGAGCGCGGGGCCGTCGGGGTCGGCGGACTGCCGGACCGCGACCCGGCCGTCGGCGAGCTTCATGGCCTCGACGCAGTTGCCGCCGTTGCCGCCGCTCCACGGCTTGTGCCACCCCTCGGCCCCGAGCTCGGCGGCGGGCATGCCGTTGTATATGCGCTCTGCGCTATCCATTCACAGCTCCTTGCGGAAATCCCGGAGGATTTCCTTCGTACGTTGTGCTGTGGCGGCCTGCGCCGCCATGCGGTCCATGACCTCGAGGTGCGAGGCCACCTCGGGGCGCGCGTCGAGGTACACCGCGCCGGTCAGGTACTCGCTGTAGACCATGTCCGGGAGTTCCGGCACGGCGAAGCGGAAGAGCACGAACGGCCCGTAGGTGCCGGGATGGTGGCCGGTGGCGAACTCGGCGACCTGGAGGGTGACGTTCGGCAGCTCGGCGGCCTCCAGCAGCCGGTCGATCTGCGCCCGCATCACGGCGGGGCCGCCGCCCACGGGACGGCGCAGCACCGTCTCATCCATGATCACCCAGAATTTCGGGGCGTCGGGGCGGGTGAGCAGGGCCTGCCGCTCCATCCGGAGGGCCACGTGGCGCTCGATGTCGTCGTCGCCGACCTGGCCGACGGCGCCGCCGCGCAGGATGGCCCGCGCGTAGTCCTCGGTCTGGAGGAGACCGGGCACGAACTGCGGCTCGTAGGCCCGGATGACGCTGGCGGCGCCCTCCAGGCTGACGTACATGCTGAACCAGCCCGGCAGGACGTCGTGGAAGCGCTGCCACCAGCCGGGCTTGTTGGCGTCCTCGGCCAGCCGGACGAAGCCCTCCGCCTCGCCGGCGGGCACCCCGTACGCCTGCAGCAGGAGCTGCACGTAAGGGATCTTCAGCGCGACTTCCGCGGTCTCCATCCTGCGGATCGTGGCCGGGGCCACGCGGAGCACCTTGGCGGCCTCCTCCCGCTTCAGGCCCGCCCGCTCCCGCAGATCCTGCAGACGCTTGCCGAGTACGACCTGTCCCACGGTGGGGGCGGACCGCGGCTCGCTCACTTAAGACCTCCCCACGCGCTTTTTTGATGAGTGTGCCATGCGCACGGCAGAGAGCACACCACACTCTGCATTTTTCAGAGTGCCACTTGCCAAGTGTGCGTGTCGGGAGGAAAGTATTCCGGTGAACCAGTTGGTGAACCAGTTCACGCGGCTGCCGCGCTCTGCCACGGGAGAGGCGATGTACGGCGCCGCTCCCCCATGTGAGGAATCGGTCGTGGCTCCTGGTAACGCGCTCACCCCCCCGCTCAGAGCCCCGCGCCCCGCGATCTCCGCCGACGTCCGCCGCTTCTCCTTCGAACTTCCCGCGCGCGCGGAATCCGTCGCCAGGGCCCGGCACCTCGTCGAGGAACGGCTGGTGCTGTGGGAGGTGGACGGCACCGTGTGCGACGCCGTGACACTGGTGGTCTCCGAACTCGTCACCAACGCCGTCGTGCACACCGTGAGCCACCGGGTGGTCTGCGAACTCCGCGACTGCGGCGAGCAGTTGCGCGTCTCCGTCCAGGACGAGGGCTGCCCGGCCGCCGCGCCCCGGCTGCGCCGCGGCTGCGCCGAGGAGGGCGGGCGCGGACTGCTCCTCGTGGACGCCGTCAGCAGCGCGTGGGGCGCGCACCACGCGCGGCACGGAGCCGGGCGTGTCGTCTGGGCCGAACTGGGGCACGGCGGCGCGGCGGGGCCGTGCTGAGGACGATGGCCACGCTGCTCTCGGCGCGTGGCCGGCGGCAGCCGGCGGCCCGGACCGCCGGACCCGGGGGCGAGATCCTGCTGGCACTGCCGCCGTCGCTGCCCGCCACCCTGGGCTGCGACGCCGTGGGCGTGCCCGCGCGGTACGGCTTCCGGCTGCTGTCCCGCCTGCCCGGCGACGGGTGCGTGTTCGCCGACACCGACTGGTGGTGGTGGATCGTCCCCGCCGGCTCGGACGCCGACCTGCGGTGGCCGCTGCCCGCCTGTTACGCGGCGGGCGGGTACGTCCCCGACCGGCGGCCCCGCCTGATCCACCGGCCCGGCACGACGTCGCCGTACACCCCGCCCATCCCGCTGTACCTCATGATCTGCCAGCTCACCGGGGTCGCCCCGGCGTGGAACGTCCCGGGCGTCGGCACCCGGCTCTGACCCCTCCGACCGCCGTGGCCCCGGCCACGGCGGCCGGCTCGCGCGGCCCCGGCTGGGGGGCGGGGCCGCGCGGGCCGCGGGTGCGCGGCGGGGCCCTTCGCGTGTCGCTTGCCCTTGCGGGCGCGTACGGCTCGTGACGGCGACGTCACCGGGGGTGCGCGCTGCGCGGGTGGGTGGGGGCGCGGCCCCTCCGGGCTCACCTCCTCGCGGTCGGCGGGGCACCCTGCCGCGATCCCTTGCCGCTCCTCGCCGCCGACCGCTGCGGGGGCGACCCTGCACGGCCGCGCCCGGCCGCCGGGCGGCTGCGGGACGCGAGCGAGGGCCGGGGGGCGTCGGCCGGCGGGTATCGCGGTGCTCCGACGGGGAGGCGCCCCTGGCCGGCTTCGGGTAGGTCAGGGACCCGGGTGAGGGATACACGCAGGTGGGGAGGGGGATCGCGGGGGTGGCCCGAGGGGTGCGCGGGGGTGACAAGGGTTTTCCCCGTATCGGGGCCGTCGCGGGTTTCCCTACTGTCTGCCGCACCGGCGGTTCCCCTCCACCTGGATGTCAGGTGCATGTAACACACGGGTTCCGCCGGTGACGGTCCCGCCCCAGGGGCCGTCGCGTCGGCGGCGGCGCAACGGGCGTACCCGGCCCGGGGACCACGGACTGCCACCCCCACGGCACGTCCGCGTTCCCCAAGCGCCCGCCGCCCGTCGCGCCCTGCACCGTCAGCCGCTCCGGGAGTCGCCGGAGCTGCCTTGAAAGGGAACACCTTGAACGGTTCCAGGCGGAGACTCATATCCGTCGTGGCGGCGAGCGCCACGATCCTCGGCGTGACCGCCACCTCCGCGGTGGCCCTCGCCACGGAGGCCACCCCCACCCCGAAGCCGGCTGCCCCGGCCTCGCAGGCCATGACCCCGGCCGCGCTGCCGAGCGCGCCGGTGGACAAGGTCATCGTCACCTACAAGTCCCGTACCGCCGAGGCCACGTCGAACGCCGCCGCCAAGAGCGACGCCGCGGCGAAGGCCACCGAGACGGGCGAGAAGCTCAGCTTCGAACGCCGCCTGGCGAGTGGTGCCGCGCTGGTCGACCTCGGCGCGGACACGACCAAGCAGGACGTCACGGAGGTCATGGACGCCTTCCGCGCCGACCCGCAGGTCGCCTCCGTCGAGGCCGACATCCGCGCCTACGCGATGGCCGTCACGCCCAACGACACCGAGTACGCCAAGCAGTGGGACCTCTTCGAGCCCACCGGCGGCATGAACGTGCCCGGCGCCTGGGACAAGACCACCGGCAGCGGCGTCACCGTCGCCGTCATCGACACCGGTGCCGCCGCCCACAGCGACCTGACCGGCAACACGGTCGCGGGCTACGACTTCATCTCCAGCTCGGCCGACGCCCGCGACGGCAACGGCCGTGACGCGGACCCCAAGGACGAGGGCGACTGGAACGCCACCGACGGCGAGTGCGGCACCGGCTCCCGGGCGAGCAACTCCTCGTGGCACGGCACCCACGTCGCCGGCACCATCGCGGCCACCACGCACAACGCCAAGGGCGTCGCGGGCATCGCGTACGGGGCGAAGGTCCAGCACGTCCGTGTGCTCGGCAAGTGCGGCGGCTCGTCCTCCGACATCGCCGACGCGATCACCTGGGCCTCCGGCGGCTCCGTCCCGGGCATCCCGGCGAACCCGAACCCGGCCAAGGTCATCAACATGAGCCTCGGCGGCGCCAGCTCGACCTGCCCGACCGTCTACAAGAACGCCATCGACGGGGCGGTCGCGCGGGGGGCGACCGTCGTCGTCGCGGCGGGCAACAGCAACGCCAACGCGTCCGGCTTCACGCCCGCCAACTGCGCCGGCGTCATCAACGTGGCGTCCACCAGCCGTGAGGGCAACCGTTCGTACTACTCGAACTACGGCTCCATCGTCGACGTCTCGGCCCCGGGCGGTGAGACCCGCCGCGCCACCGACACGCCCGGCACCGTCACCACCCCCGAGAACGGCATCCTCTCCACGCTGAACTCCGGCACGACCACCCAGTCGCTGGAGAACTACAAGCCGTACCAGGGCACTTCGATGGCCGCCCCGCACATCGCCGGGCTCGCCGCGCTGCTCAAGTCGGCCAAGTCGACCCTGACGCCCGCCGAGATCGAGTCCGCGATCAAGACGAACGCCCGTCCGCTGCCCGGCACCTGCACCGGCGGCTGCGGCACCGGCATCGCGGACGCCACCAAGACCGTGAACGCCGTGACCGGTACCACCACCCCCGGTACCGGAGCGGCGTTCACCAACGCGACGAACGTCACCATCTCGGACAACGCCACCGTGACGTCGTCCATCGCCGTCACCGGCCGCACCGGCAACGCCCCCGCCGCCCTCAAGGTCGACGTGGACATCAAGCACACCTGGCGCGGTGACCTGGTCGTCGACCTGGTCGCCCCGGACGGCACCGCGTACCGGCTGAAGAACTCCAGCAGCAACGATTCGGCCGACAACGTCCTCGCCTCGTACACCGTCGACGCCTCCGCCGAGACCGCGAACGGCACCTGGAAGCTGCAGGTCCGGGACGTGGCCTCGGGTGACACCGGCTACATCGACTCGTGGGGACTGACCTTCTGATCGACCGCTAGGACCCACGTCTTCACAGGTCAGGGGCGTGCTCGTGGCAATCCGCCACGAGCACGCCCGCTTGTGTGTTCGTCCACATACCGGACAGGACACCTGGACTCCCGTGGCCGAGTTCGTATGCTGCGCTCGCGAGACAGATCACGGGCAGGGGGTCCGTGGGGACGGTCCGCGCGCCGGAGGGTGGTGGTCGCAGGTGAGGTCGACGCCGTACGCCCCCGCGCCCTACGCCCCGACGCCGTACGCTCCCGGGCGGACCGGCCGGGCCGCGCCCGTCGGACGGGCCGAGCTGCTCGCCCGGCTCGAACACGTGCTGCTCGGCCGGGGCCGCGCCCTGCTCACCGGGCCGCCCGGGGTCGGCAAGACCGAGGTCGCCCAGGCCGCCGCCGACCAGGCCGCGGCACGCGGCGAGACCGTGGTGTGGCTCGCCCCGCAGCCCGCCGACCACGACATGCCCGGCGCCGCCGCGGCCGCGCTGATCGCCTCGGTGCCCGCCTTCGCCCTGGACGGTCTGCCCGGCCCCCAGCGGGACGCCGTGGCGGTGCTCTGCCGGGAGTCGGCCGCCCTGGAGAGCGGCTGGGACCCGATCGCGCTGCGGCTGGCCGTCGCGAGCGTCCTGCGCACCCTGGCCGAGCAGTCCCCCGTCCTGCTGGTCGTCGACGACGCCCAGCGGATCGACGCCGACAGCGCCGACCTGCTCCGCTTCGCGCTCCATCTGGCGCCGCCCACCCTGCGGGTCGTCGCCGTCGAGACGCCCGCCCCGTACGCGGGCGGCGGGGCCGACAGCGGCGGGGCGCCCATGCCGCTGTGGGTGGCCTCCGAGGCCGACGTCCTGCTCGTGCCGCCGCTCCAGGCCGACGAGATGGCCGAGTTGCTGGTGCACCACCGGCTGCCGTCCCGGCTCGCGGGGCGCATCCACCGGGCCAGCGGCGGCAACCCGCGCCTCGCGCTCGCCGTCGGCCGGTCGCTGGCCGACTCCCGCACCCCGGTCCACCACGCGGAGGCGCTGCCGCTGTCCGGCCGGGCCCGGGACGTGGCACGCAGGATGCTGGCGCCCGCCTCCGCACCCGTACGGGCCACCCTGCTGCTGGCCGCCCTGGCGCTGCGCCCCACCACCGCTCTGCTGCGCCGCGCGGGCCGCCCCACGGCGGAGGCCGAGCTGGCCGCCGCGGAGCGCGCCGGGCTGATATCGCTCACCGAGGACGGGACGGTCGCGTTCACGGCCGGGCTGCTGCCCTCCACGCTCGTGCACGACACCTGCTGGACCGAGCGCAGCCGCGGGCACGCCGCGCTCGCCGCCGTGGCCGACGACCCGGTGGAGGCGGTACGGCACCGGGCGCTGGCCAACGACGTCCCGGACGAGGACCTGGCCGCGGAGGTCGCCGAGGCGGCCGACACGGCGCGGCGGCGGGGCAACAGCGCGCTCGCCGCCGAACTGGCGCTGCTCGCCGCCGAGACCACCCCCGCGGGCCTCGGGCGCCGCCGGCTGGAGCGGCTGGTGGACGCCGCCGAGGAGGCCGCGCGGGCCGCCCGGGCGGACCTCGCGGTGCGCGCCGCCGCGGACCTGCTGGCCCGCGACGCGACACCCGCCGACCGGGTGCGGGCGCGGCTCGCGGTCCTGGACACGGCCGGGCAGGGCCTGACGGACCTGGACGAGATCTACGTGCACGCCATGGAGGACTCCGAGGGCGAACCGGCGCTGCGGGCCGCCGTGCAGCTGCGGCTGGCGGTGAAGTACGTCCTCGCGGACGGCGATCCGGTGCGGTCGCGGACCGCGGCGGTGGAGTCGGCGGCCCTCGCCATGTCGGTGGGCGACCGGCACACCGCCGCCCAGGCGCTGACCCAGCAGGCGCGGATGGACCGGGTGCTCGGCTCGCCGGACGCGGAGCGGACGCTGGCCGAGGCGCGGGCGCTGGAGATGACCGACCGGCCGCTGGGCGTGCGCAACACCGCCCAGATCCTGACGATCCGGCACGCCCTGTTCGACGACCGGCTCACCGAGGCCCGCGACCAGCTGTACGCGCTGCTCCCGCTGGTCGAGCGGCGCGGGCCGGTCGAGGACGCGATCGAGCTGTTCCGTACGCTCGCCGAGGTCGAGGCCCGGCGCGGCCAGTGCGCGGCCGCCCTGGCGCACGCCGGCCGGTCGCTCGCCCTGACGCTGGAGGCCGGCCTGTCCCCCGGCCCCGCCTGGTACGCGCTGGCGCTCGCCGAGACCGCGGGCGGCAGCTTCGCCCGGGCGGCCGGGTACGCGCGGCGCAGCGTCCGGGCGTCCGAGGAGGAGGGCGACCACGTCTTCCTGTCGCGCAGCCTCTACGCGCTGGGCAGGGTCCAGCTGGTCACCGGGGACGTGGCGGGCGCGCTGGAGACGCTGCGCCGGGTGCGGGACAACGAGGCGGCCCAGTGCGCGGTCGACCCCTCGATGCTGCGCTGGCAGGAGGAACTGGCGGAGGCGCTCCTCGCCGGTGACGCCCTGGAGGAGGCGCAGGCGCTCCTCGCCGACGTGGGCCCGGTCGCGGAACGGCTCGGCCGGACCACGGTCCTGCTGGGGTGCGACCGGGTGTACGCGCTGTGCCTGGCGGCGGGCGGGCGGACCGACGAGGCTGCCGACCTGCTGGTCGAGACGGCCGACCGGTTCGCCGGGCACGGGCTGGTCCTGGAGCAGGGCCGCTGCCTGATCGCGCTGGCGCGGGTGGAGCGGCGGCGGCGCAGACGGTCGGCCGCGCAGGCGGCGATGCAGGCGGCGGCGGCCGTCTTCGAGCGGGCGGGCGCGGAGCCGTGGCTCGGGCTGACGGCGGAGAGCCCGTCGCCGGCCGACGCCGCGGCGGCCCCCGCCGCCGGGAGCGCCCTGTCCCGGCTGACGGAGGCCGAGCTGCGGCTCGCCCGGCTCGTCGGGGAGGGCGCGAGCAACCAGGAGGCCGCCGCCCGGCTGTACCTGAGCGTGAAGACGGTGGAGGCGCGGCTGACCCGCATCTACCAGAAGCTCGACGTCCGCTCCCGCGCCCAGCTGGCGACCGCCCTCAACGGGCCGGCGGCGCCCTCGCGCTGATGTCGGGGGCGGGGCGGGGAGCCCCGAGGCGGTGGCCGCCTGCCGGGCCGGCCGGACCGGCATACGCTGTAAACAGCGCAGTCGTTTCCGATGTCGGGAGGCGTCATGACATTCGTACAGATCATCGACTGCAAGACGGACCGGGTCGAGGAGATGAACCGGCTCCTGGACAGCTGGGCCGAGGCCACCCGGGGCAGGCGGACGGCGACCCACGCCATGATGGGCCGGGACCGTTCGGACTCCTCGCACGTACTGGAGATCGTCGAGTTCCCGTCGTACGAGGAGGCGATGGAGAACTCGAAACTGCCCGAGACGGACCGCATCTTCCGTGAGATGACGGCCCTGTGCGACGGCGAACCCACGTTCACGGACCTCGACGTCCTCCGGGACGAGCAGCTCAACAAGCTGGTCGTGCGCAGGTTCGTCGACGAAGTGATCAACGGGGCCGACATCGCCGTCGTCGACGAGCTGTGCACCCCGGGTTACCGGGAGCACGACCCGTCCCAGCCGTCGTACGACATGGACCTGGAGGCCGCCAAGGCGGCGACCCGTGAGGTCATGGAGGCGTTCCGGCCGACGTGCACCGTCGAGGGGCTGGTCGCCGAGGGCGACACGGTCTGCCTGCGGATGTCGTTCAAGGGCCGGCACGTCGCCACCTATCAGGGCCTGGAGGCCACCGGCCGGGAGGTGTCCGGAACCGGTCAGGCGACCTTCCGCTGCGAGGGCGGCAGGATCGCGGAGAGCTGGTGGAACGTGGACGACATGGGCATGCTGCGGCAACTGGGCGTCGTACCGGAGCACTGACGCCGGACCCATGGACGGCCCCGCCGCGACGGGAGCCGGCCCGGCGGGCGCATGCGGTCACACGCCGGGGACGGGGACGGGGCCGTCGGCGACCGGTGTGCCGAAGTCGGGGGTGCCGTCCGGTTTCCAGCGCAGCGGCTGGACGCGGGTGTGGCGGTTGGGGTCGTCGAGCGGGTCGCCGGTGATGTCCTTGTAGGGGCGGGCGTGGTAGACGAGGACGTCGGTGCGGCCGTCCTCGGCGACGGTGAACGAGTTGTGCCCCGGCCCGTACTGTCCGGTGGTGTCGCTGCTGGTGAAGACCGGTCGGGGCGACTTGGTCCAGGAGCGGGGGTCGAGCAGGTCGCTGCCGGCGTCGGCGGTGAGCAGACCCAGGCAGTAGTTGCTGTCGGTGGCACTGGCCGAGTACGTCAGGAAGACGCGGCCACCGCGCCGGATGAAGGCGGCGCCCTCGTTCACCTTGAAGCCGGCGCACTCCCAGTCGTACTCGGGTGCGGTGAGCCGGACCTGCGGGCCGGTGAGCGTCAGGGGGCCGGCCATCCGGGACAGGAAGACCGCGGTGTTGGCGTCGGTGCCGGGCTCGTGCTGCGCCCAGGCCAGGTAGCGGGAACCGCGGTGGGTGAAGGTGGTGGCGTCGAGCGAGAAGGTGTCCCAGGCGGTGACGATCCGCCCCTTCTCGGTCCAGGTGCCCCGGAACGGGTCCCGGGCGGGGTTCTCCAGCACCCACATGCGGATCTTCCATATGTCGTCCGCGGGGGCGGCGGCGAAGTAGATGTACCAGCTGCCGTCGATGTGGTGGATCTCCGGCGCCCAGATGTGCGCGCCCATGTCGCCGCTGTCGTGCTTGCGCCACACGACCGCCTCCTCGGCGGTGGCCAGCCCGCGGAGGGTGCGGGAGCGGCGCAGGACGATCCGGTCGTACTCGGGGGCGGTGGCGGTGAAGTAGTAGGCGCGGTCGGTGTGGCGGAGGATGTGCGGGTCGGCGCGGTGGCGTACGAGGGGGTTGGCCGCGGCGGGCGGTGCGGCGGCGGCCGCCGGGGCGGATCCGGTCACCTGGGGCAGGGCGCCGAGCGCGCCCACGGCCAGGGCGCCCTGGAGGAGCAGCCGACGGGTGGGGGGTGTGGGGTCGTGACGCATACGGTGTGCCCTTTCCGTCCCGGTGCCGGACCCAACGGCCGCGCATGGCACGGCTGTTCGGGATTCCGAACGGCATCTGTGGTACCGAACGGCGAAACGGTAAGGGTGTGCTGCGGGAAGGTCAACGGGGCTGCGTGATCGCGTCCGCGCGGGCCGTGGCCGCCCGCGGGTTCGGCATCATGGACCCATGCGGACCCGACCTGTGCTCGTCTACGACGGTGACTGCGGCTTCTGCTCGGCCTGCGTGGCGTTCGTCGAGCGCCGGCTGCGCCCCGACTGCGTGGTCGTGCCGTGGCAGTCGGCGGACCTGCCCGCACTGGGGGTGACCCCGGAGCGGGCCGGCCACGAGGTGCTGTGGGTGACCCCGCCCGGCCGGGTGTACGGCGGTGCCGAGGCGGTGGCGAAGATCCTCCTGCGCACGGGCGGGGTCTGGGCCCCTCCGGGGGCGCTCCTCCTGCTGCCGCCGGTGCGGTGGGCCGCCCACGGGGTCTACCGGCTGGTGGCGGACAACCGCCACCGGCTGCCCGGCGGCACGGGGTCCTGCGCCGTCCCCGCGCGGCGCCCGCACGGCTCCTGACCACCGACGGGCCGGGCCCGGGCACACCGGCGACCCGCGCGGGACCGGACGTACCGGGCGGTCAGGAGGGACCGGACGGTCCGGCGGCCCGGGCGGGCACCGGCGGGCGTGGCGTCAGGACATCAGTACGGCGGCCGTCAGGAGGCCGCCGTCCGGACGTCGGGTCGTCAGGTGGTCAGCAGGGAGTCGTCCTCCGGGCGCGCGCCGGGGAGCCGGTGGCGGGCCGCGACCAGGGCGGTGTCCACGTCGTTGGTCCCGGTGGCGACGCACAGGGTGCGGGCGAGTTCGGCCATGCGTTCCCGCACCTCCGGGCTGCCCTCCTCGGCGTGCAGCAGTCGCAGGGTCTCGTACTGCTCGACCAGGTTGTTCAGGACGGCGGGGTGAGCCATCAGCACGGCCGGTCTCCCTTCTGACGCCAAGCGCCGGTTGTCCGCGTGGGGCCCTGTTACCCGGTGATCCGTTCCGCATGCCCGGTCGTCCTGGGCTAGCTTCACCTCCATGACCAGCGCCGCCGCCCCCGCCTTCGCCGACACGCTGACCTCGTCCGACTCCCCCGTCATCCTCGACGGCGGGCTCGCCGGCCGGCTGGAGGCCGCCGGGCACGACCTGGGCGACGAGCTCTGGTCGGCGCGGCTGCTCGCCGACCGGCCCGAGGCGGTCGTGGCGGCGCACCTCGCCTACTACGAGGCCGGGGCGAGCGTGGCGACGACGGCGAGCTACCAGGCGACGTTCGAGGGCTTCGCGCGCCGCGGCATCGGGCACGACCGGGCGGCCGGACTCCTCGCGCTCGCCGTGGAGCTGGCACGGGAGGCCGCCCGGCGGGCCGAGGCGAAGGCGCCCGGACGGCCGCTGTGGGTGGCCGCCTCCGCAGGCCCGTACGGCGCGATGCTCGCCGACGGGTCGGAGTACCGGGGCCGGTACGGGCTGGACGTCGCCGAACTGGAACGGTTCCATCGCCCGCGGCTGGAGGTGCTGGCCGCCGCCCGCCCGGACGCTCTCGCGCTGGAGACCGTGCCGGACGCGGACGAGGCCCGGGCGCTGGTGCGCGCCGTGCGCGGGCTCGGCGTCCCGGCGTGGCTGTCGTACGCCGTCGCCGGGGACAGGACGCGGGCCGGCGACCCGCTGGAGGAGGCCTTCGCCGTCGCCGCCGAGTCGGACGAGATCGTCGCCGTCGGGGTGAACTGCTGTGCGCCCGAGGACGTGGGCCACGCGGTCGAGGTGGCGGCGCGCGTCACGGGCAAGCCCGTGGTGGCGTACCCGAACAGCGGCGAGGTGTGGGACCCCGGGGCCCGGGCCTGGCGGGGCCGCCCGACGTTCTCGGCCGACCTGGCCGCCGGCTGGTGGCGGGCCGGCGCGCGGCTGATCGGCGGCTGCTGCCGCGTCGGCCCGGACGCGATCGCCGGACTGGCCGCCCGGACGCGCTGACCGCCGCCCGCCCGGCCGGGTCGCCGCCGGCCGGGGGCCGTGCCCGTGAACCCGGGGCCCGTCAGGCGGGGGCCCGGGTCAGGGCGCGGTCGGCGGCCTGGAAGGTGCGGCGGTAGGCCAGCGGGGAGACGCCGATCGCGGCGTGGAGGTGCTGGCGCAGGGAGGCTGCCGTCGCGAAGCCGACCTCGCCCGCGATGCGGTCCACCGGCAGGTCGGTGGACTCCAGCAGGTGCCGGGCCCGGGCGACGCGCTGCTGGATCAGCCACCGGCCGGGGCTCGTCCCCACCTCCTCGCCGAAGCGGCGCGCGAAGGTGCGCGCGCTCATCCGGGCGTGCTGGGCGAGGTCGGCGAGCGTGAGCGGCAGGTGCAGGTTCTCCAGCGCCCAGTGCCGGGTGGCGCCCGTCCCGTTCTCCGACGTCTCGGGCACGGGCTGCTCGATGTACTGGGCCTGGCCGCCCTCGCGCCAGGGCGGTACCACGCAGGCGCGGGCCACCTGGTTGGCCACCGCGCTGCCGTGGTCCTCGCGCACGAGGTGCAGGCAGACGTCCACGCCCGAGCCGGCCCCGGCCGAGGTGACGACGTCGCCGGTGTCGACGAACAGGACGTCGGGGTCGAGCGCCACGTGCGGGAAGAGCCGCCGGAAGAGCGGGACCAGCCCCCAGTGCGTGGTGGCGGTCCGGCCGTCGAGCAGGCCCGCCGCCGCCAGGACGAAGGCGCCCGTGCAGATGGACACGATCCGGGTGCCCGGGCGGATCAGGGCGAGCGCGTCGGCGACCGGCCGGGGCAGCTCCCGCGCGGTGGCGAGCGTCATGTCGAAGGGCGGGACGACCACGGTGCCGGCGGTGGCCAGCACCTCGGGGCCGTGCTCCACCGTGATCGAGAAGTCCGAGCCGGTGCGGACGGGCCCGCCGTCGGGAGAGCAGGTGAGCACCTCGTAGCGGCCGTCGGCGGAACCGAAGACCCGGTTGGGGATGCCGAGTTCGAAGGGATAGACGCCGTCGAGGGCGAGGACGACCACACGATGCATGGCACGATCTTATCGGATATTGGCAATCTTGCCATTTCTCCGGCGGTCCGGCCCCGGCAGGGTGGAGCACATGACGACGACGAAGACCATGCGCGCGATCAGCCAGGACGTCCACGGCGGACCCGAGGTGCTCAAGGAGGTGGAGCTGCCGCGCCCGGAGCCCGGGCCGTCCCAGGTGCTGGTGCGCGTCCGCGCGGCGGGGGTCAACCCGACCGACTGGAAGCACCGCGGCGGCCGGGGCTTCCTCGGCGACCCGCCGTACGTCCTGGGCTGGGACGTCTCCGGGGTGGTGGAGGCGGTCGGCATGGGCGTGACCCTGTTCCGGCCCGGCGACGAGGTGTTCGGGATGCTGCCCTACCCGCACGGCGCCGGCTCCCACGCCGAGTACGTCACCGGTCCCGCGCGGGCCTTCGCCCGCAAGCCGGCCGGCATCGACCACGTCCAGGCCGGCGCCCTGCCGCTGGCCGCGCTCACCGCCTACCAGGCCCTGGTCGACACGGCCCGGGTGGAGGCCGGGCAGCGGGTGCTCGTCCACGCGGCGGCCGGCGGCGTGGGACACCTGGCCGTGCAGATCGCCAAGGCGCGCGGGGCGTACGTCATCGGTACGGCCAGCGCGGGGAAGCACGCGTTCCTGCGGGACCTCGGGGCCGACGAGGTGATCGACTACCGGGAGGCGGACTTCGCCGAGGAGGTCGCCGACGTCGACGTCGTCCTCGACACCATCGGCGACGACGACTACCGGACGCGCTCGCTGCGCACCCTCCGCCGGGGCGGCCTGCTGGTGTCCATCCTGCCCATGGGCGGGGAGGAACTGGCCGCGCGGGCGCGCGAGCACGGCGTACGCACCGAGCTGCTGCTCGTCGAGGCCGACCACGCGGGCATGAACGCCATCGCCCGGCTCGTCGAGGAGGGCCGGCTCCGCGCGGCGGTCGAGGGCACCTTCCCGCTCG
Source organism: Streptomyces noursei (assembly GCF_001646665.1). Classification (GTDB taxonomy): domain Bacteria; phylum Actinomycetota; class Actinomycetes; order Streptomycetales; family Streptomycetaceae; genus Streptomyces; species Streptomyces lavendulocolor. Next base: position 196,160 of record NZ_LWBU01000373.1, on the reverse strand, counting down.
CGGACGCCGCCAGGGCGCACGAGCGGGGCGAGACGGGCCGGACGGCCGGGAAGCTGGTCCTCACCGTCGGTTGACGCCCTCGCCGCGGCGCCGCCGCGCGAACTCCCGGGGGACGAGGGGACGGCGGGACGGGCGTGACACCCGCCCCGCCGGCGGCGTTGTGAGGGGCATGGATCAGACGAACGGCGCAGGGAAGCGGAAGCCGCACCGGACGGGCCTGCCGGGGGCCCCGGCGGCCGGCGGGACCACGGACACACGAGCGGGCGGCACGAGGACCGCCGACGCACGGGCGGGAGCGGGACCGGCCGCGGGCACCCCGGCGGGCGGCACGAGGACCGCCGACACACGGGCGGGAGCGGGGCCGGCTTCGGGGGTCCCCACCGTGGGCGTGGTCGTCGCGCGGACGGGCCGGCTGGCGCGGCTGGGGGATCCGCTGGCGTACGTCATGGACCTGCTGGGGCCCGCACTGCGCGGGCGGTTGCGCCTGGTGGGCCGGGACAGCGGCTCCACCGGCGAGGGGGCGCGGCGGGCCGTGCGGGAGCTGGTGGAGGCGGAGCGGGCGCGGATCGTGGTGACGCTGGCGGGCACGGAGGTGCTGCCGGCCGTCGCCGACGCGTGCGAGGAGGCGGGCGTCCCGTGCCTGTCGAGCACCTTCCCCTGGCAGGTGTACTACTACGGCGGCGCGCGGCGGCGGTGGACGTACCACTTCTGCTGGGGGCTCGACGACATCGCGGAGACCTTCGCCGACCTGTGGGAGGCGGCCGGCGGCGCGGGGCGGACGGTCGGGTGTCTGTGGAACGACGGCCCGCAGGGCACCTGGTCGCGGCACGGGAGGCACGGCTTCCTGCCGGCGGCACGGGCGCGCGGCCACCGCCTGGTGGACCCGGCCGGGTACCGGGAGCCGGCCGCGGCCCTGGACGCCCACGCGGCGGCGTTCGCGGAGGCGGGCGTGGACGTCGTCACGAGCGCGGCGACCGGCGCGGACCTGGGCGTGTTCCGCCGGGCGGCCGCCGCGCGGGGCCTGCCGCTCCGGCTGATCACCTGCTCCCGCTGGCTGGCGTACCCGCCGGCCGTCACGGCCCCGGCCGAGGAGCCGCCCCAGGCGGACGTGGCGACGCTGGTCTACTGGACCCCGGACCACCCGTACCGCTCGTCCCTGGACGGTACGAGCGCCGCCGAGCTGGCCGAACGGTACGAGCGGGCCACCGGCGGCCAGTGGCTCCAGCCCCTGGGCCTGGCGTACGCCCTCGTCGAGGTGGCCGCGCACGCCCTGGACACCGCCGACGACCCGACGGTCCCCGAGTCGGTCGCGGCCGCGCTCGGGTCGACCCGCCTGGAGACGATGGCGGGCCCGCTGGACTGGACGTCCGGCCCCGAACCGCACATCGCCACGGTGCGGCTGGCCGGCGGGCAGTGGCAGCGCGGCCGGCGGCACCCCTACGAGCTGGTGGTCGTGGACGGCCGGGGCGTGGACGGCCTGCCGGTCGGCGGCGAACTCCGGTTGCCGGACGGGGCCTTGTAGCCGGCACGCCGCCGCGCCCACTTCCACTCCGTTGTCAACTTCGGGTTGACACGGCTCTTCATGTCAACCTACGGTTGACACATGACGAAACCAGTCGGCATGACGCATCCCGTCCGCCTCGACGACCTCATCGAGGCCATCAAGAAGGCCCACAGCGACGCGCTCGACCAGCTCTCCGACGCCGTGATCGCCGCGGACCACCTCGGCGAGCTGGCCGACCACCTGATCGGCCACTTCGTGGACCAGGCGAGGCGCTCCGGCGCCTCCTGGACCGACATCGGCAAGAGCATGGGCGTCACCCGGCAGGCGGCGCAGAAGCGCTTCGTACCGAAGGCCGGCGAGTCCTCCGACCTCGACCCCTCCCAGGGCTTCGGCCGCTTCACCCCGCGCGCCCGCAACGTCGTGATGGCCGCGCAGAACGAGGCCCGCGCGGCCGGGAACGACGAGATCGGCACCGAGCACCTGGTGCTGGGGCTGCTGCACGAGCCGGAGGGCATCGCGGCGAAGGCGGTCGTCGCGCAGGGGGTGCTCCTGGACACGGTCCGCCAGGAGGCCACCGCCGCCCTGCCGCCGGGCGTGGACACCGCCCCGGACCTCGTGCCCTTCGACGCCCGGGCGAAGAAGGTCCTGGAGCTGACCTTCCGCGAGGCCCTGCGGCTGGGCCACAACTACGTGGGGACGGAGCACCTCCTGCTCGCCCTGCTGGAGTTCGAGGACGGCGAGGGTCTCCTCACCGGCCTCGGCATCACCAAGGCGGCCACCGAGACCCAGGTGGCCCGCGCCCTGGCCGCGGCGGTCGCCGCACCGGCCGCACCGGCCGCACCGGCCGCACCGGCCGCGGGGGCGGCCGGGACCGACCGGACCGATCAGGAGTAGCAGGTCCGCACCGCCGACACCGTCCGCACGGCCGGCACCGTCCGCACCGCCGGCACCGTCCGCACCGCCGGCACCGTCCGCACCGCCGGCACCGTCCGCACCGCCGGCACCGTCCGCACCGCCGGCACCGTCCGCACCGCCGGCACGGTCAGCGCCGCCCACTACGGCACCGCGGCGCGCACCCGACCGGACCGGGCACAGGATGTCGGGTCCGGGAGGGTGGGCCCCTCCTAGCGTGAGTGACGAAAGGGAAGGGAGTCCGGAGTGCTGGAGGGGCTCAACCAGGCCATGGAGCACATCGAGCGCCATCTCGACCAGCGGATCGAGACGGCCGACCTGGCGCGGATCGCGGTGACGTCGGAGTACCACTTCCGGCGCCTGTTCTCCGCGCTGGCGGGGATGCCGCTGTCGGAGTACGTCCGGCGCAGGCGGCTGACGGTCGCCGGCGCCGAGGTGCTGGACGGGGAGCGGACCCTGCTGGAGGTGGCGGTGCGCTACGGGTACACCTCGGGAGAGGCGTTCGCCCGGGCGTTCCGCGCCATGCACGGCGTCGGTCCGGGAGAGGCCAGGCGCAACGGCGCGCCTCTGCGGTCCCAGCCACGGATGTCCTTCCGCCTCGTCGTCGAAGGGAGTGGCAGCATGCAGTACAAGGTCGTGGAGAAGGACGCGTTCCGGGTGGTGGGCAGGAAGGCGCGGGTCCCGCTCGTGCACGAGGGGATGAACCCGGCGATCGCCGCCTTCATCAGGGGGCTCGGCCGGGAGACCCTGGAGCGCATCGAGAGCCTGTCCGACCAGGAGCCCCGGGGCATCGTCTCGGTCAGTGACGACCTGCACGAGAGCCGGGCCGAGGGCACCGAACTGGACTACTACCACGGCGCGGTGAGCGGCGCCGAGGTGCCCGAGGACATGGACGCGCTCGCCGTGCCCGCCGGCACGTGGGCCGTCTTCGAGAGCTCCGGGCCGTTCCCGCAGACGCTCCAGCACCTGTGGCGGGACGTGTTCACGCAGTGGTTCCCGTCCAACCCCTACCGGAGCCGGCCGGGGCCCGAGATCCTGCGCACCCGGCTGTCGCCGGACGGGGCGCGGGCGGACGCGGAGCTGTGGATCCCGGTGGAGCGGACGGCGGTCTGACCGAGGACGCGCGGCCACCGCCGGCCGCCCCTCTCCCGCCGCCGGAGAGGGGCGGCGGGCCGGTGGCCCGGACTCCGCACGGGCGGCGGGCGGACCGGAGCCTATGCTCCTGCCATGGAGGCACTCGCCGTACGGTTGTCGGGACTTGACGCGCTCGCCGAGGGGGCGATCCGCGTCGTCGCGTTCTACGACACACTCATGCGCCGGCGGGTGGACCTGCCGGCGCTCGCCAGGGCCTCGGCGGGGCTGGCCGAGTGCGTGGCCGGGATCCGGCTGCACGGCACGGGCCGGACGATCCGCATGGCGCCCGACGGCAAGGACGCGGCCGTCCCGGCGTCCGCCGCGTCCACCACCGCGCCGGTCACCCTCGACGACGAGGAGATCGGCACCGTGTGGCTGGAGCGGTCCGGCCCGCCCGTGCCGCTCGACGAAGTGCTGCTGGAGCGGCTCGCCATCGCCGTCGCGGCCGCGGTCGAGCGGTACGCCCCCGCCGGCTCCACCATGGCCGACCCCGCCCTGGTCGAGCTGGCGGTCAGCGGCGACAGCGACGAGGCGGCCCGGGCCCGCGCGCTGCGGCTCCTGGGGTTCCCCGCCGACCGGCCGGTGCGCGTCGTGGCCGTGCGTTCGGCGCTCCCCCTCGACCGGGTGGGCGGTCTGCTCTGCCCGGCCCGTCCGGTGAAGGCGGCATTCGTCGGCGACGTGGGCGTCGTCCTCGCCGCCACCGTCGACTGCGCAGGGCTGCCGGCGGGCGTCCGCGCGGGCATCGGCGCCGCCGACGGCCCCGACCGGTCCTGGCGGCAGGCCCGTACCGCACTGCGCTTCACCACCTCGCGCCGGCCGGTCGTCCCCTACGACACGCTGGGCGCCCTGGCGCTGCTGGCACGGGTGCCCGACGACGCGCTGCGGGACAACGCCGACGTGGTCGCCGTCGCCCGGATCGCGCAGAGCCCGGAGGACCTCGACACCCTGGACGCCTACTGCGCCACCGGCTCACTGCGCCGGGCCGCCGACCTCCTGCACCTGCACCACAGCAGCGTGGCCCGCCGGCTGGAACAGATCGCGAAGGTCCTCGGAATCGACCTGACCGAGCCGGCGGGTCTGACCCGAGCCGCCCTCGCGCTCACCGCCTGGCGGCTCCTCGGCGACTGAACCGTGCGGCGGACCGCACGACGGAACGTTTCACCACTCCGGTACGGCCCGGTTGCGGCCGGAAGCCATGGGGGGCGCGGGGGCGCAGGCAGGGGGGCGCGTACGCAGGGCCGCGCTACCGCTCGACACGCGTACACGTGCGCCAATCCCCCCTCACTTTGCGTGACAGATATTCACTACGCGTGACGACGCCTGGCGGGGTCGCCCGCCCGTACGGACGGCCGCCCGCCGCGCGGACCACCGTACGAAAGGGACCTCAGTTCATGGCAGTCAAGACACGCCCCGCCCCCGCCGAGCCCGAGATCCACACCCAGGAGCGCATCCAGCTCAGCCTCAGCACCCGGGCGGCGCGGAACCTCGCGACCACCACCAAGTCGCAGCCCCAGATGCAGGAGATCAGCTCCCGCTGGCTGCTGCGCAAGCTGCCCTGGGTCCATGTGCCGGGCGGCACCTACCGGGTCAACCGCCGCCTGTCCTACGCCGTCGGCGACGGCCGGGTGACCTTCGTGCAGACCGGCTCCAAGGTGCAGGTCGTCCCGGCCGAGCTGGGTGAACTGCCGCTGCTGCGCGGGTTCTCCGACCCCACCGCGCTGGCGGCGCTCGCGGACAGGTTCGTCCAGAAGGAGTTCGAGCCCGGCCAGGTCATCGTGGAGGCGGGCCGCAAGGCGGACCAGGTCTTCCTCCTCGCGCACGGCAAGGTCGAGAAGATCGGCAAGGGCAAGTACGACGACGCCGAGACCCGGCTCGGCATGCTGGCCGACGGCGACTCGTTCGGCGGCCGCATGCTGGCCGGCGACCCCGCCGCCACCTGGGAGTTCACCGTCCGCGCCACCACCAGGACCACCGCGCTGGTGCTCACCCAGGCCGCGTACAAGCAGGTGGCGGGGCAGTACGAGACGCTGCGCGACCACGTCCGGGGGCTCACGTCCAACGGGCACAAGCCGACGAACAAGTACGGCGAGGTCGAGATCAGCTTCCTCTCCGGCCACGAGGGCGAACCGGACCTGCCCACCACCTTCGTCGACTACGAACTCGACCCGCGCGAGTACGAACTGAGCGTCGCCCAGACGGTACTGAAAGTCCACAGCCGCGTGGCGGACCTCTACAACCAGCCGATGAACCAGACGGAACAGCAGCTCAAGCTCACCATCCAGGCGCTGCGCGAGCGCCAGGAGCACGAGCTCGTCAACAACCCCGACTTCGGGCTGCTCCACAACACCGACTACAACCAGCGCATCCAGGCCCACTCCGGCGCGCCCACCCCGGACGACCTCGACGACCTGATCAGCATGCGCCGCAACACGCAGTACCTGTTCGCGCACCCGCGCACGATCGCCGCGTTCGGCAAGGAGTGCAACAAGCGCGGCCTGTACATCGGCAGCGTCGACGTCGGCGGCCACCAGATCCCCGCCTGGCGCGGCATCCCCATCCTGCCGTGCGGGAAGATCCCGATCACCGAGCACCACACGTCGTCGATCATCGCCATGCGGACCGGCGAGGACAACGAGGGCGTCATCGGCCTGTACCAGACCGGCCTGCCCGACGAGTACGAGCCCGGCCTCAACGTCCGCTTCATGGGCATCGACGAGAAGGCGATCATCTCCTACCTCGTCAGCACCTACTACTCGGCCGCGGTCCTGGTTCCGGACGCCGTCGGCATCCTGGAGAACGTCGAGGTACGTCCCCGTGCCGAGTAGCAGCCGCCCCACCGCGCCCGACGTGCGGTGCTCGACGGCGAAGGAGGGCTAGACGGTGTCACTGCTGTCCCGGATGTCCGCGCCCACGGCCGGCCATGAACTCGCGGGACTGGTGGGCACCCTGCTCTCCGGAGCGGCGGGACCCGCGAAGCTGAACGCCCCGCCGGTCCCGACGGTGCCGACCGGGCCGACCGGGCTGGGAACGGCCGCCGCCCGGCTGTTCACCCGCCGCACCGTGCCGGGCCCCGCCGCGGCCGCGCCCCCCGCGCCGCGCACCCCCGCACGGCCCCGCACGTCCACGGCCGCCTCCACGGCCCCGCCCGCGTCCACGGCCGCGTCCGCGGCGGCGGGGACCGGCGCGCCGGCCAGGCCCCGGCTCTACTGCCCGCCCGCCGTACGCGACGACCCCGCACTGGGAGAGGTGGTCAACGAACGGCTGGTGGCCTGGGCCGAGGAGATCGGGATCTACCCCGGCCGCCTCGACATGGTCCGCTCGGCCGGCTTCGGCCGGCTGATGATGCTGGCCCACCCCGAGACGGACGACCCCGACCGGCTGCTGGCGGCCGCCCGGTGCGCCCTCGCCGAGTGGGCCGTCGACGACCACTACGTCGACGGGGAGGCGGAGGAGGCCCGCCACGACCTGCTCGGCCGGCGGCTGGCGATCGCCCACTCGGTGATCGACCAGGCGCAACTGCCGGCGCGTTACGCGCCCCAGCTGGAGCGCGTCGTCCGGCAGGACCCGGTCGCCATGGCCCTGCGCTCCGCGCTGTCCGGCCTGCACGACCACGCCACCACCACCCAGGTGCGCCGACTCCGCCACGAGCTGGCCATCATGTTCGTGGCGTACGGCCAGGAGGGCGTCTGGCACACCAAGGGCCACCGGCCGCCGGTCTGGGAGTATCTGATGCACCGGCACGAGAACAGCTTCATCCCGTGCATGGTGCTGGTCGACGCCGTCGCGGGCTACGAGGTGCCGATGGCCGAGTTCTCCGATCCGCGGGTGCGCCGGGCGTTCAACCTGGCGGGCACCGCGACCGTGCTGATGAACGACCTGTACTCGATGGGCAAGGAAGACCCCACGGACTTCAGCCTGCCGATGCTGATCGCCGCCGAGGAGCAGTGCCCGATGGAGGTGGCCGTCGAGCTCAGCGTCGAGATCCACGACGAGCTCATGCACACGTTCGAGGCCGAGGCGGCCGCACTCTCCACCACCGGCTCCCCGGAGCTGCGCCGGTTCCTGGCCGGCACCTGGGCGTGGGTGGGCGGCAACCGCGAGTGGCACGCGGGCAGTGCCCGTTACAACGACGCGAACGCCGCCTGACCCCCCGCCCCGACCCCCCACACACATCCCAAGGAGTCCCCCAGCATGACCACGACCACCCCGGCAACCCCCTCCCACGAGGTGCTGCGCACCGACTTCCAGCGGTCCGTCGCCGCGTACTGGAACACCAACCAGCAGGACCCGGTCAACCTGCGGCTCGGCGAGGTCGACGGCCTCTACCACCACCACTACGGACTCGGCGACTACGACCCGGCCGTCCTGGAGGGTCCCGAGGACACCCGCCAGGAGCGCATCGTCCGGGAACTGCACCGCCTGGAGACCGCGCAGGCCGACGTCCTGCTCGACCACCTGGGCCCCGTCACCGCCGAGGACCGGCTGCTCGACGCCGGCTCCGGGCGCGGCGGCACCAGCATCATGGCCAACCAGCGCTTCGGCTGCCACGTCGACGGAGTGTCGATCTCCGAGTACCAGGTCGGTTTCGCCAACACCCAGGCCGAGGAGCGCGGCGTCTCCGACCGCGTGAGGTTCCACTTCCGCAACATGCTGGACACCCGCCTGGAGAGCGGTTCCCGCCGGGCCGCGTGGACCAACGAGACGACGATGTACGTGGACCTCTTCGAGCTGTACGCCGAGATGTCCCGGGTCCTGCGCCGGGGTGGCCGCTACGTCTGCATCACCGGCTGCTACAACGACCTCACGGGCGGTCGTTCCAAGGCCGTCAGCCGTATCGACGAGCACTACACCTGCAACATCCACCCGCGCAGCGAGTACTTCAAGGCCATGGCGGCCAACGGCCTGGTGCCGATCGGCGTCGTGGACCTCACGGCCCGGACGATCCCGTACTGGGAGCTGCGCGCCCGGTCGGCGCTGGCCACGGGCATCGAGGAGCCCTTCCTGACCGCCTACAAGGAGGGCAGCTTCCACTACCTGCTGATCGCGGCGGACCGGGTCTGACGCCCCGGACGGGTCCGGCACGGGTGTGGGAGCGCTCCGAGGCGTACCGTGGGCTGGTAGGCAGCCTGCCGTCGCGCACCCGGAAGGGACGGTGCCTCCCATGCCCCAGGACATGCCCGAGGAATCGCTGCTGCGGGGTCACGAGTCCGGTGCCCACGCCCACGGCCCGTGCCGCGGGGACATCGGACGCCGGGTCGCCGCGCGCCGGGAGCAGCTCGGTCTGAGCCGCGAGGAGGTGGCCGTCCGGGCGGGTTCGGCGCCGGGGTACATCCAGTACCTGGAGGAGCAGCCGGCGACACCGGGGATCGGCTTCCTGCTGCGGCTGGCGGACGCCCTGGAGACCAGTGTCGTGGAGCTGACCGGCGGCACCGCCGACCTGCCGCCCGGCACGGCCCACGCCCCGCTGCACCCCGAGTTCACCGACCTCGATCTCGACGAGTGCCGCACCCTGCTCGGCACGCACGGCGTGGGGCACGTGGCGGTGACGACGCCCGACGGCCCGGCGATCCTCCCGGTGAACTACCTGGTCGCCGACGGCGAGGTCGCCTTCCGGGTGACGCCGGGCACGCTGGCGCCACCGGCCGGGGACGAACGCGTCGCCTTCGAGGTGGACCACATCGACGACGCGCTGTGCCGCGGCTGGAGCGTCCTGGTCGTCGGCGCGCCCCACCCGGTCACCGACCCGGCGGCCGTGCGCGAGCTGGACCGGCAGGCGTACGGGACGCCGTGGGCCGGCGGTGACCGGGCCGGCTGGGTGGCCGTGACGCCGGTCCGGGTCAGCGGGCGGCGGATCGACGTGCCGTACGCCCACGCGTGACGTACCGGCGGGCCCTCACCGCCGGTCCGGCGCGTCCCCGGCGCCCTCGTCGGGGAGCCGCAGCTCGCACACCTCCCCCGGCTGGACCGGGACGGGCGCGCCACCGGCCAGCTCGATGCCGATCGGCTCGCTGCCCGAGCCGGGCACGGCGATGCGCAGGCTGCCGGGCGTCATGCGCAGCCGTACGCCCCAGTGGCCCCGGTAGCGGAGGGTGAAGTCGTACTCGGACAGCTCGGGCAGCGGCACCGGGTCGAGGCGCAGGACCCCGTCGCGGGCCTCCAGGCCGGTCAGGCCACGCTGGACGAGGTCGAGGGTGCCCGCCATTGCGCCCAGGTGGATACCCTCCCCGGTGGTGCCGCCCTGGATGTCGGCGATGTCCCCTTCGAGCGCCTCCTGGCAGAACCGCCACGCCTCGGAGCGCCGCACCCGGGCGAGGACCCAGCCGTGCACCAGGCCGCTGAGCGTCGAGCCGTGGCTGGTGCGGCGCAGGTAGTAGTCGACGGTCCGGTGCCAGGTCGCGTCGTCCAGGTCGTGGCCCAGCCGGCGCAGCAGCGCCCGCAGCTCGGCGGGCGGGAAGAGATAGCCGAGCATGAGGACGTCGGCCTGCTTGGACGCCTGGTAGCGGTTGACGGAGTCGCCCTCCGCCTCAAGGATGCGGTCGAGCCGGCGGATGTCGCCGTACCGCCGCCGCCAGCCCTCCCAGTCGAGTTCCGCCAGGTCGCCGAAGCCCTCGAACTGGCTGATGACGCCGCGGTGGAACGGGACGTGCAGCCGGCGGGAGACGTCCTCCCACAGTTCCAGCTCGGTGTGGTCGAGCTCCGTGCGCTCGGCCAGCTCCCGCCGGCGCGGTTCCGGCAGGTCGCGCACGACCTCCAGGGTGCGGGCGAGCACCCAGGCGGCCGTGACGTTGGTGTACGCGTTGTCGTCGAGGCCCGGCCGGGCGGCGTCCGGGTAGGCGTCGTGGTACTCGTCGGGGCCGAGGACGCCCCGGATGCGGTAGCGGCCGAGGTCCGGGTCCCAGGCGGAGCGGCAGGCCCAGAAGCGGGCGATCTGGAGCAGCATCTCCGCGCCCTTGGTGTGCAGGAACTCGGTGTCGCCGCTGGCCTCGCAGTACTGCCACACGTTGTAGGCGATGGCCGAGCCGACGTGGTGCTGGAGGTGGGAGTGGTCGGGCAGCCAGCGTCCCGAGCGGGGGTTGAGGTGGAGGAGCTGGGTCTCCTCGCGGCCGTCGCTGCCGCTCTGCCAGGGGTACATGGCGCCGGTGCAGCCCGCGTCGCGGGCGGCGAAGCGGGCGCGTTCCAGCCGCCGGTGGCGGTAGGTGAGCAGGGCCCGGGACACCTCGGGGAAGTGCAGGTTGAGGTAGGGCAGGACGAAGAGCTCGTCCCAGAAGATGTGGCCGCGGTAGGCCTCGCCGTGCAGGCCGCGGGCGGGCACGCCGACGTCGAGGTCGGCGGTGTGCGGGGAGAGGGTCTGCAGGACGTGGAACAGGTGCAGGCGCAGGATGCGGCCCGCCTGGTTCGGCACCTCCAGGGCGGCCCGCCGCCACAGCTGCCGCCAGGCGGCGCGGTGGGACAGCAGCAGCGCGTCGAAGCCGGGCGCGCGGCGCACCCGGTCGGCGGCGGCGTGCACGGGGTCGCTGATCGCCGCGTCCCGCGAGGTGTGCAGGGCGACGGTCTTGTCGACGACGACCGGGCTCCCGGGCCTGAGCGCCAGCCGGAGGCGCTGGGCGGCGCGGCGGTCGGTGTGGTGGGCCGTGGGCCGGGCGTCCGCGGCGCCGGTGGTGACCGTGCGGGCGGCCATGCCGACGCGGATGTCGGAGGTGCGGGTGCGGCAGCGCAGCCACACCGTGTCGGCGGCGGCGTCGCCGGTGTGCACATGGGTGAGGTGGCGGGAGGCGAGCTGCCGGTAGCGGGCGACGCCGCCGTTGGTGACGTCGCCGTCGAGCGCGGCCTCGACGTCCAGCGTGCCGGCCCAGTTCTCGGCGGTGAACTCGGTGCGCAGGGCCGCGAGGTGCGGGGAGGCCATGTGGACGACGCGGGTCTGGCGCACGGCGAGGCGGCGGCCGGCGTCGTCCTCGTAGCGGACGAGGCGTTCGAGGGTGCCGGCCCGCAGGTCGAGGGTCTGGCGGTGGTCGGTCAGTTCGTCGCTGTCGGGCCCGAGCCAGGCACCGGTGGTCTCGGAGTCGTCGATGCGGTAGCGCAGCGGCAGCCAGTTCGGCAGGTTGACCATGTCCTCGTTCTCGACCGCGCGGCCGGCCACGTCGGAGGTGAGGCGGTTGTAGCAGCCCGCCACGTACGTCCCGGGGTAGTGGACGGCGTCGGCGGAGCACTCGGGGGCGGCGCCGCGGGTGGCGAAGTAGCCGTTGCCCAGGGTGCACAGCGATTCGCGCAGGCTCTCCCGGGCGGGCTCGTACCCCTCGTACTCCCAGGTCCAGGACGTCACGACGGCACCCCGGCGCCGGGTGCGGCGAGCAGGTCCGCCGGATCGCGCACGACGACGTCGGCGCCGGCCGCGCGCAGGGCGTCCGCCGTGCCGGGGCCGGCCGTGCGGTCGACGCCCACGACCAGGCCGAAGCCGCCGCGCCGTCCGGCCTCGACCCCCGCGAGGGCGTCCTCGACGACCGCGCACCCGGCGGGCGGGACGGCGAGGCGCCGGGCGGCCTCCAGGAAGAGCGCCGGGTCGGGCTTGCCGGGGAGCCCCAGCCGGGCGGCCGCCACGCCGTCGACGCACACGTCGAAGAGGTCCAGCACCCCGGCGGCGGCGAGGACCTCGCGGGCGTGGCGGGAGGCGGAGACGGCGGCCAGCGGGATGCCCGCGTCCCGCAGGGCGGTGAGGAGCCGCACGGTACCGGGGTACGCGCGTACGCCCCGCTCGGCGAGCAGCGCGGTGAACAGCCGTTCCTTCTCGGCGGCCACGGCCTCGACCTCTGCGGGTGCCGGGCGGCCCGGCCCGCGGGCGGTGAGGAAGGCCGCCGCGCCGTCGCGGCGGGACCTGCCGTCGACGTACCGGAGGTAGTCGCCGGTGGCGTCGAAGGGCTCGGGGTCGGCGCCGCCGGCCCGGGCGCGCAGGTGGGCGTCGAAGGCCGCCTTCCAGGCCGCGGCGTGCAACCGGGCCGTGTCGGTGATCACACCGTCGGTGTCGCACACCACCGCGCGCATGGCGCTCAGCCGGTGGGCGGGGGCCTGTGCGGTCATGGGCGGTCCTCCTGGTCGCGCTCCCGGACCTGGCGGGTTCCCGGCTACGGGCGGGGTACGCGGCGGCGCCCGCTTCCGTCACCCGGAAGTGGAACCTCTCCCGTCTCTTGATCCTCTTCCCTGCCGAAGCGCGCGCAGTCAGCCGGACAGGACGAGAGAAGAGGGGGGCCACACCGATGGCGCACCTGCCGTACGGCCCGTGGCCGCCCCTCGCGGAGAGGGACCCATGTTCAGCAAGGCACTCGCGCCGGAGTACCAGGGGGCGCTCAGCGCGCTGTCGGTGAATTCCTCGCTCACGGACGTACTGGCCGCGGCCACCGAGCAGCTGGCCGCCGCCCGGCGGGCGGGGGACGCCCACGAGACGGCGCGCGCCGCGCTCGCCGTGGCGGAGGCGCACCGGAGGCTCGGCGACGTCGAGGCGGCCGACCGGGCGTGGAAGTCGAGCTACCGTACGGCCCGGTCCGCCGGGGACGTACCGGCCATGGCGTGGGCGCTGTGGAGCGGGGGCACCCTGGCCCGGCAGCGGGGCGCGCTCCCGCTCGCCTTCCGTCTGCTGCGGTACGCCGCCGACCTGGGCAAACGGGGCGGTGACGTCGTCGCGCACGGCTATTCGCTGGCCGGGCTCGCGGAGACCGGCCGGATCCAGGGCGACTACGAGGCGGTGGGGGCGCTCCACGACGAGCTGCTGGCGGAGGCGCGCCGGCGGGGCGAGGCGCGGCACACCGTGTGGGCGCTGGAGGGCATCGCGCAGATGCACCGCAACAGCGGCCGGTACGACACGGCGTACGAGCTGTTCGAGGAGGCCGCCGGGATAGCGGCCGCCGCGGACGACCGGCGCGGTCACGCCTGGGCGCTGCGCGGGCTCGCCGACGTCGTGTCCGTGCGCGACGGGGACGCGGCCCGCGCGCTGGAGCTGCTCGGCCGGGCGGAGGCGACCTGCCGCGAGATGGACCTGTCGGGCGCGCTGGCCTACAACCACAAGATGCGGGCGAACGTGCTGTACCGGGCGGGGCGGTACGCGGAGGCGCTGACGACCTACGAGCAGGCGCTGGGCGAGTTCCGGGCGATGGACGAGCCGCGGGGCGAGGCCCTGTCGCGCCTGGGCTGCGTCAAGGCCCGGGCCCGACTCGGCGCGGATCCGGGGCGGACCGCCGCGGAACTGGCGGAGCTGCGGGGCATCCTGGACGGCATGGGCCTGCGTCACGCCCGTGCCATGGTCGACAAGGCCCTCGCCGAGCTCGGCCTGTCCTTCGAGGAGTCCCGCTGATGACACGCCCCCAGAACCGGTCCGTGACGCCGCCCGCGGCCGGCGAGGCGCAGGGCCCGCCGGCGACCGCCGCCGCGGGCGGCCCGGCGGGGCCGGAGCACGCGCGCAGGCGCGACGACCTGCGGGCGCCGGGCGGCACCGTGCACGCGGCTGTGGCCGCGGACGCCGCGACGGGAGCCGGCCGGGACCACCCGGCGGTGGACGACCCGGCCCCGGAGCACCCGGTGCCGGAGCACCCGGTGCCGGACCAACCGGTGCCGGACCAACCGGTGCCGGACGGCGGGGCCCTGGACGGGGCTCCAGGCGGGGCGCCGGGCGGGGACGGAGGTGCCGTGGCGGCGGTGCTCGACCGGTGCCGGGGCATGGTGGAACCGGTGCTGCGGGAACGCGTCGCCGGGATGCACGCGTGGCCGGCGGAGATGGCCGGGTACGCCTTCGGGTGGTGGGAGCACGGGGGCGAACCGCGTGCCGGATCCTCCGGAAAGGGCGTGCGCACGGCGCTGGCGGTCCTGTGCGCCGAGGCGGCGGGGGCACCGGCCGAGGCCGCCGTGGACGGTGCCGTGGCGGTGGAGCTGGTGCACACGTTCACCCTGCTCCACGACGACATCATGGACGGCGACGAGACCCGCAGGCAGCGCCCGGCGGCGTGGAAGGCGTACGGGACGGGACCCGCGGTCCTGGCCGGCGACGCGCTGTTCGCGCTGGCCTTCGAGGTGCTCGCGGGCTCGCCCGGACCGCACGGAGGGGCGGCCGTGCGGCGCCTGTCGGCGGACCTGGGGGACGTGGTGGACGGCCAGGCCGAGGACCTGCTGTTCGAGGGGCGGCCGTGGACCGGCCCCGGTGCGGTCCCGGTGGACGCGTACCTGCGGATGGCCGAGCACAAGACGGGCGCCCTGCTGGGCTGTGCGGCGGCGCTGGGAGCCGTGCTGGCGGGCGCGCCGGGGGCGACGGTGGACGCGCTGACCACGGCGGGGCGGCAGCTGGGCGTGGCCTTCCAGGCGGTCGACGACGTGCTGGGGCTGTGGGGCGACCCGGCGACGACGGGCAAGCCGGTCCACGGCGACCTGCGGCGCCGCAAGAAGACCCTGCCGGTGCTGGCCGCCCTGGCGGCCGGGACACCGGCGTCGGGGCGGCTGGCGGCGCTCCTCTCCGGGCCGGGCCCGCTGGACGGGGACGCGCTGCGGCGGGCGGCCGGGCTGGTCGAGGAGGCGGGGGGCCGGGAGTCGGCCCTGGCGGAGGCCCGCGTCCGCCTGGACCGGGCGCGGGCGTGCCTGCGCGGTGTCCCGCTGGCCCCGGAGCCGGCCGGCCGGCTCCTCGCGCTGCTGCCGTACGTGGTGGGCCGCTCCGTGTGACCCGGGGCGGGCGGGCCGCCGCCGCCGGAGGCGGTCGAGGGCGGGGCGGCGGCCCGCCCCGTACTCGGTGACCGGACCCGTTATGAGGCATTGTCAGGGAATCTGCACACCGAATGTACAGGCGTCACAGGGCCTCCCGCCGGCGGTCATGAACCCGGCCCGGCCATCCGGCCGTTGGTACCGGAATGTACCGTTCCGAAATGCCGGCGGCCGGAGTGGCGGAAAGGGCGGGGCCGCCCGTGTGAAGAAGCTGCCACCAAGCCATGAACCCGTCTGCACATGAAGACGATCGACCACCGCGGAAAAGGCTTTGCGGGCCCGTGACGGATTGGCTGAGCAATACACGCCCGTGCTTTGATCCTTCGCACTGCGCCGGTCGCACAAAGGCCCGCTCCGCAGTCATTTCGAGTTATTCGCGCGAAGGGAACAACATGAACCCGCAGATCCAGACCCAGGAGATCTCCGACGCCGACCTGGACGCCGTCTCCGGTGGCCTGCACAGCGCCGTCGCCGGCGGTGCCGTCGCCAGCGCGACGGCCACCCTCGACTCGGTCGCCCCGGTCTCCACCGTCGCCACCACGGCCGTCGGCGCGGTCGAGTCCTTCGCGGGCCTCAACACCTCGGCCGTCACCGGCCTGGTCGCCGGCCTCTGAGACGGTACGGGTGAGCCCCGGAACCCCATGAGTTCCGGGGCTCGTCGCCCTGTTCGCTTCCGACCCGGACCTGTGCAGTCGAGGTAAGAGTTACGTGCAGTTCCGCCAAAAGGCCCTTTCCAAACTGCAATCGCCCGAGGAAATCGACCTGCCGGTGCGTCTCGCCCGGCCGCAGGGTCTTCTCGTGCTGGCCGTCACCGTCGTCGCCATGGCGGCCGCCGCCGTCTGGGCCGTCACCGGCTCGGTGTCCACCACGCTCACCGCGCCCGGGATCCTCACCCACGGCAAGGGCGGTTACGTCCTCCAGAGCCCCGTCGCCGGCCAGGTCACCGCCGTGCTCGCCGAGGAGGGCGACCACCTCGCCGCCGGCGCGCCGCTGCTGAAGGTCCGCACCGCCCAGGGGCCGGCGGTCGTCCGCGCCGTCGCCGCGGGCCGGGTGACCACCCTCGTCGCGACCATCGGCTCCGTGGTCACCACCGGCGCCGACGTGGCCGCCGTCGAACGCGTCGACGACGAGACCGCCCCCCTCACGGCCACGCTGTACGTCCCCGCCGACCGCGGCGCGCACGTGCCCGTGGGCGCCGCCGTCGACCTGACCGTCCAGTCGGTGCCGACCGCGTCGTACGGCGTCCTGCGCGGCCGGGTCGAGGCCGTCGGACGCACCGCGCAGACCCGCCGCCACATCACCGCGTACCTCGGCAGCAGCCAGCTCGGCGACCAGTTCTCGCGCTCCGGCCAGCCCGTGGCGGTCACGGTCCGGCTGGAGCGGTCCTCCTCGACCCGCAGCGGGTACGCCTGGTCGACGCCGGACGGACCCGCCCACGCCCTCGACTCCATGACCCCGGTGAGCGCCACCGTGCACCTGGCCACGCAGCACCCCGCCGATTGGCTGCTGCCGTGAGCGCGCCGGGCGGCCGCCGCCGCGCCCCCGCACGGACCGCGCCGAGGAGGAAACGGCCCCGGACCGTCCGCACCCCCACCGTGCTGCAGATGGAGGCCGTCGAGTGCGGGGCCGCCTGCCTCGCCATGGTGCTCGCCCACCACGGACGGCACGTGCCGCTGGAGGAGCTGCGCATCGCGTGCGGCGTCTCCCGCGACGGCTCGCGCGCCGCCAACATCCTGAAGGCGGCGCGCGGCTACGGCCTGGAGGCCAAGGGCATGCAGATGGAGCCGGAGGCGCTGGCGGAAGTGCCCGCCCCGGCCATCCTCTTCTGGGAGTTCAACCACTACGTCGTCCACGACGGCCCGGGGCGCCGGTTCGGCCGCCGGGGCGTATGGGTCAACGACCCCGGCAAGGGGCGCCGCCTCGTCCCGCCGGAGGAGTTCGACACCAGCTTCACCGGGGTCGCCCTGGTCTTCGAGCCCGGCCCCCGCTTCCGCAGGGGCGGCCGCAGACCCGGGTTCCTCGGCGCCGTGCCCGCGCGGCTGCGGGGCACGACGGGAACCCTCCTCGCGGCACTGCTCGCCAGCCTGCTGCTCGTCGCGGTGGGCGCGGCCGTGCCCGCGCTGAGCCGTACGTACATCGACATGTTCCTGATCGGCCGCCAGACCTCGGTCCTCGGGCCGCTGTTCGCGGCGATGGCGGTGACGGTCGCCCTGACCGCCGTGCTGACCGGGCTGCAGCAGGCCAACCTGCTGCGCGGACGTCTCATCTCCTCCACCCTCGGCAGCGCCCGCTTCCTGCGGCACCTGATGCGGCTGCCGGTCACGTTCTTCTCGCAGCGCAGCCCCGCGGACCTGGTGCAGCGGCTCCAGTCCAACGACGCGGTGGCCGAGACCCTGGCCCGGGACCTCGCCGCGGCCGGGGTCGACGGCGTCGTGGTCGTCCTCTACGCGCTGCTGCTGTGGACGTACGACCCGCAACTGACCGTCGTGGGCGTGCTCATGGCGCTGCTCAACGTCGTCGCGATGCGGACGGTCATCCGGTTGCGGTCCACGCACACCCAGAAGCTGCGGGCGGACAGCGCCCGGCTGACGAACACCTCCTACACGGGCCTCCAGCTGATCGAGACGATGAAGGCGACCGGCGGCGAGAACGGCTACTTCCGCCGCTGGGCCGGCCAGCACGCCACCACCCTGGAGGTGCAGCAGCGCCTCGGGGTGCCCAGCGCCGCCCTGGCCGTCGTCGCCCCCACCCTGGCCACCCTCAACAGCGCGCTGATCCTGTGGATCGGCGGCCTGCGGGCGGTGGAGGGCCACCTCTCCATCGGCCTGCTCGTCGCCTTCCAGGCACTCGTCACCCGCTTCACCGCGCCCCTCACCCGGCTGAACGGCGTGGCCGGCCGCATCCAGGACTTCGCCGCCGACGTGGCCAGGCTCAAGGACGTGGAGAACTTCCCCGTGGACGCCCTCTACGCGCGCGTGGAGCCGGACACCGGCACCCGCCGCCTCAAGGGCCATGTGGAGCTGGAGGACGTCACCTTCGGCTACAGCCCGCTGGACGCCCCGCTGCTGAGCGGCTTCTCCCTCACGGTGCGTCCCGGCCGGCAGGTCGCGCTGGTCGGCGGCTCCGGGAGCGGCAAGTCGACCGTGTCCCGGCTGCTCGCCGGCCTCTACACCCCCTGGGAGGGGACGATCCGCATCGACGGCCGACGCCTGGAGGACATCCCGCGCGGGGCGCTGGCCGCCTCGGTGTCGTTCGTCGACCAGGACGTGTTCCTCTTCGAGGGGACCGTCCGGGACAACGTCGCCCTGTGGGACCCCTCCATACCGGACGACGCCGTCACCGCCGCCCTCAGGGACGCCGCCGTGTACGACGACGTCGCCCGCCGCCCCGGGGGCATCCACAGCCGCGTCGAACAGGACGGCCGCAACTTCTCGGGCGGCCAGCGCCAGCGCCTGGAGATCGCCCGCGCGCTGGTCCGGCGGCCGAGCGTACTGGTGCTGGACGAGGTGACGAGCGCCCTCGACGCCCGCACCGAGCAGGTCATCATCGACAACCTGCGCCGCCGCGGCTGCGCGTGCGTGGTCATCGCCCACCGGCTGTCCACCGTCCGCGACAGCGACGAGATCGTGGTGCTCGACCACGGCACGGTCGTCGAACGGGGCCGCCACGAGGACCTGCTCGCCGCGCGCGGCGCGTACGCCGAGCTGGTCGAGGAGCGCTGACGTGTCCGTACACCCGCGGTCCGCGCAGCCGGCCACGCACACCGCACCCGTGCACACGGAGCCCGCGCAGGCACCACCCGCGCACCCCGGGACGGGTACCGATCCGGTGGTCCACGCGCTGGGCGCGCTGGGCGGTCCCGTCGCGGGGGCGGGCCTGCGGCACGTGCCGCTGGAGGGACCGCACGTGCTGTGGCTGGTCGTCGCGGGCGGACTCGACCTGTTCGCGGTCGACGCCGCGCAGCAGGGGCACTGGCACTTCCTCGGCCGCCTGGAGGCCGGCAGCCTGCTTCTCGGCCCGGTCCAGGGACCGCAGCACACGCTGGTGGGCCGCCCGACGCAGGACTGCGTGCTGCGCCGGATCGCGCTGCGCGAGCTGTACGCCGGGCCCGACCCGTACGGCGCACACGAACCGTACGGTGCACGCGAACCGTACGAGGCACACGACCAGTACGGCGAACACGACCCGTACGGTGCACACGAACCGTACGGCGGGGCGAGCCCTCTGGAGGAGGCCTTCGCGCTGGGCACCGCGCGCAGTCTGGGCGTGCTGTTCGAGGCGCCGCTCGACGAGGGCCGCGCGCCGGGCGACGGGGCCCCCGCCGCAGACGACATGCTGTGGATGCCGGTCCCGCCCGGCAGCGTCCGGTACGGCGCCGCGTACGCGGCCGTGTACGGCGGGGACGGGGCGGGCGACCTGCTGGTCGACGCGGCGCTGTGGCAGCGGATGGTGAACCAGCAGTACCGGCTGCTGTCCGCCGTGGACCGCTGGATCGAGCGGCTGGAGCGCGCCCACGAGGACCGCGCGGCGGCCGGCCTCAAGGCCGGTGAGGCGGTCCGCGCACGGGCCGACCAGGCGCTGCTGGCGTCGATCGGCCGGCCCGGACGCGGGGCACGGAAGAAGGCGTCCGCGGCGTCGGACGACGCCACGTTCGCGGTGTGCCGGCACGTCGCCCGCGCGGCCGGGATCACGCTGGCCGAGCCGTCGGCGGGCGGGGCTGCCGACGAGCGGACCGGCGCCGTGGAGCGCATCGCGGTCGCCTCCCGGGTCCGTACCCGCGCGGTGCGGCTGGAGGGGCGCTGGTGGCGCACGGACTCCGGGCCGCTGGTGGGGCACTGGGCGAAGTCGGGCGCGCCGGTGGCCCTGCTGTGGCGGCGCGGCCGGTACGAGGCGGTCAACCCGGCGTCGGGGCTGCGGCTGCGGGTCGACGAGGGGAGGGCGGCCGAGCTGGAGCCGCGGGCGGTGATGTTCTACCGGCCGCTGCCGGAGCGGCCGCTGACGCCGGCGCGGCTGCTGCGCTTCGGTCTGCGGGGCGCCGGGGGCGACCTCCGCAACCTGGCGCTCGCGGGGCTGGTGACCGTGGGGCTGGGGGCGCTGGTGCCGGTCGCCACCGGCACGATCCTCGGCGTCTACGTACCGACCGCGCAGACGGGCCCGATCGCGCAGCTGGCGCTGGCCGTGATGGTGGCGGCCGTGGTGTCGGCGGCGTTCATGCTGCTGCAGAACCTGACGGTGCTGCGGATGGAGGGGCGCATCGAGAGCGTCCTCCAGCCTGCCGTGTGGGACCGGCTGCTGCGGCTGCCGACGGCGTTCTTCGCCGCCCGTTCCACCGGGGAGCTGGCGAGCGCCGCCATGGGGATCAGCGCGATCCGGCGCGTCCTGGCCGGCGTCGGGCCGGTGGCCGTGCAGGCGGGCACGGTCGGTGCGGTCAACCTGGTGCTGCTGCTCTGCTACAGCGTCCCGCTGGCGCTGGCGGCCCTGGCCATGCTGCTGGTCGTCGCGGTCGTCTTCCTCGGGCTCGGGCTGTGGCAGGTGCGCTGGCAGCGGCGGCTGGTCGAGCTGAACAACAAGCTGAACAACCAGGCCTTCCAGACCCTGCGGGGGCTGCCGAAACTGCGGGTCGCGGCGGCGGAGAGCTTCGCGTACGCGGCGTGGGCACGGGAGTTCGCCCGCTCCCGCGAACTGCAGCGGAAGGCCGGCGGGATCCGCAACGTCACCACCGTCCTGGACGCGGTGCACCTCCCGCTCTGCTCGCTCATCATGTTCATGCTGCTGGCGGGCCCGGCGCGGGGCAGCATGACGGCCGGCGAGTTCCTGACGTTCAGCACGTCGGTGACGATGCTGCTGGCGTCCGTCACGCAGATCACCGGCGCCCTGGTCTCGGCCGCCGCGGCGCTGCCCCTGTACGAGCAGGTCAAGCCGATCCTGGAGGAGGCCCCGGAGGTCCGCGGCTCCACCACGGCGCCCGGTGTCCTGTCGGGCGCCGTGGAGGCCCGCAACCTCTCCTTCCGGTACTCCGACGACGCGCCCCTGGTCCTGGACGACGTGTCGCTCGACATCCGCCCGGGCGAGTTCGTCGCGGTGGTCGGCCCGAGCGGCTGCGGCAAGTCGACGCTCCTGCGCCTGCTGATCGGCTTCGACCGGCCGGTGTCGGGCAGCGTCCTGTACGACGGGCAGGACCTGACCGCCCTCGACCAGGCGGCGGTGCGCCGCCAGTGCGGTGTCGTCCTGCAGAACGCCCAGCCCCTGACCGGCTCGATCCTGGACTGCATCAGCGGTGCCGAATCGTTCTCGCAGGAGGAGGTGTGGGCGGCGGCCGAGATGGCCGGCCTGGCGGAGGACATCCGGCGGATGCCGATGGGCCTGCACACGATGATCGCCGGCGGCGGGGCGATCTCCGGCGGCCAGCGGCAGCGGCTGATGATCGCCCAGGCCCTGGTGCGCCGCCCCCGGATCCTGTTCCTGGACGAGGCGACGAGCGCGCTGGACAACGCGGCGCAGCGCACCGTCATGGACTCCACTCGCCGGCTCGACGCCACCCGGCTGGTGATCGCCCACCGCCTGTCGACGGTCCTGGACGCCGACCGGGTGATCGTCATGTCGGCGGGCCGCGTCGTCGAGCAGGGTCCGCCCGCCGCGCTCCTGGGCGACCCCCACGGCCACCTGTACGACCTGGTGCGCCGCCAAATGCGCTGACCGGGCCCCCCTCGAAAGGGTGGGATCGACCCTCGGGGGCGCGCCGTTCCCCGCGAATCCGGGAACGGCTCCCTGCGAACCCCGCCCGGACGGACCGGGCGGCGCGTCCACGGAGGATCACATGCTCAGGAAGGCCTTCGCCTGCACGGCCCTCGTCGCCGCTGCCATGGCCCTCGGCACCGTCCCCGCCGCCGCCCACGGCGGCAACGACAAGGACGACGACCACGGCAGCTTCCACGCCTTCGAGTGGGACAAGGGCAAGTTCGCCGCCCTCGAATCGGCCGGCGGCTCCAAGATCGCCGCCGGCGGCTGGAACAAGGGCGGCGCCATCGGCGCCGAGTGGTAAACGGCCCACCCCCGTCGCACGACGGCCGCCGGGACGACAACGTGGTCGTCCCGGCGGCCGCCGCCGTGCGGGCCCGCCGGCGTTTCCCGAGCCCGGGCCCGGAAAACAGAAAAACCCCAGATGGACTGGGGTTTTCAGTGGTGTCCGAGGGGGGACTTGAACCCCCACGCCCGATAAAGGGCACTAGCACCTCAAGCTAGCGCGTCTGCCATTCCGCCACCCGGACAAGGTGTCTGTCGTTTCGCGGGGTGTTCCCCGCGGCGACATGGATAACTCTACCAGGGGTTCGAGGTGCCCTTCACCCGTATATCCCGTGGTCAGGCGGCCGGGGCGGGCCGTCGGGGACGCCGCGCGGCGACACATACGCAGCGTCTCGCCGGGTGCACGCACCGTAGGGATAGCGTGCGGAGGGTGAGCTTTGCGCCGGAGTACCGGAGGCCCCGCACCCTGTCGGCGCTCCGGGAGCATCTGAGGGACACGTTCTGGTTCGCGCCGACCGCGGGGCTGGCGGGTGCGATCGTGCTCTGGATCGCGGCCGCGACGGTCGACGAGGCGATCGTCGACCACCTGCGGGACCGGCGGGCGTACGCGGAGATCGGTGACCTCGCCGCGATTGCCGAGGACGCCAAGACGATCGTGGTCGCGGTCAGCTCGGCCATGATGACCTTCATCGGTGTCGTCTTCAGCATCTCGCTGGTGGCCGTGCAGATGGCCAGCGGGCAGCTGACGCCCCGGGTGGTGCGGATCTTCGTCCGGAGCCGGATCAGCAAGCTGACGCTGACGGTCTTCCTGTCGACGTTCCTGTTCTCGCTGCTCGTCCTGACGTCGTACGAGAGCGCGACGGACCCGGCGCGCGTGACGTCGGTGCCCCTGGTGCAGTCGGTGGTCACGCTGCTGCTGGTGCTGCTGAGCCTGCTGCTGTTCATCGCGTACGTGACGACGACGCTGCGGCTGATGCAGGTGGGGCCGGTGGTGGACCTGATCACCAGGGAGGCGCTGCGGACGCTGGGGCGGCAGCCGGCCGGTGCGGCGGAGGTGGTGGCGCTGCCGCCGGAGTCCGGCCGGGTGGCGCACCGGGGCCGGGCCGGGGTGCTGCGGGACGTGGACGTGGCGCGCCTGGTGCGGCTGGCACGGCGGCAGGACGTGGTGCTGCGGCTGATCCCACGCATCGGGGACTACGTGGTGCCCGGTACTCCGGTGCTGGCCGTGCACGGTGGCCGTGCGCCGCTCCCGGCGGCGCTGCGTTCCGCGGTGTGGGTGGGGGTGGAGCGGACGTCCCACCAGGACGTGTCGTTCGGGCTGCGGCAGCTGGTCGACATCGCGCTGCGGGCCATGTCGTCGGCGGTGAACGACCCGACGACGGCCGTCCAGTGCCTCGACCGGATCGTGCAGTACCTGGCGGCCGTGGCGCCCCGGCCCCTGGGGACCGTGCGGCACCGTGACCGGCGGGGAGCGGTACGGCTGGTCCGGGACGTGCCGGGCTGGGGCGACCTGGTGGACCTCGCCTTCGCCGAGCTGAGGGCCTGCTCGGTGCCGAGCGCCCAGGTGACGCGGCGGATGCTGGCGGCCATCGACGACCTGCTCCTGCTGACCCCGGCGGAACGGCGGGAGCCGCTGCTGCGGCACCGGGCGCTCCTCCGGGGGGCGGGGGGGCGGGGGGTGCCGCAGCCCGCCGACCGGGCGTTCGCGCTGCGGCCCGACCGGCAGGGCATCGGGTAGGTCCTCGGCGTGGGTCCGCTCAGCAGTCCTTCTCGCGCAGCGAGTGGAGGTGCGAGGCGGCCTTGCGGGCGAAGGTGAGGGACTCGGCCGGGTTGTCGTGCTCGGCCTGCCAGTGGTGGTCGCGCCGGCCGCCGTGGGTGCGGCCGACGGCCGAGATGAAGCGCTGGTAGTCGATGTCGCCGTCGCCCACGTCCACCATCCGGTAGCCGTCCCGGGCGGTGTCGTCGCGTTCGCCGTCCTTGACGTGGAAGAGCGGGTAGCGGTCGGGCTGCTCCAGTACGTAGGCGAGGGGGTCGAAGGGGGCGGGCGTGCCGTCGGGACGCCTGCCGAACCGGAACCGGCCGGCATACGCCCAGTAGATGTCCATCTCCAGGTAGACGAGGTCGGGGTCGGTCTCGGCGAGCAGGACGTCGTAGAGGCGGACGTCGGGCCGGTCGGTGGCGAAGGAGAACTCCTCGGCGTGGTTGTGCTGGTAGAACTTCATGCCGCGCTTCCTCGCCTCGGCGCCGTAGTGGTTGAACTCCTCGGCGCAGCGCTTCCAGCCGTCCACGGTGGCGCCGTAGCGCCAGGGGCCGGAGGCGGTGCCGATGTGTTTCAGGCCGAGGGCCTGGGCGTCGTCGAGGACCTTGGTGAGGTTCTGGGCGAAGGTGTACGCGCCGGGGTCGTCGGAGTAGTAGCCGACGTGGCTGCCGATGGCGCGCAGGCCGTGGTCGCGGGTGAGGCGCCTGAGCTGGGCGAGGGTGAGGGGGCCGGCGGAGCCCTGGGAGTAGCCGGCGTACTCGACCTCGTCGTAGCCGAAGCGCCGCAGCTCCTCGAAGACCCTGGCGAAGCCGAGGGTGGAGACCTTGTCGCGCAGGGAGTACAGCTGTATGCCGAGGCGCCCCGGGGGCAGGACGGGGCGTCCCCGGCCGGCGGCCGACGCGGTGCCTGGGACGGGCGCGGTGCCGGCGGCCGACGCGGTGGTCGCGCCGCCGAGCAGGGCGGCGGCGGTGGCGCCGGCGGCGACCCCGAGCATGTTCCGTCTGCTGAGTGTGCGCGCGAGTTCGGGGTCGGTGGTCCTGGGCGTGAGCGGCATGTGGATAACTCCTCGTTGTCGGTGGCTTCTGCTTCACTGGAGGTCGCTGGGGATCAGTGCAGACCGGCGAGTGCGAGCAGCAGCGCTTTCACATCGGTGGCCGCGACGCGGCCCGGGAGTGCGCGGGGGGTGGAGCACACGATGAGCGGACCTTCGTCGTCGCTCGGGGGGAGGCGGCCGTGGCTGCCGCGGACGGGTGAGGGGTCGAGGGGGACGACCGCCATGCGGTAGCGCATGCCGAGCTTCTTGCGGGCGAGTGCCGTGGCCGCCTTGACGCGGACGTAGGGGTCGAGGGGGTCCATGAACAGCTCGACGGGGTCGTAGCCGGGCTTGCGGTGGATCTCGACGAGCCGGGCGAAGTCGGGCGCGCGTGCGTCGTCGAGCCAGTAGTAGTAGGTGAACCAGGCGTCGGGCGCGGCGAGGGCGACGAGTTCTCCCGAGCGGGGGTGGTCCAGTCCGTGGGCCTTCTTGCCCTCGTCGTCGAGGAGCGTGTCGATGCCGGGCAGGTCGGCGAGGGCGGCGCGGGCGGCGGCCAGGTTCTCCGGGTTCTCCGGGTGTCGTACGTAGACGTGGGCGATCTGGTGGTCGGCGACGGCGAACGCCCGGGACGCGGTGGGGTCCAGGTACTCCATGCCGTCCTGGGTGTGGACCTCGAGCAGACCGGCGCGGCGCAGGGCGCGGTTGATGTCGACGTGCCGGTCCACCCGGGTGATGCCGTACTCGGAGAGGGCGACGACGGTGCGGCCTTCCGCTTCGGCGTCGTCGAGGAGGGGGGCCATGACGGAGTCGAGCTCGGTGGCGGCACGGTGGGAGCGGGGGTCGTCGGGGCCGTAGCGCTGGAGGTCGTAGTCGAGGTGCGGCAGGTAGCTCAGGGCGAGGTCGGGGCCGCGGGTGCGCAGGACGTGGCGGGTGGCGTCGACGATCCACCGGCTGGAGGCGATGCCGGCGCCGGGGCCCCAGAAGTGGAAGAGGGGGAAGGTGCCGAGCGTGCCGGTGAGTTCGTCGTGCAGGGCCGGGGGCCGGGTGTAGCAGTCGGGTTCCTTGCGGCCGTCGGCGTAGTAGACGGGGCGGGGGGTGACGGTGATGTCGGTGTCGGCGCCCATGGCGTACCACCAGCAGATGTTGGCGACGGTGTAGCCGGGGTGGGCGCGGCGGGCGGCGTCCCAGAGTTTGTCGCCGCCGACCAGTCCGTTGTGCTGGCGCCACAGCAGGACGTCGCCGAGCTCGCGGAAGTACCAGCCGTTGCCGACGATGCCGTGTCCGGAGGGGAGGGCGCCGGTGAGGAACGTGGACTGGGCGGCGCAGGTGACGGCGGGCAGGACGGTGCCGAGCGGGGCGTGGGAGCCGGACCGCGCCAGGCTCCTGAGGCGGGGCATGTGCTCCAGGAGCCGGGGGGTGAGACCGACGACGTCCAGGACCAGGAGGGGCGTGGGCCGGTTCATGGGAGTTCCTTGAGGCCGAGGTCGGTGAGGAGGTCGCGGGCGAGGGTGAGTTCGGCGGCGATGCCGTCGGCGAGCCGGCCCCGGGTGCGGGGGCGCAGGCCGGGCGGGAGCGCCTGCCAGGTGTAGGTCTCCACTTCGAGGTGGCGGGTGTGCGGGGCGGGGCCGCCGACGAGCCGGTGCAGGGCGTCGCGGAGGACGGGGAGGGTGGAGGTGAGGGGCGCGGCGGGCGGGCGGTGCAGGGGGACGTGGAAGTGGGACCGCCAGGGGCCGCCGTCGGGGAGCACGTCGCCGTGGAGGGCGTCGGGGAGGTCGTCGGTGCCGCGCAGGCCGGCGGCGGTGCTGGTGCGGGTCTGGTGCAGGAAGCGGGGTTCGGCGAAGGCGGCGAGGGCGGCGCGGACTTCGGGGAGGTGGGGGTGTTCGGCGTGGAGGGCGGCGGACAGCTGGACCTTGGGGATGGGGACGCCGGCGGCCACCAGGGCGTCGACGGCGGTGCGGGGGTCCTCGAAGGAGGTGGCGAGGTGACAGGTGTCGACGCAGACGCCGATGCGGGGGCTGGACACCTCGGTGAGCGGGCCGATCGCGTCGGCGGTGGTCTCGATGGTGCAGCCGGGTTCGGGTTCGAGGCCGATGCGGATGGACCGGCCGGTGAGGTCCTCGAGGGCGTCCAGGCGCTCGGCGAGGGTGGTGAGCGCGGTGCGCGCGCGGGCGGCCGCGGCGGTGTCGAAGGGGGTTCGCCAGGCGAGCGGGAGGGTGGAGACCGACCCCTCGGTGACGTCCGCGGGGAGGAGGGCGGCGAGGAGACGGGCCAGGTCGGTGGTGTGGGCCAGCCGCTCGGGGCGGGTCCAGTCGGGCTGGTAGACGCGGTGTTTGACCTCGCCGGTGCCGAAGCCCTCGTAGGGGAAGCCGTTGAGGGTGACGACCTCCAGTCCCCGGCGGTCGAGTTCGGCCTTCAGGCCGCGCAGGGCGGCGGGGTCGGTGGTGAGGGCGTGCGCGGCGGCCCTGGCGAGCCAGAGGCCGATGCCGAGGCGGTCGCGGCCGAGGCGTCTGCGGACCGGTTCGCAGTGGTCGCGGAGCTGGGCGAGGACTCCGTCGAGCGTTTCGGCGGGGTGGACGTTGGTGCAGTAGGCGAGGTGGAGGGTGGAGCCGTCCGGGTGGCGGAAGCGCATCGCCGGCCCTCATTCCCCGCCGCGGAGGACGGAGTTGCCCTCGTGGAGGGCGGCCGGGGAGGGGAGGTCGAGGTGGAGCCGTCCGCTGAGGCCGTAGAAGGCGACGGGGTTGCGCCACAGGACCTGGTCGACGTCGTCGTCGGTGAAGCCGGCGGCGAGCATGGCGTCGCCGACCCGGCGGGTCTTGAGGGGGTCGCTCCTCCCCCAGTCGGCGGCCGAGTTGACCAGGACGCGTTCCGTCCCGTGGCTCCGCAGGACGGCGACCATGCGGTCCTCGTCCATCTTGGTGTCGGGGTAGATGGAGAAGCCGAGCCAGGCGCCGCTGTCGGCGGCTTCCTTCACGGTGGTCTCGTTGAGGTGGTCGAGCAGCACCCGCTCCGGCGGGAGGTGGGACTCGCGGACGACGTCGACGGTGCGGCGCAGCCCGGCGAGCTTGTCGCGGTGGGGGGTGTGGACCAGGGCGGGCAGGCCGTGGTCGACGGCGAGCTGGAGCTGGGCGGCGAGGGCGGTGTCCTCCGCGGGGGTCATGGAGTCGTAGCCGATCTCGCCGACGGCGACCACGGAGTCCTTGACGAGGTAGCGGGGCAGGGCGTCGAGGACGGGGGTGCAGCGGGGGTCGTTGGCCTCCTTGGGGTTGAGGGCCAGCGTGCAGTGGTGGGCGATGCCGTACTGGGCGGCGCGGAAGGGTTCCCAGCCGAGGAGGGAGTCGAAGTAGTCGAAGAAGCTGGCGGGCGCGGTGCGGGGCTGGCCGAGCCAGAAGGAGGGTTCGACGAGGGCGCGGACCCCGGCGTCGTACATGGCCTGGTAGTCGTCCGTGGTGCGGGAGGTCATGTGGATGTGCGGGTCGAAGATGCGCATCAGGACTCCTCCGGGGGGACGGTCAGGGCGAGGACGCGGTGGAGGTCGGCGGGGACGGGGCGCCCGGCGGCGGTGCGTTCGTCGGCGTGGTCGCGGAGCATCCGGGCCAGTTCGGTGTCGTGGCGGGCCCGCCGGGGCAGGTCGGCGACGGTGTCGACGGGGACGCCCGTGAAGAGGCACTTGAGGACGGCGTGGCGCCAGGCGTGCGGGGGGAGGTGGGTGGCCGCGTAGGGGCCGACGGCCGCGGCGAGCAGCCGGGTGTCGTGGGTGCGCAGGGCGTCCTCGACGAGGGGCAGGGCCTCGGGGCCCGGGACGAGCGCGGGGAGGGCGAGCAGGACGGCGCGGCGCTCGGCGGCGGTGCCGTGCCGGTAGAGGCGGGTGAGCGTGTCCGGGTCGGCGCGGGCGGTGCGGAGGAGGAGGGTGCGTACGAAGTCCGCGTGCCGGGGTCCGCAGTGGCGGCCGGCGGCGGCGAACCGCAGTTCCCAGGAGGCCGACACGTAGGGGCTCGTCGGCTCGGGCGGTGCGGCGGCGGCCTGCGCGGCCTCGGCGAGGGCGTCGTGCAGCCAGGCTTCGGCCGCTTCGTGGAGGTGGTCGTCCGGGTCCTCGCGGGTGGCTGTCACGGTGCCGTTGCTCCCTTCGGGCCGGCCGGGTGGCGGAGGAAGTCGATCGACGCGCGGGCGAGTTCGGGGCCCGCGTGGGAGTGGCGGGGCAGTTCGACGACCGTCAGGCCCTGGTATCCGGTGGCGGCCAGGGCCTCCAGGACGGGCGGGAAGTCGATCTCGCCGTCGCCGAACGGCAGGTGTTCGTGGATGCCGCGGCGCATGTCCTCGATCTGTACGTGGCGGAGCCAGGGCGCCGCGTCGCGGACGCAGTCGGCGGGGGCGGCCGGCTCCAGGCACTGGCAGTGTCCGATGTCGAGGGTGAGGCCGAGGAGGTCGGGGCCGGGGTCGCCGAGGTGGCGGCGCAGGTGGTGGAAGTCGGCGAGGGTGGCGAGGAGGTGGCCGGGTTCGGGTTCGACGGCGAGCGGGACACCGGCGGCGGCCGCGTTGTCGAGGACGGGTGCGAGTGATTCCCCGAGCCGTTTCCAGGCGGTGGTGGTGTCGGTGGGCGGGGTGTCGTGGGGGGTGGTGCCGCTGAAGCAGTGCACCGCGTGCGCGCCGAGGTCCGCGGCGACCTGGACGGCGCGTCGCAGGAGGCGGGTGCGGGCGGCCCGGCCGTCGGGGTCGGGGTCGAGGAGGGAGGGGCCGTGTTTGCGGCGCGGGTCGAGGACGTAGCGGGCGCCGGTCTCGACGGTGACGCCCAGGCCGAGGTCGCCGAGGCGGCGGGCGACCCGGGAGGTGCGGGCGGCCAGGTCGGGGGCGAGGGGGTCGAGGTGCATGTGGTCGAGGGTCAGGCCGACGCCGTCGTAGCCGAGGTCGGCGAGGAGGACGAGGGCGTCCTCCAGGCGGAGGTCGGTGAGGCCGTTGGTGCCGTAACCGAAGCGCAGGGCGGGGGCGGCGGGGGTGGTCCGGGGAACGGTGGTGGTTTCGGGGGCCGCCGTTCGGGGGGCGGGGCCGGGGGTGGCGCCGGGACGGGGGGCGGTCATGTGGGGCTCACCTTCCGGGCGAGGGCGCGGGCGAGCGGGGCGAGGCCCATGAGGGCCGGCCCGGTGACCGTGGCTCCGCTGCGGGCGGCGAGCGCGGCCTGGAGGGGGATCATGGCGCGGATGCCGCCGCCGACGGCGCGCCGGGTGAGGGGTGGTGAGGGGTTCAGTGCCGCGTGGAGCAGGGGGACGGCGGCGGTGCGGAAGTAGGCGGCCGCGGTGAGGGTCGCGGTGCGGCGGTGGCCGGTGCCGGCCGTGGCCGGGGCGCGGGACGCCAGGGCGCCGAGGAGGGCGGTGGCCGCGAGCGCCCCGAGGGGGGCGGCCGTCGAGCCGCCGTGGGCCTCGTGGCGGGAGACGGCGGTCACCGCGTAGGTGTGCGCGCCGAGCAGGGCGGCGGACGGCAGGGCGGCCGTCGCCGGGGCGCGGTGGGCGGTCCCGCGCCGGGCGGCGGGTGGCGGGGCCGGGGGGCGCCGGCGCGGCCGGTGGCGGGTGGTGGCGGTGGTGGTGGCCGGCCCAGGGGGCGTACCGCGGGCGGTGGTGGGCCTGCGGGCCGGGGGGCGGGGTGGTGCGCCGGCCGCGGGGGGCCGCGCGGGGGTGCGGGGGTTGGCCGCCGTGGCGGTCGCGCCGAGGAGGAGGTCGAGGGCGCGGGCCGTGGCCATGGCGGCGGGGGCGGCGCGGGTGTGCTTCAGGCGCAGGTCGTAGGCCCAGACGGTGGCGGCCAGGGCGGTCGCGACCGTGAGGGGGCCGCGGCCGGCGCGGGCGGCGAGGGCGAGGCCGGTGGCCGTCAGGGCCGCCGACGCGGCCAGGGCGGCGCGGGGGGTGACGCGGCCCGAGGGGATGGGGCGGTGCGGGCGGTCGACGGCGTCCTCGTCGCGGTCGGCCCAGTCGTTGAGGGCCATGCCCGCCTCGTACAGGCAGAGGGAGGAGCCGATGGCGAGCGCGGTGCGCCGGTTGGGGCGCAGGCCCGCGGCCGAGGCGCCCGCGAGCGCGTCGCCGGGGACCGTGAACAGGGCGGACACCCGCAGGAGTTCGGCCCAGGCCCGTCGGCGTGCCCCGCGCGGCCGGCCGCCGGGGCCGGTCACCGGGCGTCCCGGAGCCGGGCGGCGAAGGCGAGGAGCGCGGCGTACTGGTCGGCGAGGGCCGCCGGTCCGCCGTCGGGGTCCTTGAAGTAGAAGCCGAGCCCGGGCAGCGGCCCGGACAGGCCGGCCTCGTGGGCGCGGGCGACGAGCCGGGCGAGGTCCAGGACGAGAGGCGCGGCCAGGGCCGAGTCGCAGCCCTGCCAGATGGTCTGGAGGACCATCCGGGAGCCGAGGAACCCGTCGAAGGCGATGTGGTCCCAGGCGGTCTTCCAGTCGCCGAGGGCCGGTACGTCGTCGATGTGGACCTCGCCCTGCGGGGTGTGGCCGAGCGTGTCGGTGAGGACCCGTTCCTTGCCCGCGTTCTTCGCGGCCGCCGCGGCCGGGTCGGCCAGGGCCGCTCCGTCGCCGCCGCCCAGGAGGTTGGTGCCCGACCAGGCCCGTACGGACAGGGCGCGCTGCACGAACATCGGGGCGAGCACGGAGCGCAGGAGGGTCTGGCCGGTCTTGCCGTCGCGGCCCGCGTGGGGCAGCCCGCGGGCGGCGAAGGCCTCGGTGAGGGCGGTGGTGCGCAGCCCGGTGGAGGGGGTGAAGTTGACGTAGGGGCAGCCGGCGCGCAGCGCGGCGGCCGCGTAGAGGGAGCTGGGCGCGGGGCGGGGGTCGTCCGGGCCGGGGGCGGATTCGGTGGAGGCGACGTTGATCACGACGGTGCGGGACAGGTGGTGGCGGCGGGTGAAGCCGGTGATGTCGGAGGTGAAGGACGCGATGAGCGCGTCGTCGGTGCGGGTGTCTCCGGCCGAGGGGCCGCCGGGGCGGATCTCGGCGTCCGCGGCGGTGAGTTCACCGCGTACGGCGTCGGCGAGGCCGTGCGGGAGGACCCCCGCCGCGGTGAGTTCCTCCGCCCGCTTGGGCAGGGGGCACGCCGCCGTGTCGTGTCCGCCGAAGACGAGGGAGGTCAGGGCGGGCAGGCCGGACGCGGCGAACGGCGGGGTCTCGGTGACCATGCCCGTCGGGGGCCGCAGTCCGGCGGCGACGGCCGCGCACCCCGCGACGGCGGTGGTGGCGACGGAGCCTCGGGCGCCGACGAACCAGACGCCGACGTCTCCGGCACGACGTTCTTCGAGCATGGCCTGCCTCCCTGGGTGTGGTGCGTCGAAGACGGCGGGCGGGGGGTACGGCGCCTCCCCGCCCGCCGCCGGCCTGTGCGGGCGCCACCCCCTACGGGGACGGGGGCAGCTCCTCGAGCTGGATGTCGCGGAACGACACGTGGTCGTCGGCACCGTGGTTCTGGATGCCGATGTGGCCGTCCCTGAGGCTGCGGGCCGGGTCGGTGTTGGTGAAGTCGTTGATCTTCACACCGTTGAGGAACACCTGGAGCCGCTCGCCCTGGACCTTGATCTCGTAGTGGTTCCACTGGCCCGGCGGCCGCAGGACCCGGTCGCGGGCCTTGAGGTTCGCCGACTTGAAGCCGTAGACCGCGCCGGTCGTGCGGTCGGCGGCGTCCGTGGCGTCGATCTGGATCTCGTAGCCCTTGTTCACGGCGGACCAGGGGTCGTCGGACGCCGGGAAGCCGACGAAGACGCCGGAGTTGTCGTCGCCCGTCATCTTCCAGTCGAGCTTCAGCGAGTAGGACGACAGTTCCTTCGCCCGGTACCAGAGCATCCCCATGCCGCCCTCGGTGCGCAGTTCACCGTCCACGACGGTGAACCTCCCCGGTCCGGCCTGCTTCCAGCCGTCCAGGGTGTGTCCGTTGAACAGGGGCCGGTGGCCGGTCCGCGGGGAGCAGTCGGCCTTCACCTGTCCGGTGGCGTACCGCAGGCCGCCGAGGAGGTGCTGCCGGAAGGCGGGTTCGGTGTACGACGCGGCGGTGTGGCCGCCGCCGGTGTAGAAGGCGCGCCCGCCCTCGTAGCTGCGGCACCAGGCGATGGGGTGGTCGCCCTTCATGGTGCCGCCCTCGTAGGTGGTCTCGTCGAGGGTGGCGAGGATCCGTGCCTGTCCGCGCGGGTTGGTGCGGTAGTCGTACCACTCGTCGGTGCGTTCCCAGCCGGCGGCGGGGAGGTGTGCCGTGGCGGGGTGCTGGTGGTCCTCGGCGCGGATGGTCGCGGACTGGACGTGCGGGTGGGAGGCGAAGCGGGCGCCGACGAGGCCGCCGTAGAACTCCCAGTCGTACTCGGTGTCGGCGGCGGCGTGGACGCCGACGTATCCGCCGCCGGTGGCGACGTAGTGCTCGAACGCCTTCTGCTGCGCGTCGTCGAGGACGTCACCGGTGGTGGACAGGAACACCACCGCGTCGTACCGGGCGAGGTTGCTGGTGGTGAACTGGGCGGCGGTCTCCGTGGCGTCGACCGTGATGTTGCTGGACGCGCCCAGTTCCTTCAGGGCGGTGATCCCGGCCGGGATGGAGTCGTGCCGGAAGCCGGCGGTCCTGGAGAAGACCAGGACCCGTTTGGCGGTCCGGTCGGGAGGCGTGTTCGACAGCTCGAAGTCGTCGATGTCGTACAGGGCTCCCGTGCCGCCCTTGAAGACCAGGAAGAGCTGTGTGGTCCGCTTGGGTACGGCCCTCAGCGGCACGTCCACGTCCTGGAAGGTCTCCCACCCGCCGGTCACGGGGACGGGGGCGGAGCCCAGCAGCGGGCCGGTCGCCGAGCCGGTGCGTACCTCCAGGAAGCCGCCCGCTCCGCCCGAGGAGATCCGGGCGGTCAGCTTGGTGGACCCGGTCAGGTTGTAGGGCGTGAAGGAGATCCAGTCGCCGTCCTCGATGTCGCCGACGGTCCTGCCGCCGTGCGCGGTGGCCTTGTCGTGGGTGCGGGTGCCGGACTGTGCCGAGAAGTGCTCGGCCTGCCGGTGCCGGGGCTGGAGCTGGGCCTGGTCGTGGCTGGTCAGCGCGGCCTGCCCGCCCCCTCCCCCGTCGGTGTACTCGGCGTCGAACACTCCGAAGATGTTGGCGTTGGGGTCGTGGCCGCCGTCGGCCGATGTCCTGATGGTGCCGGTGCAGCCGTTGGCGGAGGTGACGGGGTGGCCGTGGCTGTCGTGGCCGAGGATGTACGTGACCTTGACCTTGGCGCAGTCGACGGTGCCGTCCTCGGGGTCGGTGACGGTCACCTTGAACGGGATCTCGTCGCCGAAGCCGAACAGCGCGCCGTCGGCCGGGAGGTCGAGCGTCACCCTGGGGGCCGTGTTGCCGACGACGACGCGCACGCTGGCCGAGCCGGTGCGGCCCGAGGCGTCGCGTGCGGTGACGGTCGCGGTGTAGGTGCCGTTCCTGCGGTAGGTGTACGTCGGGTTCGCGGCCGTCGATGTCCCCGTGCCGTCGCCGAAGTCCCAGCTGTACGTCAGCGGGTCGCCGTCGGCGTCCGTGGTGCCCGCCGACGAGAAGGCGACCCGCAGCGGTGCCGTGCCGGACGTCCTGTTCGCCGACGCCTCGGCGACCGGCGAGCGGCCTCCGGTGGCGTTCTCGATCCGGTAGAGGCCGGAGTTCTCGTCGCCGCCGAACCAGGCGGTGCCGTAGTCGAGGACGTACAGCGCGCCGTCGGGGCCGAACGCCATGTCCATCACCTGCGTCCCGGTCCAGGGCACGGGGCTGACGGATTGCACGGTCCCGTCCGGGCCGTGCTCGATGCGCTTGATCCAGCGGCGGCCGAACTCACCGGCGAAGAAGTCCCCGTCGAAGCTCTCCGGGAACTTCACCGGCGAGGGGTTTGCGGCGTCGTACCGGTACACCGGGCCGCCCATCGGCGACTCCGAGCCGGTGCCGAACTCGGGCAGCGACCCGCCGTCGTAGGGGATCCACGCGGGTTCGGCCGGCGGGAGGTCGACGAGGCCGGTGTTGTGCGGCGAGTCGTTCTTCGGCGCCGCGCAGTCGAAGGTGGCTCCGGACACCTTGGTGGCGAAGTCGTAGTCCACGTACGGGTCGTTGTCGCCCGTGCAGAAGGGCCAGCCGAAGTTGCCGGGCCGGGTCACGCGGGCGAACTCGACCTGGCCGGCCGGGCCGCGCGCGGGGTCGGCGGCGCCCGCGTCGGGTCCGTAGTCGCCGACGTACAGCACGCCGGTCCGCTGGTCGACGCTGAAGCGGAACGGGTTGCGGAAGCCCATCGCGTAGATCTCGGGCCGGGTCCTGGCCGTGCCGGGGGCGAAGAGGTTGCCGTCCGGGACGGTGTACGAGCCGTCGTCGGCGACCTTGATGCGGAGGATCTTCCCGCGCAGGTCGTTGGTGTTGCCCGAGGTGCGGCGGGCGTCGAAGGCCGGGTTGCGGGTGGGCCGCTCGTCGATGGGGGTGAAGCCGTCGGAGGCGAACGGGTTGGAGTCGTCGCCCGTCGACAGATAGAGGTTGCCCTGCGCGTCGAAGTCGATGTCGCCGCCGACGTGGCAGCAGATGCCGCGCGTCGCGGGGATGTCGAGAACCTTCTTCTCACTGGTGTTGTCGAGGGTGCCGTCCGGCTTCAGCGTGAAGCGGGAGAGCCGGTTGACGCCGTCGTACGGGGCGAAGTCCGCGGCCGCGCCGTCGTTGGGGGCGTCACCGGCCGGGGTGTCGAGCGGGGGCGCGTAGTACAGGAAAATGGCGCGGTTCCGGGCGAAGCCGGGGTCGAGGGCGACGCCCTGGAGCCCCTCCTCGTCGTGGGAGTAGACCGGGACGGTGCCGATGACCTCGGTGTTGCCGGCGGCGTCGGTGCGCCGCAGTTCGCCGTTGCGCGAGGTGTGCAGCACGCTGCGGTCGGGCATCACGGCCAGCGACATGGGTTCGCCGACCTCCTCGCCGCCCTTGGCGAGGGTGACCTGCTGGAACTGCTCCTCGGCCGCCGCGGGGGCGGGGGTGTCGGCCGCCAGGACGGGCGGCGTGCCGAGGGCGAACGACGTCACGGCGATCAGGCCGCCGGTGAGGAGAGCGAGCGCTCTGCGCGCTCCTGGCCGTTTTCTGTGCACGAATGTCCTCCGGAAAGGGCCGGGGTGCGGGCTGGTGCCCCGGCCGGGCGGCTCCCGGGTGGTGGTCCTGGCTCCGGGTCGTGGTCCTTGCTCCGGGTGGTGCTTCCGGCTCGGGATGGTCCTTGCTCCGGGTGGTGCTTCCGGCTCGGGGCGGTTACGTGCCGGGGTGCCGCGCCGGGTCGTCCGGGGTCCGTCGTGCGCCGTCACGACCGGTCGCCGGCGGGGATCACGGCCGGACCCGCCAGGGGTGTCCTGTACACCTCAGGGCGGCACGGGAGGGACGTTAGCCGGGTTGTCCGCGCACCGAAAGCCCTTGTGCGCAAGGTCGGTGACACCTTCTCCCACCGGTGGACAAAGGCGTCACCGGGCAGCCCGGACCGCCCGGTGGCACGGACCGCCACCGGGCCTTCCCCACCCCTCCCACCTGGTTCTTCTCGCTCAGCCCGAGCCGCCGAACGCGGCGTCGAAGGAGGCCGCGGGCGGGTCGAAGTCGTACCGCTTCAGCGTGGCAAGCGCTTCCGGGGCGCCCGTCAGCCGGTCCATGCCCGCGTCCTCCCACTCCACGGACACCGGCCCGTCGTACCTGATCGAGCGCAGCATCCGGAAGACGTCCTCCCACGGCACGTCACCGTGCCCGGCCGACACGAAGTCCCAGCCGCGCCGCGGGTCGCCCCACGGCAGGTGGGAGCCGAGCCGGCCGTTGCGCCCGTCGAGCCGCCGACGCGCCTCCTTGCAGTCGACGTGGTAGATCCGGTCCCGGAAGTCGTACAGGAAACCCACCGGGTCCAGGTCCTGCCACACGAAGTGACTCGGGTCGAAGTTGAGCCCGAAGGCCGGGCGCCGGTCCACCGCCTCCAGGGCCCGCTGTGTGGTCCAGTAGTCGTAGGCGATCTCGCTGGGGTGGACCTCGTGGGCGAACCGCACCCCTTCGGCGTCGAACACGTCCAGGATCGGGTTCCAGCGCTCGGCGAAGTCCTCGTACCCGCGCTCGACCATCCGCTCCGGCACCGGCGGGAACATCGCCACCAGGTGCCAGATGGACGACCCGGTGAACCCGACGACCGTGCGTACGCCGAAGGCGGCCGCCGCCCGCGCGGTGTCCGCCAGTTCCCGCGCCGCCCGCCGCCGTACGCCCTCGGGGTCGCCGTCGCCCCAGATCCGGCCCGGCACGATCGCCCGGTGGCGCTCGTCGATGGGATCGTCGCAGACGGCCTGGCCGACCAGGTGGTTGGAGACCGCCCAGCACTCCAGGCCGTACTTGTCGAGCAGCGCCCGCCGCCCGTGCAGGTAGGCGGGGTCGGCCAGCGCCTTGTCGACCTCGAAGTGGTCGCCCCAGCAGGCGAGTTCGAGACCGTCGTAGCCGAAGTCGCGGGCCAGGCGGCAGACCTCCTCCAGCGGCAGGTCGGCCCACTGGCCGGTGAAGAGGGTGAAGGGACGGGGCACGGCGGACCTCCTACAGCGGTACGGGGGTGTAGACGGCGTTCTTCTCGGCGCTCTCCTCCACGGCGGCGAGCACCCGCTGCACCCGCAGCCCGTCCGCGAAGGACGGCACCGGCTCGGCGCCCGAGGCGATGGCGTGGACCAGGTCGCGCGCCTGGTGGGCGAAGGTGTGCTCGTAGCCGAGGGCGTGCCCCGGCGGCCACCACGCCTCCAGGTAGGGGTGGTCCGGCTCGGTGACGAGGATGCGCCGGAAACCGGCCGACCGCGCGGGCTCACCCCCGTCGTAGAACGACAGCTCGTTGAGCCGTTCCAGGTCGAAGGCGAGCGAGCCCCGTGCGCCGTTGATCTCCAGCCGCAGCGCGTTCTTGCGGCCTGCCGCCATCCGGGTGGCCTCGAACGACACGAGCGCCCCCGACGCCAGCCGGCCGGTGAACAGCGCCGCGTCGTCCACCGTCACCGTCCCGCGCCCGGCGCCCCCCGACGCCGAGAGACCGGCCGGCGCGCCGGCGGGCAGCGGGCGCTCGCGCACGAAGGTCTCGGTCAGCGCCGACACCCCCACGATCGGCTCCCCCGCCAGGTACTGCGCCAGGTCCACGATGTGCGCGCCCAGGTCGCCGAGGGCCCCGGACCCGGCGTGCTCGCGCTCCAGCCGCCAGGTGAGCGGGAAGTCCGGGTCGACCAGCCAGTCCTGGAGGTAGGTCAGCCGTACGTGGCGCAGGGCGCCCAGCCGCCCGTCGGCGACCAGCTCCCGCGCGTACGCCATGGCGGGCACCCGCCGGTAGTTGAAGCCGACCATGGCGGCCTGCCCCCGGTCTCGGGCCCGCGCGGCGGCCGCGGCCATGGCCTCCGCCTCGGCGACGGTGTTGGCCAGGGGCTTCTCGCACAGCACGTGCTTGCCCGCCTCCAGCGCGGCGACGGCGATCTCGGCGTGGCTGTCGCCCGGGGTGCAGACGTCCACCACGTCGACGTCGTCGCGTGCGACGAGGTCCCGCCAGTCGGTCTCGGTGGCCGCCCACCCGTGTCTGTCCGCCGCGGCCCGCACGGCGGTGGCGTCGCGTCCGCAGACGGCGGCGAGCACCGGCCGCAGCGGCAGGTCGAAGACCCGGCCCACGGTGCGCCACCCCTGGGAGTGGGCGGCGCCCATGAACGCGTACCCGACCATGCCGATCCCCAGGGTCCGCCCTGCGGCGCGGCCGTCGGTCCGTACCTTCCCGGCCATACGGTTCCTCCTCGTCGGTTGCTCGGTGCGGGGCGGGCGCAGCGGATCAGCTGAAGCCCGTCGGCAGGTACTCGTCGACGTTGTCCTTGGTCACCACGGCCGAGTACAGGGTGATCGAGGCGGGGATCTCCAGCTCCGACATGCCGCCGACGCCCTTCTTCTGGCCCAGCGCGCGGGCCAGGTCGATGGCGGATGCGGCCATGGTCGGCGGGTAGAGGACGGTCGCCCTGAGCACGCTGTCACCGGCCTTGATGGCGTCCATCGCCGACTTGGCGCCCGCCCCGCCGACCATCAGGAAGTCGTCGCGGCCCGCCTGCTGGATGGCGCGCAGGGCGCCCACGCCCTGGTCGTCGTCGTGGTTCCACAGGGCGTCGAACTGCTGCTGGGCCTGGAGGAGCTGGGCCATCTTGGCCTGCCCGGACTCGACGGTGAACTCGGCCGCCTGCCGTGCCACCTTCCTGATGTTGGGGTAGTTCTTCAGGGCGTCGTCGAAGCCCTGGGTGCGCTGCTTGGTCAGCTCCAGGTTGTCGAGCCCGGCCAGCTCCACGACCTTGGCGTCCGGCTTGTCCTTGAGCTGTTCGCCGATGTACCGGCCGGCGTTGAGTCCCATGCCGTAGTTGTCGCCGCCGATCCAGCAGCGGTACGCCTGCGGGGAGGCGAAGACCCGGTCGAGGTTGATGACGGGGATGCCGGCCTTCATCGCCTGGAGGCCGACCTGGGTGAGGGCCTTGCCGTCGGCCGGCAGGATCACCAGGACGTCGACCTTCTTGTTGATCAGGGTCTGGATCTGGCCGATCTGCGCGGCGGTGTCGTTCGACCCCTCGGTGATCTCCAGGGTGACCTCGGAGTACTTCTCCGCCCGCCGCTTGGCGTTCTGGTTGATCGCGTTGAGCCAGCCGTGGTCGGCCTGCGGACCGGCGAACCCGATGGTGACGGGCGTGCCGGGCTTGTCGTCGGCGGCGGGGGCGTTGTCGGCGGCGGGGGCGGAGTTCTTGGGCTCGTTGCTGGTGCAGGCGGTCAGCAGGGCGCCGGCGGAGACGGCGGCGGTGCCGAACAGCAGTCCTCTGCGGCTGGTTTGCGGCATGACGGATCAACCCTTCCGGTGTGCGGCGGTGCGGCGGTGCGGGCAGGGGGGCAGTGGGGCAGTGGGGCGCGGGGTGTCAGACCTCGCCGGAGCCGCGGGCGGTGCGGCGCTGGACCAGGACGGCGGCGACGATGATCGCGCCCTTGGCGATCTGCTGGACGTCGCTCTGGAGGTTGTTCAGGGCGAAGATGTTGGTGATGGTGGTGAAGACGAGGACACCGAGCACCGAGCCGACGATGGTGCCGCGGCCGCCGCTGAGGAGGGTGCCTCCGATGATCGCGGCGGCGATCGCGTCGAGCTCGTACAGGTTGCCGTTGGTGTTCTGGCCCGACCCGGCGAGCACGATCAGCAGGAAGGCCGCGATGCCGCAGCACAGGCCCGACAGCAGGTAGAGGTAGAGGCGCTGGCGGCGCACGTCGATCCCGGCGAGCCGCGCCGCCTCCGCGTTGCCGCCGACGGCGACGGTGCGCCGGCCGAAGGTGGTGCGGTTCAGCACCAGCCAGCCGGCGGCGGTGACGGCGGCGAAGACCAGGACGAGCGGCGGGACGCCGAGCACGTACGCGTCCGGGACGCCGAGGTCCAGGACGGACTGGACGGTGACGATCTGGGTGCGGCCGTCGGTGATCTGCAGGGCGAGGCCGCGCGCCGAGGCGAGCATGGCCAGCGTCGCGATGAAGGGCACCATCCCCCCGTACGCGATGAGGACGCCGTTCACCAGGCCGCAGCCCAGCCCCACCACCACGGCGGTGAAGAGGATCCCGGCGAAGCCGTACTCCTGGGTGGCGACGGTGGTCGCCCAGACGGACGCGAGGGCGACGATCGCGCCGACCGACAGGTCGATGCCCCCGCTGGTGATGACGAACGTCATGCCGACGGTGACGACGCCGATCACGGACGCCTGGGTGAGCACCAGTTGGAGGTTGGAGGTGTCGAGGAACTGGTCGGGCCTGGTGATGCCGCCGACCGCCGTCAGCACGGCGAGGACGCCGAGGAGGGAGAGGTTGCGGACGTCGGCCCGCAGCCCCAGGGGCGGCCGGCCACCGGCTTTGCCGACGGGTGGTTCGGCGGTCGTGACCGGAGCGGGCTGCGTCATGACGTCGGGCTCCCTTCCATCACAAGGTCGAGTACGCGGTGTTCGTCGAGCTCCCGGGCGGGCGCCGTGTGCACCACCCGGCCCTCCCGGAGCACCAGCACCCGGTCGGCGAGGCCCAGCACTTCGGGCACCTCGCTGGAGACCAGCAGGACGGCGAGCCCGTCGTCGGCGAGGCGGCGGATCACGGCGTACAGCTCGGCGCGGGCACCGACGTCCACGCCGCGGGTCGGTTCGTCGAGGAGGAGGACGCGGCAGCCGCGCAGCAGCCAGCGGGCGAGGACCGCCTTCTGCTGGTTGCCGCCGGAGAGGGTGCGGATCCGGGCGTCGGGGTTGTCGGGGCGCAGCGACAGCTCCCGGGTGGCGGTCCGGGCGGCGGCGCGTTCCGCGGCCCGGTCGATCCAGCCGCCGCGGGAGAAGCGGGACAGGGACGACACGGAGACGTTGCGCGTCACGGATTCGAGCATCAGCAGGCCCTGCGCCTTGCGTTCCTCGGGGGCGAGCCCCAGGCCGGCGCGGACGGCGGCGCGGACGCTGCCCGGTCGCAGCGGGCGGCCGTCGACGAGGACACGGCCGGCGGTGGGGCGGCGGGCGCCGTAGACGGTCTCCAGGATCTCGGAGCGTCCGGAGCCGACGAGCCCGGCGAGGCCGACGATCTCGCCCGGCCACACCTCCAGGTCGACCGGGGCGAACTCCCCCTCCCGGGCCAGCCCTTCGGCCCTCAGGACGGGCGTCCGGGTGCGGGGCGGCGGGGCCGGGGGGCGGTCGGGGAAGACGTACGCGACGTTCCGGCCGGTCATCATGGCAACGATGTCGCGTGTGGGGGTGCCGTCGGCGGACAGCCCGCCGGCGACGGCCCGCCCGTCCTTGAGCACGGTCACGCGGTCGCCGATGCGCCGGATCTCCTCCAGGCGGTGGGAGATGTAGACGACGGCGACGCCGTCGGCGGTGAGGTCCGAGACGATCCGGAAGAGGTTGGCGGTCTCGTCCGGGTCGAGGGCGGCGGACGGCTCGTCCATGACGATGAGGCGTACGTCGTGGGAGAGCGCGCGGGCCATGGAGACGATCTGCCGCTGGGCGGCGGACAGGTCGCCCACCGCCCGCGCCGGGTCGATCTCCGGGTGGCCGAGGCGGTGCAGCAGGGCGGCGGTGGTGGCGCGGGCGCTGCCGGAGCGCACGACGAACCCGGCGGTGGTGGGCTCGTGGCCGAGGAAGACGTTCTCGGCGACGGACAGGCCCTCCACCAGGTCGAGTTCCTGGTAGATGGTCGCGATGCCCAGGCGCATGGCGGCGACGGGGGACTTGAGCGCGACCCGCTCGCCGCGCCAGGTGATGGTGCCGCCGTCGGGTTGGTGGGCGCCGGCGAGGACCTTGATGAGGGTGGACTTCCCGGCGCCGTTCTGGCCGAGGAGGCAGTGCACTTCGCCGGGGCGGACCTCCAGGTCGACGCCGTCGAGGGCGCGCACGCCGGGGAACGACTTGGTGATGCCGGACATGGTGAGCAGGGGTGGTTCCGGTGTTGCCATGACGAATCCCCTCGGCGGGCGGGTGCGGTGCCGGTGAGCGGGCAGGGCGAGTGACCAGGCGTGCGGGTGGGCGGTGCGGTGCGTACGGGGTGGTGCGGGGTGATGCGTGGCCGTACGGGGTGGTGCGTGGCCGTACGGGGTCGGCGTG
Source organism: Streptomyces noursei (assembly GCF_001646665.1). GTDB lineage: Bacteria > Actinomycetota > Actinomycetes > Streptomycetales > Streptomycetaceae > Streptomyces > Streptomyces lavendulocolor. The sequence continues at coordinate 153,493 of NZ_LWBU01000373.1, read as the reverse complement.
ACCGTGCGGGTACGGGTGCGCGGGCCGTTCGGGGTGCGGGTGCCGTTGCGGACGGGGGTACGGGTCAGGCCGGTGAGAACAGGTGGTCGCTGATGAGCCGGGCGGCACCGGTGACCCCGGCGGCGGCGCCCAACTCCCCCAGGACGATGGGCAGGTTCCCGGTGGCCAGGGGCAGGGACGTGCGGTAGACCTGGGTGCGGACGGCGGCGAGCAGGTTGTGCCCGAGGCCGGTCACCCCGCCGCCGATCACCACCAGGCCGGGGTTGAAGAAGCTGACGAGCCCGGCGATGACCTGGCCGACGTGGTTGCCCCCCTCGCGGATCAGGGACAGCGAGGTGGCGTCCCCGGCGGCGGCCCCGGCGGCGACGTCCACGGCGGTGAGCCGCCCGGCCGCCTCCAGACGCCTGGCCAGTTCGTCGGACCGGCCGGCGCGCGCCGCGTCCTCGGCGTCACGCGCGAGCGCCGCACCGCTGAAGTGGGCTTCCAGGCAGCCCCTGTTGCCGCAGGCGCAGGGACGGCCCTCGGGCACGACCTGGATGTGGCCGATGTCGCCGGCGCTGCCCGTCGTACCGCGGTAGACCTCGCCCCCGACGACGATCCCGCAGCCGATGCCGGTACCGATCTTGACGCAGAGGTAGTCGCGAGCGGAGCGGGCGACGCCCGCGTGCTGCTCCCCCATCGCCATCAGGTTCACGTCGTTGTCGACCATGACCGGGCAGCCCAGCTCCTGGCTGAGCGCCTCGCGGACGGGGAACCCGTCCCAGCCGGGCATGATCGGCGGGGCGACCGGTACGCCCTCGGGGAAGCGGACCGGGCCGGGCACGCCGATCCCCGCGCCGTCGAAGCCCTCGGCGAGGCCGGACGCCTTGAGTTTGGCCGCCATGGCGAGCACCTGCTCGAACACGGCGACGGGGCCCTCGCGGACGTCCATCGGCTGGTTGAGGTGCCCCAGCACTTCCAGTTCGGCGTTGGTGACGGCGACGTCGATGGAGGTGGCGCCGATGTCCACGCCCAGGAAGCGGAGGCCGGGCGCCAGGCGGATGTTGTGCGACCGCCGTCCGCCGCGCGACGCGGCGAGGCCGTCGGCCACCACGAGCCCGGTCTCCAGGAGCCGGTCCACCTCGACGGCCAGCTTGGACCGGGACAGGTCCACCTGATCGCCGAGCTGCGCCCGGGAGTTGGGCCCGCCGTCGCGCAACAGCCGCAGCAGCCGGGCCTGGTGCGCGTTGGCGGGTCGAGCCGTCATACGTCTCACGCGCCCCTCCCCGCCGTCGTGTCGGCCTCGGTGTGCTGCTTTCGAGGGGGAACGTAGCAGCGCTTTGCCGAGGGGGGAAGAAGTTGCGCGGCAATCCACGCCAACTTTCTCCACAGCCAGGACAAAGGCGGTGCGGGGTGCCCTACGGCCGCCGCGGCCGCCGCCACGCAGAGGGCCGGGGTCAGGGGACGCGGACGACCTGACCGGCGTACGAGAGGTTCCCGCCGAAGCCGAACAGCAGCGCGGGCGCCCCGGACGTGACCTCGCCGCGCTCGACCAGCTTGCTGAGCGCCATCGGGATGGAGGCGGCCGAGGTGTTGCCGGACTCGGTGACGTCGCGGGCGATCACCGCGTTCACCGCGCCGATCCGCCGGGCGACGGGCTCGATGATGCGCAGGTTCGCCTGGTGCAGCACCACCGCCGCCAGGTCCTCGGGCGCGACGCCCGCCCGCTCGCAGACCTTGCGGGCGATGGGCGGCAGCTGCGTGGTGGCCCAGCGGTAGACCGTCTGGCCCTCCTGGGCGAACCGCGGCGGGGTGCCCTCGATGCGGACGGCGTGGCCCATCTCGGGGACCGAGCCCCACAGCACGGGGCCGATGCCGGCCTCGCCGGGCGCCGCCTCGACGACCGCGGCGCCCGCGCCGTCGCCGACGAGGACGCAGGTGGTGCGGTCCGTCCAGTCGGTGATCCCGGTCATCTTGTCGGCGCCGATCACCAGGGCGCGGGTCGCCGACCCCGCCCGTACGGCGTGGTCGGCGGTGGCCAGCGCGTGGGTGAACCCGGCGCACACGACGTTGAGGTCCATGGTGGCGGGCGCGCCCATGCCGAGCCGCGCGGCCACCCGGGCCGCGGTGTTCGGGGAGCGGTCGATCGCCGTGGACGTGGCGACCAGGACCAGGTCGACGTCGGCCGGGGTGAGCCCGGCGGCGGCCAGCGCCTTGGCGCCGGCGTGGGCGGCCATCTCGTCGACGGGCTCGTCGGGGCCCGCCACGTGACGGGTCCTGATCCCGACCCTGCTGGTGATCCACTCGTCGCTGGTGTCGACCAGCGCGGCCAGGTCGGCGTTGGTCAGGATCTTCGCGGGCTGGTAGTGCCCGAGCGCGGCGATACGAGTGCCCGTCATGCTCGGGACCCCCTTGGTGTGCGAAGTGACTGATGGGACGTGGCGCAGAGCGCGGTGGTGCGGGGTGCTGCGGTTCCGGCTGGTCCGGTTGGGTGGGGTGGGTGGGTTGGTTCGGCCGGTCCGATTGGTTCGATTGGTTCGATCGGTTCGGCCGCGTCGGCTGCGTACAGGAGTTCCTCAGTCTCCTCAGCGACTGATGAGTAACCGGTCAGGTGAACCGACAGGATTTGCGCCCGCCTGTTGGAGAGTCCGCAACATCCCCCCTCCGATCAGCCGCTTTCCCGGAAGAAGGGGGGCGTGCCGCCCGGCCGGCCCGGGACCCGCGGGAGCCCGGCCACACCCGTGGAGGACAATGAGACCGTCGAGGTCACCGCACCGCACGCCGCAGCAAGGGCCGTTTCGGCTGCCACCACGTTCAGAACCGGGGCTGATCACCATGGGACGGGTCACCGAGCGCCGCCGCGTCGTCCGCATCCGGGACGGGGCCGTCTCGACCCGCCCGGACACCCTGGTCGCCGAGGAGCCGCTGGAGATCCGGCTGGGCGGCAGGCCCCTCGCCATCACCATGCGCACGCCGGGCGACGACTTCGCCCTGGCGGCCGGCTTCCTGGTCAGCGAGGGTGTCCTCGGTTCGGCGCGGGACGTGCGGAACATCGTGTACTGCGCGGGGGCGAAGGACGACGGGACGAACACCTACAACGTGGTGGACGTGCAGCTGGCGCCCGGCGTGCCCGTGCCGGACATCACGCTGGAGCGGAACGTCTACACCACCTCCTCGTGCGGGCTGTGCGGCAAGGCCAGCCTCGACGCCGTCCGCACCACCGCGCGGTTCCCGATCGCCGACACTCCCCCGCTGCGCGTCGAGCCGGAGCTCCTCGCCGCCCTGCCCGACCGGCTGCGGGCGGCGCAGCGGGTCTTCGACCGCACCGGCGGGCTGCACGCGGCCGCGCTGTTCTCGGAGGACGGCGACCTGCTGGACGTGCGGGAGGACGTGGGCCGGCACAACGCGGTGGACAAGCTGGTGGGCCGCGCGCTGCGGGAGGACCTGCTGCCGCTGGACCGGGCGATCCTGCTGGTGTCGGGGCGGGCGTCGTTCGAGCTGGCGCAGAAGGCGGTGATGGCGGGTATCCCGGTGCTGGCCGCGGTCTCGGCGCCGTCGTCGCTCGCCGTCGACCTGGCCGCCGAGACGGGTCTCACCCTGGTCGGCTTCCTGCGCGGCCGGAACATGAACGTGTACGCGGGTGAGGACCGTATCGCGCTGAAGGCGGCGCCCCGGGCCTGACGCCCGGGCCGGCGGGCGCAGGCTCGGCGGGCGCAGGCTCGGCGGGCGCGAGGAGGCGCCCCGCCGTCCCCCTACTTCCTCGGCGCGTCGATCATCTGGAGCGCCAGCGTGGCCGGGGGTTCCGCGACGCCCGGCCCGCCGGCCTCCACCCACGCCAGGATGTCGTCGAGGCAGTCGTCGTCGAGCGCCCAGCCGATCCACGCGGCACGGGCGCCGCGCCGCCGGGCGTCTGTCGACGGCTGCACGACCACCACGTTCGCCTGGCCGCAGGGCCCCAGGCAGTCGCTGGTCCGGACGGCGAGCCGGCCGCCGGAGGACGCGGCCGCCTCCTGCAACCGGGCCAGCTGGCCGGCGTGGTCGGTACCGGGGTGCTTGCGGGCGTCGCCGCAGCAGCAGCCGCGGCAGACCACCAGGGAGCAGGGGCGGGCGGCGCCGGGGCGCATCCAGGTGCGGTTCACCGGGCGGCGTCCGGGGCGTCGAGTGCGGGCATGCCCACACGGTACCGAGCCGGGTGATCATCACCGGGCGGCGGGGTGCGCGAGCGTGCGGCGGCCACCGGCGCCCCGGCCGTCGGGTGCTGCCGCCCCAGGAGCGTCCGGGCCCCTGCGCCGCCACCGGTCCGACAGGCCCTCGGGCCACCGCGAGGCGTACGGCACGCCTGCCGGCGCACGGTGTTCCGGGCCGCCGCGTACGCGGCCGATGAGTTCGGGGGGCCGCTCCGGTCTGCCCTGGTGTGACTCGGATCATCGCTGACATCTCGGTCTCTCTCGACGGCTTCGTCACCGGGCCCGGTCCCGGCCCGGACAGCGGTCTGGGCATCGGCGGCGAGGCCCTGCACACCTGGGCGTTCTCCGACGACCCCGACGACCGGCGCGTCCTGCGCGAGGGGACCGCCCGGTCGGGCGCCGTCGTCCTCGGCCGCCGCCTGTTCGACGTGGTCGACGGGCCGAACGGCTGGGACGGCACGACCGGCTACGGCGCCGGCGAGGTCGGCAGACCCGCTTTCGTCGTCGTGACCGGCGCACCGCCGAAGACGGTGCGGACGGCCGACCTCGACTGGACGTTCGTCACCACCGGCCTCGCCGACGCCGTGGCCGTCGCCCGCGAGCGGGCCGAGGCGGCGTCGGCGGCCGCCGGGCGGGATCTCGACGTCGTCCTCATGGGCGGCGGCGCCACGATCCGTTCGGCGCTGGAGGCCGGGTTGGTCGACGGGCTGTCGTTGCACCTCGCTCCCGTCGTGCTGGGCGCCGGGACGCCGCTGTTCACCGGCGGAGCACCGCGCACGCTGGTGCAGCGCGAGGTGCTGGCGACGTCGACGGCGACGCACCTGACGTACGACGTCCGCCGGTGATCCGACGGGCTCGGCCCACGCCCACGGGGCCGCCCCGGGAGCCGTGGCGACAACGGCGCGTGAGCGGGGCGTACAGATTCCGTGGAGATTCCGGCCGGCACTACTTACCCGGCAGTCAGTAGTGCGCGGACGCCTGCCACCGTGGCCGGGCATTTGGCGTCTGACCAGTGGTGATGCCGTACGCACGGGGTTGACGAAGGCCCTCCCGCGCGGGTGCGGACTGGGGTACCGTCACCCTCCGCCGTGCGGAGCACCCCCCAAGGAGCAGGCCATTGCGCGAGTTCACTGTCCCACCCGTGGTGACGGCTCCCCTGGTCGGCGGACTTGCCGATTCCGTGTTCGAGCACGCCCTGGAGGATCCGGACCGGGTCGCGCTGGGGCGCAAGGACGCGGACGGCCGGTGGACCGACGTGACGGCGGCGGAGTTCCGCGACGAGGTGCTGGCGCTCGCCAAGGGGCTGCTCGCGGACGGGGTGCGGTTCGGGGACCGGGTCGCCATCATGGCGCGCACGCGCTACGAGTGGACGCTGTTCGACTTCGCCCTCTGGACGGTCGGCGCGCAGTCCGTGCCGGTCTATCCCACGTCCTCCGCCGACCAGGTCCACTGGATGCTGCACGACGCCGAGGTGACCGCGTGCGTGGTCGAGCACGAGGACCACGCCATGACCATCGGCTCGGTGGTCGACCGGCTCCCCCGGCTGCAGCGGCTGTGGCAGCTGGACGCCGGGGCGGTCGGTGAGCTGGTGGCGGCCGGGGAGCGGATCGACGAGGAGGTGGTGCAGCGGCACCGGCGGGCGGTCACGCCCGAGTCGGTCGCCACGGTGATCTACACCTCCGGGACGACGGGCCGCCCCAAGGGGTGCGTGCTGACGCACGCCAACTTCATGTTCGAGGCGGAGACGCTGGTCGGCCGCTGGGAGCGGGTGTTCCGCTCCAAGCCCGGCGACGAGGCGTCGACGCTGCTGTTCCTGCCGCTGGCCCACGTCTTCGGGCGGATGGTGGAGGTCGCGGCGATCCGCAAGCGGGTCAAGCTGGGGCACCAGCCGCAGCTGGCGGCGGGCCCGCTGCTGGCCGACCTCGCGGCGTTCCGGCCGACGTTCGTGCTGGCGGTCCCGTACATCTTCGAGAAGGTCTTCCAGGCGGCACGGCGCCGGGCGGAGGCGGAGGGGAAGGCGGGCCCCTTCGACAAGGCCGTCGACGTGGCGGTGCGGTACGCGGAGGCGCTGGAGGCGAAGGCATTCGGCCAGGGCCCCGGCCCGTCGGCGGCGCTGCGGGTGCAGCACCAGTTCTTCGACAAGGTCGTGTACGGGAAGGTGCGTGACGCCCTGGGCGGCCGCGTGCGGCACGCGATGTCGGGCGGGTCCGCGATGGCCCGGCGCCTCGGGCTGTTCTTCGAGGGCGCGGGAGTCACCGTGTACGAGGGCTACGGACTGACCGAGTCGGCGTCCGCGGCCACCGCCAACCCCCCGGAGCGGACCAAGTACGGCACGGTGGGCCCGCCCATTCCCGGGACCACGGTGCACATCGCCGAGGACGGCGAGGTGTGGCTGCGCGGCCCGCACCTGTTCTCCGGATACCTGGGCAACCCGGAGGCGACCGCCGCCGTGCTCCGCGACGGCTGGCTGGCCACCGGCGACCTGGGCGCGCTCGACGCGGACGGCTACCTGATCATCACCGGCCGCAAGAAGGAGATGCTGGTGACCTCGGGCGGCAAGAGCGTGCCGCCGTCCGGCCTGGAGGAGCGGGTGCGGTCCCACCCGCTGGTGGCGCAGTGCATCGTGGTGGGCAACGACCGCCCGTACATCGCGGCCCTGGTGACCCTCGACCAGGAGGCGGTCGACCACTGGCTGGCCATGCAGAACCGGCCGCCCCTGCCGCCCGCCGAGCTGGTGCGCGACCCGGCGCTGGAGGCGGAGATACGGCGGGCCGTGGTGGCGGCGAACACCCTGGTGTCGCAGGCCGAGTCGATCCGAACGTTCCGTATCCTCGCGCACCCCTTCACGGAGGAGCACGGGCTGCTGACACCGTCGCTGAAGCTGAAGCGGAGGGCGATCGAGGTCGCGTACGCGGCGGAGGTCGAGGCGCTGTACCGCTGACCCGGGGGCGCGGTGCCCGGTTTCCGGAAACAGGTCTTCCGGGAACAGGTGGAGAAAGGTGATCGTTGCACCTGGGAGTAACAGACGACGACGTAAGGAATCGACCGCTCGTGAGCAAGGTCCCCTCCATCACCCTCAACAACGGCGTCTCCATGCCGCAGCTCGGCTTCGGTGTCTGGCAGGTGCCCGACGACGAGGCGGCGAAGGCGGTGGGCACGGCCATCGAGGCCGGATACCGCAGCATCGACACCGCAGCCATCTACGAGAACGAGAAGGGCACCGGCGAGGCCATCGCCGCCTCCGGCCTCCCCCGCGAGGAGCTCTTCGTCACCACCAAGCTGTGGAACAGCGAGCAGGGCCACGACGCGACGCTGCGCGCGTTCGACGAGTCGCTGGCCCGGCTCGGCCTCGACTACGTGGACCTCTACCTGATCCACTGGCCGGTGCCCTCGAAGGACCTGTACGCCGACACGTACAAGGCGTTCGAGAAGATCTACGCGGACGGCCGCGCCAAGGCCATCGGGGTCTCGAACTTCCTGCCCGAGCACCTGGAGCGCCTCCTCGGCGAGACCTCCGTGGTCCCGGTGCTCAACCAGATCGAGCTCCACCCCCAGTTCCAGCAGGCGGAGGCCCGCGCGTTCCACGCCCGGCACGACATCCTGACCGAGGCCTGGTCGCCGCTGGGCCAGGGCAGGGGCCTGCTGGAGGTGCCGACCATCGTGGCGGTCGCCCGCAAGCACGGGCGCACCCCCGCCCAGGTGGTGCTGCGCTGGCACCTCCAGCTGGGCAACGTGGTGATCCCGAAGTCCGTGACCCCGTCCCGGATCCAGGAGAACATCGACGTCTTCGACTTCGAGCTGGACGCCGACGACCTCGCGGCCTTCGCCGCCCTGGACGAGGGCCGGCGCCTGGGCCCCGACCCGCTCACCTTCGGCGGCTGACCGCCACCGCGTGAAGCGGGGGCCGAGCGGACCGTGTCCGCGCGGCCCCCGTTGCCGTCCGGGCCGATCCCGGCCGGACCAAGCGGTCGGGACCCGGTCGCCGACGGGGCCAACCCGAAACGATTGTCATTCGCCCTTGCGGCTAAGGTGTCGCCTCATGAACCGAGCCGCACCGGCGGGGGAGCGTCCACCCGGCGCGATACCGCCGTCCGTCGCCGTCACCGGAGCCGTATCGCTGCTGCTGGTCGCCGTGCTCGCGGCGCCCCTGCTGGACCACCCGGGGTTCCGGGCCTGGCAGACCGTCTGCGTGGCGCTCACCGTGCAGGCGCTTCCGTTCCTGCTGTTCGGCACCGTCGTGTCCGGGGCCGTCAACGCCTTCGTCCCCGCCCGGGTGTTCAGCCGGGTCCTCCCGCGCAACCCCGCGCTCGCCGTGCCCGTCGCCGGGGCGGCGGGCGTGGTGCTGCCCGGTTGCGAGTGCGCCTCCGTACCGGTCGCCGGGAGCCTCATCAGGCGCGGGGTCACGCCGGCCGCGGCGTTCGCGTTCCTGCTCTCCGCGCCGGCGGTCAACCCCGTCGTGCTGGTGTCCACCGCGGTCGCCTTCCCCGGCCAGCCGGCCATGGTGGCCGCCCGGCTGGTGGCCTCCCTGGCGACGGCGGCCACCATGGGCTGGCTCTGGCTGAAGTGGGGGCGGGCCGAGTGGCTGAGGATGCCCGCGCGGCACACCGGCCACCGGGCGGGGCACAGCCGCTGGGAGGAGTTCCGGACCGGGTTCCAGCACGACTTCCTGCACGCCGGCGGCTTCCTCGTGGTCGGCGCCATGGCGGCGGCCTGCTTCAACGTGCTCGTGCCGCGTTCCGTGCTCGACGTCTTCGCCGACTCCCCCTGGCTGTCGGTGCTCTTCCTCGCCGCGCTCGCCGTCGTGCTCGCCGTCTGCTCGGAGGCGGACGCGTTCGTCGCCGCCTCCCTCACCGGCTTCTCCCCCACCGCACGGCTGACCTTCATGGTCGTGGGGCCCATGGTGGACGTGAAGCTGATCGCCCTTCAGGCGGGCACCTTCGGCCGGGCCTTCGCGGTGCGCTTCTCGGCCGCCACCGCGGTCGTCGCCGTGGCGGCCGCGTGCCTGACGGGCTGGTGGCTGCTGTGAGGCGGCACGTCCAGGCGGCCCTGCTGCTGCTCACCGGCTCCGCCGTCCTGCACATCTCGGTGCTGAGCCAGGTCTACCTGCGGTACGTGAAGGAGGGCCTGCGCCCGTTCCTCGTCGCGTCCGCCGTACTGCTCCTCCTCCTGGGCGTGGTCGGCGCCGTGCGGGACGGGCTGCCCTTCGCACCCCGCCGTACGGCCGGTGAGGAGACGGACGACGAGCGGACGGCCGACGGACAGGCGGCGGACGACGAGCGGACGGCCGACGAGCACCAGCACGCCCATGGACACGGACGTGGACACGGGCACGGGCACGACAGCGGGCCCCGCGTCGCCTGGCTCCTCTTCCTGCCCGTCCTCGCCCTGCTGCTGTACGCGCCTCCCGCGCTCGGCTCGTACACGGCGGCACGCGAGACCGACAACGCGGTCGCCCGGGTGGCGGAGTTCGACCCGCTGCCGGAGGCCGACCCGGCCCCGCTCGCCCTGTCCGGGTTCATCGCCCGGGTCCAGCAGGACCGGGACCGGAGCCTCGCCGGCCGCACGGTCCTGATGACCGGCTTCGTCACGCCCGCGAAGGACCGGGCCGGCACGTGGTACCTGACCCGGCTCGTCGTCAGCTGCTGCGCGGCCGACTCCCGGTCGCTGCGCGTCCGCGTGCACGGCGCACCCGCGCCCCCGGCCGACACCTGGGTGACCGTGACGGGCACGTGGCACCCCGGGGGCGGCGGTGCGCTGGGGACGGCGACGGCCCCGGTGGCGATCGACGCCCGGACGGTTCGGCGGGTCGAGGAGCCGGTCAACCCGTACCAGGACACCACGCCCCTGCTGCCGTGACGCCCGTGGTCGCTCAGCCGCGGCGGGCCGTGTGGACCGTGCGGGCGGTCAGCATGTACAGGTCCGGCCGGTGGTGCAGGCCCCGCGGCTCGTCCGGGTCCAGCAGCCGGTCGAGCGCGGCCCGGTCGTCGGCGGCGAGACGGTCGCCCAGCACCTCCCGGTGCCGGGCGAACCCGGCCACGATCTGCTCGCGCACCGCGTCCGTGACGGGCGCCGGCACGTCGTGGAGGAACGACCGGGTGCCGCTCGGCACCAGCCCGGCGCCCGACATCAGCGCCCGCCAGTCGTCGGTGTCCTCCGTGGCCCCGGGCAGCCCCGCCCGCATCTCGGCGAACCACGCGGCGTGGGCGGCGTCCATCCGGGCCTCCAGGCCCGGCCGCCCGATGCCCGCGTCCCGCGGCAGCCGCCGCACCGGCAGCCCGCCCTCGACGACCGCCAGCAGCCCGCCCGGGCGCAGCAGCGCGGCCAGGTCGGCGACGGCGGCCCGCTGGTCGCCCAGGTGGTGGAGGAAGTCGGCCGTCCACACGAGGTCGGCGCCGCCCAGTGCGGCGATCCCGTCCGGGAGGTCGGCCCGGCGGGTGGTGACGCGCTCGCCGAGGCCGGCGGCCCGGGCGCGCTCGCGGGTGCGCTCCAGCAGCTCCGGCGTGGCGTCGACGGCGACCACCTCGGCGTACGGGAACGCCTCGGCGAGCAGGCACGTCAGCACGCCCGGTCCGCTGCCGACGTCGAGGACCCGGCGCACCCCGGCCGCCGGCACCAGCTCGCCGAGCCAGGCGGCGGCCTGCCGGTAGAGGGCGCTCTGCAGCTGCGCGCCGTTCTCCAGCAGCGGCAGCATGGCGGACCAGTCCATGTGGGTGTCGTCGTGGTGGTGGTGACCGTGGTGGTGGTGACCGTGATGGTGTGCGCTCATGCCGCCAGGGTGGCCGCCGGGACGCGGACACGGCGAGCGTTGTTGCCGTTTCCGCAAAAAGCAGTCGTGGCGCGCGGCTACCGGCCTGCGCCGGCGTACCGGTCGGCGAGCGCCCGGGCCGTCGCGGCCAGCCGGGCGCGCAGCTCCGGCGGGCCGAGGACCTCGGCGTCGGCGCCGAGGGCGAGGAACTGGTCGTGTGCCCCTTCCATCGACTCGACCGGCACCCGGGCGCGCGTCCAGCCGTCCGGGTCAGGGGTCCCGGCGGCGGCCGCGGCCCGGGCGGCGGCGCCCGTGAGCCGGGTGACCCCGCGGGGCGAGAGGCGGACCAGGGCCTCGTCCCGGTGCAGGCGGGCGTGGAAGTCCCGCTGGTGGGCCCGCCAGTGGGCGGCCAGGTCGAAGCCGTCGGGCACGGCGAACCCGTCCTCCGTGACGGTGAGCCGCAGGATGCGGTCGACCCGGTACGTGCGCGGCCCCGAACCGCCGGGGCGCGCCGCCACGACGTACCAGCGGCCCGCCTTGAGGACCAGCCCGTACGGCTCCAGGCGGCGGTCGACGTCGGTCGGCTCGGTCCAGCGGCGGTAGCGGACGTCGAGGACCCGGCCGCGCCACACCGCGTCCGCGACGGCGGGCAGGAACGGCACGTCGTCGTCCTCCGCGTACCAGCCCGGTGCGTCCAGGTGGAACCGGCGGCCCATCCGGTCGGCCTGCTCCCGCAGTCCGGGCGGCAGGGCGGCACGCAGCTTGAGCCGGGCGCCCTCGACGGCGGGGCCGAGCCCGAGGTCGGCGGCCGGCCCGGGCAGCCCGGTGAGGAACAGGGCCCCGGCCTCGCCCGCGGAGAGGCCGGTCAGGCGGGTGCGGTAGCCGGCGAGGAGTTCGTAGCCGCCGCGGTGACCGGCGTCGCCGTACAGCGGGACGCCCGCCGTGTGCAGGGCCTCGACGTCCCGGTAGACGGTCCGGACCGAGACCTCCAGCTCGGCGGCGAGCTGGGCGGCGGTCATCCTCCCCCGGGTCTGGAGCAGGAGCAGGATGGTCAGGAGCCGGCCGGACTTCACTGACACAGGATGTCAGTGGAGTGCTCGTACGGTCCATCCATGGCTTTCGCAGAGAAACTGCTGTCCGTGGCGCCGCCCGTCGAGGTGGCCGGCCGCCGGGTCAAGCGCTACCACGTCACCGCCGACCCGTCCGGCATCGCCCCCGAGGTCGCGGCGGCGGCCTACGCGCTCCTGCCGGAGCTGCTGCCCGAGCCGGACGGGACCACTCCGCCGGCCTCGTTCTCCGTCCTGCACCGGGGCGGTGACAGCGGCGCCTATCTCAACACGTACAGCTGGGTGTGGGACAACGTCCTGCACTGTTCCATCGCCGTGGCCGGGCAGCCGGGTCTCGGCTGCCCGGACCGGGACCCGAAGCGTTTCGTGCGCCTGGAGCGGCCGTGGATCGGCTGCGTGTGGGAACTGCCGCCGCTGGCGCACGAACGGGACGCCTGGGTCCGGCACATGCTCGCGCCGGACCGTCCCGACCTCGACGCCTACGTGGCCGACTCGCTGCGGTCACCGCGGACCGGCGGCACGCGCGCGTGACGGGCGCGCACGCGTGACGGCGCCCCGACGGCGGGCGGTCCGGCGCGCGCCCCGCGGCGGTCAGCCGGCGCCGTGGGAGGGTGCGATCTCCTCGACGCGGGCGGCGAGCGTGAAGTCCTTCTCCGTGATCGCGCCGCCCGCGTCGTGGGTGTTCACGGTCAGGCCGACGGTGTTGTAGCCGAGGGTGAGGTCGGAGTGGTGGTTCAGCTCCTCCTGGATCTGGGCGACGTGCACGACCATGGCGGTGGCGGCGAAGTGCGTGCCCAGGCGGTAGGTGCGGGCGATCCTGTCGCCCTCCTGGGACCAGCCGGGCAGTTCGCGCAGCCGGTCCTCGATCTCCTTCTGCGACAGCGGCTCAGTGGGCATGTCCCGTGCTCCCTCCGGATCGGTGCGGGCGATGACGACGTGACCGTGACGATACGGTCCGGCGGCCCGGCCGCGCGGTCAACACGTGTACTACCGTCTGCGGTATGACAACTGTCGCGACGCGTACGGGAGTAGGCCCGCTGCTGCGGGACTGGCGTGAGCGGCGGCGGCTGAGCCAGCTGGAGCTGGCGCTGCGCGCGGACTCGTCCGCCCGGCACATCTCGTTCGTCGAGACGGGCCGGTCCCGCCCGAGCGAGGAGATGGTGCTGCGGCTGGCCGAGCACCTGGAGGTGCCGGTCCGCGAGCGCAACGCCCTGCTGCTGGCGGCCGGTTACGCCCCGCGGTACGCGGAGACGCCCCTGGACGACCCGTCGCTGGGGAGCCTGCGGGCGGGCCTCGACCGGCTGCTGGCCGGTTACGAGCCGTACCCGGCCCTCGTCGTGGACGGCTCGTACACGGTAGTGGCCGCGAACCGGGGCCTGATGGCCCTGCTGGGCGGGCTGCCCGGGCACCTGCTGGTCCCACCGCTGAACGCCATGCGGATCACCCTGCACCCGGAGGGCCTGGCGCCCAGGATCCGCAACCTGCGGGAGTGGCGCGGCCACCTGCTGGCCCAGATGGAGCGGCAGTTGGCACTGGCGCGCTCGGAGCCGCTGCGGCGGGTGTACGAGGAGGTCGCGGCGTACCCGCTGCCGGGGCCGGCGGGAGGCAGTGCCGAGGACCGGGAGGATCCGCAGCCGTACCCCTACTTCGCCCTGCCGCTGCGCATCGAGCACGACGGGCACGTGCTGTCGTTCGTGTCGTCGATCTCGACGTTCAACACACCGATGGACGTGACGGTCGCCGAGCTGGCCATCGAGACGCTCCTCCCGGCCGACCCGGCCACCGTCACCTACCTCCGGTCGCTCGAGGGCGCGCCCTGAGGCCACCGGCCGCGGCGGGACCCCGGCACCGCCCGGACGGCCGTCCAGCTCCTCCTAGCGGCCGACCGCGCGGAGCGCCGACCACTGGAGGCCGGCGAAGGCGGCGACGGTGCCCGCCTGCGCGGGGATCCACAGGGTCCCGGCCGTGCTGGGGGTCAGCCAGGCGACGAGGGCGACGGCGCTGAGCGCGACCCAGGCGAGGTTGATGTCGACGACGAGCTTGACGCCCGTCGCGGGCGGCTGCGGCCGGGAGGCCAGGTGGGCGACCCCGGCGGCGTACACGGTGAGCAGGACGCCGGTCCAGAGCAGCAGCGTCGCGTCCACCCCGAGGAGCCGCCCGAGGGCTTCGGGGGCGAGGGCGTAGGCCAGCCCGTTGGCCCCGGTGACGACGGCGTCCAGGGCGAGGAAACGGCGCAGCATGGTGCGCGGCTCGGTGGTGCGGGAAATGCCGGCGAGCAGGGCCTGGGACATGCGGATCAGCTCCATCGTCATGGGTCGTGTCGGGGACCCGGGTCCCGGCCGGAGTGCGCCGGCCGGGCCCGTGACCGCAACCTTGCCGGTGCCGCGGAACGGGGTCGATTACCGCCGAAGTAATGCGGTGGCGGGACCGGCCAGGACCTCGTCGAGGCGTACGGCGTCCACCGGGCGCCCGCTGCGCCGGCCGGCGGCAGGGGCCGGCGTCCGCCGGGGGCGTCAGCCGGCGATCAGGTCGTGGACGCGCCGCTCGGTCCAGCGGCCCGCCGCGCCCGGGCAGGAGGCGAGGTACCCGGCGACGGTGTCCGCGTCCCAGGCGCCCGCCGCGAGGAGGCCGGCGGCGAGGTGCCGGAGGTAGCCGGCGGAGGGGCTGTTCCAGGGGACGTCGTGCAGGCGCCAGGGGGCCGTGAAGGTGAGCAGGGGCAGTCCGTCGAGGGTGCCGGGGCGCACGAGGGTCTCGTAGCGTCCGTCGCCCAGCACGGCACGGCCGTCGCGCAGGGCGCCGGTCAGGTCGAGGTCGGTGTCCGGGCCGGGGTCGCGGTACATCTCCTGGGCGGCGATGTCGCAGAACTGCTCCGTGGTGATCCGGTGCGCCCGGGCCAGCACCCGGCCGTCGGCGTACGGGTCGTAGAAGGCGCGGCCGCCGGTCCACACCGCGGACTCGGTGGCGAAGTACAGGACCCCCGCCAGCTCCACCGGGACGGAGGCGGTCGGCAGCCGGCGGTCGCGGCAGCCCGGGTAGGAGCGGGCCCCGTCCGGGGGCGTACCGCCGACGATGTAGTAGGCCAGCCGGTCGACGTGCGTGTTGGAGCCGTAGGACGTGTACCAGACCTCCGTCGTCATGCGTCGAACGTAACGGGCGTGGCGCGTGAAGCTGCGCTGTTGACCCGCTTAAGAAAGTCTCGATGGACGCCGTGGGCGCGGGTCGGCAGATTGGTGCGCGTTCACGATCACCACCCGCACCTTCCCGCCTGGAGCCGCACTGATGAAGGCACTCGTCAAGCACAAGGCCGAGCCCGGTCTGTGGCTCATGGACGTACCCGAGCCCGAGACCGGCCCCGGCGACGTGCTGATCCGGGTGCTGCGCACCGGCATCTGCGGCACCGACCTGCACATCCGCTCCTGGGACGGCTGGGCGCGGCAGACGGTGTCGGCGCCGCTGGTGCTGGGCCACGAGTTCGTGGGCGAGGTGGCGCACGTGGGCTCCGACGTCACGGACATCGCGGTGGGCGACCTGGTCAGCGGTGAGGGCCACCTGGTGTGTGGCAAGTGCCGCAACTGTCTGGCGGGCCGCCGTCATCTGTGCCGGTCGACGATCGGTCTGGGCGTCGGGAGGGACGGGGCGTTCGCCGAGTACGTGGCGCTGCCGGCGTCCAACGTGTGGGTGCACCGCACGAAGGTGGACCTGGACGTGGCGGCGATCTTCGACCCGTTCGGCAACGCGGTGCACACCGCGCTGTCCTTCCCGCTCGTCGGCGAGGACGTGCTGATCACCGGCGCCGGCCCGATCGGGATCATGGCGGCGGCGGTCGCCCGGCACGCGGGCGCCCGCAACGTCGTGATCACCGACGTGAGCGAGTCGCGGCTGGAGCTGGCCCGCAAGGTGGGCGCGACGCTCGCCGTGAACGTCGCGGAGACCGGCATCGACGAGGCGCAGCGGCAGCTCGGCCTGCGCGAGGGTTTCGACATCGGCCTGGAGATGTCGGGGCGGCCCGAGGCGATGCGGGACATGGTCGCCAACATGACGCACGGCGGCCGGATCGCGATGCTGGGCCTGCCCGCCGAGGAGTTCGCCGTCGACTGGTCGAAGATCGTCACCTCGATGATCACCGTCAAGGGCATCTACGGCCGCGAGATGTTCGAGACGTGGTACGCGATGACCGTCCTGCTGGAGGGCGGTCTCGACCTCAGCCCGGTGATCACCGGCAGCTACGGCTACCAGGACTTCGACGCCGCCTTCGACGAGGCGGCCACGGCCCGCAGCGGCAAGATCATCCTCGACTGGACCGTCTGACCCACCCCCAAGGAGTTCTCTGATGTACGCGTCCGTCCGCGACGAGCTGCGCGCCACCCTCGACGAGATCCGCGACGCGGGTCTCTACAAGCCGGAGCGGGTCATCGGCACCCCGCAGAGCGCCACCGTGTCCGTCCCCTCCGGTGACGTGCTGAACTTCTGCGCCAACAACTACCTGGGCCTCGCCGACCACCCCGAGGTCGTCGCCGCCGCCAAGGAGGCGCTGGACCGCTGGGGCTACGGCATGGCGTCCGTGCGCTTCATCTGCGGCACGCAGGACGTGCACAAGGAGCTGGAGCAGCGGCTGTCGGCGTTCCTGGGGCAGGAGGACACGATCCTCTACTCGTCCTGCTTCGACGCGAACGGCGGCGTCTTCGAGACCCTGCTCGGCGCCGAGGACGCGGTGATCTCCGACGCCCTGAACCACGCCTCCATCATCGACGGCATCCGGCTGTCCAAGGCGCGCCGCCACCGGTACGCCAACCGTGACATGGCCGACCTGGAGAAGCAGCTCAAGGAGACGCAGGACGCCCGGCGGCGCCTCATCGTCACCGACGGCGTGTTCTCGATGGACGGGTACGTCGCGCCGCTGCCCGAGATCTGCGACCTCGCCGACCGGTACGACGCCATGGTGATGGTGGACGACTCCCACGCGGTCGGGTTCGTCGGCGCCGGCGGGCGCGGTACGCCCGAGCTGCACGGCGTCATGGACCGGGTCGACATCATCACCGGCACGCTCGGCAAGGCGCTGGGCGGCGCGTCCGGCGGCTACGTGGCGGCGCGTGCGGAGATCGTGGAGCTGCTGCGCCAGCGCTCGCGCCCGTACCTCTTCTCGAACTCCCTCGCACCGGTGATCGCCGCCGCGTCGCTGAAGGTCCTCGACCTGCTGGAGTCGGCCGGTGACCTCCGGGAGAAGCTCGCGGCCAACACCAAGCTGTTCCGCACGAGCATGACCGAGGCGGGCTTCGAGATCCTGCCCGGCGACCACGCGATCGCGCCCGTGATGATCGGCGACGCGGCCGAGGCCGGGCGGATGGCGGAGCTGCTGCTGGAGCGGGGCGTGTACGTGATCGGCTTCTCGTACCCCGTGGTGCCCATGGGGCAGGCCCGCATCCGGGTGCAGCTGTCGGCGGCGCACTCGACGCGGGACGTGGAGCGGGCGGTGGCGGCGTTCGTCGACGCCCGGGCGGCGATGGCCGGCTGACGGGAGCCGGACGCCGGCGTACGGCTGGGCGCGGCGCGGCGCGGCGGCCCGCGTGCGCGGCCCGGCTGCGGAGTACGGCCGGTCGGGCGCCGGAGCGCGGCCCGGCGGGGCGCGCGGCCGGGCGGTGAGGGCCGGACGACGGCTGAGCGACAATGGCAGGGTGATCGACCCCCGGCGGCTGCGCATCCTGCGGGCCGCGGCGGACCACCGTACGGTGACCGCCGCGGCCGCCGCGCTGTACCTGACCCCGTCCGCCGTCTCCCAGCAGCTCGCCGCGCTGGAGCAGGAGACCGGCCATGTGCTGCTGACCCGCAGCGGCAAGGGCGTGCGGCTCACGGCGGCCGGCGAGATCCTGCTGGAGCACGCCAATGAGGTGCTCGCGCAGCTGGAGCGGGCGGAGGCGGAGCTCGCGGCCTACGCGGGCGGAAGAGCGGGCGAGGTGACGGTCGCCGCGTTCGCGACCGGCATCGCCGAGGTGCTGGCGCCCGCGATCGGCCGGCTGGCCGGGACGCACCCCGGTATCCGGGTGCGCGTGCGGGATGCGGAGGGCGACGAGTCGCTGCCGCTGGTCCTGGACGGCGAGGCCGACGTGGCGCTGGCGGTGGAGTACCGGGGCGCGCCCCGCGAGGGCGACCGGCGGCTGGCGCGCGTACCGCTGTACGCCGAGCCGTTCGACGCGGTGCTGCACGCGGGGCATCCGCTGGGGCTGGAGCCGGAGGTGGCGCTGGCATCGCTGGCGGACGCCGACTGGATCGCGCCGTACCCCGGCAACCCGTGCCACGACATGGTGCTGCTCGCCTGCGAGCTGGCCGGCTTCGACCCCCGGCTGGTGCACTCCTCGGACGACTTCCGCGCCGTGGTGGCCCTGGCCGGCGCGGGCGCCGGTGTGGCCCTGGTGCCGCGTTCGGCGCTGCGGGGCATCGAGCTGAAGGACGTGGTGGTCCGCCCGGTCGCGGGCCCGGCGGCGTTCCGCCGCGTTTTCGCCGCGGTGCGGCGCGGCGCCGAGGAACACCCCCTGATCCGGCCGGTCCTGGACGCCCTTGCGGCGGCCGCCCGGGGCCTCTCGGCGCCGGGCGTCTGAGGGCACGGGCGGGGGCGGGCCCCCTTCCGCTCGGGCGCCGCGCTTCGTACAACGGCCGACGGCCGCGCCCACGCCGTGGTTCGGTCAGCCCGGGCCGGGCACCCACCCGCGAGGAAGCCCCGACGGCGTGTGCCGGGGCCACCGTACGCCGGCGTGTTCCGACGCCGCGGCCCGGAACGCCTCCGCCAGAACCCCTCCCGGATACGTCCCGAAGACCGGGTACGGCCCGGTTAGGACGTGGTGTTGCGGGCGATGTCCCCCGCCCCGGGTGCCGCTCCCTCAGCGGATGCGGAACACCGGTCCGCGGGGCGTGAACGGGAGCGTCGCGGCGTCCGGGACGAGGAAGGCGTGCTCCCGGCGTACCCGGAGCGGGTCGCAGCAGCCGTCCGTGATGATCAGGACCGGTGCCCCGGGCGGGAAGTCGGCGGCGCGCTGGAGGAGGTCCACGCCCGGCTGGAGGACCGTTCCGCCGCGGCCCCGGACCCGTACCCGCCCGGCGATCTCCGTCGGCGCCAGGTAGCCGGCGTCGTACGCGGCCGCGTCGCAGAACACCACCCGCGCCGCCGGTACGTCCCTGGCCTCGGCGTACGAGGCGATGGCGCCGAGGGCCTTGCCCAGCAGCCGCCGGTCCATGGAGCCGGAGGTGTCGAGGACGACGCCGAAGGTGCACCGGGCGACCTCCTCGGGCGGGAAGTACCGGCCGGCGCGAGGGATGTCCGGCGTGGACGCCTGGCGGCGGGCCGGGCGCGCGTAGCTGCGCACCGCCTCCGGGCGGGGCACGAACTCGTCGAACCAGCGCGCCAGTCGGGCGTCCCACGGCACCGGCGGGTGCGCCAGCGCCCGGATCTCCTCGACCAGCCCGGCGGGCAGCAGACCGCGCTCCCCGCTCGTGTGCAGGTCGAGCCCCTGCACCAGGCCCCGCCGGTAGAACTCGTCCAGATCGACGGGGTCGCGCGGGTGCCGCGCCAGCGGCTCGCCCAGGATGTCCCCCACGCCCTTGCCCCGCAGCGTCGCCAGGCGCCGCATCCGGCGGGCGTCGGTGACGATCCGGTCGTACACCTCCTCGGCCGACAGCCCCTTCAGGTCCGGGTCGTGCAGCAGCCCCTCGGGCATGGTGCCGACGCCCATCTCCAGCAGCCAGCCGTTGATGACGAAGTCGGCCGCGACGTTGAAGAGGTACGGGTCGCGGGCACCGCGCCGGTCGCCGTGGCGGAGCGCGGCGTGCAGCATCTCGTGGGCCAGCACGAACCGCCACTCCTCGTCCTCGTACCGGCGCAGCGGGTTCAGGTAGATCTCGCCGAGCGTGGCGTCGACGGCGGCGATCGAGACACCGTGGGCGCGGGCGAACCCGGCGTCGGCCACCAGCGTCATCCCGGACGCGATGCCGCCGAGCAGCGGGTAGGAGGAGACGAACCAGCTCAGTGCCCGGTCCCACGGCTCCTTGGGCCTGACCTCGCCGGTCTGCGCGTCGCGCCGGCCGCCGGCGACGTCCATCGTCTCGGAGACGGTACGGGTGAGGGCTTGCGCGAACGCCAGTTGCCAGTCCGGGACGGCATGCCACCGCGACCAGGCGACCAGGATCTGGTCCGGCTCGTCGCCCGCCGTGCCGCGGTGCTCGTGGCCGGCGGGGATGCCGGTCTTGCGCCAGCGCGAGGCCAACTGCTCCTCGTCGCCGTCCGGGTAGGCCACCGGATGGTCCTCGGGGGCGCGGCCCACGTGCAGCGTGAGCATGAAACGGTTCACCACGGCGCAGCGGGCGGCCAGGTCGTACGCGTCGGGCTGCGGTCGGCGCGTGTCCTGGTGGGCGGGAACGTGGCCGAACCCCAGGTGCAGCAGGCAGTGGGCGAGGGCCCAGGCCCACTCGGCGGGCTCGGCCCGCCGGTCGGGGTGGACGTGGACGCGGCCGTTGGAGTCGACGGCGGCGAGCCCTTGGCGGGGGCTCCGTTCGCAGTCGCGGGAGCGGCACACGTCGGCGTCGAGCGCGGCGAGGGCCGGGTGGCGTCTGACCAGGGCCAGCCCCGCGAGGAACGCCTCGGCGGCCGGGTCGTCGCGCCTGCTCCTCGTCCGCGCCGCCGGGCTCACCGGCGGGCCTCCACCAGCCGGGGCATGTCGCGGGCGGCCTCGACGAGGAACCACGCGGGCAGCACGGGCCGGCCGTTCTCGTCGTCCCGGATGACGGTCTGGGCGACCTCGACGGATATCTCGGCGAGCTGGACGAGCAGCGACTTGGCCCGGTGCGCCGCCTGCCGGAGCGCGGGCGGTATCTGGTCCTTGGACGCGGGCAGTTCCCGGACCAGCCGCCCCCGGAACGCCTCGGCCAGGTAGTAGAGCAGGTCCCGGTCCTCGACGCGCTTGGGCCAGGAGGCGTCGCCCTTGATGATGGCCTCGATGCCGTACGTGTGCCGGACGATCTTGACGTATCCGCAGAAGGACACGGCGTGCGCGGGGGTGAGGGTGCCGTGCGCCACGATCTTCAGCGTCTCCTCGTCGAGCGCGGACCCGAAGGAGTGCAGCGCGTCCGAGAGCATGTGCCAGGAGCGGGGCGTGGAGAACGGCTCCTCCGTCTTGGGCGGCTGCGACCAGAGGTGGCCGGGGCGGTCGGTGAGGTAGTCGGTCACCCACGGGTGGATGCCGTTCTCCCCCGCCCACACCAGCCAGTCGGTGACGGAGGCGCGCAGGTGGACGTGCGTGAGCCGGTTGACGAGCGCGGAGGCGATGGGCCGTGCCAGGGCGTTGTCGGTGGCGCGGTTGCCGGCGCCGATGACGACGGAACCCGCGGGCAGCTCGTAGGTGCCGATGCGCCGGTCGAGGATCAGCGAGTAGAACGCCTTCTGCACGTCGGGCGTGGCGGCGTTCAGCTCGTCGAGGAACAGGCAGTACGGCTCGTCGCGGGCGATGGCCTCCGGCGGGCAGAACACGGACCTGCCGTCGCGGATCTGCGGCACGCCGATGAGGTCCTCGGGAGCGAGCTGGGTGCCGAGCAGGCTGACGCACTCCAGGCCCAGGGACTCCGCGAAGTGCCGTACCAGGGACGACTTGCCGATGCCGGGCGC
This sequence comes from Streptomyces noursei, assembly GCF_001646665.1. Classification (GTDB taxonomy): domain Bacteria; phylum Actinomycetota; class Actinomycetes; order Streptomycetales; family Streptomycetaceae; genus Streptomyces; species Streptomyces lavendulocolor. The sequence continues at coordinate 131,869 of NZ_LWBU01000373.1, read as the reverse complement.
GCCCCACAGGAAGACGGGGCGGACGGTCGCGAGGCCGAGCAGCAGCTCGGGGATCCGGGCGGGCGTGACGGTGACGGCGGCCTGCAGGGCGGACTCCTGGGTGGGGCGGGGGTCCGGTGCGGCGGCGCGCCCGGACCGTTCGACGCCCGGACGGACGCCGGGCCCGCCCAGTGTGGGCGCCCGCCCCCGCCCGGCGCAGCCGATTTTCCGGCGGGCCGGGCGCGCGGGCCGGGTGCGCGGGCCAGCCACGCGGACCCGGCCTGCACGCGCCGGACCGGCACCCGGGCCCGCCCGCCCGCGAGGCCCGGGCCCGCCGGGGGTCAGGCCCGGTTCTTGCGGGCGGACATCCAGGCGTAGACCAGCACGCCCGCGAAGAGGAACAGCACGCCCTGGTAGACCGCCGCGTATCCGGAGCCGGCGACCAGCCACATGGAGAAGGCGAAGGCGACGGCCGCGAGGACGGCGTCCCGGACGAGGCGGGGGCGGTCGACCCGGTCGGCGCGGCCGGAGGCCAGGAAGTAGATCTGTGCGGCCGTCGACAGCAGGTAGGGCACCGTGGCGGTGAAGGTGGTGACGAGGACCAGGATCTCGAAGACGCCCTCGGAGCCGGCCGTGTAGTTGTAGACGGTCAGCAGGGAGGCGAGCACGACGGTGACCAGGACGCCGTAGGTGGGGACGCCGCGCCGCTTGTGGGTGAACATCTGCGGGAACAGGCCGTCCTTGGCCGCCGCGTACGGGGTCTGGGCGCTGAGCAGGGTCCAGCCGTTCAGGGCGCCGACCATGGAGACCAGGGCCATGCAGGCCACGGCGGTGCCGCCCCAGGAGCCGCCGAACATGCTGTTGACGGCGGCGGAGAAGGGCGCGCTGGACTCGACGAGCCGGTCGTGGGCGACGAGCCCGAAGACGGACAGGGTGCCCAGCAGGTAGATGACGGCCGCGCCGAGGGTGCCGAGGATGGTGGCGCGGCCGACGTTGCGCCGCGGGTCGCGGACCTCGCCGGCGCTGACCGCCGCGGACTCCACGCCCAGGTAGCTGAAGAGCAGGATGGCGGCGGACGCCGACACCGCGCCGACGGCGCCGGTGTCGCTCGCCTGGAAGGGCCCGAGGTTCGCGGAGTCGAAGAAGAACAGGCCGCCGATCGCCACCAGGAGGAGCGGCACGAACTTCAGGACGGTGGCGACGAGCTGCACGGCGCCGACGTACCGCGTGCCGGCGAGGTTCGCGAGGGCGGGCAGCCACTGGAGGGCGAGCGCGGCGGCGATGGTCGCGGCCGTGGAGTCCTGGACCGGGAGGAGGACGTCGAGGTAGCCGACGGCGGCGACGGCGAGGGCCGCGTTGGAGACCCAGGTGGTGATCCAGTACGACCAGGCCGAGAGGAAGCCGGCGAAGTCGCCGAACGCCTCGCGGGCGTAGACGTAGGGGCCGCCGGTGAGGGGGTGGCGCCGGGCGAGGCGGCCGAAGACGAGCGCGAGGGCGATGGCGCCCGCCGTGAGGACGGCGAAGGCGACGAGGCTGATGGTGCCGTAGGGGGCGACGGAGGCGGGCAGCAGGAAGATCCCGCCGCCGATGATGTTGCCCATGACCAGGGCGGTCGCGACGGGCAGGCCGAAGCTGCGGGCGTGCTTGGACCGCTCGTCGGGGGTGGGGTCGGTGATGAGGGGGGTGGTGCTCATGGGGGGTGGTGCGCCTTTCGCCGTACAAACCTGAACATGGTCAGGTACGGCGAACGCTGCACCAAATCACCCGTGTTTGTCCGGCACGACGCGGTCGGCTGCCGGAAAAGCTTCTTCCGCTTGCGGCCGTGGCGGTATTTCCTGCACGGGAACCTGCGGGCCCTGGCTCTCCCTCAGCCAGCGCCGCAGCACCCGGTGGACCTCCTCGGCGCCCACCGGGCGGGAACCGTCCGCGGCCGGCGGGGAGAGCGTGCGGGGGGACAGCAGGAACGCCTCCGACTGCTCGCCGCCGAGCCCGCCGTGGGAGCCGATCTGCTCCTCGAAGGCGTGCACGGTGCCGGTCTCCGGGTCGTACACGGAATTGACCATGATGTCGGCGGCGTGCGGGAAGGAGTCGGTGCGCCGGACGGCGTCCGCCGCGCCGGGGCCGAAGACCGCGAGCGGCCCGTCGTCGGTGAGGTCGTCGACCGGGACCTCCGCACCGGCGGGGCCGAGGACCACCGAGCCGTGCCGCTCGCTGCGGACGAGCAGGAAGCCGATGCCCGGGTGGTCGGCGAGGGTGCGCAGCAGGGCGGGGTGGCGGCGGTCGATCTCCTCGCGGGACATGCGGTAGCGCACGTCGGGGAACGAGACGAGGCCCAGGTTCCCGGAGGCCAGCACGATCGGCTCGGACGTGCGGGGCGGGCGCTCCTCGCGGCCCTCCTCCACGGGCAGGTGCACCGCGCTGCGCAGGGCGCCGCGCGCCTCGGCGCCGCTCGGGGTGTGCTGGGCGCGGCGGGGAACGGGCAGTCCGCAGCCGGCCCGGACCAGGTCCCGCAGCGTCAGCCCGTACGCCGACTCGAAGGTCTCGCCGGGGCTCTGGCCGTGGTCGGAGAGGAGCACGATGCGGTAGGGGCGCGGGGCGTGGTCGGCCACCTTGGCGATCAGGGCCAGGGAGCGGTCGAGGCGCTCCAGCACCTTCAGGGCGTCCCGGCTGTGCGGCCCGGAGTGGTGGGCGACCTCGTCGTACGCGACGAGGTCGGCGTACACGGCGGCGCGGCCGGCCAGCATGTCGCCCATCACGGCGGCGACGACCACGTCCCGTTCGACGACGGTCGCGAAGGCCCGGATGAAGGGGTACAGCCCACCGCGGCCGACCCGGGGCGTCTCGCCCCTGATCCGCGAGCGGGTGGACTGACCGATCTCCCGGGCGACCTCGGCGACGAAGGAGATGGCGGTGCGGACGGCGTTGGCGGGGTCGCGGAAGTAGGCGACGTACCCGGCGCGGGAGCGGTTGCGGCGGCCCCGGCGGGCCGAGACGGACAGGACCAGGGCGAGCTGGTCGGCGCCGCCGCTGAACAGGTTGCCGCGGCTCGCGCCGTCCAGGGTGAGCAGCCCGCCGTCGCCGGTGCGCGCGATGGCGCGGCGCTGGAGTTCGACGGCGCTGGCGGGCCGGTTGCTGACCATGAGCCGGCCGGTGTCCTTCTCGTACCAGCGGAAGGCGGGCACGTCGTGGTTGGAGCCGTGCAGGATGCCGAGCTGGCTGGCGCCGGTCTGGCTGGACCAGTCGGTGCGCCAGGAGGTGAGGCGGTGGGTGGAGGCGAGCCATCCGGCGACGGTGGGCATCACCCCGTCGGCGACGGCCTGCCGCAGCACCTGGTGCCCGACGCCGTCGAGCTGGATGAACACCGTGCCGGGCGGGCTCGCGGGGCCCAGCGCGGGCGGTGCGGAGCGGCTGCGGCCGGCGAGCCGGTACAGGCGGCGCCGGTAGGCGTTGTCGTCGCGCACGGCGAGGGCGGTGGAGGTGGCCGACGCGACGGCCGACATCACGGCGGCCACCGCCACGGCGTTCTCCGGAGCGGCCTCGCCGCGCCCGTCGGGGATGAGCCACAGCGCGAGGAGCAGCAGCGAGCCGTTGAGGAAGAAGGCGAGGAGTCCGAGGACCAGGGCGGGGACGAGCAGCAGGGCGCGGACCGCCAGCGGCCACACCAGGGCGCTGAGCAGGCCGAAGGCCCCAGCGCCCCAGGCGGCGGTGACCGCGGTCCGGGTGATGCTGTCGCCGTCGTCGGACTGGAGCTGGAAGTCGGGCAGGATCCCGGCGAGCGCGAGCAGAGTGAGGGTGGAGACCGCCCACACCACGACGACCCGCAGCAGGGCACCGCCCGCCGTACGCCACCGTGCCTGGACCACGCCGTTCGCTCCCGCCCCGCTCAGCAGCCGTCGTAGCCCGCGGTCGGCATGGAGAGCCGGCGGTGCACACGGGCCTTCATCCCGGCGTCGTACGCCGGTTCGTCCAGGCCGGCCGTCTCCAGCCGTACGCCGCGGCGGGCGCACTCGGCGGTGAAGTCCCGCGCGGAGGTCAGCGCCCGGTCGAGGACCCGTTCGTTGGGCACGACGAACAGGTCGACCGCGCCGGCCTCGACGTCGGCCCAGAGGGTCCGGTGGTCGGGCCGCATGCCGTAGGAGAGCAGTTGCCGGCTGACGACGTAGCCCATGCCGGCCGCCCAGCGCTCGCACATGGCGTGCTGGCTGCGGGTGTCGACCAGGAAGGGGTCGCTGTCGAGCTCCTCGAGCGGCGTCAGACTGGCGATCGCCGCCACGCGTACGTCGTCCATGCCGCCGACCCTACTCCGATCACCCCCGGGCGAGGAGGCGCGCATTTACGCTCGTAAGAGCTCGTACGGGCACGGCGGGAGCGAGGAGGGCGGGCGGTGGCGGTCGAGGTCACGTGGTGGGGTCATGCGACGTGTACGGTCCAGGACTCGGGGGTGCGGGTGCTGACCGATCCGTTGTTCGTGCGCCGGCTCGCGCATCTGCGGCGGCGGCGGGGCGCGGTGCCGCCCCCGGCCGCCGCGCGGGCGGAGGTGGTGCTCATCTCGCACCTGCACTCCGATCACCTGCATCTGCCGTCGCTGGCCCGGCTCGCTCCGGGTACGCGCCTGGTGGTGCCGGCCGGGGCGGGCCGTGCGGTGCCGGGTCTGCGGCGGCTTGCCGCGGCGGGCGGGCTGCGGGTGACCGAGGTGGCCGCCGGGGACGAGGTGAAGGTGGAGGAGCTGGTGGTACGGGCGGTGCCGGCGCGCCACGACGGGCGGCGGCTGCCGGTGGGGCCGCACCGCTCCCCCGCGCTCGGGTACGTGATCGCCGGCGAGGCGCGTACGTACTTCGCGGGGGACACCGGGCTGTTCGACGGGATGGCGCGGGCGGTGGGCGAGGTGGACGTGGCGCTGCTGCCGGTCGGCGGATGGGGGCCGTTCCTGGGGCACGGGCACCTGGACGCGGGCCGGGCGGCGCGGGCGCTGGCCGAGCTGGCGCCGCGGGCGGCCGTTCCGGTGCACTACGGCACGTACTGGCCGATCGGGCTGGACGGGGTGCGGCCGCACGAGTTCCACGCGCCGGGCGACGAGTTCGTGCGGCACGCGGCGCGGCTGGCGCCGGGGGTGGCGGTGCACCGGCTGGGGCACGGTGAGAGCGTGCGGCCGGAGGTGTCCGGGTGATCGATGCCGTGGTGGGTCAGGTGTCGGAGTCGACCCAGCACGCGGTCGGCTATCCGGCGCTGTTCCTGCTGGTGGCCCTGGGGGCGCTGGTGCCGGTGATTCCGACCGGGGCGATCGTCAGTTCGGCGGCGGTGGTGGCGTTCCACCAGACGTCGCCGGGGGCGCTGCTGGTGGTGTTCGTGCTGGCGGCGGGGGCGGCGTTCGTGGGGGACGTGGCGCTGTACTGGCTGGGGCGGCGCGGGGTGCACTCGAAGAACGGTTCGCGGTGGCTGGAGGCGCTGCGCGCGCGGGCGGCCCCGGACCGGCTGGAGCAGGCGCGGGCCAAGGTGGAGGAGCACCGGGTGTCGGTGCTGGTGCTGTCCCGGCTCGTTCCGGCGGGGCGGATACCCGTGATGCTGGCGTGCCTGCTGGCCCGGATGCCGCTGCGCCGTTTCGTGCGCGGCAACCTTCCGGCGTGCCTGGCGTGGGCGCTGACGTACCAGTTGATCGGTGTCCTGGGCGGCTCGCTGTTCGCCTCCCCCTGGCAGGGCGTCCTGGCGGCGGTGGTGCTGACGGTGCTGGTGGGGGCGGTGCCGTCGGTGTGGCGGCGGTGGCGGACCTGAAGGGCCGGCGGGGCGCCCCGGAGCCGGGCCGAGCCGCTAAAGAAGGCGTGAGCCGCCGACCGGGAGGTCCCACAGGCGCTCGCGGGGCAGGCCCGCCTCCTGCCAGGCGGCGCGGACGCGGGTGAGGGGTTCCATGACGGGTTCGGAGGAGAGGACGAACGTGGCCCAGTGCATGGGGGCCATGTTGCGGGCGCCGAGGTCCAGGAAGGCCTGCACGGCCTCCTCAGGGTCGGTGTGGACGTCGCGCAGCCACCAGCGGGGGGCGTAGGCGCCGATGGGGAGCAGGGCGATGTCGATGCCGGGATGGCGGCGGCCGATCTCCGTGAACCAGTGTCCGTAGCCGGTGTCGCCCGCGAAGTAGACGCGGTGTCCGTGGGGGTCGGCGAGCACCCAGCCGCCCCACAGGGAGCGGCAGGTGTCGGTGAGGGTCCGCTTGGACCAGTGGTGGGACGGTACGAAGTGGAAGCGGACGCCGCGCAGTTCGGCGCTCTCCCACCAGTCGAGTTCGGTGACGCGGGTGAAGCGGCGGCGCCGGAACCAGCGGCCGAGCCCGGCGGGGACGAAGACCGGGGTGTGGCGCGGCAGCCTCCTGATGGTGGGGGCGTCGAGGTGGTCGTAGTGGTTGTGGCTGATGACGACGGCGTCGACGGGCGGCAGTTCCTCCCAACGGACGCCGACGGGGGTGATGCGGGCGGGCGTGCCGAGGATGCGGCGGGACCAGACGGGGTCGGTGAGGACGGTGAGCCCGCCGGTCCGGACGATCCAGCTGGCGTGGCCGGCCCAGGTGACGGCGACGGATCCGGGGCGCACGGGGGGCAGCGGTCGCGGGGCGTACGGCAGGTGCGGGACGTCCCGGAGCCCTTCGGCGTTCGGGCGCACCGCCCCCTCGCGGGCGAGCCTCGCCATGGCGCGTACGCCGGGGAGCGGGGCGGTCAGCCGGTCGGCGAAGGAGCGCGGCCAGGTGCGGGGTGCGGCGGCCGGGTGCGGGTCGTCGCCCATGGGGTGTCCGGCGGGCGCGGTGGGGCCGCCGTCGGGGGCGGGCTGCTCGGTGGGTGCCGTCCGTTCCGTCATCTGCCAGCTCCGTTCACCGTGGTTCCCGCAGTTCGTGCAACGCGGAACCGAACCTTTCCAGCGCTTCCGCCACGGGCGGCGCGTCCAGCGGGTCCGCCGCTGTGAGGGACTCCGTGCGCTCCTCGGGGGTTGCTCCGAGGAGGGGCCAGGTCGACAGGCGCACCCTGAGGGCGCCGAGTTCGTCGCCGAACCGGTGGCCGCCGGGGACGGGCACGCCGAGGCGGTCCGTCAGGTACTCCTCCAGCTCCATGGAGTCGGTCACGCCGCGCCCGGCGAGGGGGGCGCGGAGCGGGCCGAGGTCGGCGTACAGGTGCCGTCCGGCCCGGGGCGGCAGGGCGAGCGCCCCGGCGGTCAGTACGGCGTGGTGCGCGGCGGCCGCCACGCGGGCGTGCAGGGCGGCGCCGGCCGCCGCGCGGGCGGTCACGGCGGCGGGTTCGCCCAGCGCGTGGGCGGCGGCCGCGGCGACGGGGGCGGCGACCTGCGCGCCGAGGGCGGTGAGCCGGTCCAGGGTGCGGGCGCGGCGGTCCGGGCGGGGCCCCGCGGGCGGGAAGCGGGCGATGGCGGCCGGCCAGGCGGCGGGGGTGAGGGCGCCGGCGAGGTCGCACAGGACGGTGACGTCGTCGGGGCACATCTCGGCGGGGCTGACGAGGACGGTGTCGTGCGGCTCGTGCACGGTGTCGCGCCAGGTCTCGTCGCTGATGATGTGCAGGCCCTCGGCGACGGCGGCCTCGCACGCCTCGCGCACCACCTCGGGCGGGGCGACCGTGGCGGTGGGGTCGTCGGCCACGGAGAGCAGCAGGACCGCCGGGTGGCCGCCCTCGGCGCGGACCCGCCGTACGGTCTCCAGCAGGGCGAACGGGTCGGGCACGCCTCCGCACTCGGCGGGGGTCGGTACGTGGTACGCGGGCCGGCCCAGCAGCCTGGCCTGCGGGGTCCACCAGGCGGGGCAGGGCCGCGGCATGAGGACGTCGCCGCCGTGGGCGGCCATGAGGGCGGACAGCAGCGGCTGGGCGCCGGGCGCGGCGGCGATGTCGTCGGGGTCGCAGCGCAGGCCGCGCCGCCCCCAGTAGCCGCAGGCCGCGCCGCGCAGGGCCTCGCCGCCTCCGGGCGGTTCGGGTTCGGTGCGGCCGGCGGCGGCCGCGAGGACCGAGGCGAGCTCGGGCGGCACGGGCAGGCCGGTGTCGGGGGCGGGCGGTCCGTAGCGGACGGGGCCGCGCCCCTTGGTGTCCGGCTGCCGCATGCCCTCACCTCCGCCGCTGGTGCGCCGCCGCTGGTGGTCCCGGGACATCTGCCCAGCCCTATAGCCCTTTATACGGAGGTTCCACGCAAATCGCCGCTCCGGAGCGGCCCGCCCCGGTCCCCCGGGGCCCGCCCCTCGGCCGGCTCCCGACCCGTGCCCGGTCCCCCGGGGCCCGCCGCGAGCCCGTGGCGCGCCGCGCCGTCACCGGTGTCCCGCGCCGGGTGCGAGACGGGCCAGCTCCTCCTCCAGGCCGCGGCCCCGGGTGCGGACGACCTGCCCGGCGACGTCCGCGAGCTTGCGGTTGGTGAGCTGCGAGACGTGCCGCAGCACCGCGTACGCCCGGTCGGCGTCGCAGCCCAGGACGTGCATGACGATCCCGCCGGCCCGGTCGATGTCGGGCCGGGTGCGCAGCGCCGCGGCGAGCTGGCCGGCCTCGGCGAGGGCGGCGCGGTACCGCCGGTCCCGGGCGAGGCCCACCGTGACCTCCTCGCCGAGGAGGGCGAGGCTCCCGTGGGCGGCGTGGTCCAGGGAGCCCGGCCGGTAGCCGTACAGGTCGAGGGTGAGGTCCGTGCCGGCCCGGCGGAAGGGGAGCGTGACCCCGGCCCGTACGCCGGTTCCGAGCGCCGCCGCCCGGTAGTCGGGCCAGCGCCGGTCGGTGAGGAGGTCCGCGGTGCCGACCGGGGCGCCGGTGTCGAGCGCGGTGCGGATGGGTCCGTCGCCCGCGTCGAACTGGACGGCCACGAGGGCCGCGAGGTCGGGGTGGGTGGCGCTGACGCGGCGTTCGCCGGAGGCGTCCCGGCGGCCGTCGCCGAGCGTGGCGACGGCGCCGCAGCAGGCGGGTACGGAGCGCACGCACTCCTCGGCCAGCCGGTGCAGCTTGCGTACGGTGGAGGCGGGTTCGGGGCCTTCGTACTCCTGGTCGGGAAACATGGCGCGCCCTCCTCTCCCGCTGCGGCTGCCCCCGGACGGGCGGCGGGAAACGGCCGTACCTCCGGGCCGCGGGGCCCGGTTACGGTGCTGGAATGACGCTGACGGACGACTTCGGCGAGGACCTCGCGGATTTCGCACGGCGGGTCGCCGAGCTGCGCGCCGCCCGCGCCCTGCCCCCCGACGAGCGGCGGGGTGTGCTGGACGCGGCGCTCTTCGAGCTCCAGCACGCGGCGGATTCGCTCTGGCCGCGCTACGAGCGGCTGGCGGCCCGGGCGCCGGACGGCACGTCGGCCGACCGGCACGAGCGGCAGTTGCTGCGGACGCTGTTCCAGCGGCTGCCGGTCCCGGTGGCGCTGGTCGACCGGGGCACCGTGGTGCGCCGGATGAACGTCGCCGCGACGGCGCTGACGGGGGTCCGCGCCGGTTACGCGGCGGGCCGTCCGCTGGCCGGGCTGCTGGCCTCGGGCGACCGTGTCCCGTTCCGTACGCAGGCGGCGGCCGCGGCGCGCGGTGAGGGCGCCCGCAGCCTGACGGTACGGCTCCAGCAGCGGCCGGACGAGCCGGTGCGTGCGTCGCTGGTCGCGCTGGCGCTGCCGGGAGAGCCGCAGGCGACGGTGCTGGTGGTGCTCCAGCCGGGCGCGGCGGGGGCGGCGGGGGCGGCGGGCGGGGCGGTGCCCGCGGCGGCCGGGCACGCGGGGCGCCGGCCGGTGCCGCCGGACCTCGCGGGGGTCACGGAGCGGGCCGGGGCGATGGACCTGGTGGACGCGATGGCGTGCGCGCTGCTGTCGAGCCCGCCCGGTGACCCGGACGCGGCGCTGGCGGCGGCCGCGCGGGTGCTGCACGGCCGGTTCGCGGACTGGGTGGTGGCCGACGCAGTGGCCGGCACGGCGGCGGGCCCGGCGGGGGCGCCGCCGTCGCGCCGGGCGGTGGTGCTGGGGCCGGCGCGGGAGGCGGACGGGCCGCTGTGGAGGGCCCTGGCGGGGCAGCACCCGGCGGCGTGCCCGCTGGTGGTGGAGGTGGCGCGGAGCGGTTCGGCCTCGTTGCAGGTGCGGCCCGAGGACATCCTCGCGTTCGGCGAGGACGCCTCGGGCGCGTCGGTCCTGGCGCGGGCCGGTGTCGGCTCGCTGCTGTGCGTGCCCCTCGTGCGGGAGGACGGCGGCGTGCTGGGCGTGCTGACGCTCTTCCGCACGGGCGGGCGGCGGGCGTTCTCGATGGCCGAGGGGAGGGCCGCCGATGTGATGTCCCGCCACATCGCCCTGGCTATGCGGCGACGTCCCGCATGATGTCCTCCCGCATCTGGCTGCAGCAGCGGCTGATCAGCCGGGACACGTGCATCTGGGAGATGCCGAGGTCCTCGGCGATGCGGCTCTGCGTCATGTCGCGGAAGAACCTCATGTAGAGGATCTTCTGCTCGCGTTCGGGCAGGCTGCGCAGGCGCGGCTTGACCGCTTCGCGGTCGATGACCACGTCGAGGGCCGGGTCGGGCCCGCCGAGGGCGTCGACGAGCGTGTACCCGTCCTCGGTGCCGGGCAGCTCGGCGTCCAGGGAGAGGGCGGTGAAGCTGTCCAGGGCCTCCAGCCCGGCCATCGCCTCCTCCTCGGTCATCCCGGCCTTCTGGGCGATCTCGGACACGGTGGGAGCGCGGCCTCCGACCGTGTGCGAGAGCTCCTGGTAGGCGGCGCGGACGCGGCCCCGCAGGTCCTGGACCCGGCGCGGTACGTGAAGGGTCCACATGTGGTCGCGGAAGTGGCGCTTGATCTCGCCGGTGATGGTGGGGACGGCGAAGCTCTCGAACGCCGCTCCGCGCTCGGGGTCGTACCGGTCCACGGCCTTGACCAGACCGAGGGCGGCGACCTGCTTGAGGTCCTCCAGCGACTCGCCCCGGTTGCGGAACCGGCCGGCGAGCCGGTCCGCCATGGGGAGCCACGCCCGGACGATGTCCTGGCGGACCGCTTCCCGTTCCTCGCCCTCCGGCAGCGTGGCCAGGCGCTGGAACGCCTCGGCGGTGTCGGGGGCGTCGTCGTGCGGATGCTTCGTGTGGGCAAGGGTTCGCATTGCTTTTCAGCTCCCTGAACGGTGCTGACGGTTGGCTGTCACCCCGAGGAGAGCTCCTTTCTCCGGGCAGGGGACACGCCCGGAACGGATCGCCGCTCCTACGGACGTGCCTCCGGTCCGAAGCACGAGATGCGCATGCCCGGGGCCAACCCCGGCAAACTCCTCATTCCATGCTGGCCGCCTTTCGGCGTTTCCGCTCCTCGGGGACGCGGTACCCGGGCCCGTGCCGCCGGGGCGCGCCATTTTCTACCGGCGAGTAACTACCGTGTGCCAGGCCAGGAGGACCGCAGATGAGCATGGATGTCGCCGATCGGATTCTCGCGCGGCTGCGCGACTGGGACGTCGAGTACGTGTTCGGCTATCCGGGTGACGGGATCAACGGGCTGATCGCCGCCTGGGGCCGCGCCGAGAACCAGCCACGCTTCATCCAGGCCCGCCACGAGGAGATGGCCGCCCTCCAGGCGGTCGGCTACGCCAAGTTCGCGCACCGGCTCGGGGTGTGCGTGGCGACCTCGGGGCCGGGCGCGATCCACCTGCTGAACGGCCTGTACGACGCGAAGCTCGACCACGTGCCGGTGGTGGCGATCGTGGGGCAGACGCACCGCAGCGCCATGGGCGGTTCGTACCAGCAGGAGGTGGACCTCCACTCGCTCTTCAAGGACGTCGCCTCCGACTTCATCGCCACGGTGAACGTCCCCGAACAGCTCCCCAACGTCCTGGACCGGGCGATCCGCACGGCGTACGCGCGCCGCTGCCCGACCGTGGTGATCGTGCCGGGGGACGTGCAGGAGCTGGAGTACACCCCGCCCACCCACGAGTTCAAGATGGTGCCCTCCAGCCTCGACCGGAGCGCCTGGACGGCGGTGCCCTCCGGCGACGCGCTGGAACGGGCCGCCGAGGTGCTCAACTCCGGCGAGAAACCGGCCGTCCTCATCGGCCAGGGCGCGGCGGGCGCCCGCGCGGAGGTCGAGGAGGTCGCCGAACTGCTGGGGGCCGGCGTGGCCAAGGCGCTGCTCGGCAAGGACGCCCTGTCCGACGAACTGCCGTACGTCACCGGCTCCATCGGGCTGCTGGGCACCCGCCCGTCCTGGGAGCTGATGCAGGGCTGCGACACCCTGCTCACGATCGGTTCCAGCTTCCCCTACAGCCAGTTCCTCCCCGAGTACGGGCAGGCGAGGGCGGTGCAGATCGACCTCGACCCGCACATGGCGGGCATGCGCTACCCGTACGAGGTGAACCTGATCGGCGACTCCCGCGCCACGCTGCGCCGGCTGATCCCGCTGCTGCGGCGCAACCGGCGGCGCGGCTGGCGGGAGCAGATCGAGAAGTCGGTGCGGCGCTGGGAGGAGGTCATGGACCGGCGGGCGGGCGTGTCGGCCGACCCGCTGAACCCGGAGCACGTGGCACGGGCCCTGTCGCCGCTGCTGCCGGACCGGGCCGTGGTGACCGCCGACTCCGGGTCCGTCGCCAACTGGTACGCCCGGCACATCACGATGCGCGGCGACATGCGTGGCTCGCTGTCCGGGACGCTGGCGACGATGGGATGCGCCGTGCCGTACGCGATCGGCGCCAAGTTCGCGCACCCCGACCGGCCGGTGGTGGCCCTGGCCGGGGACGGCGCGATGCAGATGAACGGGCTGGCCGAGCTGATCACAGCCGCCAAGTACCGGCACCAGTGGGAGGATCCGCGGCTGGTCATCGGCGTCTGGAACAACCGGGACCTCAACCAGGTGACCTGGGAGCTGCGCGCCATGGGCGACGCCCCGTCGTTCCTGCCGTCCCAGGAGCTGCCGGACGTGCCGTACGCGCTGTTCGCCGAGTCCATCGGGCTGACCGGTCTGCGGGTGGAGAAGCCGGACGAGGTGGAGAGCGCCTGGCGCATGGCGCTGGCGGCGGACGGGCCGGCGGTCGTCGAGTTCGTCACCGACCCGTCCGTACCGCCGATCCCGCCGCACGCGACCTGGCAGCAGCTGGAGTCGACCGTCGCGGCACTCGCCAAGGGCGACGCCGCGCGTGCCTCCGTCGTGAAGCAGGGGCTGAAGGCGAAGGTGCAGGAGTTCCTGCCGGGCCGGAGGTCATGAGGCGCCGGCGCCGAAGCCGCCGGCCGCAGGCGGTTCCGGCGCCGCGGAACGCGGACGGGTCCCGGGCGCGTACCGCCGTCCGCGCCCGGGACCTCTTCCCCTGTCACCCCTGGCCGCTCGGGCCGCCGCCGCGAGTCCCCCGCTCCTCCGGTCCCCAAACCCGGGTTTGCCCCGGCCCCTCCGGGTACCCGCCCGGCGACCGCACCCGCAAGATCGTGGAGGGCGCCATGCAGCGAGGCAGCGACCGGCTCAGCCGCCGCCAGGACGACGAGATGAAGCACCAGCTCAAGGGGCTGCTCAGGTCCGGGCACCCGACGAGGACCGAGGAGTGGCACGACCCGGAGCCGGTTGCCGAGGACGACCCGGAACTGGCACCGCCCCGGGCCCACACCGACCCGTTCGAGGCGCTGCGCCTGGAACTGGGGCGGCATCTGGCCCGTACGCCGTTCCCCGCGCACCGCGGCGACCTGTTGCGGATGCTGCGGGAACGGCACGCGCCCGACCCGCTCGTGGAGCGGGTGGCGGAGCTGCCCGGCGATCACACCTACCGCAGCGTGCAGGACGTGGCGGTGGCACTGGAGCGGCCGCCGCATCCGGCGTAGAGCGGCATGAAGGGACCGGGTCCGGGTACTCCGGGCGCATCGGACGAAGGGGACGACGGACGGGGACGGACAGCGGGAGGCGGTCGCTCACGGCGGGACGGCCGCCACCGGTGCGGCCCGCCGTGAGCGGCCGGCCCGGCCCGACCGCACGGCCCACCGCGTGTTCCCGCAGGACGCGGCCCATAGGACAGCCAGAAAGGAACCACTGTGCAGATCGCGTTTCTCGTGGCGCCCGAAGGCGTCGAACAGGTAGAGCTCACCGACCCGTGGCAGGCGGTGAAGGACGCCGGTGACACCCCGGTGCTCGTCTCGACCGAGCCGGGTGAGATCCAGGCGCTCAACCACCTCGACAAGGCGGACACCTTCCCCGTCGACCGGACCGTGGCCGACACCTCGGCCGGCGACTACGGCGGCCTGGTGCTGCCCGGCGGTGTCGCCAACCCGGACTTCCTGCGCATGGACGAGAAGGCCGTCGCGTTCGTACGGGACTTCTTCGAGGCGGGCAAGCCGGTCGCGGCGATCTGTCACGGTCCGTGGACGCTGGTGGAGGCCGACGTGCTGCGCGGCCGTACGCTCACCTCGTGGCCGAGCCTGCGGACCGACATCCGCAACGCCGGCGGCGAGTGGGTGGACGAGCAGGTGAAGGTGTGCGGGGCCCGGCCCAGCACCCTGATCACCAGTCGCAAGCCGGACGACCTCAAGGCGTTCTGCGAGGCGTTCACGGCGGAGTTCGCCAAGGCTTCGGGCGGCTGACCGGTCAGGACGCCCGAACCCCGAACGGCTCCTCGTCCCGCGCGGCGGACGAGGAGCCTCGTCGTGTTCGGGCGGAGTCCCGCCGGGTCACGCGGAGCCCCGCCGGGTCACGCCCGGCGCCCGACCATCGCCAGCAGCTTCGTCTGCTCGTCGGCGTCCGGCGGGGGTGTGACCCGCGGGGCGAACAGGCCGCTCCCGGCGAGGCTGTCGGCGTACGGGGACACCTCCCGCACCGTGAAGTCGACCAGGTCCTCCGGCAGCCGTTCGTCCGCGCCGATCGCCCGGGACAGGTCCCAGGCGTGCACCACCAGGTCGGAGACCATCTGCGAACAGTAGGCGGTGGCCTGGGTCGGCCCGGACGAGAGGTGCACGGTACGGTCCAGGGCGCCCTTCTCCAGGAAGGCGTCGCGGGACTCCGCGGCGGCCCGGTCCCACGCCCCGACCGGGTCGTCACCGAGCACGTCGCCCTCGAAGGCGTCACCGATCCGGTCGAGGGTCTTCCGCTCGCGCACCAGCGGCGCCACCCACAACTGCTCGGCGGTGAGGTGGTTGACCAGGTCACGGACCGACCAGTCGGTGCAGGGCGTCGGGGCGTCCCACTGGTCCGCACGGACGGCGTGCACCCGCGCGCCGAACAGGTCGAGCGCCTCGCCGTGCCGGGCGAGGAGCGTGCTGGGCACATGGGGGTTCGGCACCTCGGGTCACCTCCGTCGATCCGCTGCTGTCACCCGGTCCACTCTTCCCGGCTCCCGGCGCGGGCGCCACGCGAGTGACCTGTGTGGCCCACGGGGCCTCGGGTACCCGTCCCGGGCCCTGATTCCGGCCTCCGGGAGGGAGCCATGCAACTCGCCTTTCTGACCAGCCTCTTCGACCGCCCGGCACCGTGGGCCAGTGTCTATCTGGACACGTCACGGGTCGACGAGTCCGCGCGGGAACGGCTGGAGCTCCAGGCCAGGGACGCCTGCCGCACCCTGGCCGCCCAGGGCTGCGATCCCGCCACCGAGCGGGCCGTGCACGACGCGCTGACCGCCTGGCCGCGGCCGGCGGGCGAGGCCGGGCGCGCGGTGTTCGCGGCGCACGGCGAGGTCGTCCTCGACCCGCCGCTGACCCGCCGCCCCCTGGCCCCCGCCGACGTGACCTGGGCCGCGCTGCCCCGGCTGGCCCCGCTGCTGGACCTCGCCGCCCAGGAACCGGTCTGCCTGGTCGCGTACATCGACCGCACCGGCGCCGACCTGGAGCTGCGCAGCCCCCTGGGCGGCACTCCGGCCGGGCACGTGGAGGGACGCGACTGGCCCGTGCACCGCACCGGTTCGGCCGACTGGTCGGAGCGGCACTTCCAGCTGAGCGTGGAGAACACCTGGGAGGAGAACGCGGAACGGATCGCGCAGGCCCTCGCCGAGTGCGAGGAGGAGACCGGCGCGGACGTGATCGTGCTCGCCGGTGACGTCCGCGAGCGGCACTCGGTGCACGAGCGGCTGCCCGCGGAGGTCCGCCCGCTGGCCGTGGAGAGCGAGCACGGCGGCCGCGCGCCCGGTTCCGGTGTCCGGCTGCTCGACGAGGACGTGGAGGCCGCCCGTCAGGACCACCTGCGGCGGCTGGCCGAGCGGGAGCTGGACCGGTTCCGCGCCGCCCGCTCCCCCGCCGGCGCGCCGCCGTCCGCCGCCGAGGGCGTGCCCGCGCTCGTGGAGGCGGCCCGCGAGCACCGGATCGAGGAACTGCTCATCCGCCCCGAGGGCCCCGACGCGCACCGCGAGGTGTGGGTGGGTGCCGAGCCGGACCAGATCGCGGTGCGCCGCAGCGACACGCACTACCTGGGCGAGCGTGAACCGCTGCCCGCCCGTGCCGACGACGCGCTGCTCCGTTCGGCGGTCATGACCGGCGCCGAGGTGCTGCGGGTCCGGCCCGAGGACGAGGCCGACCTGCCGGTCGGCGGCCTGGGCGCGCTGCTGCGCTGGCCGTACGCCGACAAGGAGCGCGAGCGCGCGGCGGAGCCGGCCTGACCGGCGGGCGGCCCCGGCGCGCCCCGGCCCCGCGACCGTCGCGGCGGGCCGCGGCGGGGGCCGGGACGCCGGTGCGAGGCGTGGGCGGGTGGCCGGAGGGGTACGCGCCGGGCATGTTCTCTTCCTCCGGCGCGCAGCCGGCCGAGACCGTACGCGACCGGGTGACCGCCCGGCTCAGCGCCTGGGACCGCGAGGTCTTCCACCGCGTCGCCACCCGGCACTGGCCGGGCGGCGACCGGGTCCTGCCCCGGCTCAGCCGGGGGGCGAACCACGGGCTGCTGTGGTTCGGCACGGCGGCCGGCATGGCCGTCCTCGGGCGGGACAACCGCTCGCGCCGCGCCGCGATCCGGGGCGTGGCGTCCCTGGCCGTGGCGTCGGCGGTCATCAACACGGTCGGCAAGCGGTCCGTGCGGCGCGCCCGGCCGGTGCTCGACGCCGTGCCGGTGGTGCGGCAGCTGAAGAAGCAGCCGTTCACCACGTCGTTCCCGTCGGGCCACTCGGCCTCGGCCGCCGCCTTCGCCACGGGCGTCCTGATGGAGTCCCGGGGCTGGGGCGCGGCCGTGGCCCCGGTCGCCGCGGCCGTGGCGCTGTCCCGCGTGTACACGGGCGTGCACTATCCGGGTGACGTGCTGGCGGGCGCCGCGCTCGGCGTCGGCGCCGCCTTCGCCGTACGGGGTGTCGTGCCCACCCGGTCGCAGTTGCCCGCCCCGGGCCGTCCGCACACCGACGCGCCCGCGCTGCCCGGCGGTGCCGAGCTGGTGGTGGTCGCCAACCGGGCCTCCGGCACCGGGGACACCACCGCGCTGGTGCGGGACGCGCTGCCGGACGCGGAGGTGCTGGAGTGCGACCCGGACGGGATACCGCGGGCGCTGGAGGAGGCGGCCGCCTCCGGGCGGTGCCGGGCACTGGGCGTCCTGGGCGGTGACGGCACGGTCAACCGGGCCGCGGCGGTGGCCGCGCGGTACGGCCTGCCCCTCGCCGTGTTCCCGGGCGGCACGCTCAACCACTTCGCGTACGACCTGGGCATCGAGTCGGTGCAGGACACCGCCCGCGCGCTGGCCGCGGGTGACGCGGTCCGCGTCGACCTGGGCCGGTTCACGCCCGGGCCGGACGGCGCGGCGCACGGGTACTTCGTGAACACCTTCAGCCTGGGCGTCTACCCCGAGCTGGTCCGGCTGCGGGAGCACTGGTCGCCGCGGATCGGCGGCTGGCCCGCCGGTGTGCTCGCCTCGCTGCGGGTGCTGCGCGGTGAGCACCCGCTGGAGGCGGTGGTGCACGGGCGGCGGCGGCCGCTGTGGCTGCTGTTCGCCGGGAACTGCGTCTACCGGCGCATGGGGCCCACACCGGGGCGACGGCACGACCTGGCGGACGGCATGCTGGACGTGCGGGTGGTGCACGCCGGCCGGCTGCCGGGGCTGCGCCTGCTGGCCGCCGCGTTCGCCGGGCCGCTCAGCCGGTCGCCGGTGCACGCCGCCGGGAAGCTGCGGCGGGTGCGGGTGTCGGGTCTGGCGCCGGGGACGCCGCTGGCGTACGACGGCGAGGTGACGGACGCGCCGCCGGAGCTGTTCATCGACAAGCGGGACGAGGCGCTGACGGTCTACCGCCCGGCCGCCGCTCCCTGACCGCCGGCCGGCGGTGTCCGGCCGGCCGGCGGTGTCACCTGCCGAGCGTCCCGGCGTCGCCCATCACGATGACCGGGTGCTTCGCCGGGTCGAGGGCGAGCAGCAGTTGCCGCATGTCGTCCCGCTGGAGCGAGACGCAGGCCCGGGTGGGGCCGCCGTGGTCGACGTGGATCCACACGCCGCCCCCCTTGGCCGCGCCGAGCGGGCGGACCTTGTTCAGCGGGGACGTGCCCGGCAGGCGGTTGTAGTCGATGGCCACCACGTGGTCGAAGGAGCCCTCCAGCGGTTCGCCGAGGAACCCCGTCCCGGACATGTTGAACTCCTCGCTCTGGTCGTAGGGCAGCCGGGTTCCCGGGTCGGGCAGCCGCCCCCCGGCGTCGCCCAGGGGGAACACCCCGATGGGTGAGCGCAGGTCGCCGGCGCGGTGGTGGGCCGTCCAGCCGCGCAGCGCGTTGTGCGCGGGCCACGGCTGGCTGACGGCCTTCCATCCGGCCGCCGGGTCGCGCTCGAAGAGCACGGCCGTCGACTGGTGGGAGTGCGGTCCGTCGCCCTTGACGACGAGGGCCTGGGTGCTGCTGGCCGGGATGCTCGAACGGGTGGCGGGGCCGAGGCCGGGGATCTGGGCGGGCGGGGCCGGCCGGGGCGCTCCCTGGACGGGGGACGCAGAGGACGGCTCCTTCGCGGGGCCGGTGGCCGTGCGGGGGGCGGAACACGCCGTGAGCAGCAGTCCGGCGCACAGCGCGCCGGTGAGCACATGGCGTCCTGCTCTGTTGACGACGGGCATGTCGGAGCCTTTCCCTCATCGCCGGGGCCGTGCGGCGCGGACTGCGACCACGAGGGTGATGATCTGCTGATCCGGCCGCGCGGGCCCGTCGGCGAGGGGGCGACGCGCACGAAGTTCGCCCGGTCGTACGGGTGGGCGGCGCGGTCTCAGAGGAGGGGCCCGAGCGGCCCGAGGTCGAGGTTGAGGTCCTCCGGCTCGAGGCCGAACCGGGTGCGCAGGAGGTCCATGCGGTCCTCCAGCAGCATCAGCGTCATGCCGATGCGCTCCTCCTGCTCCTCGGTGAGGTCGCCGCCCTCGACCCGCCGCAGGGCCTGCCGCTCCATCAGCTGCCGCAGCAGTTCCACGACGGTGAGGACGAGCCGGGCGAGGTCGCGTTCGACGGTGTCGGGGTCGAGTTCCACCTTGCGGCGCTGCGCGGTCACGGGCGCACCTCCCCGGCCGGTCCCCACGGCGAGGGGACGTCCTCGCTCACCGAGCTGATGAGGGCCTTGAGGTCGACGCGGACGAGGTCGACGTCGGCGATCCGGAGGGTGAGGTCGCCGGTGAGGACCACGCCGCCCGCGAGGAGCCGGTCCAGCAGGTCGACGAGGGCGATGCGGCGCTCGGCCAGGGGCTCCGGCGAGGCGGCCCGCACGGGGGCGGTCACCGGCCGGCCTCCTGGGCGGCGGGCGCCGCGGTCGTCGCGTGCGCCTCGTGCGCCTCGTGCGCCTCGTGCGCCTCGTGCGCCTCGTGCGCTTCTTCGTCGGCGATGCCGGCGAAGGAGTACGGGGCCCAGGGCCCGGTGAGTTCCACGCGTACGCCCGGTTCGGACGCCGCCTCGACCAGCTCGACGAACTCCTCGCTGCGCTCCCGGTCCACCAGGTAGGCGGCGTTGAGGACGTTGACGCCCGGGACGCCGGAGAGGCGGGCGTCCTGGGGGCGGTGGACGGTGCCGGCCTCGGCGTGCCGCGACAGTTCGCCGTGCAGCCGGCGGCACAGGGCGTCGGCGCGCTCCCAGTCGCCCTCGCGGCTGCGGCGGGCGTGCAGGCGGCGCCGCAGGTAGTCCCGGCCGCTGCTGCCGCTCCCGGCCGCCGCCGGTTCGGCCTCCTCCTCGGCCGCGGGCTCCGCGTACACCTTGACGCCCCACTCGACGCGGCCGTCGAGCCGTTCCAGGGCCCGTACGAAACGGTCGTGGCCGTCCTCCACGAGGCGCCGCACCCCGCTGTCGTCGCGGCAGACGGTGGCGAGCCGCAGCGGGAGGGGGCAGGTCACGGTGGAGAGGGCGGCGATCACGGCGTCGTGCGCCCGCGCGGTGTCGGCCAGCCAGTCGAGGTCCTCCAGCCGGGCGCGCAGCGGTGCCTCGTCGAAGTCCTCGGGCGCCACGGCGCCGGTGACGGCGACCAGGTCGCCGTGGCGCAGCAGCCGGGGCGGCTCGCCGCCGATGCCGCGGGCTCCTTCGGGCAGGACGCCGTCGAACGGTCGCGTGACGGCGTACACGTAACGCAGCCGGTCGGTGGTGCTCATGCGGTGCGCTCCTCCAGTTGGGCGATGCGGCGCTGCAGTTCCTCGTTCTCGCGCGCGAGTTCGCTGCTCCGGGCGCGGGAGGAGAGCGCCGGGTCGCTCTCCCACCAGTCGATGCCCATCTCCTTGGCGCGGTCGACGGACGCGACGACGAGCCGCAGCTTGATGGTCAGCAGCTCGATGTCCAGCAGGTTGATCTTGATGTCGCCGGCGATGACGACGCCCTTGTCGAGGACGCGTTCCAGGATGTCGGCGAGGTTCGCGCTGCTGCCTTCGGAGGCGTACGGGCTGGGGAGGCCGCTGGGGCGGGGGGTGCTCATGTCTGTCTCGGGCCCTTCTCCAGGCGGTCGAGGAGCTCGTCCTCCCGGCGGTCGAATTCCTCTTCGTCGATCTCCCCCGCCTCGAGCAGCTCGTTGAGGCGGGAGAGTTCGCGTTGTACGGCGGCGGGGTCGTAGTACTGCCGCTCGGCCTCCGCCACCACCTGGCGCAGCACCCAGGCGGTGCCGCGCAGGGGCGCCGCCGGCAGGAGCAGCAGTTCTCCCAGCAGGCCCATGCTCGGTCCCTCCCTATTCGACGAAGCTGTACGGCGGCAGCGGGCCGTTCACCTGCAGCACGAGGTGGTGGTGGTCCTGCTGGAGCTTGTCGATCGCGGCGACGAAGCCGTCGGCGCTGTCGCGCTGCACCAGGAAGGAGATGTTGGCCAGCCAGCCGCCGCTCTCCGGGCCGGGGCGGACGTCGGTGGCCTCGGCCTCCAGCGCCTGCTGGAGGAGGACCGCGTCGCTCGCCTCGCGCTGCTGGACGGCGGCCGCGACGCGTTCGCCGAGAGCCAGCTTCTGCTCGTAGGTGCCGCCACCCGCGGCGCGGTTGGCCTCGCTGAGCTTGCGCAGTTCGGGGTTGTCGGCGAGCACCCGGTGCAGGACGGCTTCCTCGTCGTGGCTGGCCTTCACGTTGTACTCGACCTTGTCGTCGAGGGCGCGCAGCCGCTCCAGGTAGTGCTCCTCGCGGTCGCCGAGGACGGCGAGGACGGCGTCGTCGTCGGGCGAGACGCCGCCGAACCGCATGGGCAGGACCGCGCCGGCCGCGCCCGCCTCGGCGAGCACGTTCTGATGGGCCATCAGGTCGCGCCGCTTGGGCCTGAGGTCCTCGGGCGCGTCGCTGACCAGCGCGGCGAGGGCGCCGTGCTTGAGGACGCGGACGGCCTGCGGCGGGTCGCCGATGCCGCCCATCTTCTCGGGGAGGCCGGGGTGCGAGCTCCGCGCGATCCCGTAGACGTACGTGCTCACTCCGTCTCCTCCTTCTTACGGGTCGACGTGCGGCTGCCGGACGAGCCGCTGGACGAGCCCTTCAGGGCGTCCGAGATGGTCTCGGCGGCGCCGGAGAGCGCCCCCTTGGACTTGCCGCGTGCGCCGGACTCGGTCATCTCGCCGACCAGGTCGGGCAGTCCGGGGTTCTTCCGGGGCCCGGCCTCCAGGTCGAGGCGGTTGCAGGCCTCGGCGAACCGGAGGTAGGTGTCGACGCTCGCGACGACGACACGGACGTCGATCTTCAGGATCTCGATGCCGACCAGGGACACGCGGACGAACGCGTCGATGACGAGTCCGCGGTCCAGGACGAGTTCGAGGACGTCGTAGAGGCCGCTGCTGCCGCCGCCGCTCTGCTGTGCCGGAACTACGGTCATGGTGGGGTGCCTCCCTCCCTAGGAACGGTCGGACCTGCCGCGCTCGTAGCGGCGGACCCGCCGGTAGCCGCTCAGCTCGCCGTTCGCGTCGAGTTCGACCTCGTACGAGGCGAGCAGGCTCATCGTGTCGGGGACACGCGCCAGTTCGAGCACTTCGACGTTGAGCGTCCAGCCGTCCTCGGTGCGTTCGAAGGACGACACCGACTCGGTCTCCATACCGGTGAGTTCGGCGAGCTGGGCACATGCCCCTCGCAACACCTGCATGGGGCCCGGCGACTGTTCCTTGGGCTGTTGTCGTGTCCGGGCGCTCTTCGCCCGGGCGCTGGAGTTCTTCTCTGCGTTGTCTGATGTGTTCTCTGATGTGTTCGCCATGAATGCCTCGCTCTCCTGGTTGCCGTGACTCGGATCCGCAAACCCCTGGCCTGCGCTCGGTGCGGGTCAGCGCAGCGCGTCGAGGCGCCGCCGGGCGGGACCGAGCGCCCGCGGACGGGCGGTGGAGCCGTCCCAGGGGCCGCTGCGGGCCTGTTCGAGCGCGGTGGCGACGGTCCAGCGACGGGCGTGGGTGGCGGGGTCGTCCAGTTGGTCCCAGCGCAGCGGGGTGGCGACCGGTGCGCCCGGCCTGGCGCGTACGGAGTAGGGGGCGACGGCGGTCTGCGCGTAGCCGTTGCGCTGGACGTCGAGGTACAGACGGTCGCCGCGGTCCTGTTTGCGTGCCGCGGTGGTGAGTTCGCGCGGGTGGGCGGCGGCGAGCGTGGCGGCGACGTCGTGCGCGAAGGCGCGGACCTCGTCGAAGTCGCTCTGCCCGTCGAGGGGGACGATGACGTGCAGGCCCCGGGAGCCGGTGGTCATGAGCGTGGAGGGCAGCCTCAGCGCGTCGAGGAGTTCGCCGAGCCGGTGGGCCGCCCGGCGGACGGCGTCGAAGTCGTCCCCGGCGGGGTCGAGGTCGAACACCATGCGGTCGGGCGTCTCCAGGTGACCGGTCCTCGACTGCCAGCGGTGCAGGGTGACACAGGCCTGGTCGGCGAGGTGGACCAGGGTCGCGGTGTCGTCGCACACGGTGTGGGTGACGGTGCCGCCCTCCTTGGCGACCTCGACGCGGTGGACCCAGTCGGGGTAGCCGGCGGGCGTGTCCTTCTGCATGAAGCGGGGTCCGCCGATGCCGTCGGGGAGCCGTTCGAGCATCAGTGGCCTGCCGCGCAGGTGCGGCAGCATGTGGGGCGCGACGGAGCGGTAGTAGGCGGCGAGGTCCGCCTTGGTGATCCCGTCCTCGGGGAACAGGACCTTGTCGGGGCGGTGGATGTCGACGGTCCGGCGGCCGGCTCGTACGGCCCTGGTGCTGCTCGTACTCATCGTGTGCGCGTACCCGGGCGCCCTTCCCGGCACACGCCGCAATGCCGTTGCGGCGCGGCGGCGTTCGGGCGCAGGATCCGGTGCATGAGTGTTCTGCTGCGGACGCCCCGGCTCGTGCTGCGCACGGTGACGGAGGACGACCTGGACGAGGTGGTGGCGCTCGACAACGACCCGTGCGTCATGCGGTACATCAACGGCGGCCGCCCGGTGTCGCGCGACGAGGTGCGGGCGGGGTCGCTGCGGCGGCTGCGGGGGCCGGGGTTCTGGGCCGCCGAGGAGCGCGCCACGGGTGCGTGGCTGGGCTGGTTCGCGCTGGAGCCCACCGCCGAGCGGGGGGTGGTGGAGCTGGGCTACCGGCTGCGCCGGTCGGCGTGGGGGCGGGGGTACGCGACCGAGGGCGCGCGGGCGCTGATCGGCGCGGGCTTCCGGGAGTCGGGGGTGCGGCGGGTGACGGCGCAGACGATGACGGTCAACGCGGGGTCGCGCCGGGTGCTGGATAAGTGCGGGATGGCGTACGTCCGGACGTTCTTCGGGCAGTGGCCGGAGGTCATCGAGGGCTCCGAGCACGGGGACGTGGAGTACGTGCTGACCCGGGAGTCCTGGGCGGCGGGACGGGCCGCCGTGCACACGGGTGAGTGACTTCGGTGCGCATCGCGCGTGTCGTGACCCGTCCGGGGCGGGCACGCTGACCGCCGTCCGTCCGCCCGCCCGCCCGCGCAGGCGGACGGGCGGGCGGTGACACGCCCGTGTCCCGGCCGGGCCGGCCGGGACACGGGGAAGAGGTGCTGCGGGGGCGGGGCGCTCAGGGCGCGATGCCCCGCTCCACCAGCAGTTGTACGGCGGCCACGATCGCCTCCGCGTCGATGCCCGCCTTCCGCAGCTGCTCCTCGGGCGTCGCCGACGCGGGCATGTCCCGCACCGCGAGGCGCGCCATCCGCGGTGCCGGGCGCCCGTCGGAGAACGCCTCGGCGACCGCGTCGCCCAGGCCGCCCTCGGGGTGGTGGTCCTCCACGGTGAGGAGGCAGCCGGTGGCGGCGGCCGCGTCGCTCAGCGTGTCGACGTCCACGGGCTTCACGGAGTACAGGTCGACGACCCTGACCGGGATGCCGTGCTCCTCCAGCAGGTCGGCCGCCTTCAGCGCCTCGTGCAGCGTGACCCCGGCGGCGACGACGGTGGCCTCGTCGTCGTCCCCGTGGCTGCGCAGCACCTTGCTGCCGCCCACCGGGAACGTCTCGTCGGGCCCGTACAGCACGGGCATGTCGCTGCGGGAGGTGCGCAGGTAGCGGACGCCCTTGAGGTCGGCCATGGTCGCCACCAGCCGGGCGGTCTGGTTGGCGTCGCAGGGGTACAGCACGGTACTGCCGTGCACCGAGCGGAACATCGCCAGGTCCTCCAGGCCCATCTGGGAGGGCCCGTCCTGGCCGATGGCGACACCCGCGTGGGAGCCGACCAGGTTGATCCCGGCGCGGCTGACGGCCGCCATGCGGACGAAGTCGTACGCGCGGCTCAGGAAGGCCGCGAACGTCGACGCGTACGGGACGTAGCCGCGGGTCTGCAGGCCGACGGCGGCGGCGACGAGCTGCTGTTCGGCGATGTAGCACTCGAAGTACCGGTCGGGGTGGGCCTTGGCGAAGAACTCGGTCCGGGTGGAGTCGCCGACCTCGGCGTCCAGGGCGACGACGTCGGCGCGTGCGGAGCCGAGCGCTTCCAGGGCGTGCCCGTAGGCGGTGCGGGTGGCGACGGCGTCGCCGACGTCGAAGCGCGGCAGCTCGGTCTGCGGCGCCTCGCCCTCGTCGCCGCCGGCGTTGGTGACGGTCCTGCGCGCGGCGGTCGCCTCCGGGGGCTTCTGCACGTCGACGCGGAGGTGGCGCGGGCCGCCGAGTTCGGCGATCGCCGCGTCGGCGTCCTTGAGCGGCTTGCCGTGGAAGCCCTCCAGGTCCTCGACGGCGGCGACGCCCCGCCCCTTGCGGGTGGCGGCGAGGATCGCGGTCGGCTGCCGGATCGTGGAGCGGGCCTCGGCGAACGCCCGGTCGAGGGCCTCGACGTCATGGCCGTCGACCTCGACGGTGTGCCAGCCGAAGGCGTGCAGCCGCCGCTCGTAGGCGGCCAGGTCGTGCTCGTGGCGGGTCGGGCCGCGCTGACCGAGCCGGTTGACGTCGACGACGAGGGTGAGGTTGTCGAGGTGGTTGTACGCGGCGTGCTCGACGGCCTCCCAGACCGATCCCTCCGCCATCTCGCTGTCGCCGGACAGCACGTAGACGTGGTACGGGACGTCGTCGAGGCGCTTGCCGGCGAGCGCGATGCCCACGCCGACGGGCAGGCCCTGGCCGAGGGAGCCGGTGGCGACGTCCACCCAGGGCAGCCGGGGCGTGGGGTGCCCCTCGAGGCGGCTGCCGAGCTCGCGGAAGGTGAGGAGTTCGTCGTCGTCGACCGCCCCGGCCGCCTTGTACATGGCGTACAGCAGCGGGGAGGCGTGGCCCTTGGACAGGACGAGCCGGTCGTTGCCGGGGTGCTCGGGGTGGTCGAAGTCGAACCTCAGGTGGTGGGCGAGGAGGACGGCGCCGATGTCGGCCGCCGACATGGACGAGGTGGGGTGTCCGGAGCCGGCGGCGTCGGCGGCGCGTACCGCGTCGACGCGCAACTGCTGGCCGAGGGAGGCGAGTTCGTGGTGGTGCATGTCACTCCTTGCCGGGTGTGCCACCACGGGTGCCGTGGTCGCCGCCGGGTCCGGCCGGGATGCGGGCCAGTTCGGGCGAGGCGGTGTCGAGGGGGACCTGCCAGGAACGGAGCAGGCCGAGCTGGACGGCCTGCCGCGGCAGGGCCGCGTCCAGCAGCCAGTCGGCGGCGACGCGCACCCGGTTGCCGGGCATCGCGGCCAGGTGGTAGCCGCGGGTCACGGCGCCGGCGACGGGGCCGGACAGCTTGACGCCCATCGGGTTGGCGGCCGCCTTGACCCCGCCGAGGTCCACGGCGAAGCCCAGGTCGTTGTGCCGGTACGGGACGGCCTCGCCGTGCCCGAGGGACGCGGCGACGTTGCGTGCGGCCACCTTGCCCTGCCGGGCCGCGTGCTGGGCCGTCATGGGCGTGTACTCGCCGGGCCGGGTGAGGTCCGGTACGGCGGCGGCGTCGCCGCACGCGAAGACGTCGGGGTGGCCGGGGACGCCGAGCTGCGGCGTCACGACGAGGCGGCCGCGCTCGACGGGCAGGCCCAGTTGGGAGACGAGCGGGTCGGGGCGCACACCGACGCACCAGATCAGCGACCGGGTCTCGACGAACTCGCCGTCGTCCAGCAACACGCCGTCGGGCCTCGACTCCTTGACGGACGTCCTGACCCGCACGTCGACGCCCCGGCCGCGCAGCACCTCGTCGGCGGTGCGGGAGAGCGACTCGTCGAGGCCGGGCAGGACGCGGTCGGCGACGTCCAGGAGCATCCAGCGGGGCCGGACGCCGGAGGGCCAGGCGGGCTGCTTGCGGACCAGGGCGTCGGTGAACATCTTGCCGTGCGCGGCCAGTTCCGTACCGGTGTAGCCGGCGCCGACGACCACGAAGGTGCAGCGGGAGGTGCACTCGGCGGGGTTGCCCGCGGCGGACGCCAGCTCGATCTGGCGGGTGATGTGGTCGCGCAGGTACAGCGCCTCGGGCAGGCCGCGGAAGCCGGTGGCGTTCTCGGCGACGCCCGGGATGGGCAGCAGCTTGCTGACGCTGCCGACGGCGAGGACCAGCCGGTCGTAGGTGAGCGTGCCCTCGGTGCCCTCGGGGTCGGTGAAGTGGACCGCGCGCCCGTCGAGGTCGACGTGGTCGGCCTGGCCGAGCACCAGCCGTACGTGGCGGAGGGTGCCGGGCAGGGACACGGTGATCCGCCGGGGCTCCAGGACACCGGCCGTGACCTGGGGCAGCAGCGGGAGGTACAGGAAGTAGTCGGTCGGGTTCAGCAGCACGATCTCGGCCCGGCCGCGCAGGGTCCGGGAGAGGTGGCGTGCGGTCTGGTACCCGGCGAAGCCGGCTCCGACGATCACGACGCGCGGCAGGGCGCGGGAGCCGTCGGGGTTGCCGGAACGGCCGGACGGGCCGGGGAACGGGCCGGACGGGCTGACGGACGGGGTCACAGGGCCTCCAGCGTCATGTCTGCGTTACGGCACAGCCGCGTGAAGCGGGCGGACCTTCCCGGTGCCCCGGAGCCTGCCGCCCAAACGCGGCATACCGGTCGCACACCGGGTCCGGGGCCTCCCCGGGGGCCGTCGGCCGCCCCGTGAGCGCGTATCAGAATGCGAGAAGTACGTATCAGGATGTGACACGACCGGTCTAGGCTGACGGCACCGACCACCCGGCGCTACCAGGGGAGTACGCGATGGCCGACGCCGTCTACACGCACGGGCACCACGAATCGGTGCTGCGCTCGCACCGCTGGCGGACGGCCGCCAACTCGGCGGCGTACCTGCTCACGGAGGTGCGGCCGGGGATGGAGGTGCTGGACGTGGGCTGCGGCCCCGGGACCATCACGGCCGACCTGGCAGCGCTCGTCGCCCCGGGCGGCCGGGTGACGGGGGTCGACGCGGCCGCGGGCGTACTGGAACAGGCCCGGGCCACCGCCCGCGAACGGGGCCTGGACAACGTCCGCTTCGCGGTCGCCGACGTCCGCGCGCTGGACTTCCCGGACGACTCGTTCGACGTGGTCCACGCCCACCAGGTGCTCCAGCACGTGGGCGACCCGGTGGGCGCGCTGCGCGAGATGCGGCGGGTGTGCCGCCCCGGCGGGGTGGTCGCCGTGCGCGACAGTGACTACGCGGCGTTCGGCTGGTACCCCGAGGTGCCCGTGCTCGACGAGTGGCTGGAGCTCTACCGGCGCGTGGCGCGCGCCAACGGCGGCGAGCCGGACGCGGGCCGCCGGCTGCTGTCCTGGGCGCGGCGGGCCGGGTTCACCGACATCACCGCCACCGCGGCGGCCTGGTGCTTCGCCACCCCCGACGAGCGCGCCTGGTGGAGCGGGCTGTGGGCGGACCGCACGACCGCCTCGGCGTACGCGGGGCTCGCGATCGGGGGCGGCCACGCGACGGCAGACCGGCTGGCCGCGATCGCCGACGCCTGGCGGGAGTGGGGGCGCCACGACGACGGCTGGTTCCTGGTCCCGCACGGCGAACTGCTGTGCCGCGCCTGACGTCCCCGGTTCCGGCGGGGGCGTGACGACGGGGCGTCGCGGACCCGTCCCCCCGGACCCGTGACGGATCGGCGCGGGCCCGCCGCGGCGGCATCCGCCGGCCGTTCCGGGTGCGGAACCGGGGCGTCACGGGGCGCGGGCGCACCGCCGGCCGGCGGGGACGGGGCCGTCCCGGCGGCGGGGCCCCGCCGGGCCGGGCGGCCGGTCCGGCGGGGCCGCCGCGGCCGTCGGGCCCGTACCCGCGGTTGCACCGCGGGCGAATCGATCTCGCGGCCGTGCGCCGTCAACTACCCTCGCCCGTATGGAGATCCTCGGCACCACGCTGCGCGTCTGCGTCGACGACCTGGAGACCTCGGTGGTCTTCTACGAACGGCTCACCGGCAGCCCCGCGCTCCGCTTCGAGCGCGGCGGCGTGTCCGTGGCGGCCATCGGCTGCTTCCTGCTGATGAGCGGCCCCGAGTCCGAGTTGGAGATCCTGCGCAAGGTCGCGGCGACGATCGCGGTCGAGGACGTGGACGCCGCCCACACCACGCTCACCGCGGCGGGCGCCAAGGTCGTGGCCGGCCCCGTGCCGACGCCCGTGGGCCGCAATCTCATCGCCGTCCACCCCGACGGATCGGTCTTCGAGTACGTCGACCAGCGTCGCTGAGCCCGCCGTCGCCCCTGAACTCCGACCGTAAGTCCTATATGCTTACTTCGAGGCGTTATGACGCCTATGTCTGTTATGACAGCGGGTGAGTGACGACGATGTCTTCGGAGCAGCAGGGCGACCGGCCACGGCGTGAGCCCCGCGATGGCGGGAGCCGCCGGCCCCGCCGGATGTCGGCACCGAAGGCGATGCGCTCCGCCGCCCAGCAGTTGGAAGAACTGTTGGGCAGGCCACCGGAGTCGATCTCCGCACTCCGGCCCACCGATGACGGGTGGGAGGCCGAGGTGGAGGTGCTGGAGCTCGAGCGGATTCCCGAGACGACCAGTGTGCTGGCCAGCTACCGGGTGACGCTCGACGCCGAGGGTGAGCTCATGGCGTACGAACGGGTCCGGCGCTACACGCGCGGGCAGATCGATCGGCGCACCTGAGGACCGGAACGACCGGACCCGGACCGAGCGAGCAGGCGGTCCGTGAGAGGAGGCACCATGACGGTGGTGCCGCAAGGAGGCGGAGGCCCGGTCGCGCGCGGTGGCGGCGGCGGATCCTCCTCCTCGCTCTACGACGTACTGGAACTGATCCTGGACCGCGGACTCGTCATCGACGTGTTCGTCCGCGTGTCCCTGGTGGGCATCGAGATCCTGAAGGTCGACGCCCGCATCGTCGTGGCCAGCGTGGACACGTATCTGCGCTTCGCCGAGGCGTGCAACCGGCTCGACCTGGAAAGCGGGCGCAAGGCCCCCACGCAGCTGCCCGAACTGGTCGGGGAGATGACCGAGGGCGGGGCCCGGGGCAAGAGCAAGGGGGCGCTCACCGGGGCCGTGGAGGCCTTCTCCGACTCGTTCCGGAAGGGACGCGACGGCGAGCGCGAGGAGGAACCGGAACCGGCAGAGGAGCGGGAGAGGTCACGGCCGCGCCGTCCTCCCCGGCGCCGGGAAGAGTGAGTCATGGCGGTCTACGTCTACGCGATCACCCCCGCCGACCATCCCCTCCGGCTGGACGGGGTCACCGGGGTCGGCGAGCCGGCCGAGCAGCTGCGCGTGGTGACGGAGGGCGACCTCGCCGCCGTCGTCAGTGACGCACCGGAGGGCCTGCGGGCCAAGCGCCGTGACGTCCTCGCCCACCAAACGGTGCTCCAGGAACTCCTCGGGCAGGCGGGCGTGCTGCCCCTGCGCTTCGGCGCACTGGCGCCGGACGACGACGCCGTGACCGACGCGCTCAGGGAACGCGCCGCGAACTACCGCGACCGCCTCCGCGCCCTCGATGGCTGTGCGGAGTTCCACCTGAAGGCGTCCTGCCCCGAGGACCTGCTGCTGGCGGCCGTCCTGCGGGAGTCGGACGACGCCCGGCGCATGAACGAGGAGATCCGCAGCGGGCACGGCGGTCAGGACTTGAAGATCTCCCTCGGGGAACTGGTCGCGGCCGAGGTCACGGCCCGCCGCACGGCGCTCGGCGCCTCGGTCGTCGAGGCCCTGCGCCCGCTGGCGAGGGAGGTGCGGGAGTCGGAGGCCGTCGGGGACGACTTCGTCAGCGCCTCCTTCCTCGTCGAGCGGACCCGGCAGAACGCCTTCCTGGAACGGGAGGCGGAGCTCGTCGGGGAGTACGGCGAGGACTTCGACTTCCGGCTGCACGGACCGCTGCCGCCCTACAGCTTCGTCTAGGAGGTGCGCCGGTCATGGGGCTCTTCACCCAATTGGTCACCCTCCCCCTCGCCCCCGTGCGGGGCGTCGGATGGGTCGTACGGAGAGTCACCGAGGCGGCGGAGCAGGAGTACTACGACACGCGGCCGGTCCTGCAGGCGCTGAAGGAGCTGGAGGAGGAACTGACGTCCGGGCGGATCGATCAGGAGACCTTCGACCGGCGTGAGGACGAACTGCTGGACCGGCTGGAGGAGATCAAGCGCTTCCAGGAAGGCCGCGAACCATGACGTCCGAGGAGGACTCCCCACGATGAACAACGCGACGATCGGTGCGGCACTGCTGGGCGGTTACGTCCTGGGCCGGACCAAGAAGGGCAAACTCGCCGTCACCGCTGCGACCTGGATGCTCAGAAAGAAGATCAACCCCAAGGAGATCGCCTCGGCGGTCACCGGTTCGCCCGCCATCGACGCGCTCGGCGAGCGGATACGCAAGGAACTCGTCACCGCCGGCAAGGAGGCGGCCACGACGGCCGTCGCCGCCAGGGCGGACCGGCTGGCCGACTCCCTGCACTCGCGGACCGCGGGGCTGCGCGAGGGCCTGCCTCCCCTCAAGGGCGAGAAGGACGAGGACCGGGCGGCCGGTGAGGAGCCGGAGGACGAGGACCGGGACGAACAGGAGGACCGGGACGAGTCCGAGGGCGAGGACCGGGGCGGCAAGGAGGACCGGGAGCAGCGCCAGGACGGGGCTGACGACGAGGGCGGGGAGTCGGGCGCCGAGGAGGAACAGCGCCCGAAGCCGCGGAAGCGGTCGGCGAAGGCCGGTTCCGAGCGGCCGCGCCGTACGTCCGGGGACAAGGAGGGTGGCGCCGCGCGCCAGAAGAAGTCCAGTGGCACGGCGAGGAGGTCAGGGGCATGACCGACGGCAGGATGAAGGACATCGCGGGCGACGCGGGCGACCGGCTCAAGGACGAGCTGCGCGGATACCTCGAAGCACGCGCCGAGCGGGCGGTCAGCAGCCTGGGGGATCGCCTCGGTGAGGCGACCCAGCAGCTGGGGGACCCGGGCAAGTCGCTGGGAGGCGCTCTCGGCACGCTCGCCAAGGGCGGTCAAGCGCTGGGAGAGGGCAAGTCACCCGGCCGTGCGGCGGCATCCATGGCGATGTCGCACATGGGCAGTAGCGTGAAGGACAAGGTCTCCGGACTGGTCGGCAAGATCACCGGCAAGGGCGGCAAGGGCGGCAAGGGCGAGACCCGGGGCAAGAGCGTCGTCATCATCGAGGACATCGACGTGGGCGTCCCCGTGCGCCAGGCCTATGACCAGTGGACGCAGTACCAGGAGTTCTCGCGCTTCGCCAAGGGCGTGGTGAACGTCGAGCAGAACGACGAGATCACGACCTCCTGGCAGACGAAGGTCGCCAAGTCCAACCGCAGCTGGAAGGCGTCGATCGTCGAGCAGGTCGCCGACGAACGCATCTCCTGGACCTCCGAGGGCCCCAAGGGCACCACGAAGGGTGTGGTGACCTTCCACTCCCTGGACGACAACCTCACCAAGGTGCTGCTGGTCCTCGAGTACTTCCCCAAGGGCCTGTTCGAGAAGACCGGCAACATCTGGCGGGCCCAGGGCAGGCGCGCGCGGCTGGACCTGAAGCTGTTCCGCAAGTTCGTCACGATGAAGGGCGAGCCCGCCGAGGGCTGGCGCGGTGAGATCCGCGACGGCGAGGTGGTGCGGGAGCACGACGACGCCGTGAAGGAGGAAGAGGAGCAGAAGCAGCGGGAGGAGCAGGAGGACCAGGAAGGCGGCGAGGGGGAGGACAGGGCCGACGACGAGGACCGCCCGGAGGGCGAGGAGTCCGAGGAGGACGAGGATTCCGAGGACGCCGACCAGGACTCCGACGAGGAGGGAAGCGAGGACGAGGAGGAGGTCCGGGGCCGCGAGGGACGCGGCCGGTCCGAGGACGACGACGAGGCGTACGACCGCGACGTCGAACCGGAGGACGGGGACTGGGACGACGAGGACGAGGCACGCCAGGACGACGAGGAGGACTGGGAGGACGAGGACGAGGAGCCCGACGAAGAGGAACGTCCGCGCCGCCGGGCCGGGGCACGTGGCTGACCACCGACGGAACGAGGTCGACCTGCCGTGACAGAACCGCACTCCGACAACCTCGGGTCCTTCCCCTCCCGGGCCGCGCCCTCCTACGGACAGGGGTCGTCGGCGAACCTCGCCGACATCCTCGAACGCGTCCTGGACAAGGGCATCGTCATCGCGGGCGACATCCAGATCAATCTCCTCGACATCGAGCTGCTGACCATCAAGCTGCGGCTGCTGGTGGCCTCGGTGGACAAGGCCAAGGAGATGGGCATCGACTGGTGGGAGCACGACCCGTCGCTGTCGTCCCGCGCGGACAGCCGCCCCAGTCTCTCCGAGGAGAACCGGCGGCTGCGCGAGGAGATCGCGGCCCTGCGCGGCACGCGGTCACTCGACCGTGCGGAGCCCGTCGACGACGTGCCCCGCGGGGCCGCCCGCGGGGAGGTCGCCCGCGAGGACGTCGTCGCCGGTGAGGTGACCGAGGGCCGCCGGCGCCGGGCCCCCACCCGTTCGGGCACGCCACGGCGGAGGACGGCGGAGGACGGCACCGCGCGGCGACGGCCGCCGGAGGACGACCGATGACCGGGAGCGTCAGTTACGTGTACGGCGTCGCCGGACCGTCACCCGCGCTGGACGACGCGGTGCGCGGCCTTCGGGGCGTGGACGGGGCGCCCGTGCGCGTCGTGGCCGCCGGGGACGTGGCGGCGGTGGTGAGCGACGTGCCCGCCGCCGACTTCGAGGAGCGCCCGCTGGCGGCCCACCTGGAGGACCTGGACTGGCTGGAGGCGGTCGCCCGCGCCCACCACGGGGTGATCGACGCCGTGGCGGCGCGCGTCACCGTGCTGCCCCTGCGGCTGGCCACCATCTACCGGGACGACCAGGGCGTGCGGGCCGTGCTCACGGCCGGGGGCGCCGCGTTCCGCTCCCGCCTCGCCCGGCTGGCCGGGCACGTCGAGTGGGGCGTCAAGCTGTACGCGGAGCCCGCCGCGGCGCCGGACGGCCCCCCGGGCGGGTCCGGCGAGTCGTCGCGGCTCTCCCCCGGGCGGGCCTACCTGCGCAGCCGCAGTCGTGAGCGGACCGCCAGGGACGAGGCGCACCGGGCGGCCGCCGATGCCGTACGGCGCGTCCACGAGGCGGCCTCCGCGCACGCCGTGGAGCATGTGCGCCACCGGGTGCAGCAGGGACCACTGGTGCGGGGCACGTCGGAGAACGTCAGCAATGACGCGTACCTGGTGCCGTCCGGGAGGTCCGACGCGTTCCTGTCGGCCGTGCGGGAGGCGGCCGGTGCGGGCACCCCGGTGCGGGCCGAGATCACCGGGCCGTGGGCGCCGTACTCCTTCGCGGCGGGCGCGCCGGGCGCGGAGGACCGGGCGGACGGGGCGGACGGGGAGAACCGGGCGGACGGGGCGCGGGAGGAGGCGGCTCCGGGATGACCATGGACGCCGTCCCGCCCCCGGAGGACGGGGCCGACCCGCTGCCCCAGCGGCAGGTGGCCCTGATCGACCTGCTGGACCGCCTGCTGACCGGCGGCGTCGTGATCACCGGCGACGTCGTGCTGTCCATCGCCGACATCGACCTCGTCCGCGTGTCGCTGCGCGCGCTGATCGTGTCCATCAGCGAGGAGAACCCCTCGCCCTGGGGCGGCGTCGGCGCGGAGACCGCCCGGGACCGCCATGTCGCCTGACCGGGACCGGGACCGGGACCGCCCCGAGGACCGTTACGGCGACCGCTACGAGGAGGTCGCGGACGCGGCCGCCCGGGCCTTCCGGCTGCTGCCGGCCGCCCCGGCGGAACTGCCCCGGCGCGGTGACGCCGGCCCCGCGCGCCCGGCACGGCGGATCAGCGCCGACCCGGACACCGTCGAGCGGGACCTGATGAAGCTGGTGCTGACGCTCGTCGAGCTGCTCCGGCAGCTCATGGAGCGGCAGGCGCTGCACCGGGTGGACGCCGGGGACCTGTCCGAGGACGAGGAGGAGCGTCTGGGGGCGACGCTGATGCTGCTGCACGACCGGATGACCGGCCTGTGCGCGACGTACGGCCTCACCATGGAGGACCTCAACCTGGACCTGGGGCCGCTGGGGACGCTGCTGCCGCCGGGCGAGGCCCCCTAGCCACACACCCACGATGTCCCGTTAGGCGTGAATTGTCCGATTGTTCGGTCGGTCTGGCGGGTAGGAACGGTCATGGGGCGTGTTCCGCATCGGCGCCCCGCCGCTGCGAGCGACCGCCCAGGAGGTGACACACATGGCCGCGGGCAAGAAGGCCAAGAACGTGGCGCGATCCGCCAAGGGCAAGGCCAAGGAGGCCACCGGAAGGGCGGCCGGCAACGAGAGCCTGGAGGCGGAGGGCCGGGCCGAGCAGATGAAGAGCGACGCCAAGCAGACGGTGCAGAAGGGCAAGGACACGCTCAAGCACTGACCGCACGCCGTCGACGGCCGGTGGGTGGCCCCGTCACCCGCCGGCCGTGCCCCCTCCGGTCAGGGCGTCCACCACCAGGTCGGCGAGCAGGGCGCCCGCCGTTCCGTCGGGGTCCAGGTCCGGGTCGTAGATGGTGACGTTCAGCCCCACACACCGCTCGGACCGCACCAGCGTGCGCAGCAGCGGACCGGCCTCGTGCGGCAGCAGGCCCTCGGGGTCGGGACTGTCGACCGCGGGCATCACGGACGGGTCGAGCACGTCGGCGTCCAGGTGCACCCAGAAGCCGTTGAGGACGGGGGTCTCCAGCGTCCGCACCACGGCTCCCGCGATGTCGGTGACGCCCCACTCGCGGAGTTCGCCGACCGTGACGGTCGGGATCTTCAGGCCGGCGAGCTCGGCGCGGTCCTCCTCGTCGTAGTCCCGGATGCCGAACAGCCGGACGTCCTCGTCCCGCAGGTAGGGCCGCAGGCCCTCGATGTCGGTGAGGTCGTCCTGGCCGCGTCCGGTGGCGATGGCGAGTTCCTCGCCCGCGGCCGCGCCGATCCGGTCGGAGTTGCCGGGGTGCCGGAAGTCGGCGGACGCGTCGAGGGCGGCGAGCCCGTAGCGCCCGAGGCGCTTGAGCGCGAGCGAGGCGCCGAGCTGGATGGAGCAGTCGCCGCCGAGTACGAGGGGGAAGTCCCCGGCCCGCACGTGATGTTCGACGCGGTCGGCCAGCCTGCGGGTGTACTCCGCGATGGGGGCGGCGTGGAAGACCCCGTCGCCCTCCTGCCAGTCGCCGCGGTCGTAGCGGGGCGGTACGACGACCCCGCCTTCGTACGCGCCGAGTCTTTGGACGATCCGGTTCTCGCGGAGGGCGCCCGCCAGTTTGTGGCAGCCGGGGACGGTGCCGGGCGCGGGTGGCCGCAGACCCAGGTTGGAGGGGGCGTCGATGACCACGATGTTCCGCATGCGGTCATCCTCGGCGCCCTCAGGGCCGGTCGGCAATGGGATTGTCGGCGGTGATCGCCCAGCGTTCGTGGTCGCGCCAGGCGCCGTCGACGAGGACGAACGACGGCGAGAAGCCCTCCAGCCGGAACCCGGCGCGGCGTACCAGTGCCACCGAGGCCTCGTTGCGTGGCTGGATGTTGGCCTCCAGCCGGTGCAGGCCGAGCGGCCCGAAGGCGTGGCGCAGGACGAGGGCCAGCCCCTCGCCCATCAGCCCGCGGCCGGCCGCGTGGCGGAAGGCGCCGTACCCGAGGGTGCCGCTGAGGAAGCCGCCCCGGACGATGTTGTTGATGTTGATGAACCCGGCGATCGCGCCGTCCTCCCCGCGCTCGCACACCAGCAGCGGCTCGCAGTCGGGGCTCTCGATGCGGGCGCGGGCGTAGGCGGCGTACGCCGCCGCGGTGTCCGGCGGGAAGAGCCACGGCCGGTGCAGGTCCCTGCTCTCGCGCACCCGCGCGACGAACTCGTCGCCGTCGTCGAGGGTGAAGTACCTCAGGGCGACGCGCGGGCCTTCGGCCAGGTGGTGGCGGGGGCGGGGGGCGTGCACGGACACCCGGTCAGGCTACCGGGCGGGGCCACTGCCGCCACTGTGGCCGCACGTTTCACTTCCGCCTCCTGGGTGGGCCTGCGCCGCCGCCCCCGGCGACCAGGAGGTGCGGATCCGGTCGCGCGGGGGCGGAGGGGCTGGGCCGTACGGGCGAGGTGGCCGTACCGCTCTCAGTGGTGGGCGACGACCAGCTGCGGCTCGTCGGCGTCGGCGGTGTCGGCCGGGTCGGGGCGCTGGATGAGCAGCGCGGTGACGACGCCGATGCCGAGCAGGGCGAGCGCGGCGTACATGGCGTGCTGGTAACCGGCCTCGGTGACGCCCCCGGCGTCGCTGCCCGCGGTGATCATGGCCGAGGCGAGGGCGATGCCCAGCGAGGCGCCGATGCCGAAGCAGGCCCCGTTGAGGCCGGAGAGCGAACCCGGCTTGTCCTTGGGAGCAGTGGTGACGGCGAGGCCGTTGAGGCCGGTGAGCATGAAACCGCCGTACGTGATGCCCAGCGCGGCGAGCGCGGTGACCAGGATCCATTCGCTGTGCAGGAACAGCGTGGCGAAGACGAAGATCACGAAGTTGGCGACCGCGCCGGTGACCACGATCGTGCGCCAGCCGATCTTCGGGCCGAGCCGCCCGGTCAGGGGGGCGGAGATCACGCCGATCAGCTGGATGGGCGTGAGGAAGAGGATCGCGGCGGTGACGGCGCTCAGCCCGAGGCCGACGCGGGAGTCCTGGGAGAACAGCGGGATGGTCAGCGCGATCGCGCCGAAGGCCCCACCGAGGGTGCAGACGGTGGTGAGCAGCAGGGGCCAGGCCCGGCGGGAGGCCAGCACGTCCAGGTCGATGACCGGGTTGGGGGCGCTCTTCTGCGAGACGACGAAGAAGACGAGCGAGGCGAGGCCGCCGAGGAGGAAGCCGAGCGTGAGCGGCGAGGTCCAGCCCCAGGCGGCGCCCTGGGCGAGACCGACGAGGATGCCGGTGAGGCCGAGCGCGAGGGCCGCGATGCCGCGGGAGTCGAAGCGGGCGCCGGCGTCGGTGGTGGGCGGGACGTCGGGGACGTACCGGCGCACGCCGATCAGGCCGGCGACCGCGATCAGGGTGGAGCAGACGAAGATGCCGCGGAAGCCGATGGTGTCGGCGATCTGGCCGCCCGCGATGGCGTCGACGCCGGCGAGGCCGCCGTTGACGGCGGTGATGATGCCCGCGGCCTTGCCGAAGCCGGCCGGGGTGAGCAGCTGGTTCAGGGTGAGGAAGGCGAGGGTGAACATCGCGGCGGAGATGCCCTGGAGGATGCGGCCGGCGATGAAGACCTCGATCGTCGGCGCGAAGACGCAGAGCAGGTTGCCGATGATCAGCACGACGGCGCAGACGAGCATCATCGGCTTGCGGCCGCGCTGGTCGCTGAGGCGGGCGAGCGTGACCTGGCCGATGGCGGCCATGAGGAAGAAGAGGGTCTGCGACAGGCCGGCGGCGGCCGTGGTCGTACCGAGGCGCTCGATGACATCGGGCAGGGCGGGGCTCAGCATGGTCGCGTTGATCTGGTAGCCCAGAACCGCCAGGACCATCGCCAGCAGCATGGGCCCGCGGCCCGCGAGGTCGGATTCGGCTCCGGAACGTGTCCGGCCGAGCGAGATGGACATGTCGGCCCCTTTGCCTTGGATGTCATGTCGGGATCGGTAGAACGGCACACCACTGGCCTTGTCAGACAAGTGCTGCTGAGTCAGATTGGAATCTACGCGCGTAAACGTCAATACCCTCTGGCGAAATTTTCGACTTTCCGCAGTTCAGTGCCGCTGAATCGAGACCGTACGGTCATTGCCCGTCCCCGTCGTGCGGCATAGCTTGATGACAAGTGAGCCGAGGAGGGGCAGTGGTGGTCAGCAGCGCGGAGCAGCGGAGACCGGTCGTGGTGCTGTACGAGCGGATCGTGGACGCGATCCACGCCGGCACCTACCCGCCCGGCTCCACCCTCCCCTCCGAGCCGAAGCTCGCCGCCGAGCTGGGCGTGAGCCGCCCGGCACTGCGCGAGGCCCTGCTCCTCCTCCAGGAGGACGGCCTGCTCTCGGTGCGCCGCGGGGTCGGCCGGACCGTCGCTGACCGCCCGCCGCGCCGGGGCTTCGAGCACATCCAGCCGCTGGAGGAACTGATCGGCGCGGGCGCCCCGGTCCGGGTACGGGCCCTGCTGCGGGCGGTCGAGGAGCCGACCGACTTCACCGCCCAGCACCTGCTCGCCGCCGCGCGCGCCCGGCTGCGGTTCTGGGAGTCGCTGCTGGCCGCGGACGGTACGGCGGCGGCCCTCAGCCAGGAGTGGGCGGCCGCCGAGGACGTCCTGGAGACCGCCCACCCCGGTTTCGCCCGGGCGCTCGACGCCGTCGCGGGCTCCCCGGACGCCGCCCGCACATCGATGCTCGCCGTCCTGACCGGGGCCTCCCGCGGGGTGCCGCTGAGCGCGCACAGCAGCGTGACGGCGACGCTGGTGGGGCAGCGGCGGGGAGAGCAGCTGGGCCGCCCGGCCGACACCCCGGCGGTACTGATCACGCAGGTCGTCCGGGTCGGCGACGTCCCGGTCCTGGCCGCCAAGCACATGCTCCCCACGGGGGCCGCGGCCCTCCCGGTCCTCCAGTCCAACTGACGGCCGCGGGCTCCGGCGGCCACCGGAACCCCGCCCGGCGGTGATCCCGGCGGTGACCGTGATCCCGGCGGCCACCGGGATGCCGGCGGGCCGGCGCGGTCGATCTCGGCGGTGACCGTGATCCCGGCGGCCACCGGGGTCCCCGGGGGCCGGCGCCGCCGCCGTCGGGGGCGTCACGCTGTCGGCTGCGTCACGGCGTACGCCCCCGGGCGTGGCGTACACTCCCGCACCATGCACTTGTCTGACAACGTCTCCGCCGACGTCACGGCCGCCGACTGGATCCGCCGCGCCCCCAAGGCGGTCCTCCACGACCACCTGGACGGCGGACTGCGCCCCGCCACGATCATCGAGCTGGCCCGCGCGTGCGGCTACACCGGCCTGCCGACCGAGGACCCGGCGGCGCTGGGCTCCTGGTTCCGCGACGCGGCCGACTCCGGTTCGCTGGAGCGCTACCTGGAGACGTTCGCCCACACCTGCGCGGTGATGCAGACCCGTGACGCGCTCTTCCGCGTCGCGGCCGAGTGCGCCGAGGACCTGGCGGCGGACGGCGTGGTCTACGCCGAGGTCCGGTACGCCCCCGAGCAGCACCTGGCGGCGGGCCTGACCCTGGACGAGGTCGTGGAGGCGGTGAACGAGGGCTTCCGCGAGGGCGAGCGCCGCGCCGGCGGCCGCATCACCGTCGGCACCCTGCTGACCGGTATGCGCCACACCGACCGCTCGCTGGAGATAGCCGAGCTGACCGTCGCCCACCGCGAGCGCGGCGTGGCCGGCTTCGACATCGCGGGCGGCGAGATCGGCAACCCGCCCGCCCGCCACCTGCCGGCCTTCCAGCAACTCAAGCGGCACAACTGCCACTTCACCATCCACGCGGGCGAGGCCGTGGGCGCCGAGTCGATCCACGAGGCGGTGCAGGTGTGCGGCGCCGAGCGGATCGGGCACGGTGTGCGGATCACCGACGACATCGCCGAGGACGGCACCCTCGGCCACCTGGCCGCGTACGTCCGTGACAACCGCATCGCGCTGGAGGTCTGCCCGACCTCCAACCTCCAGACGGGCGCCGCGAAGGACTACGCGACGCACCCGATCGACCAGCTGCGCCGCCTCGGGTTCCGCGTCACGCTCAACACCGACAACCGCCTGGTGTCCGGCACCACCATGAGCCAGGAGTTCCAGCACATGGTGGACGCCTTCGGGTACGGCCCCGAGGTGTTCGAGGAGTTCACGGTCGCAGCCGTCGAGGCCGCGTTCCTGCCGCTGCCCGAGCGCCGCAGGCTCATCGACGAAGTCATCCGCCCGGGGTACGCCGCGCTCTGACGCCGCGGCGCGGCACGGCACGGGAGGCGGTGGCGGCCGGGGGCGGCACCGGCGCCGGGGGGCGGGGCGCGGCGCCGGGGGGCTGAACCGGATCGGGTGCGGCCCGGGGGCAGGCGCGCCGGGCGCCGCCCTCCGGGCCGTCCCGCTGCTCCCGCTGCTCCCGCTGCTCCCGGCCATTCGGCCCGCTGCGCGCCCCGGCAGGGCGAACGTTTCTGCGGGGGCGTGGCGGGACCGGCCGCCGGTGGTACCTCAGCGGGCATGGAGCCCCAGGTACCTCCGTTCCTCCGCACGGCCGCCGCCCACGCGTGGCGCATCCTGGTCGTCGGCGCCGCCGTGTACTGCGTCTTCGCCGTACTGGGCCGCTTCCACGAGATCGGGGTGGGCCTCTTCCTGGGGCTGGTCGTCACGGCACTGCTGCGGCCCGTCGCCGACCTCGTGGCGCGGATCCTGCCCCGGGGGCTCGCCGTCGCGGTCACGCTGCTCGCCGGGATCGCGGTGGTGCTGGGGGTCCTGGCCCTGGTCGGTGAGGCGGTCGCGGGCGAGAGCACCACGCTGGTGCGGGAGTTCCGGGACGGTGTGGACCGTATCGAGCGGTGGCTGGAGCGGCCGCCGTTCCGGCTCCACCCGGATGTGCTGTCCGACCTGCACTCACGGGTGACGCAGTTCCTCTCCAGCCACCGCTCGGCCCTTCTCAGCAAGGCGGTCAGCGGTGCGGGCGAGGCGGTGCACGTGGTGGCGGCGCTTGCCCTCGGCCTGTTCGCCTCGATCTTCTTCATCCACTCGGGCGACCGGCAGTGGGCCTGGTACTGCGACCAGTTGCCGCAGCGGGCACGGTCGTACTGGAACATCGCGGGACGGGCGGCGTGGCGCACCTTCACCGGCTACACGCACGGGATCGTGCTCGTCGCGGCGACCAACGCCGTACTGGTCGGTGTCGCGCTCTACTTCCTCGGCGTACCGCTGGCCGTGCCGCTGGCGCTGCTGGAGTTCGTCGCCGCGTTCGTCCCCCTGATCGGATCGCCGGTCGCGCTCGCCGTGGCGGCTGTCGTCGCCCTGGCGGCGAAGGGGCCGCTGACGGCCGCCATCGTGATCGCGCTGATCGTGATCATCGGGCAGATCGAGGGGCACCTGCTGCATCCGCTCGTCATGAGCTGGGCGGTCCGGCTGCACCCGCTGGTGGTGGCGATCTCCGTGATCGCGGGAGCCGTCGCGGCGGGCGTCGTGGGCGCGGTGGTCGCCGTGCCGCTGGTGTCGGTGGCGTGGTCGGTCTACACGGCACTGCGCGAGGCGCGCCGGCCGGCGGCCACGGCACCCGCCTGAGCCGGCCCTCCGGCACCGCGCGGGAGGTCCGTGCCACGGTTTCCGCCCTGGTCGGAGGGGCATCGTGAGACGGAATGGGACACGCACGGATGTCCGGGGGTTCAGGGGGCAGGCGTACTGCGTGCCCGTCACCATGCGGTCAGTCATGAGCCCGGCCGTTGTACGGGTGGGCGGGCGGACATCGGCAGGTGACGACAGCAGGCAGGGAGCCCACATGAAGGTCCGCCCGTGGACGGTACGACCGGACTTCCGGCTCACGGCCCATGTGGTGGCCGGGCGCTACCGGCTCGACGATCTCCTGGGCCGGGGAGGCGGGGCCGATGTGTACGAGGGTCTGGACCTGCGGCTGCGGCGTCCCGTCGCCGTGAAGGTCCTCCGCCCCGAGGGCGAGGCCCCGACGGAGGAGCGCTTCGACAGCGAGGCGCGTCTGCTCGCCCGGTTGCAGCACCCCGGCCTGGTGACGGTGTACGACTGCGGCCGGGACGACGGGCAGCCCTTCCTGGTGATGGAGCTGATCAAGGGCACGACGCTGCGCCGCCGGATAGCCCGGGCCCCCCTGACGGCCGCCGAGGCCTGCCGTCTCGGATCCGCCCTGGCCTCCGCCCTGGCGCACGTCCACGCGAACGGTGTCGTGCACCGCGACGTCAAGCCCTCGAACATCCTCCTGGACGAGACGGGCGTGCCGTACCTGACCGACTTCGGTATCTCCCGGCTGCTCGACAGCACCGCTCACACGGTCACCGGCACGCTGGTCGGCACCGCCGCCTACATGGCGCCCGAGCAGGTGCTCGGCCGGGGCGCCGGACCGGCCGCGGACGTCTACAGCCTCGGCCTGGTGCTCCTGGAGGCCCTGAAGGGTGAGCTGGAGTACGACGGGACCCCGCTGGAAGCGGCGATCGCCCGCCTGCACCGGGCCCCGGTCTTCCCGCCCTCGCTGCCCGAGGGGCTCACCGCG
The DNA here is from genome assembly GCF_001646665.1 of Streptomyces noursei. GTDB lineage: Bacteria > Actinomycetota > Actinomycetes > Streptomycetales > Streptomycetaceae > Streptomyces > Streptomyces lavendulocolor. The sequence continues at coordinate 88,766 of NZ_LWBU01000373.1, read as the reverse complement.
CTGCTGCGGGCCATGACCGCGGTCGACGAGACCGGCCGGCCCGACGCCGGGACCTGCAGCCGGGCACTGGCCGAGGTGGCCGAGGTCGCCGAAGTGACCGAGGTGGACGAGGCCGCTGACGTGGCCGGGGTGGCCGCAGGAACCGCGGACGCCCGCTCAGGAGTGCAGGGTGGGACGAGCGGGCCGGGCGGTTCGAGCGAGGCGCTGCCCCACCGGCGACCGGAGGCCCTGCGGGTTCCCGAGCCCCGGGCGGTGGCCACCGCACGCGAGGAGGCGGCGCGCGTCCCGGCACAGGACCAGCGGACCCACGCCGCCCGCCGGAGGCATCGTTCCCACCGGACGCACCGCGCCCTGCTGACGGCCGGTTCGACGCTGGCCGCGCTCGGGGTGGCGCTGACCGGCTCCACCGGTGCCCCGCCGTCCGACGCCCGGGACACAGCCGCCCGCCCACCGCGTCCGGCCACGACGAAGCCGGCGGTGCCCGCGGCGGACGACCGTCCCTCCCGTCCGGCCTCCCCGTCGGCGGCCCCGGCCTCCCCCACCGGTGCGCGCACTGCCGCGGGCACGGGCGATGCCGCCGGCAGGTCCGGCGCGGTGACCGGAGGGTCCGGCGTCCCCGCCGCGGCCACCGTCTCCCGCGAGCAGCCCGGCCGGCAGGCGCAGGAGGTCCGGCAGGTGCGAGAGGTCCAGCAGACGCAGGACGTCCGGGACCCGTCCTACGACACGCCGTCACGGCCCGCCGGTGCGAAGCCGGAGAAGGCCAAGGGCAAGGCCAAGGGCAGGAACTGACCGCTCCCGGGCGGCGGACCGACGGCGGTCCGACGCCGGTCCGGGAGCGGCCCGCGGCGGACCGGTGGCCGCTCCCCCGCGTCTCAGCGCAGCGCGGGTTCGTCCAGGGTGAGCGTTCCCGCGTCCGCGTCCAGGAGCGCCGGAACGCCGAGGGGGACGGTCAGGTTGGTCGGGCCGTGGCCGAACCCCAGCTGTTCGACGATCGGGACGCCGAGCGGCGCCAGCCGGTCGCGCAGGGTGGCGCGGACCTCGGCGTAGGGGCCGCACTCCTCCCACGAGCCGAGGGCGATGCCCGTGACGCCGTCGAGGCGGCCGGCGCGCAGGAGCTGGGTGAGGATGCGGTCGAGGCGGTACGGCTCCTCGGCGACGTCCTCCAGCAGGAGCAGACCGCCGCGCAGCGAGCGGCGGGCATGCGGTGTGGCGAGGTCGGCGGCGAGCAGGGCGAGGCAGCCGCCGAGGGTGACGCCCCGCGCGCGGCCGGGGACCATGGGCCGTGCGCCGGGAAGGCCCAGGGTGCGTACCGCTCCGGGGTCGAAGAGCGTGGCGCGCAGCGACTCCCGGGTGGCGGCGTCCTTGAGGAACGTCATCGCCCCCGCCATCGGCCCGTGCAGCGTGGCCAGGCCCATCCGTACGGCGAACGCCTCGTGCAGGGCCGTCACGTCGCTGTAGCCGACGAACACCTTGGGCCCCGCGGCCCGCATCGCCGGCCAGTCGAGGAGGTCGACCATGCGCTGCACGCCGTACCCGCCGCGGGCGCAGACGACCGCCGAGACGGTCGGGTCGCACCAGGCGTCCGTCAGGTCGCGGGCGCGGTCCTCGTCCGTCCCCGCGAGGTACGGCAGTTCCGGGTGGACGTCCAGGGCGTGCGGCATCACCAGCGGGTCGAGGCCCCAGCCGCGCAGGACGGCGAGCCCGTCCCGGAGGCGGTCCTCGGGGACGGGGCCGCTGGGCGACACCACGGCGATCCGGTCACCCGGCCGCAGGCGGGCGGGCCGGGTCAGTGCGGCGACCGTCACTTGCGCAGCTCCAGCGGCGGCACGTCGGGCCGGGTGATGCCGAAGACCTGGAGGTAGAGGGCGAGTTCCGCCTCCAGGGCGCGGACGACGGTGTCGGCCCTGCGGAAGCCGTGCCCCTCCCCCTCGAAGGCGATGTACGCGTGCGGTATGCCGCGTCCCGCCATGGCCGCCAGGAACCGTTCGCTCTGCTCGGGGCGGCAGATCACGTCGTCGAGCCCTTGCAGCAGCAGGAACGGCGCGGTGATCCGCTCGACCTGGTTGAGCGGCGCGCGCTCCCGGTAGCGGCCGGGGACGTCCTCGGGCGGTCCGATCAGCGACTCCATGTAGCGGGATTCGAAGTCGTGCGTCTCCGCCGCCCACCCGTCGAGGTCGAGGACCGGGTAGAGCAGGGTGCCGCAGGCGTACACGCCGGTGGCGGCCAGGGACGCGGCGGCCGTCCAGCCGCCGGCGCTGCCGCCGCGGATCGCGAGCCGGGCCGGGTCGGCGGTGCCCTCGGCGGCGAGCGCCTCCGCGACGGCGGCGCAGTCCTCGACGTCGACGACGCCCCACTGTTCCCGCAGCCGGTCCCGGTAGGACCGGCCGTACCCGGTGGAGCCGCCGTAGTTGACCTCGGCGACGCCGATCCCGCGCGAGGTGAAGTAGGCGATCTCCAGGTCCAGGACGAGCGGGACGTGTGCGGTGGGGCCGCCGTGCGCCCACACCACGTAGGGCGGCAGTTCGTCGTCGGGCGCGATCCGGTCGGGGTTGTGCGGGGGGTAGATGTGGGCGTGGATCTCCCGGTTGTCCGGTCCGGTGAAGGTGCGGATCTGGGGTTCCGGGTAGTACGCCGGGTCCACGGAGTCGTCGTGGGCGGAACCGATGACCCGGGTGCGGCCGGTACAGGTGTCCAGTTCCACCACCTCGTAGCCGCTGCGGGGGCTGGCCGCCACGCCGACGACGCGGGTGCCGTGCCCGGCGAGGGTGGAGGCCCACTCGGTCCAGGGCCCGGGGGCGTCGACCACCTGGCCGGTCTCGGGGTCGAGTATGCCGAGGCCGGTGGCGCCCCTGCCGTGGATGACGGCGATCGTCCCGTCGTCCAGCGGCTGGAACCACTTGAGGCCGATCTTCCAGAGCGGTCCGCCGAACTCCTCCGCGCGCCCCGTGCACAGGCCGGCCGGCCGGGTGTCGCCGGGCCTGATGCGCTGGAGCTCCCACCAGCCGCAGGCGTCGGAGACGAACAGCAGGGAGCCGTCCGGGGCCCAGTCGGCCTGGCAGACCGCCTCCTCCTCGCCCCCGGCGATCGGCCGCGCGTCGGTGAAGGTCCCGTCCGCCGTGACGTCGGCGGTCATCACGACCGTGCCGTCCCACGGCATCCGGGGGTGGTCCCAGGCGAGCCACACGGCCCGCCGGCCGTCCGGCGAGAGACGCGGCCCGGTGACGAACCGGTGCCGGTCGTCCGTCAGTTCCCGCACCGCCCGCCGGTCCTCGGCGGCCGATCCGTCGAGGGGCACGGCGGCGACCACCCGCCGCACGTCGCCCGGCCCGGGGCCGGTGTACTCCTCCAGGACGCACCACACCTCGTCCCGGTCCGGGTGGATCACCGGGTCCACCCAGCGCAGCCCGCCGCCCACGCCGGACACCGGGGTGAGCGGCACCGGTGCGGTGTCGCCGTCCGGTTCGTACACGTAGAGCCGCTGGTCGGGGAAGTGGCTGAAGACGACGAGCGGCGTGGCGTCCTCACCGCGGACCGCTCCGGCCCAGGGCTGCCCGCCGTACTCGACCACCCTGCTGCGCACGTTCCACGGGGCGGGGAGCACCTGCTCCTCCGTGCCGTCGGGACGCCGGCGCACCAGGGCGCGTCTGCCGCCCTCGGCCGGCCGCGGCTCGGTCCACCACACCTCGTCGCCGACCACCCCGACGTACTCGGGACGCCCGCCGTGTGCGGCGGCGATGCGTGCGTCGATCGGTGACGGCCATGTTCCGTAGGCCCCCGTGGGTACCATGTCCGGAATTCCCCCCTACGCGGTCTGCAGATAGTGGTCGAGCACACGGATGCCGAAGTGCAGCGCCTCGACCGGGACGCGCTCGTCGACGCCGTGGAAGAGCGCCTGGTAGTCGAACCCGATGGGCAGCCTCAGCGGCGCGAAGCCGTAGCCGGTGATCCCGAGCCGGGCGAAGTGCTTGGCGTCGGTGCCGCCGGACATGCAGAACGGCACGACGTGGGCGTCGGGCTCGAAGTGCTCCAGCGCGGCACGCAGTTTGGCGTACGTCGGTGAGTCGACGGGCGCCTGGAGGGCGATCTCCTGGTGCTGGAACTCCCACTGGACGTCCGGTCCGGCGAGCATGTCCATGGTCTCGGCGAACTCCAGGTCGGCGCCGGGCAGGACACGTCCGTCGATGTGGGCGGTGGCGACGCCCGGGATCACGTTGACCTTGTAACCGGCGTGCAGCATCGTCGGGTTGGAGCTGTTGCGGATCGTGGGCTCGACCAGGGCGGCCGCGCGGCCGAGCTTCGCCAGCAGGGCGTCGGCGTCGAAGTCGTCGGCGTCGAGGTCGGGCTGGAGGCCGTGCAGGGCGGACAGTTCGGTGAGGGCCGCGCGGACGGTCGGGGTGAGGCGCACCGGCCACTGGTGCTCGCCGATGCGGGCGACGGCCTTGGCGATGCGGCTGACCGCGTTCTCCCGGTTGACCTTCGAGCCGTGCCCGGCCCGGCCCTCGGCGGTCAGCTTGAGCCAGGCGGTGCCCCGCTCCCCCGCCCCGATCGGATAGATCTCCAGGTCCGGTCCGGCGTGGAAGGTGTAGGCGCCGGACTCCCCGATCCCCTCGGTGCAGCCCTCGAAGAGGTCCCGGTGGTGGCGCACCAGGTACCCGGCGCCGTCGGCGGCGCTGGCCTCCTCGTCGGCGGTGTACGCGATGACGATGTCGCGCCGGGGCCGGATGCCGTGGCGGGCCCACTCGCGTACCACCGCGAGGATCATCGCGTCCGTGTTCTTCATGTCGACGGCGCCGCGGCCCCAGACCAGTCCGTCGCGCACCTCGCCGGAGAAGGGGTGCACCTCCCAGTCGCCGGGGTCGGCCGGCACCACGTCGAGGTGGCCGTGGACGAGGAGCGCCTCGGCGGACGGGTCGGTGCCCTCGATGCGCGCGACGACGTTCGTGCGGCCGGGGGTGCGTTCCAGCATCGCCGGTTCCAGGCCGGCCTCGGCGAGCCGCTCCGCCACGTACTCGGCGGCGGGCCGCTCCTGGCAGTCGCCGCTGCCGTGGTTGGTGGTGTCGATACGGATGAGTTCGGAGGTGAAGGCGACCACCTCGTCGAGCGCCTGCGAGTCCGTGTCGAACGGTGCCGTCACGTCAGCCATACTGCTCCTCCACTGCGGCCGAGACGATCGTGGTGACCGCCTTGAAGGCGCGGATGGCCTCGTACATCGTCTCGCTGGTGCAGGTGACACGCCGTTCGCCGCAGGCCGTCACGCCCGGGACGACGGTGGCGGCTGCCGCCAGGTGCTCCGCGTCGAACTCCAGCTCCACGGTGAACGGTCCGCCGCGCACCGGTTCGTACCGTACGGCGAGAGCGGTCGCGTCCTTGGCTGCGGCGCGGATGTCGGCGGCCGTCCGGGTGGGCGTGCGGCACACCGCGGCGTACCGGGAGACGTGGTCCTTGACGGCCACCTTGCGGGCCTCCGGGGCGTACTGGAGGGCGTCCTCGCAGGTCAGGTCGTCGCCGGTGACGAGGATGACGGGGACTCCGTACTCGGCGACGACATGGGCGTTGAGCATGCCCTCGCTCGCCCGTACGCCGTTGAGCCAGACACCGGTGATGGAGTTGGCGAGGTAGGTGTGGGCGAGGACCCCTTCGGTGCCGGCGCCCGTGTGGTAACCGACGAACGCGATGCCGTCCACGTCGCCGTGCTGGACGCCTTCCACCATGGACAGGGACTTGTGCCGACCGGTGATCATCTCGGCGCGCTCGTCGAGTCTCTCCAGCAGCAGGTTGCGCATCGTCCAGTGCGCTTCGTTGATGAGGACCTCGTCGGCTCCGCCGTCGAAGAAGCCGAGCACGGCCGCGTTCACGTCCGAGGTGAACATGGTCCGGCAGCGCTCCCACTGGGGGGTGCCGGGCAGCACGTCGGCCGGCCAGGTCACACCGGTGGCGCCTTCCATGTCGGCGCTGACAAGGATCTTCATGCCTCGAAACCGTACGCGGTCCCGCCCCGCCTGCCCAGGCCTGTGGATAACTGTCGGCCGGGGTCGGCCGACGAGCGTCCGTCCCACGCACCTGCCCACCGGTGGCGCGCCGTACACGCGCCCGCCACGCGCTTCACGCACTCCCACCGCGCGCCGTTCGCGCCCCCGCATGCGCCGGGGCGCGCACGTCACGCCGTACGCGGGCCGGGCGCACGCCGGATGCGGACCACCGCTCGCCGCCCGACCATGGAGCCATGGACCACGTCGCCGACGACACGACCTCGACGCACACCGCCCCGGTCACCGCCGCCCACGACGCGCTGGTGTCGTCCGGCGCGTACGTGATGCGGCCTGCGGACCTCTCCGCGTGCCTCGGGGTGGACGAGCACGACTGGGCCGCCTTCGCCGCCCATTGGGAGGAGCTGGCCCCCGACACGTACGCCGCCGAGCGCGGTACGCGCCGGCTGCGCCGCTACGGGCACTTCCGCCTCTCCCGCACCGGGGAACTCACCCTGCTGCCGCACATCGCCTTCGTCCAGCCGGAGGACAGCAACCCGCTGTACGTGGACGTGGACCGGCACTTCGAGCCCCTCACCGACGCCTTCGTGACCGATCCGCTCCTCACGCCGCTGCTGAGGATGCTCGGCGACGTGGCGGCCTGCCTGGGCGACACGGACGAGTGGGACGTCAAGGTGCACCCGTTCCGGGTCGTCGCCTCCACCGACAGCCAGGGCGCGCCCACCCCGGAGGGCATGCACCGCGACGGGGTCGCGCTCGTGACGTCGCTGCTCATCGGCCGGGAGAACGCCACCGGCGGCGAGAGCGCGGTCCGCGACCCGGACGGCGGCGAGGTGCTGACCACCACGCTCGGGGAGCGCGGGACGCTCCTGCTGGGCGACGACCGCCGCACGCTGCACGGCGTGTCGCCGGTCCGGCCGGCCGACCCCGCCCGGCCGGGGCACCGGGACGTGCTGGTCACCACGCTCACGGCACGCTGACGCACTCGGTGGCGCGCACCAGCGCGTCCACCGCGCCGGCCGGGCCCGCCCCGCCGCGGGCCCAGGCGCGCTGACGCTCGGCGCCGGTGCCCCGCGCCGCGAGGCGCCGCAGGAACGCCGACACCTCCCCCATGTCGCCGTACGCCTCCAGGGCCGGCCGCACATGCCGCACCAGGCTCTCCGCCTGCTCCGTCACGGGCCGGACGCGACCGGTCAGGGCGTCCACCCCGCCGCCGGTCCGGCCGTCGCGGGCGGCCCGCCAGTAGGCGGCGCGCAGCAGCTCGCCGCCGGTGCGCGGCCCGGGGTCGCCGCGCCGGACCAGGTCGGCCGACGTCACCACCAGCGCTCTGATCAGCGCCGTCATGGCGACGGTGTCGTCGACGTCCACGAGGACGTCCATGGAGCGGACCTCCAGCGTCGGCAGGCGCGGGTTCGGCCGGACGTCCCAGAACGGCATGCCGGGTTCCAGCATCGCCTCCGTCTCGGCCATGGCGATCGCCAGACGCTCGTGCTCGGCGAGCGACGCGGCGTACGGCGGCGGTCCCAGGCACGGGAAACGGCCCCTGATGACGGAGCGCCAACTGGCGTACCCGGTGTCGTGCCCCTCGTGGAAGGGCGAGTTCGCGCTCAGCGCCACCAGGAGGGGCAGCCAGGGCCGCAGGTGGTTGCCCACCAGCACGGCCAGCTCCTTGTCGGGCAGGTGCACATGGACGTGGAACGCGCTCACGGCGAAGTCGTCGAGCATGGCGCGGTACTGCTCGGCACCGGCACGGTAGCGGGGATGGTCCCCGAGGCCGGCGAGCGAGGACACCGGGCCGTCGCCGCCGAGGACCGGGGTGCCGGACGCGCACAGCCGCAGACCCTCCGCGCGGGCGGCCTCCGCGGCCGCCGCCCGTACCCGGCGCAGCTCCTCGCGCAGCTCGGCGGTGCCCGGGCACGCCGGGGTCTTGCCCTCGATCTGGTACTCGGTGAACTCGCCGGACACGAGATCGCCGACCATGGCGGACGCCCGGGCGACGACCCGGGACCCGGCCGGTGCGACGCCGCGTGTCGCGGGGTGGACGAGGAAGTACTCCTCCTCCACCCCGACCGTGGGCGCGTGGTTCTCCCAGTCGTTCACCGGTCCAGCATCACGCCTCGCGGTATCCCTGTCGCGGGGAAGGGCCGGTCCGGGGGACGGGCGGTTGTGGGACGAGCGGTCCGGGGACGGGCGGTCCGGGGGGCCGGGCACGGAAGGCCCCGCGGACCCTGCGGGCCGGCCACCGGCCGCCGGGCGGTACGGGACCTGTGCGGTACGGGGCCGGACTCAGCCCGTGAGCGGTACGGGGCCGGCCGCCAGCCGGTCGAGGAGCTGGTCCCGGTGGAGCTCCGCCACGGGCGCGAGCAGGTCCGGGTGGCGCAGCAGGGCGGCGGCCCGCCGGTCGCGGTCGTCGGGGTCCAGGAGCCGCCGGAACTCGACCGGCGCCCCCGCCGTGTGCGCGGAGCCGGTCAGCGCGTCCGTGGCGGCCGAGGCCAGCTCGGGGGCGCCGAGGAGGGCCGCGGCCCAGCTCGCGACGACCTCGTCGACCCAGGTGCGCCAGGCCTCCGCGTCCTCGTCGGCGCTCCCGGCCACGTCGGCGCCCGTGAGCCCGTCGAGCCGTCCGGCACCGCCCGGTCCCGCCACGGCGACCAGCGCGGCGTCCATCGCGGTCGGGTAGCGCAGCCATGCCGCGACCGTGACGGCCTGCCGGGCCTGTGCCTCGGCGAGGGCGGAGTCGAGAGCGCCGCCGCCCGGCGGGTAGGCGCGCACGAGCCACTGCGCGGTCGCCGCTATGAGCGGGGAGAGCGAGAAATCTGCGGGCACGGTCTGTCCATCCGAATGCACGGGGAGCTGGGCGGACGCAAAACGTACCCCTGGACGACGCGGACGGAAATGACGCAGCTCACGCACGCCGATACCGGCGCAGGGGCGTACGCCGGTGACGACACGCTGGGCGCGCGGCAATACACCGGGCGGGAACGCGGCGGCGTTTCATGGGGAAATCCACAGAAAAGTCCGCAGAGGATCAGGAGCGACCATGGGGCACGGCGGAGATGTGATCACCGAATTGAGCAATGACCACGAGGAAGTGGAGGAGCTCTTCGCCACCATCGAGGAGCTGCCGTCGGGTGACGGCCGGCGCAAGCACTTCGCCGACCAGGTCACCATCGAGCTGGTCCGCCACTCGGTCGCGGAGGAGGCCTGCCTCTACCCGGCGGTGCGCCAGCACGTGCCGGGTGGTGACGCGCTGGCCGACAAGGAGCTGGCCGACCACGCGGCGGCCGAGCGGATCATGAAGGACCTGGAGGGCTGCGAGGCGGACGACCCGCAGTTCGACGTCCTGGTCAACCGGCTGATGGCGGAGATCCGGTCGCACGTCACGGACGAGGAGAACAACCTCTTCCCGCGCCTGCGCGAGGCGTGCTCCGCCGACGTGCTCGGCGAACTCGGGGAGAAGGTCCGCCAGGCCAAGAGGACGGCGCCGACCCGGCCGCACCCCTCCGCCCCGGACAAGCCCCCGGCCAACAAGCTCCTCGCTCCGGGCGCCGGCCTCGTCGACCGCCTCCGCGACGCGATGACGGGCCGCGGCAAGGAGTCCTGACGGCCCGGCCGCCGCGCCCTTCCGGCGGCCCGTGGTCAGTCGTCGTGCCCCAGCCTGAGGTCGCGCTCGGTACGGCCGTCCCCCGCCACCTGCAGCACGGTGGCCACCGGCGGGTAGCCCGCGGCGATCACGGTGTACTCGCCGGAGGGCAGGTCGACGAAGCGGAAGGTGCCGTCGGGCCCGGTGGTCAGCGTGTCGACGACGTTCCCGGCGGTGTCGAGCAGCGTCACGCGCGCGTCCTCCACGGGCCTCCCGTCGGGCGCCCGCACCGTCCCGCGCAGCACGGACCCGCCGGCGAGTTCGACGTCCTGCCGGGTCTCGCGGGCCGCCTGGACGCTCACGGGCAGCGCGGCGGGCCGGAACACCGGCGCGGTGGCGGCCAGGGTGTACTCCCCCGCCACCAGTGAGGTGAGCACGTAGCTCCCGTCCCGCCCCGTGCGGGCACTCGCGACGACCTCTCCGCGTACGTCGGTGAGGGTGACCGCCGCGTCGCGCACCGGGGTGCCGTCGGCGGTGCGCACGGTCCCCGCGAGCCGGCCGGCGCCACCGAGGACCACGTCGACCTCGACGGGCCGGTCGCCGACGGTGACGGGGACGGCCTGCGGCTGGTGCCCGCCGGCCGCCGCGATCAGCACGTACGCGCCTGTGCCGGGCGCGCTCAGCGCGTAGCGGCCGTCGTCGCCGCTCGCCCCGCGCCCCGCCTGCTGCCCTTCCGCGTCGATCAGGGTCAGGGCGGCCCGCGGCACCCCGGTGCCGTCCTGGTGCTGGACGATGCCGCGGACCGGGACGCCCGCGCCGGGTTCCGGCGTCGCGCCGCGGGGCCGGGGCACGGCGGCGGTGTCACCGGCCACCGGCGGCCTCTCCTTGAGGAAGAGCGCGAGGAGGAGGCCGAGGCCGAGGACCGGGACCAGGTACAGGAAGGTCCGGGGCATGGTCTCCGCGTACGCCTCGGTGTAGGCGTCGCGCAGCGCGGGCGGCATGGTCTCCAGGAGCCGGGGGGTGACCGCCCAGGGTCCGGGCAGGTCGGTCGCGGCCGTGCCGGCCGGGAGCCGGTCGCCGAGCGCGTGGTCCAGGCGGTGGGCGAGGAGCGCGCCGAGTGCCGCCGCGCCGAGGCAGCCGCCGAGCAGCCGGACGTGGGTGTGGGCGCCGGTGGCGGTGGAGAGGTCGGCGGGTGCCGCGGCGTTCTGGACGGCGAGGAGGACGGCGGGCAGGACGAGGCCGATGCCCACGCCGAGGACGGCCTGCCAGACGCTGTGGGTCAGGCGGGGCGTGTCGGGCTCCAGGCGGGACAGCAGCCACATGCCGACGACCGCCACGGCGCCGCCGAGCACGGGGTGGACCGTGTGGCGGCCGGTGCGGCTGATGAGGTGCCCGGAGAGCAGGGACGCGACGACGGTCCCGGCCGCCAGTGGCAGCACCAGCAGGGCGGCCTCGGTGGCGTCCGCGCCCGAGGTCAGCCGGAACCAGGCGGGCAGGCCGTCCGCGGCGGCGAGGAGCGCGACGCCCGCGGTGGTGCCCACGAGGCCCGTCACCGCGAAGGCGGGGTCCCGCAGCAGGCGTGGCGGGACGATCGGTCGCACCGCGTAGTTCTCGACGACGACGAAGAGCAGCAGGGTGCCCGCCGCGCCGCAGGCGAGGCCCAGGACGACCCGGGAGCTCCAGGCGTACTGGGTGCCGCCCCAGTCGGCCAGCAGCAGGAGGAAGGTGGAGGCGGCCGCGAGCAGGAGTGCGCCCAGGACGTCCGGCCGCCGCCGGGCGCCGGATGCGGCGGACGAGCCGGAGGTGGCAGGCGCGGCAGTCGTGACGGACGGGGACGACACGACGGACGCGTCCCGTGCGACGGACGAGCCGGACCCGGACCCGACCGACGAGCCGGACCCGGCCGGCGCACCGGGCACGCCGGACCCGGCCGAGGCCGGCCCGGCGGCGGCGTCCGCGGCCCCCCGGGGCAGCGCCACGCCGACCAGGAGCAGGGCGAGCAGGCCCGGTGGGAGGGCGGCCCAGAAGCACCACCGCCAGGAGACGTGCTCGGTGACGAGGGCGCCGAGCTGGGGGCCGGCCAGCATGGCGAGACCCACGACCGCGCCGACGAGACCCAGGAAGCGGCCGCGCCGGCGGTCGGGGACGAGGGCGGCGGTGAGCGTCTGCGCGCCGGCCAGCAGGCCGCCGGCCCCGACGCCCTGGACGGCGCGGAAGGCGATGAGCTGGTCCAGGGAGCGCGCCCAGCCCGCCAGTGCCGTACCGGCCAGGAAGATCACGAGGGCGGCCTGGAAGAGCCCCTTGCGCCCGCGGAGGTCGCCCAGCCTGCCGTGGACGGGGAGGGTGACGGCGGCGGCGAGCAGGTAGGCGGTGACCGTCCAGGACGTGCGGTCCGGCGCCCGGCCGGCCGGCGGGTCCGGCACCCGCAGCCCGCTGGTGATGGCCGGGAGGGCGGTGGTGGTGACGAGTTGTTCGGCCACCGCGAGCAGCAGCGCCAGGAGGAGCCCGCAGAGCACGAGACGTACCCGGGCGGGACGAAGCAGGGCGGGACCGGGCGGCGCGGCGGGGTGGGGCTCGGCGCCGGGCGGTGGCCCCGGGGTCGCCGTGGCACCGGGCCGGCGGCCGGACGCGGGGCGCCGGCCGGGCGCGGGGACCGCGTCCCAGGGCTCAGTGTCGGGCCCGCGCCCCTGGGCGGCGGATCCGGCGGCACCGCTCCACGCGGCCGGGTGCGGGCCGGCCGGTCCGGGCGGTGCGGCCGGCCGGGCGTGCCCGTGCGGGCCGGACGCGGGGCGCGGCGTCCGGAAGCCGGCCCATGGTGCGGTGCGGGGGCCCTGCTCCTGGGCGGGCGCCGTGCCGGACCACCCCCGGGCGGCCGGTGTGTGCCCGTCGTTCGCCAGCGTGCTCCCACCCACGAACCTGCTCCCCTCGGTCGCGCCTACGCGGCGCGCCATTCTTCGCATTGCGCGCCGAGGGGGAGCAAGCGGGGCATTACGAGGTCACACGGGGGGACGGGTCGCCGGAGCACCCCGCACCGCTGCCCTCATCAGGGCCTTTCCGCCGGTCTCCGCGCGCGTGGGGCGGGTTCGCGCGCCGGTGACCGGGGCGGGAAGACCACCCGAACCGGTGACCGTGGCGCGGACCTCCGGGCCGGGCCGGCCGGGAGCTACTTCTCGACCTCGGCGGCGAGGTTGGCGAGCAGCTGGTCGTAGATGCGGGCGAGGCCCTTGGGGGCGAAGGTCCTCTCGAAGAAGCCGCCGATGCCGCCCGCGCCGTTCCACACCGTGGTGACGACGGCCCTGGACCTGCCCTCGCCGGCCGGGGTGACGGTCCAGGTGGTGACCATGGAGGAGTTGCGGTCCTTCTCGACGAGCCGGCCGTCGCTCGGCTCGGTGACCTCCAGCAGGCAGTCCCGGATGCGCTTGCTGGTGGCCTGGAGCTTCCAGTGGACCAGGGTGCCCTCGCCGTCGCCGCCCTCGCGCACCTCGTACTCGCTGAAGTGCTCGGGCAGCACCTTCCCGCGGGTCTCCTTGTAGTCGGCCAGCGCGTCGAACACCGTCTCCGCGTCCGCCGCGATGACCCGCTCCGTCGTGGCCTCGACCTGCGCCATGGCATGTCCTCCAGCACTCGTTCCTAAGGGGAGGCACCAGCCAACCACCTGCGCGGTTGGGCGCCCAAATCCGGGGAGGTGCGGGAGAGGCGATCATGGGAACACGTGTTCTATTGTGAGGGACGGTACTACCGAGGAGGCGTCCATGCGCTGGGACAACCTGAGCGAGACCCCCGCCGGGGACTCCGTACTGTTCGGGACGGACGCCGTGATCACGCGTACGTTCGACACGCCCGAGTTCCGGGGGATCACGTTCCACGAGGTGCGGGCCCGTTCGATCCTCAACCGGGTGCCGGGCGCCTCGCGCATGCCGTTCGAGTGGACCGTGAACCCCTACCGGGGCTGCACGCACGCGTGCGTCTACTGCTTCGCCCGCAAGACGCACAGCTACCTGGACCTGGACACCGGGCTGGGCTTCGACTCGCAGATCGTCGTGAAGACCAACGCGCCGGAGCTGCTGCGTGCCCAGCTCGCCTCCCCGCGCTGGCAGGGCGCGCACATCGCCATGGGCACCAACGTGGACTGCTACCAGCGGGCAGAGGGCCGCTACCGGCTGATGCCCGGCATCATCGCCGCGCTGCGCGACCACGCGAACCCCTTCTCGATCCTCACCAAGGGGACGCTGATCCTGCGCGACCTCGACCTGCTGCTCCAGGCCGCGCGGGTCACCGACGTCGGCATCTCCGTCTCCGTCGGGTTCACCGACACCGAGCTGTGGCGGACCGTCGAACCCGGCACCCCCGCCCCGGAGCGCCGCCTGGACGTGGTCCGCACCCTGACCGACCACGGCATCGGCTGCGGGGTCCTCATGGCCCCCGTGATCCCCTTCCTCGGCGACCACCCCGACCAGCTGCGCGCCACGGTGCGCGCGATCGCGGCGTCCGGGGCGACCTCGGTGACCCCGCTCGTGCTGCATCTGCGGCCCGGGGCCCGCGAGTGGTTCATGGAGTGGCTGGTCCGCCACCATCCGCACCTGGTGCGGCGGTACGAGCGGCTGTACGCGGAGGGCGCCTACGCGCCGAAGTGGTACCAGCGCCGGATCACCCGTCAGGTGCACGAACTGGCGGACGAGTTCGGCATAGGCCCCGCGCGGCGGAGCACGTCCCGCCGTCCGGGCGTGCCCTCCGGCGGGCCCCGCCCGCAGCCTCCGGAACCGGGACCCACCCAGCTCACCCTCCTCTGAACGGGTCAAGTCCACCCCCCTGATGCCCGGCCGTGCCGGAATGCGGGGACGATCCGCCGAGGGCCCCGTGCCCTCGCACCCATCGTTCCGCTCGCTCGGGAGGCCCGTATGCAGAGACGTGCAGGAGTGCTGATCGCCGCCGGGGCGCTCATGGCGGGCGCGGTCACCGCCGTGCCGTCGGCGGCGGAACCCGCCCCCAAGGAGCAGGCCGGCGCCCTCGCGTGGAAGGCGTGCGCCACCAAGCAGTACCCCAGGCTCCAGTGCGCGACGGTACGGGTGCCCCTGGACCACGCCGACCCGGGCGGCGAGCGGATCACCCTCGCGCTCTCCCGGGTCCCGCACACCGCGAAGACCTTCCAGGGCCCCCTGCTGGTCAACCCGGGCGGGCCGGGCGCGAGCGGGCGCACCCTGGCCGGGTTCGTGGCGGCCTCGCTGCCGGCGAAGGTGGCGGCGCAGTACGACGTGGTGGGCTTCGACCCGCGCGGCGTGGGCGCGAGCAGGCCGGCGCTCGACTGCAAGCCGGGGTACTTCGCCCCGGTGCGGCCGGACTCCGTGCCGCGCGACCAGCGCGACGAGCGGGTCAACCTGGCCAGGGCCGCGTCGTTCGCCAAGGCGTGCGGCGACAAGTACGGCGACCTGCTGCGGCACATGAGCACGGTGAACGCGGCCCGGGACCTCGACGTCGTCCGGCAGGCGCTGGGCGCGGAGAGGATCAACTACTTCGGCTACTCGTACGGCACGTACCTGGGCACCGTCTACGCGAAGCTGTTCCCGCAGCGGCTGCGGCGCGTGGTGCTGGACTCCGTGGTCGACCCGCACGGCGTCTGGTACGGCCTCAACCTGGAGCAGGACGTGGCCTTCGACGCCCGCCACAAGGCCTTCCTGGCCTGGGTGGCCAGGCACCACACCACGTACCGGCTGGGCACCGACCCGGCGAAGGTCGAGGCGCGCTGGTACGCGATGCGGGAGGCGCTGCGGAAGAAGCCGGCGGGCCGGAAGGTGGGCCCGGCCGAACTGGAGGACACCTTCCTGCCGGGCGGGTACTTCAACGGCTTCTGGCCCACGCTCGGTGAGGCGTTCTCGGCGTACGTCAACGACAAGGACCCCGAGCCGCTCGTCGCGGCGCACCGGACGCTGGCGGCCTCGGACGCGGCGGACGACAACAGCTACTCGGTCTACGCGGCCGTGCAGTGCCGCGACGCGCGCTGGCCGAGGGACTGGGGCGTCTGGCACCGGGACAACTGGCAGGTGTACGACAAGGCGCCGTTCTCCACCTGGAACAACGCCTGGTACAACGCGCCGTGCGCCTTCTGGCCGGTCGGGTCCCTGTCGGCGCCGGACCTGTCGAACGACGCCCTGCCCCCGGTGCTGCTGTTCCAGGCGACGGAGGACGCGGCCACCCCGTACGCGGGCGGTGTCGCCGTCCACCGGAAGCTGCGCGGCTCCAGCCTGGTCGTCGAGCGGGGCGGCGGCAACCACGCGATCACCCTGGGCGGCAACGCCTGTCTCGACCGGCACCTGGTGCGGTACCTGGAGACGGGACGGGTTCCCCGGGGCGGGGCGGGGGCGGCGGTGGACGCGGTCTGCGCGGCCACGCCCGATCCGCGGCCGGCCGGGCGGGCGAAAGCCGCCGGCCCCGCGGGCCGGACCGGCGGGGCCGTGCTGCACGGTCTGCTGGGGCACCGGGGCTGACCGGTCCGTTGTCAGTGGCGTGCGCGAGGATGAGGCGCATGAGCAACCACCTCACCCATGTGCACGCCCCTGACGGGGTCGCCCCCGGTTCCGGGTACAGCCATGTCGTCTGGGGCAGCGGCCGGTTCATCGCGATATCCGGCCAGTGCGCCCTGGACGCGGAGGGCCGGGTGGTGGGCGAGGGCGACGCGGGCGCCCAGGCCCGCCGGGTCTTCGAGAACCTGCGGCGGTGCCTGGCCGCGGCGGGCGCCGGTTTCGACGACGTGGTCAAGCTGACGTACTTCGTCACGGACGTCGCCCACCTCCCCGCGGTGCGGGCCGCCCGGGACGAGGTGATCGACACGGCCCGCCCGCCGGCCAGCTCGGCGGTGCAGGTGTCGGCGCTGTTCCGGCCCGAGCTGCTGGTGGAGATCGAGGCCTTCGCGGTCCTCCCGGAGGGCCCGCGGCCATGAGCGGGGCCGTCCGGGTGCGGGACATGGTGGAGGCCGACTGCGAAGCCGTCGCGGAAGTCCGGGTGCGCGGCTGGCGCTTCGCCTACGACGGTCTGATACCGGCCTGGTACCTGCGGGCGATGACCGTCGAGGCGGACGCGGCGACCCGCCGGAAGCACTTCGCCCGGGACGGCGCCCTTCACACCCACCTGGTGGCGGAGCGCGCCGGTGCGGTGGTCGGCTGGGCGTGCCACGGGCCGAACCGGGACGGGTCGGCCACGGGGGACGGCGAGCTGTACGCGCTCTACGCGCGGCCGGACCAGCTGTCGACCGGTGTGGGACGCGCCCTGATGGACGAGACGGTGGCCCGCGCGACGGCCGAGGGGTACCCGGCGCTGCGGCTGTGGGTCCTGAGGGACAACGTCCGCGCGCGACGCTTCTACGAGAGGGCCGGGTTCGTGCCGGACGGCGCGGAGGAGCCCTGGCACGTGGCGGGGGTGACCGTGCCGGAGGTCCGCTACGTCCGCCGCCTCGCCGCCTGAGGACCCGTCAGGACGGCGGCCGGGCCGGCCGGGGCAGGCGCCGCAGGGCGGCCACGGCCGCCGCGGCCAGGCGCGGGTGGGCACAGGCCGCTTCGAGCACCGGGCGGGCACCGGGGTCGCCCAGGGCGCCGAGCCCCTCCGCGCAGGCCACGCCCACCCGCCAGTAGGGGTCGCCGGGCGCCAGGCGGCGCTCCAGGACGGTGACGAGCGCGGGCACGGACTCCGGGGCCCGCAGCTGTGTGAGCAGCCGTACCGGCAGCAGGGCGTAGGCCACGCGCAGTTCGTTGGTGGCGAGCGCGGCGGCGGCCCTCGGCGTGCGCGGATCGCCGAGCCGGGCGAGGGCGTAGGCGGCCGATACGCACCGCTCCGGGTCGCGGTGGTTGAGGAGCAGCACCAGCGCTTCGAAGGCGCGCCGGTCCCCGGCGAGACCGAGCCGGAACGCCGCGACCTCGCGCGCCCACAGCGGCCGGCCCGGCCCGGTGAGCACGGCGGCCAGCTCGTCCGGGTCCCTTGCGCCCAGCAGCCGTTCGAACTCGGGCGACCCGCCGGCCTCCTCGCCCAGCCGGTGGGTGAGCGACCTCAGCTCCTCGCCGTCCGCGCCGCTCGGCACCGTCCGGTCCCCCTCCCCGCCGACGGCCGGTCCCCCACGCCCCCGTCCGGCACCGCCGGCGGCCACCTGCCCGCCCCCGCCGTCCGCTCCCCGCACGCCCCGCACTCCCCCGCCCGGCCCGCGACGCGTCCGGTTCGCGCGGCCCGTGCCCGGCACACCGCCGGGCGCGCCGCCGTCCGCACCGCCGGGCACACGGCCGGGCTCACCGCCGTCCGCGCCGATCACCGGTCCCGCACCCGCACCCGTGGTGCCGCTCCCGCCCCGCACGCCCTGTGCGCTGCCGTCCTCACCCATGCGTCCCCCACTCCTCACGTCTCCGGCCGGTCCGTGCTCCGGACCACCCGTGCTCCGGGCCACCCGTCCTCCGGCCCACCCTGTGCGCCGGCACATCCGCCGCCTCCGGCGCACCCGCCGCGCTCCTGTGCTCCCGCACATCCGGCACGGCCCTCGCACCGCGCGCCCCGCCACGTCCACCGCACAGCCGGCCCCTCGGCCACCGGCCTCCCAACGGCCGGACGCCGCCCGGCAGCCGCGACGTCCACGAATGTCAGTATCCGGTTCCACCGCGATCCACATCACACTTTCGACCGGGTTCCCAGGACTGGCGCGCTCGTTACTCGCCAGTTAATCTCAGGTGAGCGGGACACACCCGCACCCCTCACGGCGGCCTGGTGACGCAGCCGCCGCGAGTGCCTTGTCGGTTCGGCATTTCGTACGGCGTGACTCCGGGACAGAGTCGGCCGGTTCTCATCACCGCGACAGCACGGCTGCGCAGCTCGTCTGCACACGCCCCGCACGCCTCCGCGTACACCGTCTCTTCCGGTCGTACCTCCGCGCGCGCCCCTCATTCAGTCGTCACTCATCCCTGGAGTCCCGTGATGGACACCCCTCTCTCCACCATTGCCGTCGTCGGCCTCGGCACGATGGGCACAGGTATCGCCGAGGTCCTGGCCCGGGCCGGCCGCGAGGTCATCGGCATCGACATCAGCGAGGCCGCCGCCACCCGCGCGATCACCGCCCTGGAGTCCGCCACCGCCCGCTCCGTGGCGCGGGAGCGGATCACCGAGGAGGAGCGACGGGACATCCTCGCCCGGTTCCGTGCCTTCTCCGACCTCCAGGCCGCGGCCGACGCCGACCTCGTCATCGAGGTCGTGCCCGAGTCGTACGAGGTCAAGCAGCAGGTCTTCCGGGCGCTGGACTCCATCGTCCGCCCGGACGCGATCATCGCCACCGGCACGAACGCCCTGTCGGTGACCCGGCTGGCCGCCGACTCCGCTCACCCCGAGCGCGTGCTCGGCCTGCACTTCTTCAACCCGGCCCCCGCGATGAAGCTCGTCGAGGTGGTCTCCTCGGTGCTGACCGCCCCGCAGGCCGTCGCCGCCGTCACGGAGCTGGCGCAGCAGCTCGGCAAGGAGCCCGTCTCGGTCGGTGACCGGCCCGGTTTCGTCGCGGACGGTCTGCTGTTCGGCTACCTGAACCAGGCCGCGGCGATGTACGAGGCGAAGTACGCCTCCCGCGAGGACATCGACGCCGCGATGAAGCTGGGCTGCGGCCTGCCGATGGGGCCGCTGGCGCTGCTGGACCTGATCGGCATCGACACCGCCCGTACGGTCCTGGACGCCATGTACGCCGAGTCCCACGACCGGCTGCACGCCCCGGCGCCGATCCTCAAGCAGCTCAGCGAGGCCGGGCTGACCGGCCGCAAGTCGGGGCGCGGCTTCTACACGTACGAGGCGCCGGGCAGCGGCGCGGTGGTGCGCGACGCGCTGACGCCGCTGGAGACGGCCACCACGGGCGCCGCCCGTGAGGTCCGTTCGGTGGGCGTGGCGGGCTCGGGGACCATGGCGAGCGGTATCGCGGAGGTCTTCGCGAAGGCCGGGTACGACGTGGTGCTCGCGGCGCGCTCCGCCGAGAAGGCGGAGACCGCCAAGGCGCGGATCGCCAAGTCCCTCGCCCGCTCGGTGGAGAAGGGGCGGATGACGGCGGAGGCGCGGGAGGAGACGCTGGCCCGCGTGACGCCGGCCGGTTCGCTCGACGCGTTCGCCGAGGTGGACCTGGCGGTCGAGGCCGTCGCCGAGGACCTGGAGATCAAGCAGCAGCTGTTCGCGACGCTGGACAAGGTCTGCAAGCCGGGCGCGGTGCTCGCCACCACGACCTCCTCGCTGCCCGTCGTCGCCTGCGCCCGGGCCACGTCGCGCCCGCAGGACGTGATCGGGATGCACTTCTTCAACCCGGCACCGGCCATGAAGCTCGTCGAGGTGGTGCGCACGGTCCTGACCGCCGACGACGTCCACGCCACCGTCCGCGAGGTCACCGCGAGGATCCGCAAGCACCCGGTGGACTGCGGCGACCGGGCCGGTTTCATCGTGAACGCGCTGCTCTTCCCGTACCTGAACAACGCGATCAAGATGGTCGAGCAGCACTACGCGTCGCTCGACGACATCGACGCCGCGATGAAGCTGGGCGGCGGCTACCCGATGGGGCCCTTCGAGCTCCTCGACGTCGTCGGGCTGGACGTCTCGCTCGCCATCGAGCAGGTCCTGCACCGGGAGTTCCGCGACCCGGGGCTGGCCCCGGCACCGCTCCTGGAGCACCTGGTGGCGGCCGGCTGCCTCGGCCGGAAGACGGGCCGCGGCTTCCGCGAATATGCCCGCCGCTGAGCCGTACGGGGAGTGGGGCGGGTTGCTCGACCGGGCCGGCGGCCCGGCGGGCGACCCCGCCCCGCAGGCGCGGTCTCCTGCACGGATGCAGTACGTTCAGGTCATGTCCCACCCCGCTGACTCCGCCCGCCGGCCACCCCGTGCCACCGCCGCGCCCGACGCCCCCGAGAGCGCCGCGGGCAGCCGTGCCGCCGCCCAGCGGCTCAAGATGCGCCGCGAGCTGGCGGCCGCGGCCATGGAACTGTTCGCGACCAAGGGGTACGAGGCGACGACGGTCGACGAGATCGCCGCCGCGGCCGGGGTCGCCCGGCGCACCTTCTTCCGCCACTTCCGCTCCAAGGAAGAGGCGATCTTCCCGGACCACGACGACACCCTGGTGCGGGCGGAGGCGGTGCTCAACGCCGCTCCCGCGCACGAGCACCCGCTGGACACGGTCTGCCGGGGCATCAAGGAAGTCATGAAGATGTACGCGGCGTCCCCCGCGGTCTCGGTGGAGCGCTACCGCCTCACCCGCGAGGTGCCCACGCTGCGGGAGCGCGAGATCGCCTCGGTGGCCCGTTACGAGCGGCTGTTCACCCGCTACCTGCTGGGCCACTTCGACGAGCGGGACCACCACGACGGCAACGACGACCCGCTGCTGGCCGAGGTGGCCGCGTCGGCGGTCGTCACGGCGCACAACCACGTGCTGCGCCGCTGGCTGCGGGCGGGCGGCCAGGGCGACGTGGAGGCCCAGCTGGACCACGCCTTCGCCATCGTGCGGGACACGTTCGGCACCGGGATAGGCGCGGGGCGCGCCGCCGGCGCGACGGCCCCCTCCACGTCCCCCGCCGCGACGGCGAGCACCACCGGCGACGTCCTGGTGACCGTGGCCCGTACGGACACCCCGCTGGACGAGATCATGCGCACGATCGAGCAGACCCTGAAGACCCGCTGACTTCCGCCCGGGGGGCTCACCCGTCCCCCGCCCGGTGGGTCCCCGCCCGCCCGGCCCGACGATTCGTCGGCGCCCGGCGGGCGTTTTGACGTGCATGAACGCCCCGGACGATCGATCATCGCTCATCTGTGAACGGCGTATTGCATCTGAGAGAAATTGTTGGCACTCAGTGTCTTGCGAGCTGGCACGCGGTGTCATACGTTGTCGTTGTCCGGGCGGCCGGCGTGCAGAGACATCTCGTACGCCGGCTGTCCCCGCAAGGCCATCGCGCCTCGCGCGCCCGGGCGCCTGCGTCACAGGCAACCTCTGCGCACCACCCAGCGCTGCCCGCACCACCCGGCCGAACCGACGGCACACCTCCCAGCAGCAATTCCCCGACGTTCCCCTCAACGTCTTCCCTCGGAGACGTTCTTCGCCGGAGGCAACACCGTGAAGGAAATCCTGGACGCGATTCAGTCGTCGGACACCACGTCCGCGGACTTCGCCGCTCTGCCCCTCCCCGAGTCCTACCGCGCGGTGACCGTGCACAAGGACGAGGCCGAGATGTTCGCCGGTCTCACCACGCGCGAGAAGGACCCGCGCAAGTCGCTGCACGTCGACAACGTGCCGCTGCCCGAGCTGGGCCCGGGCGAGGCGCTGGTGGCCGTGATGGCGTCCTCGGTCAACTACAACTCCGTGTGGACCTCCATCTTCGAGCCGGTCTCCACCTTCAGCTTCCTGGAGCGGTACGGCAGGCTCTCCGAGCTCACCAAGCGCCACGACCTGCCGTACCACATCATCGGCTCCGACCTGGCGGGCGTCGTCCTGCGCACCGGCCCCGGCGTGAACGCCTGGCAGCCCGGCGACGAGGTCGTCGCGCACTGCCTGTCCGTCGAGCTGGAGTCCTCCGACGGCCACAACGACACGATGCTCGACCCCGAGCAGCGCATCTGGGGCTTCGAGACCAACTTCGGCGGCCTCGCGGAGATCGCGCTCGTCAAGTCCAACCAGCTGATGCCCAAGCCCGACCACCTCAGCTGGGAGGAGGCGGCGGCCCCGGGCCTGGTGAACTCCACCGCCTACCGCCAGCTCGTCTCCCGCAACGGCGCCGGCATGAAGCAGGGCGACAACGTGCTCATCTGGGGCGCGAGCGGCGGCCTCGGCTCGTACGCCACCCAGTTCGCCCTCGCCGGCGGCGCCAACCCGATCTGCGTGGTCTCCAGCGAGCAGAAGGCGGACATCTGCCGCGCGATGGGCGCCGAGGCGATCATCGACCGCAGCGCCGAGGGCTACAAGTTCTGGAAGGACGAGCGCACCCAGGACCCCAAGGAGTGGAAGCGCTTCGGCAAGCGCATCCGCGAGTTCACCGGCGGCGAGGACATCGACATCGTCTTCGAGCACCCGGGCCGCGAGACCTTCGGCGCGTCCGTCTACGTCACCCGCAAGGGCGGCACCATCACCACCTGCGCCTCGACCTCGGGCTACATGCACGAGTACGACAACCGCTACCTGTGGATGTCGCTGAAGCGCATCATCGGCTCGCACTTCGCGAACTACCGCGAGGCGTGGGAGGCCAACCGCCTGATCGCCAAGGGCAAGATCCACCCGACGCTGTCGAAGACGTACTCGCTGGAGGACACCGGCCAGGCCGCGTACGACGTCCACCGCAACCTCCACCAGGGCAAGGTCGGCGTCCTGTGCCTCGCGCCCGAGGAGGGCATGGGCGTGAAGAACCAGGAGATGCGGGACAAGCACATCGACGCCATCAACCGCTTCCGGAACGTCTGATGACCCCGCGGAAGAAGGACCGCCCCTGGCTCATGCGGACGTACGCCGGTCACTCGACCGCCGAGGCGTCCAACGAGCTGTACCGGCGCAACCTCGCCAAGGGCCAGACCGGCCTGTCGGTCGCCTTCGACCTGCCGACGCAGACCGGTTACGACCCGGACCACATCCTCGCCCGCGGGGAAGTGGGCCGGGTCGGGGTCCCGGTCTCGCACCTCGGTGACATGCGCCGGCTCTTCCAGGACATCCCCCTGGAGCAGATGAACACCTCCATGACCATCAACGCCACCGCCATGTGGCTGCTGGCGCTGTACCAGGTGGTCGCGGAGGAACAGGGCGCGGACATCACCAAGCTCCAGGGGACGACGCAGAACGACATCGTCAAGGAGTACCTGTCGCGCGGGACGCACGTCTTCCCGCCCGGTCCGTCGCTGCGGCTGACCACCGACATGATCACCTACACGGTGAACCACATCCCCAAGTGGAACCCGATCAACATCTGCAGCTACCACCTGCAGGAGGCGGGCGCCACGCCGGTCCAGGAGATCTCGTACGCCATGTCGACGGCCATCGCGGTCCTCGACGCGGTGTTCGCCTCCGGACAGGTGCCGGAGGAGCGCAAGGGCGATGTGGTCGCGCGCATCTCCTTCTTCGTGAACGCGGGCGTCCGCTTCGTCGAGGAGATGTGCAAGATGCGCGCCTTCGGCCGCATCTGGGACAAGATCACGCGTGAGCGGTACGGGATCGAGGACCCCAAGCACCGCCGCTTCCGCTACGGCGTGCAGGTCAACTCGCTCGGTCTGACCGAGGCGCAGCCGGAGAACAACGTCCAGCGCATCGTCCTGGAGATGCTCGCCGTGACGCTGTCGAAGGACGCACGCGCGCGTGCCGTCCAACTCCCGGCCTGGAACGAGGCCCTGGGCCTGCCCCGGCCGTGGGACCAGCAGTGGAGCCTGCGCATCCAGCAGGTGCTGGCGCACGAGAGCGACCTGCTGGAGTACGAGGACATCTTCGCGGGCTCGCACGTGATCGAGGCCAAGGTGGACGCCCTGGTCGGGGAGTGCCTGGCGGAGATCGACCGGATCCAGGAGATGGGCGGCGCCATGGCCGCCGTCGAGTCCGGCTACCTCAAGTCGCAGCTGGTCTCCTCGCACGCCGAGCGGCGGGCCCGGATCGAGGCCGGCGAGGAGAAGATCGTCGGCGTCAACATCTTCGAGACGACGGAGCCCAACCCGCTCACCGCGGACCTGGACACCGCCATCATGACGGTGGACCCGGCGAACGAGGCGCGGGTGGTGGCGAAGCTCCACGAATGGCGGGACAACCGCGACGAGAGCCGCGCCCAGGAGGCCCTGGCCCGGCTGAAGGCCACCGCGGCCGGGGACGCGAACATGTTCGAGGCCACCCTGGAGTGCGCCCGGGCGGGCGTCACCACCGGCGAGTGGGCCTGGGCGCTGCGGGACGTCTTCGGCGAGTTCCGGGCGCCGACGGGCGTGTCGTCCGCGCCGGTCGCCATCACCGCCGAGGAGGGCACCCCGCTGGCCGCCGTACGCGCGAAGGTGGCGCGGACGGCGGAGGAGCTGGGCGCCGGGCGGCTGCGGCTGCTGGTGGGCAAGCCGGGCCTGGACGGCCACTCCAACGGCGCCGAGCAGATCGCGGTACGCGCGCGTGACGCCGGATTCGAGGTGGTCTACCAGGGCATCCGGCTGACCCCCGAGCAGATCGTGAACGCCGCGCTAGCGGAGGACGTGCACTGCGTGGGACTGTCGATCCTGTCCGGTTCGCACGCCGAGCTGGTGCCGGACGTGCTGACCAGGCTGCGCGAGGCGGGCGCCTCGGACATCCCGGTCATCGTCGGCGGAATCATCCCGGGTGCCGACGCCGCCGAACTGAAGCGCGCGGGAGTGGCCGCCGTCTTCACACCGAAGGACTTCGGTATCACGGAGATCATCGGCCGTATCGTCGACGAGATCCGTACAGCGAACAAGCTCAACCCCCTCGAAAGCTCGGAGGTCCCCGCATGACGCCCGTCAACCGTCTCCGCCCGCGCCGCTCCTGCCTGGCGGTGCCCGGTTCCAACCCGCGCTTCCTGGAGAAGGCCCAGGGCCTCCCCGCCGACCAGGTCTTCCTCGACCTGGAGGACGCGTGCGCGCCGCTCGCCAAGCCGGAGGCGCGGCACACCATCGTCAAGTTCCTCAACGAGGGCGACTGGACGGGCAAGACCAGGGTCGTGCGGGTCAACGACTGGACGACGGAGTGGACGTACCGCGACGTCGTCACCGTCGTCGAGGGCGCGGGCCCGAACCTGGACTGCATCATGCTGCCCAAGGTCCAGAACGCCGAGCAGGTCGTGGCGCTGGACCTGCTGCTGACGCAGATCGAGAAGACGATGGGCTTCGAGGTCGGCCGGATCGGCATCGAGGCGCAGATCGAGAACGCCCAGGGCCTCAACAACGTCAACGCGATCGCGCAGGCCTCGCCGCGCATCGAGACGATCATCTTCGGCCCGGCCGACTTCATGGCCTCGATCAACATGAAGTCGCTGGTCGTGGGCGAGCAGCCGCCCGGCTACCCGGCGGACGCGTACCACTACATCCTGATGAAGATCCTGATGGCGGCGCGCGCCAACGACCTCCAGGCGATCGACGGCCCCTACCTCCAGATCAAGAACGTGGACGGCTTCCGCGCGGTCGCCGGCCGTGCCGCCGCGCTCGGCTTCGACGGCAAGTGGGTGCTGCACCCGGGCCAGGTCGACGCCGCCAACGAGGTGTTCTCGCCCTCCCAGGAGGACTTCGACCACGCCGAGCTGATCCTGGACGCGTACGACTACTACACGTCCGAGGCGGGCGGCAAGAAGGGCTCCGCGATGCTCGGCGACGAGATGATCGACGAGGCCAGCCGCAAGATGGCGCTCGTCATCTCCGGCAAGGGCCGCGCCGCCGGCATGACCCGCACCTCGAAGTTCGAAGCCCCGGAGGCCTGATCAGCATGCAGTTCGGACGCACCTACGAGGAGTTCGAGGTCGGCGCGGTCTACAAGCACTGGCCCGGGAAGACGGTCACGGAGTACGACGACCACCTCTTCTGTCTGCTCACCATGAACCACCACCCCCTCCACATGGACACCAACTATGCGGAGAAGACGACGGACTTCGGCAGGAACGTCGTCGTGGGGAACTACATCTACTCCCTGCTGCTGGGCATGTCCGTGCCGGACGTCTCCGGCAAGGCGATCGCCAACCTGGAGATCGAGTCGCTGCGCCACGTGGCGCCGACCTTCCACGGCGACACCATCTACGGCGAGACCACGGTCCTCGACAAGACCCCGTCGAAGTCGAAGAACGACCGCGGGATCGTGTACGTCGAGACCAAGGGCTACAAGCAGGACGGCACCCTGGTGTGCGTGTTCCGCCGCAAGGTGATGGTCCCGACCGAGACGTACATCAAGGAGCGCGGCGGCGAGCAGCCCGGCCGCCCGGAACTCAAGGCGCAGGAGAAGTAGTCATGGCCCGACTCGCGCAGACCCACGGTCTGACGGACGTCCAGCAGGAGATCCTGTCCACGGTCCGGGACTTCGTCGACAAGGAGATCATCCCGGTCGCGACCGAGCTGGAGCACCGCGACGAGTACCCGCAGGACATCGTCGACGGGCTCAAGGAGCTGGGCGTCTTCGGACTGATGATCCCGGAGGAGTACGGGGGTCTGGGCGAGTCCCTGCTCACGTACGCGCTGTGCGTGGAGGAGATCGCGCGCGGCTGGATGTCGGTGTCCGGCATCATCAACACCCACTTCATCGTCGCGTACATGCTCAAGCAGCACGGTACGCAGGAGCAGAAGGACACCTTCCTGCCCCGGATGGCGGCCGGCGAGGTGCGGGGCGCGTTCTCGATGTCGGAGCCGGCGCTCGGCTCGGACGTGTCGGCCATCACGTCGAAGGCGGTCAAGGACGGCGACGAGTACGTCCTGAACGGCCAGAAGATGTGGCTGACGAACGGCGGGACGTCAACGCTCGTCGCCGTTCTCGTCCGAAGTGACGAAGGACACCCCGAGGGCTCCGCGCCCCACAAGTCGATGACGACCTTCCTCGTCGAGAAGGAGCCGGGCTTCGGAGAGGTGCGGCCCGGCCTCACCATCCCCGGGAAGATCGACAAGATGGGTTACAAGGGGGTCGACACCACCGAACTCATCATGGACGGACTGCGCATTCCGGCCAATCGTGTACTCGGCGGCGTCACCGGCCGAGGGTTTTACCAAATGATGGACGGTGTCGAGGTCGGCCGCGTGAACGTCGCGGCGCGTGGTTGCGGTGTGGCACAGCGTGCGTTCGAGCTGGGCGTCTCCTACGCCCAGCAGCGCCAGACTTTCGGCAAGCCGATCGCCCAGCACCAGGCGATCCAGTTCAAGCTGGCCGAAATGGCTACCAAGGTCGAGGCCGCTCATGCGATGATGGTCAACGCAGCACGCAAAAAGGACTCCGGGGAGCGAAACGACCTCGAAGCAGGGATGGCGAAGTACCTCGCCTCCGAATACTGCAAGGAGGTCGTCGAGGACGCCTTCCGTATCCATGGCGGCTACGGGTTCTCGAAGGAGTACGAGATCGAGCGTCTCTACCGGGAGGCACCCATGCTGCTCATCGGCGAAGGTACCGCCGAGATCCAGAAAATGATCATTGGGCGTCGGTTGCTCGAGGAGTACCGATTCCAGGGGTGATTGTCGCTTTTGAGCCGGTTTGGCCGCGAAGAAGATCACACCCTGTCATCGTCTTCCGGCCGCCGACTCGGCTTCTGGCTTGCCCAGTTGCGGCCCGCAACCGATAGCATCGCCAAAAAGCCGCCGTCCCCCGCACTCGCGCGGCATCACCGCTACGAAGGTCATCCATGCCCCACAGCCAAACCTCTGCACCTCGCGGCCGCGTCCGCATCGCACGCGGAGCATCGCCGTGGCTTCTGCCGACCGTCGCCACCGCTGCACTCAGTCTTGCCCGCTCGCGCCGTTCCAAGCGCGCCGCGGCCATCGCTGTGCCCACCACCGCTCTGGCGGCGGGCATGCTGTGGTTCTTCCGCGACCCCGAGCGCGAGATCGCGCCGGGCAGGGTCATCTCGCCCGCAGACGGGGTGGTGCAGAGCATCATGCCGTGGAAGGACGGACGGACCCGGGTCGCCATCTTCATGAGCCCGCTGAACGTCCACGTCAACCGCGCCCCGCTGGCGGGCACGGTGACGTCCGTCGAGCACGTCCCGGGCGGGTTCGTGCCGGCGTTCAACAAGGAGAGCGAGAACAACGAGCGCGTTGTCTGGCACTTCGACACCGAGCTCGGTGACATCGAGATGGTGCAGATCGCCGGCGCGGTCGCGCGCCGCATCGTGCCGTACATCCCGCAGGGGACCAAGGTCGAGCAGGGCGAGCGCATCGGTCTGATCCGCTTCGGATCGCGCGTTGACATCTACCTTCCGGAAGGTGTCGACGTCGCTGTCGAGGTCGGTCAGACCACGACTGCGGGGGTGACTCGAATTGACCGTGATTGATCCCGACACACGGGCCGACTGGGTCGCCGACGCCGAGGCGGACGCCGAGGAAGCCGAGGAGATGCCGCTGTCGCTGCGTCTCTCGATAGCGGACACGCTCACGCTGGGTAACGCCACGTGCGGCTTCATGGCGGTGTACTTCACCACCACCGGCATCCTGATCCCGCACCTCACGGGCAGCGACGAGGTCGGCATGGCACGGCACTCCGCCGCGACCGCCGTGATCCTCATGCTCTGCGCGGCCGTGTTCGACCTCTTCGACGGGCTCGTCGCGCGCAAGCTGCGCAGCTCGCCCATGGGCGCCGAGCTGGACAATCTCTCGGACCTGATCAGCTTCGGCTTGGCGCCGGCCTACTTCGTGCTCGTGTACGGGATGGTCGCCGACGACGCGCACCAGCGGGTCTCGGCGGTCGCCGCGATCGTGGTGCTGCTGGCGGTGGTGCTGCGGCTCGCCAGATTCAGCTGCGTGACCATGAAGGACGGCATGTTCCAGGGCATGCCGAGCCCCTTCGGCGCGCTGACGGTCGTCTCGATCGTCCTGCTGGGCCTGCCGTTCATCCCGACGCTGCTGGCGATCATCGGCACGGCGTGGCTGATGGTGAGCCGCGTCGAGTACCCCAAGCCGCGGGGCGTCCTCGCGATCGCGATGCTCAGCTGGATCGTCGGGGCCATGGGCCTGCTCGCGGCGTGGGCGTTCGACGCGCCGGGCGGTCAGCTGCTGCTCCAGACCGGCTGCGCGCTGCAGGTCGTGCTGGGCGCCGTGATCCCCCTCTTCGCGACGGCCCGGCGGGTGAACACCTTCCGCGACAACCGGCGCGAGAGCCGGGAGGCGCGGGCGGCGCAGCTGCCGTAGCCGTACGGAGAAGGCATGGACGACCGGGAGGGCCCGGGTGCGCATCACGGCACCCGGGCCCTTCCGCGTGCCCTCACGGGGCGGCCAGCAGCTTGTAGTAGTACGTCGTGGGGTGCGGGACGCCCGTGGGGGTCAGGGCGTAGTGCGGGATCGTCCCCGCCCGGGTCCAGCCGGCCCTGCGGTACAGGCCCTCGGCCGCGCTGCCGGTCTCGGTGTCCAGGACCAGCAGGGTGAGCCCCTCGGCGGCCGCCGCTTCCTCGGCCGCCGCCAGCAGCCGGGAGCCCAGGCCCCGGCCGCGGGCGTCCCGGTGGACCAGGAGCTTGGAGACGTCGCCGCGGTGGGGCTGGTTCGGCAGGGTGGCGCGCACCAGGGTGATCACGCCCACGACGGCGTCTCCCGGTCCGTACGCCGCCCAGACGCTCCGTACCCCGCGGGCCGTCTGCTCGGCCGCCTCACGCCACCAGGCGGCCGCCTCGGCGTGCTCCAGCGGGGCGAGGAAGCCGACGGAGGCGCCGCCGTCCACGGCGTCCCGCAGCAGCAGGGCGAGCCCCTCAGCCGCCCGGTCATGGACCTGCTGGGCGGTGAGGGGCTCGATCCGGTGGTCGGTGCGGAGGTCGTCGCTCATGACCAGAGCTTCACACGGCGGCGTTTCGCCCCGGTGACGAGGCCGTCCTTCCGGTCAGGCGCCGGGTGTGAAGGCCTTGGCGGCGTCCGAGACCTGGGGCTCGCGCACCACGCGCGCACCGCCGGGGACGGACTTGTCGGGCTGGATGACGGCGCTCTGCCGCGACGACGGCGCCTTCGGGTCGGAGAAGTCGTGCGTCATGCCGAAGCCCGCGTCGTGGGCGTTCAGCGTCAGCAGCGCCTTCCCGACGCCCTCGCGCGTCAGGTCCTTGTCCGCGCACGCCTTCTTCAGCGCCTCGCCGAAGACCTGGGCGGCCGACCAGCCGGCGACGACGCCGTTGTCGAGGGCGTCCTTGGGGTAGGCCGCCTTGTAGTCGGCGACCAGCTTCTTGGCGACCGGGGTGTCGGCGCCGATGGGCAGGCTGGGCGAGGCCACGTAGTACATCTTCTCCAGCGCCGGACCGGCCTGGGTGGCCAGCAGCTGCGGGGCGAAGGCCGAGTTGTTGCCGATGACCGGGACGGTGAGCTTCACCGCGGCCGCCACGCCGACGAGCGAGGCCGCCTGGCGCGGACCGGCGCTCAGCACGATCGCCTTGACCCCCGCCTGCTTGAGGGCCGCGACCTGCGCCGACATGTCGTTGTCGGTCGGCTTGATCTTCTGCTCCACCACCGACAGACCGGCCTTCTCCGCCGCGTGCTTCGAGCCCTTGAGGGCGTTCTCGCCGTAGTCGCCCTCGAAGTAGACGTGGCCGAGCTTGTCGCCCTTCCTCAGTCCCTTCTCCTTCAGCAGGAAGTCCACCGCGTTGATCGTCTCGATGTCGTAGGTGGAGCCGATCACCCGGATGTGCCCGCTGCCCAGCAGGGACGCCGACCATGCCTGCGGCAGGACGAGGCCCTTGTCCTGGCCGTCGATGCGCTGCTTGACCGCCGCCACGAACGGCGAGCCGATGAACTGCGGGAAGCCCAGCACCTTCGGCTCCAGCTCGGTGTAGCCGGCCAGGGCCTTCTGCGGGTCGTAGCCGTGGTCGCGGACCGTCAGCTCCACCGTGCGGCCGCAGACGCCGCCGGCGGCGTTCAGCTGCTTGACGTACAGCTGCTGGGCCTGGGTGACGCTCTTGCCGAGGGTGGCGTACACGCCGGTCATGTCGGTGAGGACGCCGAGCTGGATCGTCTTGGCGTCGACGCCCCTGCCGGTCTTCACCCCGTCCGCGCCCTGGCCGCCGGCGTCGTCGCCCGACTTCGCCTTGGAGCTGCAGCCGGCGGCCGCCGTCAGTGCGACGAGCGCGGTGAGGGTGGCGGCGAGGCGCCGGTGTCTGCGCATGGTCATCGTTCCTCCGCTGTGGTACCTGAGGGTGGTGCGGGACGCCGGGCGGCCAGCCGGACCAGGCCGCCGGGCAGGAAGAGCACGACGGCCACGACGGCGGCGCCGTACAGGTAGCGCGACGCCTCGCCGGGTGCGATCCCGCCCGTTCCGGGGGCGGACACCAGGGGCAGCGCGTCGCTGTACCGGTTGAGGACCTGCGGCAGCAGGGAGACGAAGACGCCTCCGACCACCGCGCCCGCCACCGAGCCCAGACCGCCGATGACGATCATGGCGAGGTACTCGAGGGAGAGCAGCATGCCGAAGTACTCCGGCACGGTCCGTTGGAACACGAGGGCCAGCAGGACGCCGGCGAGCCCCGCGTACATCGACGACAGGACGAACGCGGCGGCGCGGTAGCGGGCCACCGGGATGCCCAGGACGCCTGCCGCGATGCGGTGGTCGCGGATGGCGTTCAGCGCCCGCCCCGGCCGGCCGCGCAGCACTCCGCGGGCGAACAGGGCGGAGCCCAGGAGCAGGGCGAGGCCCAGGTACCAGAGCTTCTCGGCGGCGCCGAACGGCACCTGCGCGACCAGCAGTTCGCTCTCGTCGAAGGTGACGCCGAGCAGGCTCAGCGGCGGGACGGCCCGGCCGTTGAAGCCGCCGGTCAGGTCGTGGGCGTTGAACAGCACGTGCTGGCCGATGAAGATCAGCGCCAGGGTCGCGATGCCCAGGTACGCCCCGCGCAGCCGGCCCGCGATCGGGCTGAACAGGCCGCCCGCGGCGCCCGCCAGGGCGACCGCGCCCACGGCGGCGAGCCAGCCGGGCAGGCCGAGGCCGCTCAGTCCGTCGCTCCCGTCGCCGGCGAACGCGCAGTAGCCGTACGCGCCGACGGCGAGGAAGAAGGCGTGGCCCATGGAGAGCTGGCCGGTGGAGCCGGTGAGCAGGTTGATGCCGATCGCGCCGATGGCGGCGGCCATCGCGAACAGCCCGGCCTGGAGCCAGAAGCGTTCGAGGTAGAAGGGCAGGGCGAGGAGGAGGACGGCGCCCAGGGCCCACAGGTACGTGCGGGGGCGGGTGAGCGTGTCAGACACGGGCGAGCTCCTTCGTGCCGAAGAGCCCGGCGGGGCGGATCAGCAGGACCACGACCATGACGAGGTAGGGCGCCAGGTCGCCGATGCCGCGGCCGAGGAAGGTGAGGTCGCCCTGGTAGCCGGTGGCGAGGGACTCGGTGACGCCGACGAGCAGTCCGCCGACGAGCGCGCCGGTGGTGGAGTCCAGCCCGCCGAGGATGGCGGCGGGGAAGGCCTTGAGGGCGGCCAGGGAGGTGGAGCGTTCCAGCCCGGGGGTCGGGAAGACCGTCAGGAACAGGGCCGCGACGGCGGCGAGACCGCCCGCGACGGCCCAGGCGCCGAGCGAGACCCGGCCGAGCCGGACGCCCATGAGGGCCGCGGTGGACGGGCTCTCGGCGGCGGCGCGCATGGCGACGCCCCAGGAGGTGAACCGGAAGGCCAGCAGGAACGCGGTGATCAGCAGGGCGGCGGCGAGGAACGCGGCGATGCGCGTCTGCGCGATGGTGACGGAGCCGATCGTGACGACCGCGTCGCCCCACGGGTCGCCCGGCGAGAGCACGTCGGTGCCGATCCGGCGGGCGAGTTCGGTGGTCAGCAGGATGTCCACGCCGATCGTCACGATGGCGAGCACGCTGTGGTCCCGGCCCCGGTAGCGGCGCATCACCAGGAACTCGACGGCCGCGCCGACGAGGGCGGCCCCCGCGATGCCGGCGGCGAGCGCCGGCCAGAAGCCGATGTCGTCGTGGAGGACCGCGGTGACGTACCCGCCCGCGAGGAGGAGGGAGGCGTGGGCGAAGTTGACGACCTCGGTGGCGCGGAAGATGACCACGAATCCGAGGGCGATGAGGGCGTAGACGGACCCGAGGGCCACTCCGCCCAGGAGGAGTTCGGCGAAGGTGGTCACTCGGCGGTCTCCTGTCCGAGGTAGGCGCGGACGACGGCCGGGTCGTTCTGTACGTCGGCGGGGGCGCCGTCGGCGATCCGGCGGCCGAAGTCGAGGACGGTCACGGAGTCGGCGAGCCGCATCACCACGCCCATGTCGTGTTCGACGAGGACGATGGAGATGCCGAGGCTGTCGCGGACGCCCGCGATGACGGCCGCCGTGCGGCGGCGTTCGTCGCCGGTCATGCCGGCGACCGGTTCGTCGAGCAGCAGCAGCTTGGGCTCCATGCACAGGGCGCGGGCCAGTTCGGCGAGCTTCTGCTGCCCGTAGGGCAGGGAGGCCGCCGGGTGGTCCAGCTTGTCGGCGAGGCCCACGAAGTCGGCGATCTCCTTGACGCGGGCGCGGTGGCGGGCCTCCTCGCGGGCGGCGGACGGCAGGCGCAGTCCGGTGGCCAGGAAGCCGGCCCGGGTGAGGCGGTGGCGGCCCAGCATCAGCGCCTCGGCGACGGTGGCGTACGGCGGCAGGGCGAGGTTCTGGAAGATCCGTGCGACGCCGAGGGCGGCGATGCGGTGCGGCGGCAGTCCGGTCAGCTCGTGGCCGTCGAACCGGACGCTGCCGGAGGTGGCGCGGTAGACGCCGGACAGCACGTTGAAGGTGGTGGACTTGCCGGCGCCGTTGGGGCCGATGACGGCGTGCACGGTGCCCGGCTCGACCGTGAAGCCGACCCCGTCGAGGGCGGTGAGTCCGGCGAAGCGCACGGTGAGGTCGCGGACCTCGAGGGTGGTCATGCGTCCTCCCAGCGGGCCAGGTGCGGCACCGCGGCCGGTGCGGGGTCGGCGGCCGCCTGTTCGTCGACGACGCCGAGGTAGCGGCGGCGCACCTCGTCGGAGGCGGCCAGTTCCCCGGCGGGCCCCTCGGCCGCGACCTCGCCGACCTCCAGGACGTACGCGTGGGAGGCGAGGCGCAGCGCGAGGGCGGCGTTCTGCTCGACGAGCAGCACGGAGGTGCCCTGGGCGTTGATCTCGCGGATGGTGTCGGCGATCCGGGCGGCCATCAGCGGGGCGAGGCCGAGGGACGGCTCGTCGAGCAGCAGCAGGCGCGGGGAGGCCATCAGGGCGCGGCCGACGGCGAGCATCTGCTGCTCGCCGCCGGACAGCAGGCCGGCGCGCTGGTGGGCGCGGTCGGCGAGGACGGGGAACAGTTCGTGGACGCGGGCCAGGGCGGCGGCCCGTCCGGTGCGGGCGGCGGTGAGCGCGCCGGCGCGGAGGTTGTCCTCGACCGTCATGCGGGCGAACACCTGGCGTCCTTCGGGGACGTGGCACAGCCCGGCCACGACGACCCGGTCGGGCGGCAGGCCGTGCAGCGGTCGGCCGGCGAAGGTGACGGTGCCGGCGGTGGCGGCGCCGCCGTGGAACGCCAGCGTGCGCGACAGCGCGCGCAGCAGGGTGGACTTGCCGGCACCGTTGCCGCCGAGGACGGCGACGCAGGCGCCTTCCGGTACGTCCAGCGAGACGTCACGGAGGGCGGTCACGGGCCCGTACCCGGCTGTCAGCCCCCGCACGTGCAGGGCGGCAGCGCTCATGTGTTTCCCCTCGTCCGTGTGTTCGGTGGCGCTCACCCCAGCACCGGCCCCGGCCGCCCGTCCACGCCCGTGGCGGGAATCGCTGCCGTTGCCCAGCGGGCGTGGCGGCGGGTTGTGCACGCGCACAACACCGCGTGTCAGGGGCGTGCGCGACGGGCCGGGGCGGTGGCATCCTCCCGGCCATGGGAGCGCGACGACCGCGTACGGGGGACGACTGGAAACTGCTCGCTCAGGCGTGCGCGGCGCTGTTGGAGCGGCTTCCGGAGCTGGTGGACGAGCACGTGCGGGAGCTGCACGCGTACTCCCCCGCGTACGGCCGGGTCATCGGCTACGACCAGCACTGGCAGGAGGCCCGGGACGCGATGCGGATCGGCATCGAGACGATCTCGGCGCCGAGGGCGTCGCCGCGCCGCGACCTGGACCACGCGGAGTGGCTGGGGCGGCGGAGGGCCGAGCAGGGCCTGCCGCTGGAGCTGATGGTGCACGCCTACCGGCTCGCGGGCCACCAGGTGTGGGACGCGCTCCTGGAGGCCGCGTCGGCGGACGCGCGGCGTCTGGCGGTGCTGATGCAGTCGGCGACCATGGTGTGGTCGGCGGTGGACGCGCAGGCGGACACGGCGTCGGAGGCGTACCGGGCGACGGAGCTGGAGCTGCGGCGCCGCACCGACGAGCAGTTGCAAGCACTGCTCGACGCGCTGCTGGAGGGGGGCCGGTCGGCGGAGGTCGCGGCGCGGGCGGCGGCGGGGCTGGACCTGCCGGAGCGGGGGCGGTACGCGGTGGTGGTGCTGCGCACGGCCCGGCGGGACCTGACGCACCGGCGGCTGGAGGCGGAGGGGCTGCGGTTCGTGTGGCGGATGCGCACCGACTGCGAGGTCGGTGTGGTGTCGCTGGACGAGGGCACGGGGCTCGACGCGCTGGCGGAGCTGATGGAGGGGCGGTGCCCGGGTCCCGGCGGGATCAGCCCGGTGGTGACGGGGCTGACGGAGCTGGGCCGGGCGCGGCGCCTGGCGGAGCTGGCGCTGCGTACGTGTCCGGCGGACGCGCCCGCGATCGTGCGGCTGGACCGGCGGATGCCGGGCGCGCTGGTGGTGAGCCAGCCGGAGCTGTCGTCGCTGCTGGTGTCGGAGGTGCTGGGGGCGCTGCTGGACCTGGACCCGGCGGACCGGGCGGTGCTGCTGGAGACGCTGGACGTCTGGCTGGACTGCGAGGGCTCGGCGGGCCGGGCGGCGAGCCGCCTGTACTGCCACCGCAACACGGTCTTCAACCGGCTGCGCCGTCTGGAGCAGCTGACCTCCCGCTCGCTGTCCCGGCCGCGGGACCTGACGGAGATGACGCTGGCCCTGGACGCCTTCCGGCTGTCGCCGGGGTGACGGGGGCGGGCCGGGCCCGCTGCCGTGCCGGTCCACCGGTCACGTACGTGGTTCCCCCGAACGGGTGCAGTCGTCCGGGTCCCCGGTGCCGTTGATCCAGTGCGGTGTCCCGCCCACCCGGGCGGGGCCGCGCGGGCACGGAACGCTCCTGACGGGGCATACGGAGCCCGACGGCCGCCACTCACCGATCGGGGGATCCGCCCATGACGTCCGACCTGCTGCTCGCCCTGTCCGTCCCGGCCCTGGTCGTGGCCTCGGGGCTGTACGCGCTCGCCGAGTCGCAGTGGCGCCGCCGCCACCCCGCGCCCGGACCGGTCCCGTACCTGCCGGGGCGCGGCCCGTCCGCCGGGTACGAGCAGGTCGCGGCGGCGGAGGCCATCGTCGCCGACGCCTACGCCCGCTACGGGGACCTCTACGACCTCCCGGCGCCCCGCGACGGGCGGGGCTCCTTCGCGGGCCGGGGCGGGGCGGGCGGCGCGACCGGGTGACGGCGCCACGGACGTCCGGTGCGGTCCCGTCCCGGTGCAGGCGCCGGGGCCGCACGGGGCATCAGGTCGGCACCGGGCATCAGCTCCGTGCCGGACACCGGGGCGCCACCTGACACCAGGGACGCACCCGGCACCAGGCCGCCGCGTGTCGCGTCCTGGGTCCCAGAGTCGTGTCCCGCCCCTAGGTCAGGAAGTCCCGCGCGATGTTCGCCGCCTGGCGCTCCAGCAGCTGGCCGGCCTCGGCCATGCACCGGGCCGGGTCGGGCTCCAGCTCCAGCAGCGGGTAGGCGCGGCGGATGCCGGCCCGCCCCAGCGCCTCGGGCGGCAGGGCGAGGCGCCCGCAGACCGCGACGACCTCGATGCCCTCCGCCCGGGCCGCCGCTGCGACACCGGCGGGGGCCTTGCCGTGCAGGGTCTGCTCGTCGAGGGAGCCCTCGCCGGTGATCACCAGGGTGGCGCGGGACAGGGCGGGGCCGAAGCCCAGGACGTCGAGCATCACCTCGATGCCGGGGCGGAAGCCCGCGCCAAGGGCGACCAGCGCCCCGTACCCGATGCCGCCCGCCGCTCCGGCGCCCGGCGACGCGGCCAGCTCGGCGGCGCGGTCGCCGATCGAGTCGGCCAGGACCGACGCGAAGTGGGCGAGCGCGGCGTCCAGCTCCGCGACGTCCTCCGGGGAGGCGCCCTT
Organism: Streptomyces noursei; assembly: GCF_001646665.1. Classification (GTDB taxonomy): domain Bacteria; phylum Actinomycetota; class Actinomycetes; order Streptomycetales; family Streptomycetaceae; genus Streptomyces; species Streptomyces lavendulocolor. The sequence continues at coordinate 51,394 of NZ_LWBU01000373.1, read as the reverse complement.
CTGCGGCCCGTACACCGCGGGGGCGCCCTTCGGGCCGGTCAGCGGGTTGTCGACGTCGCTGGCGAGGACCAGCTCCACGTCCGCGAAGCGGGCGTCGATCCCCGAGAGGTCGGCGGTGGCGAGGTCCCGCAGGCCGCCGCCGCCCGGCCCGACCGGCTCCCCGTCCTTGTCCAGGAACCGGGCGCCGAGCGCGGCCAGCATGCCGGCACCGCCGTCCGTGGTGGCGCTGCCGCCCACGCCGAAGACGATGGTGCGCGCCCCCGCGTCCAGCGCGGCGCGCAGCAGCTCGCCGGAGCCGTACGTGGTGGACGTCAGCGGTGCGAAGACGCCCTCGGGGAGCAGCTGGAGGCCGGACGCCTCCGCCATCTCCACCACGGCCGTGCCGTCGCGCAGCGCGTACGCGGCGGTCACCGGCGCGCCGAGGGGGCCGGTGACCCGCACCTCGCGCCGTTCGAACCCGGCCGCCACGGCGGCGGCGACCGTGCCGTCACCGCCGTCGGCCACGGGCAGGGTCTCCACCTCGAGCCCCGGGACGACGCGCCGGAGCCCGGCCGTCACCCGCTCCGCGACCTGTACGGCCGTGAGCGAACCCTTGAACTTGTCAGCCGCGACGAGCACGCGCGCGGCCTCAGTTACTGCTCCGTCCGTCACCCTTGCATCCCTTGCTTTCGAACAGGCAGTCGCGCCGGGGCCGACCCTATCCGGAGGGCGAGACGCTGTGCCACCCCTGTCCGGCGGGCGGACCCGCTGGTCAGGCTGCCGACCAGGGCCAGTCCGCCGTCCGTCCGGCCTCCAGCAGCGGCACCATCCGGAACGCGGAGTCCGTGAGGCCGCCGAAGGTGTGCCGGGCGGCGTTCCCGGACGGGGCGTGGCCCGGCCGGTAGCCGGCCAGGTTCCAGGTGTAGACCGGCACGTCCGCCGGGACCTGCTGCACCGGGTCGCCGTGGTGGCTGTAGGACGCCTGCTCGTCGGTGACGATCAGCACCCGGTCGTGGCGGCGGTAGTGGGTGCGCACGGCCTCGGTGGTGTTGGTGCCGCCCATGCTGTGGAAGCGGTCCAGGACCTTCAGCACCGACTCCCCCGCGCTGTGGGGCACGGGCGCGCTGCTCGTGCCGAACTCCACCAGGTCGGCGTCGGCGGCCCGCATCGCCACCGCCGCGCCGAAGACGGCCGCCGCGTCCGCGCGGTTCAGCCGGGAGCGCTGCGACAGGGGCGCCCACATGGAGCCCGAGCGGTCGACCAGGACGAGGGTACGGCCCGGCAGCCGCGGGACGTTCGCCAGCGAGTGGCCGAGCGCCTGCTCCAGCGGGTACGACCAGCGCAGCGACGGCGCGTGCTGGTAGGCGGCCAGGTAGCGGAACGGGAACTGCCGGGAGGTGGCGACGGCCTCCGGGTCGGAGATCCGCGCGGCGACGTCGGCCGCCACCCGGTCGCTCACGCCCGCCTCGTCGAAGTTGCGCAGGTTGCGCAGGAGGGCCATCGTCCCCATGGAGGGGATGACCGCCTCCCAGGCGGCCGCGTCCAGCGGGCCCTGGAGCCAGCCGGCGAGCGCCTCCCAGGTCATGCCGGCCTCCGCCAGCCGCTCGGCCCCGCCGGGGCCGGTGACGACGGCACGCCGCTCGGCGGCCGGCAGCTCCATCAGCGCCCGGTGAGCGATGAGCATCCGGCTCGACGCGGGCGGCTGCGCGGCCTCGGGGTGGTGGCGGCGGTCCAGGGCGTACTGGAAGAGCGCGCCCTGCCAGGGCTTGTCCGGGTCGGGCGCGGCGTGCACCAGGTTGAGGACGTCGCCGAACCGGTACCCCTTGGTGGCGGTGTCGTACTTGAGCAGCGAACGGGGCCCGTAGAGCCGCCGGACGGCGTCCGCGATGCCCCGCTTGACCGGCTTGGGGACGTTGCGGCCGTACCGCGAGGTCCAGTAGCCGAGCAGCTCGCCGGGCTCGTCGGCGCGCTGGAGGACGGAATCGACGACCCGGCGGTTGGCGGGGCCGTCGGTCGCGGAGGCCTCCAGACGGGCCCTGACGTACTCGGCGGCGCCGACGAGGGCCGCGGTGCGCATGTTGCCCTCGCCGCGCAGCCAGCCCAGCAGTCCGGCCGTCCACTCGGGGTCCTCGACGGCGAGCCTGCGGACGAGCGCGGCGAACCGGTCGTCGCGCTCGCCGGCGGACTCGTAAAAGGTCTCCTGGGTGACGAAGTTGGCCACGGCGAGCAGGAACAGCTCGGAGCGCGGGTCGCGCAGGACACCGGCGCCGCCCTGGTGGGTGGCGGTGCGGCCGGTCGAGCGTACCGGCGAGACCGCGCGGCCGACGGCCGCGGCGGCGGACCTGCGGATGTTGAAGCGTGCCATGTGAATTCCCCCCGAATTCGGTGGGGACGCACGGCGGAGGGGGTGCCCGAGGTCGCACGCCGGCGACGGCCGTCACGACAGCCGCTCCACCTGGCCGAGCTGCACCGGCGGCTGCCGGTGGCGGGATTCGAACCCGCGCCCTGCTGTCCCCTGAGAAGTATCCGTCGCCTTCGCACCGGGCACCCCGTCCGCCGCGCCTCCCGAGATCAAGGAGGCCGCGGCATGGTTTCTTTGGAGGAAGTAGCCGCGGCCGGCGCACCGGGAGGTGCGTGACGTACTGCTGTCCAGAGTTCAAGGCCGGCGGAACCGACAAGGTGCTCTACCGACTGAGCTACACCGACCCGAAGTCGATGGCGGGACTCGAACCCGCGACCGCCCCATTAGCAGTGGAAGTAGGTCCTGCCTTCGCACCTGGACGCTGATCACTGTAGGGAGGCGGGCCGGTGGCGCGCCACGCATTATCCGCCGGGACGCCGTCCCGCGCGGTCGGGTCGCGGCTCTCGGCCATTCGTGTGACGCTGCCATACATGACGTGGGCATCGTGGACGACGACCGACGTGTACACGGGTCGTGGCGGGGTCCGGACCGACGAGCTCGGAATCGTCACCGGCAATGTCACCGTGCACACCACATGGGCGGGCGGCGAGGCACAGATCGCCGTCCAGTACAGCGGGGCCTCCGACTGGTTCACCATGACCGGCAGCCCCGTGCAGTGCCGTTCGGAGCGGGACAGCCGGGATCTGCACGAGGCGGTGGTGGAGGCCGTGCGGGAGGGCGGCGGGGCGGTGGTGCCGTCGCCGTCCCTGCCCTCTCCGTGACGTACGCCGCGCCCCGGTCACGGCGCCCGGTCCGGGCGGTGGCGCCCACTAGGCTGGCGCAGTGACCACCACCGATTACGCGGCGTACATCGCCGGACTCCCCCGTGTGCTGGCCGGTGCCGCGGCGCTGCTGCGCGACGGGGAGGGCCGTGTCCTGCTGGTCGAGCCGAACTACCGGGACGGCTGGACGCTGCCCGGCGGGACGGTCGAGTCGGACACCGGGGAGACCCCGAGGCAGGCCGCCCGGCGGGAGACCCTGGAGGAGATCGGCCTCGACGTGGAGCTGGGCGGGCTGCTCACGGTCGACTGGGTGCACGGGGCCGCGCGGCCGCCGATCGTGGCGTACGTGTACGACGGCGGCGTGCTGGACGGGGAGCGGTTCCGGGCGATCCGGCTCCAGGAGGAGGAGCTGATCTCCTGGAAGCTGGTGGAGCCGGAGGACCTGCCGACGTACCTGCTCGGTTCGCTGGGCTTCCGCGTGACGGCCGCGCTGGACGCGCTGGCGTCCGGACGGGGTGCCCTGGAGCTGGAGAACGGCCGCCCGGTGCGGTGAGCGGAGGCGGGGGCGCTGCCCGGTCCGGGGAGGCGGCGGGGCTGCGGGGCTGCGGGCAAATGGCTCGCGGCGGCCGGCGGACGCTGCGTAGCCTCGGCGGCATGACTCTCGTCGCGATCCTGAGCGGTGCCGGCATCTCCACGGACTCCGGCATCAGTGACTACCGCGGCCCCGACGGGCTGTGGCGGCGCGATCCGGAGGCCGAGAAGCTGGTCACCCACGCGTACTACATGGCCGACCCGGACATCCGGCGCCGGGCGTGGCTGATGCGGCGCGACGCGGCGACGCCGCCCCCCGCACCGAACGCCGCGCACCGGGCGATCGCCGAGCTGGAGCGGACACCGGGCCACGCGGTGCGCGTGATCACCCAGAACGTGGACGGGCTGCACCAGCTCGCCGGAATGCCTCCCCGCAAGGTGCTCGAACTGCACGGCACCGCGCGGTCCGTGGTGTGCACCGGCTGTGCCGCGCGGTCGTCGATGGACGAGGCGCTGGCCCGGGTCGGGGCGGGCGAGGACGACCCCGCCTGCCGGGCGTGCGGCGGGATCCTCAAGCCGGCGACGGTGATGTTCGGCGAGCGGCTGGACCCGGTGGTGCTGGGCGAGGCGATGGGGATCGCCAAGGCGGCCGAGGTCTTCATCGCGGTCGGCTCGTCGCTCCAGGTGCAGCCGGCCGCGTCGCTCGCCGGGACGGCGGCGGAGCACGGGGCGCGGCTGATCGTCGTGAACGCCGAGCCGACCCCGTACGACGAACTGGCCGACGAGATCGTGCGCGAACCCATCGGCACGGCCCTCCCGGCACTGCTCGCACGGCTCGCCAGGACCCCCCGCTCCTGAACCGGACACCCGTGGGCGGGTGCGCCCCAGGGGGGTGGTTCGAAGGTCCGGCCACCCAGGGCATGGCCGCTGTCCACAGGTTGCTTGGGTTTCACCGACTGGACCACCCAACGGTGCAAAAGGTGTGGGCCGACAGGGATTCGCCGGCCGCCTCGTCGACTGGGCCGCCAACACGCTCAACCGCATGGTGCAGGTCGTCCGCAAAGAGCCAGGCCAGCGCGGCCATCAGCGTGATGGTCCGTCGGCTCACTCGCGGGCGCCCGGCTCATAGGCGGGGGCCTCGACCTTTGTGCCGCACCGCCCACTGAGGGGCACGGTAGGCGATCATCGCCACATGGAGCGAGTCATCGATCTCGACGAAGTGGTTGCCGCAGTCGCTGCCCGCCGGCCCGCCTGGCAGGCAGCAGGACTGGCCGTCGGGCCCGTCACCTGGCGCGACGAAGCAGCTCCTTGGCCGCAGCGTCTCGAGATCGACAGGTCCAGGGTGAGTGATCCCGACTCAATCGGCATCCACATACGCAACTCGCACGAGGCCGAACTGCACGTCGTCCTCTACCGCGGCGGCTGGGCCGACGTCGACTACATCGCAAGCATCGACGACGCAGGCGTGATCCCTGCCCCGGCGATGACTTCCGCCCAGGCCTTCGGAGCCTTGCTCGACACCTGCATGGCGCGCGTCTTCGGCCCCCACGTCACCATCGAGTAGGGCCCGGTTCACGCTCTCGCAGACGCTGCAGGTCACACAGCACCTGAGGCAGGGCATCCACGATCAACCGTCGGCTCGCCGCCGCTTGATCCGCCTGGTCCACCCTTGCGGACGCAGCGGCTCGGCGGAGCATCACTGATGAACATACGGGGTGGTACGCCGTTCAGGGCTTCAGCTCGTGAGAGTCAGCGGAAGTCAGCGGCTCTCGCCGGGCGGCCTTCGTGCTGGACGTGTGTGTTCCTTGGTCGGAGCACATGGTCAGGCGAAGGCCGCTTCTGTGTACGGCGGATACCGACCGAATGATCAAGTATGACACCCCTTCGAGGAACGCCTTCTACCGGTGGCGCAGAGATCCGGGTCCGCAACGGGTTGACCAGTCGCCGGCCGGTGACAGTCGCTCTCCACTGGCCCGCACGACAACAAGCCTGTCGTCCTCGAAAGCGATTCGATCACCAGCAGCCAGGAAGAGCGGGCTCGCCAGCTCGAAGGCATATCCGTCGCCGGTCTCAAGATCCTTGACCAGTACCAACCGCGACGTCGGCGTGGCTCCGTCAGCTATCAGGCGCATGCGAGATGGTCCCACGCGGCCTGAGATCACCTCGACCCCGCTCAGCGGCTGACCAACGGCTCAGACGTTGAAGATCAAGTTAGGGGCCGCGCAGGGCGAGAACCGGAAGCTGTATCGGCGCCTAGCCGGTCACAAACCGATTGAGCGGTGACAGCACCGGACGAGGGTCAACTCAAAGACGCGTTCCAGCCGGCTCCTGCCGCGACGAACAAGGCACCCCGGTGCAGGTCAAGAGCGCAGGTGTCAGTGGGCCTTCCCACGTGGACGAGCGGGCCGGGGCCCTGGAACGCATCTGTGCGAAGGCGGAATGCGTCCGGAGCGTCACAGCCGACGGTACGCAGTCGCCAGGGCGCTGACGAGTCGTCGCCGGTGCGTGGAGGCAGGGCGAGTTGCAGCTGTGCGGCGGACGGACGCTTGGTCCGGTAGTCGGTGTGTGCCGCTGTCCAGGCGGTCATGACGAGAGCTGCCTGCGAAGGCGTGGCGGACGGGGGCGTACCGACGGTGAGGGAGGGAGGCGTTCGTTCGGGAGGGCGTGGGGTCTGGATGATGTCCGGGCGGCCTGCGCGTTCCCTGAGGACGGATGCGAGCCAGCGGGTGATGCCCGGGCCTCCTTGGCCGGCCCAGGTTCGGATCAGGTCCTGGAAGGCCGCCTCACGGCGGCGGGCGCCGTGTTGCGCTCCGGCGGCCGGGATCGCTTCACCCGCTCCTGAGAAGGTCCGGCACAGCGTCAGCACGGGGACATGATCCGCGTGGGCGGCATAGCGCACCGAGCGGAGTTCCAGCATGGCGTGGTGCAGGAGTGCGGCGGCAGCGTGCGCGTCGGGGCCCAGGTCTCCGCCCGGTGGCCGACGGGGGCGGCCCGACCGGCTGGTGCGGGGAGGGGTGAGCGCGTCCGCGCGTCGACCGGCTGTCGACAGGTGCCATGAACGGTCGTCCAGGCGATACTCGCCACCAGTGGCGCGGAGCCGGCCACCCGAGCTCAGGGATATTCCGATCTCCCCCGCTCCGGCGTCCAGGATCACTCCCTGTGAGCCTGCGCCGGGAAGATCGAAGGAGACGTCGGTGACACCATCCAGCCAGACCTCCAGCAGGGCGGGCGGCGCGGACCCATCGACGGTGAACGTGCGCTCGACGACCAGTTGGAGAAAGGCGGTCAGGCGAGTACCGGCACGCTCCACCCGCAGATGGCGGACGGACGCCGCCGCCAGATCGTAGTCGGGGCCCAGCTCATCCGCGTTCCGGCGCGTGAGCCGGCACTGCGGTGCCATGACGTGTCCGAGATAGTCGCGGCCCGGCGTGTACGGCCTGGCCGGTGGGAGGAGCGCGTCGATGTCGTGACCGGCAATCGCGGCCTGCTCGGTCATCCATCCGCGCCGCCGCTCGCCGAAGCCGGCCATCCACTCCAGTACGGCCGTCGCCCGCCGCTCGCGTTCGCCTTCATTGGATGTGCATGCGGCCCAGAACAGCGGAAACAGATTGTTGTCCCACACATCCGATGCCGCGCGAACGGCTTCCCGGTCGAACAGGCGGACGTCTGCCGCAGCCTCTGTCATCTGGTCCAGTGAGCGGTCCAGCAGCGCCGCCAGGACGGACATGGCTGAGGTGGGACGCATGGGTGGGCGCGGCGCATCGGATGGCGGAGGGGCGGGTATGGCCACGTCGCGATCGTCGCACATCCTTGGACGTCCTCATGAAAGAGCGTCAAAGGCACACCGCTGACGTGCTCCAGTGACGGCGCCGGGTGATCCGGTGCACAGAACCGGCGGGCCGGTCTGTCCGAGGCCGCGGTGGTCACCCCGGACCTTCAGTGACCGCTGTGGGAACTGCTGCGGGCCCTTGCCTCCGCCCCGTCGACCGACACGCTGTCCTGACGGAGCGCCGCCGGTTGGTCGCGCTGATGAGCTCCGGTGCAGTCCTGCCCCAAGGGGGCGGCGGGGCACAGACGTGCCGACGAACCGCGCGAACGATGCGATTCCCTATGCTTCTGTCAATTCGGTCATGGATGCATGAGTGCAACCGGGTGAAGCTCAATTTTTCCTCAGACCCGACTCAAGTTCTTGACGGCACGAGCTGTGCTGATCAAGATTACTCCCGACCATTCCAATCAAATAGGGGGAACAATCAGCGTGAAGAAGTTTTCTGCACGCACTCGTCGCGTACTGACCGCGATGGGCACCGTAGCCGCCACTGCGGGGACGCTGCTGGCGACCACCACTCCGGCCTCCGCAGCAGTGACGAGGTTCTGCACCCAGCCGTTCGCCAAAGCCGGGTATGCGTGTTTCTACTCGTCCGATGACCGGATCGAAGTGCTCGACAACTACGCCGACGGGCGCCGGTCGGTTGTCATTTGGTACGTCGCGGACAACGCCAACGGAAACAGGATCCTGGACCGGGGCGAGTGCCACAATGCCAAGGGGGCGGGAAAGACGGTCACCTGCGATTACGACTTCCGTGAGGGGCGAAGCATCTTCATCAACTTCGCGGTCGTGTCCAGGGACGGCGCCAATGGCGCCGATCGCGATCCCACCACTGCAGTCATAGGATACGTATCCGGTCGATAACCAGTCGAGCAAGGCCGAAATGGAAAGGGTGCGCCGCGATCCCACTCGGCGCACCCTTTCCGATTTGCAATCAGAATAACAACCAGGCACCACTGCGCCTTGTTTTTCGTCCGCTGCCGCCTCTGAGGGGTCTCCTGGCAGCCGGTGTGACCGTCGCTGAAGCGGCGCCAGCCTTCGAGGACCTAGAACAGGGCCCCCTCGTCCGGTGCTGCGCTGCCCAGGGCGCCCTCGAAGGTGAGCAGCCGCTGCTTGCGGTCGAGTCCGCCGCCGTACCCGGTCAGTCCGCCGCTCGCGCCGATGACGCGGTGGCAGGGGACGATGATCCCCACCGGGTTCCTGCCGTTGGCGAGGCCGACGGCGCGGGACGCCCCGGGCCGGCCGAGCATCTCGGCGAGTTCGCCGTACGTACGGGTCTCGCCGTACGGGATCCTCCGCAGCTGCTCCCACACACCGCGCTGGAAGGGCGTGCCCGCGAGGTGCAGCGGCAGGTCGAACTCGGTGAGTTCGCGCGCGTGGTACGCGTCGAGCTGGCGGACCACCTCCCGGAAGGGACGCGGGTCCGGGTCGCCGAAGGTCTCCTCCGGCGGCCGGTGCCGCTGGGCGGTCATGTAGAGGCCGCTCAGGGCGCCGTCCGTGCTGACCAGGGTGAGCGGGCCGTAGGGGCTGTCGACGACGGTGTGCCGGCGGTTCATCGGTGGACTTCCTTACGCGGGCAGGTGGTTGACGGGGTGGCTGTCGGTCGCCCACAGGTACTGGACGGCGTACGCGCGCCAGGGCCGCCAGGCGGCGGCGCGGGCCGTCAGGGCGGCGGGGGTGGCGGGAAGGCCGAGGACGGCGGCGGCGCGCCGGACTCCGAGGTCGGTGGCGAGAAAGGCGTCGGGGTCGCCGAGGGCCCGCATGGCGATCACTTCGACCGTCCAGGGCCCGAAGCCGGGCAGCAGCGAGAGGCCGGCGCGGGCCTCGTCCCAGTCGCTGTCCGGGCCGAGCCGCAGCGAACCGCCGGCGAGGGCGCCGATCAGGGTCGTGAGCGTGGTGCGGCGGCTGCGGGGCAGCGCGAGCGCCTCGGGGTCGAGCGCGGCCAGCCGCCCCGGTCCGGGGAAGAGGTGGGTGAGCCCGCCCTCGGGGTCGTCCACGGCGGTGCCGTGCGCGGCGACCAGCCGGGCGGCGTGGGTGCGGGCGGCCGCGGTGGAGACCTGCTGGCCGAGTACCGCGCGTACGGCGAACTCCGCGGCGTCGACGGTGCGCGGGACGCGCCGGCCGGGGGCCTTGTCGACGAGGGGCGCGAGGAGCGGGTCGGTGCGGAGCTGGTCGTCGACGGCCACCGGGTCGGCGTCCAGGTCGAGCATCCAGCGGCAGCGGCTGATGGCGAGCGTGAGGTCGCGCGGGTCCGTGAGGGACAGGCGGCAGGCGATGTGGTCCGGGTGCGGGGTGAGGGCGACGATGCCGTGGCCGTGCGGGAGATCGAGGGTGCGCCGGTACGCCCCGTCCCGCCACTCCTCGACGCCGGGCACCGCGGTCGCGGCCAGGTGGCCGAAGAGGTTGTCGGGGTTGAGCGGCGCCCGGTACGGGAGCCGGAGGGCGATGGCACCGGGGGCCGGGGGCGGGCCGCCGGCACCGCGCGCGGAGCGGGTGGCGCGGGCGCGCAGTTCGCTCGGGGCGAGGGCGAAGACCTCCCGGACGGTGTCGTTGAAGGTGCGTACGGAGGCGAATCCGGCGGCGAACGCGACGTCCGCCATGGGCAGTGCGGTCGTCTCGATGAGGAGGCGGGCGGTCTGGGCGCGCTGGGCGCGGGCCAGGGCGAGCGGCCCGGCGCCCAGTTCGGCGAGCAGCTGGCGTTCGATCTGCCGGGTCGAGTAGCCGAGCCGGGCGGCCAGGCCCGGTACGCCCTCGCGGTCGACGACACCGTCACGGATCAGGCGCATGGCGCGGGCCACCGCGTCGGCGCGGGCGTTCCACTCGGGCGAGCCGGGGCTGGTGTCCGGGCGGCAGCGCTTGCAGGCGCGGAACCCGGCCTGCTGGCAGGCTGCGGCGCTCGGGTAGAACACCATGTTCTCGGGCTTCGGCGGCACGACCGGGCAGCTGGGCCGGCAGTAGATGCGGGTGGTCAGGACGGCGGTGAAGAACCAGCCGTCGAAACGGGCGTCCTTGGACCGGACGGCCCGCACGCAGCGCTCGGTGTCGGTGTGCATGCCTCCAGCATCGGGCACCCGCCTCCGGCGTGGCTGGCGGGAAATCGACATCAGCCTCGCCCTGCCAGGGATGTGCCGAATCCCCCGCGGTCCGCCGTGACCACATGGGATCATCGCGTCACGCCACGTCGCCACACCTCAGGGGATGCATGATGACCGAGCGGATCCTTCTCGACCCCCACAGCCCGGACATGCGGGAGCAGGCGGAGGAGCTGCGGCGGCGGGGGCCCGTGGCCCCGGCCGAGTGGCCGGGCGGGGTGCACTGCTGGGCGGTCGTGGGCCACCCCGAGCTGGAGACCGTGCTGACCGATCCGCGGTTCGCCCGCTCGCCGGGGCACTGGCGGGCACTGAGGGACGGGGAGGTTCCGGCCGACTGGCCGATGCTGGCGCACCTCACCCGACGGTGGATGCTCACCGCCGACGGCGCCGAGCACCGGCGGCTGCGGCAGGCGGTCGCCGCGGCGTTCACGCCCCGCCGGGTCGAGGGGCTGGCGCCCGCGGTCGCGCGGACCGTCGACGAGTTGCTGGACGACATGGAGGCGCGGGCGCAGGAGGGGCCGGCCGACCTGCGGACGGCCTATGCGCTGCCTCTCCCGCTGCGTACGCTCTGCGCCCTGTTCGGCATCCCGGCCGAGGACCGGCCGGAGGTCCTGCGTCTCGTGGGGCTGGCGTTCTCCCGGTCGGCGCTCGGGCCGGAGGAGTCGGCGCGGCTGACGCGGGACATCAACGCGTATCTGACGGGCCTGGTGAGGAGCCGGGCGGCGGCGCCCGGGGACGACCTGGTGAGCGACCTGCTCCGCGAGGGCCCCGAGGGTCTGTCGGAGGCCGAACTCCTCGACACACTCTGGCTGTTCCTCGGCGCCGGGTTCGAGACCACGGCCGGGGCACTGGTCAACACGGTCCGGGCGCTGCTCACGCACCCCGGGCAGCTGGACCTCGCCCTGCGCGGGGAGGTCGGCTGGGACGCGGTCGTGGAGGAGGGCATCCGCCACGACTCCAGTGTCTACGCCCTGCCCTTCGCGTTCCCGACCGAGGACGTGGAGCTGGGCGGCCGGGCGCTGCGCGAGGGGGACGCCCTGCTGCTCTGCTTCGCGGCGGCCAACCGCGATCCGCGCCACGGCGCCGGCCGGTTCGAGGTCCGGCGCGACGGTGCGCGCGCACGCCAGCTCGGCTTCGGTCACGGGCCGCATTTCTGCGTGGGCGCCCCGCTCGCCCGCCTCCAGCTGCGGATCGCCCTCGCCCGCCTCTTCGAGCGGTTCCCCGGCCTGCGCCTCACCGGCCCGCCCGCCCCGCCGGTGCCCTCGCTGATCGCCAGTACTCCCCGCGCCCTCCGCGTCACCTGGTGAGCCGTTCCCGCCGGGGGGCCACGATCATCGGCGTTCTCCCCTGCGTTCTCCCCTCGCCGGAGGTCCCACCGCGGAGATTTCCCGGATCGGTGGGGACGAGCAGGTGTGAGCGCCCTCAGCCGGGGCAGACGAAGGTCACGGCCCCGTCGTGTCTCCCCCGTCGCGACGGGGCCGCCCCCTGTTCCCGGGCCCGCCCGGGCCGGCGGCGCACCGGCTCAGCGCTCGGTCTTCCGCAGATGGCGCCAGACCGCCTTCGCCGCGTTGTGGCCCGACATGCCGTGGACGCCGGGGCCGGGCGGGGTCGCGGAGGAGCAGAGGAAGACGGCCGGGTGCGGGGTGCTGTAGGGGAAGAGCGTGAGCCGCGGACGCAGCAGGAGCTGAAGGCCACTGGCGGCGCCGCAGGCGATGTCGCCGCCCACGTAGTTGGCGTTGCGCGTGGCGAGTTCGGCCGGGCCGGCGGTGGCGCGGGCGAGGACCAGGTCGCGGAAGCCGGGTGCGAACCGCTCGATCTGCCGCTCGATCGCGTCGGTGAGATGGCCCTCCCAGGCGTGCGGGACGTGTCCGTAGGCCCAGAAGACGTGCTTGCCCTCGGGGGCGCGGGACGGGTCGACCAGGCTGGGCTGCGCGGTGATCAGGAACGGGGTGCGGGGGGCCGTGCCGCCGGACGCCTGGTCCAGGGCGGTGGCGATCTCCCGGCTGCTGGGGCCCACCTGGACGGTGCCGGCCCGGCGGGCTTCGGCGGCGGTCCAGGGGACGGGCCCGTCCAGGGCGTAGTCGATCTTGTAGACGGAGGCGCCGTAGCGGTAGCGGTCGTAGTACCGGCCGAACCCGGCGATGCGGGCCAGGGCGGTCGGCGACGTGTCGAAGACGTACGCGCGGGCGGGCGGCAGGTCGTCGAGCCGCTTGACCTCGTAGGAGGTGTGGACGCCGCCGCCGAGGTCGGTCACGTACGCGGCGAGGGCGTCGGAGAGGGACTGGGAGCCGCCGCGCGGGAGCGGCCAGCCCCCGGCGTGGGCGGCGAGCGCGAAGACCAGGCCGACCGCGCCGGTGGCCAGGCCGCCGAGCGGGGCGATCACATGGGCGACGAGCCCGGCGAACAGGGCGCGCGCCCGGTCGTCGCGGAAGCGGCGCATCAGCCACGTGGACGGGGGCAGGCCGGCGGCGCCGAACCGCGCGAGTGTGACGGGGTCGCGCGGGAGGGCGGTGAGGGGAAGGGACATGAAGTCCCGGGCGAGCGTGTCCCACTTGCCGAGGTAGGGCGCGACGAGGCGGCGGTACGCGCCGGCGTCCCGGGCGCCGAAGGAGGCCGCCGTCTCGGCGACGGAACGGGACAGGACGGCGGCCGTGCCGTCGTCGAAGGGGTGCGCCATCGGCAGTTCGGCGTGGAGCCATTCCAGGCCGTACCGGTCGAGGGGCATGCCCTTGAAGGCGGGTGAGCCGGCGCCGAGCGGGTGGACCGCGGAGCAGGGGTCGTGCCGGAAGCCGGGCAGCGTGAGCTCCTCGGTCCTGGCTCCGCCCCCGACCGTGTCGAGGGCCTCGAACACGGCGACGGAGAAACCGCGGCGGGCCAGTTCGGCGGCAGCGGTCAGTCCGTTGGGCCCCGCCCCCACGACGACGGCATCGAGCATCGACGGCACCTTGGGACTCCTTCGTCAGCCGACGGCCAAGCTATCTCAGGATATTGGGCCGGTGACCGGCCGGGGCGGCGGGAGGGGCCGGTGGCCGGGACCGGCCCCTCCCGCGCGCCGCTACCCGCCGGCCAGCAGGCCGCGTACGCGGTCGGCGGTGGCCCGGTCGCGGGCGGCGGTGAACGGCAGGTCGTTGCCGCCCGTGACGCGGAACGGGGCGCCCGTCAGCGTCGTGTGGGCGCCGCCCGCCTCCTCGACCAGGAGCAGCCCCGCCGCGTGGTCCCAGGCCAGCTCCCACGAGAAGGCGACCGCGTCGAGCTCGCCCCGCGCCACGGCCAGGTACTCCAGGCCCGCGGAGCCGCACGGGCGGGTGTGCACGCCCTCGGTGCGGAGGCCCAGGAGCGCGGCCTTCTGGTCCGGGGTGGTGTAGTCGGGGTGGGACGTGGCGATCCGGAGGGCCGCACCGGGGGCGGGCGCACCGGCCCGTATCTCCGTGCCGTTCAGCCGGGCACCGCGCCCGCGCACCGCCACGGCCATCTGGTCCCGCGCCGGGGCGTACGTCCACGACGCCAGCACCTCGCCGCGCACCGCCAGGGCGACGAGCATGCAGAACCCGGCGTCCCCGTGCGCGAAGTGCCAGGTGCCGTCCACCGGGTCGACGATCCACACCGGCGCGTCGCCCTTCAGCTCCTCGTACACCGCGGGGTCGGCGTGGACGGACTCCTCGCCGACCACCACCGAGCCGGGCAGCAGCCGGGTGAGCGAGGCGGTGAGGTGGGCCTCGGCGGCCCGGTCGGCGATCGTCACCAGATCGTGCGGGCCGCTCTTCTCGACGATCTCGTGCGTGGCGAGCTGACGCCAGCGGGGCACGACTTCGGCGGCGGCCGCGTCGCGCACCGCCTGCTCGGTCGCGTCGGACAGGGTCCCGGAACCATCGAGAAGTTCATCGATCATGCGTCCAGCTAAGCACGCCCCGCTGACAGTCCGGCCCCCGGCCGGACGGCGGGCGGACGACAGCCGAGCGAGCGGAGGGCGGCCGGAGGGCGGCCGGAGGGCGGCCGGAGGGCGGCCGGAGGGCGGCCGGAGGGCGGCCGGAGGGCGGTGCTCAGCGGCCCACCGCGTACCCCTGCATCCCCCGCGGGTTGGCCGCCGCCGAGAGGATCCTGGTCCGCGGGTCCCTGGCGACCACGCACATCCGGCCCTCGGTCCAGGGCCCGCCGACCGTGACGTCGTGGCCGCGCCGGCGCAGGTCCTCGACGACCGCCGGGTCCGTGCGGGACTCGACGGTGAGCCCGCCGGGCCGCATGCCGCGCGGGTGGAAGGAGCCGGGGAAGGACTCGCTGTGCCAGCCCGGCGCGTCGATCGCGGCCTGCGGGTCCAGGCCGCCGTGGGTGACGGCGAGGAGGAAGTGCAGCTGCCACTGGTCCTGTTGGTCGCCGCCCGGCGACCCGAACGCCATGACCGGCTCCCCGTCGCGCAGCACCAGGGACGGCGAGAGCGTGGTGCGGGGGCGGCGGCCGGGCGTCAGCGAGTTCGGCAACCCCGGGTCCAGCCAGGCCATCTGGAGCCGGGTGCCGAGCGGGAAGCCGAGTTCGGGCACGACGGGGTTGGACTGGAGCCAGCCGCCGCTGGGCGTGGCGGCGACCATGTTGCCCCACCGGTCGACGACGTCGATGTGGCAGGTGTCGCCCCGGGTGGTGCCGTCGGGGCCGACCGTCGGCTCGCCCGCACCGGCGGCGTACGGGACGGCGGGCGCGCCGGGACCCGGCCGGCCGCGGGCCACGGCGACGGTGTGGTCGCTCAGCGCCGGCCGGCGGCCGCCGGGGCTGCCGGGACGCAGCTCAAGGGAGGCCCTGTCGCCGACGAGGGCGCGCCGCCGGTCGTTGTACGGGCGGGACAGCAGGGTGTCGAGGGGGACGTCGGCGGCGTCGCCGTACCAGGCCTCGCGGTCGGCCATGGCGAGCTTGCAGCCCTCGACGAGCAGGTGGACGTAGTCGGCCGAGCCGTACGGCGGCAGTTCGTCCGGCAGCAGGGCCAGTTGCTGGAGGAGCACGGGCCCCTGGCTCCACGGGCCCGCCTTGCACACGGTCCAGCCGTGCCGGTCGTACGTGACGGGGTCCTCGTACGTCGCGGACCAGCCCGCGAGGTCGTCGGCGCTCAGGGTGCCCGTGTGGCGGGCGCCGCTGGTGTCCATGGTGGGGCGCGACGCCTGCCGTACGAGGGCCTCGGCGATGAACCCCTGCCGCCAGACGCGGCGGGCCTCCTCGATCTGGCCGGTCCGGTCGCCGCTCCCGGCGGCGGCGGTCGCCTCCTCCACGAGGCGGCGCCAGGTGCGGGCCAGGGCCGGGTTGCGGAAGAGCCGTCCCGGGGCGGGGGGACGGCCGCCCGGGAGGTAGAGGTCGGCGGAGGAGGTCCACTCGTTCTCGAAGAGGGCGCGGACGGTCTCCACCGTCCCGGCGAGGCGCTCCAGGGGCGGGTGGCCGGTCTCCGCGTAGTCGATGGCGTACCGCAGGACCTGGGCGAGGGTCCTGGTGCCGTGGTCGCGGAGCAGGAGCATCCAGGCGTCGAAGGCGCCGGGGACGGCGGCGGCCAGCGGCCCGGTGCCGGGCACCAGGGCGAGGCCGAGGGAGCGGTAGTGCGCGACGGTCGCGCCGGCGGGGGCCGGCCCCTGGCCGCACAGCACCCGGACGGGGCGGCCGGCGGGCGCGAGGATCACCGGTACTTCGCCGGCCGGTCCGTTGAGGTGCGGCTCGACGACGTGCAGGACGAACCCGGCGGCGACGGCGGCGTCGAAGGCGTTGCCGCCGTCCTCCAGGACCGCCATGGCCGACTGGGAGGCGAGCCAGTGCGTGGAGGACACCATGCCGAAGGTGCCCCGGAGCGTGGGCCGGGTGGTGAACATACGGTCCGTCACCTCACTTCGCGGGCCCGGTGGCGGGCCGGGCAGCGAGCAGGCTACCGGCAGCCCGTCCGGCCCGGTACGGCCCCGGCACGACCGGGCACGACCCCGGCACGACGGGACACGGCCCCGGCACGACCGGATACGGCCCCGCCCCGGCCGGGTGCGCGGCGGCCGGGCCCGGGTGCCCACCGGGCCGCGATACGGGCATAGGGTGACATGACGGTCGGTTCGGGGACGGATGGGAGACGCGGGACGTGCATGGCGAATACAAGGTTCCGGGCGGGAAGCTCGTGGTCGTCGACCTCGACGCGGAGGACGGGGTGCTGCGCCGGGTGAGGGTCGGCGGGGACTTCTTCCTTGAGCCCGACGAGGCGCTGCCCGCCATCGACCGGGCCCTGGAGGGGGCGCCCGCGGACACCGACGCGTCGGGGCTCGCCGCCCGCATCGACGCGGCCCTGCCGCCCGGCACGCAGATGTTCGGGCTCACCACCGAGGGCATCGGGGTGGCCGTGCGGCGCGCTCTGGCGCACGCCACCGACTGGACCGACTACGACTGGCAGCTCGTCCACGACGGCGCCCAGCCGCCCGCCCTGCACATGGCGCTCGACGAGGTCCTCACCGCCGAGGTCGCGGCCGGGCGCCGCCCGCCGACCCTGCGCGTGTGGGAGTGGGGCGCCCCGGCCGTGGTGATCGGCAGCTTCCAGTCGCTGCGCAACGAGGTGGACACGGAGGCGGCCGAGCGGCACGGCATCACCGTGGTGCGCCGGATCAGCGGCGGCGGGGCGATGTTCATCGAGCCCGGCAACACCATCACGTACTCGCTCTCCGTGCCGGCCGCCCTGGTCCAGGGCCTGTCGTTCACCGACAGCTACGCGTACCTGGACGACTGGGTGCTGGGCGCGCTGGGCGACATGGGCATCAAGGCGTGGTACCAGCCCCTCAACGACATCGCCACCGACGCCGGGAAGATCGCCGGGGCCGCGCAGAAGCGGCTGGCCGGCGGCGAGGGAGCGGTCCTGCACCACGTCACGATGGCGTACGACATCGACGCCGACAAGATGACCGAAGTGCTGCGCATCGGCCGGGAGAAGCTGTCCGACAAGGGCACCCGCAGCGCCCGGAAGCGCGTCGACCCGCTGCGCCGGCAGACGGGCCTCCCGCGGGCGACGGTGATCGAGAAGATGATCGGTTCGTTCCGCGAGAGGTACGGTCTGTCGGCGGGCGGGGTCTCGGAGGGCGAGATGGCACGCGCGCGTGAGCTGGCCCGGACGAAGTTCGGCTCCCCTGAGTGGACGGCCCGCGTGCCCTGACCGCCGGGGCCGTCCCGGGACGTACCTAGCGGCCGAGGGCCGGGATGATCTCCGCTCCGTACGCGTCGATCGTCGCCTCCTTGGCGTCGTGCATGTCGTACACCGCGAACTGGTCGACGCCCAGGTCCCTGAGCGCCTCCAGCCTGGCGATGTGGGCGGAGGGCGGGCCCAGGAGGCAGAAGCGGTCGACGATCTCGTCGGGGACGAAGTCGGTGGAGGGGTTCCCGGCGCGGCCGTGGTGGCTGTAGTCGTACCCCTGGCGCGCCTTGATGTACGCGGTGAGGGCCTCGGGCACCAGGCCGGAGTGCTCGCCGTACCGGCTCACCAGGTCCGCCACGTGGTTGCCGACCATGCCGCCGAACCAGCGGCACTGGTCGCGCGCGTGCGCCAGGTCGTCGCCGACGTAGGCGGGTGCGGCGACGCAGATGGTCACCGCGGCAGGGTCGCGGCCGGCCTCCTCGGCCGCCTTCCGTACGGCCTTGATCATCCATTCGGTGAGGAACGGGTCGGCGAGCTGGAGGATGAACCCGTCGGCCTTCTGCCCGGCGAGCGCGAGCGCCTTGGGCCCGTACGCCGCCATCCACACGGGCAGCCTGCCGTCGCGTACCCAGGGGAGGCGCAGCGGCTGCCCGTCGACAACGGCTTCGCGGCCCTCCGCGAGGTCGCGGATGACCCCGATCGCCTCGCCGAGCCGGGCGAGGGTGTTGGGCTTGCGGCCGGCGACGCGCATCGCGGAGTCGCCGCGCCCGATGCCGCACACCGTGCGGTTGCCGTACATGTCGTTGAGGGTGGCGAAGGTGGAGGCGGTGACCTCCCACGTCCGGGTCCCGGGGTTGGTGACCATCGGGCCGACGATCAGCTTGCTGGTGTGCTCCAGGATCCGGCTGTAGATGACGAACGGTTCCTGCCAGAGCACGGCGGAGTCGAAGGTCCAGCCGTAGCGAAAGCCGTTGCGTTCCGCGCGCCGCATCAGGCCGACGACGGCGGAGCCGGGCGGGTCGGTCTGCAGGACGAGTCCGAAGTCCACTGTCCTGGCCTCCTAGTTCAGGTACTGGCAGGTGGTACGGGGGATGTAGACGCCGTGACCGGGACGGCCGGTATAGGTGCGCCGGTCGATGACGACGTGTCCGCGCGACAGGACCGTCTCGACCCGGCCGGTGACGGTCCTCCCCTCGTACGCGGAGTAGTCGACGTTCATGTGGTGCGTCTCGGCCGACAGGACCTGGGTGGTGTGCGGGTCGTAGACGACCACGTCCGCGTCCGCGCCGGGGGCGAGGGTGCCCTTCTTCGGGTGGAGACCGAACATGCGGGCCGGGGCCGCGCAGGCGATCTCGATCCAGCGGCGGCGGCTGATGTGCCCGTCCACGACGGCCTGGTGGAGGAGGTCCATGCGGTTCTCCACGCCGGGCAGACCGTTGGGGATCTTGGAGAAGTCGCCCCGGCCCAGCTCCTTCTGGCCGCTGAAGCAGAACGGGCAGTGGTCGGTGGAGACCACCTGGAGGTCGTTGGTGCGCAGGCCGCGCCAGAGCGCCGCCTGGTGCTCGCGCGGCCTCAGCGGCGTGCTGCACACGTACTTGGCGCCCTCGAAGCCCGGCTCGGCGAGGTTGTCGGTGGACAGGAAGAGGTACTGGGGGCAGGTCTCGCCGAAGACGTCGAGGCCCTGGTGGCGGGCGGCGGCGATCTCGGCGACGGCCTCCTCGGCGGAGACGTGGACCACGTAGAGCGGGGTGCCGCCGGCGACCCGGGCGAGCTGGATGGCGCGGTGCGTGGCCTCGGCCTCCAGCAGCACCTTGCGGACCTCGCCGTGGTGGCGCGGGTCGGTCTCGCCGCGGGCGAGGGCCTGTTCGACGAGGACGTCGATCGCGATGCCGTTCTCGGCGTGCATCATGATCAGTCCGCCGTTGACGGAGGCGCGCTGCATGGCGCGCAGGATCCGCCCGTCGTCGCTGTAGAAGACCCCGGGGTAGGCCATGAAGAGCTTGAAGGAGGTGACGCCCTCCTCCACCAGCAGGTCCATCTCCTTCAGGGAGGACTCGTTCACGTCCGAGAGGATCATGTGGAAGGCGTAGTCGACGGCGCACTTGCCGTCGGCCTTGGCGTGCCAGGCGTCGAGGCCGTCGCGCAGCGCGTGGCCCATGGACTGGACGGCGAAGTCGACGATGGTGGTGGTGCCGCCCCAGGCGGCGGCGCGGGTGCCGGTCTCGAAGTCGTCGGAGGCGAAGGTGCCGCCGAACGGCAGCTCCATGTGGGTGTGGGCGTCGACGCCGCCCGGGATGACGTACTTGCCGGTGGCGTCGATCGTCCGCTCGGCGGTCCACGACTCGGAGACGGTGGAGCCGTGGGCGGCGAGGGCGGCGATCCGGCCGTCCTCGATCAGTATGTCGGCGTGGGTCTCGTCCGTGGCGGTGATGACGAGGCCGCCTCGGATGAGGGTGCGGGCAGTGCTCATGGGTGGGTCGCCCCCTTGGGGTCAGATCGAGTGCAGGGCCCGTTCGAGGATCGCGGCGCCCTCCTCGGCCTCGGCGACGGTCAGGGAGAGCGGCGGGGCGATCCGCAGGGCGCTGGTGTCGTGGCCGCCGCCCTTGCCGATGAGCAGGCCGCCCTCCCGGGCCGCTTCGAGGACGGCTGCGGCGGCCTCCGGGGCGGCCTCGTCCGTGCCGGGCCGCACCAGCTCGATGCCGAGCATCAGGCCGCGGCCGCGCACCTCCCGGACGAACGGGTGGCTCGCCGTGACGGCGCGGAGCCGTTCGACGAGCAGCCCGCCGACCCGCCGGGCGTTGCCCTGGAGGTCGTGTTCGAGGAGGTACGAGAGGTTCGCGAGGCCGGCGGCCATGGTGACGGGTGAACCGCCGAAGGTGGAGATGGAGTTGGCGTTCAGGCAGTTCATGACCTCGGCGCGGGCGACGACGCCTCCGATGGACATGCCGTTGCCGATGCCCTTGGCGAAGGTGAGGACGTCGGGCGGGCCGCTCGCCGCGTGCGCCTGCCAGCCCCAGAAGTGCTCGCCGGTGCGCCCCCAGCCGGTCTGCACCTCGTCGGCGATCCAGAGGATGCCGCGGGGGGCGAGGACCTCCCGGAACGCGGCGTACAGCCCGTCGGGCGGGGAGGTGAAGCCGCCGACGCCCTGGATCGGCTCGGCGATCAGCGCGGCGACGTCGCCGGTGTGCCCGAGCAGGTCCTCGAGGTCGGCGACGCACGCCTCGATGAACCGCGCGTCGGACAGGTGGGCGTAGGGCCCCCGGCCGCGGACGCCGCCGTGCACGTACAGCGTCTGGAGCGGGGAGTAGGTGGTCGGCGACCAGGCGCGGTTGCCGGTGACGGAGACCGCCGAGAACGATCTGCCGTGGTAGCTGTTGCGCATGGCCAGGATCTGGTTGGTGCGGCGGTGCGCGGTGGCCAGGAGCAGGGCGGTGTCGTTCGCCTCCGTGCCGGAGGTGGTGAAGAAGACGCGGGCGTCGGGGATGCCGGAGAGGCGGGCGATGCGCTCGGCCAGCTCCACCATGGGGCGGTTGAGGTAGAGGGTCGAGGAGTGGATGATCCGCCCGGCCTGTTCGGTGATCGCCTTGGTGACCTCGGGCAGGGCGTGGGCGGTCATGGTGGTGAGGATGCCGCCGAAGAAGTCGAGGTACCGCTTGCCGCCGGCGTCCCAGACGTACCGGCCCTCGCCGTGGGTGATCTCGATGGGGTCCCGGTAGTAGAGCGAGACCCAGTCGGGGATGACGGCCCGGTGGCGCGCGTGGAGGTCGGCGGTGTGCCCGTTCCCGGTCATGGCTTCATCAGTCCCTCGTACGCGTCGGGACGCCGGTCGCGGTAGAAGGCCCAGGTCTGCCGTACGTCGTCGATGAGCCGGAAGTCGAGGTCGCGGACGACCAGTTCCTCGTCCTTGTCGGAGGCCACGTCGCCGACGAACCGGCCGCGCGGGTCCACGAAGTAGCTGGTGCCGTAGAAGTCGTTGTCCCCGTACTCCTCCCGGCCGACGCGGTTGATGGCGGCGACGTAGTAGAGGTTGGCGACGGCGGCGGCGGGCTGCTCCAGCTGCCAGAGGTGGGCGGACAGGCCGCGGTGGGTGGCGGAGGGATTGTAGACCAGCTGCGCGCCGTTGAGGCCGAGTTGGCGCCAGCCCTCGGGGAAGTGGCGGTCGTAGCAGATGTAGACGCCGACGCGGCCCACGGAGGTGTCGAAGACCGGCCAGCCGAGGTTGCCCGGCCTGAAGTAGTACTTCTCCCAGAAGCCCCTGACCTGCGGGATGTGGTGCTTGCGGTACTTGCCGAGGTAGGAGCCGTCGGCGTCGATCACGGCGGCGGTGTTGTAGTAGAACCCGGCGTCCTCGATCTCGAAGACGGGGACGACGATCACCATGCCGGTCTCGCGGGCGAGGTCCTGCATGCGCCGCACGGTCGGGCCGTCGGGCACGGGCTCGGCCCAGCGGTAGTGCTCCGGCTCCTGGACCTGGCAGAAATAGGGCGCGTTGAACACCTCTTGGAAGCCGATGACCTTGGCGCCCTGCCGGGCCGCCTCCCGGGCGTGCTCCTCATGCTTGGCGATCATGGATTCGGTGTCGCCGGTCCAGCTCGCCTGGACGAGGGCGGCACGCACGATGTGGGACATGAGCTGCTCCTTCGGCGTGGCGTCAGAGAGCCTCTACGCACGTAGACGGGGTGCGTAGGAAGCGAACGTAAGCCTCGTCACACGGCGGGGCAAGACCGCCGCCAGCAACCGCCGGAGTCGATCAAGTTTCGTACCCGACTGGTCCACATCGGACACGTGCGCACCGGGTCACGGCCGGGCCGGCGAGCGGGGCGCCCCGGGCGTCAGGAGGTGGGCAGGCCCGCGACACGGAGGGCGTGGAGGAGGTCCCGCCGATGCGCGGCGGTCGGGGCGGCGGCCAGCAGGGGCGGGACCAGCCGGTGCGGGGCGTGGGCGGCGAGGCGGACCGCCTCCTCGGCGGTACGGGATCCGGCGAAGGCGCGGATCAGGAGGGCGGCCTCCTCGGGGCGGCCGCTCCCGTCGAGCGCCAGCACCGCGGCGGCCGTCTCGGCCGGGGGCCGGGCGACGCCCTGGCGCAGCAGCTGCGCAGCGTCGTCGTCCCGCCCGGCGGCGGTGAGCGCCCCGGCGAGGGCGACGAGCCGCTCGGGGGGCTGCGCGGCGGCCTCCCACAGGAGGGTGCCCCAGTCGGGGCCGAGGCCCGCCCGGTGCAGTTCGGCGGCGAGCAGCGGCAGCCGGGCGGCCGGCCATGCGGCGGCCTCGCAGAGCAGGGCGTGCGCCTCGCCGCCGCGGCCCTCGGCGCGGAGCCGCAGCAGGACGGCGACGGCGTCCCGGGCGGCACGCGGCCCGTCGGCGTCCTCGTCCCCGCCGGGTGGCGGCGCCTCCCGCGACCCGGGCGGCTGCGGCGCCCGCCGCGGGTCCTCCGGTCCGGGGCCGGCGCCGAAGCGGGCGCCGCGCGGTGTCGTGGCGGCGGGCGGCAGGTCGGGCACGGGCGCGGGGCCGGCGGTGGCGTCCGGGAGGAGGGCGTCCGGGGCGGTGTCGTCGACCTCCAGCCAGGCGTACCGGGCGCCGCGGGGGCGCCTGCGGGCGGGCTTGGGCGGCGGCCCGGAGGCGGCGGCCACGGGCGGGGGTGGCGGCGGGGGCGGGGGTGGCGGAGCGGGGGGTTCGGGGAGCGCGGCGAGCCGGGCGCCGAACTCCTCGATCCGGGCCGTCGCCCTGGCATGGTCGTCGCGCACCCAGGCGAGGCCCTGCGCCAGCCCCTCAGCCTCCGGGGTGCCCTCCGGGACGGCCGCCAGCCGGGCGAGCAGCTCCTCCCCGCGCCGTACGGCGCCGGCCTGCTCGCGCCGCATCAGCGCCAGCCGCTCCCGCAGCGCCCGCCGGCCGTCCGGGCGCCGGTCGTGCGCGGCGGCCGCAGCGGCGTGCAGCTCCCGTGCCCGTACCGCCTCGGCCCGCACCTCCCGCGCCCGGGGCTCACCGCGTACCGCCGCGAGGTCGTGGAGCAGCGCCTCGACCACGTCCCAGGGCGGCACCTCCGCCCCGTGCAGACAGGCCCGCATCCCGTGCGGGTCGCGGTGCAGGAAGACGCCGTACCAGCCGCCGCCCTCGTCGAGCTCCGCCACCAGGTGCGCGAGGTACCCCGCGAACGTCCGCACCTCCTCGGAGAGGTGATGGTCCGTCATGCATGCCCCCGTCCGCGGCCGAATGGGATCCCCCGGGTCCGGAGGCATTCGACCCCAGCCGTGTTACAGGGGGGCTACAGGGGCTTTTCGGCGGGGAACTTCACCGCGATCCCCAGGTGCGGCCGCTTGCCGAGCCGCACCAGGGCGGCCGGCAAGTCGGCCATCCAGAACTGCCAGCCGTACTTGCGGGCCATCAGCTTCCGCACGGCCCTGACGTCGTCCAGCAGCCGTGCCGTGCCCTCGGCGCTCGCGGCACCCTCAGCGACCCGGCCGCGCACGTCGCAGGCGGTGACGACCACCCGGCTGTCGCGGCGCAGCCGCTTGACCTTCCAGGAGTCCTCCCGCGTCCAGACGAACAGCTCGTCGCCGTCCACCGCGTACCAGACCGGCGTGGCGACCCCCGTGCCGTTCTTGCGGAACGTGGTCAGGCTGACGTAACGGCCGTGCCGCAATCCCTCAGGTATCACGACGGCGAGCCTACGCCCTCGCGCGCCGCCCGCGCCCGGCCGGTGCGTGATCCGCGCCCCGGCCGGGCCGCGGGCGGTGCCCGCCGGGGCGGATCGGCGCGCCGGGCGCGGCCGCCGCGCCAACTACCCGTCTGTGGAACCGGGTTGTGCGACCGGCGGAGGGTGTCGACTTCACGACGCGCGGGTTCCGGGGCGGCGGGGGACGGGAAGATCGCGGTCATGACACCCCCCTGCCACATCCCCCCGGACCGTGACCCGGAGGTCACCAGGACGGTCTACGCCGTGGGCCGCGACCTCGGGGTCTCGGAGAAGGTCATGCTGGCCGCCTTCGAGGCCGGCTGGGTCGAGTCCCACATGAACAACCTCGACTGCGGCGACAAGGACTCGCTCGGCGTCTTCCAGCAGCGCCCCAGCCAGGGCTGGGGCACCCCGGAGCAGATCAGGCACGTGCCGTACGCGGCCCGGCGGTTCTTCGAGCGGGCCGTCCGGGTGGAGCGCCGGTCCCCCCACCTCAGCGCGGGCGCCACCGCCCAGGAGGTCCAGCGCTCCGCCCACCCGGACCGGTACGACGCGGCGGAGGACAAGGCGCGCGCCCTCCTGGAGGAGGCGATGGCCTCGGCCGGGCACGCCTGAGGCCATGACGGCAGCGGCGCGCCATCCGCGCCATCCGCGCCGTGCGGGCGCCGAGGGTGAGCGGACGGCCCCGCCCGCCGGCCGGGGCGGACGGGCCCGGCGCCGCGCGGCTCCGGCTCCGTCGCCCGCCCGCGACACGAGCCGCCCGGGCCTCGCGGCGTGCGGCCTAGGCGGCGTCGCTGCGGGGCACCGGGGCGCACCGCGTGACCAGGTCGTCCATCGACAGGCCCAGCGCGCCCGCGAGCGCCGCGACGGTGAAGAAGGCGGGCGTGGGCGCGCGTCCCGTCTCGATCTTGCGCAGGGTCTCGGCCGACAGCCCGGCGGCCGCCGCGATCTCGACCATGCTGCGCGGGCCGCGCGCTTCGCGCAGCAACCGGCCGAGGCGCTCGCCGCGTTCGCGCTCTTCCGGGGTGAGGGGGGTACGAACCATGAACCCATACTAATACCGGTATAGTAATTGGCATGGTGGAGATCAAGACCGATGCCTCCCTGGAGGCCATGCGTGCGACCGGACGGGTCGTCGCAAAGGCGCTGGCGGCGGCACGGAGCGCGGCCGTCCCCGGTGCGACGCTCGTGTCCCTGGACGCGGTCGCGCGCGAGGTGCTGCGCGAGGCGGGTGCCGCGTCACCCTTCCTGGGCTATCGCCCGCAGTGGGCTCCGGTGCCGTTCCCGGCGGTGCTCTGCGCGTCCGTCAACGACGCCGTGGTGCACGGCATACCGGACGGTTACCGGCTGCGCGACGGCGACCTCGTGAGCCTCGACTGCGGTGCGCTGCTGGACGGCTGGGCGGGCGACGCGGCGGTCAGCTTCACGGTCGGACGGGCCCGCCCCGCCGACACCCGGCTGGTCGGCACGGTCGACGAGGCGCTGGAGGCGGGGATCGCGGCGGCGGTCGTGGGCAACCGGATCGGGGACATCGCGCACGCCGTCGGCCGGGTGTGCCGTGCCGCGGGCTACGGCATCCCGGACGGGTTCGGCGGTCACGGCGTGGGGCGGCGGATGCACGAGGACCCCGGCGTGCCCAACGAGGGCCGGCCGGGCCGGGGCATGCTGCTGCGCCACGGCATGGTGCTGGCCATCGAGCCGATGGTGATCGGCGGCGGTGGCGACGGCCACCGCACGGACGACGACGGCTGGACGGTGCGCACCCTGGACGGCAGCCGGGCGGCCCACGCGGAGCACACGGTGGCGATCACGGCCGGGGGCCCGCGCGTACTGACGGCGCTCTGAGCGAGCCCGCGCCCGGCAGGACCGGGTGCCCCGTCCTCAGTACAGGACGGACCCTCAGTACAGGATGGACGGCAGGTACGCCCCGGCCGGCTCGTTGTAGAGGCCGACGGTCATCAGGCTCATGAGCTGCTGCACCTTGAGCCCGTTGCCGAGGCACCACCGCAGCAGGTCGCTGTCGCGCGCCGGGACGAGGATGCCGGGGCCGCCGAAGGACGGCGCCGCGGCGATGAGCGCCCGGACGTCCTCGGTGGTCTCCCCGACCGCGTGGGCGAAGAAGGACAGGTCGGTGGCGTATCCGGTGATCCGGCCGTCGTGCTCGGTCACCCGTGCCGTGCCCGCCTTGACCGCGTCGGCCAGTTCGCCGCCGCGGTCGACGCCGTGGACGCGGCGGCACAGGTCGTCGCAGGCGGCCAGGTCGGCGTCGGTGGCCGCGCGCACCACGTACCCGGGGACCGTTCCGCCGACCGGCGGCCCCTGGAGGCAGGCGAGGGTCTCGCGGAACGCGAACCCGAGGCCGGCGTAGAGCGCGAAGGACCGGCAGTGGTAGCCGCTCTGGAGCAGCCGGATGCCGGGCGCCCCTCGGTCGGCCGCCCGCTCCATGACGTCGTGCATGAGGCGGCGCCCGATGCCGCCGTCCTGCACGGCCGGGTCCACGGTGATCGGCCCCACGCCGGCCACGGGTGAACGCTCGTCGAGGCAGTTGCTGCCGACGATCCGGCCGTCCAGCTCGGCGACCACCGTGTAGAACCCGGGGTGGCCGAACACCATCCGGAACATGTCGGCGGCGGCCTCCGGACCCGGCATGTCGGAGCGGAAGCCGTGCTCCCGGGCGATGCCGTCGAAGGCCTCGAAGCAGATCCTGCCGCACTCCGGGGCGTCGTCCGCGCGTCCGGGACGCAGTACCAGGTCCATGGTCGCCTCTCCCCTTCTCCCTCCGGCGGGCGGTCCGCCGGGCCTCCCTTCCATCGAACGCGCCCGTCACCGGGGCGGCAATCGGGAGCGGCCGAGCCGTACGCGTCCGCTCGGCGCGCCCACCGGCCCCCGGGAGGCGGGTGGACGCCGGCGTACGGCCGTACGGTCGAGCCGACCGGTGGCCGACCGGGCGCGCGGGACGGGTGCGCGCCGGTCGGCCGGCGGCCGTGCTACGGGCGGCCCGCCGGGTGGACCACCATGGCCGAGCCGCCGCCCCGCCGGGTCTTCTCGGCGGCGGCGAGCCAGCGGCCGTCCGGGAGGCGCTGGACACCGGTGGCGGCACCGATCTCGGGGTTCCGCCGGAAGGCGTGGCCCAGGGCTTCCAGCTCCGCGCGGAGCGGGCTGTCGTAGAGGGCCGGTTCGAGTTCCGTGGTGGCCTGGTTGCGCTGGCTCGCGCGCGGGGCGGCGATGGCCTCGACGAGCGGGAGGTCGCGGTCCAGGACGCCCGTCAGGGTCTGGAGCACGGTGGTGATGATGGTGGCGCCGCCCGGGGAGCCGAGGGCCAGGACCGGGCGGTCACGGTCGTCCAGGACGATCGTGGGCGACATGGAGGAGCGGGGGCGCTTGCCGGGCCCGGGCAGGTTCGGGTCGTGCACGGCCGGGTCGGCGGGAGCGAACGAGAAGTCGGTCAGCTCGTTGTTGAGCAGGAAGCCCCGCCCCGGCACGGTGATGCCGCTGCCGCCGGTCGACTCGATGGTGAGGGTGTACGCGACGACGTTGCCCCACTTGTCGGACGCCGTCAGGTGCGTGGTGTTCTCGCCCTCGTACGTCGTCGGCGCGGCCCTGCCGGTCGTCGCGCACGGCACGGGGCGGCGCGGGTCGCCCGGTGCGAGAGGGCTCTTCAGGACCGCGTCGTCGCGGATGAGGCAGGCCCGCGAGTCGGCGAACCGCTGCGACAGCAGCCCCTTGACCGGGACGTCCTCGAACGCCGGGTCGCCGACCCACCGGCCCCGGTCGGCGAAGGCGACGCGGCTCGCCTCGATGAACCGGTGCAGGTAGCCGGCCTTGGGCAGGGACGACAGGTCGGTACGCTCCAGGATGTTGAGCGCCTCGCCCACGGTCGTGCCGCCCGACGAGGAGGGGGCCATGCCGTAGACGTCGAGGCCGCGGTACGACATCTTCGTGGGGCGCTGCCGCTTGGTGCGGTACACCGCCAGGTCGCGCTCGGTGAGGTCGCCGGAGCGGACCTTCCGGGTGGCGCCCTCCCGGACGGGCGGGTCCTGCACGGTGCGGACGATGTCGCGGGCCAGTTCGCCGTGGTACAGCGCCCCCACCCCGTGCCGGCCCAGCTTCTCGTAGGTGCGCGCGAGGTCCGGGTTCCTGATGACGGATCCCACGACGGGCAGCGCTCCGCCCGGCAGGAACAGCTCGGCGGAAGCGGGGAAGTCGCGGAACCGGGCCTCGTTGGCGGCGGTCTGGGCGCGGAAGGTGGCGTCGACGGTGAATCCGTCGCGGGCCAGCCGCTCGGCCGGCTTGAGCAGGTCCCGCAGCGACTTGCTGCCCCAGGCGTCGAGCGCGGCGTCCCAGGTGGCGGGGGTGCCCGGGGTGCCGACGCCGAGCCCGCTGGTCATGGCCTCCTCGAAGGGAAGGGGCTTGCCGTCCTCGCCGAGGAACAGGGACTCGTCGGCGGAGAGGGGCGCCGTCTCACGGCCGTCGACGGTGTGGACCGTGCGGGTCCTGGCGTCGTAGTAGACGAAGTAGCCCCCGCCCCCGATGCCCGCCGAGTACGGCTCGGTGACCCCGAGGGCGGCGGCGGTGGCGACGGCCGCGTCCACGGCGTTGCCGCCGCGCCGCAGCACCTCGATCCCGGCGGCGGAGGCGTCCGGGTCCACGCTCGCGACGGCGCCGCCGTGTCCGACGGCCACCGGTGTCTTGGCGGGTGCCGGACGTTCCGTGGGCGGCGGTGCCGCGGCCCCCACCGACAGGACCGTGGCGGCGACAGCGGCGAGCGAGACGTTACGTACGTGGGACCGACGCATCCGTACCTCCAGTCAACGACCGTCCGGGCAGCCTAACTTCGCGGGCAGCCCCGTGCCAGGACCGCCTCGGACGGTGTTCCGGTCCCCCGCTACCATGCGCGCCCATGTATGAAGACCTGCTCAACATCCTGCTCGGCGTCATCGCCACGGGGGTCAGCGCCTCGCTCGGCTGGCTCGCCCGCTCCGCGCTGTGGCGCCGCCGCCTCCGCCGCAAGCAGGCCTTCTTCGGGCTGCCGGGGAACGCCGAGTGCCTGCTGGTGGTGAACCGCGAGGCGGGCGGCGAGGGCGTGGTGCACCGCTTCGACGTGTTCGCGCTGCTGGAGCTGTCGGCGCTCGTCAAGGACTGCGGCGCCCACGCCCGCATCGTGCACCACGACACCGCGCAGCAGGGGTTCGGCGAGCGCACCGAGTTCTGCCTGGGCGGGCCGTACTCGAACCGCCGGATGGCCGCGCACCTGGCGACCCTGCTCCCGGGCGTGGACGTCAACACGGAGGTGGAGCCGGCCGCCGAGCGCGGCGCCTTCACCATCGGGACGGAGCGCTACGCCATGGACAAGGGGACGACCGAGTACGTCCTCCTCGCCCGGCTCACCGTCGGTGAGGGCGCGCGACCCGTGTTCCTCTTCTGCGGCCAGCGCGCGATCACCAACCAGGCGGCCAGCCGGTACCTGGTCCGGCACCACGAGGAGCTGGCGCGGAAGCACGGGACCGACGGTTCGTTCGTCCTGCTGCTGAAGGTGGTCAATTCGCAGGCGTACGGTCCCGACGTGGTCGAGCTGGTGGCCGACGTGACCCGGGCGGCCCGCACCGCCCCGGCGGCCGAGGTGCCGTAGCGGCACCTTCGGCACGCGCGGAGATTTCCGGCACTCCCGGGCAACCCGAAGCCTCCGATCGCCCTCTCCCCCAGGGACGAACGAACGCATCGGAGGTTTTCCAGGTGACCCGCACACGCCCGCGCAGCCCCTTCCGCACCGCCGCCCTGGGCGGTACCGCGGTCCTCGCCGCGGCCGCCCTGACCGCGTGCTCGGGCGGTGCGGGACCGGCGAAGGCCGACGGGAAGGACACCGCGCCCGACACCCGGATCACGGTGAACCTCACCGGGAAGCAGGCCCGGGCGGGCGAGCCGGTGAAGGTCACCCTGGCCGAGGGGGAGCTGCGGCAGGTCACCGTCAGCGACTCCAAGGGCGGGACGCTCGCCGGGAAGGTCTCGGCCGACGGCCGCACCTGGACGTCCACCCGCAAGGCGGCGCCCGGCACCGCGTACACGGTCGTGGCGCGGTCGGCGGCCGGCGGCACGGCCGAGGCCGGCTTCGCCACGGCCGCGGCCGGGAAGGTCAACAAGCTGACGCTGGCTCCGGGGAAGAACACCACGGTCGGCATCGCCCATCCGCTGTCGATCGTCTTCGACCACCCGGTGAAGAACAAGGCCGAGGTGGAGAAGCACCTCAAGGTGACGACCTCGAACGGCACGGTCGGCTCGTGGGGCTGGATGGAGGACTGGTCGGGCAAGGACCGGGTCGACTGGCGGCCCGAGAAGTACTGGAAGCCGGGCACCAAGGTCACCCTCGACGCGCAGCTGAACGGCGTCGACTCGGGCGGTGACGGCGGCTGGTTCGTCCGCGACTACACGACCAAGGTGACCATAGGCAGGAACCAGGTGGTCAAGGTCGATCTGGACAGCCACCGGCTGACGTTGCTGCGGGACGGCCGCGAGGTCAGGGACATCCCGATGTCAGGCGGCACCCCGGGCGGCGACAAGGCGTCCTGGCGCGGGCGGACCGTGCTGATGTCGAAGGAGGGCACCATCAACATGCGCTCCGAGACGGTCGGCCTGGGCGACGCGTACGACAAGATGGTCGACTACTCGATGCGCCTGACCTGGTCCGGGATGTACGCGCACGCCGCGCCGTGGAACGCCCGCTACATGGGCAACGCCAACCGGAGTTCGGGCTGCATCGGCATGGACACCCCGGACGCCCGCTGGGTGTACGAGCAGGTGCAGGTCGGCGACCCGTTCGAGGTGGACGGCGGCGACGCCAAGGGCACGCAGGCCCTCAACAACGGCTACGGCGACTGGAACCTGTCCTGGGCCGACTGGCAGGCGAAGAGCGCCCTTCGTTGACACGACGTCCAATAATCGTTACTACTGCGTAACTTACCGACGGGTTACCTGCGGTAAGCCACTCGTGCTTTTCTTCGGTTCACCTTTCAAGCGCTCACTGCGATGGGGGAACGAACCGTGGCGAAGCGGCACACTGTCCTGCGTACGACGACCACCGGCGCCGTCTCGGCCGCCCTTCTGGCCGGAACGGCCCTGGGGTTCGCCCCCGCGGCCGCGGCCACCGACGGGGCGGCCGGTATACGGTTCGTCGACATCGCCGGCGACGGCGGCACCGTACTGAAGGCCAACGTCGTCACCCCGGCGGGGTCCGACGGGACGCGCCGCTACCCGGTGATCGTGCTGCCGACGAGCTGGTCCATGCCGCAGATCGAGTACCTCGCCCAGGCGCGCAAGCTCGCCGACGCCGGCTACGTCGTCGTCGGCTACAACTCCCGCGGCTTCTGGGAGTCCGGCGGGAACATCGAGGTGGCCGGCCCGCCGGACGTCGCCGACGCCTCCAAGGTCATCGACTGGGCGCTGGCCAACACCCCCGCCGACCCCGAGCGGATCGGCATGGCGGGCGTCAGCTACGGCGCGGGCATCAGCCTCCTGGCCGCCGCGCACGACGACCGGATCAAGGCCGTCGTCGCGCTGAGCGGCTGGGCCGACCTCATCGAGTCCATCTACAGCGGCCGCACGCAGCACCTCCAGGCCGCCGCGATGCTCGGCGGCACCGGCTACCTCACCGGCCGGCCGAGCCCCGAACTCCGGCAGACCCTCAAGGACTTCCTCGCCTCCAACCTCGACCAGGAGGACGAGATGATCGCGTGGGGCGCCAAGCGCTCCCCCGCCTTCCAGCTGGACCGGATCAACGCCAACGGCACCGCGATCATGCTGGGCAACGCCTGGGGCGACACCATCTTCCCGCCCAACCAGTACGCCTCCTTCTACGAGAAGCTCACCGGCCCCAAGCGCCTCGAGTTCCGCCCCGGCGACCACGCCACCGCCGAGGCGACCGGCCTGCTCGGCCTGCCCAACGACACCTGGACCAACGCCCACCGCTGGTTCGACCACCATCTCAAGGGCGTCGACAACGGCATCGACCGGGAGCAGCCGGTCCAGCTCAAGTCCCGTACGTCCGGGGCGTACGAGGGCTACCCCGACTGGAAGTCCGTCGGCGCGACCGAGCGCAAGATCGCGCTCGCCGACGCGCAGAAGGTGTACGCCAACGTCGACTCCGGCGCCAACGGCGGCATCGTCATGCTCTCCAGCACCCTGGACCAGTTCCTCAAGCTGCCCCCCATGGCCTCCATCCCGCTCCTCCCCCGGTCCTTCGCGGCCGTCTGGCAGTCCGAGCGGTACGGCTCCGTCCAGCGCGTGCGGGGCACGGCGAAGCTGCACACCACCGTCACCAGCACCGCGTCGAGCGGCACCCTGGTCGCCTACCTCTACGACGTGGGCCCGCTCGGCGTCGGCAAACTGGTGACCAACGCGCCGTACACCTTCCACGACAGGACGCCGGGCCGGCCGTTCGCCGTGGACCTGGAGCTGTTCTCCACGTCCTACGACGTCCCGGCCGGCCACCGGCTCGCGCTGGTCGTCGACACCGTCGACCCGCTCTACATCGAGCACAACCCGTCCGGCGCGCGGCTGACCTTCTCCTCGCCGTCGTCCGACCCGTCGTACGTGTCGGTCCCGCTGCGCGAGAAGTGATCTCCGGCCGCCGCCGGTCGGGCCCGTCCCCTCGGTGTTCCGGCACCCCGACCCGCCGCCGTGCGCCCTCCGCGTCCCGCAGGGGCGCACGGGGGCGTCCGGGCGGCAGCGTCGCCGCGGCCGCCGGTCCGGTGTCCGCCGCCCCGGTTCCGGGGCGGCTCCGCCGCCCTCCGGCCGGCCGGGTCATGGTCCGCGTCCTGCCACGGCCATACGCTGTCCCGCCCCTTCCCGGCTGTGTCGAGGTCAGCGCAAACTATCCAGCCACGAAAGGGACTTCGGACCGCCGACACGCATAAAGGCGGCATAAGCCGTATAACCACCCCAACCGGTACTACCCCTCGGCAGCCTCCGCGTAGATCTGCGACAGCTCGGGCGAACCGCTGATCGCCCAGTCGAGACCGGCCTCCACGACATGGATCTCCCGGCCGGAGACCAGCCGGACGACGGGGTGGCCGCCCGGCGTCAGGTACCAGTGCGCGCCCGCCACCGTCCGTACGATCACCGTGCCGAGGTAGAGACCCGCGTCGTTGCCCAGCCAGGGCAGCTCCTCGGGGTCGTCCCGCCAGCGCGGCAGCAGCTGGTCGATGGCCTCCAACGACCGCGGGGTGTCGTCCAGTCGGACCCCGAACTCCTGCACCCGTGAGCGCAGCAGGTCGCACTCCGCGAGCATGTCGGCCACGCCCTCCGCGTCACGCTCCACCGCGGAAGGGGCGCGGCCGCCGCCGTGCCGCTTGCGCCAGGCCTCCAGGAAAGGGATGTTCATACCGCCCAGCCTCGCACCGAACCCACCGGACGCACTACAGGGCGCGCGCTACACGTCCAGGTCGACGACGACCGGGGCGTGGTCCGACGCGCCCTTGCCCTTGCGCTCCTCGCGGTCGACGTAGGAGTCCTTGACGGCGTCGGCGAACGGCTTGTTGCCGTAGACCAGGTCGATGCGCATGCCCCGGTTCTTGGGGAAGCACAGCTGGCGGTAGTCCCAGTACGTGAAGGGGTGGTCGTACTTCAGCGGGCGCGGCACCACGTCGGTGAGCCCGGTCTCGCGCAGCCCGGCCAGCGCGGCGCGCTCGGGCTCGGTGACGTGCGTGGAACCCTCGAACAGGGCGCGGTCGAAGACGTCCTCGTCGGTCGGCGCGATGTTGAAGTCCCCGAGCACCGCGAAGGGGCGGGCCCCCGCGGCGTCGTCGGCGACGGCCGCCTTGAGCGCCTCCAGCCAGCGCAGCTTGTAGGCGTAGTGCTCGTGGGCCACCTCGCGGCCGTTCGGCACGTACACCGACCAGACGCGGGCGGGGCCGCAGGTGGCGGAGATGGCCCGCGGCTCGGCCGCGCCGTCGTACTCCGGCCCGCCCGGCAGGCCGTGGACGACGTCCTCCAGGCCCACGCGGGAGACCAGGGCCACGCCGTTCCACCGGCCGGTGGCGTGCACCGACGACTCGTACCCCAGCTCGCGCAGCTCGTCGGTGGGGAACTGCTCCGCGGTGCACTTGGTCTCCTGGATGCACAGCACGTCCGTGCCGCTGCTCTCCAGCCAGGCCAGCAGCCGGGGCAGCCGGGCGGTGATCGAATTGACGTTCCAGGTGGCGATGCGCATGGCCCCCAGCCTATCGGGGGCCTGTGACAGTCAGAGGTCCGTCGCGTCCCCGGGCGTCAGCCGGCCGTGGCCGGTGCCGCCCAGGGCACCGATCTGGCGGTCGTAGATCGGCCGGGCCAGATCGGTGAGGAGCGCGTCGTGGATGTCGATGGCGCGCCGCGGCTTCACCTCGCGGACGTAGTCGATGACCTCGGAGATCTTGTTCCAGGGGGCCATCACCGGCAGCAGCAGCGTGTCGACCGGGCGGCCGGGGACGGTGAGCGCGTCGCCGGGGTGGAAGACCGCCCCGTCGTCGACGAGGAAGCCGATGTTGGTGATCCGGGGGATGTCGGGGTGGATCACCGCGTGCAGCTCGCCGTGCACCTCGACGTCGAAGCCGGCCGCCGTGAAGGTGTCGCCGTGGCCGACCGTGCGGACCCGGCCGGGGAAGGCCGCCGAGAGCTGCTCCGCGACGCTGCGCAGCGTCCAGATCTCGGCGCCCGGGGCGGCCTCCAGGGCGGCCCGCAGCCGCCCCTCGTCGAAGTGGTCGGGGTGCTCGTGGGTGACCAGGACGGCGTCGGCGCCGAGCGCCGCGTCCTGCTCGCTGAACCCGCCCGGGTCGATGACGAGCGTGCGCCCGTCCTTCTCCAGCCGCACGCACGCGTGGGACATCTTGGTCAGCCTCATGGGGGGCGTCCTCCTCCTGCCGGGTCCGCTCACGCCTCCGGTGTGGTCTCCTCCAGGATCACCCGGCGGGCGACGCGGAACGCCGAGTTCGCGGCCGGGACACCGCAGTAGACGGCGGTCTGGAGCAGCACTTCCTTGATCTCGGCGGGTGACAGGCCGTTGCGCAGGGCCGCCCGGGTGTGGAAGGCGAGTTCGTCCAGGTGGCCGCCGGCGACCAGGGCGGTCAGGGTGACGGCGCTGCGGGTGCGGCGGTCGAGTCCTTCGCGGGTCCACACCTCGCCCCAGGCGTAGCGGGTGATCAGTTCCTGGAAGTCGCCGGAGAAGTCGTCCGCGGCGGCCATGGCGCGGTCGACGTGGGCGTCGCCCAGGACCTCGCGCCGCACCTTCATGCCCGCGTCGTACGGGTCGGGCCGGCCGGCCGCGGCGGGTTCGGCCACCAGGGGCCCGGCGGTGCGGGCGGCGGCGGCCTGGGCGGCGCCGGGCGCGGCCGCCGCGTGCGGTGCGCCACCGGGCGCCGGTACGGGCACGGGCACGGTCCCCGCGGGTACCGCTCCCGGCGGGACGGCTCCGGCCGGCGCGGCGCCCGGCGGGACGGCGCCGGGCCCGTGGAGGGCGGCTCCGGGGGCGTGGGCGCCGGGCCCGTGGAGGACGGCTCCGGGCGCGTGGGCAGCGGCTCCGGGGGCGTGGAGGGCGGCCGCGTGCGGGGCGGCGGTGTCGCCGGGTCCCGCGAGGACGGCGGCGCCCGGCGGGGCGGCGTGCGCGGCGGGCGCGGGGGCGGCCGGCGCGGCGAGGGCCGGAACCACGGGCGGCGCCGCGAGCGCGGCCAGGCCGGTCGACGAGTCGGAGACCGCCTGCCACGAGGTGGAGAAGTGCCGTACCAGCAGGTCGGTGACGGCCGCGGGCTGCTCCACGGGCGCGAGGTGGGACGCGCCGGGCACCACGGCGAGCCGGGCGTCGGGGATGCCGGCGACCAGGTGGCGCGCCTCGGCCGGGCCGGTGACCCGGTCCTCGGAGCCGACCAGGACGAGGGTGGGGACGCCCACGCGGCCGAGGTCGGCGCGTACGTCGAAGGAGGCCAGGGCCTCGCACGCGCCGACGTACGAGGCGGCGTCGGTGGTGCGGACCATCTGCACGGCCCACTCGACGATCGCGGGCTGGGCGGCGGCGAAGCCGGGGGTGAACCAGCGCTCGGGGGCGGTGCGGGCCATCGGGTCGAGGCCGTTGGTGCGGACGATCACCCCGCGCTGGCGGAACTCGTCGGCGGTGCCGAAGCGGGGCGAGGAGGCGATCAGGGCGAGCGAGGCGAGGCGGTGCGGGGCGCGCAGGGCGAGGTCGGTGCCGATGGCACCGCCGATGGAGCAGCCGGCGTACCCGAAGCGCTGCACGCCCAGTTCGTCCAGGGTGGCCAGCAGGCGGTCGGTGAGCTCGGCGACGGAGGTCGCGGGCTGGGCGGGGGCGCCGCCGTGGCCGGGGAGGTCGAACCGGACGACCCGCCACTGCCGTACGAGCTCGGGTATCTGCCGGTCCCACATGTGCCAGGTCGTGCCCAGCGACGGTCCCAGGATCAGGACGGGCGCCTCGTCGGGGCCGTCGGACCGGTACTGGAGGGTGAGGGGGCCTGCTGGCTGCGGTTCGGTCGTCTGCGTCTGGCTCACTCGCTCCAGGGTAGCGAGCGGAACCGGCCCCCGAGGGTCAGGGGGTCGCCGTCGAGACGACGTACACGCGCGGGGCCGCCGGGTCGGTGAGGTCGACGGTGATGTCGCGGGTGGGGCGCGGGTCCTTCTGGCGGTGCGTGGTGGCGGACCAGTCGCGGCCGAGCGGGAACGTCCAGCCCACGGTGCGGGCGTCGCGCTCGCCGATGGTGACGTCCGCGGCGTCGAGCGCGGCGCGGCTGGTGCCGATGTCGTTCAGGAAGTCGTCCAGCCCCGTGCCGCTGGTGGTGAACTCGACGTACAGCCTGCTGGTCTTCCAGTTGCTGGTCTCGAAGTAGGCGACCTCGGTGGAGCCGCCGGGGATGGGGACCTCGAAGACGCGGCGCTTCATCTTCGACGGCCAGCTGTCCCGGAGGCCGGTGACGGACGACTCGGCCTCCTTGTCGCGGCCGCTGGCGCGGCTCTGCTGGGCGGAGATCACCAGGTAGCCGGCCGGGATGCCGATCAGCAGCACGATGACGACGGCGGTCAGGACGCGGCGGCGGATCATGCGCCGGCGCTCCTCCGGGGACGCGGGCTGGTTCAGCACGGACATGACTGACATGACTACGGTTCCTGGGGGGGTCGGGTGCTGCGGCCGGTGACGCCGCCGTTGCGGATGGCCTGGGCGTACCGCTCGTACTTCTCGTAGCGCTCCAGGCGGCGGCGGTTGGCGCGGCGGAAGCGGCGCGCGACGAGCCGGGCGAGGTCGGCGGCGCCGACCATGCCCGCCTCCGGGCCGAGCTGGGCGCGGGCGATCCGGGCCTCCGGGCGGTAGCCCCGGCCGGTGAGGTGGCGGCGGAAGGCCTCCCGGGCGGGGCCGATGAGCAGGTCGTCGGCGGCGCTGACGCCGCCGCCGACGACGAAGCAGGACGGGTCGAGGGCGGCGGCCAGGTTGGCGATGCCGACGCCGAGCCACTGGCCGATGTCCTGGAACAGTTCGATGCACATCGCGTCGCCCTCACGGGCGAGTTCGGTGATCAGCGGGCCGGTGATGTCGCCGACGGAGCCCTTGACGCGCTCGATGATGTTGTACGCGACCGGCGAGTCGGCCGCCGCCAGCTCGCGGGCCTCGCGGACGAGGGCGTTGCCGGAGCTGTACTGCTCCCAGCAGCCGCGGTTGCCGCACGGGCAACGGTGGCCGCCGGGCACCACCTGCATGTGGCCGAACTCGCCGGCCACGCCGTACTTGCCTCGCTTGACCTGCCCGTCCTCCAGGATGGCGCCGCCGATGCCGGTGCCGAGCGTGATCATGACGAGGTGGTCCTCGCCGCGGCCGGCGCCGAACCGCCACTCGGCCCAGGCGGCGGTGTTGGCGTCGTTGTCGACCATGACGGGCACGGCGAGCCGGGCCTGGAGCGAGTCGCGCAGCGGCTCGTTGCGCCAGGCCAGGTGGGGGGCGAAGAGGACGCGGCTGCGGTCGGCGTCGACCCAGCCGGCGGCCCCGATGCCGACGGCGTGCACGTCGTGCCGGTCGGAGAGGTCCAGGACCAGCTCGGTGATGGTGTCCTCGACGACCTTGGCGCTCTTGGACTTGTCGGGCGTCTCGGTCTTGATCTGTTCCAGGATCCGGCCGTCCGCGTCGACGACGCCCGCCATCACCTTCGTCCCGCCGATGTCGATGCCGACGGTGGGCACGCGCGGCGCGGTGAGGTGCGAGCGGCGTTCGCGGGCCGAGACGGTCCGCAGGACGGTGGCACGGGCGGATCCGCCGGGGGTCGCCGCCGCCCGGGCGCCGAGGGCCCGGGGGAGGGCGAGATCGCGGTACGTGCTCACGAGTCCTGTCGTCCCTGCTGGTGGGGGGCCGGGGAGGTGGGGGGTCCGGCGGCGGACGGCGCCCGCCGCCCCCGATTCTGCCAGGTGTACGGCCGGGGGCGGGGGCGCGCCGGGGTCAGGGCGCCGGGTCCGGGCGGTTGCCGTGGCCGCCGAGGTGGGTCGGGGCGGGGGCGCGTTCCAGCTCGTGGCGGAGGTCCTCGAGCTCGCTGCCGCCCGCCATCTGGCGGGTCAGCTCGTCGAGGGTGACGGACTCCTTGGTGTGGCTCGCCGACATCACTCCGCGCTTCAGCAGCACGAACCGGTCACCGACCAGGTACGCGTGGTGCGGGTTGTGGGTGATCAGCACCACCCCGAGGCCGGCGTCGCGGGCGGCCGCCACGTACTTGAGGACGACCCCGGACTGCTTGACGCCCAGGGCGGCGGTCGGCTCGTCGAGGACGAGGACCTTGGCGCCGAAGTACACGGCGCGGGCGATCGCCACGCACTGCCGCTCACCGCCGGACAGGGTGCCGATCGGCTGGTCCACGTCCCGCAGGTCGATGCCCATGCGCAGCAGCTCGGAGCGGGTGGTCTCGCGCATGAGGCCGACGTCGAGGCGCTTGAAGGGGCCGGCGCCCTTGGTGGGCTCGGACCCGAGGAAGAAGTTGCGCCACACCGGCATCAGGGGCACGACGGCCAGGTCCTGGTAGACGGTGGCGATGCCCCGGTCCAGGGCCTCGCGCGGGGAGGCCAGGGAGGTCTCCTCGCCGTCGATGCGCAGGGTGCCGCCGTCGTGGGTGTGCAGCCCGGCGATGATCTTGATGAGGGTGGACTTGCCCGCGCCGTTGTCGCCCAGGACACAGGTGATCCCGCCTGCGTGGACCTCCAGGGAGACGCCTTCGAGGGCGCGGATGTTGCCGTAGTACTTGCTGACGTCGTCGAGCTCTACCAGTGCCGTCACTTGGTGGCCTCCGCGCGCTTGCGGACCCAGGCGTTGAGCAGGGTCGCGAGGAGCAGCATCGCCCCGAGGAAGAACTTGAACCAGTCCGGGTTCCACTCGGCGTACACGATGCCCTTGCTGGTCATGCCGAAGATGAACGCGCCGACCGCCGAACCGATGGCGGAGCCGTACCCGCCGGTGATCAGGCAGCCGCCGATCACGGCCGCGATGATGTAGATCAGCTCGTTGCCGACGCCCTCGCCGGACTGGACGACGTCGAACGAGAAGAGCAGGTGCTGGCCGGAGACCCAGGCGCAGAAGGCCACGCCCGCGTAGAGGCCGATCTTGGTGGTGCGGACCGGGACGCCCACCGCGCGGGCCGCGTCGGCGCCGCCGCCGGCGGCGAAGATCCAGTTGCCGAAGCGGGTGCGCAGCAGGATCCAGGTGGCGAGGGCGACCAGGCCGAACCACCACAGGATGGTCACCTTGACGTCGACGCCGCCGAGGGTGAACTGGGAGGCGAACAGGGCGCGGGCCGAGGAGAAGCCCTCCATGTCGGCGATGGTCTTCGTCGAGACGGTGCCGCTGATCAGTTTCGTCAGGCCGAGGTTGAGGCCGGTCAGCATCAGGAACGTCCCGAGCGTGATGATGAAGCTCGGCAGTTTCGTCCGGGTGAGCATGACGCCGTTGAAGACGCCGACGGCGAGGGTGGCCAGGAGGGAGACCAGGACGCCGACCCAGACGTTCGCGGTCATCTGGTAGCTGAACATCGAGGAGATCAGCGCGGAGCTGGTCACCAGCACGCCGGCCGACAGGTCGAACTCGCCGCCGATCATCAGCAGCGCGACGGGTACGGCCATGATGCCGATGGTCGAGGCGGCGTAGAGGACCGTGCCGAAGCTGGACGCGCGCAGGAAGCTGTCGGCGACGATCGAGAAGAAGAGGAAGACGGCGACGGCCCCGACGACCGAGCCGAGCTCGGGGCGGCCGAGCAGGGCGCGCAGCGGTGAGGTGCGCAGGAGGCGTTCGTCGGCGGGGGCGCCGTCCTTCACCGGTGGTGCGGTCGCGGTCATCGGGTTCCTCGCTCCGTGAATTCCGCCAGCCTGGCGGCGTCCTTCTCGGTGATGATCTGCGGTCCGGTGAGGACCGGCCGGCCGCCGCCGAGCACGTCGGCGTTGTACCGGTACAGCCACAGCAGGTCCACCGCCTCGTACCCCTGGAGGTAGGGCTGCTGGTCGACGGCGAAGCCGAGCTGCCCCGCGCTGAGGCCGGCGGCCACCTTGGCGTTGAGGTCGAAGGTGTCGATCTCCGCCTCGGACCCGGCGCTCTTCTTCGCCTGGACGGCGGCGTCGGCGAACGGGGCGCCGAGGGTGACGACGGCGTCGATCGTGGGGTCGGTCTGGAGCTTGGCCTCGATGGACGCCTGGACGTCGGGCATGTTGGTGCCGTCGACGTAGAGGTTCTGGAGGGCGCCGCCGAAGGTCTTCCCGACGCCGGCGCAGCGCTGCTCGTGGCCGACGTTGCCCTGCTCGTGCAGGACGCACAGGGCCTTCTTGCGGCCCCGTTCGTCCAGCTCGTCGCCGACGGCCTCGCCGGCGACCGTCTCGTCCTGCCCGATGTGGGTGAGGGCGCCGAACGACTTGGACTGCTCGGATCCGGAGTTGACGGT
Source organism: Streptomyces noursei (assembly GCF_001646665.1). Classification (GTDB taxonomy): domain Bacteria; phylum Actinomycetota; class Actinomycetes; order Streptomycetales; family Streptomycetaceae; genus Streptomyces; species Streptomyces lavendulocolor. Next base: position 10,062 of record NZ_LWBU01000373.1, on the reverse strand, counting down.
GATGACCGGGATGCCGGCCTTCACGGCCCTGGCGACGGCCGCCTTCATGGCGTCGGGCTTGGCGAGGGTGACGATGAGTCCGTCGACCTTCTTGTCGATGTAGGAGTCCACCAGCTGAGCCTGCTGCTGGCCCTCGTCGCTGTGGGCGTACAGGAAGTTGATGTTGTCCTTGACGGCGGCCTGCTTGGCGCCGTTCTGGACGATGTCCCAGAAGGTGTCGCCGTCGCCGGAGTGGGTCACCATGGCGAAGGTCCACTTCGGGGTGTTCACCGCGGAACGGCCTTCGGCGGCGGCCGCCCTGCGGGCGTCTTCGGCGCGTTTCCCGCCGGTGGCGCTGCATCCGGCCACGGCTCCCGCGAGGGACACTCCGAGGACCGCCGCCAGCACCGCGCGGAGCGCGCGTACTCCTGTCCGAACCCTTGCCACGACGCCGTGCCCCTCTTGATGTGCCTGTTGTGTCCGCTGTGCCTTCTGTCGTACGACTGGCCAAGTATGGGTCATGGTGATGTGCCCGGATTTCATCGGGTACCGCGGGCGGTGAGTTTCTCGAGCACCGGTACGTCCTTCCTCGTGACGAGGGCGGGGCCGGTGAGGACCGGCCTGCCGCCGCCGATGACGTTGAGGTTGGTCCCGTGGAGCCAGAGGCCGTCGACGGCGAGGTAGCCCTGGAGGTAGGGCTGCTGGTCGACGGCGAATCCGATCTGGCCGGCCTTGAGCTGGGCGACGACGGCCGCGTTGAGGTCGAAGGTGTCGATCTCGGCGCGGGAGCCCGCGCTCCGCGCGGCCTTGACGGAGGCGGCGGCGAAGGGGGCGCCGAGGGTGACGACGGCGTCGATGTCCTTGGCGCTCTGGAGCTTGGCCTCCACGGAGGACGTCGTGGCCGGCATGTTGGTGCCCTCGACGTTGAGGTTCTCGACAGTGCCGTCGAAGGTCTTGGCGACCCCGGCGCAGCGCTCCTCGAGGGAGACGTTCCCCTGCTCGTGGATGACGCAGAGCGCCTTCTTCCGGCCGCGCTCGGTGAGCTCCTCGCCGACGGCCTCACCCGCCACGGCCTCGTCCTGGCCGATGTGGCCGATCGCGCCGAAGGCCTTGGAGTGCTGTCCGCCGGAATTGATCGTCACGACCGGTATGCCGGCGGCGACGGCCTTGGCGACGGAGGCCTTGACCGCCTCGGGTTTGGCGAGGGTGACGATGAGGCCGTCGACCTTCTTGGCGACGTACGAGTCGATGAGCGCGGCCTGTCCCTTGCCCTCCTTGTCGGCGGCGTAGAGGAACTCGACGTTGTCCTTGGCGGCGGCGGCCTCGGCACCGCTCTGGACGATGTCCCAGAAGGTGTCGCCCTCGCCGGAGTGGGTGACCATCGCGACGGTCATGCGGGGGGTGGTGGCGCTCGTGCCGCCGCCCTGGCCGCGGGCGCCGCCGTCCTCGGCGTCCTTGCCGCCCGAGCTGCTGCATCCGGCGGCGGTGACGGTGAGCGCGGCCGCGGCCAGCAGGGCCGCTGCCGCCGTGCGGGTGGTACGCATGCGTGATCCGCCTTGTCTCCCCGGCGCCGCCGAATTGCGGCTGGGTGAGTTTCTACGGGGGCGGGCGGGACCCGTCAATACTTTGTCCGAACATTCTTACCCGAGGTGCGGTGGCGGACACCGGGAGCCCGGCGTGATCGGCGAGACACCCGGTCAGGCCTCATGGCCTGACCAGGAGCTGGAACTCGAAGGCGTACCGCGACGCCCGGTAGATGTGGCTGCCGAACTCCACCGCCCGGCCGGTGTCGTCGAAGGTCGTCCGCTCCATGGTGAGCAGCGGGGCGCCCTTCTCCTCGGTGAGCAGCTCCGCCTCCAGTCCGGTGGCGGCCCGCGCGCCGACCTTCTGGCGGGCGCTGTGCAGGGTGATGCCGGCGCCGCGCATCATCCGGTACAGGCCGGTGCCCTCCAGCAGTTCGGTGTCCAGGTCGAGGAGGCCGAGCGGCAGGTGGTTGCGGAGCCGGGCCACCGGCTCGTCGTGGGCGAACCGCAGTCGCTCGACGTACCGGACGTCGGTGCCCTCGGGGACGCCGAGGGCGGCGGCGACCTCGGCGGGGGCGGGCTCGACGCGGTTGGCCAGGACGATGGTGGCGGGGCGCTGGCCGGCGGCCTCCAGGTCGTCGTAGAGGCTGCTCAGCTCCAGCGGGCGCTTGACCTGGCTGTGCACGACCTGGGTGCCGACGCCGCGGCGGCGCACCAGCAGGCCCTTCTCGACGAGGGCCTGGATGGCCTGGCGGACCGTCGGCCGGGACAGGCCGAGCCGTCCGGCCAGCTCGATCTCGTTGCCGAGGAGGCTCCCCGGGGTGAGCGTCCCGCGCTCGATGGCCGCCTCCAGCTGCTGGGAGAGCTGGAAGTAGAGCGGGACCGGGCTGGTGCGGTCCACGCTCAGCGGCAGGCGCACCACGGAACCGGTCTCTTCTCTGGCTGCTCGGGTCTGCTTGGGCACGGGCCGAGCCTATCCACAGGGAATGATGACGGGAAGTTGTGAAGTCATGTTGTCAGGACAAAAGCTTGACACGATGACAGGCTCGGCACCACCTTGGGGGCCATGCGCATCGGACTCATCGGAACGGGACGTATCGGGACCTTCCACGCGGGCGTGCTCAGCCGTCACCCCGACGTGGCCGATCTCGTGGTCACCGACGCCGACCCCGGCCGGGCGGCCCGGGTCGCCGAACTCACCGGCGCCGCGGCCGCGCCGACCGTCGACGCCCTCTTCGGCCGGGGCGTCGACGCCGTGGTCATCGCCTCGGCGACCTCCTCCCACGCCGACCTCATCGCCCGCGCCGCCCGCGCCGGCCTGCCCGCCTTCTGCGAGAAACCCATCGCCCTCGACCTGCCCGGCACCCTCGGCGCGCTCCGCGAGGTGGAGGCGGCCGGCACCCAGCTCCAGCTGGGTTTCATGCGCCGCTTCGACGCCGGGTACCGCGCCGCCCGCGACGCCGTGCGGTCCGGGCGCATCGGCCGGCTGCACACCGTCCGCGCCATCACCTCCGACCCGGCGCCGCCGCCCGCCGCCTACCTCCCCCTCTCCGGCGGGCTGTACCGCGACTGCCTGGTGCACGACTTCGACATCCTGCGCTGGGTCACCGGACGCGAGGTGACGGAGGTGTACGCCACCGGCTCCGACGGCGGCCCGGCGATGTTCCGCGAGGCGGGCGACGTCGACACGGCCGCCGCGCTCCTCACCCTCGACGACGGCACCCTCGCCACCGCGACGGCCACCCGCTGCAACGGCGCCGGGTACGACGTACGGATGGAGCTGGCGGGCGAGCGCGACCAGATCGCGGTGGGCCTCGACGGCCGGACACCGATCACGTCCACCGAACCGCTCGGCCCCGGCCCGGCCGACAAGCCGTGGCCGGGCTTCCTGGAGCGGTTCGCCCCGGCGTACGAGGCGGAGCTGGACGCCTTCGTGCGCCTCGCGCGCGGCGAGCTGGCCAACCCGTGCGACGGCCACGAGGCCCTCCGGGCGCTGCGCGTCGCCGAGGCGTGCGAGCTGTCGCGCCGCGAGCGCCGCCCGGTGCGCCTCGACGAGGTGCCGTCAGCGCTCTGATCCGTTCACCGACAGGACCGTGCCCTGGGCCACCGCGCACAGGGTCTCGGTCCCGTCCTCGTCCACCGTCAGCAGGTCGCAGCGCACCACCGCCTGCCGTCGGCCGGCGTGGACCACCGAGGCGCGGGCCAGCAGCGAGCGGCCGGTGGCGGGGCGGACGTACTGGATGGAGAAGCCGGCCGTGAGCACCGCCGGACCCAGCGCGCTGCCGGCGGCGAAGGTGATCGCGTTGTCGGCGGCGTAGGACAGGACCCCGCCGTGCAGGAATCCGTTCTGCTGGCGCAGGTCGTCGCGGACGTCCACCTCCAGCACGGCCTCACCGTCCTCGAAGGCGGAGATGCGGGCGCCGACGAGCCGGCTGAAGGGCTGGCTGTCGAGGACTTCGCGGGCGAGGGAGAGGTCGAAGCCGGTCACGTGCGCCGTCACCACCTGACGGGAAGGCGGCGGACGCCGCGCATGAGGAGGCCGGGCAGCCAGTCCAGCGGCCCGGCCTGCGGGTCGAGGGCCAGGGAGGGGAACCGCCTCAGCAGGGCGCCGATCGCGGTCCGGCCCTCCAGCCGGGCCAGCGGCGCACCGAGGCAGTGGTGGATGCCGTGCCCGAAGGCCAGGTGGCCGGAGGTGTCGCGGCGGATGTCGAACCGGTCGGGGTCGGGGAACCTCGCGGGGTCCCGGTCGCCGGCGGCGATGCCCACGAGGACGGCGGCGCCGGCCGGGACGACCGTGTCCCCGATCGGGACGGGCTCGCGGGCGAAGCGCGCCGTACCCGTCTCGACGGGGCCGTCGTAGCGCAGCATCTCCTCCACCGCTCCGTCGAGGAGGTCCGGTCGGCGCGGAGGGCGGCCAGTTGGCCGGGGTGTTCCAGCAGGGCCCGGACGCCGTTGGCGATCAGGTTGACCGTCGTCTCGTGCCCGGCGATCAGCAGCAGGTAGGCCATGGCGCGCAGTTCGGCGGCCGACAGCCGGTCGCCGTCCTCGGCGCGGGTCCGCACCAGCGCCGAGAGCAGGTCGTCGGTGGGGCCGGCGCACCGCTTGTCCTCGATGAGCGCGTCCAGGTAGCCGCCGAGCGCGTGGACGGCGGAGGTCTCGAACTCTCCGCCCGTCGGTGCGACGATCTCGCTCGACCAGGCGCGGAAGGCGTCCCGGTCGGCGGCGGGGACGCCCAGCAGCTCGCAGATCACCGTGATCGGCAGCGGGAAGGCCAGGGCGTCGACGAGGTCGGCGCGGCCGTGGGGTTCCATGGCGTCGATCAGCTCGTCGGTGACGCGCTGGACGCGCGGCCGCAGTGCCTCCACCCGCCGGCCGGTGAACTCTCGGGCGACGAGCCTGCGCAGCCGGGTGTGGTCGGGCGGGTCGAGGACGAGCAGGTACGGGCCGATGACCTCCTCGTCGAGCATCCGCCGCCCCACCGTGGCGGGCGCCTTCGACAGCCGGGGGTCGGCGAGGGCGGCGCGCGCCTCGGCGTGGCCGACGATCAGCCAGACCTCGTTGCCGAGGGACGTGCGCACGTGGTGGACGGGGCCGCTCTCGCGGAGTTTCGCGTAGACCGGGTAGGGGTCGGCGACGAAGTCCTCGCCGTACGCGCTCAGATCGACGGTGATCACCGGGCCAGGCTAGCCGTCCCCGCGCTCGTCGAGGAGTCCCGCGTCGTGGACCAGCAGCGCGATCTGGACCCGGTTGTTGAGGCCGAGCCGGGCCAGGATCCGGGAGACGTGCGTCTTGACGGTCGGCACGCTCATGTAGAGGGCGGCGGCGATCTCGGCGTTGGTGAGACCGCGGCCGACGGCGAGCGCCACCTCCCGTTCGCGCTCCCCCAGTTCGGCCAGGCGGCCGGCGGCCGTGGCCTGGCGGGTGTTCTCCGCGGCGCGGTCCGCCACATGGGCGATCAGCCGGCGGGTGACCGCGGGCGAGAGGACCGGGTCGCCGGCGGCGACCCGCCGTACCGACTGGACGATCTCGGCGGGCGAGGTGTCCTTCAGGACGAAACCGGCGGCTCCCGCCCGCAGCGCGCGCAGGACCTGCTCGTCGGCGTGGAAGGTGGTGAGGACGACGACCTCGGGGGCGCCGGGGCGGGCGCGGAGCCGTTCGGTGGCGGTGAGGCCGTCCACGCGCGGCATGCGGATGTCCATGAGGACGACGTCCGGGGCGGTATCGCGGACGAGGGCCGGGACGTCGGCGCCGTCGGCGGCCTCTCCGACGATCTCGATGTCGTCGGCGCCGCCGAGCATGAAGGTGAGTCCCGCGCGCACGAGGGGGTCGTCGTCGACGAGGAGCAGCCGGATGGTCATGGGGGCCACGGTAGCCAGGCGTGCAGGGCGTACCCGCCGCCGGGCACGGGTCCGTGGACGAGGCGGCCGCCCGCGAGGGTGGCGCGTTCGGTCAGCCCGATGAGCCCCTGGCCGGATCCGGGGACGTGCGGGACGGGTCCGGTGGGGGCGGGGTTGCGGACGTCGACGGTGAGCCCGTCGCCGGGGCGGCCGCGGACGGTGACGGTGACCTCGGTGCCGGGGGCGTGCTTGCGGGCGTTGGTGAGGGCCTCCTGCGCGATGCGGTAGACGGTGCGGCCGGTGGCGGCGGGGACCGCGGCGGGGTCGCCGATGCCGTTGTCGAGCACGACCTTTGTGCCGGCCGCGCGCGATTCGTCGACGAGCGCGGCCAGGGTGGCGAGGGTGGGCTGGGGGCGGTCGCCGTCCCCGCGGTCGCCGGGGGCGCGCAGCACCCCGATGATCTCGCGCAGGTCCTGGAGGGCCTCGTGGGCGCTGTCGCGGATGACGCCGGCGGCGCGGGCGACTTCGGGCGGGGGTGCGTCGGGCCGGAACTCCAGGGCTCCGGCATGGACGCTGAGCAGCGTGAGGCGGTGGGCGAGGACGTCGTGCATCTCGCGGGCGATGGCCTCGCGGGCGGCGCGCTGGGCCTGTCCGGCGCGCAGTTCCGCCTCGGCCTCGGCGCGTCGCGCCCGTTCGCGCAGGGCGACGACGAGTTGGCGGCGCGCGCGGACGAGCATGCCCCAGCCGGTGACCAGCAGGACCAGGACGACGCCGACGGCGACCGACGCCAGGGGGTGCAGCGTCGGGTCGGGGCGGACGACCACCTGGACGGCGCCGCAGACCAGCGCCAGGCCGCCGACCAGGGCGAGGCGCCGGAACGGCACGCGGACGGCGACCCCGAAGAGGGCGACCAGCACGGCGCCCCCGGCGGCGGGGACCACCGCGTGCAGGACGCAGAGGACGGCGGCCAGGCCCACGGGCCACCGGCGGCGGAGCCAGAGCCCGCAGCAGGCGGCGGCACCGAGCAGCTGGTCGGCGAGGACGGCGGCCTCGGAGTTGCCGAACCGGCTGCCGGCCTCCGCGGCGAGCAGGCCGAAGAACCCGGCGAGGACGAAGGCGGCAGTGTCGACGATCCAGTCGCGCACGGTACGGCGGTGGCGCCCCGCCCGGGGGCCGCCCGGACCGCCAAAACCGCCGGAACCGCCCGGTCCCCGGCGGACGTCGAAGCCGCCGGGGACGCCCGCGCCTTCGGGGGCTACGGGGGCTTCAGGGGCTTCGTCCGCCTCGGGGCCGCCGGAGCGCCGGGGTTCGCCGGGGCGGGCCGGTTCGGCCAGGTCCGAGGGCAGCAGCCAGGAGTACTCCGCGCGCGTCATGCCGGCAAAGCTATGCGCACGGGCGGGCCGGCCGGGGCCGGGGCGGCGGGTCCGCTACCAAAGTCGCGCGGGTTCGTACTTCCGGACCGCGTCCCCATGCCCGTGGCCGATGCGCCGGTCCGGGAGCCGGGCCGACGATCGGCGGCATGAAGAAGATCCTCGAAGTCGTCGGAACCCTGGTCATGGTCGTCGGTGCGTGCGGGGTGGTGCGCGAACTCACGGGCTGGTTCCCCTTCATGGGCCCCACCCGCTACCTGACGGAGAACGTGGCGATGCTGCACGGGCGGGAGGTGTTCGCCAACATCGTGATCGCGGTGGCGGGGTTCGGGATCCTGATGATCTCCGACCGGATGCGCTCGGTGTAGGGGGCCTGGTTTTTCCGGTGGCGCGCACGGGTAGAGCGCTTCTGGGAGCGCTCCCATCAGGCGGGGAAGACCACACCCGGAAGATGGAGCCGCACATGAACCGTCATGACCGCACCGCACCCCGTGCCCGTCGGGTGCCGCACCTGCTCGTCCTGTTGTGCGCGACGCTGCTCGGCCTGCTGCCCTGGACGGGCACCGCATCCGCGCACGGATCGGTCGTCGACCCCGCCTCCCGCAACTACGGCTGCTGGTTACGGTGGGGCAGCGACCACCTGAACCCGGCCATGGAGCAGCAGGATCCGATGTGCTGGCAGGCCTGGCGCGCGGACCCCAACGCCATGTGGAACTGGAACGGCCTCTACCGCAACGGTGTCGGCGGCGACCACCGGGCCGCGGTCCCCAACGGCCGGCTGTGCAGCGGCGGCCGCGCCGAGGGCGGTCGCTACAACGCCCTGGACGCGGTGGGCCCGTGGCGGACGACGAGGGTCGGCGGCACGTTCTCCGTCAAGCTGTACGACCAGGCGAGCCACGGCGCCGACTACTTCCAGGTCTACGTCACCCGGCCGGGCTTCGACCCCGCCACCCAGGCGCTGAGCTGGAGCGACCTCCAGCTCGTCCGGCAGACCGGCCGGTACGCGCCGAGCCAGAACTACCTCATCGGTGACGTCAGCGCTCCCGGGCGCACCGGTCACCACGTCGTCTACACGATCTGGAAGGCCTCGCACATGGACCAGACGTACTACCTGTGCAGTGACGTGACCTTCGGCTGAGCCACGCCCGGCCGGCCCCGCCCGCCACGCCACGGCGGTGGGGCCGGGCCGGCCGGCCCCACCGCCCCCGGGCCCGGCCACCGCCCCCGGCCACCGCTCCCCCGGCCACCGCCTCCGGCCCCGGGCGCCCGCTCGGGGTCACTCGCCGGGTGCGAACGTGCCGAACCGCGCCGGGCCGGCCGTCCGGTAGGTCTGGATGGTGACCCCGGTCGACGTGGTGCGGTGGCCGGTGAGCTCGAAGGAGGCCGGGGTGCCGCCGTCGGGGAAGAGCCGGCGACCCTTGCCGAGGAAGACCGGGTAGACCAGCAGGTTCAGTTCGTCGACGAGTCCGAGGGCGATGAGGCTCTGCGCGAGCCGGGCGCTGCCGTGCACCTGGATCTCGCGGCCGGGCCCCTGCTTGAGGCGGCCGACCTCCTCGGTCAGGTCGCCGCCGAGGACGGTGGAGTTGTGCCAGTCGGCCTTGTCGAGCGTCCGGGACACCACGTACTTGGGCAGGGCGTTGAGCCGGCCCGCGATGGGGTCGTTCTCGTCGGTGACCTTCGGCCAGTACGCGGCGAAGATCTCGTACGTCCGCCGGCCGAGCAGGAAGGCGTCCACGCGTCCGAAGACCTCGTCCATGAAGCGGCCGAACTCCTCGTCCACGAAGGGGACGCTCCAGCCGCCGTACTCGAAGCCGTCGCTGCGGTCCTCGTCGGGGCCGCCGGGTGCCTGCATCACGCCGTCCAGCGTCATGAAGGTGGTGAGGGTGAGCTTGGCCATGGCAGGTGCCTTCCGTTCTCCGTCGGGTCCGTCTCTCATCGTGCGTCACGGGTGGTGACCCCGCCCGCCCCCGGAACTCATCGGTGGACGGGCCCCGGGCACGCCGTCCGATTCCCGCCGGTGCCGCACCCGCCCCTCCGCTGTGATGGAGCCCGCAACCACTTGTGGCGGATCCACGGAGGACACCATGAACGGCAGGACAGCCCTGGTCACCGGCGGCAGCCGCGGCATCGGGGCCGCGACGGCGCTGCGGCTGGCCCGGGCGGGCGCGGACGTCGCGATCACGTACGTGACGGACCGGGAGGCGGCCGAGGACGTGGTACGGAAGGTCGAGGCGGCGGGCCGCCGCGGGGTCGCCCTGCGGGCCGACTCGGGCGACGCGGCCGAGGCGGCGGACGCCGTGCCGCGGGCCGCCGACGCACTGGGCGGCGGACGGCTGGACATGCTGGTCAACAACGCGGGCGTGGGGGTGGTGGGCCCGCTGGAGGAGCTGACGGCGGCCGACGTCGACCGGGTCCTGGCGGTGAACGTCCGGGGCGTGTTCCTGGCGTCGCGGGCCGCCGCCGCCCGGATGGGGCCCGGCGGGCGGATCGTCACCATCGGCTCGTGCCTGACCCAGCGGG